>JAGBFA010000006.1 GCA_017936685.1 Alistipes sp.
ATGATCTGCGGCGGCGACGAGACACGTGCCGCACAGCCGCGACGGCGAGTGAAGGCCGTCCGCAACGTCGCATACGCCGATGTGGCTCCCGCAACACGCTCGGACGAGATGCCCGACGACGTGTCCGACTTGTTCTATATCGTCGAGTTCGCCGACGGAGAGGGTTCGGCCGTACTCGGTGCCGACAAGCGCGTGGAGCCTGTCGTGGCAATACTCGACCAGACCGTCCTCACGCCCGAGGATTTCGCCGCGGCAGATATCCAGAGCGACGACATTACATCGTATATGACTGCTCTGATGATCAACAGTTCAATCACATTCCCTGGAGGTGATGACACGGCAGGATACGATAAACCTCTGCCCATCGACAAATTCTGGGGGCCGGGGCACGATACGATTGTAAATTACAAACAAACTCCGCTGCTGAGGACTAAATGGAATCAAAGTGTTTCTCCATACAATGATCTGTGCTACAATAACGGAGAACAATGTCCGGCTGGCTGCGGTCCGATTGCCGTAGCTCAATTGTTAATGTCCAACCAATATCCGTCCAATATAACAATTAATGGACAGCCTTTTAATTGGAATTTATTGCGTCAATGCTACTATGGCTGTATTCCGTCGTATTCTGCAAGATTAGAGGCGGCGCGTTTCGTATATCATGTCGGACAATATATGCACGTTACGTATAATACGCAAGGATCCAGTATTTTTGATAGCAATGTCCCGCCGTTATTTAATCATGTAGGATATCAATCAGTGTCATTACAATCATTTTCGCTCATAAAGGCTCGAAACATGATATGCAATCTACAACATGTTTTTTATATAAGTGGTATACAAGAAGGAGCTTCTTCGGGTCACGCGTGGGTTATCGACGGCTGGAACGAATACACGGTAAGAACATTGTATTGTTATTACTACACCCATGACGGCAAAACGGAGATACTCGACAGAAAAGTGCTATCTTCTGAGACTTATACCAAGATGCACTGCAATTTCGGCTGGGGAGGAAAATGTGACGGGTATTATACCTATAACCTATTCGATACCACTAAACGGCTCAATTCGGAAGATATCGACACATCGGTCGGAGATTATGCTGGCAGAAACAGCTCCACATACAACGACTATTTCAGAATGATAACATATTCATTACCATAAATATTATAAACCATAAACACCATGAAACGAATATTTTTATTGGCAGCCGCATTGTGCTGCATGTCACTCTACTCGTGCGACAACGAGCAGGATTTAGACAATCTGTCTCCGGAAGAATTGGAAATCATCGACATGAATAATTTGATAGTCTCGCAATCCGGATTTAACGAAGAAGCTTTGCTTACCGACTTGAAACGAGGTACAATGAAAATGAAGTCTTGGTACCAATATAATAATGGCAGTTTGTCGAGGCTGTTTCTTGTTGGTGGACACTTAGCAGGCGGCATAGCGATATTTTTCGATGAAGGGATTTGCTTTGATTGTTATGATAGTGACTGGTTTCCAGAGACAGGATCGTATCCGTGTCGTGAACAGTTCTCTTGGCAATACAATCCGGCAACACAGTCATTTATAACGCAACACAGTAATAATAATTATAGTGAGTGTTCAGCAAAAATTCTATACTATAACACCGAGGATCATCATTTGATAATTGAAGGAGATATGTTTAATTTAATATCTACATGGAAACTCGAAAAAGTGCGAATATCGGGTTATATCGATGTCGATCCTGCGGAGCGTGAGCGCATTATCGAGAAATACTGCGGTGAATAAGTGAGTAAAACCGGTTTGGTCGGATCTTTTTCGGTCGGCAGTCGGGGCATATCCCCGGCTGCCGATGTTCTTTGAGAGAGCGTCATTCCGAGGGAGGGCATTGCCCGACCGTGGGAGTCTCTGTACGCATCGTGTCATGCTGAACGTAGTGAACCGACGACAAGTCGAGAGCAGAAAGAGCTTGCTTTTTATGCCGAGACGCGAAAGAGGAAGACCGCAGGTCAAGAATCTGTGGACGACAAGACACACAATGCTGTCACTCCGAGAGAGGGCATCGCCCGACCGTGAGAGTCTCGCCGCCCACTCTGTCACTCCGAGGAGCCGCAGGCGACGTGGGAGTCTCGCCGGAGGGAGTGCATTTTTGTAACAAGGAAGTGCATATATCAACAAAAAAACAGGGATTCTCACGTCGCGGCCAAAAGCCGCTCCTCAGAATGACAGACCCACACAATGTCATGTTGAGCAGAGCGAAACATCTGGTTGTGGACAGCAGGGCTTATCAACCTCGCACATAGCCACAGCCGGATTCTTCACTCCAACATGTTCCGTTCAGAATGACAGGGCAGTGGAAATAGTCGCGCACAGATTCTTCGCTACGTTACACTCCGCTCAGAATGACACGCAACAAAAATAGTCTCCAAAGCACCACTACCCCATTTTTCGTCAAAAGCGGTATTATACAACTTTTTCGTTAAGCCAGACGAGCAAAATGAAGTTTACTTCATCTTTGCCGCGGCGAGAAAAAGTGCATGAAATGAACGCAAACGAAGATCCGCCGGATAGGCTGTACTTGGCGTACTGTCTATTCGGCGGAGCAAGTGCGCGGCAGTAGAATGCCGCTTTTCACGGAAAACCGCCAAAGCACCACTACCCTCTTTTTCGTCAAAAGCGGTTAGTTGTAACGCAACGCCGGAGCGAAGCGATGGGACGTACTAACGTACTTCCCATTGCTGAGCGACAAGGCGCGGAAGCAAATGACCGCTTTTCACGGAAAAGACACGGGAAACTTATCCGTATGCGTCAGCTTGCCTTCCTTGTCGTAAATGTTGCAGGTGATGGTCTTGGCATCTACGTCGACGTCCATGCGGGTCTGGTTGGGATTGCATAAGACGGGGAAGTTGCAGCCGGTGGCCTTGTCGCCGGCTTTCCAGAGTTTGTAACGGTGAATATGGGCACTGAACATCACATCGATACCCGCCTCGTTGAGAATGGGAGTATAGAGGCGGTCGATCTCGGCTCCGCCGTGCCAGCCCTTGGGCGAGGGAGGCATGTGCAGGAAGACGATCTTGACGGGAGCCGAGCGAAACTCCTCGCTTGCGACAACGCCTTTGAGCCACTCGGCCACCTGCTCGCGATAGGGATCGTGAACCATGAGTTCGAGATTGCGGATATCGCTGTCGGGCTTGTCCTCACCGCCGTCGAGAACGATGCAGAATGCCGGGCCGCTGCGGAACGTGTAGTAGGGAGCACCCGTCGACGAGGGGAAATAATCCATGTAGTGCGTGCCCCACTGTCCGCGGTTCTCGTGGTTGCCGCGAGCCACGAACAGCGGCATATCGGGTGCGAAGGCCTCGACCGAAGGGGTAATGACATGCTCCATGAGGTACTCCTCCGAGTCGATGCTGGTCACCATATCGCCGTTGAACAGCACGAAATCGTAGTTGTCGGCATTGACCGTCTCACGATCGAAGAGCTTGCGCAGCACGTCGCCATGCTCGTGGAAGTCGTTGCCAACGGCAAAGCGCGTAGTGGCCTTGCCCTCGTCGAGAGTCTTCACGCAGAAGGGTTTGTGCGAGAGGATATCGCTGCCGTAGGGATCGCTGAACAGCACGCGCACACGTCCCTCGTTGAGAAGCACGGCCTTCTGGAATATGCGATAGCGATACTTGGTACCCGGCTCCAAACCCGTGACCTTAACGCTGTGCAGGCGGCCTATCGGGCGACGGCCGAAGATGGTCTGATAGTATTTCGGACGCTCGACGTTGTAGAAATGAGTGCCGTCGTCGGGTGCCACCTCCACCCACGATATGGCATCGACATCGGTGAGCCACACCACGGTAAACTCGGTATCGGAGCAGGCCTGAATATAGGGGCCTTGGGCGATTCGCGCAGCCTTTTGAGCCATGAGCGACAAAGGCAGAGTGATGATTGCGATAAGAAGCAGAAATCGTTTCATGCAGAAAAATTTATTTAAGTTAGTTTTCGAAAATTCCGACGGTTCGTTTTACGTTATAAAGGTAGTAAAAAGATAAAGAACGAGCAATAAAACGAAAAATATTTTTCGTTTTATTGCTCGTAGCACATACTCCGCACACCTATGCAGGCTGCGCCGTCATCTTAGCGTTCAGAGAATCTTCGGTTCGTAATATGCCTTGAAATCCTCCCAGCGATAGAACGGGAAGATGTCGGTGGCCACAGGCAGCCGGCACTCCTTCTCCGAGAATAGCACCTTGACCAGCACCTCGCCCGCCTTGTTGCGGAAGAAGATGAATTGCACGTTGGTTGCCATAGGCGAGACACGGTAGTCGATCCAGTTCTCGCACACGGCATCGTAGTCGTCGCTGCGGAATGTCGCCCCCTCCAATTCGAGAAGCGCGGCCAGCGGTATAACGTTGATATCGTGACCGAAACGCAGTGTGGCGACATAGCCCAGTTCACCGGCTGCGGCCTTGTCGGCATTATCGATGATGTTGCGCAGCAGAGGCCGTGCATCGGCAACGATATTGTCGCCCCACTCGGCCGAGGGTCCGTAGGTCAGATAACGCTGGATATTGTAGCCGCGCCACATGTTGTAAAGCTCCTCGTCGGTGAATACGTATCTTATGTCGACATCGAGATCGACGCACTGCATGATCATGGCCACGGTGAAGAGATTGTCGTAGAACTTGTATTTATCGGCTATCCTGCGGTCGGCATAGCCCGGCTCGGAGAACAGACGACCGAACAGCGCATCGGGATCGTTGATCGAGTGGCGGTACTCCTCGGCGCGGGCGGTAGTCTGGGTACGCGCGGCGTTCATGCCCTCGACGCTGAACACGAAGTGGCTGTCGGCAGCCGTGGCGTCGCGGCGGAAGCGGATCTTCGGATTGCGCTCGTGCAGGCCGTCGGTGAACGACACCATGCTGATGATGCAGCGCGTCACGAGCGTGGAATGGCAGTCGACGTCGCACTCGCCGCGAAAGACCTCGGGATAGTTGTCGTACATACGGCGCGCGATGGCGGCATGCTCCTGCCTGCCCAACGGCGACAGATCGCCGGCATGCTTCTGGGCATGGGCGCAGATAAGCTCGACATCGGCCAGCAGACGCTCGCCGAGCGGAGTCAGCACTCCGTCATCGGCGGCCGTGCGCAACGTGCGGAGCACGCGGGCGTAGCTCTTCTCCGATGCCGCCCAGCGGCTGCCATGACGGCCGTAATGACTGATGTAGAATGGTTTGAACCCGCGAGGAGCAGGCGTCACATCGAGCGATGCAGGGTGATAAGTGTAATAGATGCCGCCGGCACGCAGCGGATCGGCGGCGATCTCCTCGCGCGGTGACTGCGCCGAAACACTCGTGGCAAACAGCGACACGAGCAACAAGGCTGCAACCAGTGATTGAAGTCTGAGTTTAAGCATAATATGTCCGTATAATAGTAATTGGCAGAGTCTGTACGTCAGCACTTCGAGGTCATGATCTTCAATATCATGGCATCGGTCTCGTTCATGGCGTCGCGTCCTATGGTCGTCAGGTTGCGTATCGAGCGGTCGACATCGTCGTCGATGATGCCCTCCACCGAGGTGACGCAGCGTCCGTCCATGGCCATCATGGCCGACAGCACGGCCGTCGAGACACCGCTGGTGAGCTTCATGGCGCACGAGGGCTTGGCTCCGTCGCAGATCATGCCCGTGAGGTTGGCTATCATGTTCTTCACGGCCGCCGCCACCTGCTCGTAGCCGCCGCCCATAAGATATGTTATGCCGCAGCTCGAACCCGTCGAGGCCACCACGCAGCCGCACAAGGCCGACAGTCGGCCGAGGCTCTGCTTGATGTAGATGACCGTCAGGTGGCTCAATATAAGAGCGCGGATAAGCTGCTCGTGCGAGGCTCCGCACTCACCGGCATATACCACAACCGGAATAGTCGAGGTGATGCCCTGGTTGCCGCTGCCCGAGTTGCTCATCACGGGCACCATGGCACCCGCCATGCGCGCGTCGCATGCGGCCGACGTATATGACAATATCTTGGTGAAGAGGCTGTCGCCCATGATCTTCCGCTCGCGGTTGCTTTGCAGCAGCCGACCGAGCGAGTGGCCGAAGTCGCCTTTGAGCGAGATCTCCGAAGCGGCCATATTCAGGCGGCGCGCCTCGTCGATGAACTCCAACTCGTCGAGCGGTGCCGTCATGGCGAAATCCCATATGCGGCGCATGGTCAGCTCCACGGTCTCGTGCTCCTGCTCGCCGCAGCTCGCCGCCTCACGCTCGTCCAAAATCACTTCGCCGGCGTGTGCGACATAGACGAAATGCGTGTGATCGCCCGATATGACAGCCACGGCACTGTCGCCCGAGGCCGACACCTCAACCTCTATATAGAGTTTCTCGGTGATCCCCTCTTTGAGATCGACGCCGACAGTCTTTGCGCCGACCATCGCCGCAGCACGCTCCACAGCCGCCCGATCGACATCGCGCAGCACCTCCAAACCGTAGGCCGAACGCCCCTTCAATGCTCCGAGTGCCATGGCTATCGGCAGGCCGGTCATGCCCGTGCCGGGGATTCCCACGCCCATGGCATTCTTCAAGATGTTGGCACTCAGACGCGCCTCGATACGCTGCGGCTCGCACCCCAAAGCCTCGGTGGCCCGCGCCGTACACAAGGCCACGGCGATAGGCTCCGTACAGCCGATGGCCGGAATGATCTCGCGTTTCATCAGCGACAGAATATCGCCTCGTTCCCTCTCGGTGAATATACTCTCCATAACGGTTATCATAGTTTTAGCCTACTAATTTAACCATTCTTTTCAGAATTTCAAAACCCGCAGCCCCATTTTTGTTTCGGATCGAAACTTTTGCGGAAAAGATTTTGCATTTCCGTAATTATCGCTATCTTTGCATAGCAGGTGTATCACCTCACGTAAAACATAACGATATTTTAATTTTACAGAATATGGCAGACAAGACACCGACTCCGCATATCGGAGCCAAGGCAGGCGAAATCGCCGACAAGGTAATCATGGCAGGCGACCCGTTGCGCGCCAAGCTGATGGCAGAGCGTTTCCTCGAAAATCCCGTGCAGTACAACAACGTGCGCGGCATGCTCGGCTTTACGGGCACCTACAAGGGCAAACGCATATCGGTCCAGGGACACGGCATGGGTATACCCTCAATAGGCATCTATACCTATGAATTATACAACTTCTACGGCGTGAAGAGCATCATTCGCTGCGGCTCGGCAGGAGCCTACGATCCGTCGCTCAATCTGGGCGACATCGTGCTGGGCATGGGTTCGTGCACCGACTCCAACTATGCCGCACAGTTCAACCTGCCCGGAACCTTCGCTCCCATCGCCGACTTCGGCCTGCTGCGCGCAGCCGCCGACAAGGCCGAGAGTATGGGTGTCAACTACAAGGTAGGCAACCTGATGGCCAGCGACGCCTTCTACGGCGAGAACGCCGAGAACTGGAAGGCATGGCAGAAGATGGGTGTACTGGCCGTGGAGATGGAGGCTCCGGCACTCTACATGAACGCCGCTCGCTCGGGCAACAAGGCACTCTGCATCTGCACCATATCCGACTCGCTCGTGCACGGCACGGCATGCTCGGCCGAGGAGCGTCAGAACAGCTTTACCAACATGATGGAGATCGCATTCTCGATCATCTGACAAATGAGTAACCCCGCAATAAAAAGAGCACTGCCGAGGCAGTGCTCTTTTTATTGGCTATCACGCCATTGCACATCGTCAGACACCGGCCGTGAAGATTGCGCCGTGCGGATTGTTGAAAACTTTTCGTGCAAAAACATCGGGTCTCCGCCCCTTTTTTCGTACCTTTGGCTTGGCCTTAGATACCATATTCGAACAAACTTGCAGATAATGTTTGCATTTGCGCCGATTATTTCGTATCTTAGGGTAAAATTTAAGAATTATGGCACTGTTCAAGGTCGAAGGCGGACACCGCCTTCATGGTGAGATCACGCCTCAGGGCGCAAAGAATGAGGCACTTCAAATATTATGCGCCGCACTGCTGACCCCCGAAGAGGTCGTAGTGCACAACGTACCCGACATAGTGGACGTCGTCCAGCTCATCGAGCTGATGGCGGCCATGGGCGTGCGCGTCAAGCGTCTTTCGGCCGACAGCTACTCGCTATGTGCCGAGCATATCGACCTCGACTATCTACGCAGCTCCGACTACCACCGCCGCTGCCGCCGTCTGCGCGGCTCGGTGATGATGATCGGCCCGCTGCTGGCGCGCTTCGGCGTGGGATACATGCCCAAGCCCGGCGGCGACAAGATCGGCCGCCGACGTCTGGACACCCACTTCTTAGGATTCCAGAAGCTCGGTGCCTCGTTCAATTTCGATGCGGGAGAGGAGTTCTACTCGGTCGAGGGACGCAAGCTCAAAGGCACATACATGCTGCTCGACGAGGCCTCGGTGACCGGTACAGCCAACATCGTAATGGCCGCCGTGATGGCCGAGGGGCGCACGACGATCTACAACGCCGCATGCGAGCCGTATCTGCAACAGCTGTGCCGCATGCTCAACCGTATGGGTGCACGCATCTCTGGCATCGCCTCGAACCTGCTGACCATCGACGGCGTGCGCGAGTTGGGCGGTACGGAGCACACGATGCTGCCCGACATGATCGAGGTGGGCAGCTTCATCGGCATGGCCGCCATGAACCGCTCGGAGCTGACCATCAAGAACGTATCCTACGACAATCTGGGCATCATACCGGCGCAGTTCGCCCGCATGGGCATACGCTTCGAGCAGCGCGGCGACGACATCTACATTCCGCAGCAGGACAATTACAGCATAGAGAGTTTCATCGACGGTTCGATCATGACCATAGCCGACGCTCCGTGGCCGGGACTCACGCCCGACCTGCTGTCGATATTCCTCGTGGTGGCCACGCAGGCCAAAGGTGCCGTGCTGATCCACCAAAAGATGTTCGAGAGCCGTCTGTTCTTCGTCGACAAGCTCATCGACATGGGGGCTCAGATCATACTCTGCGACCCGCACCGCGCCACGGTCATAGGCCACGACCACCGCATACAGCTGCGAGCCACCAAGATGACCTCGCCCGACATACGTGCCGGCGTGGCTCTGCTGATCGCCGCCATGAGTGCCGACGGCACAAGCATCATACAGAACATCGAGCAGATCGATCGCGGCTACCGCAATATCGACGGCCGGTTGAATGCTCTGGGAGCACGCATCGAACGTATCGACGAGTGCGCATTGTAGAGGTGCGGAGCAACTGAATGGAATTTTTGCAAGATTTATAAACGATGTTTTTAGAGAACAACAAACAGAAAGGCTGGATCGAGGTGATCTGCGGCTCGATGTTCTCGGGCAAGACCGAGGAGCTTATACGGCGCATGAAGCGCGCGCAGTTCGCCAATCAGAGAGTGGAGATATTCAAACCGATGATCGACGTGCGCTACTCCGACGAAGATGTCGTGTCGCACGACGCAAACGCCATACGCTCGACACCCGTCGACTCGCCGCAGAACATACTGCTGATGTCGACCGACGTGGAGGTTGTCGGCATCGACGAGGCGCAGTTCTTCGACGACAGCATCGTCGAGGTGTGCCGTCAGCTGGCAGGCCGCGGCGTGAGAGTCATAGTCGCCGGACTGGACATGGATTACACGGGCAAGCCGTTCGGTCCGATGCCGGCATTGATGGCCACAGCCGAATATGTCACCAAGGTACATGCGATATGCGTTCGCTGCGGCGATCTGGCGCACCACTCGCACCGTCTTACGGCCGACGAGAAGCAGGTGATGTTAGGTGCTCAGGACTCCTACGAACCCATCTGCCGCCACTGCTTCGACAGGCTCAGAGAGCAGGAACAGGAGAGCAGATAACAGCACGGCAGTGATAAAATCGAAGAGGGTGCGCGTCAAATGTGACTTGCACCCTCTTTTTATCCGCACTTCTCCGAAAGCGGTTCCAAACCGGCGATTGCCCGAATGCCGAAACATGCCCGACGAGCACCATACGTCCCGATCAGTTCTTAGGCCATATATAGATCTTCGATTCGGTTCCGGCACGCAGACGCTCGATATTCTTGCGGTGAGTCCACACCAACAATATTGCCACCACCCACGAGAATACGATGAACGGCACGGACAACAGCGGAGCCGCAGGGTCGTAGGTCATCGTCGAGAAGATCATGACCAACACCGGAAAACAGCAGCCGGCGATGATCGAGGCCAAAGACACATAGTGCCATATCATCAGCACGAGGAACCAGATGCCGAAGCACAGCAGCACGATAGGCGGATAGATGCCCGTGATGGCACCGATCAGCGTCGCCACACCCTTGCCGCCCTTGAAATCGGCGAACACAGGGAATATGTGTCCCAGAACTACGGCAAATACCGCAATTATTTTCAGATTGATAAGCCATGCCTGATTGATCGTGTCGTCGTAGTTCATTATGGAAATAAGCATCACGGCGACGAAACCCTTGAAATAGTCGATGGCGAATACGGGCAGTGCGGCGCGCTTGCCCAGCACGCGCAACATGTTGGTCGTGCCGGCATTCTTGCTGCCATGCTCGCGAATATCTATTCCGTAATACTTCTTGCCTATCCATACGGCACTGGGGATAGAACCCAGCAGATAGGCGATAATCATCAGCGTTATAGCACAATAATATGTCTGTATATCCCAAGAACCCATAGAGTCTGTATTTTAAATTTCCAATATTTCCGAATCAGCGTCGTATAAGGCATATATATTGCAAAGATAGCAATATTTTGCCGACATCGAAAATTTTATTCCTAAATTTCGCAGCAGCCCGACATCATTGCATGCTTCTTCCCGCCTACGGCGACGGATTGCGCACGAGAAGTTTCACTTTTTCAACAATGAAACGCGTAAAATCGGAAATAATTTTATATCTTTGATAACTTGAAATTGCATCAAGTTTTCGATTTACATTTAAACATATTGATACACATGAATATCGACAGAAAAATAATAGCCTCCGTCAAAGATTCGCTCACGGACTGGCATTGGTGGGTATCGATCGTATCGATCGTCTTCGGCTGCACGATACTTGCGGCAGGATTCGCCCTGTTCATCAACCCCTACAACATCGTCCCGGGCGGTGTCTACGGCATGGGACTGGTGCTGCACAACCTCTTTCCGAGCATACAGGTGGGTACGTTCGGCTACATGTTCGACATACCGCTGCTGATAACGGCCATCATCATCTTCGGAGGCAAGTTCGGCGGCCGCACGCTCTTTGCGGCACTCATCACACCGGGTATAATGAACATCATGTCGGCACTGGCCTACCCCACTCCCGAGGCATTGGAGGCACTCGATCCCGCGCAGCTCATGGGCGGCGTGATCGATCTGAGCGACCATCTTATGCTGGCGGCCATATTCGGCGGCGTGCTGAGCGGAATAGGCGTGGGTATCGTCGTGCGCAACAACGCCACCACGGGCGGCACCGACATCGTTGCGCTGCTATTGAACAAATTTCTGAAAATAAAATTCTCCAATGCCGTGCTTGCCGCCGACGCATTCGTGGTGCTGTGCGGTCTTGTGGTCATAGGCTTCGGTGTGGGCATGCAAGGCGACAGCGAACCCGAGGGCTGGCTGCTGTCGTTGTACTCGCTCGTGGCCATATTCGTCAACTCGCGAGTGCTGGCCTTCACCATCGACGGAGCCTCATACGACAAGCTGCTCTTCATCATCAGCGACTTCCACAGCGAGGAGTTCCGCGAATACATCATCAAGGAGCTGGACCGCAGCGCGACCTATATCAAGGCACACGGCATGTATTCGCGCAACGAGAAGGAGATGATATTTCTGGTCATAAGCCGCAACGAGGTGAAGAACGTGCAGCGCAAGATCCGCGAGATCGATCCGCGAGCCTTCGTTGTTGTGACCGATGCCTACGACACCTTCGGCGAGGGATTCAAGACCTTCCCCAAGGACGACGCGTTGCAGGTAGAGTAACAGGTTGAACCAAAGCACTTGACATGACAAACAACATACCGGTCAATACGTTGCGTCCCATCATCGGCGACGGACGCAAACTCTTCATCGAGACATACGGCTGCCAGATGAACGTCGGCGACTCGGAGATAGTGGTATCCATCATGCAAAAGGAGGGATACGTCTACACCGACCGTATCGAGCAGGCCGACATAATACTCATAAACACCTGCTCGATACGCGACAACGCCGAGCAACGCATCTGGGGGCGGCTGAGCGAGATGCGACGTCTGCGCAAGCACAAGCCCTCGCTCATCGTGGGCATCATCGGCTGCATGGCCGAACGCCTGAAAGAGAAGCTCGTCGAGGGCGACTACGGCGTGGACGTCGTGGCAGGTCCCGATGCCTACCGCGATCTGCCGTCGCTCGTGCGCGAGGCCGAGGCGGGAGGCAAGGGTGTCAACGTGATGCTCTCGCGCGAGGAGACCTACGCCGAGATCTCGCCCGTGAGACTCGACCGCAACGGCGTGAGCGCGTTCATAGCCATCATGCGCGGCTGCAACAACTACTGTTCATACTGCGTCGTGCCCTACACGCGCGGCATAGAGCGCAGCCGCGATGCCGAGACCATCGTGGCCGAGGCGCGCCAGCTCTTCGACAACGGCTACCGCGAAGTGACGCTGTTGGGACAGAACGTAAATTCATATCGCACGGGCGAAGTGGATTTCCCCGAGCTGCTGCGCCGTGTGGCCGAGATATCGCCGCTGCTGCGTGTGCGCTTCGCCACCTCGCACCCCAAAGACATGAGCGACCGGCTGCTCGAAACCATGGCCTCGATGCCCAACATCTGCCGCGCCATTCATCTGCCGGCACAGTCGGGTGCCAGCACGATGCTCGAACGCATGAACCGCAAATACACGCGCGAGTGGTATCTCGACCGTGTGGCGGCCATTCGCCGCTACATGCCCGACTGCGCCATCACCACCGACCTGATCGCCGGATTCTCGGGCGAGACCGAAGAGGAGCACCGGCAGACGCTGTCGCTGATGCGCGAGGTGGGTTACGATTTCGCCTACATGTTCAAATACTCCGAGCGACCGGGCACCTTCGCCCATCGTCATCTCCCCGACGATATCAGCGAGCAGGTCAAGACACGCCGTCTGACCGAGATTATCGATCTGCAAAACACCCTCTCGGAGCAGAGCAACCGCCGCGACATAGGCAAGGAGTTCGAGATATTGGTCGAGTGCACCTCAAAGCGCAGCGAGGCACAGCTCTCGGGACGCACGTCGCAAAACAAGATGGTGGTATTCGACCGCGGCAGCCATAGCGTCGGCGACTACGTCAAGGTGCGTATCACGGGCTGCTCGTCGGCCACGCTCTTCGGCGAAGAGATACTTTAATCGGCTGGCAGAATCACAAAGGAGCGTCGCGCAGTGATGTGCGACGCTCCTTTTTATGCGTATGTACGACACCTAATCGCGCAATCGCCGTTTGATAACGGCCGGATTGCCGGCCACCAGCACATCGTCGGGCACATTGCGCGTGACGACACTGCCGGCAGCCACCACCACCCTGTCGCCGATACTCACACCCGGGCAGATGGTCACGCTGCCGCCTATCCAACAATCCTCGCCTATGGTGATACCGTATGCCGTCTCGACGCTGCCACGCCGCTGCATATAGTCGATCGGGTGCTGCGGCGTATAGAGGCGGCAGCCGGGGCCGAGCTTCGTATGTCGTCCGATGCGGATACCGCCCGTATCGAGCATCGTGCACCCCGAGTTTATAAACACCTCTTCGCCCAGATATATCCTGTCGCCCATGTCGCAGAACAGCGGCTGCACGATATATGTCGATTCCGGGATCGACGGTATAAGCTCCTCCAAAGCCCGTCTGTATGCCTGCTGCTCGTATGGCGGAGTATTGTTCAGCTGCCACACAAGACGTCGCGCCCTCATCATGCGGCTTTCGATCTCCGGATCGGAGAAGTCGTACAACTCGCCCGCCAGCATCTTTTCGTATTCGCTCTTCATAACCCAATGTTTATAGTTGTAAAGGTAACATTTTACTCTCCTAAAACCAACTTCCACACTATAAATATCTATCGTCATCGTAGTTTGCCCAACGGCATAGCAGAGAACCAACGCGATACATCTGCCGGCAACCCGCCCTCTCGGCCGTCACTCCGAGAAGACAAAGGCAATGCGGGAGAGTCTGTATGCGGGGAGGAGGAGGTTTGTCGGCCCCAAAAAAAGAGATTCTCACGTCGCGATCTTCAATCGCTCCTCAGAATGACAGAGTGGGTATGCCAATCACACACATCGTCCCCAACCGGATTCTTCGTTCCACGTTGTTACACTCAGAATGACAAGCCCTCCATGTCATGTTGAACGCAGTGAAGAATCTGATAACCGCTCCTCAGCACGACATTTCGCATAGAGAGACTCCCGCGGCGGGCGATGCCGCGGCGGGAGTGACGGGGTGACAGGTTATGCGATGCTGCTATCGGAGCGGGCGCAGCATGAATGTGAAGCGGTAGTCGCCGTAGGGCAGGGTGTACTCCTCGCGCGGCATGGCGTTCCAGCTGTTGACGCAGCCTACGCCCTGCTGTTTCAGATCGAAATTGACGTAGGTGCGACCGTCCGATTGCAGTTCGGTGAAGTGCTTGGCAGCCGATGCCGACATCAGGTCGATGCTCTCGGGCGAGTATGGCGTGGCCGACGCGGAGAACAGTGCATCGGAGCGTATCTCCAAGCCGCGTCCCGCGCTGTCGCGTATCTGCCACCAGCGCAGTGCGCAGTGGGTGCCCGACTCCTGCGGCCGCACGTAGAGCGGATAGAACTGTTCGTCCACACTCTGCACGTAATGGCCGATGCGTGCGCCGCTGAGGCGGTCGCAGTAGTTTTCGAATGCCCCTGCACCGTAGAACTCCACGACATCGAACATCGACGGCATCGACATGGTCATGCCGAAGCGCATCAGTTTCTTTATGTCGGTGCGGCTCTTATCGGCGGTCATGCTCTCGGTAGCAATCACCTCGCCGTCGGGACAGATGCGGTATGTCATATCGAGTGCGGCTCCCGTCTCGGCGATAAGATATGCGGCCGTGACGACGACGCATTCGCCCTCAGTCGCCATGTCGAACGATTGCAGCTGCAAAGAGACGTTGCGCCATACGAACCAGTTGTGCGACGGGTTGTTCTTCGCGCCTTCGTCGTTGTCGACGGGTGCGCGGTAGAAGTTGGGACGCAGTGCCGAGCAGAGCATCTGTGTGCCGTCGTATTCGTAGTCCGATATGAATCCGTCGGCATCGAAGGTCACTCGGAAGCGGTCGCCGGTAACAGTGCGCGAATCGATGCGCAGAATGCCTGTCGTATCCGATGCCGACACGGCCGCCGCTGCCGCCGTATGGAAGTGCGCCTCCGTATCGTAAGCCTTCAACACGATCTGGTCGTGCGCCACCTCGTAGCCCGCTTCGATCAGACCGTCGCGCCGTTTGAGCGTGTAGGACAGGTCGAGCAGGATCTCGTCGCCCGACAGTGCCACAACATCGTCGGCCGTGTAGCCTAACGACACTATGGCCGCCGTCTGCGGAGCTGCGTCGATGTTCTCCACCGTGCCGCACATCGCGGCCGCCCCGTCGACGAGCAGCTGCCAGCGGAGACGGTATTTCGACAGATCGATGAAGAAGTTTTCGTTGAATATCTCCACCGTGCCGCGGCCTGCTTCTCGGTCGCGCGAGAGTATGTTGCGCTGCTGGTATTTCACCTCGTATGCGCCCGGGTGCCAGTCGCGGTTGGGTGCCACCACGCCGTTGCAGTTGAAGTTGCCGTCCGAGGCGTCGCGCTCGTTGTAGTCGCCGCCGTAGCGGTAGGTAAGCCTGCCGCTGTCGGGGTCGCGGTAGGCCAGTGCCTGATCGGCGAAGTCCCAGATGAAGCCGCCCTGATAGGCAGGATACTTGCGCACCAGATCCCAATACTCCTTGAATCCGCCCAGCGAGTTGCCCATGGCGTGGGCATATTCGCACTGTATCAGCGGACGCGAGGGGTTGCCCGAGGCGTATCGCCGGCAGTGGTCGTAGCCGGCATACATCGGGCAGTAGATGTCGGTGTTGGAGTCGGTCCCGGCACGTTCGTACTGCACGGGACGGCTCTTGTCGTAGCTCTTGATCCACTCGTAGCACTTGTGGAAGTTGGTGCCGTTGCCGGCCTCGTTGCCCAAGCTCCAAATGATGATCGAGGGGTGGTTGTAGTCGCGCATCACCATGCGGCGGTTGCGGACGAGGTGCGCGGCGAGGTAGTCCTCTCGCGCGGCGAGCGTCTTGTCGCCGTAGCCCATGCCGTGCGATTCGATGTCGGCCTCGTCGACCAGATAGATGCCGTAGATGTCGCACAGGTCGTACCACAGCGGGTCGTTGGGATAGTGGCATGTGCGCACGGCGTTGAAATTGAGCCGCTTGATCGTCTCGATGTCGCGCATCATGTCCTCGCGCGTCTGGTAATAGCCCGTGTTGGGATTCATCTCGTGGCGGTTGACACCCTTGATATATATAGGCTGACCGTTGACAAGCAGCTGACCGCCTGCAATCTCCACCTTGCGGAATCCGACGTTGAAGCCCGTCGCTTCGACAGTCCGCCTGCCGTCCGATGCCTCGACGGCCAGCCGGTAGAGGTTGGGCTCTTCGGCACTCCACTTGCGCGGATTCTCCACCTCGAAGCGTGTCGCGACACGGCCGCCGGCCACCGCACACTCTCTGCGGCAGAGGGTGTTGCCCTCGGCATCGGTCAGATGCAGTGCCACGCTCTTTACGCCGCGTGTCGCCGTTATATCGATGTCGAGCACGCCGTCGGTGCAGCCGTTCGTAAGATCGGGTGTCAGCTTGATGTCGGTCATGCGACGCTTGTCGCGGCAGTAGATGTAGCAGTCGCGGCCTATGCCGGTCATGTGCCAGAAGTCCTGATCTTCGAGGTACGACCCGTCGCACCAGCGCATTATCTGCATGGCCATGAGGTTCTTCTCGCCGAACTTCACATATCGCGTTATGTCGAACTCGGCCTCCAACTTGCTGTCCTCGCTGTAACCGACCTCGCGGCCGTTGACCCACAGTGTCAGGTTGGAGGTGGCCGAGCCGATATGGACGAATATGTCGCGTCCGCGCCAGTCGGCCGGTATCTCTATCTCGCGGCGGTACGACCCGACGTGGTTCTGCTCGACGGGTACATACGGCGGATTGTCTTTAAAGAACTTGTGCCACGGATATGGTATGTTGGTGTAGACCGGATCGCCGTATCCGTTCAGCTCCCACAACCCCGGCACAGGCATCGTACCCCACGACGAGTCGTCGAAATCTGCGCGGTAGAACTCCTCTGGCCGCTCGGCAACAGTCTCTGCCCAGTGGAAGCTCCACTGGCCGCCTATCGAGCGGTACAGCGGCGAAGAGCGGAAGTCGTTGACATATCGCACCTCGCCGGCCGACGGGTAGACTATGAAGCTCGAACGCATAGGCTCCCGCTGCACTTCGAAGAGTTCGGGATCGAGCCATCTGGGCATCTGCGCCCCGACGACCTGAGAGGCCAGCAGCGCACACAACAGCAATTTGACAGGTTTCATATCATCGGTAATTTATAGTTTCTCATCATGTTGTGTAAAGATATGCAAAAAATGCTAATTATGTAGTAATGTCATTGCATTTTTTGTATATTTGTGGAGACTAAAGCACGCCGTAAACATATTCGTTATACTTCAAAAAACTATTTGTATGGGAACGATGATAATTGGCATAATATGCTTGTTGGGTGTGGGAGTGTATGTATTCGGTCATGCAGGAGACAACATACACAATATAAAGGAACAGACAGGGGTGAAATGTCCTCAATGCAAGTCTACCCACGTCGGCATGACGGATTATTACAACATCGACGACGGCCTGATTGGCAACCGGCTGTTCAAAGAGTACGAATGTCAGGAATGCGGTAAGAGATTCAGTATTCCGGCAGATTAATAATATCTTAATATTCGATCGCAATGAAAAAGTTTGTAATACTCGTATTGGCTGTTGCCTTGTCGTCGATCGGCGCGGATTGTGCTGCGCAAGTCACTAAAATTCCTACTGCTATAAAAGCTCTGACAAAAGGTGAAAAAGCAGCAGAGGTAATAGGCAGTGTTATGTTGCGTGCCGCACGTGGAGAACTTACTCCGCCCATTCCATCTAACGTCTCGCGGCAGAGTGCCCTCATTTATAACAATAGATTGCCGGGGGCAGGCGTAAATTCCATACTTCCCGGCAGCTCGGCCAAGCAGTTTAAGATGGCGGGCGAGTATCTGAAAGAGCGTACAAAGGAATTAGAAGATAGTAAGGAGTTAAAAGACATGCAGAAATTAAAAGATAGTCTGGCAGAGGCAAGAGAACCTTCATTGCTCATGCCGGATTTACCCCCTTCACATATGTGGGAGCCGCCTGTTCAAAAAAATAAATAATAGAGAATAGGCACGCAAATGCGGAACATGTAATTATCCGTGGGAAACGTTATGCAGCCGGACATCGGTATTTATGCCGATGTCATATCTTTGCTGCAAAGGCCATGAATTGGGAAAAGCGGACAAGCAACCGCTGTCAGAGTCCGCCGTATTCAAGGATCTCACCTCCATAATATTTTTACGCCGCCGGATTTTTTTGTTCGGCGGCGTAAAATATTATATCGGCATAATTTCATCGTGCAGACCTTTGGTTGCAATTAACGCAATACTATGGCTTATCTGCATCGTACTATACGACCGTTTACCATCTTCCGGCACTATTGCGCGCGGAAGGCATCGATGAAGAAACTCTCGATCTTGTCGAAGGGTATTACCGCAAGATTGTCGTAGAGATCGGTGTGGTCGGCACCCTCGATTATAAGCAGCTCCTTGTTGTCGCCCGTCAGTCGTTTGCGGGCATCTTCGCTGAAATAACACGAGTGCGCCTGCGCGCCGTGAATCAGCAGTACGGCACTGCGAATCTCGTCGATATAGCTCATTATCGGCATGTTGACGAATGCCAGCGCGGCCGTGGCGAGTTTGCCGCCGTTGGAATTGGGCGAGCGGTGGTGGTATCCGCGCGGAGTCTTGTAGTAATCGTGGTAACGCTTTACGAACTCGGGAGCATCGTCCGGAACCGGATCGATGACACCTCCGTCGCGGCCGTATGCGCCGCTGCGATACTCCTGTGTGCGCTGCTCGTTCAGGCGGCGGCGCAACCGGTAGCGGTCGTCGGCCGTCATCGCATCGAAATAACCGTTGGCGGTCACGCGGCTCATGTCGTACATCGTCGAGGTGACCGTCGCCTTTATGCGCGGGTCGTTGGCCGCCGCGTTCAGAGCGAAGCCTCCCCAGCCGCAGATACCTATGATGCCTATGCGCTCGGGATCGACGTCGTCGCGCATCAGCAGGCAGTCGACCGCCGCACTGAAATCATCTGTGCCGATCTCGGGCGAGGTGAGATAGCGCGGTGTGCCGCCGCTCTCGCCGTAGAACGACGGATCGAACGCCAGGGTGATAAAGCCGCGCTCGGCCAGCGTCTGGGCATACAGCCCCGAGACCTGCTCCTTGACCGCCCCGAACGGGCCGCAGACGGCTATGGCAGGCAGCCGTCCGTCGGCTGCTGAGGGTTTGTACAGATCAGCGGCAAGCGTGATGCCGTAGCGGTTGTGAAAAGTTATCTTCGTGTGTTCCACTTTGTCGTTGCGCGGGAATGTCTTGTCCCACTCGGTGGTCAGTGTATTCATAATCTCTGTAATGTTTTGTTGCTGTTGCTGCGCCGACGCATCTGCGGCGATTATCGTTGCGATACATGCCGCCGATACCGTCAGTAATTTACGTAATTCCATACTACATATTCTCTATTCGAGTCGGCCGTACTCCTCGTCGGTCACGGGTTCGAGCCATACGGTCTTCGTATCCTCGCCCGGCACCGAGAATGCCAGATGCGCGAACCATGCGTCGGCCGCTGCGCCGTGCCAGTGCTTGACACCGGCTGGGATATGGATCACCGTGCCGGGCAGTATCTCCACGGCAGCCTTGCCCTCCTGCTGATACCAGCCGCGTCCGGCCACGCCTATGAGCATCTGTCCGCCGCCCTGCGAGGCCTCGTGTATGTGCCAGTTGTTGCGGCAGCCCGGCTCGAAGGTGACATTGGCTACGGCGACCTGCTCCGACGACACAGGTGCCAGATAGCTCTGTCCGGTGAAATATTGCGCGTATGCCGTGTTAGGCTCGCCTTTGGGGAATATCATCTCCCGCTGAAACTCGGCCCGTGCATCGTCAGCAGCCTCCGTATCGTCGTTCCACACCTCCTTGGCCAGACGGAACGCAGCCCACGCCTTGGGCCAGCCGGCATAGAATGCGGCATGGGTGATTATCTCGGCTATCTCGGTGCGGGTGATGCCGTTGCGCTTGGCGTTTTGCAGGTGGTGTATCAGCGACGTGTCGGTGATGCCCTGGCTTATAAGTGCCGTGACGGTGACTATGCTGCGGTCGCGCAGGCTGAGCAGGTCGTTGCGGCTCCATACCTCGCCGAAAAGTATGTCGTCGTTGAGGTGCGCGAACTCGGGCGCGAACTCGCCGAGCGCGTCGCGTCCGGCGGTCTGAATGATCTTTTGTTGTGCCATTGTCGTGAGTGTTGTGATTGCAAGTGTCAATAATAAAACAGTCCGTTTCATATCATGTGTAGTGTTTGTTTTTCACAATGCAAAATTACAACCGTCGCCGACACGGACAAATAAACCGTTTACGGATAGAATTACCATTTTTACCGAATCCGCCATTTCATGTCTCCCTCCGCCGCATGCGAAATCGCAGGACGCTATGCCGTATGACTGCCGGTTTGCAGGTGGCGGCCGTGATATAATGAAAAAGGGAAGCAGAAAAATCTGCCTCCCTTTTGTACCCAGAGCCGGGGTCGAACCGGCACAGGGGTGAACCTACTGGTGTTTGAGACCAGCGCGTCTACCGATTCCGCCATCTGGGCATCAATTCTCTCGAATTGGTGCGCAAATATAGATATAATTTTCCAATACACCAAATCTTTTTCGTAAAAAGGCATCATTCGCTTCCGCGCCTTGTCACTCAGCAATGGGAAATACGTCAGTATATCCCATCGCTTCGCTCCTGCGTTGCGTTACAACTAATGCCTTTTGACGAAAAAGAGGGTTGTGGTTCTTTGGAAACTATTTCCACTATGCTGTCATTCTGAGGAGCAGTCGAATGACTGCGACGTGAGAATCTCTCTCGGCCGACAAGCACGTTCCCGATGGCGAGACTCAGCGTCGCAACGGCATTGCTTCTCGGCGTGATATTGCGGCTGTATTTTATGACGATACGCAGGGTCGGCATGCTCCGGCGGCCGCTGTGCGGGGTGCGGGAAAAATAGTGCGGGCGGCTTTCCTATAATTAAAATAGTTTTGCTATCTTTGCCGTGTTATTATTTCAGTTACTGAAAATTTATAGTAGTATGAAGATAGCATTAGCCCAGCTTAACTACACCGTCGGTGACGTTGCAGCCAATACCGCCAAGATCGAGGCGAGTATAGAGCAGGCCAAAAACGAGGGCGCGGATCTGGTGGTGTTCGCCGAGTTTGCCGTCAGCGGCACTCCGGCATACGGGCTTCTCAGCAAAACCACATTCTTGACGCTGTGCGAGGAGGCTGTCGAGTCGATAGCCTCGAAGTGCCGCGGCATTGCCGCCATAGTCGGTGTTCCGTATCTGACCGAATACGGACCGGTGAGTGCAGCCGCTTTGATATCGGACACGGGAAGTATCTCATATATAGGCAAACAATATGTCACGGCGCGTCGCGAGATGGGATATCTTGTAGGCTCGAAGCGGGGCTATGACAGCTTCGATATAGCCGGCAAGCGCGTGATGATCGTGGTAGGCGACGACCTGAGCCGCACGCACGACATCGATCCCGAGGTGGATCTGGTCATCTCGGTCAATGCCCGCCGCTACGGCAAGGGACTTATGTCGTACCGTTTCGAGAAGATGAGCAAGCTGGCTTTCGCCGAGGGTAAGAACATCATAATGGTCAATCAGATAGGCGGCTCGGGCGAGATCGTCTACGACGGTACCTCGGGCGTGCTGAACAGCCGCGGCGAGCTGCTCATGCTGTTGAAGAGCTTTGAGGAGGATTTCCGCATATTCGATACGGAGGACGAACGGGCACAGGCTGTGCAGGTGCCGTTCACCACATATAACGACCGCACGCGCATGGTCTACAAGGCCGCCTGTTTAGGTTTGCGCGATTACTTCCACAAGAACAACTACTACAAGGCCTGCGTAGGTCTCTCGGGCGGTATCGACTCGGCCGTGGTGGCATGTCTGGCCGTGGGTGCATTAGGCAGGGAGAATGTCAGGGTGCTGATGATGCCGTCGCAGTTCTCTCCCGACGAGTCGGTGGAAGATGCCAAGAAGCTGGCCGAAAACTTAGGCGTGGAGTACAGCGTGCTGCCCATCGTGGAGGCCTACGACGCTATTATCGATACGCTAAAACCGGTCATCGGCGGCACTGAGTTCGATGCCACGGAGGAGAACGTGCAGTCGCGTATCCGCACCATAATGCTTATGGCCGTGCAGAACAAGACGGGATACATGCTTCTCAATTCGTCGAACAAGAGCGAAAACGCATTGGGCTGGTGTACGCTGTACGGCGATACGGCCGGTACTTTCAGCGTGACGGGCGACCTCTACAAGGGCGAGATCTACGATCTGGCGCGTTACATCAACTCTTCGTTCGGCGATGTGATTCCCGAGACGATCATCGACAAGGAGCCGTCGTCGGAGTTGCGCCCCGATCAGAAGGACAGCGACCTGCTGCCTCCATACGAGGTAGTCGATGCCATACTCTACCGCATGATCGAGGAGCACCAGCATCGCGAGGAGATCATCAATGCCGGATTCGATTCGGAGGTGGTGGAGAAGATCCACTCGATGATCATGCGCAACGAGCGCAAACGACATCAGTTCCCACCCGTTCTGCGTCTGTCGAGATGCGCGTTCCGCCACGAGTGGCTGATGCCGTTAGTGAACCGCTACGGCGACTGATTGAGCACCGAAAGAGAATATTCAACCTTTTACCACTTATATCCACAATGTCCGCTCCGATTCGACATATCGGCATCGTGCAACGCGTAGATGATTCGACGGTATATGTCGTCGTCGAACGCCAGAGCGCATGTGCCGCCTGCCATGCCCGCCAAATATGCGGTGTGGATAAAGGCGACAGTGTCATAGGTGTGAAGACGGCGCATGCGTCGTCGTTCCGACAGGGAGACAGAGTGGAGGTGGCCTTGCGCCGTCGAAGCATGGGCATTGCATCGATCCTTTGGGGATATGTGATGCCTTTGTTCGTTCTGCTGCTGTCGCTCTTTGCGGCGAAACTTGCGGGTGCCGCCGACGGACCTGCGGCGTGCGTGACGCTGGCGACCGTGACCGTATATTATATTGTGCTCTACGTGCTAAGAGAGTATATGGGACGAAAAATTCAATTCACAATTATAAAACAGGAATGAAAGTATTAATCTTAACAGTCCTGACACTTTGTGTGTTAGGAGGTCTTTTGGCGATTGTCTTGTATTTCGTCGCACAGAAATTCAAGGTCGAGGAGGATCCTCGCATCGACGATGTGGAGAAGATGCTTCCGGGCGCGAACTGCGGCGGTTGCGGCTTCGCCGGTTGTCGTGCAATGGCCGAGGCTTTGGTCAAGCAGGACGACATATCGTCGCTCTACTGCCCTGTGGGCGGAGCCGACGTTATGAAGAGTGCTGCTGCTTATTTGGGTAAGGCCGCTCCGGAGAAGGCTCCCGAGGTGGCTACGGTGCGTTGCGGCGGTAATTGCGACAAGCGTCCGCGCACCAATTCGTTCGACGGTGCGAAGAGCTGTGCCGTCGCCTCGTCGCTCTATGTCGGCGAGACGGCCTGCGCTTACGGCTGTCTGGGCTATGGCGATTGCGTCGAGGTGTGCCAGTTCGGTGCCATCAGCGTGAACCCCGCAACGGGGCTGGCCGAGGTCGATCCCGACAAGTGTACGGCTTGCGGCGCATGCGTCAAGGCGTGCCCCAAGGGACTGATCGAGCTGCGCAAGAAGTGGCCGAAGAACCGTGCCGTCTATGTCGCCTGCCGCTCGAAGGACAAGGGTGCCGTGGTGATGAAGGCCTGCAAGGCGGGCTGCATCGGCTGCGGCAAGTGCGAGAAAGTCTGCGCGTTCGGTGCCATCACCATCGAGAACAACCTCGCATTCATCGACTCTCAGAAGTGCAAGCTGTGCCGCAAGTGTGTCAACGAGTGCCCCACGGGTGCCATCAAGCTCATCGGCATGGAGCCGCTGCCCAAGGAGTCTAAGACTCCGGCTGCCAAGGCTCCGGCTGCGGAAACGACTGCTGCCAAGACTCCGGCTGCGGAGAGCAAACCCAAAACAAACGAATAATAAAACGACGAGAGATATGAAAACATTTCCAATAGGCGGTATCCACCCCTCGGATAACAAGCAGTGGAGCCGTGCCAAGGCGATCGAGGTGCTCGATCTGCCCGATGTGGTGACCATTCCTCTTGCCCAGCATATCGGCGCACCGGCTGCCGTCAAGGTTGCCAAGGGCGACAAGGTGCTGACGGGACAGCTCATAGGCGAGTCGTCGGGTTTCATGTCGGCCAATATCCACTCGCCCATATCGGGTACGGTGACGGCCGTCGACATGGCGGTCAACGGTCAGGGTCTGCGCCAGATGATGGTGACCATCAAGCGCGAGGGCGACGAGTGGGTCGATACGATCGACCGCACGGATACGCTTCTGCGCGAGTGCACCCTCGGCCCGAAAGAGATCATCGCCAAGATCAAGGAAGCCGGCGTAGTGGGCATGGGCGGTGCGACGTTCCCCACGCACGTCAAGCTGTCGATACCCGACGGCTGCAAGGCCGATATATTGATAATCAACGGTGTGGAGTGCGAGCCCTATCTTACCTCCGACTATCGCACGATGTTGGAGCGCGGCGAGCAGATGCTCGTGGGCGTGGAGATACTGATGAAAGCCGTGGGCGTGGAGCGCGCCGTGGTGGGTGTCGAGAACAACAAGCCCGATGCCATCGCCCATCTGCGCGAGTTAGTGGCCAAGGGCGGCTACAAGGGCATAGAGATCATGCCGCTCAAAGTGCGTTATCCGCAGGGCGGTGAGAAGCAGCTGATAGCGGCCGTTACAGGTCGTCAGGTGCCTCCTCCGCCGGCATTGCCGATACATGTAGGTGCGGTGGTGTGCAACGCTTCGACAACGGTTGCCGTCTACGAGGCCGTACAGAAGAACAAGCCTCTTATCGAGCGCGTGGTGACCATCACCGGCAAGCAGATCAAGGATACGCACAACTTCCTTACGCGTATGGGTACGCCCGTCGAGACGCTCATCGAGCGCGCCGGCGGCCTGCCCGAGGGCGACGTGAAGGTGCTCAACGGCGGTCCGATGATGGGACGAGCCATGGTCAACCTCGCTTCGCCCGTAACGAAGGGCTGTTCGGGTGTGACGGTCATCAGCGGCGACGAGGCTACTCGCGGCGAGGCTTCGGCCTGCATCAAGTGCGCCAAGTGCGTTGCTGCGTGCCCTATGGGTCTGGAACCCTACCTCATCTCGAAGATCTCGCGCAAGAAGCTGTGGGACGCTGCCGAGCAACACAACGTGACCGACTGCATCGAGTGCGGCTGCTGCTCGTTCTCGTGCCCGGCCAACATTCCGCTGCTCGACTATATCCGTCTGGGCAAACAGACCGTCATGGGCATTATCCGAGCACGTGCGGCCAAAAAGTAAAACGATAAAACAGAGATATTATGGCAAACAAATTCTTCATATCTCCATCGCCGCACGTCCATGGCGACGACTCGACGCGAGGTATCATGGCCGATGTGATTCTGGCTCTGGTACCGGCTCTGGTCGTGTCGACGTGGGTGCTTGGATTCAATGTGTTGCTCATCACCGCCGTCTCGGTGGTCAGCTGCGTGCTGTTCGAGTACCTCATTCAGAAATATATGCTTCGCGGCCGCACCACCGTCGGCGATCTGTCGGCCGTGGTGACTGGTGTGCTGCTGGCCTTCAACCTGCCGGCAAGCATTCCGTGGTGGATCGTGGTCATAGGCGCGTTCGTGGCCATCGGCATCGGCAAGATGACCTTCGGCGGCTTGGGTAAAAACCCCTTCAACCCCGCGCTTACCGGCCGTATCTTCCTCCTGATAGCCTATCCCGTGCAGATGACCTCGTTTGCGGTGGTTCCGGCGCACGGCAGTGTCGATGCCTTCTCGGGCGCGACGATGCTGACGCAGATCAAGGAAAGCGGCATGGGTATCATGGATAACGTCGACTTCATGCAGATGCTGGGCGGCGTGATGAACGGTTCGATGGGTGAGATCGGCGCATTGGCTCTGATCCTCGGCGGTATCTATCTGTTGTGGCGCAAGGTCATAACGTGGCATATCCCCGTGGCCGTATTGGGCACGATGGCCGTATTCGCCGCATTCGCCGGCATGGGTCACGGCTCGCTGGTGTATGAGCTGCCGCTGTTCCACCTGCTGGCCGGCGGTGCGCTGCTGGGTGCCATCTTCATGGCCACCGACTACTCGACCTCGCCCATGACGCATCGCGGCATGTTGATCTACGGTGTGGGCATCGGTGCTCTGACGATGATTATCCGCCTTTGGGGTTCGTATCCCGAGGGTATGTCGTTCGCAATATTCATAATGAACGCCACGGTGCCTCTTATCAACAAGTATTGCCGTCCCGTGCGTTTCGGTGTCAAAACTAAAAAATAGAGGGATTGCGTATGAAAAGTACATTGAAAAATATGGTCTTGGTGCTCTTCACGATCACTGCCGTATCGGCCTTTCTGGTCGGCGTGGTCAACAACATCACCAAGGATACGATCCAGAAGACCAACGACGATGCCAAGCTGCTGGCACTGACCGAGGTGCTGCCCGCATTCGAGGGTGAGCCGGTGTTCGTGCACGATACTATGAAGATCGAGGGCGCACAGATCGTCGCCACCCGCGTGTCGAAGGCCGACGGCGAGACGGTAGGTTATGCCGTCGAGACTCACAGCCTCACCAAGACGGGTTATGCCGACAAGATCTACCTCATGGTGGGATTCCTCGCCGACGGCACGATCAACGAGATCAAGGTGCTGTCGCAAAAGGAGACCCCGGGTCTGGGTGCCAACATGGTCAAGCCCGGCAACAGCCTGGAAAAGGGTTTCAAAAATAAGAAAGCCTCGGAGGTGATATTCGCCGTCAAGAAGGACGACAAGCGCGAGGGCAGCATCGATGCCCTTTCGGGTGCGACCATCTCGTCGCGTGCGTATGTCGATGCGGTGGCTGCCGCCTATGCGGCGTTCCTGTGGACCACCGGCCAGCGCGAACAGTTCGAGGCTGCGGCCACGTCCGGCAATGCGACCTCGGGCGCAACCAAAACAACGGAGCCTGCGGCTCAGGAAGGAGATGTAGACAATGAGTAAGTTGCAGTTAATCACCAAGGGTCTTATCAAGGAGAACCCGACGTTCGTCCTTATTCTGGGTATGTGCCCGACCATCGGCGTCACTTCGTCGGCGATCAACGGTTGCGGCATGGGCGTGGCTACAATGGCTGTGCTCATCATGTCGAATATCGTTATCTCGCTCATCAAGAACTTCATTCCCGACAAGGTGCGTATTCCGGCCTTCATCGTGGTCATCGCCTCGTTCGTTACCATGATCGAGATGCTGATGCAGGCCTATGTACCTGCGTTGTACGAGTCGCTCGGCGTATTCATTCCGCTTATCGTCGTCAACTGTATCATCTTGGGTCGTGCCGAGGCCTTCGCCTCGAAGAACACGCCGCTCGATTCGGCTCTCGACGGCATCGGCATCGGTTTGGGCTTCACCGCGTCGCTGACGGTCATAGGTGCCGTGCGCGAGGTGTTGGGCTCGGGTTCGATCTTCGGCGTGGAGTTCGCTCCGGACGTCATGCCGCTGCTGTTCATCTTGGCCCCGGGCGGTTTCATCGTGCTGGGCTATCTGATGGTGTTGTTTAATAAAATCGCAAAACGTTAGTGCTTTATGGGAGAGATTTCACAAGAGATATTACAGGCTTTCAACAGCGGCTCGGTGACCGTACCGACAGTAACGCTGTTTGCGATCATCATCGGCAGCATCTTCGTCAATAATGTCGTGCTGTCGCAGTTCCTCGGTATATGCCCCTTCCTCGGCGTGTCGTCGAAGGTGGAGACCTCGATGGGCATGGGTGCCGCCGTGACGTTCGTCATGGCACTCTCGTCGATCGTGGTGTGGTGCATTCAAACCTATATCCTCGAACCCTTCGGCATCGAGTACATGCAGACCATCGTCTTCATATTGGTTATCGCCGCTCTGGTGCAGATGGTGGAGATCGTCTTGAAGAAGGTGTCGCCCTCGCTCTATCAGGCATTGGGCATCTTCCTGCCACTTATTACGACCAACTGCGCCGTATTAGGTGTGGCCATCAACATGATGCAGAAGCAGCTCACCCTCTTGCAGGGTGTGGTCTACTCCACCTCTATGGCTCTGGGCTTCGCGCTGGCACTCGTTCTCTTCGCCGGTATCCGCGAGCGGCTGGAAATGGAGGACGTGCCCTCGGCACTTCGCGGCACACCCATCGCGCTCATATCGGCCGGCTTGTTGGCTATGGCGTTTATGGGATTTGC
This sequence comes from Alistipes sp., assembly GCA_017936685.1. GTDB lineage: Bacteria > Bacteroidota > Bacteroidia > Bacteroidales > Rikenellaceae > Alistipes. Next base: position 28,652 of record JAGBFA010000006.1, read on the forward strand.
GGGATTGGTATAGTTTGCCGTGACTTTTTCGTGAAAAGCGGCATTCTACTGCCGCGCGCTCAACTGTCCGAACAGGTAGTACGATCAGTACAACCTGTCCGGGCATTTTTCGTTTACGTTGTATAATACCGCTTTTGACGAAAAAGTGGGGTTGCGGTGCTTTGTAGACTATTTCCCCTCTGTCATTCTGAGGAGCGGTCATCGACCGCGACGTGAGAATCTCTCTCTTGGTCGACGGGTACATCGGACGGACAAACACTCTCCCGACCGCGAGACTCCCACGGTCGGACTGCGCCCTCCCTCGGAGTGACAGTATAATGGTCATGTCTTCCCCAACCAGATTCTTCGCTTATGCTCAGAATGACAGACAACCTGCCGACGTTCTATCTCGGGACGCGGGACAAAGTCTGCCACGCCCCGCATGGAGCGCGATCAATCGCGCGACAAAAGCCCCTCCCGAGGGAGGGGTTGGGGGAGGGGTCAGAATTATAAAACGGCGTAAGCCGTAGCTCTGTAGTCGACATTGGTTATGCGGTCGAATGACTGCGACGTGAGAATCTCTCTCTTGGTCGACGGGTACATCGGACGGACAAACACTCTCCCGACCGCGAGACTCCCACGTCGCAACTGCGTTGCTCCTCGGAGTGACAGAGCAAGCGGTTTTATCTTCCACAACCAGATTCTTCACTTCACTGCGTTACGTTCAGAATGACAACGCAGTGGAAAGAGTCTCCAACGCACCACTACCCTCTTTTTCGTCAAGCCGGACAAGCAAAGCGAAGTTTACTTCGGCTTTGCCGCGGCGAGAAAAAGTGCATGAAATGAACGCAAACGATGTGAGGACGGATAGGCTGTACTGAACGTACTGCCTATTCGGACGAACAAGTGCGCGGAAGCAAATGATGCCTTTTCACGGAAAAGGCACGGAAAACCTCCAAAGCACCACTACCCCCATTTTTCGTCAAAAGGCGTTAGTTACAACTTTTTCGTCAAGCCGGACGAGCAAAGCGAAGTTTACTTCGGCTTTGCCGCGGCGAGAAAAAGTGCATGAAATGAAGCCGCACGTGAAAAATCCGCAGATGGGCTGTACTGGCGTACTGCCCATTTGCGGATTTGAACGAGGCGCAGGAAATGACGCCTTTTCACGGAACAGAAAAATTTTTTGTCAAAAGCGGTATTATACAACGCGACGACGGAGTGAGACGATGGGCTGTACTGAGTGTACTGCCCATTGTCGAGCGACGAGGAGCGGCAGTAGAATGCCGCTTTTCACGAAAAAGAAAAATTTTTTGTCAAAAGCGGTATTATACAACGCGACGACGGAGTGAGACGATGGGCTGTACTGAGTGTACTGCCCATTGTCGAGCGACGAGGAGCGGCAGTAGAATGCCGCTTTTCACGAAAAATTTACCAGAGCTTGCGCGGATACTCTCCTGCTTCGATCAACGCCTCGATCTTGGCCATAAGCTGCGGCTTGTCCTCCTTGTAGGTGACACCGAACCACTGGGCGGAGGTGCTGAGCACACGCATGCGGGCAACAGAGGTCGAAATAAGACGGTTGACCATAAGGGGAATAAAGAACTCGGCTTTGAGGTTGGCGATGTTCTCCGAAAGGAAGGTGCGGAAGTAATCGGCCGAATACTCGAAGTAATCGGGAGTGAATCCGAAGAGATTCATCGATACGGGCGTATTCTCGGCCAGAGGCTCGTCGGCACCGCCATCGTGGAAGAGGATCGTGCCGTCGACACGTTCGATCTGCGTGCGCTCGACCATGCCTTGCAGATAGCCGTCGGCATCGACCGTACATACGCCGCGCGACACGGTACCGTTCTCCGAGAGGGTCTTGCTGACCTCGTAGCCCACCATGCAGTAGCTGTTGCGGCTGCCTTCGAGCGACGAGAGGTAGCGGCCTATGACGGCGTAGGCATCGCGACCGTAGAAGTCGTCGGCATTGATCACGGCGAAAGGCTCGTGAATGACCGGGGCGGCCATCATCACGGCGTGGTTTGTACCCCACGGCTTCTGACGGCCTTCGGGCAGAGAGAAGCCCTCGGGCAGGCAGTCCAGCTCCTGATATACATACTCCACCTCGATGCGGTGGCCGAAACGTTCGGCATTGAACACCTCGGTGAACTCCTTGGCGAAAGAGTGGCGAATGACGAAGACCACCTTGCCGAAGCCGGCGCGAATGGCGTCGTAGATAGAATAGTCGATAATGGCTTCGCCGTTGGGGCCTACGCCGTCCATCTGTTTCAACGAACCGTAGCGCGATCCCATGCCTGCGGCCAATACCAAAAGTGTAGGTTTTATCATAGTGTTTTTTGCGTTAGGTATTTATCTTGGTAAAGATACGAATAAGTGAGGGCAAAAGCAAATTAATTTGCATTTTTTCCGAGACGGGGCATCTTCGGCGATAGCCAAAGGTAAAAAAAGTTATGCGGAAATACAAAGTATCCGCCCTTTTTCGTTATCTTTGCGCAATATATAATCGTATATGAAACAATCCGATATAAAAGGTCTGTGGCGGCGTGCCGTCGAGCGGCGGCGGCTGTCGATGCGCGACCGCTCTTCGGACGAGGAGTTCTGGCATGTCAACATATCGCCCATAGGCGTATGGGGCACGGTGGCGGCATTCGTTCTGGTGATATGCGCCGTGCTGCTGACGCTGATAGCCTACACGCCCTTTTTGGACATTCTGCCCGGCTATCGCACACAGTCGCAGAGGATACACGATTCGTTGGTGGAGAGCGTCATGCGCGTGGACTCGATGGAGCGCAAGATAGCCATGATGATGAGCTACAACGAGGCCGTTAGCACCATCATGAACAACAACACGCCCACGCTGCACTCCACGCTTATGACCGACACCATACGCTACGACAAGTCGCGAATCCTGCCCACGCGTGCCGACTCGCTGCTGCGCGCGGCATTGGAGAGCGAGCACGGCGAATACTCGTTAGACAACTCTCACAGCGAGCTCAACTCCGAGGCGGCAGTATTCACCGCCCCCATAAGAGGCAATGTCGTGCAACGCTTCGACCCAACGCAAGGCATCTACGGAGTGGAGATTGTCAGCGTCGATGCGGAGAGCTCGGTGGCGGCCATAGAGAACGGCACGGTCATAGCAGTCGGCTCTTCGCCCGAGCACGGCGTGGAGGTCGCAGTGCAGCACGCAGGCGGCTACACGTCGATATACAGAGACCTCTCGCAGGCACTCGTGCGCAAGGGACAGCCCGTCAAGAGCGGCGAGGTCATAGGCAACATATCGTCGCAGCAGCGACACGACGACGAGCAGGAGCAGGCCTCGCGTCCGGCTTCGCTCCAATTCGAGATATGGCGCGACGGCACGGCCGCCAACCCCGAATCGTACATACTTTTTTGATCCTACGATGAAACAGCGTATATGTCTTTTGGGATCGACCGGTTCGATAGGCGTGCAGACGCTCGATATCGTTCGCGACAATCCCGATAAGTTCGAAATAACCGCACTGACGGCCAACAGCAACTGGCGGCAGCTGGCCGAACAGGCCATAGAGTTCGATGCCGACTGCGTGATCATAGGCGACGAGCGTTATTACGACGATCTTACGGAGGCCATAGGCGACCGGCCGATAAAGGTCTTCGCCGGCAAGGAGTCGCTGTGCAGCGCAGCCGCCTCGGCAGAGGTCGACACGGTGGTCAACGCTCTTGTCGGCTATGCCGGTCTGCACCCCACAATGGCAGCCATCGAGGCCGGCAAGCGAATCGCATTGGCCAACAAGGAGACGCTCGTGGTGGCGGGAGAGACGGTGATGCGCGAAGCCGACAGGCGCGGCGTGACGATTCTGCCGATCGACTCCGAGCACTCGGCCATATTGCAGTGTCTCAGGGGCGAGTGTTCGCCCGTAAGACGGCTTATCGTCACATGCAGCGGCGGTGCCCTGCGCGATCTGCCGCGCGAGGCACTCGACTATGTAACGCCCGAGCAGGCCCTGCGCCACCCGCAGTGGTCGATGGGTGCCAAGATCACCATCGACTCGGCCACGCTGGTCAACAAGGGTTTCGAGGTCATAGAGGCACACTGGCTCTTCGGCATCGAGGCCGACCGCATATCGGTGCTGATACACCCCCAGTCGGTCGTCCACTCGATGGTGGAGTTCGAGGACGGCGGCATAAAGGCGCAGTTAGGCTCGCCCGACATGCACCTGCCCATAAGCTACGCGCTGATGTATCCGCATCGTGCCCCGCATGCCGCAGAGCGGCTCTCGTTCGCCGATAATCCGACCCTTACCTTCGCCGAGGTCGACCGCGAGAAGTATCCGGCACTCGACATAGCCTACGACTGCCTGCGCCGCGGCGGTACGGCAGCCTGCACGATGAACGGTGCCAACGAGGAGGCCGTGGCGGCATTCCTCACGCACCGGTGCCGTTATCACGACATAGTGGGTGCAATACGCTACGCCTTAGCCAACGCCGCATTCATAGACAAGCCCTCTTTGGCCGACTACGATGCGGCCAACGACGAGGCGCGCGCACTGGCTCGCCGTTATTTAAAACTGTAATCAATACCGAAACATTCATACAATGGTCATTCTTATCAAAGTTCTGCAATTCTTCATCTGTCTGTCGATGCTGGTGCTGATCCACGAATTCGGACACTTCATCGCAGCCCGCATATTCAAGATACGCGTCGAGAAGTTCTACATATTCTTCGATCCGTGGTTCTCGCTGTTCAAGTTCCGCCGCGGAGACACCGAGTACGGCATGGGCTGGCTGCCGCTGGGCGGTTATGTCAAGATCGCCGGCATGATCGACGAGAGCATGGACACCGAGCAGATGAAGCAGCCGGTGCAGCCGTGGGAGTTCCGCGCAAAACCGGCATGGCAGCGGCTGATAGTGATGGTGGCGGGCGTATTCATGAACGTGGTGCTGGCCATAGTGATCTACTCGGGCGTGCTCTATACGTGGGGACGCACCTACTACGCCAACGAGGATATGATCCACGGCTACGCCTTCAACGAGGCGGCGCACTCGTTGGGCTTTGAGGACGGCGACCGCATAGTCTCGATCGACGGCCGCGAGCCTATGACCGTCAACGAGATACTGCAATCGCTGCTCATCACCGACTCCGACCGCGAGGTGGTCGTGGAGCGCGGCGGCGAGCGGCTGCGTCTCACACTGCCCATGCAGCGTCTGATCGAGATACGCGAAGCGGAGGAGTACAAGGATTTCTACACCGAGTTCGTGCCATACATAGTCTCCGGTGTCGCCTCGGATTCGGCCGCCGAAGCCGGTTTCAAGGAGGGTGACCGCATAATAGCCGTCAACGGCACGCCCACGCCACACATGGTGGCCGGATTGGAGGTGCTGTCCGATATCAAGAACACCACGGCCTGCGTGGATATCGTAAGAGACGGCTGCGACACGCTGCAACTCTCGGTGCCGATCAACGACAAGATGCAAATGGGAGTCGATGTGGCCTTGATACCGCCGCGCCACATCGAATACACCTTCTGGGAGTCGATTCCGGCGGGCTGGCACATGGCCGGCGAGAAGATAGCCGACTACTGGCAGCAGTTGAAGATGATCGTCAACCCCAAGACCAAACTCGTCAAGGAGGTGGGCGGCTTCATCGCCATCGGCAACATCTTCCCCGGCGAGTGGAACTGGCAGAGCTTCTGGCTGCTCTCGGCATTCATATCGATCATGCTTGCAGTGATGAACCTGCTGCCCATACCGGGTCTCGACGGCGGCCACGCGCTGTTCACGCTGTGGGAGATCATCACGCGGCGCAAGCCCAGCGACCGGTTCCTCGAAATCATGCAATACGTTGGATTGGTGCTCATACTGCTGCTGGTGATATACGCCAACGGCAACGACATAATAAAACTTTTCAAATAGCTCTGCCATGGCAACCAAGGCAAAACGTGCGTTTTTCTGCAAGAGCTGCGGCTACGAGTCGCCCAAGTGGCTCGGACGCTGCCCCTCGTGCGGCGAGTGGAACAGCTTTACCGAGGAGGTCGTGGCCAAGGAGAGCTCCTCGTCGGTGGCAAGCCGTCTGACGAACATACCGCGTGCCGTGCCTCAGCGCGTACAGGATATACGCGAGCGCGATCTGAAACGCATCGACACGGGCATAGGCGAGGTCAACCGCGTGCTTGGCGGAGGCTTGGTGCCGGGGTCGCTGATCCTGCTGGGCGGCGAGCCGGGCATAGGCAAATCGACCCTGTCGCTGCAAATGGCTCTCAACGGCAACTCGCTCCGCACGCTCTACGTCTCGGGCGAGGAGTCGGCCGAGCAGATCAAGATGCGCGCCACGCGCATAGGCATCGTCAACGAGGAGTGCATCGTCTACACCGAAACGCTGCTCGAAAACATCGTCGCACAGATCGAGGAGCAACGCCCCGACGTAGTGATAATCGACTCTATACAGACCATGTACACCGATCTTGTGGAGTCGTCGGCAGGCAGCGTCACGCAGATACGCGAGTGCGCCGCCACGCTGCTGCGCTACGCCAAGAGCAGCGGCACGGCCATATTCATCATCGGTCACATCACTAAGGACGGCACCATAGCCGGTCCCAAAATACTCGAACACATAGTCGACGTGGTGTTGCAGTTCGAGGGCGACAACAACACCGCCTACCGCATACTGCGCGGCATAAAGAACCGTTTCGGAGCCACATACGAGATCGGCGTGTTCGAGATGCACGACAGCGGTCTGAGAGAGGTCGACAACCCCTCTGAGATACTGCTCTCGCATTACGACGAGCCGCTGAGCGGCATATCGGTCGGTGCGGCCGTGGACGGCATACGCCCCTATCTGATAGAGGTGCAGGCATTGGTGAGCAGCGCGGCCTACGGCACCCCGCAGCGTTCGTCGACAGGCTTCGATTCGAAAAGACTCAACATGCTGCTGGCCGTCTTGGAGAAGCGCGTGGGCATGAAGATGTTTTCGAAAGATGTCTTTCTCAACTTCGCCGGAGGATTCAAGGTCGCCGACACGGGCATGGATCTGGCGGTGGTGGCTGCGGTCATATCGTCGTACTACGACCGGCCGTTACAGGAGGGCGTATGCTGCACAGGAGAGATCGGGCTCTCGGGCGAAGTGCGTCCGTCGCCCCGCTGCGAGCAGCGCGTAAGCGAGGCGGCACGTCTGGGCTTTCGCCGCATAGTGGTCTCGGGATTCATGCAGAAGAGCCTCAAACGACCCAAGAATATCGAGGTGGTATTCATCAACAGCATCGAGCAGCTGCCCAAAGCGTTATTCTGACAGCCGGACAGAAGCAGGCTGCCGCGACACGCAGGAAAGCACCGGCGGCATATCGCCGCCCGTGGGGTGGTATGGAATTTGAACCCTTGTCATGCAAACGACGACGACATGACAAGGGTTTTGATATTCGGAGGGACAGGGTTGATAGGAGCGCATTTGACGCTGCGTCTGCTGCGCGACGGGCACCATGTGACGTGCGTCGATCTGCGCGAGCCGTCGCTCTCGCCGCTGCTCGACCAGATCACCGACTCGCCGCGGTTCGAATTCGTGCGGCACGACGTGACCATGCCGCTGCACATCGAGTGCGACCGCATATTCAATCTGGCCTCGCCCACATATCTGCATCACGACCCCTCGTCGCCCTACGACACGATGCGCACCAATACCCTGGGAACGATACGCACATTGGAACTGGCGCGCGAGAACCGTGCCCGGCTCGTATTCGCCTCCTCGGGCGACGTATATCTGACATGCAACGGCTCTTCGTCGATGGAGCTGCACCGCGACGAGAGCTTCTACTCGACCCTGAGCGAAGCCAAACGCTCGGCCGAGGCGTTGATTCGCGCATATATACGCCAGCACGGTGTCGATGCCCGCGTGGCGCGCATATTCAACACCTACGGCACCGGCACCTCGCCCGACGACGGCCGCGCCGTGATGAGCATGATCGCGGCGGCACTCACCGGCCGCGACATCATAATCAACGGCGACGGCGACCAGATACGCACATTCTGCTGGGTGGGCGACACTGTGGAGGCACTGGTTCGGCTCATGGAGGCCGCGACCACGCCGCGCCTGTTCGCGCTCAACATAGGCGGTCTGTACGAAATATCGGTCAAGCAGCTGGCCGCTACCATAATACGTCTCAGCGGCTCGAAATCGCGAATCGTCAGCACAGACCCGCGTTCGAACGACGAGCGGCGCAAGGTGCCCGATCTGCAACTCACCCACCGCCTGCTCGGGTGGCAGCCCGAGGTGTCGCTCTCCGAGGGACTTATGCGCACCATACGCTATGCGCGCCGCATGATCGAGCGCGAACTCGCCGCCCGCCGCACATGGGTGGAGGTGTCGTAAGAGAGATATTCACCTTTAAAACGCAACTATATGAACGTAAACGATTTCAACTCTTTGATAGCACAGAGCAGCCCCACGCTGGTCGACTTCCATGCCGCATGGTGCGGTCCGTGCAAGGCCATGACGGCCACCGTCGACAAACTTGCAACCTCGACGCAGGGTCGGGCGACAGTCATAAAGATCGACATAGACAACCGCGAACACCGCGAGATAGTCAGCCGGTACAACATCGTATCGGTGCCGACATTCATCATATTCCGCAACTCGGAAGTGGTATGGAGAGAGAGTGGCGTGATGCCCTACGAGCGGCTCGAAGAGGCCGTCAGGCGGCACGAAGCCGTAACATCGTATTAAACAGAATCTACCCGCAATAAGACAATCGCCAGCCGATCTCGTCGGCGATATATTGCGCAGTCTCCGACGGCGGCATGCGATCCAGCAGAGCCGCCGTCATCTCTTCTGCCGGTCGGCCGTCGCGGTCGATAAGGTGCGAAAGAGCTGCCGCGGCACCGCAGCCTATGATGCGCGAGGAGCGGAACCGCTTCACGGCACACTCCACGCCCAACACCGCCACACCGGCATCGACACTCTGGCTGCGCGCGGCAGCCATCAGAGCGCAATAGGCTATAAGTTCGCTGCTCTCGCTGCACCAGATGCCGACCAACGAATCTATGGCCGCAATGTGCGACAACAGTCCGAAAGCCAGCTCCTCGGCCAGCTCCATCGTCGTTATGCCGCGCGACCAGAACGAGAAATCCTCCAACGTCACCGCCTCCGGCTCGGCTATATGGCAGGCTGCAAGGCGCAGTTCGCGCACCTGCTGGGAGTAAAGATACTTGGCGAACGAGTGGCTGCGCTGCTCGCGGCGCGCTATGCTGCGCACCGTGGGAATGCTGACACCGTAGTTGAGACCGTAGCAGATGCCGTGCTCGGTCATCGACTCGGCCACGGCACCGTTCATCTGGCGACGCATCTCGGCGAGCATCGCTATCATGCGTTGCGTATCGTCCATGATATGCGGCCTGTTACTTGGCGGGAGCTACGACCGTAATGGTGCGGCCGAACTCGAATATGGGCAATACCGTCGTGAAAAGGCTCTGCTGACCGTAAAGCAGCGTGCACTGCGCATCGTTGGCATAGCGATAGGTCACGCGACCGCGCGGGTCGCTCGCGGGATACGACATCTCCGTGGGAGTGATCTGCAACAGCAATATATCGCCCGACAGGTCGTCGGCCGGCAGCAGACCGCCCGCCTCGCTGAAACGTGCCACGATGTAGCTCGTCTTGTCGGCATTGGGCTTCACGCGCAGAGTCGTGGTGACGGTCGTCGAGACATGTTTTCCCAAGAAGAGTTCGAGATAGGCCTGCTCCAACTCGTCGATTCGCTTCAAGGCATACTCCAAGCCGGCACCGAAGACATTTTCGCCGGCATCGCCCGTGATAAGAGAGAGTCTATAATTACGCAGCGAGAATATGTCGGTAGCGAGCTTCTTGGCTGCGGCCTCGGGTGTCTGCTCGATGCTGCTCATGCGGTTGGGCAGCAGGCGCGCGAACTCATCGGCCGAGCCTGCGGCATGCGACATCACCTCAACGCCGTCCGACGGAGCCTTGACAGCAGCCGGCTCCTCCGAGCCAAGTCGCACGTCGGCGGCTACGATCGAATAAGAGGTCTTGTCGACAAGCGGTGCACGCACACCCAGATACTTCTGCGCATAACGCGCGTAGGGACCCACCACGACCTGCTCCTTGCGCACCGTGATATCCACCTCCAAAGAGGTCGAGGCCTCGCTCAACACGATCTCTCCATTCTCGGCATATACGCCTATGCGTTTGATATTACTCTGCGCCGAAGCTGCGGCGGCTGTGAAGACCAACACGGTCGAGAGCACAAATACGATACGTTTCATAAACATGCGACTATTTAGTTGAGAACAAAAATAGCAAATTTTCGCGCCATATCAAAATTTCAGATAGAAATCGCGCGTCAGACGCTTGTAATCGTCGGTAAATACCTCGTGCGCCGACTGTATCACAAGCTCCTCACGGTGCGGCTCTGCTGCCGCGGCCGATCGCACCAACTCCAACATCGACCGCTTGACGGGTGAGCGGGGCGTAGTGCGCACATCGCAGCGACGGTTCACACTCAGGCGGCCGCGGCACAGGCCGATAAGCTCGTCGGCGGCATCTTGCGGCAGTATGAGCGACATGCGGCCGTCGAGCGAAAGCAGTCTGTCGGCCGCCTCGACAATATCCGCAAACGTAAGCTCTATGCAGTGACGCGCCACGCTGCGCGCACTCTCGGGCGGCAGCAGAGACGAGGTGAAGTACGGCGGATTGGAGATTATATGGTCGAACGGCTCGGCCGACCGCAAGCGGCGGATATCGCCGCACACCACCTCCACGCGGTCGCTCCACGGCGAGGCGGCGACGTTGTCCTGCGCCTGAGCGGCACAGTCGCCGTCGATGTCGATGGCCGTCACCCGAGCCTGCGGGCATCGCTGTGCGGCCATAAGGGCTATGACGCCAGTACCGGTGCCGATGTCGAGTATGCGCCTGTCCTGAGGGCGAAGATCGCACCACGCGCCTATCAGCACTCCGTCGGTGCCCACCTTCATGGCGCACCGCTGCTGCTCTACGGCAAACTGCTTGAAGCGGAACATAGCTCTGTCTCGGCCCTATTTCAGAAATCCGTCGATGCCGGCACCGAACAGCGAGAAGTCGTAGCGCACGGGGTCTTCGGGATCGAAACCGCGCAGCGACTCGGTGATCTCCACCGTGGCCTTCCAGTCGCTCTGGCGGCGCGAGAGCAGACCCAGCGCACGGCCCATGTTGCCCGTATGCACGTCGAGCGGCAGATAGAGTACCGACATGGGTATCGTCCGCCACAGGCCGAAGTCGACACCGCGCTCGTCGCGGCGCACGAACCAGCGGATATACATGTTGAGACGTTTGCAGGCCGCACCCTTGTCGATCGACGAGAGATGCTTCTCGCAGTGGGGATTATGATCGACGGCGAAAAACTCGCGGCGGAACTCCGACAGCACGCGCGCCATGTCGCGAGTCTCGGCATAGCGGCTCTCGAAGAAACGGCCTATGCCGCCCCAACGATCGTAGATATGGCGGATCGAACGCACGAAGTCGATGAAGTCCTGACCGTTGAATGTGCGGTGCACATAGCTCTGCAAGCGGCACAGCTCCTCGTCGGAGGCCTCGCGGACGAACTCCGAGGGGGCATTGTCCATGTAGTGCATCATGCGGTGGGCACTCTTGACTATGGCCTTGCGGTTGCCCCACGCTATGGTCGAGGCAAGAAATCCGGCCACCTCGCGATCGTCGCGCGACGAGAACGAGTGAGGCACGCTGATAGGGTCGGCCTCGATGAAGTCGGGATTGTTGTATTTGTCGTGCAGGCGTTCGAGCAGCTCGCCCAACTCCTCACGGGAGATGTTGTCAAATGATCTTTCCATCGCTCATCACTATTTTTCTATCGGCCGTGGCGGCCAAGGTTTCATCATGGGTTACGATGACGAAGGTCTGTCCGAAACGCTCGCGCAGCGAGAAGAACAATGCGTGTATATCGTCGCGCGTGGCCGAATCGAGGTTGCCAGAGGGTTCGTCGGCCAGCACCACAGCAGGCGAGTTGACCAGCGCACGCGCTATGGCCACACGCTGCTGCTCGCCGCCCGAGAGTGCCGACGGCTTATGGTTCATGCGGTCGGCAAGCCCGACGGTCGACAGCAGCTCGCGGGCACGGCGGTCGGCCTCGCGCCGCGACATGCCGCCGATCAGAGCCGGTATCATGACATTCTCCCGGGCATCGAACTCGGGCAGCAGATGGTGGAACTGGAAGACGAAGCCGATGCTGCCGTTGCGGAACGCCGACAACTGCCGGTCGTTCATCTGCTGCGGCCGCATGCCGTCGATCTCTATCACACCGCTGTCGGGCTGCATCAACGTGCCCATGATCTGCAACAGCGTGCTCTTGCCGGCACCGCTCGCACCCACGATCGACACCACCTCGCCGCGCTCCACGCGCAGCGATACGCCGCGCAGCACCTCCACCTCGCCGAAGCTCTTGCGTATATCGTCGACTATTATCATATATGACGGTATTTATCGTATGTTTCGAACATCTTGACCACCTGCACGGCCTCGCGCACGTCGTGTACGCGCAGGATCGAAGCACCCTTTTCCAGCGACACCCAGTTGAGCACCGCCGTGCCGCACAACGACTCCTCGGGCGTTATGTCGAGCAGGCGGTATATCATCGACTTGCGCGATATGCCCGACAGCACGGGGTAACCCAGCGCCACCAGACGGTCGAGCGAGTGCATCAGCTCGTAGTTCTGTTCCAGCGTCTTGGCAAAGCCGAAGCCCGGGTCGAGGATAATATTATGCCGCTCGATGCCCGCCGAAGTCATCTCCTCGATCTTCGAGCGGAAATAGTCCGTCACCTCGCTCACTATGTCGCGGCGGTAGTCGGTCAGCTGCTGCATCGAAGCCGGCGTGCCGCGCATGTGCATGGCGATGTAAGGCAGGCCTAACTCGGCCACCGCAGCAAGCATCTCAGCATCGAGTTCGCCGGCCGATATGTCGTTGACGATTATCGCACCCCATCTATCCACCGCACGGCGCACGATCTCCGAGCGGAACGTATCGACCGACACGGCCGCATCGGGTGCTATGCGGCGAGCCGCCGCAAGCCCCATGTCGACCCTGCGCCACTCCTCCTCCAAAGAGACCTCGGCCGCTCCCGGGCGCGACGAGTAACCGCCTATGTCGAGGATCGTAGCCCCCTCGCCGACAGCACGCCGCACACGCTGCCCGACATCTTCCGCCGAGAGATTGCGGCTGCCCGAATAGAACGAATCGGGCGTCACGTTGACGATGGCCATTACATGGCGCGCACTAAGATCGATTGTCATATCTCGATGCTTCATATCGCAGTTTCCTGTCGCATTGCGCGACCTCCTCGCGCAGTTCGTCCAGATCGATGTTTATCATAGCCCAGTCGGCACGGCTGCGCATCTCGTCGTCCGAGAGCTGGCAGGCCATGCGGCTGCGGACAGCCTGCTCGTCGGCACCGTCGCGCGCCATGGCACGCTGCAAGCGCAGCGGCTCGGGCGACATGACGGCAATGGTGCGATCGACATGCGATTCGAGTCCGGCCTCGAACAATATGGCCGACTCCAATATGACGTAATCGCTCGTCTGACGCTCGGCCCATGCCGCAAAGTCCTCCATCACGGCAGGGTGCACAACGGCATTGAGGCGGCGGCGCGCATCGTCGTCGCCGAAGATGCACGAGGCGAGATACGAGCGGTTCAGCTCCCCGCCGTCATAGCTCTGCGCACCGAACTCCCGACAGATGGCCTCGCGCAGCTGCGCGCTCTCGCGCATCAGACGCTTGGCCTCGCCGTCGGAGTCGTAGACGGCAATGCCCCGTTCGGCAAACATGCGGCACACGGTGCTCTTGCCGCTGCCGATACCTCCGGTTATACCTATTTTATACATCACTCCTCTCCGTTGTTTCTGAACTCTATCGACGGAACGGCACCCACCGACACTAAATCGACATCGGCGATGCGCGACGAGAGTGCCCGCTGCAACGACACGGGGTCGATGCTTATGCTGCCCCACTCCACCTGCTCGTAACGCAGCTCCGACAGCGGAATATCGAACGTGCGCTTCTGCGACAGCACCTTGAAGTTGAACAGATCGAGTCCCTTGCCGTGTATCTTGCAATCGACATCGAACGTCTTGCCGTCGACCGTGACGGCCACCTGGTAGTCGGTCGTATAGTCGTAACCCAGTTTGGTTATGTACCACAGGACGAATGCTGCGAAAAAGAGCGTGACGAACACAGGCGATATGCAGCGTCGGATCCACGCTATGAATGATTTTATCTGTTCCATTGGATAGATCTTTTCGGCAAAGTTAAAAAAAAACGGGTCGCAACACAACGTTGCGACCCAGAATTTGTCACACCTATATCGAATTAGGCGTTAGGCTGCGACTCTTTCGGTGCCGCCACGGCCTTTTTCTTCTGCAAATCGTATGCGATGGGCGTTGCGATGAATACAGAGGTGTAGGTACCGATGATCACACCGAGGATCAACGCGAACACGAAGCCGCGGATAGTCTCGCCGCCGAAGATGAAGATGGCCAGCAGAGTAACCAGCGTCGTACCCGAGGTGTTGATGGTACGCGACAGCGTAGCGCAGATGGCGTTATCGATATTGGTCTTGATGTTACGCTTGGGATAGAGACCGATATACTCGCGGATACGGTCGAAGATAACCACCGTATCGTTGATCGAGTAACCGATGATGGTCAGGATCGCTGCGATGAATGCCTGGTTGACCTCCAAGTTGAACGGCATGATCGAGTAGAGCAGCGAGAAGAGACCGATGACCAAAATGGCGTTGTGCGCCAGACCGAGCGTGGCACCCGTAGCCCACTGCCACTTCTTGAATCGGATAGCGATATAGAGACCTATGGCTACCAGAGAGAAGAGCACGGCGAGGATCGAGTTGCGGGTCATCTCGCTTGCGATCGACGGACCTACCTGCTCCGACGATATGATACCCAACTTGTCGCTGCCGTCGGTCTTGAAATGAGTGTAGTCGAACGACGGATCGGCATAGAAGCCCTTGACTGCCTCGAACATGATCTGATCGACCTCGTTGTTAGCCTCCTCGTCGGTGCGGTTATAGAGGTACTGGGTAGCTACGCGCACCTGATTCTCACCGCCGAACTGCTTGACCTCCAACGATGACGAAGCTGCATCGCCCGAAGCGGCGAACTCCGTTTCGAGGCTCTGGCGCACCTGCTCGACATCGACATTCTGGTCGAAGCCGATAACGTAGGTGCGGCCGCCGGTGAACTCGATACCCTTATTCAGTCCATGGAATGCCAGCGAGATCACCGATATGACGATCAACGAACCCGAGATGATATAAGAGTACTTGCGCTTGTCGATGAAGCTGAACTTCACGTTCGAAAGGAAGTTCTCGGTAGACTTGCGCGAGAATGCCACCTTGCCGCGACGCGCTGCGACAGCCTCCAACAGTATGCGGGTGATGAAGATCGAGCAGAAGAGCGAGGTGATGATACCTATGATAAGGGTGGTTGCAAAGCCCTTTACCGGACCCGAACCGAAGACGAACAGAACGACACCCGTGATGATCGTGGTGAGGTTACCGTCGATGATGGCCGAATATGCGTTCGAGAAACCGTCTTTGATAGCAAGAGCAAGACCCTTGCCGCCGCGCAGCTCCTCCTTGACACGCTCGAAGATGATGACGTTGGCATCGACGGCCATACCCATCGTCAGGACGATACCTGCGATACCGGGCAGCGTCAGCACGGCACCGAACGAAACCAAGACACCCATGAGCAGCAGCACATTGAAGAGCAGTGCCACATCGGCCAGCCAACCTGCCGTCTTGTAGAAGAAGCCCATGTAGAGCAATACCAGCACGAATGCCAGCAAGAACGACCATACACCGTCGTTGATAGACTTCTGACCCAGCGACGGACCCACTACCTCCGAGTGTACGATCGTGGCGGGTGCGGGAGCCTTGCCGGCGTTAAGCACGCTGGCCAGATCCTGCGCCTCGGTCACGCTGAAATGACCGGTGATGCTCGACTGGCCGCCGTCGATACGGCCGTTGACAACGGGAGCCGAATATACATAGTTGTCGAGAACGATAGCGATGAGCTTGCCTACATTGGCACCGGTGATATCGCCCCAGCGGGCAGCTACCGGACCGTCCATGATCATCGACACCTCGAAGCCGCCGCCATGCTGCGTTGCCTGGGCACGGGCTGTGATACCGTCACCGCCCATCACAGGCTGCAAACGTCCGTTGGCTCCCTTCAAGGCATAGAGCTGGAACCAGCCCTTGTCGCTGTCGCTGGTGCTCTTGTTAGACCAGCGCAGAGCCATGTCGGCAGGGAACAGACGAGCCACCTCGGGTATGGCAAGATACTCCGATATGGTAGCCAGATTCTTCTTCTCGGCAACGGCCACATAGGGAGGACGCATGTCGAACTGCAGCAGAGATGTCAGCGGACGACGGTTCAAAGCGGCAAGAGCCTCCTCGTCACCGGCCAGCTCGGCAGCCTGCTTGGCATAGACGATCTCATCGGCGGCATAGAATGCGTCGCTGACACCGGCCAGATTGTCGTAAACCGTCCAGAACTCCAAAGCGGCAGTGGTCGAAAGCAAGTTACGCACGCGGTCGGGCTCCTTCACGCCGGGCAGCTCCACCGAGATGCGGTTGGTGCCGGTCACCAGCTGGATATTGGGCTGCGTGACACCGAGAATATCGATACGGCTCTTCAAGACATTGAACGAGGTGTTTACCGAACTCTCGATCATCTCTTTCAGATCCGACGCCAACTTGCCCTTATCGTTGTTGTAGTTGCTGTCGTCGCCCACCTTCTCGAACACCTCGCACACATCGTCGCCATAGGTTGCGATGAACTTGTCGACGAATTTGTCGGGATCCTCCTCCGAAGAGGCTGCGGCGATAGCCTGCTGGAAACGCTCGTAATTGGGGTTGTGAGTATCGAGAGCAACGTCGCCTACGCGGCCGGCATGTGCCGTAACCACGTCTGCGGCCTTGATTTCGAGCATCACGTTCATACCGCCTTTAAGGTCGAGGCCGAGGTTCAGCTCGCGCTCCTTGCACTCCTTGTAGGTGTACTTGGTCACGCCGAGGTTGTAAACCACTTCGTCCCACTTGGCGGCCAGATAGGCCTCGGGATTCTCCTCCTGTGCGGCCTTGCGCTCTACGCTACGCGTAACGAACGTAAACGAGAGCTGGAAAATGCAGGCAAGAGCCAAGAGGACTGCCAGCAATTTGATAACGCCTTTACTTTGCATTGTGTAGAAATTTTTGTTATTATTCGTTTTGTTTGTAATTCTACTTTACGCCGCCACCTGTACGATAGCGAGTGTTAATCGTGCAAAGATACAAATAATATCGTAATATCAAAGCGTAACGGCCGTTTTTTTGCCCACGGAGAGGCTTGCCGCAGGCGTCGCGGAAGCCTTAGCACACACATATCTGTCACTCCGAGGAGCCGCAGGCGACGCGGGAGGCTCAGCCCACAACCGGTCACTCCGAGGAGCAACAAAGTTGCGACGTGGGAGTCTCACCGGCGGGAATGCGTTTGCCTGCAAAAAAAGAGATTCTCACGTCGCGATTTTCAATCGCTCCTCAGAATGACAGAGTGGGCACGTCAACCTCGCACATAGTCCACAACCAGATTCTGCGCTTCATTTCATTCCACTCAGAATGACAGTTGGGTGGAAATCATTTCCAAAGAATTATGTGCCCTTTTTCATCAAAATGCCGCAGATACGACTCTCCGACAAAGCGAGACGATGGGCTGTACTGAGTGTACTGCCCATTGACGAGCGACAAGGAGAGGAAGCAGATGCGGCGTTTTCATGGAAAAGAAACAATTTTTCGTCAAAAGCGGTATTCTACAACGCAAACGAAGATCCGCCGGATAGGACATACTTGACGTATTTCCTATTCGGCGGAGCAAGTGCGCGGCAGTAGAATGCCGCTTTTCACGAAAAATTACAGGTTGGGATTGATCTTCGACCACTCACCAATAGGAGGCAAAACACCCAGCGAAATCACCTCGTCGCGGAGCTTGCAGAGGTGCTCGTAGCTGTTTTTGAGCGCGGCATGCTCCTCGGCTGTGCCCTCGACGAATTTGTAGGTGGCGCCCTCCTTGGTGATAGAGGTCTCCATAGCCATCATGATGTTGTGGAACTCGGGGGTATCGACATAGACACCGGCAGGCCAGCGGAACGCCTCGCCGCCCATGGCGGCTGCGATCATCTCGATAGAGATGTAGGCAGGGCTCTGGAACGACGAGCGGCCGCGCAGGTCGATGATGTTCTTACCGCCCTGAATGACACGCTGGCGCAGAGCCTCCCAATCCTCGACGGGCATCTTGCTGCCGATAAGTTCGGTAAGAGGAGTGCCGGCAACGGTGGTGGTAGATGCGAATACGGCCATCTGCTCGCCGTGGCCGCCGTAGGTGCGGCTGTTGCGTACCTCGTCGGGCGAGATGTGGAAATACTTGGCCAGCTCGCTGCGAAGACGCGTGCTGTCGAGAGCGGCCAGAGTAGTCACCTGCGAGGGTTTCAGGCCCGACCAGATGAGCGTCACAAGACCCGTGATGTCGGCAGGGTTGAATATGACCACGACATGCTTGACATCGGGGCAATAGGTCTTTATGTCCTTACCCAGCTGCTCGGCGATAGCGGCATTGCCCTTCAACAGATCCTCGCGGGTCATGCCTGCCTTGCGTGCCGCACCGCCCGACGAGACGATATACTTGGCACCGGTCAGAGCCTCGGCGATATCGGAGGTGAAGGTGATGTTGGCACCCTCGAAGCCGCAGTGGAACAGCTCCTCGGCCACACCCTCCAATGCGGGTGCGAACGGATCGTAAAGACAGATGTTGGGAGTGAGGTGCATCATCAGGGCTGTCTGCGCCATGTTGGAGCCGATCATACCGGCCGCACCCACGATAGTAAGTTTCTCTTCGGTAAGAAATTTCATAGCAATGTAATATTTATGGTTGTCAAATCCTATGGTATCAAACAGCCTGCCGTTATCTTCCGCCGCGACGGCATCTTAGCCCTCGGCCGGCAAATCCTACTCGGTCGGCGCAGGCAGACGATCGAGCCAGTCCGTAACGGCAGCAAACCACTCGTCGTAATACTCGAACGACTTGCGTGCGCTCCACCCATGTCCTCCCGAAGGGAAGACGTACAATGCCGCATCGGTGCCGCAGCTCTTCAATGCATTGTAATAGAGCGTGCTGTTAACCGGAGGCACGACCTTGTCGTCGTCGCAGTGAATAAGCACTGCCGGCGGAGTTGCCGCATCGACGCGCTTATCCAAAGAAAAAAGCTCGGCCTTGCAAGGATCGTTTGCGTCCTCTGGACCGAGCAGATTTATGAATGTTCCCTCGTGACGTATCGCCTTGTCGGACGATATGACCGGGTATATAAGGATCGAAAAACTGGGCTTCGATAAAGAGAGGACACTTAAAGAAGCTGCCAGGTATCCACCGGCAGAGGTCCCCATAACACCAACCAACGAAGAATCGAAGCCCATTTCATCGGCCATAGTGCGCATCACCCGCAACGCCTCCTCGGCGTCTTCGAGCGGAATCTCACTATGCCCGTTAGGCAGTCGGTAACGCACGCATGCAACGGTATAACCCGCATCGGCAAATCGCTTGCCGAGCGCGAATCCCGTACCGACGGTATAATATCCACCTCCGGGGAAGTAAACGATAGCCTTACCGTTCTTCCGCTCGGGGTTTGCCTCAAAGATCCACATATCGGTTTGAGTAGTATTGCGCCATGCACCGCTACTCTGCTCGTAAGCCTCTCCGCTCAACCCGTTAGAGTGTGGGGCGGAATCGTTGTCCCAGAGCACTAAGTGTCTCTGCTGGGCCGAGATAGATGTTGCGAGCAACACTATCGAAACTATCAAACCAACTCTTTTCATGTAAAAGAACGTACAAATATAATAAATATTATTTAAACAAAAACAAAAATCGATATTTTTTTACATCGTTTCGTTATTTTCTCAGAAATGCCCCCGTTTCGAGCAGTTCGCGCTGCAACTTCGAAACGTCGATATCGGCCACCTCGACACCGTCGCGCAAGGCCTGTGCTGCGGCGCGTCCAGCAGCCTCGCCCATAGCCATGCAGGTGGACATGACGCGAGCCGAGGCCATGGCCTCGTGGCTGAGCGATGCGCAGCGGCCTGCCACCAACAGCCCGCCCACAGCGGCGGGGACCAGCGAACGGAAGGGAATGTCGTAACAGTCCTCGCACCAGTAGAGCGAGCAATCGCCGCCCACGGCATGGTGTATGTCGACCGGATAGCTTGCAACGGCCACGGCATCGTCGAAGCGGCGGCACGACAGAATGTCGTCGGCCGTCAGTACGTAACGCCCCACTATGACGCGGCTCTCGCGAATGCCCATGAACGGCGCGACGCATTTCATCTCGGCATCGGCGAATCCCGGAACGAACTCTTTGAGATAACGCTCTATCTCGTAGATCTGGCGGCGCGCCACGGTCTCGCCGTGAGTATAGCTCGCAGGATCGGTCGAATCGACTCCGTTGACGCGCGACATGTTGACCCATATCTCGTCGTCGGCCATGCCCGTGATGAGTATCGTGCGCGCAACGGGAATATCTATGCCGGCCTCGCGCGCCCGAGCGATCTGACTGCGCAGACCGACAGTGATGAAGTTGCGGCGGCGGAACTGCTCGGCAGGCATCGTATCCATATCATATATATCGGGGTGCTCGACGATGGCGCGGCGCAGGGCATCGACATCTACTCCTCGCATGCAGAACATCAGCGTCGGAGGCTGCATGCCGCCCGTCTGGTCGCCCTTGCGGCACTCGACACCGGCACGGAACGCCACATCGGCATCGCCCGTGCAGTCGATGACCGTGCGAGCGAGAATGGCCTCGCGGCCGGCTTTCGACTCTATAACCACACCGCACACCTTACCGTCGCGCTTGATGGCATCGACGCACAAGACATACATCAGCACCTCCACTCCGGCACGCTCCATCGTGGCCAGAGCCTCGCTCTTAGCCTGCTCGGGATCGATGATCGTAAGGCTGACATGCAGCTTGCAGGGGACATGCTCGCCGGCCGCACCCTTTTCGCGCAGACGATCGATGAACTGCTGCGGCAGACCCTTTATTATCTGGTTGCCCTTGCGGCCGAGGAATCCCAGTATAGGCAGGCCTATGGCCAGATTGCCGCCTAAAAACCCGCGGCTCTCGATAAGCATGGTGCGGGCACCACCCTTGGCTGCGGCTTCGGCCGCCATGATGCCGGCAGGACCGCCGCCGACCACCAGCACATCGACTTCGCGGCGCACGGGAATCTCGCGCGCAGGTTCGGGAATGGTCTTTATGGTTGTCATAGAGATATGATTAATCATTAACATTACACAATACGATAGCAAAATTACGAAAATATCGCAAAATAACAAACGAAACGAAAGGAAATAAAAAGAAAGCCGAGACAATTCTCGGCTATTGTTCTTCCATCTTTATAATATTTACTTTATGCAGGCACAAACATTGCTATTATTCTCCACAAAACACAAGATGCGCCGAAGCGCACCTTTGTTCACTGTATCAATCATTTGTAATGCCCCATGGCCGACACTATTATCACCTCCACGGTTTCGGCCTCAATCCGATATATCAACCTGTGTTCGGGACTCAGCCGACGCGACCAATACCCCGAATAGTCATGTTTGAGCCGTTCGGGATTGCCGATACCTGTTTCGGGGTGCTCTTCCAACTCTAACAATATTCGATCTATTCGTTTGTTCGTTCCTTTATCCCCGCTTTTTCGGTGTGCTTTCAAATGTTCGGCAGCACACTCACTTACATTTACTTTATATCTTCCCATTCCTTGCGCAATTCTTCAAGAGTTACAAATTTCGCTTCTCCCGCTTCGTACTCTTTAATGCGTCGCGAAAGTTCAGCGATATTGCGCGGATCGTCGAACCACGGGTCGCCCGACGGACTGGGATTCATGCTGATCCCGTCACTGACTACAAGTTCGATAAGTTTTCGCCCGCGTTTGACGAATACGCGGGTATGCTCGGCCATATCAAAATACTTTTTTTGATTAGCACGTAACTCGGTAGGGCTAATAGTAATTGCGTCCATTTTTACCTCCTTTTTCATTTCGCACATGGAATTATGTACGTTTTCATGTACAAAAGTAGTGCTATATTTTGAAAATTCCAAAAAAAATATTTCACATTTAGAGCGAGCAATGCTCCTTGCCCGATTTTTCATATTATTTATCCGATACAAAAAGACGCGCCGAAAATACTTCCGCTCGGCAATGCTCAAATAAATTTGGCATTGCCCTCGCTTATGCGTACTTTGACTGCGTCGAAGATACTTCGCCTCGGAAAAAATGCAAGCGAGCTTGCTTTTTACTCTCGGCTTATACGCACTTTGGCTTCGCCGAAAATACTCCCGCTCGGCAATGCTCAAATAAATTTGGCATTGCCCTCGCTTATTCGTACTTTGGCTATCGCCGAAGATACTTCGCCTCGGAAAAAATGCAAGCGAGCTTGCTTTTTTCTCTCGGCTTATTCGTATCTTTGCATAACAAGATAAAACACAAAAAACGATTACAGATGAAAAAGATCGTGGTATTCACCGGCGCAGGCGTAAGTGCCGACAGCGGGCTGGCCACATTTCGCGATGCCGACGGACTGTGGGCCAACTACCGCATAGAGGAGGTGTGCACGCCCGAAGCCCTCGCGCGCAACCGCGCCACCGTCATCGAGTTTTACAACATGCGCCGCCGCGAGATGCTCGACAAGCAGCCCAATGCCGGACATCGCGCCATAGCCGAGTTGGAACGTTACTTCGACGTGGAGGTCATCACGCAGAACGTCGACAACATGCACGAGCGCGCCGGATCGTCGCACGTATTACACCTGCACGGCGAGCTGACGAAGCTGCGTTCGTCGGCCGACCCCGGTCTGATCTACCCTATCGAGGGCTGGCAGCAGCCGTTAGACGCACGCGCAGAGGACGGTTCGCTGCTCAGGCCGCACATCGTGTTCTTCGGAGAGTCGGTGCCCATGTTCGACCGCGCCGCGCGGATAGCAGCCACGGCCGACATAATGATCGTCGTCGGCACCTCATTGGCCGTCTACCCTGCCGCCTCGCTCGTGGGCTACGTCCGCCGCGACATACCTATATATTTAGTCGACCCCGGGCAGCCCTCGACGCAGATGATCCGCAATCCGCTGACGCATATCAAGGCGCGCGCCGCGGAGGGCATGCCGCAACTCTTGGAACAGCTGCGCAATGAGGCTTGACACGCGATGGTGCCGCCATGCCGACAGGCTGCGGCGATACTGCATCGACAACGGCTACAACAGCCGCATTGCCATCATGATAGACTACGGCCGGCACTCCGGGCACAGGCGTTTCGTCGTATGGGATTTCGATGCCGGCAAGCCCCTGTGCCGCTACCCCGTCAGCCACGGCAGCGGCAGCGACCGGCCGCACCGCCCCTCGGCATACGCCCGCTTCTCGAATGTCGACGGCAGCCACCTGTCATCGCTCGGGCATGCACTCGTGGCCGAACGCTACACCGGCCGCTACGGCACAGCCTACCGGCTCGACGGACTCGACGATACGAACAGCAACCTGCGCAGCCGCTGTATCGTCCTGCACGGCTGGCCGCACACCGCGTCGCACCCCGTATGGCCGTTTCCCACCACCGGCAGCTGGGGCTGCCCCGTACTCTCCCGAAGAGCCATGCGACACGTCGACACCATACTGCAAAACGCGAACAATGTGATACTGTTCGCGTTTGCAGAGTAACATCTATCAACTACCCATCAATGGCGGTTGAACCAATTCGCCGCAGAGAAAAACAAATATGCCAACGCAAGTACGGCAACACAGCCGCACAACCATGAAATGATAACAAAGCCGTCCATAAATTAAAAGTTATTTAAATCCATAAGAATATCACTCTCCAAGTCGGTTGCACCAGAATAAGACTCAGCGTCTCCATACTGCGGCAGATCGACACCGTAAGCCGGAGACGGCTTCTCATCGGGCAAAATTTCCGGAATATCATAATCCGCCAGATCGATCTCGTCGACCGACAGAATCTCCTGTGCCAGGTCATCAAACTCCTACATTATATCATCAGCACTCACACTATACGAAGACCTCAACGACCGTAATCGATTCTGCAAAGACCCGCCATGCAACGGTGGAGCAGGCGGCAATCCGTTCGATCCGGAGTATTTGGAATCCACTCCGAATTTATAATAGGTACTGTCGACAATATCGTCGATCAATCGCTGATATCGCTTGAAATTAACATCTTTCATATCGTCGAGATCGAACGCACATATCACCGATTCAAAATCTTTATCGGCAACCAATAAATCTTCGACAAATCCGACACGACCGGCATTGTTTTTAGCCCGACATCTGTGATATATGTTCCAGCCGCAGAACTCCTTTTCAGGCAGTTCTCCGGCACGGGTTCGGATTATTCCGACAAGTTCTTCGACCTCTTTTTCGATCTTACCTCGTCTGGAATCAAACAGCAAATAAAATTCGTTATCGTCTTCTATCTCGATAATGCGCTCGGCCGCTTCAAGAATACGAGCATCGTTATACACTGAGACAAACGCACTATCCACGCGTGTCACAACAGCCTCGTAGCTATCTGGAATATACAACGTTTGCTTTACAACGGACTCGGCAAACCGCTCGGCGCGCTCCTGCAACGAAAGCTCCTTATCATTAGTACATGCAGTGAATGACAAGATCGCTGCACATAACAAAAATCTGTTTTTCATAGTAGAAATGGTATTATATTTCATCGAGATCCGCACTGCGAACCACAGCCTTATTGGTATCGTCGGTATAGGTTATCACGATAACACCGCTACGATAAGATTTTCCTTTTACAATCCTCATATCAATAGAACCATGTTGCAATTTCCAATAAGCATTGTAATTGCAACTATCATTGAAAATTGCATTCATGGCCATATCCGCATGATTTTTTACAAGATAATCATAATTCCCCAAAAACTCTTTGACTATTTTTGTCGGCCGTCCGTATTTCTCCGTATAGAGATCGACATAACCGTCGAACGACGAACGCAAAGTGCTCCAAGTATTGACATCTCCAAATGCTATGGCCACACGCCATATCATACCGTTATCGGCACCGACAAGAACCACGGTACAATCGCTGCGCATGAACTTGCCCCGATAGGCATTCTGCGCCACTTTGGAAAATCCCTCGGCGACAAGTTTACAGCCGAAACTATCGACACTGCCCTCGATCGGTATTCCCTTGAATTTAAGGTGTTCGGTCTCTTGTGCATGCAGCGTGCCAGCCATGCAGACGACCAATGCCGCAAACAATAACAGTCTCTTCATAATAGTAGAATTTGGTGTTGCCGACACCTTGCAACGATTCAATAAAAACAGAAAGCGTGGTGCCGCACGCCTGTATCAGTAATCGGGTTCCGGAATGACCCCATGGGATAAAACAGGCAACAGCCCACGCCTATCCCACATGAGGATACGACGCGGTAGCAGTCAGCCAGTCTCTCCCATTGAATTTTCCGGATTCGATTACGAGAACAAGCTACACTCTCCGTGTTTGATAATATGTCTGATACAAAATTACGACAAATTCTCCGAATACGAAACATATTCGAAGAATTAAAGATACCCGAACTTCGATTTTCTTATGTCCGGCAGGATATGTCACTCCCAAAGATAGCATTGCCCGACCATCTGTCTGTCACTTCGATGGAGGGTATTACCCAACGCCCGTCTGTCACTCCGAGGAGCCGCAGGCGACGTGGGAGTCTCGCCGTCGGGAGTGTAGTTCGCCGCCAAAAAAAGAGATTCTCACGTCGCGATTTACAATCGCTCCTCAGAATGACAGGGTGGAAATAGTCGCGCACAAATTTCTCGCTTAAGCTCGAAATGACAAGACGAGCGGTTTTATCTTTCACAACCAGATTCTTCGCTATGTTACTCTTCGCTCAGAATGACAAGACCAGCAAATTGTCACTCCGAGGGAACGAAGTGACCGTGGGAGTCTCGCCGTCGGGAGTGCCGTTGGCAGTCGGAAAGTGCGGCTGTCGTATGCGAAAGAGAGATTCTCACGTCGCAGTCATTCGACCGCTCCTCAGAATGACTCGACAGCGGCCATGCCACGCACAGATTTCCAGCCGAGGCTCGGCGGCTGCATCTCTTCGAAGAGTCCTCGAAAAAGCCCCAAAAGCAACCGTTACAGATCTGAAAAAGCCCTATTTCAACAGCCATAATTTCCACTTCATTCCACTTTTTACAAAGGGATACCGACAAAATCGATATTGAATATCAGCATATTAAATATTAATAAAATTTTTTAAATCCACTTTTAGCAAAAGTCATTTTCCTGAGCCGCGCATAAGATTTGCAATTATCCACTTTTTCACCCTCAACATGGCCATACCGCAACTGATTATCAATGATATGATACATAAAAAGCCTATATTTATCCAAAACTTACCGTAAAAACTCTTGTCCAATACTTATTAATTAATTAATTTTGACATATCGAAAACCACAAAACATTTATTAAACAAAAACCGACAAATAAAACTACTTGAACAGCGGCACGACAGCCGCCAACAATTCGAAACAACTTTTTACCTAAACATTAATTATCTAACAACAAGCCTATGAAAAACTTGACTTTCAAAATCGTTATGATCTTCGCGATTATGGCGATGGCGGGCAGTGTCTCGGCACAAACCCGACAAGTGACAGGTACCGTCAAGGACACGGCAGGCATACCGGTCATCGGTGCGGCTGTTGCAGTCGAGGGTACCTCGCTCGGTACATCGAGCAACATCGACGGCTCTTTCTCCATCAACGTACCGTCGGACAATGCGACGCTGATCGTATCGTTCCTCGGCTACCAGACGCAGCGCGTCGCAGTTGGGGGGGGGAAGACCGTTTATGACATTGTCTTGCAGGAGGACACCAAGAACATCGACGAGATCGTCGTGGTCGGTTACGGTGTTCAGAAGAAGAGCGTCGTGACGGCCTCGATTTCGAGTATCACGGCCGAGAACCTGAAAACGCAGTCGAACACCCGTATCGACAACGTGTTGCAGGGTATGACCTCGGGTGTCACGATCACCCAGTCGTCGGGTGCTCCCGACGCATCGTCGCAGGTACGTATCCGCGGTGTGGGTTCTATCAACGGCTCGAACCCGCTCTACATCGTCGACGGTCTGGCCATATCGGGCGGTATCGACTACCTCAACCCCAATGACATCGAGCGTATAGAGGTGTTGAAGGACGCAGCTTCGGGTGCCGTTTACGGTGCACGTGCAGCCAACGGCGTTATCCTCGTCACCACCAAGCGCGGCGAGAAGGGTTCGGCTCGCGTCAACTACGACTTCTCTTACGGCTGGCAGAACCCGTGGCGCAAGCCTCAGGTGCTGAACGCCACCGAGTATGCCATCATGATGAACGAGGGCTACATCAACAGCGGCCAGCGTCCCAAGTACGACAATCCGTATGAGTTCGGCGAGGGTACGGACTGGGTAAGTGCCATATTCAACGACAACGCCCCCGTCATGAAGCACGACCTTACCATCAGCGGTGCCACCGACATGGTAAACTACTCGCTTTCGGCCGGCTATCTGTCGCGCGAGGGTACTATCGGCGGTAACTTCGACCGTTCGAACTACGAGCGTATCACCGTGCGCGCTAATATAGGTGTGACCATCTTCGACAAGTCGAAGGAGCGCGACTGGCTCAACAAGCTGACCGTGCAGACCTCGAACTCTTACGCCCGTATCCTTTCGACCGGCATCTCGACCAACTCGGAGTACGGTTCGCCGCTGGGTTCGGCCATAGGCATGTCGCCGTTGGAGACTATATTCGCCGATGCCGAGACCGAGGAGTCTTACAAGACGCTCTATCCCGATGGCTACGCGCATATCATACGCGACAAGAACGGACGTCCCTACACCGTTGTCGACGGTTCGGTCTACAACGAGCAGACCAACCCGCTGGCATCGCTCGAAATGCCCGGCACCAAGTACAATACCGACAAGTTCGTGTCGAACTTCGTGGGCGAGTTGCAGATCTTCGACGGATTGAAGTTCCGTTCGTCGGTGGGTATCGACCTCGCATTCTGGGGCAACCACGGATACTCGCAGCAGTACTTCCTCTCGTCTAAGAACTACGCTTACGACACCGTTACCGAGAACGAGTCATACGACAAGGACGGCAACGTGACCGTTACGTCCAAGCCCAACTACGCAACGTCGGCTTCGCAGGAGATGAACCGTTCGCTGCTGTGGCAGGTCGAGAACGTCCTCTCTTACGAAAAGACTTTCGGCAAGCACTCGATTGCCATACTGCTCGGCCAGTCGGCCATATCGTCGTCATCGGCCAATGTCGGTGCTTCGGCCAAAGGCTTGAAGTTCCCCTACGACACATGGAAGATATCGGTCAACAATACTCTGGGATTGCAGCAGGACGGCAACCGCAACGGCTGGGGCAGCTGGAACTCGATCCCGTATCGTTTAGCCTCATACTTCGGCCGTATATCTTACAACTTCGACGAGCGTTACATGCTCGAAGCTACGTTCCGCCGCGACGGTTCGAGCCGCTTCGGCGACAACAACAAATGGGGTAACTTCCCCTCTGTCAGCCTCGGTTGGAACATCAAGAACGAGTCGTTCCTGAGCAACGTCGACTGGTTGTCGACTCTCAAACTCCGCGCATCGTGGGGTCTTAACGGTAACGACGCCATCGGCGATTTCCGTTATGCCGTATATATGAACTCGGGCAACAACTACGTACTCGGCTCGGGTGCCAACGCCAGCGAGACGATCCAGACAGGTACGAAGCCTTCGGGTCTGGCCAATCCCGATATCAAGTGGGAGGAGTCACGCCAAATTAATATAGGTATCGACTTCGCAGTTCTCAACAACCGTCTGACCTTCACGGCCGACTGGTATAACAAGAAGACGCGCGACATGCTCTTCGACATGCCCGTACCGAGCTATGCCGGCGACTCTGCCCCCATCGGCAATGTCTGCGACATGGTCAACAAGGGTGTCGAGTTCGAGATCGGCTGGCGCGACAAGGCCGGCAACTTCAACTACCACATATCGGCCAATGCCACCTATAACAAGAACGAACTTACCTACTTAGGCGACGACTCGGCCGCACTCTACGCTTCGAGCCACAAGATCGGTCAGCTCTCGCGCGGTGTGGTAGGTCTGCCGTTCCCCTACTTCTACGGTTACAAGACCGACGGCATCTTCCAGAACATGGACGAGGTCAATGCACACGTAAACGCCAACGGCGAGCTGTTGCAGCCCAACGCCGCACCGGGTGATGTCCGCTTCGTCGACATCGACAACAGCGGTGCCATCGACGACGACGACCGCACCATGATCGGCAAGGGTATGCCCGACTGGACGTTCGGTCTGAACTTCGGTTTCGAGTGGAAGGGTCTCGACTTCAACATTCTGTTGCAGGGTCAGGCAGGCTGCGAGGTGTTCAACGTAACGCGTCGTACCGACCTCTACTACATCAACCTTCCCAAGACGATTCTCAATCGCTGGACGGGCGAGGGTTCTACCAACAAATATCCCCGCTTCACGTTCGACTCGGCCAACCAGAACTACCGTGTATCGGATCTGTGGCTCGAAGACGGTTCGTTCCTGCGTGCACGTAACGTACAGTTAGGCTACACGCTTCCGCAGGAGTGGACCAAGAAGGCCGGCATCTCGCGCCTGAGAATATTCGTACAGGCCGAAAACCTCTTCACGCTCACCAAATATACGGGTTGCGACCCCGAGGTTACGGGCGGTAACTCGGGTTACGGCACCGAGGTCGGCGTCGATCGCGGCGTATATCCGCAGTCACGCACCTTCTCGGTCGGTGTAAACCTCACGTTCTAACCTTAAAACAGAATGATGATTATGAAAAATATAATTATAGCACTTAGCTCGGTGGCAGTCATACTGCTTTCGTCGTGCGGTAAGGACTTCATTACCGTAACTCACAACTCTTCGGAGCCGCTGGACGAGTACTTCATCAACGAGGAGCGCATGTATCAGGGTCTTATGGCCGCATACGATCCGCTCGAATGGTTCGACTACTTCTACCAGTACAACAATCTCAACCTCGTATCCGATATCATGGCCGACGACATCTACTGCGGCGGCTCGAACGAGGGCGACCAGCCGATTCTGGTCAAGACGCACTACTATACGGCAACCTCTATCGACTGCTGCAACCAGATATGGACTATCGCATATTCGGGTATCAACCGTGCATGCGTGGTATTGGAGTATGTCGACGGCGTGCCGGGCATGAGCGAAGAGACCAAAAAGCTCTATAAGGCTGAGGCCACCGTTCTGAAAGCCTACTACTACACTATCCTCTGGAAGTTCTGGGGCAACATACCCTACTACGACAAGAACCTCGAAACGCCCTATCTGAGCGCACAGATCGGCCACGATCAGGTTTACGAGAACATCGTCAACCGCTTGCAGGAGGCTATCGACATGAACGTGCTGCCGATGAAGGTCGCAGCCGGTCAGGAGGGACGCGTATCGCTGGCTATGGCCTACATGCTCTATGCCGAGGCCGTAATGTACCAGAACGACGACAGCCGCTACTCGACGGCTCTGAACTACATGAAGGAGATCATCTCCTCTACTCAGTACTCGCTTGTCGACGACTATGCAAGCATCTGGCTCGAATCGGGCGAGTGGGGCACGGAGTCGATCTGGGAGATCAACTACACCTCTGAGGGCGGTGTCCGCTCGTGGGATTCTCCCATCGCCACCGGCGGTACCGTATATCCGATATTGATCGGTATCGCAGGCTGCTCGACCACCTTCTCTGACGGCTGGGGATTCGGCACCGTGGCAAAGTCGGCTTACGACATGTATGAAGAGGGCGATATCCGTCGCGACGGCGGTATCCTCTCATGGGACAAGTTCTCGGCCGAGACCGGTGCCACACGCTCGCCGCGCTGGCAGGATACGGGCTACTTCCTGTTGAAGTACATCGCTCGCGTCAACGGCAACCACGGTTATTTAGGCGATCCCAACATGAACCACGGCAACAACGTGCGCGTATACCGTTACGCCGAGACCCTGCTCAACGCAGCCGAGCTGGCCGTATTGTGCGGACAGGACGGTTCGTCGTACTTGCAGCTTGTGCGCGACCGTGCACACTGCACCGAGACCGACACATCGCGCGAGGCAATCATCGAGGAGCGTCACAAGGAGTTCGTCGGCGAGGGTAAGCGTTACTGGGATCTGGTGCGTAGCGGACAGGCCGCAACCGTACTCCGCGCCGCCAACCACGAGTATCGCCAGACCGACTGGTCGGAGTCTAAGAAGTACTGGCCGATACCTCAGTCGGAGTGCGACAAGGATCCCAGCATCGTACAAAACAACTACTAACAGAGTGTATCATATATCTAAATAAATACGGATATGAAAAGATTTTGGAAAAATATAACTTTCGCGCTGGCGTTGCCTCTGTTGGCGATAGGTTGTACTACCGACTATCCCGAGCCCAACATCAACGACCTGCCGCAAGCATCGGATCTTATCCCCCGCATCGAGATCGACCAGAAGACCAACATGGTTACATTCTCGATCGACAACAGCGGAATGGTCCCCATGTGGATCTTCGGCAGCGAACCTGTCGACGGCAAGGTCTCTAAGACTTATGCCTATACTCAGAACGGCATTACGCTGCGTATCCGCGACAAGGGTACCCACCAGGTAGAGCTGAAAGCATACAACCGCAACGGTGTATCGGTCGGCTCGAAGATCGTGGAGTTCACTATGGAGAATACGTATCACCCGGACTTCGACGCTGCTCCTTATCTGAAAGCTCTCTCTAACGGCAGCTCGCAGAACTGGCAGTGGAACTCGACCGTAGACGGCCACTTCGGCTGCGGTCCTTCGGCAGCCAACCCCACCGAGTGGTATTCGGCCAAGGCAGGTGAGAAGCCTCAGCTCTACGACGATGTGCTGACCTTTACGGCCGACGGTGCATATACGTTCGATCCGGGTGCCGACGGCATGGTCTATGTCAACAAAGATTCGGGATACAAGCCCGAGTACTACGCCGATGACAACGAGGACTATCTGGCTCCTATGGAGGGTTACACCACCACCTACTCTATCGAGCAGAAGTGGAACGACGCAGGTATCGAGGAGATCTACCTCGTACTGCCCGAGAACACCAACCTCTCGTACATACCCAACCCCACGGCATACGCCGAGCCTCGCTTCCGCTTCGTGGAGACCGCTACGTCGTCTATCAAGAAGACTATGAAGCTCGTCATGGATACTCCCACCGAGAATGGCGGCGGCGGTATCGCATGGTACTACGAGTTCGTTCCGATGGGCAAGGTCGTAACCGAAGAGGAGATGCTCGCCGGCACGACCGCCGAGGGTAAGGTTTGGATCATGGACGCTGCGGCAGCCGGTCACCTCGGTTGCGGTCCTTCGGCCGAGAGTCCCGCCGAGTGGTGGTCGGCATCGGCTTACGAGAAGGCCGACGCAGGCATGTACGACAACGAGCTGACGTTCTACCCCGACGGCAAGTATCTGTTCAACCCCGGCGCAGACGGCATGATCTACGTCAACTGGGGCTGTACGCTGGTTGGTCCCAACACCGGTGCCGAGCCCGACAACTCAGTCGAGTGGAGCACGCAGGAGGGTACCTACACCTTCGCTAACGGCACGATCACTCTGCCCGAGGGCTTCACGGTAGGTTACATACCTTCGGACGCAGCCTACACCAACCCCGTATTCATCGTAACGGAGCTTACCGAGACCAAACTCACGTTGGTATCGAGCCTCGACGGCATTGCATGGCAGTATAAGTTCACGGCTCGCGACGCTCAGCCCGATGCCGTAACCTTCGACGGCCAGGAGTTCGTCAACGGTATGGTAGAGGCTTCGCTGGCTCAGGGCGGCGAGATCGCCGTAACGGGCATCGACCTCAACGATGTATGGGTGGATCCCGACTTCTTCACGATGGTCAACGGCACCACGCTCAAATTCAACGCTGTGAGCGGCGAGTATCGCATCGTATGGAACGGCACATGGTTCAAGGTGCTGCCCATCAAGAACGGCGAGCTGGCAACCTATGACAACAACGGCAATCTGTGGATCATCGGCGACGGCGGCGGCAAGCCCGACGTAGACAACCTCATAGGCTGGGTTACCGAGGCTGCTCTGCCCTGCGCACGCATCAGCGATAATACCTATCGCATCACGCTGTACATGAAGGCCGAGGGCGGTTCGATCAAGGTATTCGGCCAGGCCAACTGGGGCGTAGAGTGGACCAAGGACAAGTACGGTGTCATCGAGGACAACGGTCTGTTCAACATACCCGATGCCGACGGTAATATCCATACGATCGAGGGTTCGGCCACTCCGGGTTACTATACGTTCACCTTCGTCGACAACGACGGCATACTCGACATGTCGGTCAAGAAGGCCAAGTTGGGCGACACGACCATCTACGATCCCGCGGCTGCCGAGAACCTGTGGCTCTCGACGACCATCACCGAGATGTTCTACTACTACGCACCCGGCTGGGCACAGATAGCCAATCCCGAGTTGGAGGAGAACGGCAACGACTACACCATCACGCTGCCCGAGGCTACGACCGATCAGTGGCAGGCACAGGTGGCATTCAAGACCACCATGTCGTCGAGTGCCGATAAGACCTACGACTTCTACTTGGAGATGACCTCGACGGAGGATCACCCGGGCGTAACGATCAAACTCACCAAAGAGGGCGATGACAATACGTTCTACTTTGCCGATCGTCACGCACTGACGGCCGATGAGACCTTTGTTTACAAAGTGCCCAACATGGCAGGTTTAGACATCGACAAGATCAACCTGTTCTTCGACTTCGGCGGCAATGCGGCCGGAACGCAGGTCAACATCAAGAACATACTCTTCCAGGAACACCGCGAAGAGGAGTAAAAACCTTTTAATACGGGGGACAAGGCCCATTCGGGTCTTGCCCCCTTTTTTTTAAACACCGATAAAATGAAACGCATGTTATTTTGTCTGATTGCAACTGCGGCGATGCTCGGCAGCGCATGTTCGAGCAATTCGGGTGGCGACACACCCGCGCCGGCGGCCGGCATCACGTTAGACACCGAGAGCATATCGGTATCCAACGATGCGACGACGAAGTTCGTCAGCGTAAATGCCACGGGCGACTGGGGCGTTACGTCGGAGGATACGTCGTGGTGCAGCGTCTCGCCGAGCGGAGGTGTGGCAGGTACGACCAGTGTCAAGGTGACCATCGCGGAGAACAAGAGCGGCGATGCGCGATCGACCAATCTCGTATTCCGGTCAGGCACCAATGCCAAGACCTATCTGCCCGTCAAGCAGAACTACAAGGTGGAGGCCGTGGAGATCGCCGATGCGGCATTCAAGGCCTATCTGCTGTCGGCATACGATACCGACGGCGACGGCATACTGAGTACGAAGGAGGCTGCGGCCGTCGAGCGCATCGAGGCCTCGGGCAAGGGCATCAAATCGATGGCCGAGCTCAACACGCTCTTCAAGGGCGTGACCTATCTCGACTGCTCGGACAACGATCTGACCGAACTGAACATATCGGAACTTACCCGTCTGACGTATCTCGACTGCTCGGGCAACCGCCTCACGACGCTCGACATTCAGAATCAGCAGTCGCTCACCACACTCGATGCCACCGGCAATCCCGACTTGAAGACCATATACGTCTGGACGGGCTTCTCGCCCAAGGCGGGCTTCTCCAAGCCCGAGCAGGCCGAATATGTCGAGCCGGAGATACCCACACCTGCGGGCTATCGTCTGGTATGGTCCGACGAGTTCAACGAGGCCGGAGAGTCGATGCCCTCGACTGCCAAATGGTGGTACGAGACAGGCGACGGCGGCTGGGGCAACAACGAGTTGCAGGACTACGTATCGGGAAAATACGGCAACGAGAAGCTGGCTCTCATCTCTAACGGAACGTTGAAGATCACGGCCAAGAAGATCGACGGCAAGGTGCGTTCGATACGCATGAACACCTCTGACAGCTGGACCTACGGTTACTTCGAGGCGCGTTTGAAACTGCCCAAGGGCAAGGGTACGTGGCCGGCATTTTGGATGATGCCCAAGAACTTCAAGACGTGGCCCGGCGACGGCGAGATCGACATCATGGAGGAGGTTGGATACAACCCCAACCGCGTATCGTCGAGCATTCACTGCAACGCCTACAACCACTCGATCGGTACGCAGAAGACCAACGAGATATTGATCTCGACGGCACAGACCGAGTTCCACACCTACGCCGTGGAGTGGACCGAGGACTTTCTGAAATTCTACTTCGACGGTCAGCTTCACTTCACCTTCACCAACGACAAGAAAGGCGATTACAACACATGGCCCTTCTTCAATCCGTTCTACTTGAAGCTCAACCTTGCGTGGGGCGGCAACTGGGGCGGCGCACAGGGTGTCGACGAGTCGGCTCTGCCGTGCGTCTACGAGGTGGACTACGTGCGCGTGTTCAAGAAGCTCGAATAGTATCAATTACCCAATAAACAGCTATCCGAATGAAAAAACTTCAATTATTAGCCGTCGGCTCACTGCTGGCACTCTGTCTTGCAGGCTGCTCCGAAAAAGACGAAATCGACCGCAAGGTCGACGAGTTGCTCTCGAAGATGACCCTTCGCGAGAAGATCGGACAGATGCACCAAGTGTCGGGAGCAGGCACCCATGCCGAAGAGGCCGCCGCAAAGGGCGAGGTCGGCTCGATCCTCAACTGTGTCGATCCCGCCGAGATCAACGCCGTGCAGCGCGCCGCCGTCGAACAGAGCCGTCTTGGCATACCTGTTATCGTCGGCCGCGACGTGATTCACGGCTTCCGCACGATATTTCCCATTCCGCTGGGCTTGGCCGCGACGTTCGATCCCGAATTGGTCGAACAGGGTGCGCGCGTAGCCGCCATCGAGGCCACGGCCTCGGGCGTACACTGGACCTTCTCGCCCATGCTCGACATAGCGCGCGACTCGCGCTGGGGACGCGTAGCCGAAGGCTCGGGCGAGGATCCCTATCTCGACACGCAGATGGGTGTGGCCATGGTCAGGGGTTATCAGGGCGACGACTTCGCCGACCCCACATCGATGGCAGCCTGCATCAAGCACTTCGTGGGTTACGGAGCAGCCGAGGGCGGCCGCGACTACAACTCGACGATGATCTCGGAGCGTTCGCTCAGAAACACATATTTTCCGGCATTCAAGGCGTGCGTCGATGCCGGCGCGCTGACGCTGATGACCTCGTTCAACGAGATCGACGGCATACCCTCGACCGGCAACGACTTCCTGCTCAAAGACGTATTGCGCCAGGAGTGGGGATTCGACGGCATGGTCGTAACCGACTGGAACTCATCGGGCGAGATGGTGGCTCACGGTTTTGCCAAAGA
The DNA here is from genome assembly GCA_017936685.1 of Alistipes sp. Classification (GTDB taxonomy): domain Bacteria; phylum Bacteroidota; class Bacteroidia; order Bacteroidales; family Rikenellaceae; genus Alistipes. The sequence goes on from JAGBFA010000006.1 coordinate 65,119, forward strand.
CCTTAAACACGCCACCGAACTCTCGGTCAACGCCGGTGTCGACATGGATATGATGTCGTTCGGTTATATCTCTTACATCGAAGAGCTCGTCAAGGAGGGCAAGATCAAGGAGGAGACCATCGACAACGCCGTGCGCAATATCTTGAAGCTCAAATTCCGTCTGGGTCTGTTCGACAACCCCTACGTCGATGTCGATGCCTCGGCACGCGTGGATTACGCACCCGAGCACCTCGCGGCAGCCAAGCAGAGTGCCGTGGAGTCGGCCATACTGTTGCAGAACGACAACGACGTGCTGCCGCTCGACAAGGCGCGCACGATATTAGTCACCGGTCCTATGGCCGACGCGCCCTACGACCAGTTGGGCACATGGGCATTCGACGGCCAGAGCGAGCACACCGTCACTCCGTTGCAGGCTCTGCGCGAGTGCTACGAGGTGATCTACGAGCCGGGACTCGCTTACAGCCGCGACCGCGACACCAAGGATTTCGCCAAGGTGCGTGCGGCAGCCCAGCGAGCCGATGCTGCTGTGGTATTCGTCGGCGAGGAGGCCATACTCTCGGGCGAGGCGCACTCGTTGTCCTCTTTGAACCTGCAAGGCGCGCAGAGCGAGCTTATCGCCGAGGTGCGCAAGAGCGGCAAGCCCGTGGTAGTGGTGGTCATCGCCGGTCGTCCGCTCACCATCGAGCGCGACCTGGCCAACTGCGATGCCATGCTCTACGCGTTCCACCCGGGAACGATGGGCGGCGAGGCTCTGGCCGACCTTATCAAGGGTAAGGCCGTGCCTTCGGGCAAGAGCCCCATGACCTTCCTGCGCGATGCCGGACAGGCTCCGTTCTACTACAACCACAACAACACCGGCCGTCCGTGCAACGGCACCGAGACCCTGCTCGAAGACATACCTATGAAAGCCGGACAGACATCGCTCGGCTGCACGTCGTACTATCTCGACTCGGGTTACGGTCCGCTGTTCCCCTTCGGCTACGGTCTGTCGTACACGACATTCGAGTATGGCAACATCACACTCGAAAAGACCGCTCTGGGCAAGGACGACACCATCGTCGTGGAGTTCGATCTGAGCAACACGGGCAAGCGCGACGGCGTGGAGGTCGTACAGCTCTACACGCGCGATCTGGTAGGCTCGGTGGTGCGCCCCGTCAAGGAGCTGCGCCGCTTCGAGCGCGTTGCTCTGGCCGCAGGCGAGACCAAGCATATTCGCATGGAGCTGCCTGTTGCCGAGCTTGCATTCTGGAACCGCGACATGCAGTACGTTGTCGAGCCGGGCGATTTCCAGCTGTGGGTAGCCGGCGACTCGGCTTCGGGCGAAGCCTATCCGTTCAGCGTGGAATAACCGATCCTCAAACCTATAACTGCTAACCGACGGGGCTGTCTAACAAGTCTTAGACAGCCCTTTTTTATTCGTACTGCTATTCGAGAACGTTTCCGAATATGCAATTCTCAGTGGGTTAAAAAAACTTGTTAGACAGCCCCGTTCTTATTGCTGCCGACGACGGAGTTGCCTCATGATCCAAATCATTGGATATACGTAATCTGTCAGATACAGATAAAAAAGCCTTTAATTATAACAACCGCACAAAAAGGCCAACTGCGGCATCATACTTATCTGATGCCTTTTTTGTTTTATAATACATAGATATCGTCGGTTAATCCAGATAAAAGCGACAGAGATTTCAATTGACTTTACTATCACTATCGCTATCGGAGATCACGTCTCTCGTTTTTACCCTGCATTACTGTAAGGTCAGATAATGGTCTGTTTAATTCGGAAATCCATCCGGCCTAAGCTAAGGAAGAACAACCACGCGGAAACCGTTATTGTTGTTACGGTTGCCGGGAGTATTGTTGTTCCGATTCGAAACACGACAGTTCTGCGCATTGTTGTTCCAACTGCCGCCACGGAGAACGCGGTTCGAGCCTGTTTCGACCATCAACTGTATATTTCTTGCATATATCTGTACGTAAACTTTTAGTATATGCCTTGCGGACAAAGGCAAATAACGGTACTATATGTTCATTGAACTCTGTATCAGTCCATTTACCAGACAAATACATATCGACATATTTACCCATTTTTCTTTTAAAACGAACCTTACTTCTTCGATTTAACAGAATCTTATGCGGATATAACGAATATCCCAAAAATGAGATTCCTCGATCGACAGAGCAAAAAACAGGCTGTTTCAGTTTAATGTCCAATTCTTTTTCTGCATACTGCGCTATATCACGCATATAAACTTTGACATCTGCTGCAGTACGCCCAAACAACAAAATATCATCCATATAACGAATATACACCGGAACCCCCACTATTTCCTTGGCATAATGGTCGAGAAATGAAAGATAAAAATTAGCAAAATACTGACTGGTAAGATTCCCTATCGGAATACCGTGATTTTTTGTGCTTTCATAAGAGTCTATTATTTTGTCAATCAACGCCAAAAGCCTATAATCTTTGAATATACGCCGCAATTTATTTTTCAGAACATCGTGTGATATTGACTCGAAATAAGACCGAACATCGAGTTTGGCTACATACGCATAGTGACGCATCGCATTTCGTGCTCGGTCGATTGCTGCATATGACCCCTTACACAATCGGGTTGCATATGTGTCATAAATCAAATGACGCTCAAAATAGGAATGACAGACATTGATAATTGCATGGTGCACTATTCGCTCCTCAAAAGCCGCTGCGCATATTTTTCGCAATTTGGGATCATATATATTGAAATATCTGTAACGACCTATTGAGACTTCACCGGAAAGCAGTTGAGAGCGAAGTCGCACAATATTCTCAACAAGATTTCGAGAGTACTCCGCCACATATGGCAAATACCCCTTACCTCTTTTAGCCTTATAATAGGCAAGCAGCAGATTATCAATGGAGCAAATGTTATCCATCAAATTTCCTGTCCGCTTCATTGTACCTATCACATATAAGAACTCCGTATTTTGCAATTCGCTTTTCGCCAATTCCGGTAATTTGTGCCAGTAATGTCGCATCAACATTCGGCAGTTGCGCGATTTGAGCCAACTCCGCATCAGTAAATACTGCATATGCAGGAACAGCATCATCATCGGCCAGTTGTTTGCGAATCATTCTCAATTTGGTAAACTTTGAAAATGCTGTCTCATCAAGCACAGTTTTGTAGTCAATTTTTTCGCGGCGTTCTTGAAAACCATAAGGGTTTTGTGTCGGCAAATAAGTTACCAACAGCGACCAATGTCCGATATTGTCGGAAGATAGATAGAATTGGCGGTCAACATCGAGCACTCGATTTCCTCGCAGAAACTTGTTTATCTGTTCGACTGCCTCCTCCGAACAAATTGCCGAAATGTCGAATATTTTTATATGCATAATTTTTCTTTTTTGAATTTGCTCGTTATCGCAGGTCTTTTCATTGACCTGCTCATACTTGCAAATTCATATTAGCTTAGGCCGGACAAATTCCGAATAAACTAAGGAAGAACAACCACGCGGAAACCGCTATCGTAGTAACGGCCGCCGGGAGTATCGTTGCTCCGATACGAAACACGACAGTACTGCGCATCGTTGCTCCAACCGCCGCCACGGAGAACGCGGTACGAGCCTGATGAAGGTCCCGTAGGATTGTTTGTATCATTCACATTATAGTTGGCACCATACCAATCCGAACACCACTCCCACACATTACCGCTCATATCATAAAGGCCAAGAGCGTTTGCCCGTTTATTTTTAACAGGATGCGTATTTGAACCGCTATTGCCATCATACCACGCAACAGCATCTATCGACCAGCTACCGCTATATTTACTGCCGTCAGCATTTTTTCCACCGCGAGCAGCATACTCCCATTGTGCTTCGGTAGGCAAACAATAGGTTCTGCCTGTCATGCGACTCAATTCAGAGCAAAAGGCCTGCGCCTCCTCCCAGCTGACATAATACATAGGATAATCCGGACCAATACCGCGATAAGTAGATTGGCCAGCTTTTCCTGCCTGCTGTTGAATTGATGTACCCATGACCTTTGCCCACTGCTCCTGGGTCACCTCACATTCGCATATATAGTAGGAATCGAGTTTAACACGGCGAATGACTTGTTCATCGCTATCTACCTCCGAACCTTGTTCCGAAGTACCTCCCATCAAAAACTCGCCTCCTTCGACCCATACCATCTTCATATTCAGCCCTGCGGCAGACTCGACAAAATCTCGACCAGACTGAATCTCTGTTTGATTGGAGTCTCTATTCTGGCCTCCATTGGTCGCTAAACCGTCCTTCATAAGGCCTGCGATTATGTTTTCCGCCAATCCGGTCAACCCCTCCATGCTCTCCACATAAGCGTTAGCCTCGGCCGCATTGACAATCTGTGCAGTCTCAACATCTATCATGCGAGCCGAAATAAACATCTCCTCAAATACCTCAGAGATGTCGGCAACCAGCACATAACGAACCCCGAATCGCTGTCCTATCGCTGCTATTTGATCATCTCTTACATCTCCGGACAGTGATGTGGCAATCTCTTTTTCCAATTCTGTGAGAAATGAGGAATTGCGTTCAACAACAGTATAACTTCGACTGCGAGTAATGCTCGATACTAATTTAGAATTGATTACTTTTTTATAAGAATCTTTCACATCCTCGCCAGATACATAAACGGCAACTTTCTTCTTTGGGGCAGTTTGCGCCGAAACCGACGGAGCAATCATTCCCAGAATGATTGCCATAAAGATAAAATAACGTTTCATTGTCGTAGGATTATTTGGATTGTTTGTTCAATAATCTGTATGCCACATTGTTGGCCAATGCCGTAAGGACGCTTGAGTCGGTATATTGACGATGCTGGTTCGCCGTCTTTACAATAGCACCGGTTTCGAGATTGATCAGTCTGGCCGACATGTAGCATGTTTCATTATCCTTGATAACTACATTTACCGCCACAACATAATCGACACCGAGACGTCCGCCGACTTCGCGAATCTCTTTTTCAGGCACTTCGCCCGAAAGTTGATAGTCCTGTTCATGGGTAAGTGCATCGATAAACGCCTCGTTGCGCTCAAAGGGTGCATACTCTTTGTTTCCCGACATGCGTGCCAGTACGGCAGAGGTGACGATGGATTTGTCGTCATTGCCGATTTTGCCCTCTACATAGACAGCAACCGTTTTGGTCTGGGCGGATGCGCTTTCGGCAAACAACACGCACGAGAAGAGCAAAAGAATAAGAACCGAAATCTTTTTCATTTCATTAAATCTTTCCGTCCCTCGCAGACTCCCCGAAATAAGGGTGGTTATAAAATAAAAAAGCGTGAGAGTCTGTACTTTTGCTCTTCACGTCTATTGAGGCTCTCGCATTGCCCTGTCCAGTAGAAGAGCAACGCCGAGACCTCACGCATGTATGACACCACGACCCTATGGTTTCACGCCGGAACCCATACGTCGACAAATCATACCGCAAAAGGCATCTACCGTTGCTAATCTTGACCGGACAAAGAAATTTGCGAGATTTCAATAGACCAAGAATAAGCGAAGTAAACGCTTTTTCTAACATTTCACATACCCGCCCGCTTAACCCATATCGGGTCTCGGCAAGCGATATGCACAACAAAATTAATAATTTTATTCTTTATCGCAATCACTTATACTCTTTTTTGTGTTTATCCCGCAATCAATGTGTATTATATGGCGCATATTTCTCTTTTGTGCACGGAATTATTAATCAGGGTTGTCATTCCAGAGAAGCAAATCGGCAGCGATGCGAGAACAGAAGAAGTTTACTTCTTATGCCGAAACGCGAAGGAGGAAGACCGAAGGTCAAGAATCTGGTTGGGGACAACGTGCGAGGACGATATGTCTTGTCTTCCCCAACCAGATGTTTCGCTGCGTTCAACATGACGGTGTGTCCTGTCATTCTGAGGAGCGATTGAAAATCGCGACGTGAGAATCTCTCTTTGGGTCGGCAAACACGCTTCCACTGGCGAGACTCCCACGTCGCAACTGCGTTGCTCCTCGGAGTGACAGCCTCCCTGTCGTTCTGGGTAGCGGCCATAAGCCGCGATGCGAGAATCTCGGCCGTTGACGATAAAACCGCATGTGGAGGAGCAGGGCGTAAGGAATTTTTAGTAACTTCGCGGCTGCAACGGATAAATTGAATAAGTTATGTTTTTGCGAGGTGTGGCGACGATAGGACTGCTGGTATGCTCCAACGTATTCATGACGCTGGCGTGGTATGGTCACATAGCGTTCAAGTCGCGTTTGGAGAAATACGGAATGGCGGCGATAGTGGTTATAAGCTGGGCGATAGCTCTGTTCGAATACTGTTTCCAGGTGCCGGCCAACCGCATCGGCAGTGCCGAACTGGGCGGTCCATTCACGATATGGCAGTTGAAGGTGATTCAGGAGGTGGTGTCGTTAGTGGTCTTCACGCTCTTCGTGGTGGTCTTCATGAAAGGCGACTCGCTGCGATGGAATCATTTAGCAGGCTTTGCCTGTCTGATACTGGCCGTATATTTCATATTCAGAAAATAGACCGCAGACATATCGAATCGAAATGCCGCTGCTCCTTTCGGACAGCGGCATTTCGCGTATATACGTATAAAGGCTCTATTTATAGAATATCGAGCTGATAGACTTGTAGTTGTGCACGCGCTCTATGACATCGGCAAACATGGGGGCTACACTCAGCACTTTGAACTTGTGCAGGTCCTCGCCCTGCTTCAAAGGAATGGTATCGGTGGTGATGACCTGCTCCAATGCGCTGGCGTTGATGCGGTCGTAGGCCTTGCCCGACAATACGGGGTGAGTGATGGCTGCGCGCACGCTCTTGGCACCGCGCTGCATGAGCATGTCGGCGGCCATGCAGATGGTGCCGGCCGTGTCGATCATGTCGTCGACGATGATGATGTTGCGCCCCTCGACCTCGCCTATGGCGGTCATGCTGCCGACCACATTGGCCTTGGCACGCTCCTTATGCGAGATGATGATAGGTGCCCCCAGATGCTTGGCGTATGCACTGGCACGTTTGGCTCCGCCCATGTCGGGTGCGGCTATGGAGAGATTGTCGATTTCGAGTTTCTTGATATAGGGCACGAATATGCCGCTGGCATAGAGCGCGTCGACCGGCTGGTCGAAGAAGCCCTGTATCTGGTCGGCGTGCAGATCCATCGTCATGATGCGGTCGACGCCTGCCGCCACGAGCATGTTGGCTGCCAGACGAGCCGTGATAGGCACGCGCGGACGATCCTTGCGATCCTGACGCGCCCAGCCGAAGTATGGTATGACGGCTATGATGTGATAGGCCGAAGCGCGACGGGCGGCATCGATCATCATCAACAGCTCCATCAGATTGTCCGAGGGCGGGAATGTCGACTGAATGATGAACACCGTGCAGCCGCGGATCGATTCGTTGTAGGCGGGTTGAAACTCTCCGTCGCTGAACTGCAATACGTCGGAGTCGCCTAACGCAGTGCCGTATTCGGCCGCAATCTTCTCGGCAAGGTAACGAGAACCCCTGCCCGTGAAAAACTTGATTTTGTGGATCGCCATAAGAAGTAGAAGTATGAGGTTTATTTGTTTTGCAAAGATAACTATCCGAAATAAAAAATCGGACACTTCATGCGCCGATTTTTCAACATTGTACTAAACATTTTTCTATGTGATCGAGAATATCCTCGCGTCCGCGTCCCTTCTCGCTCGACGAGAAGAGCATCGTCGGCAGCTCCTCCCACTGCTCCGAGAGCACGGCACGATAGGCTTTGACGTTGCGGCTCAGCTCGGCCTGCGATATTTTGTCGGTCTTGGTGAAGATGATCCCGAACGGTATGCCCTCGCGTCCCAGCATCTCGATGAACCTGAGATCGATACGCTGCGGTTCCAGACGCGAATCCACCAGCACGAACAGGTAGTGCATCTTTTCGCATTTGAGGACGTAGTCGGTGATGAGCTTCGAGAACTCGCCGCGCGTGGTGCGCGATACCTTGGCATAGCCGTAACCCGGCAGATCGACCAGATACCAGCTGTCGTTTATCAGGAAGTGGTTGATAAGCCGTGTCTTGCCCGGTGTGCCCGACACCTTGGCCAGCGATTTGTTGCCGGTCAGCATGTTGATCAGCGACGACTTGCCCACGTTGCTGCGACCGATGAACGCCACATCTCGCAGATCGTCTTTCGGGACCTGCGAGATGCGCTCGGAGCTGCATTTGAAAACGGCTTTGGTGATGTTCATCGTTCGACGCTGTTTCCGGTTACTCTACCGTGACCGACTTGGCCAGATTGCGCGGCTGGTCTACGTCGCGTCCCTTGTTGACGGCTATGTAGTAGGCCAAGAGCTGCAACGGAACCGACGTAAGCAGCGGCGACAGACACTCCGACACCTCGGGTATCTCTATGGCGTAGTCGGCTAATGCCGATGCCACCTTGTCACCCTTGGTGACGATGGCTATGACGCGGCCTCCGCGTGCCTTGATCTGCTGTATGTTGCTGACGGTCTTGTCGTAGATGCTGTCGGTCGTGGCTATGACCACGGTCGGCATCTCGTTGTCAATCAAGGCGATGGGGCCGTGCTTCATCTCTGCGGCCGGGTAGCCCTCGGCATGGATATACGATATCTCTTTGAGCTTCAACGCACCCTCCATGGCGGCCGGATAGTTGTAGCCGCGACCCAGATAGAGGAAGTTGTGGGCATACGTAAATATCTTCGACAGATCCTCGATGCGATCGTTCAACTTCAGCACCTCCTTTATGAGCGACGGAATGCGCCGCAGGTCGGTCGCCACCTGCTCGTAGGTCTGCTGCGATACGGTGCCGCGGAGCTGTCCTATGGCCAGTGCGACCATGGCCAGCACGGTCACCTGTCCGGTGAATGCCTTGGTCGAGGCCACGCCTATCTCAGGACCTACGTGTATATAGCAGCCCGAGTCGGTGGCGCGCGGAATCGACGACCCTATGACGTTGCAGATGCCGAACACGAATGCGCCGCGCGACTTCGCCAACTCCAATGCAGCCAGCGTGTCGGCCGTCTCGCCCGACTGCGAGATGGCGATGAGTATGTCGCGGTCGGTGATTACGGGATTGCTGTAACGGAACTCGCTGGCATACTCCACCGAGACTGGTATGCGGCAGAAATCCTCTATGAGGTGCTTGCCTATAAGACCTGCATGCCACGAGGTGCCGCATGCCACGATGATGATGCGCTCGGCGCGCAGGAACCGCTCCCTGTTATCGATGATGCCCGATATGGATACGTTCTTGCCGTCGATGCTGACACGGCCGCTCAGGCAGTCGAGCAGCGTTTTGGGCTGTTCGAATATCTCTTTGAGCATGAAATGCGGATAACCGCCCTTTTCCAACTCGGATATGCTCATGCGCAACTTGCAGATATTGATCTTGGCCTCGACGTTATCGCCGGTCATGATCTTCAACGGCTCGTTGCGGTTGATGACGGCTATTTCGCCGTCTTCGAGATAGACCACCTTCTTGGTGTATTCGACGATGGGTGTCGCGTCCGAAGCCAGACAGTAGAAGTCGTTGCCTATGCCTATGACTAACGGGCTGCTGCGGCGTGCCGCGATTATCTGATCGGGATTGTCTTTGGCGATGACGGCTATGGCGTATGCACCGACGATCTCCTTTGTCGCCTGCAACACAGCCTCGTAGAGCGAACACGAGTTCTGCTCGATGATATACTCTATCAGCTGCACTATGACCTCGGTATCGGTATCGCTGCGGAACGTATAGCCGTGGCTTATCAGAGCCTGCTTGATGACGGCATAGTTCTCTATGGTGCCGTTGTGGACGATGGCGATGTTGTCCGACTGCGAATAGTGCGGGTGGGCGTTGATATCGCTCGGCTCGCCGTGGGTAGCCCAGCGCGTGTGCGCAATGCCGATCGTGCCCGATGTATCCTTCTGCTCGGCATAACGTTCCAATGCGGCGACCTTGCCCTTGCTCTTGTAGACGTTCAGCTCTCCCGACTGGTTTATCAATGCCACGCCGGCACTGTCATAGCCGCGATACTCCAAACGATGCAGACCCTGTATCAATATCGGATAGGCGTTACGGCTGCCTATGTAACCTACGATACCACACATTATGTTATAATTTATAAATTAGTTATTGTCGTTATATCGGGCAAATATACGAATAAGTGAGGGCAAAAGCAAATTCATTTGCATTTTGCCGAACGAGAGTATATTCGGCGCAGCCAAATATACGAATAAGTGAGGGCAAAAGCAAATTCATTTGCATTTTGCCGAACGAGAGTATATTCGGCGCAGCCAAATATACGAATAAGTGAGGGCAATACCAAATATATTGATACGATATACATTGCATTCCGCCCGATTTTTTGTACCTTTGCCTTATGCTTATTCTTGTAAATCTAATCATATTATGAAAAAGGAATGGAACGACGTTCGCGAATTTCACGATAAGTTCGGACACCCCGTGGCCGAGACTCCACGCATGATCGATACCAAACGTGCTCTCGCGCGCGGAAAGTGGATGAACGAGGAGGTGGCCGAGTTTCTCGTGGCCAAAGACATATACGAACAGGCCGACGCCATGATCGATCTTATCTACTTCGCTCTGGGCACCCTGGTCGAGATGGGTTTGGAGGCCGACGAGCTGTTCGACATCGTCCAGAAAGCCAACATGGCCAAGCTCTGGCCCGACGGCAAACCCCACTACAATCCCAAGGACGGCAAGGTCATCAAGCCCGAGGGCTGGGAGGATCCGGCACCCAAGATCAAGGCTTACATCGACGGTATTATCGCCGGCAAGTAATTTTTCGTGAAAAGACGTCATTAGCGTCACCTCAATCATTGGCGCGAATAGGCAGTACGTTCAGTACAGCCTATCCGCGCCAATTTCATGTCGGCACCGCTACTAACGCCTTTTGACGAAAAATTGGGTTGGTGGCTCTTTGTAAACTATTTCCACTGTCCTGTCATTCTGAGGAGTGCGGAACGCACGACGTGAGAATCCCTGTTTTGGCTGCAAACACGCTCCACAGCGCGAGACTCCCACGTCGCAACTACGTTGCTCCTCGGAGTGACAGAGATGCCTTGTCCTCCCCAACCAGATGCTTCACTTTGCATTGCTCCGTTCAGCATGACGTGTCGTGTCCGGAGACTCCCTCGGTCGGGAATGCGCCCTGCATCGGAGTGACAGACAACCTGTCAACGACCACTCGGGATACGGGACGAAGCCTCCCGCACAGCAATCGCTCCCTGCTTTCGGGCAGGAGCGGATATGTCATTTGGTGCGATTGTTGAGAATTGCCATGACGTTATTACAAATTAACCGAATAAAATCGTATCATGGTGAAAACACTATTCTATTCTTTGGTTTCGATCTGCGCATTGGCTCTGTGTGGCGGAGCGTCGGCGCAAGGTTATCGCAACTCCTCGCAAAGTGTGCCCAACGGCACTCTGCTCTCGGAGTGGGTCGAAGGTGATTACATCGTTCGCCGCTATTTAGTGAAGGGTACTCAGCCCAAGACGGCCGAGTTCGTCGTGCGTTATGCCGTGGGCAATGCTCAGGTATCGGGACAGTTCGACGAGAATTCGGACGAGTTGCGACAGATAGGCGATTTCATATCGCGCATCAAGAACGACACGCTGCGGCATGTCTCGTCGGTCAGCGTCACCGGCTATTCATCGCCCGACGGCTCGGCGGCATACAATGCCAAGTTGGCGAAGAACCGTGCCAACGACCTGTTGACATGGCTCAACTCGAAGTACGCGCTGTCGAGCCTCCATACGGTGACGGTCGACGGCCGCGTGGCTCCGTGGAGCGCGTGTGCCGACGAGGTGCGCCGTTCGTCGTTGCAGAACAAAAACACCATTCTCGACATCGTCAACTCGTCGGAGGCGGCTCCCACCGTCGAGCGTCAGCTCAAAGCGCACACTACGGCATGGAACTGGCTGCGCACCTCGGTGCTGCCCACGCTGCGCCGCACGGTGGTGACATTCACCTACACCGAGGACAGCGTGCATCAGACGCGTGAGCTTGTGCGTCGCCCCGCACCTGCACCCGAGCCCGACCCGTGCCCGCCTACACCGCAGTGCTGCTGTGACAGCGACGACGATGTGATGGACGAATCGGTCGGCATAATCGTCATTATGGAGGCTGCCAATATCGATTGACATGCCGCCCGATAACCGATATGAACGGAAATATTTGGAAATACGAAATCGTTTTTCTATCTTTGCGTTGAGCAAAATAGTTTTAAACGAAATACAAGTATGGCAAATTTAAGAAACTTAAAGAAAGAGATCGATTATCGTCTGGAAGAGTTCGTCTTCGATTGCGAGATGGCCATCTATTTCCAGCCCAACAAGGAAGATGCGGTAGTGGAACTCATGGAGAAAGGCGTTGAGTTGCGCAATGCGCTCTATGTCAAGGCCAACAACCCCGACGAGCCTAAGAACGCATCATTGGTGCGCAAGTATTACTCGGCTTTGCGTCGCGATATGGTTTCGAGCTTCGAGCAGCTGTTCGGAGATCTTAGCGCGATCAATAAGTAACCGATCTTATCTTTTTCGTGAAAAGGCGTCATTTCCTGCGCCTCGTTCAAATCCGCAAATGGGCAGTACGCCAGTACAGCCCATCTGCGGATTTTTCACGTGCGGCTTGTAACTAACACCTTTTGACGAAAAATCCGCACATAATTCTTTGGAGACTATTTCCACTATGTTGTCATTCTGAACGATAGCGAAGAATCTGTGCGCGACTATTCCACTGTCCTGTCATTCTGAGGAGCGTGTTGTGCACGCGACGTGAGAATCTCTCTCTTGCCCGACAAACCCCAGCCCAACAAATCCCTGTGCGGCAAACACTCTCCCGCCCGCGAGACTCCCACGTCGCAACTGCGTCGCTCCTCGGAGTGACATACCACCTGCCAAAGCCCCACCTCGGGACGCAAGACGGAGCTTGCCACGCCCCACATGGAGCGCGATCAATCGCGCGACAAAAGTCCCCTCCGAGGAGGGGATTTAGGGGAGGGTCAGAATTATATAACGGCGCAAGCCGTAGCTCTGTGGTCGATATTGGTTATGCGATTGAAAATCGCGACGTGAGAATCTCTCTTGTGCAACGAATCCCTGTCCGGCAATTGCGTTTCCGACGGCGAGACTCCCACGTCGCAACTGCGTTGCTCCTCGGAGTGACAGTTGTCCTGTCATTTCGAGCATCAGAGAAAAATCTGTGCGAGACTATTTCCGCAGTCATGTCGCATGTCTTGTCTCCCCCACATTCTTCGCTCCGCTCAGAATGACAAGACGGAGGAAACAGTCTCCAAAGAACCACTACCCTCTTTTTCGTCAAAAGACGTTAGTTACAACGCGCAGCGAACATTGGACGGACGGGCTGTACTGAGCGTACAGCCCGTTCGGGCAATGAAGCGAGCGGCAGTAAATGACGTCTTTTCACGGAAAACCTCCAAAGAACCACTACCCCATTTTTCGTCAAAAGCGGTATTATACAACTTTTTCGTTAAGCCGGACGAGCAAAGCGAAGTTTACTTCGACTTTGCCGCGGCGAGAAAAAGTGCATGAAATGAACGCGACGACAGAGTGAGACGATGGGCTGTACACTCAGTACAGCCCATTGGCGAACGACGAGGCGCGGCAGTAGAATGCCGTTTTTCATGGAAAACCACCCAAGCACCACAACCGTCTTTTTCGTCAAAAGGCATTAGTTACAAGCCGCACGTGAAAAGGACGCAGATGGGCTGTACTGAGTGTACTGCCCATTTGCGGACTTAAACGAGGCGAAGTAAATGATGTCTTTTCACGAAAAAGAAAAAGAAAGGGGATCGTCTTACGACAATCCCCTTGGTGACTCCGACAGGATTCAAACCTGTAACCGCTTGATCCGTAGTCAAGTACTCTATTCAGTTGAGCTACGGAGCCATTCTCTTTCGCTTTTGCGTGTGCAAATGTACGGCGAATTTTCCGATCGTGCAAATATTTTCACAAAAATTTTTACAAAAAAAAGCGACACCCGAAGGTGTCGCCCAAATATACGATTACAGGTCAAGCAGTTACTCTGCAAGGATATGTTCTGCCAAAATCGTCTCGATCTGCTCGCCGCGCAGGTTCTTGGCCACAAGAATGCCCTCGGGCGAGAAGAGGAAGTTGGTGGGGATAGAGCGGACGTTGTAGAGTTCGGCTGCCGGGCACTCGTCGCCGACATAGCCCCATACGTTGACCCATGTCATGCCGTTCTCCTCAACAAAGGTCTTCCACTTCTGCTCGCTGCCCGGACGGTCGAGCGTGATGCCGTAGATCTGCAAGCCCTTGGGAGCGAACTTGGCGTATGCCTCCACCAGATGGGGAATCTCGCCGCGGCAGGGACCGCACCACGTAGCCCAGAAGTCGACGAGCACCCACTTACCCTCGGCCAGAAGATCCGATACGGCCACCTCACGGCCCTCGGTGTCGGTCAGCTTGATATCGGCCAACTTGGCACCCACCTCGGCATTCTTGGCGTTGTTGCAAAGCACCGTCAGACGCTCGATGCCCTTCACCTCCTGCATCGGGGCAGAGAGCTGATCGACGACGGCGAGAATCTCCTCCGGCTCGGCGAACTGCGCATAGTAGCCCTCCAACATGACAACGCCCAAAAGATTGTCTTTGTTCTCCACGACGGCATCGTACATCACGGCTTTCAAGCGGTTCATGATCTCCTCCTCCTGCTCCTCATCGGTGGCAGCCTGTCCCTCGGCGAAGATAGAATAGATCTGCTCGTCGTACTTGCCCATGTTATCGTTGGTGTACGATCCGGTCACGGCTATATCGTCCTGCTCGGCATCGTAGACGATAGCGACATCGTTGCCCTCCAAAGCCACATTGGCCAGACCGCTGCCTGCAACGGTCACCCTCGCCAGCATGGGCAGCTTTGCATTGCCGGTGAGCGTGAATGTCTTGTCTTCGCCCACGACGGTCTCGGCCAGCACGTTATTGCGGTCGTATATGTCGACTACACGCACCGTATCGCCGGGATCGATGCCCTCGTCCAGAGCCGTCAGATTGCCGTTGATCTTGAAGTTGTCGGCCGATTTCTTGTCATTGTTTCCGCATGCGGCCAACATCGACAGGCAGCACGCGACTGTAAGGATTCTTTTCATAATATTATAATAAGTATGTTTAACATTCGGTCAATCTTTGACCCTGTCGGGATTGCTTCTGGCGAAGCTCTCCCACGAGCTGCTTCCGCGACGCGCCTTACGATCGCCGCCCAGCCCCTTTCTGCGCTCGCCGCCCATGGCGCGCGTTATGGGGTTGGCCGTGGTGAAGAAGTGACACAGAGCAACAGCCATGCCGTCGGTGGCATCGAGCTTGCGCGGGTGGTAGTCGGTGTGCAGTATGGAGTTGATCATCTGCGCCACCTGCTCCTTAGTAGCCGCACCGCGACCCGTGATGGCCTGCTTGATGCGCATGGGGGCATACTCCGTGATGGCGACGTGCGCGCTCAGCGCAGCGGCTATGGCCACACCCTGCGCACGGCCGAGTTTGAGCATGCTCTGCACATTCTCGCCGAAGAATGGCGACTCGAAAGCCACCTCGTCGGGCGCATACTCCTCTACGAGTGTCCGCACGCGCTCGAATATGTAGCGCAGCTTCTCGTAGGGGTCCTTGATCTTGTGCAGGTCGATCTCGCCGATGACCACGGCACGAGGCTCGCGGCCGGCGATCTCGATCACGCCGTAACCCATGTAGTTGGTTCCCGGGTCGATGCCCATTATGCGCAAACCTCTCTCCACGGACGGTGCCCTACGCTACTCTTCGGTCAACTTCTTGTCCAGCTCGCGCACTTTCTTCTCCAACTCGGGCAGGCGGCGGAACACGGCGAACGAGCGGTGATACTGCATGCCCGGAAGTGCGGGGTAACCGAAGCGTATCTCGCCGTCGGCCACGTCCTTGTCGATGCCCGACTTGGAGCCTATGCGCACGCCGTTGCCGATCGTGACATGGTCGGCTATGCCCACCTGACCCGCCACGAAGCAGTTGGAACCGATCTTCGAGGTGCCGGCGATACCCATCTGCGCCGACGACACGGTGTTGGCACCGATCTCGACGTTGTGGCCTATCTGTATGAGGTTGTCGAGCTTCACGCCGCTGCGGATTATCGTCGACTCGGTCTTGGCGCGGTCGATACATGTGTTGGCACCGATCTCCACGTTGTCCTCGATGACGACATTGCCCAACTGCGGGATCTTGGCGAACGTGCCGTCGGGCTTGGGTGCGAAGCCGAAGCCGTCGGCACCGATCACGGCACCGGCGTGTATGATGCAGTTGCGGCCTATGCGGCAGCCCTCGTATATCTTCACGCCCGGGTAGATCTTGGTGCCCTCGCCCACCGTCACGCCGTCGCCGATGTAGCACTGGGGATATATCTGGCAGTCGCGCCCTACCTTAGCTCCGGCCTCGATGACCGTGAAGTCGCCCACGTAGCACTCCTCGCCCACCTCGGCGCGCTCGTTGATCGACGCCATGCGCGATATGCCCGTCTTGCGCGGACGGGCGGCGTTGTACATCTCCAACAGCGACAACACGCAGGCACCCACATCGGCCACCTTGACCAGTGTCGCCGCAACGGGCTGTTTGGGTTCGAACGTCTTGTCGACCAATATGATCGAGGCCTTCGACGTATAGACGAACGGTTCGTATTTGGGGTTGGTCAGATATGCCAGCGCACCCTCGCGGCCGCCGTCGATCGAGCCTACGGTGCTCACCTTGACCTGCTTGTCTCCGACGATCTCACCGCCTACCAAAGCGGCGATCATCTCTGCTGTAAATTCCATAATGTCTGTATCTATTCGTTTGTCAAATAATTCTCTATACGTATGCCCTCGGGCATCAGGTCGTCGACGCTGCGGCCGAAAGCCATAAGCTCGCGCACTAACGACGAGGAGATGTCGGCCAGCTCGGGCGAGACCATCAGCAGCACGCTGCTCAACTCGGGGAAGAGCCGCCGGTTGGCCTGCGCAATGGTACGTTCATACTCGAAATCGGCCGCCGTGCGCACGCTGCGGATAATGGCGCAGGCACCCACGCGGCGCGCCTCGTCGCCCGTGAGAGTCGAGTAGACGCTCACCTCCACACGCGGCTCGCCTGAATAGAGCTGCTCGATAAGCCTGCGGCGGGCATCGATGCTCAGCAGGCCACGCTTGGCCACGTTATGTCCGACGGCTATGACCACGCGGTCGAACAGTGCCAATGCCTCGTCGACAACGGCGGCATGTCCGCGCGTAAACGGATCGAACGACCCGGGGAAAAGAGCTGTTCTCTGCATAAGCGAGTTGTATATTATCCACAAAGATAGAAAAAAGATAAGAATATGCGACAGCAACACCGATATTTATTTGAGCATCGCCCGACGGGATTGTCATGTCGAACGTCTGTGAGATATCTGGTTGGGGACGATATGGCCACCCGACTGTCACTCCGAGGGAGGGTGCATGCCCGACCGTGGGAGTCTCGCAGGCGGGAGTACATTGGTATGGCAGGGATTAGTCGGCAAAAAAGAGATTCTCACGTCGGACGTTCCGTCCTCCTCAGAATGACATGGTGTGTATATCAGCCTCGCACATATTCCCCAACCGGATTCTTCGTTTCACTCGGAATGACAAGATGCTGTCGTCCAGAGCGGCCGCAGGTGGCATCAGCGCGCGAGTTCGATATACTCGGTGTAGACCAGCTGCGTGTGAGGATTGCTCGATATCATCTCCTGACGAATGGCCTTGGTGCCGTAGCGGATAAACAGAAACTTGCGCGGCACGCGATGCACGATCTGGCGTATGGTGTCGACCGTGCGCAGGGAGTACTCCACCGTGTCGCCGTCGATGCGGCCCTCGACACGGCTCCACGCATCGCCGCCCGAGAAGATGCGCACCGTATCGCGCAGGGTGTCGCGCACGACAACGGTATCGCGCAGGCACATGCGCAGATCGTAACGGCTCTGCATGGCACCCACGGCCATGCTCTCCACGCGGCGCAGGCGCAGTCCAAGATCGCGTATGCGGGCGAGGTCCTCGCCATGCGTGCGGCGGAACTCCTCGCAGCGCAGAGTCAGACGCTCCACGGCGGCGGCCGACTCGCCGGCGCGCGTGCGATATAGCTCGACGGAGTTAGTCAATGCCCGACAGTTGGATTCCAGCCGACGGTTCTCCTCGCGCAGACGCCCTATGCGCCACACGCCGACGGCAGCTGCGACGACCGACAGGATCGTCACAACGACAAAAAACTTTTTCATGATATATGCGGATTGGTTTGCTCCGCAAATATACGACAGCCGAAGCCCGATCGGTTTCTCAATTTTCCGGAAACGTCGCAATACAAGCCCTGCGCGCTACTCCAAGCAGGAGGCCATGCCGGCGGCGATAGAGCTCGACAGCCATCTGCCGCCCACACGCGAATAGGCCGTCATGCCCATCGAATCGACCGTGAACAGCTCGTCGGCATAATCCAGCGCACGCACCGAGAAGGGACGCACATACAACTGCAAACCGGCCTTTTCGGCCGCCTCAACGGCCATATCGTACTCAGCCGAGTCGTACCGGCGCGGTGTGAACAGATAACGGTCTTTAACCAGAAACAGCGGCGACCACGACCGCCCTGCAACCATACCCTGCGAATCGATGCGTATGGCCGCTTCGGCACCCTGCATCTGCACCATGCGGTCGGCCACGGCGGCGATCTGCTCGGTCATCGACGAACGATGCTCCCACGGCGGGACATCGTAATGCAGAGCCACGGCCGCAGGCATCTTCGCGCGCAGATAGCAGCCCGCGCCGAAAGTCGGTGTCTGACACTCGACGACCAGCTCGGCGCGCGACGATAGCACGATGCGGACAGGACAGCTCAACGTGCGCGTCATACGGTTGCGGGCAAGCAGTTCGGCCGCCACGCACTCCATCTCGCCGGCACGGTAGAGCGGTGCGAAGCCGAAGAGCTCTTCGGCCGCGGCACGCAGCACATCGAGGTGCCGCTCCATGCGCCGCGCACGATAGTCGAGCGTATGCACGCACTCGACCACACAGGGACGCACGTCGGACAGCTGCCGCCGATCGACCGTCTGGCCGTCTATCCACACCAAGCGTGACATCTGAGCCGAGAATTATTGTTGTGAAAATATTTTGAGCAGCAGCTCGCGCAGCAGCTCGTCCTGATCCAGTCCGCCGTTGTCGAGTCCCTTGCTTTTGGCATCGTACTCGCGCAGCAGACCGAGGATATTGAACAGGCGGCGGTTGTTCCAGCGGCCGATGTTCTCCTTCATCTCGCGTATGGCGAAGGGATTGCCTACACCCAGTATGCGCATCAGCTCGGCATCGGAGGGGAAGGGCACGCCGCGCTTGCGCGTCTGCCACATCAGATAGCCCATCAGAAACATCTGGCGGAACTGCCCGAACAGCACGGCTATGGTCACCATGATGGGGTACGACTTGGGATTCTTGCCGAAATGGTCGGCTATGCGCATGGCACGCGCCACGTCCTGACGCATCACCGCCCCACACAGCTCGTAGGTGTTGAACTCCTTGGAGATGCCCACATAACGCTCTATGTCGTCGTCCGACACGGTAGTCTGCCCCTCGGGCAGCGACACGGTGAGCTTCTGCAACTCGCCGGCGATGCGCGCAAGATCGGTACCCAACTGCTCTTTGAGCATCGACATGGCCTTGGGCTGCATCTTCAAGCCGCAGCGCGCCACATAGGCCGACAGCCACGAATCGATCTCGTAGTCGCGCGGACGCACCGACTCGAACACCACGCCGTTCTTCACGCAGCTCTTGTAGAACGAGCCACGGCGGTCGATGCCGCGCCCCTGCTCCTTATTCTTATAACACACCACCAGTATCGTCGACTGCTGCGGCTTGGAGGTGTAGTGTGCCAGATTCTCTATGCGTTGCAGATTCTGCGCCTCGCGCACGATGACCACCTCGTAGGAGCCCATCATGGGCATCTGCCGGCAGAGGTTGACGATGGCACCGGCATCGGAGTCGAGTCCGTAGACCGTGATCTGGTTGAAGGCCCGCTCGGCCTCCGACAGGATCGACGAGGAGAGCTGTTCGCAAAGCGCGTCGATGAAATAGCCCTCGTCGCCCGCAAGCAGATATATCGGTGCGAAGCGGCGCGCCGCGATATCGGCCGTCAGCGACTCGAACTGAGCCACGCAATCCTTGAATTTGACACTCGATTTAGCCATCTGTTACAATATCTCTCTGGTGATTTTCAACACGTTTTCGGTCTGGCGCGTCAGGCGGAAGCGATCGTCCAGACGACGGCCGACAACCCACACTACATCGTCGCCCGACAAGAGCACGAACTGGCGGCCCTTCTCGGCCATCGACACCTTTCGGTCTATGAGGTAGTCGCTCAGCTTCTTGCGGCCGGTCATGCCGAAGGGTATGAACCAGTCGCCCTGCTGCCAGCGGCGCAGCGTGAGCGGGAATTGCAGCCGGTCGGCATCGATCAATGCCACGTTGTCGCCCAGCTCCATAGAATCGATCATATCGATGTCGCAATACTCGTAGTAGAGCACCGAGTTGCCGCAATAGGAGCGCAGCGTGCCGCGCTCGACACTCACCTCGCACGTGTCCTCGTCGGCTATGCGGCTTATTACCACGCGGCCGCGGTCGACCGTAGCCACCCACTCGCGCGAGTAGAATCGCCTACCGGTATTGCCCTGCGCCAGCGCATGACACAGAGCATCGACCGTATCGCCCTTGAAGCCATACGAGGAGTTGAGTATCTCGTAGACGACATATCCTAACGGCAGCGAGGCATCGATGCGGTCGACGTGCAGCGTGTGTATCTCGCCCTCGGTGTCGAGCGAGGTGCGTTTGATGATCTCCATCGAGCTGTCGATGAAGCGTTGGGCATCGGTCAGGCGCGATATGTTGCGGCGCATGATGGTGGTGAAGCGCGGATTGATCTCGCGCAGCATGGGCACCACGCCTAAACGCACCTTGTTGCGAAGATACTTGGTCGAGCGGTTCGACGAGTCCTCCCTGTAAGGGATATGGTGAGCCACGGCGTAGTCGAGTATCTCCTTGCGCGTGGCGAACATCAGCGGCCGCACGATGCGGCCTATCTGCACGCCGATGCCAGTCAGGCCGCGCAGACCCGTGCCGCGCAGCATGTTGATGAAAAAGGTCTCGATCGAGTCGTTGATGTGGTGGGCGATGGCTATGACAGTATAGCCGTGCTCGTCGCACAGCGAGCGAAACCACGTGTAGCGCAAACGACGCGCCGCCATCTCCATCGACTCGCCCGTGCGCTCCATCTCTCCGGTGGTGTCGAAACGGCGGTTGAACAACTCCGCGCCGTAGCGTTCGGCCTCGCGCGCCACTAACAGTTCGTCCTCGTCGCTCTCCTGGCCGCGCAACTGGAAGTTGCAGTGCGCCACACCGAACTTGTAGCCCGAAGCGGCGAACAAGGCCATCATGACCATCGAGTCGACCCCGCCCGAGACCGTCAGCAATATCTTGTCGTCGTGCGAAAACAGCTCGTTCGCAGCGACATACTTCTCAAACTCCTCTAAAAGTAACATTACACGTCTCTCAAATGACATTCACTTCCGGTTCGATCCTTATGCCGAACCGCTCCTCCACTCGACGGCATACCATATCGGCCAGAGCCATGACATCGGCTCCCGTGGCACCGCCCAGATTGACCAGCACCAACGCCTGACGGTCGTGCACGCCCACTCTCTGCCCGCGGTAGCCCTTCAATCCGCAGCGGTCGATAAGCCAGCCGGCGGCCAGCTTCACTCGGCCGGCATCGGCAAGCGGATACACCGGCATGTCCGCATACTCGGCCAGCAGCCGGTCGGCCACAGCACGATCGACGACCGGATTCTTGAAGAAGCTGCCGGCATTGCCCGTCACGGCCGGATCGGGCAGCTTGCGGCGGCGTATCGCGCAGATCGCCTCGCGTATGTTCGCAAGCGTCGCACCGCCCCGCAGCTCCACTTCGCGCGCCACGTCGCCGTAACCCAGATTAGGCTGCGCCACGCGTGAGAGACGGAACTCCACGGCCGTGATAATGGCGCGGCCGCGCAGCTCGCGCTTGAATATGCTGTCGCGGTAACCGAAGCGGCACTGCTCGCCCGAGAGCCGCACCACGCGACGCTCCGGCACATCGAAATA
This sequence comes from Alistipes sp., assembly GCA_017936685.1. GTDB lineage: Bacteria > Bacteroidota > Bacteroidia > Bacteroidales > Rikenellaceae > Alistipes. The sequence continues at coordinate 87,267 of JAGBFA010000006.1, forward strand.
CTCCACCGCCGTGATGGTATCGCCCGCCTCGGCACCATACGCACCGATGTTCTGCACGGGCGCGGCACCCACGCTGCTGGGTATGAGCGAGAGGTTTTCCAACCCCCAAAGACCCTGCCCGACGCTCCACTCGACAAGCGAATCCCACTCCGCACCGGCATCGACCCTTACCGAGACGCACTGCCCGCAGTCGCCTATGACCGTCATCTGCCGGCCTACGGGCGTGAGCAGCACGCCGTCGTAGTTGCGCGTGAAGAGGACGTTATTGCCGGCACCCAGCACATACCACTTCGCGGGGTTCTCCGACGAGAAATAATCGGCCAGATCCTCCGCCGACGAGAACTCGACCAGTGTCGCGGCACTCTGCCTTACATGAAAACTGTTGCGATCCGAGAGATCGACATTGTGAAAAATATGTTTCATAATGCAAAGTTACGGAAAATTTTACTAAATTTGAGAGATTAAAACCTCTAACTTGATAAGATAACCAAAACAGATATTACCATGTTTACCAAAGAGGACATTGCCGCCATCGAGGCACACGGTCTGAGCGTGGCTCAGGCAGAGCGGCAGATAGAGAATTTCCGCAACGGTTTTCCGCCGCTGCCCGTAACGCGCGCCGCTTCGCCCGGCGACGGAATAAAGGTGCTCGACAGCGGGCAGATAGCAGCAGCCGAGGCTCTGTACGACAGTCGGGCCACCGAGTTGCAGATAGTAAAGTTCGTGCCGGCATCGGGTGCCGCCACGCGCATGTTCAAGGAGCTGTTCGAGTTCGTGAACGAGGGACGGCGCGGCAAGGGCATCGACACCCTGCTGCAAAACATCGAGCGTTTCGCATTCTTCCCCGAGCTGGCCAAGCACATCACCCCGCAGTCGGACGACGAGCAGATCGTGCGCAACATCATCATCGACGGTCTGGGCTACGGCTCGAAGCCCAAGGGACTGGTGACGTTCCACGCCTACCCCGACTCGCTGCGCAAGCCCGTGGAGGAGCATCTGGTCGAGGGTGCGCTGTATGCCCGCATGGGCAACCGCGTGCGCATACACTTCACCGTATCGCCCGAGCACAAGGCCGGATTCGAGGCTCTGCTGGCCGAGCGTCAGCGCATCTACGAGGAGCGTTTCAACGTCCGCTACGAGGTGACATTCTCGGTGCAGCGTCCCTCGACCGACACCATAGCCGTCGACATGGACAACCGTCCGTTCCGCACCGACGAGGGAGGGCTGCTGTTCCGTCCGGCAGGTCACGGCGCGCTGATCGAGAATCTCGACGCGCTCGATGCCGACATCATCTTCGTGAAGAACATCGACAACGTCACCACCGACCGCCGCAAGGCCGACACGGTGACATATAAAAAGGTGCTGGCCGGCGAGCTGCTGCGGCTGCAACAGCGCTCGTTCCGTCTGATCGAGGCACTGCGCCGCGGCGACGACGTTGCGGCCGAGGCCGCCGCATTCCTGCAAGAGGAGTTGTGCTGCCGCCTGCCCGAGGACACCGGCCGCGAGAAGATCCTGTCTCTGCTCGACCGCCCCATACGCGTATGCGGCATGGTGCGCAACGAGGGCGAGCCGGGGGGCGGTCCGTTCTGGGTACGCCGAGACGACGGCGTGGAGCAGTTGCAGATAGCCGAATCGAGCCAGATAGCCCCCGAGAAGATGGATCTGATGAAATCGGCCACCCACTTCAATCCGGTCGATCTGGTATGCGGCGTGCGACGTCACGACGGTACGAAGTTCGATCTGAGGAAGTATGTCGATCCCTCGACGGGCTTCATCTCGAAGAAGTCGAGCGGCGGCCGTGACCTGCGTGCGCAGGAGCTGCCCGGCCTGTGGAACGGTGCCATGGCCGACTGGAACACCATCTTCGTCGACGTGCCCATCACGACATTCTCGCCCGTGAAGGTGGTGCAGGATCTGCTGCGCCCCGAGCACCAGTAGCGGAAGGTGTGACAGACTACAACGGGATCATGCCTTGCGGGGCATGATCCCGTTGCCGTCTGCGTACCGGCGGCTGCCGGAAGTTACGAATATCGCGCATCGGCAATAAAAAAGTTATAATTTATCATCGAAATTGCATTTTTTAGAGAAAAATATATACCTTTATGTTACGATTCGTGCAATTAGTACGATACGCAGTTCAAGACAATACTAAAATTAAAAACTGACAATACTATGACAAAGTGTGATTTCTCGGGCAAGACCCGTACAGAAAGCGATCTCATCGGTGAGATGCAGGTTCCCGTCGAAGCACTTTACGGAGTGCAGACATTGCGCGGCATCGAGAACTTCCCGATCAGCCGTTTCCACCTCGACGACTACCCGTTGTTCATCAACGGTCTGGCCATGACCAAACTCGCTGCGGCCGAGGCCAACCACTCGCTGGGACTGTTGAGCGACGAGCAGTTCGACGGCATATCGAAGGCATGTCTGGAAATACTCGACGGCAAGCACCGCGACCAGTTCCCCGTCGACATGATACAGGGCGGCGCAGGCACCTCGACCAACATGAACGCCAACGAGGTGATAGCCAACCGCGCGTTGCAGATCATGGGACACGAGGCAGGCGAATACCAGTATCTCTCGCCCAACGACCACGTCAACTGCTCGCAGTCGACCAACGACGCCTACCCCACGGCCATACACCTCGGACTCTATGCCACGCACAAGCGTTTCATGCAGCACTTCACGCTTCTGATCGAGTCGTTCGAGCGCAAGGCCGAGGAGTTCGCCCACATATTGAAGATGGGGCGCACGCAGTTGGAGGACGCCGTGCCCATGACTCTGGGTCAGACATTCGGCGCATTCGCCGCGATCCTGCGTCAGGAGATTCGCAACATAGAGTTCGCAGCCGAGGAGTTGCTGACGATCAACATGGGTGCCACGGCCATCGGCACGGGCATCTGCTCGGAGCCTGAATACGCCGAGCGTTGCCTTGCCGCGATGCGCGAGATCACCGGCTGGGACATCAAGCTGGCCGAGGATATGGTGGCCGCTACGTCGGACACGTCGTGCATGGTGGGCTACTCGCAGGCCATGCGCCGTATAGCCGTGAAGATGAACAAGATATGCAACGATCTGCGACTCTTGGGCTCGGGTCCGCGCTGCGGTCTGCACGAGATCGACCTGCCGGCGCGCCAGCCCGGATCGTCGATCATGCCGGGCAAGGTCAACCCCGTGATTCCCGAGGTGATGAACCAGATAGCCTACAAGGTCATAGGCAACGACCTGTGCGTGGCCATGAGCGGCGAGGCTGCACAGATGGAGCTCAACGCCATGGAGCCTGTCATGGCACAGTGCTGCTTCGAGTCGGCCGAGATCATGATGAACGGCTTCGACACGCTGCGCATCAACTGCATCGACGGCATCAAGGCCAACGAGGAGCGTTGCCGCGAATATGTCCACAACAGCATCGGCATCGTCACGGCACTCAACCCCATCATCGGCTACAAGAACTCGACGAAGATCGCCAAGGAGGCTCTTGCCACCGGCGGCAGCGTCTACAACCTCGTGTTGGAGCACGGCGTGCTGAACAAAGAGGAGCTGGATACGATCCTCAAACCCGAGAACATGATCCGTCCGGTCAAGCTCGACATCAAGCCGCGCCGATAGTATAAGGCTACCCCGATAACAAAATATGCCCCGTCTTCCGACGGGGCATATATTTTTATATAGCATCGATCACTCGGCCGCCGTGGTCTCGACGGTTATGGTCTGGCTCCACTCGGAGTTGAGATAGGCTCCCGTATCGTCGGCCACCGACATCACCTTGAAGGCGTGTGTCGACGCAGGCCGCAATGCACCGAACGATGCCGCGGCAGATTCGGTATAGAACGGGGCCGAGTCGTCGAACACGCAGCTGTATCCTGCGGCATTCGCGACACTCTCCCACTCTATGACCACTTTATAAGAGGTCGTGGCCTCCATGTTCTGCACAGGCGCGGGAGCGGCAAGACGCGCAGGAGCATCGTCGTCATCGCCACCGCAGGCAACGGCCGCAAGCATCGCGGCGGCCGCGAATAATTTAAAAGTCTTCATGACCGAACTTTATCGCATTACCTTGAATATCAACTTGCGCACATGACCCTCACCGAGCATAGGCGCATGCGCGTCCTCGGGAAAGAGTATCGTGAACTGTCCCTCACGCACGGCATAGAACGTCTGCGGAGTGTCGGTGAAGAACTGCACGTCGCGCGCGAGGTCGAACTCGCCCTGCGCCTTGCGGCAGGCACTGCGCTCGCTCCAACCGAACAGCTCCTCGCCGCCGAATACCACCTGCACGTCGATATACTTGTCGTGCACCTCCGACAAAGCCTCCTCGACGGGTTTGAGGTCAAGCTCCGAGACATTGACGAACAGTGCGTCGCCCTCGATGTCGGTACGTCCGACGGGCAGCGTCCATGCGTCGTGTTGTTCAAGAAAATCGAAAACCGCCTTAAAACGCGGGTTGAGCGACAGATAACGCTCGCTGTTTTTGACAGAATCTAAAATCATGATATAATCGTTTTATCGTTATTTTATGCGGTGCATGCGTGCCACGATGGGCAGATGGTCCGACAGACGGCAATCCTCGATCGACGAGAACGACTCCGTCTCGATGTCGGGCGACGAGAGTATGTAATCTATTCTGAGCAGCTTGTGCATCGGCAGGAACGTATATCCGTAGCCGCGCCCCTTCTCGACGAACGTATCGTTCATGCCGCTGCGCAGACGGCGATAGACATACGACATGGGTGTGTCGTTGAAGTCGCCGCACACGATCTTCGCGCTGCGAGTCGAGGCAATGACCTGCGTAAGCGTATCGACGTGACGGGCGCGGATAGACGAGTTGTCGCGTATGCGCGTCACGATGCTGCGCATCTTGTCGTCGTCGAAAAATATCTTCCCCTGCGCTATGTCGCGGCTGTCGTCGGCCGAGATGTGCATAGAGTAGAGATGGTTGTTGAATATGCGCACCGTGTCGTCGCGCACGACGATGTCGCACCAGAGCGACGTACCGCGCGACTGTCCCGAGATGTCGTCGTGCGCAACGATCGGATAGCGGCTGTATGTGCGCACCAGAACGTTGCCGAACTCCACCGCGTCCCTCTTGTCGTAACCCTCGAACAGCGAGTCGACCGCCTCGGCATTGGGAGCCGAGGAGTTGAACTCTTGCAGACAAACCACGTCGGGCATCTCGATCGAGGAGAAGAAATCGACATATCTGCGTGCGTCGGCAGTGTATTCGTCGAAAAAGAATCCGCGCACGTTGTAGCTCATCAGAGTAAACGCACGCCGGTTCTCGGGCTGTTCGTAATGGCGTTTGAAGCCGATATGATAGAATCGCGGCACATCGAAGGCACCGATCACCACCAGCACGGCCAGCACGGCAGCTATAATCCATCGCCGGCGCACCAACCAGAAGAGCATCGCCGCCAGCACAGCCACATAGAGCAGCGGCGCGAAGAGGCCTATGATGGTGAGCGAGCCTAATGTCGACGGATCGATATACGGAGTGACGAACGCCACTATAAGTCCCACGGCAAGGAGTGCCGTGGCCACGATCATTATCAGATCGACAATCGTAAGCCACAGAGGGCGGTGTCCCTCACCCTCGCGCGAGCCGTAGCCGTCGGCATAGTAGTAATCGTCATGACGTCCCATTGCAACAGATTTTCCGATTAATATATTTGTCGTCTCCGACGCCACCACAACAGCAGCAGCCAGCCCCAGAACATACCGCCCAGATGTGCGAAGTGCGCAACGCTGTCCATGCGTCCCGAGACTCCGAAGAAGAGCTCTATGGCACCGTATATCACCACGAACCACTTGGCCTTGATAGGTATGGGCGGTATGAGCAGCATGATGACGGCATTGGGGTGCAGCAGGCCGAAAGCCAGCAGCAGGCCGAACACTGCACCCGAGGCACCGACCGTAGGCGTAACCATATACTGCATGTATGCCAGCGAATCGGGATTCATGCGGGCAATGTCGATCTGTCCCACGAGCATCTGCATCAGAGCGGCTCCTATGCCGCAGACGAAGTAGTAGATCAGAAAACGCTTAGTTCCCAACTCCCACTCCAATGTCCGGCCGAACATATACAGCGCGAACATATTGAAAAACAGATGGCTGAACCCGCCGTGCATGAACATGTAGGTCAGCGGCTGCCACCACTCGAACAGAGGACTCTGCATAGGGTGCAGCGCGAAACGGCCGTATATCGACCACTCCTGTTCGGGCGATTTCACCAAAAGGAACATAGCCATGAACACCACGGCATTGGCGATGATGAGATTCATCACCGCAGGCGGCACGGAGTTGCGTTGTGAAATATATCTGTTCATAATATACCGTTTTTTCGTTAGTTGAGTTTGGCGCGTATCTCCTCCACGGTCAGCTCGGCCATCAGAGGTCGTCCCGAGGGCGAGAAGCTGCGGTCCTCGCAGCCCTCCAACTGGGACATTAGCGAACGGGCCTCGGCCGAACTGAGCCCCCTGCCGTATGATGCGGCCGCACGATGCGCCAGCACACCGGCCATGTGTCTGCGCTGCATATCTGCCGGAACGTCGCCGTCGCCGATGCCTTGCAGCAGTTCGTAGATCAGTTCGTCGACCGCCACACCCTGCCCTGTCATGGCAGGCACGCCCGTGATCTCCACCACACCGTCGCCCGCGAACTCAACCTCGAAGCCCAATGCCGCGAACTCGGTGGCATGCAGCTCCATCGATTCGTACTCCTCTTCCGAGAGCGTCAGACGCTCGGCGAAGAGCAGCCGCTGGCTCGGAGCCGAGCCGTGCGATAGCACGGCAAGCGTATTTTCGTAGACTACGCGCTCGCGCACTCTGCGCAGGTCGATCACCACCGTCCGCCCGCCGTAGAGTGCCACGGCATAGCCGTTGCGCAGCGACGACACCTCCTCGAATGCGGCGGAGGCAAAGCCTTCATAAGGGCTCGGCACAGCCTTGCCGGCTTCCTGCGAAGCGATGCAATCCAGCTCCTGCTGCACGCCGCTGAGAGGTTCGTCGTCGATATACTCTATGGCCGACGGCGGTGCGGGAGCGTCCATGGCCGACGATATCGAGATGAACTCCTCGTCGCAGGACTCCTCCGGTGTCGGCACACCCCTTTGGCGCGCGATTGCCCGCGGCGAGGGTTCGTGCAGGCTCTGCGGCATCTTGCCGTCGTAGGGAACGTCGAAGCCCGTGAAGGCCTCGTCGGGCATGGGTGCCGCGGGATCGATATACTCCTCGCGGAAAGGGTTGTAGGAGCTGTTGCTCATCGAGCGCGGCTCGCGGTAGACGGCATCGCGCCGCATGACGGGGATCTCCACGCGCCCCGCGGTCGAGAAGTCCATCATCGGAATGGCACCCGTCTTGGCCAGCGTCTCGCGCACTGCCGCCTGCACGATCTGTGCAATGACCTCGCCGTCGGCGAACTTCACCGTGGTCTTCTGCGGGTGGACATTGACATCGACACGGTCGGCATCGACCGTCATATAGATGAAATACGAGGGTGTGCACCCCTCGGGTATGAGTTTCTCGTAGGCCTTGCAGATGGCTTTCTGCAACTGCGGCGACTGGAAATAACGGCCGTTGACGAAGAGATACTGCTCCGAGTTGCGCTTCTTGGCCGCAGCCGGACGGCCCACAAAGCCGCTGATCGAGACAACCGAGGTCTCGACGGCCACGTCCAGCAGATTCTGCTTGATGTGCTTGCCTATCAGGTCCACGATGCGGCCGGCAAGATTCGATACCGGAAGACGGTATATCGGGGCATCGTTCGACATCAGCTCGAACTCCACCTCGGGATTGCACAACGCCACACGCGTGAACTCCTGCTTCATCTGCGCCACCAGACGCGCATTGTCGCCGTCGATGAACTTGCGGCGCGAGGGGACGTTGTAGAAGATGTTGCGCACGGCGAACTGCGACCCCACGGGGCACATCACCGGTGTCTGGCTCTGGAACTCGCCGCCGCGGATTACGGTCTGCGTACCCACCTCGTCGCCGGCCTGACGGGTGCGCAGCTCCACCTCCGACACGGCCGCTATCGAGGCCAGTGCCTCGCCGCGGAAACCGAACGTATGCAGCGAATATATGTCGTCGAACGACGATATCTTGCTCGTCGCGTGGCGGTCGAAAGCCATGCGCGCATCGAGCGGCGACATGCCCTCGCCGTCGTCGATGATCTGTATGAGCTGCTTGCCGCCGTCGCGGAAATTGACCCTGATGCTGCGGGCACCGGCATCGATCGAGTTCTCCATCATCTCCTTGACCACGTTCGATGGAGTGTTGACCACCTCTCCGGCAGCTATCTGATTGGCAACTATTTCGGGCAGCAGTTTGATCTTATCACTCATATTCGGGTGCTAATGTTTCTCGTTGAGATCGACATCGTCGTCATATATGTTGAGCGTAGCGGAGGAGGTGCGTTCGCGATTGGCCTCCAACTCCTCGATATTCTTCACGTAGTCGGGATATTTCGCCGGATCGATGCCCATCTCCGTCAGCTCCATCACCACGCTGTCGGTCGCTGCCGCGGCCTGTTTCTGCTCGGCGGCACGGTTCACAAGCCCCATGATGCGCGGATACAGGACGAATATGAACACCGCAACGAACACCAGCAGTATGACAACGCCCGTCAGGCGGTTGCGCCCCTGCGAACGCTGCCGTTCCGAACGACGCTCGTCGCGCGCATCGCGCTGCGTGCGGATATAGCGGCCGGGCACATACTCCTCCGCATCGGTCTCGGAGCTTTGGCCGTGCAGCTCGCGCCGACGCTGCTCGCGCTCCTCCTTCACCGGATCGAAATAGCGCGGTATGTAGGTGAACTTCTTGGGATCCTTGCGGTAGGGACGAAATATCGACATACGCTATCTGTTTTTCGACGGCGGGCCTCAACGGCACAGCCATCGGATTAATTTAACGAAAAAAGTTCTTCATTCGCTCGAAGATATTCTGGTTCTCCACCTTCGAGGCGCGCTTGAACGAGGGCTGCTCGGCCAGAGCCTCGACCAGACGACGCTCCTCCGAGGAGAGCTTGTCGGGAATGGTGATATCCACCACCACCAGTATGTCGCCGCGACCGTAGCCGTTGACATCGGGCAGTCCCTTGCCCCTCAGGCGCAGCACCTTGCCGGCATGCGTGCCCGGAGCCACCTTTATGCGTGCCTTGCCGTCGATGGTCGGCACCTCCACCTCACCGCCCAACAGAGCCGTCGTGACCGTTATGTTGAGATTGTGGATCAGGTCGTTGCCGTCGCGCACCAGCTGCGGATCGTGCTCCTCCTCGATCACCACCAGCAGGTCGCCGTTCACACCGCCCTGACGCGCGGCATTGCCCTTGCCGTGCACCGTGAGTGCCATGCCGTCGCCCACGCCCGCAGGGATCTTCACCTCGATCACCTCCGAGCCCTTGACGGCACCCTCGCCGCCGCACTTGTCGCACTTCTCCTTGATGATCTGTCCCGTGCCGCCGCACGTCGGGCACACGCTCTGGGTCTGCATGCGGCCGAAGAATGTGCTCTCGACACGCGTCACATAGCCCGAGCCGTTGCACGTGGGACAGCTTTGGTAGGCCGACTTGTCTTTGGCACCCGTGCCGCCGCACTTGTCGCACGCCACCATCTTGTTTATCTTCAACTTCTTGGTGGTGCCATTGGCGATTTCGGCCAGCGTCAGCTTCACGGTTATGCGTATGTCGCTGCCGCGGTTGACCCGCTGTCCGCCGCCGCTTCGCGACGAGCCGCCGAAGTGTCCGCCGAATATGTCGCCGAACTGCGAGAATATATCCTCCATCGAGAAGCCTCCGCCGCCGAAACCGCCGAAGCCCTCGAATCCGCCCGCACCGCCGCCTGCGGCACCGCTCATGCCGGCATGGCCGAAGCGGTCGTAGCGCGCACGTTTGTCGGGATTCGACAACACGTCGTAAGCCTCGGCAGCCTCCTTGAACTTCTCCTCGGCCTCCTTGTCGCCCGGATTCTTATCGGGGTGATATTTGATGGCGGCCTTGCGATAGGCCTTCTTTATCGTATCGGCGTCGGCGTTGCGTTCCACGCCCAACACCTCGTAGTAATCTCTCTTCTCAGCCATAGTTTCTTCGTTTTAAATCCTCTCGGCACTACTCGCCCACCACCACTTTGGCATAGCGCAGCACCTTGTCGCCGCGCATGTAGCCGCGCTGCACGACATCTATCACACGGCCGCTCTTATCCTCTCCGGCCGCAAAGCGTGCCACGGCCTCCTGACGGTCGGCATCGAACTCGGTGTCGAGACACTCTATCTCGTGCACGTCGAAGCGCGCGAGCATGTCGGCGAACTTCTTGACCACTAAGCTCTCGCCCTCGCGCAGAGCCTCTATGTCGTCGCTCTTGTGCGAAGCCTCCACAGCGCGCTGCATGTCGTCCATCACCGACAGGACGGCTTTGAGCACCTCCTCGCCGCCGCGCTCCACCAACTCCATCTTCTCGCGCAGAGTGCGTTTGCGGAAGTTGTCGAACTCGGCTTGCAGGCGCAAATACTTGTCGTGCCATGCGGCGATCTGCTCTTCGAGCGATGGTTCTGACATATTGTCAGTTGCAGCAGCCGTTTCGTCTGACATTTTGTCCTTGGCGGCCGCAGCGGTCTCAGTGTTTTCTGCTGTTTGAGAGGCTGTCTCGGTCATAGTATCTTCTTGGTTATTAGATTTTTTACTCTTCATAAATCTGTTTATTTTTAGTCTCATGGCCATATATCGAGCAAATTATATGCCCAATATGAATATCGTAGGACGCTTCTGGATATCGGGCATAGGACTCTTGCGCCACTGCTCCACACGCATGGTGGCTATCGACTCCGAAGGTGACGTAATATCGCAAGCCACGGTCAGTTTAGTCGAGGGCGAAAGCACGCCCAACATACTCTCCAACAGCTTGACGTTGCGATAGGGAGCCTCGATGAAGATCTGGCTCTGACGCTCCGACAAGGCGCGTTTCTCGAAGGCCCGCACAGCACGCGAACGCTCCGGCTCCTTGACGGGCAGATAGCCGTTGAAGGCGAACGACTGGCCGTTCTGCCCAGAGGCCATGAGTGCCATCATGATCGACGACGGCCCCACTAACGGCACCACACGTATGCCCCGACGGTGCGCCGCCTCGACGGCCTGCGCTCCGGGATCGGCCACACCGGGCAGCCCCGCCTCGGAGATCACGCCGGCCGAGCGTCCCTCTTCCAGCGGGCGTATCATGCGTTCGATGTCGGCCGCGGAGGTGGTATGCTCGTTCAACTCGACGAACTCCAACTCGGAGATAGGCCGCGCCACGCCCGCCCGCGACAGGAACCGGCGTGCCGAACGCGTATTCTCCACTATGAAGTAGTCGAGCGAGTCTATCACCCGGCGGTTGGCCTCGGGCACCACCTCGTAGACCTCGGTCTGCTCCGATATGGGGCACGGGATCATGTATAGCGTACCTTTCATAACCGTCATTTTCTGTATATGCGTTTCACGCGCGCCGCCACCGACGCCATTATTTCGTAGGATATGGTATCCAGCACGCGCGCCATATCTTCGAGCGTATTTCCCCTCTCGGCCGAGAAGACGACCACCTCGTCGCCCTCCTCCACGCCTGCTATGTCGGTGATGTCGATCATGCAGCTGTCCATGCAGACACGCCCCACGATAGGCGCAGGCCGTCCGGCCACCAACATCGACCAGCGGCCGCAGCTCAGATGCCGGTCCAGACCGTCGGCATAGCCGATGGGTATGGTCGCCGTCACCGAGTCGCGCGTGAGCACTCCGGCACGGCCGTAGCCGACGGTCTCGCCCGCAGCCAGATGCTTGATCTGCACGATGCGCGTGCGCAGCGTCGATACGGGCACAAGAGCGTCGTTGTGCTCGTAGCCGAAGCCGTAAAGACCCAGTCCCAGACGGCACATGTCGAACACGGCCTCAGGGAATCGCTCCATGCCTGCCGACTGAGCCGTGTGGCGCACCACGCGATAGGGAATCTGCGCGCACAGGCGGCTGCTCATCTCGTCGTAGCGCGCTATCTGTGCGCGGGTGTAATCGTCCTGCGAGGGGGTATCCGAGCAGTTGAGATGCGAGAACACGGTGGCCACCCTCAGAGTGGGTATCGCCGCCAGACGGCCGGCCAAGGCATCGATCTCCTCGGGCATGAAGCCGAGCCGGTGCATGCCCGTATCGAGCTTTATGTGTATCGGGTAGCTCTTGCGGCCGGTGCGCTCCGCCGCACGCGCGAAAGCATCGAGCGAACGGAAACTGTATATCTCGGGTTCCAGATCGTAGCTTATCATCTGCTCGAAGCTGTCTTCGTCGGCATTGAGCACCACCACAGGCATCGTGATGCCGCGCTCGCGCAGCGTCACGCCCTCGTCGGCGAATGCCACGGCCAGATAGTCGACACCCTCGTGTTGCAGCATCTGTGCCACCTCCGCGTCGCCCGCGCCGTAGCTGCCCGCCTTGACCATGGCCATCATCATCTGGTGCGGCGGCAACAGTCGGCGGAAGTAGTTGAGATTCGACTTCATGGCCGACAGATCGACCTCCAACACCGTCGTGTGGCTCTTGCGCTCCAAACGGTGGCACACCCTTTCCAGACGGCTGCTGCGGCAGCCTTTCAGCAATATCGTGGCTTCGCTCCAATCCTCGCCCGGCAGGGCATGCAGCAACTCGTCGGTCGACGAGTAAAACACCTTGTCGCACCCGAACAGTCCGGCATGGCGGCCTATGGCGGCACCCACGCCCACCAGGCGGTCGACCTCGGCATGCGCGACCATCTCGGCCACGCGCGCATACAGCTCCTCCTCGGGCGTGCCGCTCTGCTGTATGTCCGACAGCACGGCTACCTTGCGCCGCCCCATGGCCTGCGAGTGCAGCACATCGAGCGCGACGGCCAGCGAATTGATATCGGAGTTATACGTATCGTCGATTATCGTCGACGAGCCTATGCCCTGTTTAAGCTCCAAGCGCATGGCCACCTCGCCGCACACCCGCTCCGAATCGAACGCGTAGCCCAGCACGCCGCACAGCGCGGCCGTATGCTGCGCATCGATATGCAGTGCCTCGCTGCGTTCGTGTCCGCAATCGGCCTGCAACGAGGCCGAATCGATCAGCCGGCGGTCGCCGTAACGCTCCTCTATGCGACGGGCGAGTTCGGGATAGCGGCTGCTGTATATTATGGTCGAGGCACCGGCCGCCAGTGCCAGTTTCTCGTCGATCTTCTGCGCGCGGCTCTCGAAGTTGACCGAGTGGGCGTCGCCTATGGAGGTGAATACCACCACCTCGGGGCGTATCATGCGCTCCAAGCGCGCCATCTCGCCCGGGCGTGATATGCCGGCCTCGATATAGGCCGCAGCCTCGTCGCCCTCGATCATCAGCAGCGACAGAGCCACACCCAACTGCGAGTTGTAGCTCATCGGCGAGGCCACGTATTTCACTCCGTGCGGCGTGGCCGCAGCTATCCACTCCTTGACTATCGTCTTGCCGTTGGAGCCTGCTATGGCCACCACACGCCCCTTGAAACGCTCGCGATTGAATGCCGCAAGAGATTGCAACGCATCGATGGTCGAGCCGACGACCACCGCACCGCACTCCGCCGAGGGCAGCACAACTTCTCTCTCGACGATGAAGGCCTCCACGCCCCGCGCGAACATATCTCCGATGAAGTCGTGCCCGTCGTGGTTCACACCCGCAATGGCCGCGAACAACACCTCGTCGCCCGTGGAGCAGCTGCGCGAATCGGTCGCCACGCGGCGCACCCTGCGGTCGCAGCCGTACAAGCGTCCGCCGCAGATACGGGCTATGTCTGACAAAAGAAAATCCATCTGTTATATATCGGTTCTGAATCTTACTACCGTTATGCCGGCACCGCCCCTATCGGCATGGTCGTCGGCTATGCTCTCCACTTCACCGACGCTCCGCAGGTAACGCCGTATCTCCTCTTTCAAGGCTCCGGTGCCCTTGCCGTGCAATATCGTAACGCCGCCCACGCCCACCATCAGCGCATCGTCGATCAGATCCTCGACGGCCTCCAAGGCCTCCGACGCACGCATGCCGCGCACATCGATGCGATCCTTGAAGTTGAGCTTGCGCTGCGTGATGTCGACCGACACCACCGTGCGCGGCGTCGCGGGACGCACCGCCTGACGGAACTCGGCCGAGGATATGGCACGCAGACGATCCGTGTCGACGGTCAGCAGCAGCTGTCCGAAGGCCACCTGCGCGCGTTTGCCCTTGATGCTCTGCACCACGCCCGGTATCTCCTGCCCGTCGATGCGCACCTTCGAGCCTACATCGATCTTCACGGGCACCGCCTTTTCGGCCGCCTCGGCCGCAGATCGGCGCACCTCCTCGCCCTGCTGCGCACGACGCTGCTCGCGCCGTTCGCGGCGACGCGCCAGACGCGCCATCTCGCGCTCGATCTTTTCAGAGTCGTGACCCGAAACAGGCTCTTCGCCCTCGACACGACGGCCGAAATCGCCCAACTCGCGGCGTGCCAGCCGCGTCAGCTCCTTCTCGGCCTGCGCCTCGCGTATCGTCTTTATGGTGTTCTCTATGGTGCGGTTGGCCTCGGCGATAAGTCCCTGCGCCTGCTCGCGCGCGGCACGCAATATCTCCTGCCGCTCCTGCCGTATGCGGGCGAGCTGCTCCGAATAGTTCTGTTCCAGCTCCTCGACCTTGCGGTCGGTCTGACGTATGCGGTCGCGCTTCTGCTCCCAGTAGCGTTTGTCGCGCGCTATCTCGCGCAGCTGCCGCTCCAAATCTATGTGGTCGCTGCCGGCCTTCTCCATGGCCGAGCGGATTATATCCTCCGGCAGGCCTATCTTGCGGGCTATCTCCACGGCGAACGAGCTGCCCGGCTTGCCCATCTCCAAACTGAACAGAGGCCGTATATGCTGCACGTCGAAGGCCATGGCAGCATTGGCTATGCCCTCGCGCCGCGAAGCCAGATATTTTATGTTGGCATAGTGGGTGGTGATCACGCCGTAGGCTCCTCTGTCGAGCAGACGTTCGAGGATCGATTCGGCTATGGCTCCGCCTATGGTAGGCTCGGTGCCCGAACCGAACTCGTCGATCAGCACCAGCGTGCGCTCCGAGGCCTCCGCGAGCATCGATTTCATGTTCAGCAAGTGCGACGAATAGGTCGACAGATCGTTGTCCATCGACTGCTCGTCGCCTATGTCGATCATGATCGACGCGAAGACCGGAAACTCCGAATTCTCCAACACCGGCACGAGGAATCCGCACTGCACCATATATTGCAATATGCCCGTGGTCTTCAAGCAGACCGACTTGCCGCCCGCATTTGGTCCCGATATGACCAGTATGCGCTTGGCCGCATCGAGCTGCAAGTCGAGCGGAACGATCTGCCGCCCCTGCGAGCGCAAGGTTTGCGCCAGCAGCGGGTGACGCGCACTGCGCAGCACCATGCGTCCGTCGTCGGATATGATCGGCCGCACCGCGCCGTTGTCTATCGCCCAGCGGGCCTGCGCCCGCAGGGCATCTATCTCGGCCAGATAGCCGCCCGCCTGCGCCATGCCGTCGACATCGATGCGCAGGGCATCGGTCATCTCGGTCAGAATGCGCACTATCTCGCGCCGCTGGGCATACTCCAACTCGCGCAGGGCGTTGTTAAGCTCGACCACCTCCACAGGCTCGACGTAGAACGTGCGTCCGGTGGCCGACTCGTCGTGAATGAACCCCGACAGCTTGCGTTTGTTGGCCGCCGAGACGGGTATGACGGCGTGACCGTCGCGGATCGAGATCATGGCATCGGCATCGACTATGCCGGCCGTCTTGGCCGACGCGAGCACCTGTTGCAGGCGTTTGGCCACCTGCGCCTCGTGATCGCGGTGCGCACGGCGCAGACGCGACAGCTCTGGTGAAGCCGAATCGCGCACCTCGCCCTGATCGTCGATGATCGAATCGATCAGCCGCACCACGTGCGGGAATGCCTCCACGCCCTCGCTTATGCGCCGCAGCCACGGATACGATGCCGCAGGGCGCGACATGACGAACGACACGAACTCCCCCACACTGCGCAATGCGCTGCGCAGCGTCACGGCCTCGGCCGTATCGATGAAGGTACCCTCGACGCGGATCTTCTCCACCACCGCATCGATATCGGTGTACTCGCCGCGCGGCGTACCGCTCTCCATCATCAACGCCTGCCGCATCTCATCGGCCAACGACAAACGTCGCACGATCTGCTCGTGCGACGAAGTGAAGTGTTGTCCAATCACGATCCTCGCCGAAGCACTCATCGTGCACAGCGCGGCCATCTGATCGCGCAGGCGGTCGAAACCCACCTTATGTTCGAAATCCGACGGATATATCATCTCTCTGAAATCTGTAATCTATCGTGCGCGCAGCAAGTCGCCGCACGCTCTTCTGCTGCGGCTCACTCCGCCTGCTTGGCAGCGCGCTTGGCGGCACGCTGGGCCGCACGTGCCTCGCGGCGGGCGGCTTTGTCCTCCGAAGAGCCGAACAGCGAGAAGTGTACGTATCGCATCGGGTGCTCCTTCAAATCGGCCAGCAGAGCCGACAGATTGGCACTCGCCTCGCCCAACGAATCGTAGAGCTTGTCGTCGTAGATCAGCTTGCCGGCCGAACCCTCGGCATTGTTGACCGCCGCCACCACCGTGTTGAGCGACTCGACCGTCTTCTGCAACTCCTCTATCACATGGCTCTGCGACAGCTCCGAGGTGAAATCGTCGAGGTTGCCCATCATCGAATCTATGCGCGACGAATTGGCGGCCAGCGTTCCGGTAAAGCCCTTGAAATCCTTGACGGCACCCTCGATGTTGGCGCGCTGAGAACGCAGCATATCGTCGAGCGTAGAGGTGGCTCCTTCTAAGTTGGCCAGCAGATCGTGAACGCTCTGGCGGTTGTCGCCGAGTATGCCGTTGAGCGACGAGAGCGTCTGCTCCAATCCGTCGATCAGCGAACCGGCCTTCTGCTCCAACATGCCCATCAGTCCGGCATCGACCTCGGCGCGTATCTGCCCACCGTCGGCGAGCAGGCTCTTTGCATCGCCCTGCATGATGGTGATCTGCTGTCCGCCCATAAGTCCCGACGAGGTGATGACGGCCACCGAATTTTCGGGTATCATGTCGGCGAACTCGCGCTTGACGTTGATGGCCACCTTCACCCGTTCGAGCGACAGATCTATGCTGCCTATGTTGCCCACCTCCACACCGCGGATATATACCCGCGACGAAACCTGCAAGCCGGCCACATCATCGTAATAGGCATAATAGGTGTTCTCGCGGGAAAAGATATTGCGTCCTCCGAGCCACTTGATGCCCCACCATGCAATCACGATGACGATGATTGCGAAAAATCCGATTCTTACCTCTTTTCTGATCTTCATAAATATTTCGTATTCTTTATTTGCGTTGCTTTATCGCATCTCCCTCGAACTCCACCACGTATGCGTCGGGGAACTCCTTGCGTATCTGCTTCAAATCCTTTTTGGCGGCCGCCATCGAGTCGTAGACGCCGAAACAGTACTTGTATTTCATCTTGCCGCCGCCGGTCAGCACCCTCACCCTGCCGCGATACGACTTGAACTCGCCATCGTCGGTCGAGACCTTGGCCGCGCTGGCCAGCAGCTGTATGGTGTAACCGCTCGACAGCGAACCCTCGGCCGCGGCGGCACCGGCAGTATCGTCATTTGCGCCGCTCTGCTCCGACACGGCCGCATCGTCAGACGGCACACCGGCTATACTGTCGATCAACGACACATACTCCATCACCGACTTGGCCAACGCCTCGGCGATCTTCGTCTGCCCCGCCTCCGAGGTAATGAATGCCAGATCGGCCGCATTGGTCATGAATCCTATCTCGGTCAGCACACCCGGCATCGCGAGGTTGCGCAGCACCGCCCACGGACTCTGACGCACGCCGCGCGACTTGATGCCAGCCGCAGCGTAGTTCTGCTCGATGATCCTGGCCATAGCCTTGTTATAGGCTCCGTAGACCAACTGGCGGCTCTCTATCACGGCACGCTCCAACGCCGCCACCGACGCATCGGACATATCGATGATCTCGCCCTTCTCCTCGCCGCCGGCTCGTTTCAGGGCGGCATAGTTGCGCTGGCGGCTCTTCTCGTCCTCTCCGAGGATATGGGTCTCCGTGCCGCAGGCCGAGGTGTTGCCCTGCACGGCATTGGAGTGGATCGAAATGAAGAATATCGCCCCCTCCTTGCGTGCCATCTCGGCGCGCATATAGAGATCCTGGTTCTTGTCGGAGCTGAGCTGCTTGTCGGTCGAACGCGTCATCTTCACAGCGAAGCCCGGCAGCCGCTCGTCGAGTATCTTTTTCAGTTTCAAGGCGACCTGCAAATTTATATCCTTCTCCTTGCAGCCGCCATATGTGGCTCCGGGATAGTTCGCACCGCCATGACCGGGGTCGATCATGATCACTCTTTTTGTTTTTCCTGCAACATTTTCGGCCGATGCGGCGTTAGCATTGCATAGGAGTGCTAACAACAGGATCGAGGCTGTGATCAAATTTCTCATAATAGCATTCAAAAATTAAGTTTGTGCGAAATAATTACTATATTTGCAAGTTGTAAAAACACACTCTGAAAGGCACAGGAAGCCGATCCGAGGCGTTTTGCCGACTTGTCGGCAAAGTTACTAATTTTTTTTTGGTTTTGAGCCTATTTGACACAAAATATCTGCGGCGGGCGGCCGTTTTGTCACTGTCGGCGGCCATGCTTTACGGCATAGGTCTCACGTCGGCTTTCGGCTCTCAGCGCACGGAGCAGCCCGATTCGCTGACCGTGCGTCAAAGTGCCGATACAACCGTAGTGGAACGTGCCGCAGCGCGACGCGACCGCAAGGTCAATCCGCGACGCGAACGCCGCAACGCCGCGGCGCAGGCACAGGCCGATTCGCTCTCGACCGAGCGTCTCAACTCCTCGCTCGACGAGCGTGCACAGCGTCAGCAGGCCGACACCATTGCGCCCGACTCGGCCAAAAAACGCGGCGGAGGCGCATTTTTAGACGACATCATCGAGGGCAAGAACACCGACTCGCTCGTGTTCGATGCCCGCAATCGACTGATCTACATATATAACGAAGGTGACGTGACGTATCAGAACATGAACCTCAAAGCCGACTTCATGCGCGTCAACCTCGACACCAAGAATATCTACGCCTACGGCAAGCCCGACTCGGTCGACGGCAAGGCCACCGTCACGCACCCCACATTCTCCGACGGAGGATCGTCGCCCTATACGATGGATACGATCACCTACAACCTATCCACCAAAAAGGCCAAGATCAAGGGTGTGGCCACGCAGGAGGGCGACGGCTGGTTGGTGGGCGGCAGCGTCAAGAAGCAGCCCGACAACTCCATACACATAGCCGACGGCAAGTACACCACCTGCGACGAGACCGACCACCCCCACTTCTATCTTGCCATGACCAAGGCCAAGACCATTCCGGGCAAGAAGGTCATAACGGGCTATGCCTATTTGGTGATGGAAGATGTCCCGATCTACTTTCCGGGTATCCCCGAGGGCTTCTTCCCCATCAGTTCGGGTCCCAAGTCGGGTCTTCTGATGCCCACCTACGGCGAGGACTCGCGCGGCTTCTTCATTCGCGACCTGGGCTACTACTTCAAGTTGGGCGAGCACATGGATCTGGCACTGCGCGGCGGCATCTACACTCTGGGTTCGTGGGAGGTATCGGCACGTTCGCAATATGTCAAGCGTTACAAGTTCCGCGGCAACTTCAATCTGCAATACTCGGCCGTGCGCAACGGCGAAAAGGGCGAGGCCGACTTCGCGCAGACCAACACGTTCCGACTGCAATGGACCCATACGCAGGATCCCAAGGCCAACCCGGGCTCGACCTTCTCGGCCTCGGTGAACATCACTTCGAGCGGCTTCAACCGCTACTCGGCCACTACGGTCAACGACATTCTTGCCACGCAGACCAACTCGTCGATCTCCTACTCGAAGAACTGGGAGGGCACACCCTTCTCGCTGTCGCTCAACATGGCCGTGTCGCAGAACTCGCGCGACCAGTCGATAGCCGTCACGCTGCCCACCATCGCCTTCAACGTGTCGAGCTTCGCGCCGTTCAAGCGCAGGGAGGCCATAGGCAAGACGCGCTGGTACGAGAAGATCAAGATGAGCTACTCGATGAAGATGACCAACACGGTCAACACCAAGGAGAACGAGATCTTCACCGCCGAGACGCTCAAAAAGATGAAGAACGGCATACAGCACAACATACCCGTGCAGACCACCCTCACGCTGTTCAACTATCTGAACATCAACCCGCAGTTCAACTACACCGAACGCTGGTACTTCAAGAAGGTGAGCCAGCGGTGGAACGAGGATACCCACAGCGTCGAGACGCTCGATCCCGAATACGGCTTCTGGCGCATCTACAACTACAATGCGTCGGTCTCGGCCACCACGGTGCTCTACGGAACCTACACCGCCAAGAAGAAGACGCGCAAGGTGCAGGCCGTGCGCCATACCATCACCCCGCGCATAAGCGTCTCTTACGCGCCCGATTTCAGCCGTCAGAAATACGGCTTCTACGAGGCCGTGCAGACCGACACCACGGGTAATTTCAAGGTCTACTCGCCCTTCTCGGACAACTCCTACGGCGTGCCGGGCAGCGGACAGTCGTTCTCGCTCAACTTCGGTCTGGACCAGTCGTTGGAGATGAAGGTGCTGAGCAAGCGCGACACCTCGGGCGTAAAGAAGATCAAGCTCATCGACCAGCTCTCGATCAGCGGATCGTATAACTTCCTGGCCGACTCGATGCGCCTGTCGAACATACCCGTCTCGCTGCGCACCACCATCTACGGCAATTTCGGCATCAACCTCACCGTCACGCTCGACCCCTACGAGGTCTCGCCCGAGGGACGACGCTACAACAAACTCATGTGGCGCAGAGGTCTGCCCGGACGTGTCGTGAGCACGGGTTGGAGCTTCGGCTATACGTTCAAGTCGCGCGACGACAAGTCGCGGCCGGCAGCCAACGACATCACCTCGCTGCCGCCCGAGTATTTCAATCCGTGGCACGATCCCTACGGGCAGCTCAATCCTGCCATGCGACGGCAGGCCATGGCGGGCGCATACTACGACTTCTCGCTACCGTGGAACCTCGGATTCAACTACAACGTCTCCTACGGCATACGCTACGTCAACAACGGCACCACGGGCTACGAAAAGAACGTCACGCAGACCCTCGGCCTGCAAGGCAGCGTCAAGCTCACGCCCAAGACCATGATCAACGTCACCAGCGGTTACGACTTCTCCACGGGCAAGATATCGATGACCTCCATATCGATGGTGCGCGACCTGCACTGCTGGCAGATGTCGTTCACATGGATACCGTTCGGCAACCACAAGAGTTGGAGTTTCAACATCGGTGTCAAGGCGGCATCGCTGGCCGATCTCAAATACGACAAGAGCTACACCCAGTTCGACAACATGTATTGATGCGGCGGCCGATACCGGATCAGTCATGATTTCCGGTGAGGTGGCGGGACTCCCACGGTCGGGCATACGCCCTGCATCGGAGTGACAGGACAGCTTGTCAACGCCCCACCACGGGACGCAGAACGCAGTCTGCCACGCCCCACATGGAGCGCGATAAATCGCGCGACCAAAGTCACCTCCGATGAGGGGATTTAGGGGAGGGTCAGAATTATATAACGGCGCAAGCCGTCGTTCTGTGGTCGACATTGGTTATGCGATTGAAAATCGCGACGTGAGAATCTTTTCCCCCCCTCCACCGGATTTTAAGGCTGATCCCCGATACCGGCCATCGTGCAAAGAGTCTGTGTCTTATCGCATATTTTTCCGATAATATTTCAATGTTCGGAAATAATTGCTATCTTTGTATTTATGATTAAGCACTAACCCATGAAGCGGTATTTCACGATATTGCCCCTTGTCGCAGCTCTTGCAATGTGCTCCTGCGACGACGATCGACTCCAAGCTCGGCTCGATCGAGCCGAGGCCGTCATACTCGAACACCCCGACAGCGCGCTGACCATTCTCAGAGGGACGAGTGCCTCGGGCAGCCGCCAGCAGAACGCACGCCGCGCCCTGCTCTACTCGATGGCTCTCGACAAGAACTACATCGACATCACCTCCGACTCGCTCGTTACCGTCGCACGCGACTACTACCACAACCACGGCACTGCCCGCGAGCGGTTTCTGTCGGAGTTCTACTACGCCTGCTACCTGCGCAACTGCAACGATCTGCCGGGGGCATTGTGCCTCTACTCCGACTGTGTGGAGCTGGGCATCGAGGCGGGCGACCACTACCACCTCGGCGTTCTATACTCCCGGATAGCAGAGATCTACGAGGAGCAATTCGACTACGACAATACCGTCTTATACTATTCTCTCGCTCTGGAACAATATCGGCTCAGCAATGCTATGACAGCGCAGGGTATGATGTGTTCCGATCTCGGTGAAAGTATGTTCGCACTGAACCGTCTCGACGAAGCCGCAGCCTATTACCATAGGGCACTGGCCATATTCGAGGAGCTGCGCGACACTGCCAATATCGACAACACGCTGTGCGGTCTGGCCTGCAACCATCTGTATAACGGTCATATCGATTCGGCAGAGATGGCCATCGACCGCATATCGGCCGAATACGGATTCCACGAATACATCACCCTGGCCGACATATACCGCCGTCGCGACCGGTTGGACAAGGCAAGAGAATACCTCGCAAAGGCCAAGGAGTATGTGTACAATCCGCGCAGCTATGCCAACGTATTGCATTACGAGTCGCGGATCGAAATGCAGGAGGGAAACTACCAAGAGGCGGCCGAGCACAGAATACGATGTGCCCAAATATGCGACAGCCTTATCAGCGTATCTCTTCGCCACCCCGCAGCATCGGTGCATCGCGACCATTTTCAAGAGTTGTACCGCCGGGCAAGCGACAATGCCGACCTGCTGCGCCAGCGTTTCTGGCTGACGACAACACTGATAGTCGTCATCGCAGGAATCGTCATATACTATATTATATATATAATGCGCAAACGCCGCCGCTCGTCACGACTGCGATATCTGCAATCGCTGCGCGAGAGCCACGCCATCAGCAATCGCATGTCGCAGCAGATCAACATGCAGACCCAGCAGGCGCAGCACATGCGCAAGCTGATATGCGACAGCTTCGCTCCGATCGACCGCATAGCCACCACCTACTACGAACGCAAAGACTCAAAGACGGCTCAGGCCGGCATCTACCGCGATGTCGAACGCCTGCTCGACTCATATATCGGCGATCCCAAAGTCAAGGAGCATTTGGAGTACACGGTCGACATCGGCCGCAACGGCATCATGAAATCGCTGCGTGAAGAGCTGCCCCAACTCACCGAAAAGGAGATCGATCTGCTGCTCTACATCTATGCCGGATTCTCCACATCGGCCATAGCCCTGTTCACCGACGACAAGCCCAACAACATCTATCTGCGCAAGAGCCGTTTGAAAAACAAAATCGCCAAATCGGCGGCTCCGTCGCGGGAGACGTTTATCGAAAATATGATATAAAATATTAGCAATCAATCTATTAATCGCAAAATACAATTATTTATCATATAGCATACTGATAATCAAAACATTACAAATATCGCAAGATTTTAAATTTCGATAACACGCGCATATTACTGACTATCTGAGATATACAGCATATCGATGAAAGATTTTTAAACCCTATTTTTTAACCTAATCATCTAATTTTCTCTACTTTTGCATAGAGAGAAAAACAGATTTAATTTTTAGTTTTTCCAACATGAAACGACTTGTATTATTAATGTCGGCACTTGCGCTATTCGGCGGTGCGGCAATGGCGGACGATCCGGGCAACGGTAGCGGTAGCGACAAAGAGAATATTGACATAAAACCAAGACCGATCAAACCCAACCCTCGTTCGATAATACAGCCCGTGATCGATTGCACGTTGCACGTCACCGGAGCCACAGGAACTTTGACATTCGATATAGGAGCCGACATCGGCAGCGCGTCGATCGTCGTGACGAACCTCTCCACCGGCGAGAGCTATTCGGAGTTGTGTCCGTCGACACCCGGCTGCTGCGTGGTCTGCTTTACCGGCGATGAGGGTTCGTACATCATCGAGATCGATACCGATGCAGGCCTCTATTACGGCGAATTTGCATTGTAAGCATAACTATATCCGATAGCTATAAACATCAACTAATTGAAGGATCAAGATTATCCGCAGGGGAGGAGCCTACTTCTCCCCAATTTTTTTGTCTTTCTCCCGACACCTCCCGACCGCTCTGCCATATCGAACGAAGCAAAACATCTGGTTTTTTTTTGGGGGGGGGTCTCGCATATAGTCCACAACCGGATTCTTCATCTCGCGTTGCTTCGTTCAGAATGACAACCCCGTCATGTCATGTCGAACAAAGTGAGACATCTGTGGACGACAAAACCACCCTGTCACTCCGAGGAGCCAGAGGCGACGCGGGAGTCTCTTCACACACAACTGTCACTCCGAGGGAGGGCATACCCGACCGTGAGAGTCTCACCGTCGATAGCACCGTTTGTCTGCCCGATACACCTATCGACCAAGAGAGAGATTCTCACGTCGCGGCCATCGGCCGCTCCTCAGAATGACAGAGTGGGCATATCGACCACGCACGTCGTCCCCAACCAGATTCTTCATTTCGCGTTGCTCCATTCAGAATGACAACACCATCATGTCATGTCGAGCAGCGCGAGACATCTGTGGACGACAAAACCACCCTGTCACTCCGAGGAGCAACAAAGTTGCGACGCGGGAGTCTCTTCACACACAACTGTCACTCCGAGGGAGAGCATACCCGACCGTGGGAGTCCCACCGTCGATAGCACCGTTTGTCTGTCCGATACACCCATCGACCAAGAGAGAGATTCTCACGTCGCGATTTTCAATCGCTCCTCAGAATGACAGAGTGGGCATAGTTGCGCACAGATTTCTCGCTTACGCTCGAAATGACAGAGTATGTATATCGACCACGCACGTCGTCCCCAACCATATTCTTCACTCCACTATGTTCCGTTCAGAATGACAACC
>JAGBFA010000007.1 GCA_017936685.1 Alistipes sp.
ATGTATATCGACCACGCACGTCGTCCCCAACCATATTCTTCACTCCACTATGTTCCGTTCAGAATGACAACCCCGTCATGTCATGTCGAACAAAGTGAGACATCTGTGGAAGACAAAACTGCCCTGTCACTCCGAGGAGCCAAAGGCGACGTGGGAGTCTCTTCACACACAGCTGTCACTCCGAGGAGCCAAAGGCGACGTGGGAGTCTCTTCACACACAGCTGTCACTCCGAGGAGCCAAAGGCGACGTGGGAGTCTCTTCACACACAGCTGTCACTCCGAGGGAGGGCATACCCGACCGTGGGAGTCTCACCGTCGAGAGCACCGTTTGTCTGCCCGATACACCCATCGACCAAAAGAGAGATTCTCACGTCGCGGCCATCGGCCGCTCCTCAGAATGACAGGACAGCGAAAATCGCTTACAAAGAATTATGCGCAGATTTTTCGTCAAAAGGCGTTAGTAGCGGTGCCGACATGAAATTGGCGCGGATAGGCTGTACTAAACGTACTGCCTATTCGCGCCAATGATTGAGGTGACGCTAATGACGACTTTTCACGAAAAATCAGCGTGCTTTCGACAACTCTATCTCAAAATCAGCCAACACGTTCATGTAGTTGATAAACGCCTCGTAGGCCGAACCGTAAGGATTGAAATAAGAGTGTACGTCGCCGTCAGAGAACCACTTGGTGGCCATGTAATAGAAGTGATCCGAGGTCTGCATGAAATGCCATACGAACTCGAAATCCTTGTTCTTCAATGCCTTGACCTTAGGCGCAAGGGCATAGAGCTTCTCGAAGGCTTCGTTCTGCAACTCGTTGCCGAGCCATGCCGTCACGTCGCGCTCCTCGTCGGCCCACGACATGGCATGCGGGCAGTGCAGCACGGCTACGGGCTGTGCCTTCTTAGCCGCCTCGCTCACCGTGGCGAACTCGATCTCGCCCGTGGAGAGCATGGCCGAAGGCAGTGCCTTCATAAAGTCGAATATGCCAGTCGAGGCTTTCTGATGCTCGCCGAATGTCTCGTAGTCCATGAAGAGGTTGACCACGTCGCCGTTCTCCTTGGCCACCCAGCCGGCGAACTTGTCGGCCGTCAGAGGATACTCGCCCCAGCCCTCGTTGGAGAAGCGGAAAGCGATATCGTCGGAGAGCTTGTAGTTGCGCAGCAGCAGGCGCAGCTTGTTGTCCGTGGCGTCGGTATAGACGAAGTTGGGCGACTTCCAGCCCAATACATGCTTTGCGCCCTCGGCCAGCATGGTCTTGAATCCCATCTTCGACACGGCCTCGCCGATCGCGTCGGAGTAGATCAGCTCCGTGTTGCGGAATGCCGTGGGCTTGCAGCCGAACTCCTGCTTGATCATGGCCGCATGCAGTTTCACCTGCTCGGCGAACTCCTTGTCCGAGCGCAACGATGCCAGCGAATGAGAATAGGTCTCGGCAAGAAACTCCACGCAACCCGTCTCGGCCAGAGCCTTGAACGACTCCAACACCTCCGGAGCGTAGGCCTTGAACTGCTCGACGGCAGTGCCAGTAACGGAGAACGAGCAGCGGAACTTGCCCTTGTTCTCCTTGATGAGCTTCAACAGCAGCGCGTTCATCGGCAGATAGCACTGACGTGCCACCTTCTGCATGATGGCGCGGTTGGTAAAGTCGTCGAGGTAGTTATGATCCTTGCCCATGTTGAAGAATCGGTAGACCTTCAAACGCCAAGGCTGATGTACCTGAAAATAGAAGCAAACTGTCTTCATATATTTTGTGTTTTATTATTTCTTTTCGTTGCACTTTTCGATTGCCTGCTCGTAGACCCGTTTGATCTTCGCGGCGGCATTGTTCCATTTGAGTCCCGTAACCTCCTTCAAGCCTCTCGACGAGAACATCTTGGCAAGGGCGGGATAGGTAATCAGACCGTATATGGCATCGGCCATGGCATCTACGTCCCAGTAGTCGACCTTAACGGCATAGTCCAGCACCTCGGCCACGCCGCTCTGCTTGGAGATGATCACAGGCACGTTTGAGCGCATGGCCTCCAACGGCGATATGCCGAACGGCTCGGATACCGAGGGCATGACATAGACGTCCGAGAGCTGGAACATTTTCTGCACGTCGTCGCCGCGCAGGAAGCCCGTGAAATGGAAGCGGTCGGCGATACCCAGAGCTGCCACACGGCGTATCACGTGGTTCATCATATCGCCCGAACCGGCCATGACGAAACGCACGTTAGGCACGCGTTTGAGCACCTTGGCAGCCGCCTCGACGAAGTAGTCGGGACCCTTCTGGAAGGTGATGCGGCCCAGGAATGTGACGATCTTGTCGTCGACACCGCGCTCGGGCAGCTCCATCTCCTTCTCGGCGAAACGCACGGCATTGTGCACGGTCACCACCTTCTCCGGCTCGACACCGTAGCGGTTGATGACGATGTTGCGCGTCAGGTTCGACACGGCGATGACCATGTCGGCGGCGTGCATGCCGGCACGCTCTATGGCGTATGTCTGCGTGTTGATGTTCTCGCCGCTGCGGTCGAACTCCGTGGCGTGCATGTGCACCACTAACGGCTTGCCCGACACGCGCTTGGCTGCGATACCGGCGAAGTAGGTGAGCCAGTCGTGCGCATGTATCACGTCGAACTGTCCCTCCAAATCCTTGGCCACCTGTGCCGCGACTATGGCATAGCGCGCCACCTCCTCCATCAGATTGGCACCGTATTTTCCCGAGAACGTATAACGCTGCGTCCACACGTCACCGGGCACCTCCCACGAACGGCGACCCGTGCGCAGATACTCCTCGCGGTATGTCTCGTAGTCCTCGGGCGAGAGATAAGGCACCATATTCGAGTCGATATGGATAAACGACATCTTGCTGATGATATCGTCGGCACCCGCGGCCACATCACC
The DNA here is from genome assembly GCA_017936685.1 of Alistipes sp. Taxonomy (GTDB): domain Bacteria; phylum Bacteroidota; class Bacteroidia; order Bacteroidales; family Rikenellaceae; genus Alistipes. The sequence goes on from JAGBFA010000007.1 coordinate 2,889, forward strand.
CTTGTAGAGAGCTTCCACATCGCTTGCATTGACGACCTTCACGAATCGCTGGTCCTCGTCGCCCGAAGCCTTGGGCATGACGAAGATCACCTCGACATCGTTGCGAGCCAAACCTCTCGTCATACCGTAGCAGGCCGTACCCAGTCCGCCGGCGATATGGGGAGGGAACTCCCAGCCGAACATTAAGACTCTCATAATCAGTAAAAAGTTAGTTTATTATTTATAGTTTTGTGTTTCGATTCTATCTCGCCGCAGACTACTTACCGCTCTTGGCCGATCTTTTGGCAGCAGGTTTGGCCGTCTTGGTCTTGGGAGCAGCCGCAGAGGCAGACTCCTTTGCTGCCGTCTTGGCCGACCGTTTGGCCGCAGTCTTTACCGGTGCCGAGTATTTTTCAATCAACCGATTGATATAGAGCAGACCGCCCACGCTGGTGGCGTGCGACAGAGAGCCGCGGGCTGCAAAGGGAGGATCGGCCTCGAAACGCTCGCTGATCGAACCTATGCAGTGCGTCTGCAACTCGCCGTCGAAGGCACTCAATATCTCGCGGGCATCGCCTGAGAACTTCTCTCCTCCCAAAGCGAAGCAGCTCTTGACATAGAGCATCAGCGGCCATATCCACACCGAGCCGTTGCGCGAGGCGAGATCCTGCGAACGCTGGTCCTCGGCGTATGTCGACTCGAACAGGGGGTTGAGCGGCGAGAGCGAACGCAGGCCGCGCGGCGTGAGCAGATGCTGGCGCATGACAAGAATCATGTCGACCTTCTGCGAGTCGTTGAGCATCGAGTAGTCCAGACCGCAGGCCACCACCATGTTGCAGCGAATGAACTTGTTGGTCTCGTATTGATTGACGTAGTCGGCCGCATAGCCCTCCTCTTCGAGCCAGAACTTCTCGACGAAGCTGCGGCGGGTCAGTTCGGGTATCTCTTTCCAGCGATCGACGAAAGCCTTGTCCTTCTGTTTGCGTGCCAGTTCGAGAGTGTACATCACGGCATTGTACCACAACGCCTCCACCTCGACGGCGTAGCCTGCGCGCTGCGTCACGGGACGGCCGTCGACCATAGTACCCATCCACGTCAGCGGACGGTTGTCGGCCGCAGCCCACACCAGACCGTTGTCGTGCATGACGATCTCGCCGGCGATACCGCGGCGGTAGGCCTCCAATACGGCCTTCATGGCCTCGCCGTAGCGCGACCACAGCTCCTTGGCTCCGATATGTTTTTCCAGATGCTGCAACGTCCAGAAGAACCACAGCGGCGCATCGGCCGAGACGCGCGCCGAAGCCGAACCGGCGAAGTCGCCGTCGCGCATCGAGCGCACCATCGTGTCGAGCACGTCGATGCAATCCTCCTTATAACCCTGCGTCAGCGTAATGCCGGGCAGCGAGATGAACGTGTCGCGGCCTATCGACCCGAACCACGGGTAACCGGCGATGACCTCCGTGCGCTGCTCGGGGCGGCGTATGACGAACTGTCGCGCCGAGTGTTCCAGGCAGCTCAGAAAATCGATCTTGTGAGTACGACGCGAGATCGACTGCTCGAACACGGCATCGATAGTCTCGGGCGAGGCCATCATATCGGTCGAAGCCGAGAAGATGACGCTTTCGCCCTTTTTGATCTTCAACTCGAAATAGCCCGTGGTGAGCAGATCCTCATAGCCGTCGTAGCCGCGCTTCAACTCCTCCTGATACTCGAAGTTGTAGTACCAGTCGGGAGCGGCCACGAACTCGGCATCGGCGCGGTTGGTCTGCAAATAGAGCCACGGGAATCCCTCGTAGAGGCGGCACTTCACACCACACGGCACATCGTATGAACGGCCGTCGGCCTGCATATTGGCCTTCGAGAGCGAATGTTTGTCACGGAAAGCCATCAGCGGACGCAGACGCAGCGTGGTATCCGAGTGGGCATCGACAAGCGTATAGCGTATCATGAGCTGCGTGCGCTTATGTATCCACAACAGCTCCTTGCGAAGTATCACTCCGCCCACGCGATAGGTGATCGTAGGCGTGGGGGTATAGGCGAAATCGGTGATGTATTTGTGTCCTCGCGGCTCGTAGACACCTCTGTAACGGTGCAGAGCCAGATTGAACGACTGGTCGTGCTGAACGATGGTCTCGTCCAGCGACGAGAGCAGCACGAACGTGCGGTCGCTGTCATCGATCGGCGCAACCATCAGACCGTGATACTTGCGCGTATTGCAGCAGACGATAGTGGTGCTCATATAGCCGCCGCGGCGATCCGTAGCCAGCATCTCGCGCGAGAGCGAATACTCCAAGTTGCCCAATTCCCGCTTATCGAATGTGAGTCCTGACATATTATTAAGGTATTTATAGGTAATATTTCGACTGTTCCGTATCTGTCAAGTAAATTTACAAAAAAAACTCCGAACTTCCAAATTATCAATCGATAAAGGGAAGGCCGGCCTTCCCCTCATCGACTCAAATATATGTCTGTCAGAATGTTATGCCCACTTAACAAGTGCAAAGTCCATTCTGTAAGGAAGATGCTCGTTGCGAGGATATACGCGCAGTGCCACATCGAACGATCCGGTGTGCTGCGGAGAGTAATCCAGAGCCATCACCACCGTGCTGCCGTTGACCGACTGCAACTCCAACTGCTGCGTCTCCACGACATTGGCACCCTGACCGGCCTCGATCTGCTTGGCCACGACTAACTCGGCACCGATATCCTCCTTCGAGAGGTTGGCCAGATCGAGCGTGATCTCGAAGCGGTACTTCGATCCGACGAATATCACCTCGCTCTCGATCTCGGCACGTTTCACGTCGAGGATCTTCACCGAATCCCACGCCGCCGACACCTTGCGCTTCCAGGCGGCTATGCGGCGAGCCAGCATATAGTTGTCGGCCAGCATCAGCTCCTTGCGCTCGGCGAGCTTGTTGTAGAACCGCTCCTCGTAGTCGATCAGCATGCGGTTGGTGGTGAAGTTCGAGGCGATGTCGGCTATGCAACGCTTGACCGACTCGACCCAGTTGTGAGGTATACCGTCCTTGGCGCGATCGTAGTATAGCGGCACGATCTGCTCCTCGATGGTGTTGTATATCATCTCGGCATCAAGCTCGTCCTGGAAGCCCTGGTTGGCGTATGTACGCTCCATGGGCAGGCACCAGCCGGCACCCTTCTTATATCCCTCGACCCACCAGCCGTCGAGCACCGAGAACTGCATCACGCCGTTCATCACGCACTTCTCGCCAGAAGTACCCGATGCCTCCAACGGACGGGTCGGAGTGTTCAACCACACGTCGACACCCTGCACCATGCGGCGCGCAAGCTCCATGTCGTAGTTCTGCAAGAAGAGTATCTTGCCCACGAACTGAGGCATGGCCGACACCTCGACGATGCGCTTGATCAGATCCTGTCCGGGCTTGTCGTTGGGGTGCGCCTTGCCCGCGAAGATGAACTGCACGGGACGCTCCTTGTTGTTGACTATGGCCGACAGGCGGTCGAGATTGGTAAAGAGCAGATAGGCACGCTTGTAGGTGGCGAAGCGGCGCGCGAAGCCGATGGTAAGCACATCGGGCTTGATGCCCTCGACGACCTGCACCATCTGTCGCGGCGACTCCAAACGCACCTGCGTGGGATCGCTGAAACGCTTGCGAATGTGATCGATCAGTCGTGTCTTCAACGCCATGCGCTCGCGCCACAGCGTCTCGTCCTCGATCTCGTGCACCTTCTGCCATGCCGGTATGTTATAGGTGTGACCCTCGAAGCCCTCGGGGAAGTACTTCGCATAGAGACGGCGCAAATTCGATGCCGTCCACGTCGGGAAGTGCACGCCGTTGGTGACATATCCTATGTGAAGCTCGTTCTTGAAGTATCCGGGCCACATGTTGCCCAATATATCCTTCGACACCTCACCGTGTAGCCACGACACGCCGTTGACCTCCTGCGAGAGGTTGCATGCCAGCACCGACATCGAGAACTTCTCGCCCGGGTCGTTGGGGTTGGTCTTGCCGAGGTTGATGAACTGATCCCACGTTATGCCCAGCACATCGGGATAGTGCGACATGTACTGGCGCAGCATGGCCTCGGGGAATGCGTCGTGACCGGCCGGCACGGGGGTATGGGTGGTGAAGAGCGACGAGCTGCGGATCACCTCCAACGCCTCCGAGAACGACAGACGCTTCTTGGCGATGAGGTTGCGTATGCGCTCGATGCCGATGAATGCGGCATGGCCCTCGTTGCAGTGATATACCTGCTGCTTGATTCCCATCTTAACCAACGCGCGGATACCGCCCACGCCCAACAGGATCTCCTGCTTCAAGCGGTTCTCCCAGTCGCCGCCGTAGAGGTAGTATGTCACCTGACGGTCCTCCTCCAAATTGGCCTCGTAATCGGCATCGAGCAGGAACAGGTCGGTGCGTCCCACCTGGCACCTCCATACGCGCGCCGAGAGCGAACGTCCCGGGAATGCTATCTGTATGCTGATCCAGTTGCCGTCCTCGTCGCGCACGGGCGAGATGGGCAGCTTGGTGAAATTCTGAGCCTCGTATGCGGCCTCCTGCTCACCCTGCGCCGAGAGTCGCTGGGTGAAATATCCGTAACGGTAGAGCAGTCCCACGGCAACCATCGGAACGTTACGGTCCGAGGCCTCTTTGAGGTAGTCGCCGGCAAGGATACCCAGACCACCCGAATAGATCTTCAACGACGAGTGCAGACCGTACTCCATCGAGAAATAGGCTATCTTGGCCGACTCGGGCGAAGGCTTTTCAGACATGTACTCGGTGAACTGCTTGTAAACCTCGTCCATCTTCTCCAAGAAACCGGCATCGGCCGAGAGTTGCTTCAAACGCTCCACCGAGAGTTTGTCGAGCAGCACTATGGGGTTACGGTCGACCTCCACCCACAGTTTCTCGTCGGCATATTCGAACAGGTCGCGGGCGGCCGGAGTCCAGCACCACCACAGGTTGCGCGCCAGCTCCTCCAAAGGTTTCAGACGCTCGGGAATGCTCTTCTCGACCATCAGACGATGCCACGAGGGGCGGTTCGACGTGAGCTGCTGACGCACGAAGTTGATCTGCTCGTCCTTGGCACCGCCGTCCAATACCACGCGGTTGGTGCGCGATATAGAGTTGTCGATGGCCTCTTCGTAGGCCTGCTCGTACTCGGCGTAGAGTTTCGACCAGAGTGCCGTATGCGACACCTCCTTGGCCGACGCGCTCAGCGACGCATACTCCTCGGCCGACATATCGAGATAACGCTTTATCGTGTCGGTGATCTCCAATGCCACCTCGCGCTCGTTGTAGTCGTCGCGGCGTATTACGTCCACGCCTCCGTGGTGCGACTGTTTCGACACCCACATGCCGAAGCCCGAGAGGGTCGTGGTGACGGTCGGCACGCCGAATGCCACCGATTCCAGCGGAGTGTAGCCCCACGGCTCGTAGTACGATGCGAAGACCGTAAGGTCCATGCCCGAGAACAGATCGTAGTAAGGCATGTTGAATATGCCGTCGTTGCCCGTAAGATAGGTCGGCACGAACAGCACCTTCACGCGCGAAGCCTTCGTCGAGAGTATGCTGCCCTCGATGCTCTGGCACACGGCGTCCCACGCCTCGTTCTCGATGTTGTGTGTCAGGAAACGCTTTTGCGACGGATCGATCGGCTTCGAAGGATCCTGCAAGTGCGCCTGCAAATCGACGCGCATGCCCACCGTTGCGGCCGGCACGGCTATGACAGCCAGCACCTCACGGTCGTCCGTTTCGCGCATGGCCAGCTGCTTCAATGCCTCCAAGAATACGTCGATACCCTTGTTGCGGAACTCGTAGCGTCCGCTGGTAGCCACGATCAGCGGCTCCTTCTCGAACTTGTGATCCCATGCCGCCTCGGCCACGGCGATCATCTTCTCGCGTGCCTGACGACGCTTCTGCGCAAGCACATCGTCCTCGGGCACGAATCCGTTTTCGAAACCGTTGGGCGTGATGCGCGTCACCTCGCGGCCGAGCAGATACTTGCACTCGTTGGCCGTGATGTCGCTCACCGTGAGGAATGCATCGGCGTATGTAGCCGCAGCCTTCTCTATCGAGTGTTTGGCCAGCACGTTGAACTGACGCGCCAGATCGTCGGCGTTGAACTTGTGAAGATCGTTGTAGAGGGGCAGACGGTTGCCGGCAATGCAGCGGCCTATGACCGTAGCGTGGGTCGAAAAGACCGTGGCCACATAAGGCGCGTTGTTGCGCAGATGCAGGCTACCCGCCGAGGTCATCCACTCGTGGAAGTGAGCCACCACCTTATCGGTGGCAGCGCAGAAGTGCTCGACGTAAGAGGTGATCACCTCGCCGGCGGCATAGCCGAACAGAACCGGCTCGATATAGTCCCACTGACCCGATATCGAATCGACGTGATACCCGTCCCACAACTTCTTCAATATCTCGTCCTTCTGGCCGAAGAACGACTTGAAATCGACGAGTATGGCTATGGGTGAGCTTTCGATCTTCCAGCGGCCGATACGCACACGTATGCCCGTGGCATACAACGACTCGCGCCACGCGCTCATCAGCGTCGGGTCCTCGTCGAACTCGGGGTTGCCGCCGTCCTGCGTGAAGTCGGGACCGATGGTTATGTATTTATCGCCCATTCGGCGAACCACGGTAGAGGCCTTTGTGGCAATCACCGTATGTATTCCGCCGACCTTGTTGCAAACCTCCCAACTCACCTCAAAGAGGAAATCGGGAGCCAGATTGACATTACTCATACTCCGTTATTGTTATTTATTTTCGTTATTAATTATTTGCAAATTATTTGCAGAAATTTTTCCCCGTGCAAAGGTAATACAAATATTTAATAAAGAACAACCTTTTTAAAATTATTTAATATCATTTTTCGACAATCGCTCCGCTACGGCTCTCTCGACGGTGTGCGGCAGGCTAAAATTTAATCTTTCCGTAACATAGCCCACCCCGACGACCAACAAAAGATATGCAAAAACCGGCACCCGCAGCCGACAACAAGAACAATGGCTAAACCTGTCGCGACAACCCCGCCCGTCACCCCGAGCAGTGTGTTTTGCACGCGCACGGGAGTCTCCGGACACATTTCTGTCACTCCGAGGGAGGGCATAGCCCGACCGTGGGAGTCTCGCGGTCGGGAGCGTATTTGCCGCGCAGGTGTTTGCCGACCAAAAGAGAGATTCTCACGTCGCGATTTGCAATCGCATAACCTATATCGACCACAGAGCGACGGCTTACGCCGTTATACAATTCTGACCCTCCCCAAACCCCTCCCTCGGGAGGGAAAACCAATGTCAACCACAAAGCGACGGCTTGCGCCGTTATACAATTCTGACCCTCCCCTAAATCCCCTCCTCGGAGGGGACTTGGGTCGCGCGATTTATCGCGCTCCATGTGGGGCGTGGCAGGCTAAGTTACGCGTCCCGGGTGGGGCATTGGCAGGTTCTTGTCATTCTGAACGTCAGTGAAGAATCTGGTTGGGGAAGACAAAACCGTCAGACTGTCACTCCGAGGAGCCGCAGGCGACGTGGAAGTCTCGCGGTCGGGAGCACAGTTTGTCAAACAAAAGAGATTCTCACGTCGGACGTTCCGTCCTCCTCAGAATGACAGAACGGGCATGTCATGTTGAGCGCAGCGAAACATCTGGTTGGGAAAGATTAGGCTTGTCTTCTTCGCACATCGTCCACAACCAGATTCTTCGTTGCACTACGTTTCACTCAGAATGACAAGACGATGGAAATAGTCAACAAAGCACTATGCGCCAATTTTTCGTCAAAAGGCGTTAGTTACAAGCCGCACGTGAAAAATCCGCAGATGGGCTGTACTCGGCGTACTGCCCATTTGCGGATTCGAACGAGGCGCAGGAAATGACGCCTTTTCACGAAAAATTACCGTAGGAAGAGGAGCTCGCGATACTTAGGCAGCGGCCATAACTGATCGTCGACAATCTCTTCGAGCTTATCGATGTGAGTGCGAATGTCGTCGAGATAGATGGCGACGGTGTCGTGATAGGCAATGGCCTTGGCGCGTTCATCGGAAAGACGGTTGGCTACCTTGCGGGCATCGATCATCTCGCCGCACAGGGCTTGTATGGCAGCGGTATGGGTCTGTATGCGCTTGATCAGCTCTATGTCGGAGGTGGCGGGAATGCCTAACTCTTTCATTTTGTAGGCCTTGTCGAGAAGCATGCCCTCGTATTTGGAGGCGATGGGCAGAATGTGGTTCATGGCCAAATCGCCCAGCACGCGCGCCTCGATCTGAATCTTCTTGGTGTAGGTCTCCCACTTGACCTCGGTGCGCGCCTCGACCTCGACACGGTTGTAGACACCCATGCGCTCGAACATCTCGATGGTGGCCTTGTCGAGATAGCGGTCGAAGATCAGCGGCGTAGAGGTCTGGCAGTCGAGTCCGCGCGCCGCCGCCTCGGTCTTCCACTCCTCGGAGTAGCCGTTGCCGTCGAAGTGTATGGGGCGGCTCTGCTTGATCATGCGCTTCAACACCTCGTATATGGCGCGCTCCTTACGCTTGCCCGACTCGATGAGGGCATCGACCTCGCGCTTGAAGTCGGTGAGCTGCTCGGCCACTATCGTATTGAGTACGATCATGGCCTCGGCGCAGTTGTCCGACGAGCCGACGGCGCGGAACTCGAAGCGGTTGCCGGTGAAGGCGAAGGGCGAGGTGCGGTTGCGGTCGGTGTTGTCAAGGAAGATGCTCGGTATGTGCTGCACGCCGCTCATCTTGAACACGTTTTTGGCATCGAAGCGGATCGTGTCGTCGCTTCGGCTGTGCTCCAACTTGTCGAGCACGGTCGAGATCTGTGTGCCGAGGAATGTCGATATGATGGCCGGAGGTGCCTCGTTGGCACCCAGACGATGGGCGTTGGTGGCACTCATGATGGAGGCTTTGAGCAATCCGTTGTGACGATGCACGGCCGATATGACGTTCACCAGGAAGGTGATGAATTGCAGGTTCTCGGCCGGAGTGCGGCCGGGGCCGATAAGGTTCACGCCCGTGTCGGTGCCGATCGACCAGTTGCAGTGCTTGCCCGAGCCGTTGATACCCTTGAAGGGCTTCTCGTGCAGCAGCACGCGGAAGTTGTGGCGGCGCGCCACCTTATCCATAATGGTCATCAGCAGCTGGTTGTGGTCGTTGGCCAGATTGGTCTGCTCGTAGACCGGAGCCAGCTCGAACTGATTGGGTGCCACCTCGTTGTGGCGTGTCTTCAACGGAATACCCAGCATCAGGCACTCATACTCCAAATCGCGCATGAACGACATCACGCGCTCGGGTATGGCTCCGAAATAGTGATCTTCCAGCTGCTGGTTCTTGGCCGACTCGTGTCCCATCAGGGTACGTCCCGTCAGCATCAGATCGGGGCGCACGGCCCACAGACTCTCGTCGACGAGGAAATACTCCTGCTCCCAGCCCAGATACGAGAAGACCCTCTCGACCGACTTGTCGAAATAGCGGCACACCTCCGTTGCGGCGCGGTCGATGGCCGAGATCGAGCGCAGCAGAGGCATCTTGTAGTCGAGAGCCTCACCCGTATAGGAGATGAATATGGTGGGGATACAGAGCGTCGTGCCGACGATGAATGCCGGAGAGGCGGGGTCCCAGGCCGAGTAGCCGCGCGCCTCGAACGTGTTGCGTATGCCGCCGCTCGGGAACGACGATGCGTCCGGCTCCTGCTGCACGAGCAGCTTGCCCGAGAACTCCTCCAACACGCCGCCGGCCGAATCCGGCTCCGAGAAGGAGTCGTGCTTCTCGGCTGTACCGCCGGTCAGGGGCTGAAACCAGTGGGTATAGTGGTCGGCACCGTTGTCGAGTGCCCACTGGCGCATGCCGGCCGCAATGCTGTCGGCGATATCGAGCGTCAGCGGAGTGCCGTTCTCCATGGTGTCGATCAGGGCATCGTAGGTCTGTTTGTTGAGATATTTACGCATCACACCGCGGCCGAACACCTTTGCCCCGAAGTAGTCCGAGGGCTGTTTGCCCGGTGCCTTCACGTCGACCGCCTTGTGAGAGATGGCGGCATCGACCATTTTAAAACGCAACAATGACATAATTCGATTCGAGTTTAATAAATTATAGATTTTATCAAAAATCCAACGATGCAAAGGTATGAACAAATATCTGTCAGTTTTCCGAAAACAGTCATATTTTTTCAACACTTTATCAAATATCACCGTTGATTTTCCGCAATCATAGTAAAAACACATGATGATTTTCGCAAAACCGTGTTAAAAAATCGCCACTTCCTACAAATTACCGATTTTGCAAAATCGAATATTTCGCAGGAAAATAGGAATATTTTTCAACTATAACACCACAAACACACATATCAAAAGATCGGACACTGTTAATTTTATAACAATTTTACTTTGTTTTTGATTATAATTTCGTAACTTTGTATGATTATTTATTAAGGTATTGCAGAAAATAACGAAACTTTAACATAAAACTTTCACTTAACAATTTAATTAAACTCTAAAACAGTTATGGCAAATACCAAAGAAAAGTTGTTTACGGAGTTCCCGCCGGTCAGCACCGAGCAGTGGGAGGCCGCGATAACAACCGACCTTAAAGGCGCGGATTACGAGCGCAAATTGGTATGGAAAACGGGCGAGGGCTTCAACGTCCGTCCCTACTATCGTGCCGAGAATCTGGAAGGCGTGGACTTCCTCGGCTCTCAGGCCGGCGAGTTTCCCTTCGTAAGAGGCACGCACAACCACAACAAGTGGCTCGTGCACCAGACCATTGCGGTCAAGTGCCCCGAGGAGGCCAACAAGACGGCACTCAAACTCCTCAACTCGGGAGTCGATTCGCTCGGCTTCTGCATAGGCGAGGCGGAGGTAACGGAGCAGTACCTCGAAACGCTGCTCAACGAGATCCATCTGCCCGCCATCGAGCTGACGCTCTGCGGCAAGCAGGTATCGGCCTTGGTGGAGCCGGTTCTGGCATACGCCCAGAAGAAGGGCGTGGCAAAAGAGGAGTTGCACGTCAACTTCTGCATCGATCCCATCATCGGCGACCTGTCGGTCAAGGGTGACTTCTGCTGCCACACCGGCGAGAAGTGCTTCGCACGCATCGCCGAGCTTATAAAGGCTACCGCCGAGTACAAGCACGTGCGTCTTGTAAACGTATCGGGTGCCACGTTCAGCAACGCCGGCTCGACCATCGTCGAGGAGCTGGCATTCACCCTGTCGGCCGCTCACGAGTACATAGTACGTCTGATGGAGTTAGGACTGACGATCGACCAGGTGGCACGCAAGATCCGCTTCTCATTCGCCGTCACGTCTAATTACTTCCTCGAAATGGCCAAGTTCCGCGCCGCACGTCTGCTGTGGGCCAACATCGTCAAGGCATACGCACCCGAGAAGAAGTGCTCGTGCAAGATGTTCGCACACGCCACCACTTCGACCTGGAACCAGACCGTCTACGATCCCTATGTAAATATGCTGCGCGGCACCACCGAGGCCATGTCGGCTGCCATAGCCGGCGTACACTCGTTGGAGGTGACGCCGTTCGACTACGCCTTCGAGGCTCCCTCGGAGTTCTCGATGCGCATAGCCCGCAACGCCGAACTGCTGTTGAAGCACGAGGCGCATTTCGATCATGTGGTAGACCCCGCCGGAGGTTCGTACTATATCGAAAACCTCACCAAGAACATCGCCGAGCAGGCATGGGCACTGTTCCGCGAGATCGAGGATAAGGGCGGCTACATCGAGGCATTCCGCGCCGGCGTGATCGTCGAGAAGGTGAAGGCTTCGGCCGCAAACAAGGACAAGAACATCTCGTCGCGCCGTCTGATCCTGTTGGGTGCCAACCAGTACCCCAACTTCACAGAGGTTGCCGACAAGGCCGTCACCGAGCAGACCGTAACGCGCGCCTCGAACGAGGGCAACGTGCTGGTGCCCTACCGCGGTGCCATGGCCTTCGAGCAGATGCGTCTGTCGGTAGACCGCAGCGGCAAGACCCCCACGGCCTTCATGCTCACATGCGGCTCGCTGTCGATGGCACGCGCACGCGCACAGTTCTCTTGCAACTTCTTCGCCTGCGCAGGTATCCGCGTGGTGGACAATACGTTCTTCAAGTCGATCGAGGAGGGTGTCGAGGCAGCCGTTGCCTCTAAGGCCGACATCGTCGTTATCTGCTCGTCGGACGACGACTATGCAGAGCTGGCTCCCAAGATCAAGGAGCTGCTGGCCGACCGCGCCATTCTGGTGGTTGCCGGTGCTCCGGCATGCACACCCGAGTTGGAGGCGCAGGGCATCACCAACTTCATCAACGTCAAGAGCAACGTATTGGAGACTTTGAAAGATTATTTGAAAAAACTGGGTATTTAACGAAAGTAAGCAATGAGAGCAAAATTTTCAGAATTAGCATATAACGGCGTCGAGGGCAAAGCCTGCTGCGCCGATAAGAGCACTTCGCAGCAAGATTGGCTGACTGCCGAGAGAATACCCGTCAAGGTCGACTACACGGCAGAGGATCTGGAAGGCATGGAGCACCTCAACTATGCGGCCGGTATAGCTCCGTTCCTGCGCGGTCCCTACTCTACGATGTATGTGATGCGCCCGTGGACGATCCGTCAGTACGCAGGTTTCTCTACGGCCGAGGAGTCGAACGCATTCTACCGCCGCAACCTCGCCGCAGGACAGAAGGGTCTGTCGGTGGCATTCGACCTTGCTACGCACCGCGGCTACGACGCCGATCACCCGCGCGTAGTGGGCGACGTGGGTAAGGCCGGTGTGTCGATCTGCTCGGTCGAGGACATGAAGGTGCTGTTCAACGGCATTCCGCTCGACAAGATGTCGGTGTCGATGACCATGAACGGTGCCGTGCTGCCCGTATTGGCATTCTACATCGTAGCCGGTTTGGAGCAGGGCTGCACGCTCGACCAGCTGGCAGGTACGATCCAGAACGATATCCTCAAAGAGTTCATGGTGCGTAACACCTATATCTATCCGCCCGAGTTCTCGATGAAGATCATCGCCGACATATTCGAGTACACGTCGCAGAACATGCCCAAGTTCAACTCTATCTCGATCTCGGGCTACCACATGCAGGAGGCCGGTGCCACGGCCGACATCGAGCTGGCCTACACGCTGGCCGACGGTTTGGAGTATCTGCGCGCAGGTATCAACGCCGGCATGTCGATCGACGCGTTCGCACCGCGTCTGTCGTTCTTCTGGGCTATCGGCATGAACCACTTCATGGAGATCGCCAAGATGCGTGCCGCACGTCTGCTGTGGGCCAAGATCGTCAAGCAGTTCGATCCCAAGAATCCCAAGTCGCTGGCTCTGCGTACACACTGCCAGACCTCGGGCTGGTCGCTTACCGAGCAGGATCCGTTCAACAACGTGGCACGTACTGCCATCGAGGCTATGGGTGCCGCTCTGGGTCACACTCAGTCACTGCACACCAACGCACTGGACGAGGCCATCGCACTGCCGACCGACTTCTCGGCGCGTATCGCACGTAACACGCAGATCTACATTCAGGAGGAGACCAACGTATGCCGTTCGGTAGACCCGTGGGCAGGTTCTTACTACGTGGAGTCGCTCACCAACGAGATCGCCCACAAGGCATGGGAGCATATCCAGGAGGTGGAGAAGCTCGGCGGTATGGCCAAGGCCATCGAGACGGGTATTCCGAAGCTGCGTATCGAGGAGGCCGCCGCACGCAAGCAGGCGCGCATCGACTCGGGCAACGAGAAGATCATCGGCCTTAACGAGTTCCGTCTGGAAAAAGAGGCTCCGATCGACATTCTCGCCGTCGACAACACGGCCGTTCGCGAGAGCCAGATCAAGCGTTTGAAGGAGCTTCGCGCAACGCGCGACAACGCCGCCGTGGAGAAGGCTTTGGAGGCCATCACCGAGTGCGTGCGCACCGGCAAGGGCAACCTGCTGGCATTAGCCGTCGAGGCCGCCAAGGTTCGCGCCTCGCTGGGCGAGATCTCTGATGCCTGCGAGAAGGTCGTAGGCCGCTACAAGGCAGTCATAAGATTGAATTCAGGAGTATATAGCGCAGAAGTGAAATCGGATTCTCAGTTCGCGCACGCCAAGGAGCTGTGCGCACAGTTCGCAAAGAAAGAGGGTCGTCAGCCCCGTATCATGATCGCCAAGCTCGGTCAGGACGGCCACGACCGCGGTGCTAAGGTAGTAGCCACGGGCTATGCAGATATCGGCTTCGACGTCGATATGGGTCCGTTGTTCCAGACTCCGGAGGAGGCCGCCAAGCAGGCCGTCGAGAACGACGTTCACGTAGTGGGCGTATCGTCGCTTGCCGCAGGTCACCTGACGCTGGTTCCGCAGATCATCGCCGAGCTGAAGAAGTTAGGCCGCGAGGACATCGTCGTTATCGTCGGCGGTGTGATCCCCGCACAGGACTACGATGAGCTCTATCGCGACGGTGCCGCCGCCATCTTCGGCCCCGGTACCCCCATCGCCGATGCGGCAATCAAGATCTTGGAGATCCTCATGGCCGAATAGGCTCCACCCTCTGCTGCGGCCGCCGCGCCGCATAGATCAAGGAAGTGTGTCGAAAATTTCGGCACACTTCTTTTTGATATAAGTATGAACCACACAAAGCTGTCTCAGGCAATATCATGCAGAATATCGCCTCTGTATCTTTACTTATGCAACCCTATGCCATGGCCGAGATGAGTATCCGGCGGCATGGATATTGTCCGGATATCATGTCGCACCGCTATCGCAACGTCGGTTTTACGCATGACCTAACGGCCACGGAGAGCCTTTACGAGAAAATATTTGCCGCATGGGAGCGATTTTTTATGCGGAAATTTGGAGATTTGATATTTTTTTATTAATTTATTTGTCTCATAAATATAAAATGTATAATTTTGCGGTGTTAAAAAAATAACAGAATTTTTACTAATATAAAATCAAATTGCTTTATGTCACAGATTAAGATTGGTATCAACGGCTTCGGACGTATCGGCCGTATGGTATTCCGTGCCGCATGCACGCAGACTGACAAGTTCGACGTTGTAGGTATCAACGACCTCTGCCCGGTAGACTACCTGGCTTACATGTTGAAGTACGACACGATGCACGGCCAGTTCGAGGGTACCATCGATTTCGATACGGAGAAGAACCTGCTGATCGTCAACGGCAAGGCTATCCGCGTAACGGCTGAGAAGGATCCCGCCAACTTGAAGTGGAACGAGGTTGAGGCCGAGTACGTAGTCGAGTCGACCGGTCTGTTCCTTACCGAGGAGAAGGCTCAGGCTCACATCGCTGCCGGTGCCAAGTATGTCGTTATGTCGGCTCCCTCGAAGGACGCTACGCCGATGTTCGTATGCGGCGTCAACACCGATACTTATGCAGGTCAGAAGTTCGTTTCGAACGCATCTTGCACCACCAACTGCTTGGCTCCCATCGCCAAGGTGCTGCACGACAAGTTCGGCATCACCGACGGTCTGATGACCACGGTTCACTCTACGACGGCTACTCAGAAGACTGTCGACGGTCCCTCGATGAAGGACTGGCGCGGCGGTCGTGCTGCTGCCGGCAACATCATTCCCTCGTCTACGGGTGCCGCTAAGGCCGTAGGTAAGGTTATCCCCGCACTGAACGGCAAGCTGACCGGTATGTCGATGCGTGTTCCTACGTTGGACGTTTCGGTTGTCGACCTGACCGTAAACCTTGCAAAGCCCGCTACCTATGCAGAGATCTGCGCTGCCATGAAGGAGGCTTCTGAGGGCGAGTTGAAGGGTATTCTGGGTTACACCGAGGACGCAGTCGTATCTTCGGATTTCCTGGGCGATCCCCGCACTTCGATCTTCGATGCCAAGGCCGGTATCGCTTTGACCGACACCTTCGTTAAGGTCGTATCATGGTACGACAACGAGTGGGGTTACTCGAACAAGGTTCTCGACCTGATCTCGGTTATGAAGGCCTACAACAAGTAGTCTTCGCAAGAGGATAAGTCACAAGAGAGATCCCCGGACGGCCATGCCGCTCGGGGATTTTTATATCTCTCATATATTCGCACGGCTCAAAAAAAGCTGTTCTTCGCAAGCATTTGCCGCGGCCGCGCACCAACGTAATGATATTTTCATTACTTTTGCCGACTCGAACTTTCAAACGCATTATGAAGGGACTTCTATATATATTGGTATTCTACGCCGCCGGAGAGCTTCTGAGCCGCCTTACCGGAGGCATCGTCTCGGGCGGTGTCATAGGCATGGTGCTGCTCTTCGCCGCCCTTGCGTGCGGCGCGGTCAAGGCAGAACGGGTGCGCGAAGCGGCGCATATACTGCTCTCAAACATGTCGCTGTTCTTCGTCCCGTTAGGTGTCGGCATCATTGCGTCTTACGATCTGGTCGCCGCCAATTTGTGGAGCATCGTCGTGGCGGCAGCCGTCAGCACACTGTTGGTCATAGCGATCGTGGGCATTGTTCAACAGAAAATGGGACGACGGTTATGATACACGATTTTCTCTGTTCACGCATATTCCTGCTGGCATTGACCGTCGGCAGTTATGTGCTCGGCACGGCCATATACCGCCGCACACATATAGCCCTGCTACACCCCGTACTGTTGAGCGTGGCGATACTGGTTGCCATGATGCAGGGTGCGGGTATCGAGTACGAGGCCTATGCCGAAGCCACCGAGATATTCTCGCTGCTTCTGAACCTCTCTGTGGTGGCGTTGGGCTATCTGCTGTGGGAGCAGGTCGACCGGCTGCGCGCGCACGCCCTGTCGATCGTCACTTCGGTCATCGTAGGCAGCATCGTGGGCGTAGGCAGCGTGGTGGGCATCGTCTATCTGATGGGTGCCGACGAGGTCATAGCCATATCCATGGCACCCAAATCGATCACCGCCCCGATCGCCGTCGCCGTCGTGGAACCGTTGGGAGGCATCAAGGCCATCACCTCGGTGGTAGTCATCTGCGTCGGTATCTTCGGCAGCATCGTCGCACCCAAACTGCTCGACTGGCTCGGCATCAGCGACCCCGTCGCCCGCGGTCTTGCCATGGGTGCCGCAGCACACGGCATAGGCACCGCCCGCGCCATAGAGATAGGAGCGGTCGAAGGTGCGGTCAGCGGCCTTGCCATGGGACTGATGGGTGCCGTAACGGCATTGATAATACCCCTGTCGTTCTCGTAACGACGATGTTCGACCTGACACGCCGGCGATCTGAGTACGATACTGCCGCTTTGAGGAGCATGATACGCACTCCTAAAAATGACAAGACGGCAGACATGTCGCGCACAGATTTCTCGCTTGCACTCGAAATGACACGACGAGCGATTTACCTACCCTATTGTCACTCCGAGGAGCCGCAGGCGACGTGGGAGTCTCTTCACACACATCTGTCACTCCGAGGTCGGGCACATGCCCGACCGTGGGAGTCTCGCGGTCGAGAGTACCGTTTGTCCGCCCAATACACCCATCGACCAAAACAGAGATTCTCACGTCGCGTGCATAGCACGCTCCTCAGAATGACAGGACAATGGAAATAGTCTCCAAAGAATTATGCGCCAATTTTTCGTCAAAAGGCGTTAGTTACAACTTTTTCGATAAGCCGGACGAGCAAAGCGAAGTTTACTTCGGCTTTGCCGCGGCGAGAAAAAGTGCATGCAATGAAGCCGCACGTGAAAAATCCGCAGATGGGCTGTACTCGACGTACTGCCCATTTGCGGATTTGAACGAGGCGCAGGAAATGACGCCTTTTCACGAAAAATTCACGAAAAATTATAGTATGGTATAACTCGACGCACGCCCATTAGGATAAATACCGTCGATGGAAGTGACCTTGTCGGTGAGACGATCCAAATCGGCAACGGAGTAGACGGGCTTGTCGTTGATGTGGGTGATGATGAAACCCTGCTTGACGCGCGCACGTTCGAGAAGACCGCCGCGCTTGACGGATACGACCTGCACGCCGCCGCGAATATCAAGTTCGTTGCAGAGCTTGGAAGAGACATCGGCGAACTTACCGCCCAGCGCGGCTGTGACATCGACCTCCTCGCGCGAGAGCAGCTCGGCACGTCCGGCCTTGTTGCGCAACTTGGCGGTGAAAGTCTTTGTCGTGTCGCCGCGACGCACTTTGAGGGTGATCTCGTCGCCCGGACGACGCTTGCCGATCTGTTCGAGGAATACGGCCGAGGTGTTGACCTCCACGCCGTCGACGCTCAGTATGACATCGCCCTTGCGCAGACCGGCCTCGGAAGCGGCACCCTCCTCGGTTACGGTGGCCACGTAGATGCCGCCTATGCGGTCGATACCCGTCTGCTCACCCATCTGATCGATGAAGCTCTGGTCGATGGCGCGGAACGATATGCCCAAAACGGCACGCTGCACAACGCCCGACTCTTTAAGGTCTACGACCACCTTGCGCACGATAGTCTCGGGCACGGCGAACGAGTAGCCCACATAGCTGCCCGTCGAGGTCTTGATGATGGTGTTGATACCCACCAGCTCGCCGCGCGTATTGACCAGTGCGCCGCCCGAGTTGCCGGGGTTTACCGCGGCATCGGTCTGTATGAACGACTCGATGCTGAACTCGTTGGGCAATGCTCCCAGTCTGCGCGCCTTGGCCGATACGATGCCGGCCGTGATGGTCGACTGCAACTCCATGGGATAGCCTATGGCCAGCACCCACTCGCCCAGACGCAGATCGTCCGAGCTGCCGAAAGGCAGTGTGGGCAGACCCTCGGCCTCGACCTTGATCAGGGCCACGTCGGTGGCGGGATCGGCACCGATGATGCGGGCATCGAACTCGCGGCCGTCGTTGAGCTTCACGCGCAGCTTGGTGGCCGAGTCGACCACATGGTTGTTGGTGACGATGTAGCCGTCCTCGGATATGATCACGCCCGAACCTCCGGCACGCGCCTCACGCATATAGGGCTGACCGCCCGAGGGATCCTGCGGGAAGCCGAAAAATTCGAGGAACGGATCGCTGCGGCGGCTCATCTCCACCTGCTGAATGGCCTCGATGTTGACAACGGCCTTCACGGCGTTCTCGGCCGCGTATGTCAGATCGGGATAGTCGGCCGAGACCACCGACGAGGCGAATGCCACGTCGACGGCCGGATTCTGGCGAAATATATCGTTGTCGGCCATAGCGGTGCTCTGCGTCGGAGCCTCGACGTTATCATTGTCGAGCGCACGCATGACGGCGATAGTCGCAGCACTCGTCACGACGGACAGCGCGGCGACACCCAAAACAAAAAATGCCTTCTTTTTCATAACACAAAATTTAGATAATCACAATTCGTTTATAATTCAGTAGGCTATTTTCATCATAGGCAAATCTTATATATGCTTCATTAAACGGTTATTCGATCAACTGCGGCGGGGGTGTTTTCTCCGCCGCTCGGATATATAACGGCCGTGTGCGGGATAATATTATATGCCGCGCACGAAAAAATTTCGCACGCGGCATTGCAAAGCTGTCATGCAGCCTCCGGTTTCGGCACTACCGGCTATCTCTCCGAAGAGGCCTTGCCGCGCAGGCGGGTGACAGCCTCGATGAATGTCATGGGGTGTGTAGGCGCGCCGGGCAGCCACAGATCGACCGTGTGACGCTCGAAGAAGGAGCGGTCGACGGCGCGGCTCTCGGCGAACAGTCCGCCCGAGCAGGCCTCCGAGCCGCAGACGACGAGCAGCTTGGGCGTGGGTATCGAGTCGTAGCATATCTCCAATGCCTCGGCCATATTGGACGTTACGGGACCGGTCAGCACCAATCCGTCGGCATGGCGCGGCGAGGCGGTGAAGCGCACACCGAAGCGGCCGAAGTCGAAGTTGACATTGCCCGTGGCACCCAACTCCATCTCGATCGAGGCATCGCCTCCGGCCGAGACCTCGCGCAGTTGCAGCGAGCGCGAAAACATGCGGCGGATATCCGCGCGCACCGCACCCTCGAAGAAAGGCACGGCGGTCTGTCCGGGACGCACCACGAGATCCTCGCGCCGCGTGGCACCCATGCGGTAGTCATTGGTGAAACGTATGTTGTGCTGCGCACAGCGGGCACACTCGCCGCAGAAGAGGCAGCGTCCCAGATCGAGCGTGAACGGAGAGACCGATATGGCCCCCATGGGGCATATCGCGGCGGCCTGCTCCACCTGCGACATGTCGTCGGTGAGCGTCAGTTCCGGGCGGCCGCGGAAACGCTCCGCAAGCTCCACGCGGCTGAGATCGGGTATGGCCTGACGGCCATGGCTGTGCAATATTCTGAGTTTTCCAAATATCATAACGTCTACATGTTTAGAGGTCGTGACCGCAGTACGACAGATTGAAACTCTTGTTGCAGATCGGGAAATCGGATATGCCCTCGCCGCGCACGGCAAGTGCCAGCGCAAACCAGTTGTGCAGGCTCGGGTCCTTGATCTTGTACTTCACGATGCGTCCGCCGGCATCGGTCAGTGCCACATGGCAGATCTCGCCTCGCCAGCCCTCCACGAGCGCGAACGAGAGCGACTCGGCCGCAAGCGGAGAATGGTAGTCGGGGCGCGGCATGTCGTCGAGGGGTGTGTACGCAGAGAGTATCTTCTCGATGTAGTCGGCACTCTGCAACATCTCGCGGCAGCGCATCATCAGTCGTGCCATCACGTCGCCGTGACGCTTGACGATGGGTTCGTGGCAGATATCCTCGGCGTAGACGCCCGAAGGGTGCGACGCACGTATGTCGCGGCACAGGCCGCTGGCACGTGCCGCCTGGCCCACACCGCCTATGCGCCGCATCTCCTCGCGCGGCACCACGCCGCACTGCTCGAATCGCGCCAGCAGCGACGGCGACTCCTTCATCTCGCAACGCACCTCGTTGTAGCGGCGGCGTATCTCACCGACATTGCGGCGTATCATCTCCACCGTCTCGGCCGTCAGCGGGAAGTTTGTGCCGAACGGACGTATCAGTCCCTTGCCGAAGCGGTTGCCGCACCACGCCTGAGTGGTGTTGATGGTCATCGTGCGCAGAGCCTCACAGGCCACCTGATAGAGCTGGAAGCCTATGTCCATCGACAGGGCTCCCGTGTCGGCTATGTGCATGGCCATGCGTTCGAGCTCCAAGGCTACGGCGCGCTCGCGTTCCAGATGGGTGCTGCGACTGCGCGACGATAGTTTCTCCACCAATTCGGCGTATGCCGTAGCGTGAGCCACTGCACTGTCGCCGGCCACAGCCTCGGCCAGCACGCTCTGACGCAGACGGTTCGTAGAGCGCGTCATCTCGCTCTCCACGCCGCGATGCTGATAGCCCAAAGCTATCTCCAAATGGAGCACCTGCTCGCCGTTGCAGATGAAACGGAACGCCCCCGGCTCGATGATGCCGGCATGTATGGGACCTACGTTGACCTCATGCAGCGAGCTGCCGCTCATCTCGTAGAAGGGGTAGTTGTGCATGGTGGAGTTGCGATCATACCTGTCGAAGGGGAATCGCAGCGGCTTGCACCACGGGTGGGCGTTGAACCTGATGCCGTAGAGTTCGTGTATCTCGCGCTCGAAGGGGTGGAAAGCGGGGTGCACGGCCGTAAGCGAGGGCAGCCCCTCCTCCGAGTAGTAGTCGGGCACGAACGAGGAGATCATCACCTTCGACTCGCCATCGTCGAGCAGCAGCAGATAGAATCTGAGACCGCCGCCGGCAACCTGCGCGGCAAAGTAGTGCGCCACGTGGTATCGCTCGTGCTTCATGCGCTCGCAAAGATCGTTATAGAGATCCATGTAGTCTACTACGGGGATCCGGGCAATGGGCACGGCCGAAGCCGTGTTATCGGTTATAAGGTAAATCATCTATCGGAGTGTTATTATCGTGTCGATGGCACGGTTCAACAAATCGGGCTGCCACAGTCCCAGCACCATGGCCGCCACGAGCAGCACCAATGCCGAGTAGGACAACCGGCGGTTGACCTGCGAGAGATGCAGCTCGTCCTGATTGGGTTGGTAGTTGAGTCGCAGCATGCGCGACCATACGGCATATATGACTATGCAGAGCAGCATCAGCATCACGGCAATGAGCCACCACTGCCCCGAGGCCACGATCTCGCGGAATATCATCAGCTCCGAGACGAACAGCG
Organism: Alistipes sp.; assembly: GCA_017936685.1. Lineage (GTDB taxonomy): Bacteria > Bacteroidota > Bacteroidia > Bacteroidales > Rikenellaceae > Alistipes. Next base: position 24,891 of record JAGBFA010000007.1, read on the forward strand.
GCGATGGCGGAAAGGCCAGCAGCACCACGGTGCCGACCATGAATCCTATGGCTCCCACACGGTTGATATTGATATAGTTGCCTATGCGGTTGATGCGGTAGCTGTTGTATATGTGGCGCACCACGCCGATCTGCAAGAACAGGCTGCTCTTGATGAGCGTGTGGCAGGCCACATGGAATACGGCCGCCCACAGTGCCGCCCCGCCGACACCCATGCCGATGGCGGCGATACCCATGTTCTCGATGGTCGAGTACGACAGGAACCGCTTGTAGTTGTTGGTGCGGCGCAGGAACATGGCACCCACGGCCAATGTGACTATGCCTATCAATATAAGCACGTGGCGGGCCCATACGAAGACCTCGCCGCAGCGGGCGTAGAGCAGATATATGCGCAGCACGGCCACGAAACCGGCGTTGACCAGAGCCGTCGAGATGAATGCCGAGGCGGGCGCGGGGGCGGCGAAGTTGGCATCGACACCCACCGTATAGAGCGGGAATATCTCCATCTTGCAGCTGTAACCGGCCACGATCAGCAGGAAAGCCACTTTCAGATAGAGCGGATTGCCGTCGGCGATCGTGGCGGCCAGCGACGCATAGTCGAGCGAGCCGTCATGCACCACGGTGCAGAGCAGCAGTATGCCTAAATAGGCCATGGCGATACCCGTCGAGCAGACGAATATGTATTTCCATGTCGCCTCCAACGCTGCCTCCGAGTGTCGGTGATAGATGATGCCGGCCGAACAGATGGTCGTGGCTTCGAGAAATATCCACGTCAATGCGGCATTGTTGGCGTAATAGACGCAGGTGATGGCCGTCGAGAGCAGCATAAGCAGCGTGAAGAACCGGCGATACGACCCGACGGGTTCGTCTTTGAGATATTGCCGGGCATGTACTATGACGAAGCCCAGCGTCACGACCATCAACACATGGAACACCATGCCGAGCGTATCAAATGTGAAGATGCCCAACTGCGTCGAGTCCAGCGCACCGCCCGCCGCGAGCCATACGGCGAACGCCGCCTGCACGCCGAAGAAGAGCGTCGAGAAGACATCGACCCACCGGCGGCTGCTTACCGTCAGAGCGGCGAGAGCCAATACGGACGAAAGAACTATATAGTATATCATAGCGGATCAATCTTTGACTGAGGTCAACGCATCGGCCTCGTCGGTGTGAATGTTATTGTCGAGTTTGCGCAGGAACATGCCCAACAGCAGTATGGAGATCATGATGTCGAGCATGATGGCCAGATTTATCATCATGGGCATCTCCACGCCTATGGCCATCGAGAAGAGGAACACGCCGTTCTCGATGACGAGGAATCCCACCAGGTGGGCGAACACGCGCTGCCGCACCACGATCATTATCAGTCCCGACAACAGCGCGTACAGTGCCACGCCGAAGAAGATCATGTCGATACGCTCGTCGGCCATGGCCGAGGTTATCCAGCAGCTCAACGCCAGAGCCACTATCGACAGCAGCAGCGAGTTGAACTGCGACGAGCCGGAGCTGCGCACGCGGTTGATCTTGGTCTTGCGTATCACGCGCAGCAGTATGGCCGGCACGATGACGGCCTTGAACAACAGCGTCTCGACGATGATGAAAGCCAGCTCGACGGCATCTAACGAATGCAGCCGGAGCAGGGCTATGCCTAACAGGATAACGCCCTGCAACGCTATCAGGGAGGCATGGTTGCGGAAACGCTCGGTGATCGAGAGATAGATCAGCGTGATGACATAGAGTATTACGAGCGATAGTATCATACGATTTCGATGTTTTTCATAAGCAGATAACCCACGAACAGCACCAGAGCCGACATGGCCGTGACGGTGAGTATGTAGGTGGTGTTGCGCGCGAGCTTGTTACGCGCTCTGAGCGACTCGGTGATGCCCACCGACAGACCGGCGAGCAGAACAGCCGCCGGTGCGGCGAACTCCCAGCGGAAGCAGACGGCCACAGCCACGGCATCGGCCGCAATGACCGCCATGACGGCATTTTTCAGCCAGCCGCCGATGTGGATCATGGCCAGATCGATGCCCGAGAAGTCGAGACACATCACCTCGTGCACCATCGTAAGTTCCAGGTGCGTGCGCGGATCATCGACCGGAACGCGTCCCGCCTCGACGAACATTATCTTGATGAAGACGTAGCCCAACAGCAGCATGACGATCGTCAGGTTGACATCTAACGAGCGCGCCGTGGAGAATATGTCGGCCAGCGACGAGTAGCCGCAGAACATGGCCAGCGTGGCCATGGCGAGCATTATGGCAGGTTCGATCAGCGCGCCGTACAGCGCCTCGCGCGAGGCACCCATGCCCTCGAACGAACTGCCCGTATCCAACGCCGCAAGGATCAACGCCACACGCGACAGCGCGAGCAGATAGGCCACCAGCACCACATCGCCGTGGAACGACAGCAGAGGATCGAGATCGGCCACCGGCACGAACAGGAGAGCCAGAAGCGACGCGCCTAAATAGACGCACGGAGCTATGCGGAACAGCGTACCCGTGACATCGGAGTAGACCGCGCCCTTGCGCAGCAGCACACTTATATCCATGACGTGCTGGAAGAAGCGCAACCCCTTGCGGCCGGCCAGCACCGCACGCGTGCGGTTGATAACGCCGGTGACAGTCAGTGCCACCAGCAGCATTAACAGCGTATTGAGTAGTTTTACAGCCATAGCGTCATAACAGATTCAACAGCGTCAGCAGCATCACCGCAGCCAGCAATGCCAACGCATACATTATATAGTGATTGATCTTGCCCGTGCGCAGGCGCATCACGCCCACATTGATGCGGTGCATCAGCTCCACCCACCACGCGGCGAACAGGCGGTCGATCTTGTCCTTGTGGTGCACGTCGTAACTGTGCTGCGACGGGAATATCTCGCCCTTGTCGATGGTGCGGCCGTCGACCGTATTCTGCGTCAGCGACGTGGCGATGTTCTCCAAACCCTCGGAGTAGGATTCGCCCGTATATTGCATGCGCGTGTTGACAGCCGTGAAGCCGCAGCCCCATGTGGGCGACGAGGAGACGGTGCGCTTCGACTGCGCGCGCCGTTTGAGCACATAGAGCAGTGCCACCACGGCAAGCAGCGCGAAGCCTATTGCGCTGAGCGTCGACAGCACGGGTGTGAAGTGCTCCATAGCCGTTGCGTAGTCGCCGCCGATGATCCCGGAGGCCACCTCCACCACAGGCCTTACGGCATATTGCGGCAGCAGGCCTATGATCAGAATCATGGCCGCAGGCAGTGCCATGGCAGCTATGCGGCAGTTGTCGACCTCGGTACACTCGGCCACATGCGTCGAGCGCGGCGAGCCGAGAAAGACTATGCCGTAGAGCTTGGTGAATGCCAACACGACCACGCCGCCGATGAGCGACAGCGCGATGATGGCCGCCACCGAGTAGAGCACCTCACCGCCTTCGCCCACACCGTTGAACATGCCCAGATAGATCAGCAGCTCCGACACGAAGCCGTTGAGCGGCGGCAATGCGCAGATGGCCACCGTGGCCACGATCATCAGCAGTGCCGTCACGGGCATGTGGCGCGACAGGCCTCCCATCTCATCGAGCGAGGTGGAGTGCATCGCAGAATATATATTGCCCGCACCGAAGAACAACAGCGTCTTGAAGAGCGAGTGGTTGACCGCATGCAGCAGCGCACCGCACATGCCGCACATGGCCACCAGATCGTTGCCGGCGGCGCGGCCTATGTAGGCTATGCCCATGCCTATGAGGATCACGCCGATGTTCTCGATGCTCGAATAGGCCAGCAGACGCTTCATGTCGTTCTCCACGGCAGCCAGTATCACGCCCCATAGGCCCGTGACAATACCGGCGAAGAGTATGATGATGCCCACCGTCGAGAGCATCTCTACGGACTCGATCTCGGCCGCCACGCGCAGAATGCCGTAGATGCCGGTCTTGATCATCACGCCCGACATTATGGCCGACACGTGCGACGGTGCCGCAGGGTGCGCCTCGGGCAGCCACACGTGCATGGGGAACATGCCGGCCTTCATGCCGAAGCCGACGATGAACACGACAATGACTGGCAGCGGCGCGTGCAGGCGGAAGTATTCACCCAGCGCATCGAACGATGCCGAACCGGTCGCATCATACACCGCCACGAAGCCTATGACTAAGAAGATGAAGCCTATGTGCATCATCACCAGATAGTTCAGGGCTGCGCGGCGCACCTCCCTGCGCTCGGCCTCGAACAGTATCAGCAGAAACGAGGCGATGGTCATCAACTCCCACGCCATCAGGAACGAGAATCCGCCGCCCGAGACGACGACCGTCATCATCGAGCCGACGAGCGTAACGAGCGAGGTGTAGTGCAGTGCCACATGCGCCGAGGAGCTGCGCGCGAGATAGTGCTCGGCATAGCCCTTCGAATAGATCACCGTCGCCACCGAGGCCACGGCTATTATCAGCAGGAACAACGCCGAGAGCCGGTCGACAGCAAGACGTTCGGCACCGAACATCGCCGTGGAGAACTCGGCCAGCACCACCTCACCGCCGCACAATGCCTCGACGGCAACCACAGCGGCAGCGGCGGCAAGTGCGGTCACTATGGCTGCGGCCACCCACACCTTATGATGTTTGGGCGAGGCAAACAGCGCAGCGACGGCCATGGCCGCAAATAAGATCAGATATGGATACATAATAAGCCTAACTTTTCTATTTCAACGAGTTGATCATCGATACCATGACCGTGGCGGTCACGGCGGCCGTCTCGGTACGCAGACGTTGACCGCCCAGCGAGATCTGCTCGAATCCGTTTGCGAGCGCAAAGGTAATCTCTTCGGGCGAAAAATCACCCTCCGGACCTATTAAAATAAGCACATTCTCCTCTTTTTTCAGAATATCGCCCATATATGGCCGCTCGCCCGTAGAGCGGTCGCAGTGGGCGATGAAGCGGCGGCCGTCGAACGGCATCGTGATAACCTGCCTTACCGGCGTCAGCTCGTGCAGCGTGGGGTGATAGGCTTTGAGCGACTGCTTGACGGCCGAGGTGATGACGCGCATCTCACGCTCGGGCTTGATCGAGCGACGCTCGCTATGGTCGCACTCCAACGGATATATCTCGCTCACACCCACCTCTGTAGCCTTCTCCATGAACCACTCGTAACGGTCGATGTTCTTGGTCGGAGCCACGGCCATCGTCAGACGATAGGGCATCTTCTCGAACTCCTCCTGCCGCGAAACCACCTCGACGGCGCAGCGGCGCGGGTCGGCCGAAGTGATGCGCGCCGTGTAGAGCGTGCCGCGGCCGTCGGTCAGGTTGAGCATATCGCCATCGGTCATGCGCAGCACGCGAATGCAGTGGCGCGACTCCTCCTCGGGAAGAATATAGTGCGGCGGCACGATATCGGGGGTATAAAAAAGTTGCATTATATATAATAATTTTTAACTTTGCAAAGTTAATTAAAAATAATGTAACCGATGAAGCGATTGATACTATTATCGACAATGGCATTGATTATGACAGCCAACAACTCATGCAAGGAGAGTCAGGCCGAGAGCGGCAACCCGCTGCTCGAAGAGTGGCAGACCCCCATGGGCGTACCTCCGTTCGACAAGATACGCCCCGAGCACTACAAGCCGGCCTTCGAAGAGGCCATCGAGGAGCATCGTGCGCAGATCGATGCCATAAAGGCCTCGGACGAGGAGCCTACCTTCGATAACGTGATATTGGCCTTAGACAACGCCGGACAGCGGCTTTCGGAGATCTCGCTCATCTTCGAGATGATATCGTCGGCCGACACCAACGAGCAGTTGCAGGCCGTCGAGGCGGAGATGCTGCCCAAAATAGAGGAGCACCGCAACGCCATACTGCTCGACGCGGCACTGTTCGACAAGATACGCAGCGTCTACGAGCGTCGCGGCGAGCTGAAGCTCGACGATTTGCAGATGCGCCTGTTGGAGAAGACCTACCGCCGCTTCGTCAGGGCGGGAGCACTGCTCGACGAGGAGCAGAAAGCGCGGCTGAAAGAGATCAATTCGGAGCTGGCGCGGCTGACCATACGTTTCGGCAACAACCTGCTGGCCGAGAACGGCGACTTCACGATGCTGCTGACCGATGACGACATAGCCGGTCTGCCCGAAGCCGTGCGCACGGCCGCAGCCGAACGCGCCGCCGAGAAGGGGCAGAGCGGCTATCTGTTCACGCTCGACAAGCCGAGCATGCTGCCATTTCTTACCTATTCGCCGCGCCGCGATCTGCGCGAGCAGCTCTACAAGGGCTATCTCTCGCGCTGCGACCGTGGCAACGACCGCGACAACAACCAGATAATAAAGGACATAACGCGCCTGCGCACGGAGAAGGCCCACATCTTGGGCTACGGCTCGTATGCCGAGTACGTCATATCCGATGAGATGGCCTCTACGCCCCGCGCGGCATACACGCTCTTGGAGGAGATATGGACTCCGGCCCTGGACAAGGCCAAGGAGGAGCTGGCGCAGATGACCGAGCTGCTGCATGCCGATGTGCCCGATGCCGAGTTCGAGTCGTGGGACTGGTGGTACTATGCCGAGAAGGTGCGCAAGCAGAACTACCAGTTGGACGAGTCGGTCGTAAGCCAATATCTCTCGGCCGAGAATGTCCGCAACGGCATATTCTTTCTGGCCAACCGCCTCTACGGCATCACGTTCCGTCCGGCGGCACTGCCCAAATATCACCCGGAGTGCTCGGCCTACGAGGTGCTCGATGTCGACAACTCGCACCTCGGCGTGCTGTACTTCGACCTCTTCCCGCGTCAGGGCAAGAACGGCGGCGCATGGTGCGGCTACTTCACCGAACAACGCTATGAGAACTCAGAGCGCGTAGCACCCGTGGTGGGCATAGTCTGCAACTTCACCCGCCCGACCGAGGATACTCCGGCACTGCTCTCCATCGACGAGACGCAGACGCTGTTCCACGAGTTCGGCCACGCGCTGCACTTCCTCTTCGCCGACGTGCGCTACCGCGGTCTGGCCGATGTGGAGGGTGACTTCGTCGAGCTTCCGTCGCAGATCATGGAGAACTGGGCTTTCGAGAAGGAGATACTCCGACAGTATGCCACACACTACAAGACGGGCGAGACGATGCCCGACAACCTGATCGGCAAGATACACAACGCCGCGCTGTTCAACCAGGGCTTCGCCACCACCGAGCTGACGGCGGCGGCTCTGCTCGACCTCGACATACACTCGATCGAGACATACGCCGACTTCACACCGGCCGACTTCGAGAAATACTCGCTCTCGACGCGCCGCGGTCTGATCCCGCAGATCGAACCGCGTTACCGGCTGCCCTACTTCTCGCACATATTCAACGGCGGCTACTCGTCGGGCTACTACTTCTACCTCTGGGCAGAGGTGCTCGACAAAGACGCCTTCGCCGCCTTCAAGTCGGGACGCGACATCTGCGACAAGCATCTGGCCGAGAGCTTCCGCCGCGATCTGCTGGCGCAGGGAGGCCAGCACGACGGCATGACGATGTACCGCAAGTTCCGCGGTGCCGACCCCGACAAGGTGCACATGCTGCGCGCACGCAGCCTGTGGAACGAACCCGAGCAGCCCGTCGACTCGCTGCAAATGTTGCAGGAGAGTCTCGACCAGTTCGCCCCCGAGCGCGACATGCGCATCATCAGATTCGACGACATGGACGAGATGACACCCGACGAACGTAAAAGAAGATCAATCAGATAAAACAACAATTTATGACAACAACATCGATTATCATGTCAGCACTGACACTTGCCGCGACAAGCAGCGAACTGCCCCACTGGGGCGGCGTGCGCGTGCCCGAGTCGCTCATCGACAATCCGCTGGTACAGGAGTGGGACACACCCTACGCCACACCACCGTTCGACCGTATCCAGCTCTCTGACTACGAGCCGGCATTCGACTTCGCCATCGCAGTCAACCGCGCCGAGATAGAGAGCATCGTCAACAACCCCGAGCCGGCCACCTTCGACAACACGATCGTAGCCATGGAGCGCAGCGGCGAGCTGTTGGGACGCATCTCCGGCGTATTCTACAACCTGTTGGAGGCCGATTCGTCGGACGAGATGCAGGAGATCGCAATGCGCATATCGCCCAAGCTGACGGCTCTGAGCAACGACATCTCGCTCAACCCCCAACTCTTCGCCCGCGTGAAGAGCGTCTACGACGACAAGAAACTCAAACTCTCGTCGATCGAGGATCGCAAGCTGCTCGAAAACACCTATAAGAGTTTCGCCCGCAGCGGCGCGGCACTCAACGATGCCGACAAGGAGCTTTACCGCCAATACACCACCGAGCTGTCGCAGCTCACGTTGCAGTTCGGCCAGAACGCGCTTGCCGCCACCAACGCCTTCACCTACAACATCACCGATGCGGCTCTGGTAGAGGAGCTGCCCGACTTTGTCAAGGAGAGCTTGGCAGCCGAGGCCAAGGCTCGCGGACAGGAGGGCTGGACGGTCACGCTGCAAGCCCCGAGCTACGTGCCGTTCATGACCTACTCGTCGCAGCGCGACATCAAGGAGAAGCTCTATCGCGCATATAACTCTCGCGCGCTGGGCGGCGAGTTCGACAACACCGAGAACATCAAGCGCATCACGGAGCTGCGCATGCGCATAGCCAACCTGCTGGGTTACAAGTGCTATGCCGATTACGTCCTCGAAGACCGCATGGCCGAGAGCTCGAAAGCGGTCAACAAGTTCCTCGACGAGTTGCTGCGCCCCACCAAGGAGTATGCCGAGAAGGACTACCGCACCGTAGCCGAGTATGCACACTCAAAGGGTCTCGAAGGCGATCTGATGCCGTGGGACTGGTCATACTTCAACGAGAAGTACAAGGAGGAGAAGTACGCCATCAACGACGAGCAGATCAAACCCTATCTCAAACTCGACAACGTCAAGCAGGGCGTGTTCATGCTCGCCAACCGTCTCTACGGCCTGACCTTCACGCCCAATACCGACATTGCTGTCTACCACCCCGACGTAACGGCCTACGATGTCAAGGACGCCGACGGCAAGATGCTGGCCGTGCTCTATCTCGACTTCTTCCCCCGCGCCTCGAAGCGCGCAGGCGCATGGATGACCGAGTTCCGCGGCATGAAGACCGTCGACGGCAAGGAGCAGCGTCCGCTCGTGTCGCTGGTGATGAACTTCACCAAGCCCACCGAGTCGACCCCGTCGCTGCTGACCTTCGACGAGTTCAACACATTCCTGCACGAGTTCGGACACTCGCTGCACGGCATGCTCGCCACCGGCAAATACGAGTCGCTCAACGGCACCAGCGTCTACCGCGACTTCGTCGAGCTGCCCTCGCAGATCATGGAGAACTGGGCCACAGAGAAAGAGTATCTCGATCTGTGGGCCGTGCACTACCTGACGGGCGAGAAGATCCCGGCCGAACTGGTCGACAAGATCATCGCCGCCAAGAACTATCTGGCAGCCTATTTCCACATACGCCAGCTCTCGTTCGGACTGACCGACATGGCATGGCACAGCCTGACCGAGCCTTACACGGGCAGCGTCGAGGAGTTCGAGCGCAAGGCCATGGCACCCACGCAAATAACTCCGCTTGTCGAGGGCACGTCGATGTGTCCGGCATTCACCCACATATTCAGCGGCGGTTACGCTGCCGGATACTACGGCTACAAGTGGGCTGAGGTGCTGGCCGCCGATGCCTTCTCGTACTTCAAGAAGGAGGGCATATTCAACACCGAGGTATCGGGCAAGTTCCGCCGCGAGCTGCTCGAAAAGGGCAGCCACGAGCACCCGATGAAGCTCTACGTCCGCTTCCGCGGCCACAAGCCCCAGACCAAGGCTCTGATCGAGCAGATGGGTCTGAAATAGTTTGCCACTGCACGCGGCACTCCGCCGCCGCTTTATACACAATCGCCCGAGCAACTACCTGCCCGGGCGATTTTCGCTGCATGCCGGAATACTATTATCGAAGCACCTCCTCGGCTTAGGGTATATCGCTGATAATCATATCGCGCGAGCGGCCGGGGACTTGCAGACACCTGCGCTGAATCTCCTCGCGTTCATCATCGCGATATGAATAGAGACATATCATCGGAAAATACCATGAAGCATAGAGGATAGAGAAACTGGCGAAATCGGCGATATGAGAAACCCAATCGCCAAAATCGACTCTCGTGTCGAAAGCATAGGCCAAACGTGCTATATCGGCAGCATCGATGGTATCCTCCATACCCTCTTTATACCAGTATTCCACTGCCCAATGGCGCAAATGAGAGTGACGGTCGAGCGTAATTCTAAATCTTAAAACAGGATTGAGATTGTACAGCTTGTCGCGGCTTATAACCGTCGTATCGCTGAATACCCTCTCGGCACCGCCGCCCTTGACTCTTTTTTCAATATAGCGGCCTGCGACATTACACACATATTCATACGGGTCTACAACAAAGTATGTGTCGGTATCTCGTGGGATAAAGCGGCGTATGGAATCGCGGAAAAAACGGTTTTCCGCATTAATGACATAGTCGTGGGAAAAGTTATCGAAATATACGTCCCAAGATGTAGATCTTGCGCTTCTGCCATAGCTTTTTACGATAACCATATTGGCTACCGTGTCGCGGCTGACCTCTCGATTCCACGCTGTGGTATCTTTCGTCTGCGCCGACAAGCTCTGCACCAACAAAACTAACGATAATAAAAATGCTGATCTTTTCATAACCGATGATTATTGTACAATATACGAATAAGTTATGACAATACCAAATTTATTCGAGTATTGCCCGGCTGAAGTTTGTCAACCACAATAGAGATTCTCACGTCGGACGTGCCGTCCTCCTCAGAATGAAAAACAAACGTCGACCACAGAGCTACGGCTTGCGCCGTTATATAATTTTGACCCCACCCCAACTGCTGCGACAGGCGAGTGCAATCGCTTGCGAATTGCCGAGCCGCCAAAGCAGTCACGACGCAAAAAGTCGCGCAGCGACGCGGCGTACCCCCTCCCTCGGGAGGGGCTTTTGTCGCGCGATTGATCGCGCTCCATGTGGGGCGTGGCAGGCTCCGCTACGCGTCCCGTAGTGGGGCGTTGGTAGGTTCTTGCTATTCTGAACGTAGTGAACCAACACCAAGTCGAGAGCAGAAGAAATTTATTTCTTATGCCGAGACGCGAAGGAGGAAGACCGCGGTCAAGAATCTGGTTGGGGAAGACATGGCCACCCATCTGTCACTCCGAGGGAGGGCATTGCCCGACCGTGGGAGTCTCGCAGGCGGGAGCGCAATTGCCGGCCAAAAGAGAGATTCTCACGTCGCGGCCGATGACCGCTCCTCAGAATGACAGGGTGAGCATATAGACCTCGCACATATTCCACAACCGGATTCTTCGCTACGTTACACTCCGCTCAGAATGACACGCAACAAAAAAGTTTCCAAAGAATCATGCGCAACTTTTTCGTCAAAAGTGGTATTATACAACGCGACAACAGAGCGAGACGATGGGCTGTACTGGCGTACTGCCCATTGTCGAGCGACAAGGAGCGGCAGTAGAATGCCGCTTTTCACGGAAAACCTCCAAAGAACCACCAACTCCCTTTTTCGTCAAAAGTGGTATTATACAACGCGACGACAGAGCGAGACGATGGGCTGTACTGGCGTACTGCCCATTGTCGAGCGACGAGGAGCGGCAGTAGAATGCCGCTTTTCACGAAAAAGTCACGGAAAAGTCACGGAAAAGATCGGTAGTGACAATGCATCAAATGCCCATCATTGTCCCGCAAATGCATGCCGCCGCCGCGACAAAACTGCCACGCCTTGCAGTCGGCACACTCGCCGGTATGCGCCCACTCGCGATTGCGGAACGGGAGAAAACGGTTTTGCCATACGTCCCAGAAGTCGTCGTGATAGATATTGCCCTGGGTGTAGTTGGCGCGAACGCTCGTGCAGCCCGATATATCGCCATTGACACGGATAGAGGCGACGGAGACACCGGCGGCACACATGTAGAAGTGGTCGCGCACCTCGGCCTCGTAACCGCCCAAGAAGCCCTCGCAGGCATAGCAGAGATCGATTTTGCCCTCGCGGCGCGTGCGGCGGATAAACTCCAACACGCGGACGAACTCCTCCTCGCTGAGCAGCAGGCCGCTGTCGGCAGCGGCACGGCCGGCAGGAAAGATAGTGAATATGCGCCAATGGCGGACACCTCGATCGATAAGCAACTGCTTGAACTCCTCCAAACGATCGACCATCGACGGCGTTACGCACGTTATGACATCGTATGCAAGATCGGGGTACTCCAAGATGTGATCCACAGCCTCCATGGCGCGGGCATAGCTGTGGGGATTGCGGCGTATGTAGGTGTGCGAAGGCTCGAATCCGTCGATGCTGACCGATATCGAACGCAGCCCCGCAGCCACGAGCGACGCAAGCCGTTCGCGCGTGAGTGCCAGGCCGTTGGTGACCATGCCCCACATATATCCGCGTCGCGTGACCTCCTCGCCGGCGCGTTCCAGATCGTCGCGCACGAGCACCTCGCCGCCCGAGAATATGACGAGCACTTCTTGCGGGGTGACATGCGGCGTGATCTGCTCATCGAGCACGCGCAGGAAATCGTCGAGCGGCATATCCTGCTCGGCAACATCTGCCCGGCAGTCGCTGCCGCAATGACGGCACGCCAGATTGCACCTCAACGTGCACTCCCAAAAGAGCGTCGACAGGCGGTGACGGGCGACGGTGTCGTCGTAGAGTTGTGAAAAGAGTTTCAGTGCGAGTCTCTTGCGAAGACCCAATCGACGGCCGCTCACTTCGTCTCGGCATTATCGGTTGCGACCGTGGCACGACGGTCGGTCTGTGCCTCCTCGTCAGACAGCACGCGCGAGGTGCTGCCGTCGGGCATGGGCACGCCGTACATCAGTCTGATGCGCGCCTCGACAGTATCACGCTCGATGACGGGCGATGAGGCATCTCCGTCCTGTTTTACACCCTTGCGGGTGGCGCAACATGCCGTAGAGAATCCCAAAAGTGCTATGGCTGCTATTTTCAGTCTGTTTTTCATAATCGTCCGGTTTTATGCGTTGCACATACTCAATGCAAATATAACACCTATTTGCGAGAAACGCAAATCGATCGCACTTATAAAGCGGCAGGCCGATAGCGCGAGGCACCTCTCCCGACAAAAAAACGCCCTATCTCCGCCCCATGCAAAGTACCGTACACCGCAGCGCAGGGGCAGCGCAAACGGCACAACGACACGACAAGCACATTTTTATTTCGAAAAACTTGCATATTACATTATTTATCAGTATATTTGATACGGGTATATCCCAATTACTCTAAACATTATATTTTATGACTGGCAAAGTTAAATGGTTCGATAGCAAGAAAGGCTACGGATTCATTATCGGCGAAGACGGCAAAGAGATCTTCGTGCATTTCTCCGGAATCGTCAAAGATGGTTTCAAATCGCTCGTAGAGGGACAGACCGTCACCTACGAGGTTGGCGAGGGCGCAAAAGGCGCGCAGGCTGTAAACGTAAACGTAGTCGAAAGATAGTGGCGACACTACATCGATAAATTCTCGGAAAGCATTACGGGACGGATCGCGATCCGCCCCGTAATTTTATAATATCCTACACCACATGGTACAATAACTGACGGAAAAGGTCGGTCATGACATTTTGCAACAAGATAAATAGGTATGGAGGCAAAACGCAATCTCCTCAAATCTCCGGCATTCAAATAGACCGATAGTCGCATACTACCACACAGGTAAATCAATATCAAGACCAGCGGGGTTTATCGTCTGCACCACAACCAGCAAATAACATCGCACCGGTAAGCCTATACGACAGGAATTCCCTTCCCGAAAAAAAAATGCAGTCCTTGTTTTCTTACAGAAAATGCTTATTGTACTATACGATACACAAAAGCCAAACCGAACGCCACACGTTCTATCCTTACTAATTTTAGCTTCTATTCAGTATCTTCGGTATACTCGTTATCTTCGGGGTATTCGCGACATTCGGTATATTCATTATAGGCGTTTTTGTCATCTGTACTTCGGGCATCATTGGAATCGTCCGTGTCGTCATCTTCAGATGCGTCTAAAGATTTGTCAGTAGATGCCTCATAACCATTGATTTGATTCTCCCATGCTGTTTGATTGGAGGATAAAGTCGAGGGGCTTACATTTTCCATGATATCTTTCAAATTTTGAGCGGATATTTCCGCTATTATGTCTCTGGCATAATCAGATCTTTTGCTCATAGTTTTAGGGTTTTAAATTCTAAATATATAATAATATCGTATCGGAATCCGATATGCTTCAATGGCTCCGAATCTTCTCTATGTCTTGACTTTCTAAGTGATCTGTGTTTGACGTATTAAAGATACAAAATTAAAAACAAAACACAGCAATCTTTGGAAAGAATTCCACAAGATTTCAGTATACTATGCGAAACATAATTTTCGTCTGTGCCTACCAGGAAAATTGCCTTATACAAGACATTTTGCCATTATGTAACAAGAATTATTTGAGAGAAGCACTTGTAATTATTTACAAGTGCTTCTCTCATAAATACCGAGTAATATCATTACCCGTTATTATTTACGCAGAAATTTATTTCGACCTAAACGGAAGAGTTATTTCATCGTAACGGGTTATTGGAGATTTTCAGGAATAAATCCTCGTTGATATTTGACTGTCGCACCGATAATACCTCCTCCGGTTGATACTATGTAATCTACAATATATATACGCATATAACTACTACCGCTACCATACCGGACAAAATATCCGTTATGTGGAACTACTGCTACCGACTCGCTCCATCCATATTCAGGCAGATTGCGGACATCTTTCAATCCGTTTACTCGTCCTACCGAAATGAAACTCACATAAGCACTTCCTGTAAAATTATTTCCACTGTCGATATAAAACCAGCCGCCACGGTTACCTTCTTCCATATATACTTCTGTGCGTCCATAATCTCGATTTCTCATTTGGACTAATACGGTTCCTTCGGGATCAGGAATAGGATTATCATTCAACTCATCTTGATCGCAGGCCGACATAAAAAACATAACCGTCAACAGTAATGCGACTACATTCCAATACTTTAATTTGTACATAGCATTTATTTTTATGCCCTCCGGCTACTCGAAGGCAATTTATAAAAACAGAAAGTGTGGAGTCCGTTCGTTTATCTGACAGAAGGTTCTGACAAAACCCAAGCACAAATAAACATCGGCAATACCCCACACCTGAACGATATATGTGGGGCAATGACAATGCCGCATATACACGATCAGATGATGCGAGTGCCACTCGATCCTTGTGCTTTATTGAACTGTCAGATTCTCTGTCAAGGACAAAAGCGAAACACTTTCATCAATATGTAACGTCCCGAGGGACACTACAAAGATAGAAAATATTTCCCAAAGTAGCACTACGGGTATTACCGAATCGGCAATATTATGGATATTTACGCGAATTATCAAAAAAATAAGCCCTCGCAGCGTTGGCAATGCTGCGAGGGCCGGAATAAAATCTGACGATATGTTATAAACCGGCAACAGCGGATTCGGCGGATTCAACAGAATCGGCGGACACGGCGGCATCGACCGGAGCAATCGGGTCGACGGGATCGGTAGCCTCAACCGGATCGGCAGCTCCGGCAGGCTCGACCTGCTCGGGGCTATCGGCAGTTGCGGAATCGACGGCGGAAATATCGGCATCGTCGGCAGACGTGGCCGGCGTAGTTAGTGCGGCCGGTGTAGCAGCCGTGGCAGCCGCAGGATCATCTTCGGCAAGGCCGGTATTCTCTTCGGTCATGGCATCGTCTTCGTCGGCAGAGTCGGCATCATCTTCCGAGCCGACCTCGACCTCCTCGTCGTCGACGATGATGGTCACCGTATAGCGGTCCTTGCCCGTGTAGTGGCGCACGTCGTCGACGGTCACGGTGTTGACCGTAAAGGCTCCGGCAGGCATATCGGCGTGCTGGAATGCCATATACTCGGCGATTGCCTTGTTGCGTGCATCGATGATGCGCTGCAACTGTCCGTCGACATGCTCTCCGTAGAGTGCCATGGCCTTCTCGTCGGAGGACATGTGGCGCGGATCGACACCTTTGACCACCAACTGCGAATCGGCGAACTCGGCCACCTGACGCGACGAGAGCTTCATCTCGGCGATACGGTCGAAATCGAGCATGTCGAGACGGTGTCCAGGCTCGGCCTGCGTGGAGTTGTAATATGCGATCTTCATATCGATCTGCGCAAGACGCTTGACGGCCTTGGCATAGTTGATACGCTGCACCACACGCACCTTCATGTCGCCCTCCTGCTTCAGCTCCTCGGCCATGCGGTCGAAGCGCGAATACTGCTCCGAATCGAAGCCCATGGCAAGCGCATCGATATCGACATACTTGAATACGTCCTGCTTGCCCGACGAGAGCCATGCGAACGGGGCCGAGACCACCTTCAACATCAGGTTGCCGATACCCTTCATGATGATCTTGCGATAGGAGAACTCCGGCGAATCGATGCTGCCCGTCACGGGAAGATCGATGTTGATATGCTTCTTGCGGTCGGTGAGGATAAACACGCCGAGTTTGAGCGGTATCTTGAACTCGGGTGTCAGGCTCTTGTCCTTCTTGCCGACCGTGAAGTTATAGGTATCGAGATGATTGACACCCTTCAAGTAGCCGTTTACGATGATGTTCTGGCTGCGGAACGTAAGATTGCCGCCCGTTATCGGAAATGCGGTATAGTGCTCGCAATAGGGCGTAAAGTCGTTCATGTCGACATTGGTCAGCACCGACAGCAGATTCTGGTTGTGAAAGTCGTTCAGAGAGCCTTGCCAGCGGATCATGGCCGTGCCCTGCTTTTGCAGAGATGCTTTGAGCGAAACGGTGTTGACCGCCGCAATGTCGAAGTTCGAGGATTTGACCTCCACATTGCGCAGCGTGTAGCTGAACGGCTTGTGCATCTGGTTGTCCTCGTAGTAGATACGGCCGCCGCGCATATCGAGATCGGCCACCTTGAATACCAGATTGCCGAACAGAGGCTCGGCCGTAACGGTCGAGTTGAGCGACACCTGCTCGCGGACGTCGTACAGCGCGGCATCGGCGGCCACGGCACGCTCCGAGGTCGACACCTCTATCTTCGGATCGTCGTAGAAGAGCGGATCGACATTGGTAGTACCGTCGGCCAGCAATATATATTGTGCGCGATAGCCCGATGCACGGAGAGAGTTGAATACGAAACGCTCGCGGTCGATATTCACCTCGGCCATGTCGGCCTTCATGGAGTTGCATGCCACAAGCTCCGCGCCGCGCGAATCGGTTATGGCAAAGCCCTCGACCTCGGCCGCACCCTTGATGTTCATGGCCATGATATCGAAGACATTGCCCTCGGCCGATACGTCGGCCGCAGCCACGCCCGCAACGCTGCGTATGTTGAGATAGGGAGTCCAGTATTTATAGGTATCGGCCAGATCGAAATCCGACACCGTGCCCTCGAACGTAAAGTCGCCGTTATCGTAGTTGTAGCTCAGCCGTCCCTCGACCGGCGCGCGGCCGTTGATGACCATCGAGGCATCGACCCATGTGGCCGTATCGCCTAAAACCACACTGTTCGAGAGCAGATTCATCGACGACAGCTCCCACGTCTGCCCCATCTCGGCATCGTAATACAGCAGATGCCCCTCTTCGACGGATATGTCGTTGAGCGTGATCAGCCACTCGGTATCGCTGTCCGACTCGTCCATGAGGTATGTCTCCACGATGAACTCCAACAGATCATCGAAGTTGAACCGCTCGCCGTTCTGTGTCAGGCGTATGTCGGGACGCACGAAGCGGGCATGCTTCACCAGTATGTGGTCGTCGAACAGCTCGCCCAGATCCACCTCCATGTCGAAACGGCCGATGCAGACGAAGTTGGTCGTATCGTCCTGCTCGTACATCACTATGTCGTCGACCGACACCTTGCCCGAGAGCAGGTCGATATCCAGCCCCTCCATGCGTATCAGACGGCCGGTCAGCTCCTTGCAGTTCTTCTCGACATACCATTTGGTCACCGGCGAGATGCCGTATATGATGGCGAAGAACAACCCCACAAGCAGCACGATCACCACCGACGTCCATATAATCGCCCGACGGCGGCGGCGGTGCCTCTTTCCGGAAGCGTTATCGGCCGAGGCCTGCGCCAGGGCGTGTTTCTCTTTACTCATAGTTCTGTATTATTATCTGACAAACGATTTGCACGAATCATTCCACCGGCCGCACTACTTCTGGAACTTCATCGTAAAGCGGCGCAGCCACCCCACCACCGGACGCGGCAGGCACATGCAGACGGGAATGAAGAGCCGGAACCACCAGTCGGGCACCACGCAGCGACGCCCTTTCCACATGGCCCTCAGCCCTCTGCGCGCACAGCTGTCGGCCGAGGTCAGCACGCCTATGCGCAGGCCTATGCGCTGCCAATAGGGTGTCAGACCGTAGAGATCGGTGGCTATGCCTGCCGGACATATCGCCGTCACGCTCACGCCGCGCTCGCGCATCTCCTTGGAAAAGGCCACCGAAAAACTCTTCAAATAGGCCTTGCTCGCACTGTACAGCGACAACCCCGGGAACGGCATCCATATCGAATAGGACGACATGTTGAGAATGCGTCCGCCGCCGCGCCGCGCCATAGCCTCGCCATAGAGGCGGCACATGAGCGTGGAGGTCACGTCGTGCAGCAGTATGATGCGTTTGATGCGCTCCTCGGGGGTGTCGAGTATGTCGCAGAAGGAGAATATGCCGGCATTGTTGACCAGCACGTCGATCTGCAAGCCCTCAGCCTCGGTCCATGCGAACAGCTCCTCGGCTGCCGTCACCCTCGCCATGTCGCACACGCGGCACACCGTCCTTACGCCATGCTCGCGGCCGATGCGCTCGGCCACCTGCTCCACGGCGGGGTTGACGTCCACCGCCACGATGTTGTATCCGAGTGCCGCCAGCCGTGCGGCATAGCAGCTGCCTATGCCGGTGGCCACACCCGTAACCAATGCCGTGCGCGAGCCACGCTCGACCTCTCCTCTGCGCCTGCGTGCCATCGCTACCTACTTTATCTTGTTCAACTCACGCCACAGACGATCGGGGATATGCTCCTTGCAGTTGTGGCAGCACTGCATGTCGACCGAATACATGCGCGCCATGCAGTAGTCGCGATGGTCGCAGCCGCTGCGCGTCGACATGTCGCCCTCGCGCAACTTGTTGACGAAGGCCGGATCGTTGACCAGCGCACGCGCCATCTGCACCATCTCGAAGCCTGCGTCCAGCACGCGCTCTATACCCTCGCGCGAGACCAGACCGCCGACATAGACCAGCGGGCATTTCAACTCGGCGCGGAACTTCTTTGCATTTTCCAGGAAATAACACTCCTCGAAGTCGTATTGCTTGATCATCTGCTTGCCGAAGAGGTTGACCACGATCTTCTGCGGCCACGACGACCACGGCATGTAGTAGCTCATGGTCTTGGTCGGGATACGGCCGCGCATCACAGCCATCGGTGCCTTGCTCACGAAGCCCGAGGTAAGCACGATGCCGTCGACGCCGAAGCTCTCGATGCGCCGCGCTATCTCCAAACTCTCGGGGATCTGTATGCCGCGCTTGAAGCCGTCCTCCATGTTGTGCTTCACCAGCACGGCCATGCCCAAACGCTTGGCCTCGGTAATCACCTCCTCCAAGCACATCGACATGAAGCGCATGCGGTTTTCGAGCGAACCGCCGTACTCGTCTCGGCGATGATTGGTGTATGGAGACAGGAACTGCGAGATGAGGTAACCGTGGCCGGCATGCACCTCCACGCTGTCGAAACCGGCCTCGTGCGCCGTGCGGACGGCACGTCCGAAATCCTTGGCGAACTCCACGCACTCGCTGCGCTTCATGCCGCGCACGAACGTGGGCGAATAGAGGTTGAAGCCCGTCGATGCACCCACGGGGAAGCAGCCCGCCGTCGACCAGTGGGTCATGTTTCCGCAGTGGCCTATCTGTATGCCGGCCGCCGCGCCCTCGGCGTGTATGGCATCGGTCATATCCTTCAACTGCGGCACGATCTCGTCGCGCAGCCACAGCTGCTTGTTGAACGAGATGCCGCTGCGGTTGACCGAAGCGTAAGCCACCGTGGTCATGCCCACGCCGCCGCGGGCGACGCTGACATGATAGTTTTTAAGTTGCTCGGTGGGACCGAAATCCTTACCCATCGACTCGAATGCCGCCGAGCGGATCGTGCGGTTGCGCAGCGTGACGTTGCCGAGCCGATACGGAGTGAACAGCTTCGACTCCTTAGGTTGTTGCTCTTTCATGCGAATATCAATATATGAACGGTATTATCTTTTTGCGCTTCAACGAGGTGAACTCCTCGCCGAACTCCTTTTCGTAGCGGCGGTAGAGCGATGCCGAACGAGGTGCCAGATTGGCGAACGTCCACCATGCGAAGACCGCTCCGGCCCACGACCACGATGCCACGGCGAAGCCCACCCACTCGGTCAGCTCGCCGAAGTAGTTGGCCGACGAAACGTAGCGGAACATGCCGCCGCGCGGGATATAGTGACGCGTATCGCCCGGCTTGCGCAGATGGCGGATTATGTGGTCCGATTGCAGGTTGATGAAGAATCCCGCGAGGAATATCGCCGCTCCGATGTAGAAATAGGGCTTCGAGAACCAGTTGTCGTAATAGCCCATTCGAGGTGCGAAGTAGAATATCCAGCCGCCCTGCATGCAGGCATTCAACGTGTTGAAGACCATGCCCATAATCACTATGCCCAACGGCATCTTCGAATTGCCGCGCATTCGCAGCGGGAAGATGAACGAACGCTGGAAGTAGTGCATCTCGAACAGCAGCAGCAGTGCCAGCGGTGCCGCCTGCCACTTGTAGTCCGACAGCAGCCACAAGGCCGCCATGGCGAAAAACACGGGCGACTCCATCACCACCCACCCCACTTTATTGGGTATCGGACGGCCGTATTTGGGATTGAACAGATAACCGTAACCGGCCTCGAAGAAGTTGAGTGCAACGTACACCACCAACGCCAAGGCCGCCATCACGATAAGAAACACATTGTAAGTCTGCAAAGTAATCATCTCCATCACGCTTTTACACACAAAGCATATAAATTATACAAAGTTACACAATTTTCACCAAATGCCGGCCATTAACGACAAAAAAGCCACTTCCGCCGACATTTATGCGTCATACCTGTCAGCACCGTGCGGAGTAAAACATCTGGTCGGGGAAGATAAGGCTGCCCGCCCTGTCACTCCGAGGAGCCAAAGGCGACGTGGGAGTCTCGCGGTTTAAACTGTCACTCCGAGGGAGGGCATAGCCCGACCGTGGGAGTCTCACCGACAGGAGTGCAGTTGCCCGTCCAATGATGCACTTGCCTACCAAAACAGAGATTCTCACGTCGCGATTTACAATCGCTCCTCAGAATGACAGGATAGTGGAAATGATCGCGCACAGATTTCTCGCTTGCGCTCGAAATGACACGGCGACGTTTTGATATTCCCAAACCGGATTCTTCACTTCGCGATGCTTCGTTCAGAATGACAAAACAGTGGAAATAGTCTCCAAAGCACCACAACCCCTTTTTCATCAAAATGCCGCAGATGCGACTCTCCGACAGAGCAAGACGATGGGCTGTACTGAGTGTACTGCCCATTGGTAAGCGACGAGGAGAGGAAGCAGGTGCGGTATTTTCATGGAAAACAACCAAAGAACCACAACTTAATTTTTCGTCAAAAGCGGTATTATACAACGCAAACGAAAAATGCCCGGACAGGTTGTACTGATCGTACTACCTGTTCGGGCAGTTGAGTGCGCGGCAGTAGAATGCCGCTTTTCACGTAAATATTACTCTTCCGACTTGTCCGCCACCAATATACGTCCGCAATACTCGCAGACGATGAGCTTCTTTCCCTGACGAATATCCACCTGACGCTGAGGAGGTATGCGATTGAAGCAGCCGCCGCATGCGTCGCGGGTAACGGTGACTACGGCAAGGCCGTTGTGCACATTGCTGCGGATACGGTTGTAAGCTGCCAAAAGACGCTCGTCGATGGGAGACTTGGCCTTTGCGGCCTTGGCCTCCAAGTCGGCCACCTGCTGTGCGGTCTCGGCCTCGATCGACTCCAACTCCTCCTTCTTGGCGTTGTAGTCCACGGTGCGCTCCTCGACCTGGGTCTGAGTCTGCTCGACCTGCGCCTTCTTGGCCTTGATGCCTGCGGCATACTCCTTCAAACGCTTCTCGGCCAGCTCGATCTCCAACTCCTGATATTCGATCTCCTTGGAGATGGCATCGTACTCGCGGTTGTTGCGTACATTGTTCTGCTGCTCCTTGTAGTTGCCGATCATGATCTTGGCCTGATCCACCTCGCGCTTACGCTGACGAGTGAGCGTATTGAGCTCCTCGATCTCGGCATTGATGTTCTCGATACGAGTGTTCAAGCCGGCAAGTTCGTCTTCAAGATCCTGAACCTCCAACGGAAGCTCGCCCTTCACCTTGTTGATCTCATCGATCTGAGAATCGATCTTCTGCAACTCGTAAAGAGCCAGTATCTTCTCCTGCATCGAGTAGTCAACGTCGCTTGTCTTCTTCTGTGCCATATATGTCATAAAGTTATTTTAGACCAAGTAATTTACCGGATTGCAAGAGCATAAACTCTTGCGAACGGCAAAGGTACATAAATTTTTCGATAAAATATCAAATAAAATCTGAATTGCGCAAATTTCGCTTTCGAAATGACCGATATCGGCTATTATCATACCTTTCTCGCCGCGCATGAAGTCGTTGTAGCGCAGGTCGGCCGTAAGGTAGAGATCGGCTCCGGCGGCCACGGCAGTGTCGATGAGCGAGCCTCCGGCACCCGTGCAGACGGCAATGCGCCGCACCGTGCGTCCGGCGGCTATGGCGTTATGCCGCACGGCACCCACCTCGAACAGAGCCTTCACTCTGCGCAGGAAGGCCACGGCATCTTCCGCCGCGGGCAGCTCGCCCACCACGCCGAATCCGACCGTATCGTCGGCCGGCGAGGGTTGCAGCACCCGCATCTCGGCAAGACCCGTCATCTGCCCCACGCGCCAGCTCATGCCGCCGCGCGCGCTGTCGAGATTGGTGTGGCATGCGTAAAGCGCGATGCCGCTGCGTATGGCACGCTCGACGCAACGCTCCACATACGATGCCGAATTGAACCGCTTCAATGCGTGGAAGACTATGGGGTGGTGCGTGATGATCATATCGCACCCCTCGGCCTCGGCCTCGTCGATAACCGCTTCGGTCACATCGACTGCCAGCAATGCGCGGTGCACCTCGTCGTCGTCGCGACCCACGACGAGTCCCGAATTATCGTAAGACTCCTGCAACGACAGCGGGGCAAAACGCTCGATGACGGTGGTTATATCTTTGATCTTCATAGGCTAAAACAGCGATTGTTCGTAAAACGGGAACAGCTCCTTCTCCTCGTCGCTTTTGCGGCGGCGACGCTTGGGCGCGGGTTTGCCGACAGGGTTCTCCACCTCCGGCAACTCCACGTCCGACGGCTCCACGGCACTCTGTTCCTCGGACGGCTGCTCCGGCTCGGGATCGAGCATATCGCCGACCGCCCGATTAGCGGAGATCGGCCTCGACGGCTGCTGCGCAGCGGCTGCGGGCGTCTCCTGCACCGGTATCATCTCCTCCGCGCCCTGAGGATCGGGCTGGTCGACCGGCTCGTCGGGCTGCACGTATGCGGCCTTGCCGTCATCTTTGAGCGACTCTCGCACCTCTACCAGCATGGCCCGGATATTTTGCAGACGCTCCAACAGCGAAGCATCGCCCGCCACTGCGCGGCGGTTGTGCTTCATCGTGCGGTTGGCACCCTCCAATGTCATGCCCTTCTCCTTGACCAGATGGTAGATCAGTTTCAGATTTTCGACATCTTCGGGTGTGAACAACCGGTTGCCCTTCTTGTTTTTCCGCGGTCGGATACAGTCGAACTTCGACTCCCAGTAACGTATGAGCGACGCATTTACGTCGAACATCTCCGTCACCTCGCCCATCGTGTAGAGTAATTTAGCCATCTTATCAGTTTTTAATAATTCTCAAATCCTTGGGGTACATGTTATTGCACCTTGCCCCTATGCGCTTGACGAAACCTATCGGCAGGCCGTCGCACACCACGGCATTGATGCCCTCGCAGAAGCCTGCGGCCGCGATATCCGCACGCCGCAGGTATGCCAGAGCCTCGTCGCGGCTCACCTCCGTTCGCGGCACGGCATCGGGATCCAGCCCGACATAGAGTGCCAGCGCATGGTCGGGGCGCAGCACCCCCTTGAATATCTGTCCCATGGCCACCCCCGAGTATATCACCGACAGCGACTCCGACAGCGACCTCACGTCGTCGAACGCTGCCGTCCGGTAGCCGTATATCGTATCGCCCGCGCTGCGGAATGTCATCTGCCCGGCATCGCGCACCCATCGCGCAAGCTCCGCCGCCGACCTCCTGTCGACCGGCGCGAAGACCGACCGGCGCGCCTTGACCGTGGCACGGCCGCGCGCATCGTCGCCCCTCTTGCGCGCCACGGCCACGAAGAAACCTTCGCCGCGCGCACTGCCCGGATAGAAGTGGAACGTCTGGAATGCACCCACATGCGAGGCCACGATGCCCCACTGCGGCCGACACTTCAATTCGGCCGTCGGTTCCAGCTCGCCGCCCCACTGCTCCATGATCCATTTCACCACCTCCTCGTCCTCGGTGCGGTTGAACGTGCAGGTGCTGTATATCAGTATGCCGCCCCTGCGCAGCGTCCGCCACGCCTCGGCCACGATCTGCCGCTGCCGACGGGCGCACATCTCCACCGCGCCCTGCGACCACTCCGAGCGAGCCTCCTCCATCTTGCGGAACATACCCTCGCCCGAGCACGGCGCATCGACGGCCACCACGTCGAACCACTCCTCGAATGCCGCCACGTGCTGCGGTTCGTTGCACGTCACGACCACATTACCCAAGCCCCAGCGGCGCACGTTGTCGGCCAGTATCGCGGCGCGGCTGCGGTTGATCTCGTTGGCCACCACAAGCCCCTCGCTACCCACGAGCGTCGAGTAGATGGTGCTCTTGCCGCCCGGTGCTGCACACATGTCGAGCACGCGCGCCCCGTCGAGCGGCTCGTCGCGCAAGATGTAGTCGACGAACTGCGACGAGGCCTCCTGCACGTAGTAGGCACCGGCATGCAATGCCGGATCGAGCGTGAACTGCGGCCGCTCGTCGAGGTAGCGTCCGTAGCGGCTCCACCCTATCGGCTCGCCCGCAAGCGTCGAGCGGCAGGGCTTGGCCGCATTGAGTCGGTACGACACCGTGGGCGGCGTATCGAGTGCGCGGCATAACGCCTCGGCGCGCTCGGCACCCATCTCGCGGCGCATGGTCTCGACGAATCTTTCAGGCAGGCTGATCATTCGGCATAGCGTTTATCGGCCGGCACGGGCATCGAGCTGCTCGCAGATGCGGTCTATGATAGAGGGATCGCGCACGAAGTCGTCGACGTCCTTGTCGATTATCATCACCTCGCCGTCGTATATGTTGTCGATCCAGTTGTCGTACTTCTCGTTGAGACGGCGCAGATAGTCCTCGTCGATGTTCTGCTCGTAATCGCGGCCGCGCAGCTTGATCTGCGATATGAGCGTAGGCACACTCGCTTTAAGATAGATCAGCACGTCGGGGCGCGGTATGATATGCGACTGTATGTCGAATATCTTCATATAGGTGCCGAAATCGCGGCTCGACATGAGTCCCATCTGATGGAGGTTGTCGGCGAAGATATGTGCGTCCTCGTAGATCGTGCGATCCTGAAACACGTTGGGCGAGCCGTCCGAGAGCATCGTGACGGTCTGCTGTATGCGGCTGCCGAGGAACCACATCTGAAACTGGAACGCCCAACGGCTCATATCCTCGTAGAAGTCGCCGATATAGGGGTTGTCAACATCTTCATAATAGGCCTTTGCGCCGTAACGCACCGTCAGAATCTCCGTCAGCGTGGTCTTCCCGCTGCCGATATTGCCTGCAATAGCGATGTACATAAATATAGTCTGAGGTTAATAATTATTTCATTTCCGTTTTACAATATATATCAATCAGGCCGATGCCGCGAGCATCAAACATACTCGGCCAGCGACTCGGCCACACGCCTGTCGTTCGACAGGCGAGGCACCTTGTTGCGCCCGCAACCTTTCAACCAGCGTTCGAACCCGCCGCGCGGCACCTCCACCACCTCGGCCACAGAAAGCGTGCTGCGGCGTTTGGCATCGTAGTCGGAGTTTATGCGCCGCAAAGCCCCGTCCAGCACCTCGGCGAACCGCGCCATGTCGTCGGGACGACGGCCGAACTCCACATACCACTCGTGCGCACCCGGCCGCAATATGGTCATATAGCGCGGAGCCACGCTGTACTCCTCCACGCGGCAGCCGCACTCGCGGCACGCCTCCATCAAGGCGCGTTCGGCATTCTCGGCCACCACCTCCTCGCCGAAGACGTTGATATACTGCCGTGTGCGCCCCACCACCTTCACTCTGTAAGGCCTCACGGAGGTCACCCTCACCACATCGCCTATCTCGTAACGCCACAGCCCGCCGCAGGTGGTTATCACCGGGGCATACTCCACACCCTCGGCCACGCCCTCCAACGGCAGCACCTCGTCGCCGCGGCGGAACTCGTAGTAGATGCCGTAGTCCATCATCAGCAGCATGTCGTCGCGACGCTCGTCGTCGGCAATGGCGAAGAAGCCCTCCGAGGCGTTGTAGGTCTCCACGTAGTGCATCTGCTGCGAGGGTATCAGCTCCTCGAATGCCTTGCGATAGGGCGCGAAGCTCACTCCGCCGTGCATGAACAGCTCCATGCCCGGCCACACCTGACAGATGTCGGCCTTGCCCGTCGACTCCAACACCCTGCGCATCAGAGCCAGATTCCACGACGGCACACCGGCCAACGCCCGTATGTCGCACCCGACGCACTCTCTGACGATGGCCTCGCACTTGCAGTCGAAATCCTCCATCAGAGCCGTCCGCATCGAGGGACGACGCAACGGCGACGCATAACGCGTGTTGTGCAGTAGCAGCCCCGACAGATCGCCCGTCAGATAGCCCTGCTCCTGCAAGCACGAGCCGCCGAGCGTCAGCGTCCGGCCGCGGAACATCTGCGACGAGGGGTTACCCGCAAGATACAGGGTCACCACGTCGGCCATACCGCGCAGATGACACCTCCACTGCGACTTGCGCGTCAGCGGTATATACTTGCTGCGCGACGAAGTGGTGCCCGACGAACGGGCGAACATATCCACCCTGCCGCGGCACGCCACCATCTTCGCCCCCGACATCATGCGGTCGATATAGTAGCCGTAGGAGTCGTAATCCGTCGGAGAAACCCGACTCCGAAACTCCTCCTCGCTGCAATTCTCCCCCAAGCCGTGCCTTAGGGCGAACTCCGTGGAGCGCGCATCGTGCAATATGGCATGCAGTGTATCGCGCTGCACCTGCCGCGGATCGTCGCGCCACCCGTCTATGGCACGCAGACGATGCGAAAACACACTTTTAAGAACTCTCTCCTTAACCGACATAAGCATTCCCTATTAGTTCAACCCAACGTCGGTCTCTTCATCTATATCTCGTCGACCGTTCGGGACGGTCTTGTCAAATATACTCTTTAAATTCGTACAAAAATTCGTCCGCACGCAAGCCGCAGCTGCTCAGTTCCCCGTCTGCAAAACCGGCACCGCACGTATGCACCGCGCCACGATCGGCAAAAGCTCTTGCTCAGAACACCTGCCCCGCCTACAAAACCGTCACACTGCACGTATGCACCGCGCAAGGTACGCAAAGGCTCTAATTAAAATAATCGCCTATGCGCGTCACCGACTCGGGCATGGCGAATACCACCACGCGGTCGTAGGCGTTGATCTGCGTGTTGCCCACGGCGATAAACACCTTGTCGCCGCGCACAATGCCGCCCACGACGGCATCGGAGGGCAGACCCAGATCGCGTATGCGCGACTTGGTTGCGGGCGAATTGGGCTTGACGATGAACTCCAACACCTCGGCCTGACTGCCCGTCAGACACTTTATGGCCTGCACGTCGGTCGACATCGTGAAACGGAATATGTTAGATGCCGTCACCAGCTTCTTGTTGATGATCGTATCCACGCCCACGCTCTCGGCCAGCGAGATGTAGTTGATGTTCTCCACCTCGGCTATAACCTTCTTCACGCCCATGCGCTTGGCCAGCATCGCCGCGAGGATATTGGTCTCGCTGCGCCCCGTTACGGCCACAAACGCGTCCATACTCGACAGATCCTCCTCGACCATGGCTTCGGTATTGCGCCCGTCCTCGTTGATGATAAGCGTGCGGTCGAGCATCTCGGCCAGACGATAGGCCTTGTCGGCGTTGTAGTCGATGAGCTTTATGTTGACCTCGTCCTGCAATTCGGTGGCTATGCGCACGCCGATGCGCGAGCCGCCCAATATCATCATGTTCTTGATCGCCACGCCGCGACGTCCCGACAATGCAAGCACCTCATCGGCGGCACTGTGGCGCGCTATGGCATAGACCATGTCGTCCTCCTCGAAGCGGTCGTCGGCAGTGGGTATTATCGTGTGGCTGCCGCGCACGATGGCCACCGTGCGATAGTTCAGCTCGGACTCGTCGCCGCCGAAATCGAGCACTCCGCGCCCCAGAAGCGGCGAGGTAAGCTCCAAACGGAATGCCACCAGCGAGAGTTTGCCTCCCGAAAAATCGACATACTCCGTCGTCGACGAGTGACCCAGCAGGTTGATCACCTCGCGTGCGGCGATCTGCTCGGGATAGAACAGGTAGTCGATGCCCATGTTGATGAATACCTCCTTGCTGTTGGGTTCCAGATACTCGTTGTTGTCGACGCGGGCGATCGACTTCTTGGCACCCAGCTGCTTGGCCATCACGGCCGAGAGAATGTTGTCGTTCTCAACCGAGTGCACGGCGATGAACAGGTCACACTTGCGCGCACCCGCCTTGCGCAACACGCTGAACGAGGTGGTGTCGCCCTCGACGGTGATCACATCGGCCAGATTGCCGATCTCGGCCAGAGCCTTCGTATCTATGTCAGCCACCGTAATATCGTGTCCGTTGCCGCTCAACATCTTGGCAAGATGGCTGCCCATGTCGCCCGCTCCGGCTATCACTATCTTCATAACTCCCTACTGTATAACTGAATATAACCCAGCATCGGCCACGCGTGAAATATCGCGGCCGACAAGTTTGCATATTACCCTGCAAATATATAAATTTGCGGTGAATTTACGAAAGTAAAATCCGATTTTTAGAGTTCGTATCCGAGTAAAAAGTTAGAGTATGCCGAGCTGGTTGACCGTATTCCTGATAGCACTTGCCGCCGTGGCCTTCTTCACGCTGGCCATGTCGCTGACACTCATATTCAAAGGCCATAACATCGACTCCGAGATAGCCACCAACAAGAACATGCAGCGATTGGGCATAAAGTGCGCCGTGCAGGAGTCGCGCGAAGATACGGGCACGGACAACTGTCACGGCGTGGGCTGCACGGGCAACTGCTCGGCCTGCGACATAGAACAACCGGCAAAATGATGAACACCGACAACCACAACCCCAAGCAGCCGAGCGGCCGCACCGCCGAGTGGCTCTGCCGCAACTGCAACTCTCTCAACGCAGCGGAGGCTCCGGCGTGCGTCTACTGCCATGCCGACCGCCCCGAGGAGCAGACGGTCGAGAAACAGCCGGCGACCGATGAGCAGGCTGCCGAGGGAGAGCAACAGCCGATTATCCGCCGCGAGTCGTACTCCAACCCCGCACCCGCCGCGCCGGCGAAATACACCTTCCGCGAGAGCGTGCTCATAACCTCGGCCGACATCATACTATTCGTAGGTCTGTTCTGCGCGTTCGCCGCCTTGATAGCTCCGGCTTTCATCGACGGCGACATACCCAACCTGCATCTCTACTCCATCGTCGGAGCCATAGCACTCTTTGCGTGGGGCATGATCTCGTGGGCACTGCTGCGATGCGTAGCCGACATCTCACGCCGTCTGCGCCACAACGACAAGTAGCCAAAAGATTTCTCGATTACGCTCGAAATTACAATCCTCAACATGTCGTCGGTTCACTCCACTACGTTACGCTCAGAATGACAGGACGCATATTGCTGTCACTCCGAGGAGCCGCAGGCGACGTGGGAGTCTCGCCGTCGGGAGCACGGTTTGACATATGGGAGTCTATCGACCGAAAAGAGCGTTTGTCGTCCTCAAACAGAGATTCTCACGTCGCGATTTTTAATCGCTCCTCAGAATGACAAGCCCTCCGTGTCATTCTGAACGAAGTGTAACGCAGTGAAGAATCTGGGGACGACAAGGCATATTGACCACGCACGTCTTCCCCAACCAGATTCTTCGTTTCATTTCATTCCACTCAGAATGACACAATAGCGAAAATACACTCCAACGAGTTATACCCACTTATTCGCTATCGGCACGCCTGCCCAAACTACTCTTGCGACTTTTTCAGCCAATATTCCGCCTGCGAATCATCTTTTTCAACACCCCAGCCGTTTTGATAGCAGAGTCCTAAATTATGTTGCGCATTACTGTATCCTTGTTCCGCTGCCTTGCGAAACCAATATACAGCCTGAGAGTCATTCTGCTCAACACCTTGACCTTGCGCATAACAAATTCCTAAATTACATTGTGCTATATCATATCCTTGTTCAGCTGCCTTGTGAAACCAATATACTGCCTGCGAGTAATTCTGCTCAACACCTTGACCTTGCGCATAACAAGTTCCTAAATTACATTGTGCATCACGTTGTCCTTGTTCCGCAGCCTTACGATACCAATATACAGCCTGAGAGTAATTCTGTTCGACACCTCGACCGTTTTTATAGCAGTAGCCTAAATTATATTGCGCATAACTGTCGCCTTGTTCCGCAGCCTTGCGATACCAATATACTGCCTGCGAGTAATTCTGCTCAACACCTCGACCGTTTTGATAGCAGAGTCCTAAATTATATTGAGCATAACTGTCGCCTTGTTCAGCGGCTTTACGGTACCAATATACTGCCTGAGAACAATCCTGTTCAACACCTCTGCCGCTCTCATAGTAGAATCCTAAATTAAATTGCGCAGCACTGTTGCCTTGTTCCGCTGCCTTGCGATACCAATATACCGCCTGCGGATAATCTTGTTGCCGATCATAACTTTGGCCAATATTGTATTGACATGCAGGGTTATTACCTCCTGCAAGGTCATTGGCTTTTTTGAAGCAAGCGATGGCATTGGTATACTCTTTCGACGAGAAATAATTCATGCCCGTGTCAAAATACTCCTGTCCCGTTTGGGCTTGGGCAGAGAACAGGCACATGAGTGCGAATAACGAGAATAAAAGTTTTTTCATCGTACTGTATGTTAGTTGTTTATAAATAAGAAGCACGGACAAATCCGATATCCGTCTCTGTGGCCTTGGACTGCCATACAATAAGATATAGATAAATGCCCGTGCCGGAAACAGCACGAGCATCAACTTTAATTCCTTATTGCATGCCGAAATTGTCCAAGTTTCAGAGACAAGAAGAAAAGCCGATGCGCTTTGATATGTTTGTGCCGTCGCTTTCATTGCGTCGCGGCGAGGCGATCCTCACAAGGATCGTGCATGTTTCATATTATATATTCTCCATAGGCATGTCGATTTTTCTATTTGCAAATATACGTCAAATATACGAGAAATCCTACTTGAAACCTTACGCCGATAACAAAAGATATGTAACCGTGTCACCACTGCCGGAATAATCGTGCAAGTAGATGCGGTGCTATCACAGGCGAGATTCTCACGTCGCGCGCCGCACTCCTCAGAATGACAGGGTGGATCTGTCGTCCTCGCACATAGTCCACAACCAGATTCTTCGCTATCGCTCAGAATGACAGGACGCATATTGCTGTCACTCCGAGGGAGGGCATATGCCCGACCGTGGGAGTCTCGCCGTCGGGAGTGCGGCTGTCTTTTCAGAAATGTCCTTGTCGGCCATAAAATGAGATTCTCACGTCGCGGTCTATGACCGCTCCTCAGAATGACAGAGTGGGCTTGTCTCGCACAGATTCTTCGCTTACGCTCAGAATGACAGGGTGGAAATAGCCTCCCAAGCACCACTACCACATTTTTTCGTCAAAAGGCGTTAGTAGCGGTGCCGACATGAAATTGGCGCGGATAGGCTGTACTAAGCGTACTGCCTATTCGCGCCAATGATTGAGGTGACGCTAATGATGCCTTTTCACGGAAAAGAGCTATAATTTTCGCGCACCGTCTGATATCACTACATCGTAAACCTTGGGCTGATGTCCCCATCGGCTGGCGAAGCGGTCCTTGGCTGTGGAGATGAAGTTGTCGTACAGATCGGCCTTGACAAGATTGATCGTGCAGCCGCCGAAGCCGCCGCCCATGATGCGCGAACCGGTCACGCCGCACTCGCGCGCAATCTCGTTGAGATGATCCAGCTCCTCGCAGCTCACCTCGTAGTCCTTCGACAGCCCCTCGTGGGTCTGATACATGCGCTCGCCCACGGTCTGGTAATCGTCTCGTTCAAGCGCGTCGCACACGTCCAAAACACGCTGCGTCTCGCCGATGACGAAACGGGCACGCCGACGGTCCTCCTCGCTGATCTCGCCGCTCACCTCGTCGAGCATCTCCATCGTGGCATCGCGCAGGAACTCCACCTCGGGGTGACGCTTGGCAATGGCAGCCACCACGCGCTCGCACGACTCGCGACGCTTGTTGTAGGGCGAGTCCACAAGTTCGTGCTTGACCACCGAATCGAGCAGCACCAGACGATAACCGTGCGACTCGGGATCGAAGGGGAAGTAGCGGAACTCCATCGAACGGCAGTCGAGACGCATCAGGTGTCCGGCCTTGCCGAATACCGATGCGAACTGATCCATGATGCCGCAGTTAACGCCGCAGTAGTTGTGCTCGGTCGACTGACCTATGCGCGCCAGCTCGAAGCGGTCGATACCCAGCGAGAATATCTCGTTCAGCGCATTGGCGAATGTCGACTCCAAGGCTGCCGACGACGACATGCCGGCACCCAGAGGCACGTCGCCCGAGAATGCAGTGTCGAAACCGGCGATCCGGCCGCCGCGCTTCTCTATCTCGCGGCACACGCCGAAGATGTAGCGCGCCCAGCCCTGCGAGGGTGCGTCCTGCTCACGCAGGCCGAACTCGGCATAGTCGTCGAGATCGACCGAATAGACGCGCACGCGGTCGGTGCCGTTGAGACGGATCTCGGCCACCATGCCCTTGTCTATCGCGCCGGGGAATACGAAGCCGCCGTTATAGTCGGTATGCTCGCCGATGAGGTTGATACGGCCGGGCGAGGCGTACAGCTCGCCCGACGAGCCGAAGTGCTCGGCGAACTTCTCGTTGATAAGTTTAGTGTTCATCGTCTATCAGGTTTATTTGGTTGAAAACTTATATATACATGTCTGCCGGTAGCAATCCCCGGGCAGCAACTCTATCGACGGGAAATCGGCATGGTTGGGCGCATCGGGATAACGCTGCGTCTCCAACACCACCGACTCGCGCCAGGCCAACGCCCGCCCCGACTTGCCGCGTGTCGACGAGTCGAAGAAGTTGCCGCT
Source organism: Alistipes sp. (assembly GCA_017936685.1). GTDB lineage: Bacteria > Bacteroidota > Bacteroidia > Bacteroidales > Rikenellaceae > Alistipes. The sequence continues at coordinate 58,528 of JAGBFA010000007.1, forward strand.
GTAAAACTGCAATCCTATCTGGTCCGACAGCACCTCCATCACTCGCCCCGACTCGGGATCGTACAGCTCGGCCACCTTCCGTACCTCGCCGTCATCGGCACGGTCTATACACCAGTTCATGTCGTAGCCGCCGCCTATGCGCAGCTGCTCGTTATCAGAGTCGATGCGTGCGCCTATGGCCGTGGGCGTGCGGAAGTCAAACGGCGTGCCCTCGACCGGCATCAGCTCACCCGTGGGTATGAGCCGCCCGTCGACAGGGGTTATATGCGAAGCCGGGATCGTCAGCAGATGGTCGCAGATCGAGCCGCCGCCCTCGCCCCGCAGATTGAAGAACGAGTGATGCGACAGATTTATTACGGTCTTGACATCTGTCCACGCCGAATAGTCTATGCGGAACTCGTTGTCGGGCGTGAGCGTGTATGTCATGCGTATTATGCGATTGCCGGGGAACCCGCCCTGCCCGTCGGCCGCGGCACAGGTCATTACGATATGGTCGTCGGCCGCCTCGTCGACGCGCCACGCCATCATATCCAAACCGCGGTAGCCGCCGTGCAGCGTCTGTCCGTTGTCGTTGGCCGTGAGCGTGTACTCCACACCGTCGAGGCTGAAACGCGCATCGGCTATGCGGTTGGCCACAGGTCCCACCACGGCCCCTAAGAAACGCTCGCCGGGGTTGTCTATATACTCGGCCAGATTGTCGTAGCCCAGCACCACATCGGCCATGCGGCCGTCGCGGTCGGGTGTCCACAGTGCCACCACACGCCCGCCGAAGTTGGTCACCTGCATAGTAAGATCGCCGCTCCGGAGCGTGTACAACGACACGGGCACCGAATCGACGACGGCTTCGAAGCGCGAAGCGGGGATCAGCTCCACCCCGCCATCGGAGTTGTCGGCGCAGCCCGCCGCGAACATGGCACAGGCCGCTGCGGCCGCCATCTTGATATTGTGTTTCATGATCATATCGTTTCAGTCATCGGTCGGCAGACGGGTTTTCGATCGGCATCGAGAATATCTCGCGGAGTCGGTCGGAGTCGTATTTCTCAGTGCGGTCGTAGTAATAGATGCCGTTCTGCTCCTGCTCGACATCGGTCAGCTGCGTATAGCAGAATCCCCATATATGATCCGACAGATCGAGCAGCGCGCGCACCTGCGAGCGCAGACGCTCGTAGAACTCCTCGCGCGTGCGGGCGGCATCGCCGTAGCCCCACGCATCGCCCTGCGGAGGATTGACCTCCAAGCAGCGTATGCCGCCGAACTCGTCGACGAAATAGGGAACAGAGCCGTCGTACTCGGGGAAGTCGTAGCGGTAACGCGAGGCGGTATTGTTGAAGCCCGTGCTGCCGCGGCTGTCGTCCTGCACGGTGCAGGGAGTCTTGAAGAAACGTCCCTCGTCGTAAAATATCTTCGCCAGCCGCTCGGCATTCTGCTCGTAGTTGTGCACCGTCCATATATCGCTGACGATATGCGTGCCGCCGCTGGCACCGTTCACCGGACGCGACGGATCGATGCGGCGGGTGAGATCGTAGATGTCACTCATCAGCCGCGGATAGTTGCGCGCATCGGGCCACCACTCCTCGTTGACCGGCGTCCACACCACGATCGAGGGGTGGTTGCGGTCGCGCTCCACGATGCCGCACCACTCCGCAATGAAGTTGCGCGCCGCAAGCTCGTCGCTGGTGTTCATGCCCCAGCTCGGATACTCGCCCCACGTCAGATAGCCCAAACGGTCGGCCCAATAGTGGAACCGCTCCTCGAAGACCTTTTGGTGCAGACGCGCGCCGTTGAATCCGGCAGCCTTCGACAGCTCTATGTCGCGGCGCAGAGCCTCGTCGCTCGGTGCCGTCCACACGCCGTCGGGATAGAATCCCTGGTCGAGCACAAGACGCATGTAATAAGGCTCGTTGTTGAGATATATGCGATTGCCCTCGACATGTATCTTGCGCATGCCGAAGTATGATTTCACGCGGTCGATGCACACTCCGCCGGCATCGCGCACCTCGAACACGACATCGTAGAGGTGCGGATCCTCGGGCGACCACAGGCGGGCGTTCTTCAACGGCACCACAGCCACGACACCCTGCGCCGCAGGTACGCTACGGCGCGCCACGCGGCGGCCGTCGTCCCATACAGATATGTCGACCGTACAGCCGCTCTTCACACGCCGCATCGACAGCGTGAAGGCCACCTGCGACTGGTCTATATCCGTCTGGGTGTGTACGCCCGCAAGTGCGCATTCGTCGGCCGCTTCCAGCCACACGGTCTGCCATATACCCGTGGTGCGCGTGTACATGCAGCCGTAGGAGTACTCTCTGAGCGACTGTTTGCCCGCGCCCTGCACTCCGCTGCGCACGTCGCTCGAAGCGCACACCACAAGCGAGTGGCGGCCTCCGGCCTCGACTAACGGCGTGATGTCTAACGAGAAAGAGCCGGAGCCGCCGAAGTGACGCCCCGCGAAACGGCCGTCGATGTAGACCTCCGACTCATAGTAGACGGCACCGAAGTTGAGCAGCACGCGCTTGCCGCGCCACGCCTCGGGCACCTCTATCTCGCGCTGATACCAGATGCAGCGAATGAAATCCTTGTGTCCTACGCCCGACAGTTCGCTCTCGGGTGCGAAAGGCACCACGATACGGCCGTCGAAGCCGCCGCTCTCGAACAGCTTGCGGTCCCAGCCCGACATGGAGGGATCCAGTTCGAATGTCCATTCGCCGTTGAGATTCACCCACTCGTCGCGCTCGAACTGCGGACGCGGATACTCCGCACGCGGCGTGGCCGCCGAAGCGGCCGTCAATGCGCACACGACGCAAAGCAACGCCAGTATAGAAGCTCGTTTCATCATATATTCGTTTTAGGATTACGCATATTCATCTTTCAAAGTTAACGATTATTCTGAAAACATGCAATATCCGTCCATATTAAATTTACCGCCGGTGCAGGCCGCACCCTACGCCACGATCATACTGCGCCGCAGCACATAGCGCAGCTCTGTCATTCTGAACGCAAGCGAGAAGTCTGCGCGTGATTATTTCCGTTGTTATATCTTCCACAGATGTTTCGTTTCGCTCAACATGACATATTGCGTGCTGTCATTCTGAGGAGAACGGAACGTCCGACGTGAGAATCTCTCTTTTCGGTCGACATGTGTACCATTTGGCTGACAACCGCGCCCCAGCCCGCGAGACTCCCACGTCGCCTACGGCTCCTCGGAGTGACATAGTGGTTAAATCGTCCCCAACCAGATTCTTCACTACGTTTCCACTTCGTTCAGAATGACATTCGTTGTGTTCTGTCATTCTGAGGAGCGATTGCAAATCGCGACGTGAGAATCTCTATTTATAATTTGGCTGACAACCGCGCTCCCGCCCGCGAGACTCCCACGGTCGGGCATACTCCCTCCCTCGGAGTGACATTAATTCAACACGACACGACAAGCGGCCGCTCCACCTTGAAGGAGCGGCCGCCGTCTATAATGTATGCGTCGATTCGCGCAATCAGGCTGATCGTCATTCGGCAGCGCGGCAGCCGATGCACTCGAACCACGGATTGTGCAGATCGCGTTTGTTGTAGCTGAGTTTGGCCGAATCGGGATAGGCACGTGTCGAGCCGCCGGCCTCCGAGAGGATCAGTTCGCCGGCCGCCGTATCCCACTCGTAGGTATGCGTGGTGCGCACATAGTAGTCCACCGCGCCCTCGGCCAGCAGACAGAACTTATATGAACTGCCCTGCTCGACCACCTCCAAATCGGCATGCGACAGACGCATATTGTCGATGCGCGCATGCGTCTCGGGAGTCTGGTGCGAGCGCGATACGGCCACACGGAAAACCGTGTGAACGGTCGACGGCAAAGGCAGCCGCGTCAGGGCATCGTGTATCTCTTCGTAACCGTAATCGGCATCGGCATCGGGTGTCACACCGGTCATCACGTATGATCCGGCACCGCGTTCGGCCACATACATCTTCTTATGATAGGGCACATATATCACCGAGCTGATACACTCGTTATCCTCCATGAGAGCTATGTTGACCGTAAACTCGTTGTTGCCCTTGATGAACTCCACCGTGCCGTCCAGCGGATCCACCAGCCAGAACAGCTCCCAGTTGCAACGCTCGTCGTATAGCATCTCGCGACCCTCCTCGCTGAGGATAGGTATGCGCGTCTGGCCGAGCGACTTCTTTATCGTGTCGTGCGCCAGCCTGTCGGCTACGGTTATGGGTGTCTTGTCGCTCTTTATGGCGATGTCGTAATCGTCGCGGTTCTTGTATATCTTCATTATCGCGGCACCGGCCTTCACGGCGGCATTGAAGGCCTGCGGCAACAGATATTCTCGGATCTCCTTATTTATCATCAAACAAGTGGTTTTTAAATTCATCTGATCTTTTCTATTGTAAAGTTAATAACTTATTTCGACTCTGTGAAATTTTTAACACTAAATTTATACCCCCACGGCAATATATTTCACAAAACCTCTCCGCAGGTGTGCCGGAGCCTATGTCGCGGCATCGGGCACATTGCCGTGCAACGCTCAATCGCGGCAGCGGCGGCAGCGTCCGGCATAGCTCCTGCTCGCCGCCACCAGCACGACCGTCGCGGCCGAAGCTGCGCCCAGAGCCATGTCGCCGGCTACCACTCCCACTATGACAAACGCCGCGGCGACAGCCGTTATTATGGCCGCATAGTGCACGATCGTGCTCCTTGTGCCCACGATTCGATATCTGTCGACCGCACACCCCCGCCTAAGAGCTATGCGCGAGAGCTTCATATAGCGCATGCCGGCATAGCCGCCGTGCTCGACGGCCATGTCGCGCGACACGACACGACCGCCCGCCCCTGGGCATTGCAGCATGTCGACCTCACCCGGCTCCCACTCGCCGATCTGCATGGCGAGCATGTCGACGGCATCGGCATAGAGATACTCGTCGCGGCCGACCGAGGTCACATAGTCGAACGAGGCGATGTTGACACAGGCATCGAGAGCATCTTCGTGCGAGGTGAAGCGTTTGTCGATCAGCGTCACGCGCCGCATGGCACCGTGCGGCGTGCGATACATGGCTCTCACGCCCACCACAGGCAGATCGTTATGCAGAGGCAGAGCCACCTTCAACAGCCGGTAACGCGATACGATATGGCGCATGCGGGCGGCCGAGCGCGCCGAGTCGAGGCACAGCACCACCTCGTAGTTGTCGTATTCGGGCGAGACGAGATTCTCGATCTGCGCCATGTTGTCGACATCGCTGCACACAACGCTTATGCCCACATGCCCCACGCCGCCGCAGCGCATCATCGACGAAGAGGAGATCAGACGCCGGCGGCCGGCATCGCGCCGGCTGCGCCACACTTCGCAAAGAGCCGCAGCAGCCACAGCCGCCAATATCAAGAGGATAGTTACATGTAAAACAGTCATGCCATAATATATTTGTATGATTCGACAAGCGATTCGACATATTCGCGGTCGCCCTGACCGAGCAGCTCTCCGATAGTTTCGGTACCGTAGCCGTTGACCACCGCGCACCGGCACAGACGGCGGCATTCGTACCCGTTCATGTCCCGCAGGCGGTCGGCGACCTCGACGAAAGCGATCTCCGACCCCGTGTCGCACAGGGTCAGCAAGGCCTCGCTGCTCACTACCCGATCGGGATCCGACACGGCCACATCGAGCAGCATGCCGCAAGCCGTATCGATCGCGAAGTGACGCACCACGGCAATGCCCGTCATTCGCATATTGCGATTCTCGGAGCGCAGCAGATGTCTGTAATCCAGCACCATCGCACCGCGGTGCAACATGGCGACGATCTGCGCTATCTCCGTCTGCGACAGACGCAGCGGATAGCTCTCCAACAGATACTCCGCCAACGCCGGCGTGCGCGTCATTTCGGCCATGAGCGTATAGAATCTGATGCTGCGTCCCGACGTGTGCAGCCACCCTGCCGGCCACCCGCAACACGGTATGCGACGGCCGGCAGGCAGACACGCCAATGCCAGCAGCCGCTTCGCACGACGATACCCCCTCGTAAAAGGCGAAAGCCTGCCGATGATGCGCTCCGCACCGTAAGCCTGCGTCAGCAGCGACATGGCGCGGCGGTCGACATTGCAGGTCGACAGATAGAGGTTGAGCATCGTCTCCGAGAGTCTTCGTCGCGGCATATCCGGTATGCGCACCCTGACGCTCTGCATAGGATCGCCCGTGACCGTGCGCATGATGATGCGCAGAGCCACAGGCTCGCCCACAGCGTGCCAGCGTCGCAGACGTGCCGATCGCAGACGTTCGTACACCGACATGGCACCTATCGATGCCGCAAGCACCGATACCGCAATCGTGTATGCCCACACCGCGGAGATCATGACTCCGCTATAATGCCGCCAACCACCCGCTCGCGCACCTTGCGGCGCAGGCGGTGTATGTTGATGGGAAATGTCATGCACTCATCGATGCCGCTGCGCAGCAGCCGTGTGGCGCGCACCTCCGACAGCTGCCTGAGTATGACGAATACGGGCATGCCGCAGCGATGCAGTCGGCGCACAGCCGCATCGAGCCGCGCATCGATGGCCAGAGTACGGGTCGTGGCGATGATGACCAGCGCGAAACGGTCGTTGTCGATCAGCTGCGCCATGCTCGGAGCCGAGGCGGTGCGCACGACCTCGCCCACCAGATCGGCCACGGCCGAGGCGATTATGTTACCCAGCGCAACATCGGAAGTGAATATCAATATCTTCGACATATCAGTCTGGCAGAGGATTATCCCCGCCTGCCATCGAAAAGCGTGCCAAACGGGAAAAACAGAAAAAATTATCGGCAAGATGTTGTTCGTAAAATAAAATTGCGTATATTTGCACGCTAAACATTCAATTTTATATTAAATGTACGTAATAGTAGAGATTGCAGGTCAGCAGTTCAAAGCTGAGAAAGGTCGGAAACTCTATGTTCACCGTCTCCAAGGCGAAGTAGATTCGTCTTTGAGTTTCGATCGTGTCCTGCTCGTAGACAACGACGGTCAGGTAAAGGTGGGCGCACCTGTTGTAGAAGGCGCCTCGGTAAAGTGTAAGATCTTGAAGCATCTGAAAGACGACAAGGTCTTGGTGTTCAAGAAGAAGCGTAGAACGGGCTATCAGAAGTGCAACGGTCACCGTCAGTATCTGTCGCAGGTTCTCGTTGAGGAAATTGTTGCGTAACCTTTAAAAAGTAGAGAAACATGGCACACAAAAAAGGTGTAGGTAGTTCGAAGAACGGCCGTGAGTCGGAGAGCAAACGACTCGGTGTAAAGCTTTTCGGTGGTCAGTTCGCTAAGGCCGGTAACATCATCGTTCGTCAGCGAGGCACGGTACACAACCCCGGTGAAAACGTCGGCATAGGTAAGGATCACACCCTCTTCGCACTGGTCGACGGTACGGTCGAGTTCTGCAAGAAGGCATCAGGCAAGTCTTACGTGAGCGTTACTCCGCTGAGCGAGTAAGCCGCTTTACGATGCGGGGGGGGGTAACACTCTCCGCGGAAGAACACTCTCCGAACGAGGTATGCAAGTATCGCGTTCGGAGATTTTTTTATGCCGCATCATCTAAAAAAACAGCGCGCACGGGTTGATAATTCCGATTTTATTGTTACCTTTGCAGGCTATGTTTAACTAATTTAACTTTTACGAAAATGCCAAAGATGAAAACAAATGCCGCTGCAAAGAAGCGTTTTTCTTTCACCGGCACAGGAAAGATCAAGCGTAAGCACGCTTATCACAGTCATATCCTGACCAAAAAGACTACAAAACGTAAGCGTAACCTGTGCTATTCGGGTATCGTTTCGTCGGCCGACGAGGCCAAGATCAAGAATCTGCTGGTTAAGTAATTCCGGCCGACGGATTCCGCTGATCGCCTATTTATTTTATTAACACGGAGTGACATAGCCCCAAAGAGCATGAGAGAATCATGCCGCTATCAGCTCTATCAAAAACTTATTGTTTATGCCACGTTCAGTTAACGCTGTTGCGTCACGCGCAAGAAGAAAAAAGGTTTTGAAGCTTGCCAAGGGTAACTTTGGTTCAAGGGGAAACGTATGGACAGTTGCGAAAAACACTGTCGAGAAAGGTTTGCAGTTTGCGTATGCACACCGCAGAGAGAAGAAGAGAAATTATCGTTCGCTGTGGATCACGCGTATCAACGCCGCAGTCCGCATGCACGGTATGACCTATTCTGAGTTTATAGGCAAACTCAACGCCAAGGGCATCGCTCTGAACCGCAAGGTTCTGGCCGACCTGGCACTGAATGAGCCTAAGGCATTCGAAGCAATCGTTAAAGCAGTTAAATAGCCAGTCGGCACCTCTGTGCCAGACAAGCGCAGCCCGTTCCTTTCGGAACGGGCTGTTTTTTTCTTTGCGGACATCTCGACTGCGGCGCATACCGCAGCATCGGAACCGTTTGCAGCCCCGATGCCACGCTCCGACCGCAGGCGCGGCACTATGCCGTCAGAACAGCTTGCAGATCAGCCACACGGCAACCGCCACGACAGCCGCACCGCACAGCAGCTTCAAGGCCATCGACCGGCAGCCGCCGCGCATGCGTATGCCGCAATAGGGACAATACTTCATACTCACGGGTACGGGCAGCCCGCACTCGGGACAGATGACGGTCTTCTCGCCGGGCTTGGCCAGACGCAGCGGATCATACTCCTCTGCCGCCGTGCGACGCTCGTCGCGCTCTTGGTTTGCATCGTTCTGCATAAGTCTGTATTTTATCATTGAGTAAATATATGCAAATATACATCTTTTCGGTTTATCGCCCGCCGATCGGAACAAAAGAATCGGGAAAGATTCTCACGTCGCGATTTTCAATCGCTCCTCAGAATGACAATTCAAACGGTTTTATATTCCACAACCAGATTCTTCACTCCACTACGTTTCGTTCAGAATGACAAAATAGTGGAAATAGCCTCCTAAGCACCTCTACCCCATTTTTCGTCAAAAATGCTATTATACAACGCAACGCAGGAACGAGGCGATGGGACATACTAAACGTATTTCCCATTGCCGAGTGACAAGGCGCGGAAGTAGAATAGTATTTTTCACGGAAAACCGACAAAGAACCACAACCGCATTTTTCGTCAAAAGTGATATTATGCAACGCTACGACAGAGCGAGACGATGGGCTGTACTGAGGTGTACTGCCCATTGTCGAGCGACAAGTAGCGGACGCAGAATGTTACTTTTCACGAAAAAGCATGGTAAACTCGTCAAGAGTAACATTTAATAATCGCATGCGCCGAATGGTGGCGGGCAGCTCCTCGGTCAGGAACTCGCGCCGCTCGATTTCGAGGATATGCGACTTGGCACCTTCGGCCACGAAGAAGCCTATGCCGCGACGGTTGTATATGATATTGTCGGACTCCAAACGCTCGTAGCTGCGCATGACGGTATTGGGATTGACACCGACATCGGCTGCCAACTCACGGACAGAGACTATGCGGCTCTGCTCGGTCCACTCGCCCGACAGGATCCGCGTGCAGACCAGATCGTAGATCTGACGCCAAATAGGTTTTCCTTCGCTGAACTCCATCATAGTCTACCAGTTGATCTGTTTACGTCCGAGCAGAATAAACGAGCCTATCCAGAACAGCGGTGCCAGCACCAGATTGCCATACAGCTTCATATCGATGACCGAAAGCATGTCGTCACCGGCCATGCGCACCATTGCATATTGACCTACGATCGATATGAAAAAGGCTGCGATATATGTCACTATCAGTCGGCGGCGAGCCACGGCGTTGATAAGCATGGCCGCAGCATGCGTGCCGCAAATACCTGCCCAGAAACTATCGTCCGACCGGAACAGCCGCGACACATCGAGCGCGGGCGGATACATTGCATCTATGACAGCCATCGACAACTGCTCCGCCGCAAAGAAACATAGCGCGAAGATGAGCGTCGTATTGAGAAAGATGAAGGCGTAACGCTCCGTGACGGACACGGGCAGCGTGTTGCTGACAATGGCACTCTTGCGATCGCGCAGCTCGTTCATCGATATGTGCATCACGACGAACACATCGACGATAAGCACCGTGACGGTCATGGCATGCGCCACCTCGCTCCGGCGTGTCAACAGGCCGAAGAGTATGGGCACGGCAATCGATACGCCATACATGACGATATATTTTCTTATATTCTCCGTGTAGTGCTTCACAAAAAGAGCACCCAACATATTCAATCTGAATCGATACATACGTTTACCACTTTATCTGGCGACGGCGCAGCACTACATAGGCCGCCGCATACAAAACCACAGGAACCAAACAATAGATCGTCTTTGCGATCCACTCGTAACACTCGCGCCACTCCACGTGCCACTCCATGCGAATCATCGCATCGGACAATCCCCAAATGAGCAGAACCATCACGGCGAAAGCCACGATATAACTCTCGATCAAGCGTTTGCGTGCGAACGCATTGATCATCACGCTGCCCGACGATATGATCCACACAAACACCTGCAACTCCCAGCGTCCGTAGAGTCCATGCCACATCTCGGCCGAACACTCTCCGGCATTGCCCGCGACAAACGGCATCGCCATCGCGACAGAGAGCGAGACGAAACCTGTCGCAGCCGCCAGCAGACTGTATATGACGCTCGTGTTCAGCACGATGAATGTCATGCGCTCGGCCGTCGACACGGGCAGCGTATTGACCAGTATCTTCGTACCATTCCCGCGCAGTTCGTTCATCGTCACGGGAGCTATGGCGAATGCCCCGACGATGAACATGAACGTGCCCATATCCGCCACCAGTTCAATGTCTTTTGTCAGCATGGCGAACATGACGGGAATAAATGCCATCAGAGCGTAGAACATCACATATCGACGCAAGTGGTCGGCATAGTGTTTGGCTGTCAGCCGCCCTACGCGTATAAGAGAGTACCCACCCATACGCCGCTCTATTTAAGCAACCGTGCTATCGACTCGCGGTCGGCCGTGACGGCATTGAACAGCAGTTCCAGATCGAGCCGCGAATCCTCGCCCGAGGTGTTGGGCGCAACGCCTATCTGCCCCAGCACGCTCCGCTCGGTGTAGACTGCCGCAGCCGGATCCACAGCACCGAACCACAGGCGGCTGCATATCTCGGCCGTGGTGGCCGACAGTGCCACACCCGTCTGATCGAGTATGACGATGTTGTCCAAAAGCGAATCGATGTCGTTGACCTGATGCGTAGAGATTACGATGCAACGGTCGTCGTCGGCATATCCGGCCAGCAGGCGGCGGAATACGCTCTTCGAGGGAATATCCAATCCGTTGGTCGGCTCGTCCAAAAGCAGTATGCGCGTGTTGCAGGCCATGGCGAAGGCTATGTATGCCTTTTTGCGCTGTCCCATCGACATATTGTGCAGCTTCTCGGCAGGATCTACCATCATCTCGCGGCAATAGTAATCCATCTGCTCGCGGCTGAACTGCGGATAGAAGGGCGCGGTCATGCGCGCATACGACGACAACGATACCGACGGCAGCGAGAACTCCTCGGGGATAATCATCATCTGCTGCATCAGATCGACACGCCGCGTCGAGGGATCCACGCCGTCGACACGGACACTGCCCGCCGTAGGACGCATCAGTCCGCAGATTATCTTCAACAGCGTGCTCTTGCCGATGCCGTTGCAGCCCAAAAGCCCGTGAATGTGACCGCCGTCGAGCGACAACGTAATATCGGTCAGCACATTGCGGTGCGACGAATAGCCGAACGTCAGTTGTTTTATATCTATCATACCGGTGCATTTTAGTGTACTAATCATGTAATACACGACAAAAGTATGAACAATTATTTTAATATGCAAATAATTTCCGCGATTATTTCATCGGCACTGTTTTAAATTCGGTGGGGAGGCAAGACTCCCACGTCGCCTGCGGGAGTGTGTTTGCAGGACGGGGATTTGTCGCGCAAGAGAGAGATTCTCACGTCGCGTGCATAGCACGCTCCTCAGAATGACAGAACAAACGATTTTATCTACCACAACCAGATTCTTCGTTCCATTTCATTCCACTCAGAATGACAACTCCGGTCAGTCATGTTGAGCAAAGCGAAACATCTGTGGACAACAAAACATGCGGCATGACTGCGGAAATAGTCGCACACAGATTTCTCGCTCACGCTCGAAATAACAAGACGGCTGTCACTCCGAGGAGCCGCAGGCGACGTGGGAGTCTCACCGTCGGTAACGCGTTTGCCGTCCGAAACAGAGATTCTCACGTCGCGTGCATAGCACGCTCCTCAGAATGACAGAACTGTGGAAATAGTCTCAACAGAATTATGCGCCCTTTTTCGTCAAAATGCCGTAGATACAACTCTCCGACAGAGCGAGACGATGGGCTGTACTGAGATGTACTGCCCATTGTCGAGCGACGAGGAGAGGAAGCAGGTGCGGTATTTTCACGGAAAAGTTTTTCGTCAAAAGGCATTAGTTACAACTTTTTCGTTAAGCCGGACGAGCAAAGCGAAGTTTACTTCGACTTTGCCGCGGCGAGAAAAAGTGCATGAAATGAACGCGCAACGAACATTGAACGGACGGGCTGTACTAATCGTACTGCCCGTTCGAGCAATGGAGCGAGCGGAAATAAACGATGCCTTTTCACGGAAAAGACCTGAAATCAGATATAAACTATTCTCGCAACCCCTGATTAGTGAGCAATCCCCGACAAAACAGATGACGACAAGCCGAGCTATGCTTGGCGCATTTTGTGGCGGAGTCGGCGCAAACATGTTTGCAAGCCGATGAAAGACACAAAAAAAAGCGATTGATTAAAATCAATCGCTTGTCGTCATATTTGTGGGAGCTGAGGGATTCGAACGGCAAAGCCGTCGCGAGAATACCGCTGAAATAAAACATATTCTATTCTCGCAACCCCTCCCAAATTCAAACTCGCTCGCGACACACTTAACGGAAAGGCTTGCGAAACAAGTCGTATTTTTTGTTTGGGGACGGCGAAAGTTTACTTTCGGACGGACACAAAACAAAAAAAAAACGATTGAAATTACTTTCAATCGTTTCCGTTAAGTGGTGGGAGCTGAGGGATTCGAACCCCCGACCCTCTGCTTGTAAGGCAGACGCTCTGAACCAGCTGAGCTAAGCTCCCGTTTTTAATATGCTTCGGGACTGCAAAGGTAATTCAAAATTTTTGAATCTGCAAATTTCTAGGCGATTTTTTAAGATAATTTTTTAAGAGCCTCGACAAACAGCTTTCGCCGATGCTCGGCCGCGTCGTCCATTATCTCCGAGATTACCGCTACCCTCTCTCCGAGAGCATCGCTATCCTCATCGCCGCAAACCTGCACCCCGTGCAACCCTGCGCATATATGCGCCTGAACAAGGACTTGAACCTAGGACCCCATGATTAACAGTCATGTGCTCTAACCAACTGAGCTATTCAGGCATTTGAAAGAACCTTATCGTTTTCGGAGTGCAAATATAGGGCATATTTTTAAATCTGCAAAATTTTCCATAAAAAAAATTGCAAAAAACTTCGATAAACATAAGTTTGATGTAACTTTGTGCTCGATGAAACGATATATACCATATATAATATGCCTTTGCGGCATCTTGGCGGCAGCTCATGGCAGCACAGCCGCCCAAAGCAAATTGCAATTCTCGCAAACCGAGTTCGACTACGGCCAGGTCAAAGAGGACGGAGGAGCCGTCACCGCCCGATTCGAGGCCTGCAACACCGGCAGCGAACCGGTGGTTGTATTGGAGGTCATGACCTCGTGCGGCTGCACCACGCCCTATTTCGAGCGCAAGCCGATCGCGGCGGGCGAGACGTTCGCTTTGGAGATACGCTACGACCCGATGAACCGCCCCGGGCGCATCGACCGCGACATATTCGTCAGAGCCTCGGACTCGGACAAGGATATCAAGCTGCACATAACAGGCCGCGTGATGCCGCGCCAGAAGAGCATCGAAGAGATTTATCCGTTCGACATGGGCGGAGGCCTGCGGTTAGAGAGCAATTTCCACGCATTCGCCTACGTCGAGCACGGCAAGAGCGTCGAGACGCGCATCGGCTATGTCAACCACTCCGATCGTCAGATCACCGTCCGCATATCGCCCACCGTCGTGTCGGGAGCACTCAGGGTGGAGTACGACCCGTCGATTCCGCCCCACGCCTCGGGCGACATCGTGCTCCGCTACCGGCTTGCCGACAACAGCTCGCGCTACGGCACCTTGGAGGACATACTGCGCGTCATCGTAGACGGCCGTCCGTCGCAGACGCAGCTCTCGGCGCACGCCATAGCCGTGAATAATTTCGACGATGCGGACGATATTTCGGCTCCGAGAAGCGAAATTCCGATAAATATTATTAAATTTGGAGAGGTAAATCGGGCTGCATCGACCCTGCGCCGCCAGTTCGAGGTGCGCAACACGGGGCAGACGCCGCTCTGCATACGCAAGGCCGAGGTCAACAGCGAAGCCATCAGGTGCGTCATCGGCGGCAATACGACTATCGCCCCTGGGCAGAGCCGGCAGTTCACGGTGGAGTTCACGCCATCGAAGGTCGGACGCGACGGGGCATACGTGGCGCGTCTGTTCCTTATAACCGACGATCCGCGGCACCCGATGCAGACGCTTAGGGTCAACGCCATACTTAAATAAAACGAAACAAAGAAATATTCGAAACAAGACTTTTGAAATGTTTGAAATCTTAGAGAAACGCATATTGGCCGAGGGCATCTGCCTTATGCGTGTTGCCGCGCCGCGAGTGGCACGGGCAGCCCTGCCGGGGCAGTTCGTCATCGTGCGCGCAGACGAGGGCGGAGAGCGTATTCCGCTCACCATCGCCGACTACGATGCCCAAGAGGGGAGCGTCACCATCGTAACCCAAACCATCGGCGTATCGACGCAAAAGATATGCTCGCTGAACGTGGGAGAGTCGCTTGCCGACTTCGCCGGACCGCTCGGACAGCCCTCGGAGTTCGTCCGCATGCCTATCGACGAGCTGCGCCGCCGCCGCTATCTATTCGTTGCCGGAGGCGTGGGCACGGCACCGGTCTATCCGCAGGCGAAGTGGCTCTCGGAGCACGGCGTGCGGTGCGATGTCATCATCGGAGCCAAGACGCGCGACATGCTCATCTACACCGATGAGATGCGCCGCGTGGCCGACAACCTCTACATAGCCACCGACGACGGCTCGGAAGGATTCAAGGGTATGGTAACAGCACTGATGAAGGAGCTTATCGAGGTTCGCGGCGAGCACTACGACGAGTGCGTGGCCATAGGACCGATGATCATGATGAAGTTCGTCACGCTCACCGCCCGCAGCTACTCGCTGCCTACGACCGTATCGCTCAACGCCCTGATGGTCGACGGCACGGGCATGTGCGGCGCATGCCGCGTCAGCGTGGGCGGACGCACGTTATTCACATGCGTCGACGGACCGGAGTTCAACGGTTATGAGGTCGATTTCGACGAGGCCATGCGCCGCCAGTCGATGTATCGCACACAGGAGAAGAGCGCGTTGGAGAGACATAAATGCAACTGTTATGGCAAATAAGATAGCACGTGTGGCCGTGCGCGAACAGGATCCGGCCGCAAGAGCGGCCAATTTCGAAGAGGTATGTTACGGCTATGACCGCCAGGAGGCACTGACCGAAGCGAGCCGCTGCCTGAACTGCAAGAATCCGCGATGCGTGGCGGCATGTCCCGTCGGCATCGCCATACCCGATTTCATAGCCGCACTGGCCGGCGGCGACGAGGCTGCCGCCGCCGAGATCATATCGCGCGACTCGCTGCTGCCGAGCATCTGCGGACGCGTATGTCCGCAGGAGACGCAGTGCGAGGGGTCGTGCATACTGGGCATAAAGAGCCAGCCGGTGGCCATCGGCAAGCTCGAACGCTACGTCGGCGACTGGAAGATAGCCAATGCCGAAGCACCGGCCAAGAGACCCGAATGGAACGGCCGCAAGGTGGCCGTGGTGGGCAGCGGTCCGTCGGGACTGGCCTGCGCGGGCGATCTGGCCGCCATGGGATACAAGGTAAAGGTGTTCGAGGCGTTGCATAAGTTGGGCGGCGTGCTGGTCTACGGCATTCCCGAGTTCCGTCTGCCCAAACATAAGATCGTCGAGCGCGAGATCGACTCGCTGCGCCGGTTAGGCGTAGAGTTCGAGACCGATGTCATCATCGGCCGCACGCTCACCGTCGACGAGCTTCTCGACAACGAGGGCTACGATGCCGTCTTCGTCGGCTCGGGAGCAGGTCTGCCCCGCTTCATGGGCATCGAGGGCGAGAATCTCAACGGCGTATTCTCGGCCAACGAGTTTCTGACGCGCGTCAACCTGATGGGTGCATACGACCCTGCCACCTCCGACACGCCCGTATATGTGGGTCGTCGGGTTGTCGTGGTAGGCGGCGGCAACGTGGCTATGGACGCCGTGCGCACGGCAAAGCGTCTGGGCGCGGAGGCGGTCATCGTATATCGGCGCAGCGAGGCCGAGCTGCCCGCACGCGTCGAGGAGGTGCACCACGCCCGCGAGGAGGGCATCGAGTTCCGCATGCTGACCAACCCCACGCGCATTCTCGACGACGGCAACGGCTGGGTCAAGGGCATCAGCTGCGTGCAGATGACGCTCGGCGAACCCGACCAGAGCGGACGACGCTCGCCCGTGGTGGTCGAAGGATCGGATTTCGAGATCGACTGCGACGTGGTGATCATGGCTCTTGGCACCTCGCCCAACCCGCTGATCGCCTCAACGACCGAAGGCCTTGCGGTCAACCGCCGCGGCTGCATCGAGGCCGACGACAGCGGCGCGACCTCACGTCCGGGTGTGTTCGCCGGCGGCGACACCGTAACGGGTGCCGCAACGGTGATTCTGGCAATGGGTGCCGGACGGCGTGCCGCCAAAGCCATCGACGAGTATATCAAGAATTTGTAACAAAACGGTATAACGGATTCTATCCTATTAACTAAAAATTTAAATATTATGAACATGAAGAAGTATCTTGCAGAGATGTTCGGCACGATGGTGCTCGTATTGATGGGTTGCGGAGCAGCCATCTTCAATCAGGGTTGCGGCACTACGGCGCAAGTATTGACCGTCGCATTCGCATTCGGTCTTTCGGTAGTGGCAATGGCCTATGCCATAGGCGGCATATCGGGCTGCCATATCAATCCGGCAATTACGTTCGGTGCTTGGCTCTCGAAACGCATAGACGGCAAAGACGCTATATATTATGTCGTATTCCAGATTATCGGAGCATTCATAGGCTCGGCCATACTCTATCTTCTCACCAAGAACATCGACTTGTCGTTCGCCACTCAAACCGGAGCCAATGCCGCCGCAGAGGGTGTATCGACAGGGGCGGCCTTCATTGCCGAGGTGATCTTCACCTTCGTATTCGTATTGGTCGTGCTGGGTGCAACCGATGAGAAGCGCGGTGCGGGCAACTTCGCCGGTCTGGCTATCGGTCTGTCGTTAGTATTGGTGCATATCGTCTGCATACCCATCACCGGCACATCGGTCAATCCGGCGCGTTCGATCGCTCCGGCCATCTTCGAGGGCGGCAAGGCATTGTCGCAGCTGTGGATCTTCATCGTCGCTCCGCTGGCAGGCGCAACTCTTTCGGCTGCCGTATGGGCACTTATAGGAGGCGAGTGCAAATGCTGCTGCAAGAACAAATAGACGGCGTAATAAACCGTCAACGCAAAGAGTGCGCCGGACATCGCCCGGCGCACTCTTTGCATTATCATGATGTCGTGCTATCTGTTCTTCGCCAGCAGTGCCTCCACCTTGTCGACCACCATCTCGGGCGTTATGGCACGCAGACAGCGATAGTCGCCGTATTTGCACTTGCGGTTGCCGTAGACCGAGCAGGGACGGCACGGCATATCCTCCTCCAATATGCCCTCCGGATCGCAGCCATAGCCCAAGAAGCCGAATTCGTGGTGCGTGGCACCCCATATCGAGACCACGGGCGTGGCCACAAGCGCGGCCATGTGCATCACAAGCGAATCCATCGACACCACACAATCGAGATGCGAGATCAAATCGCGCTCCTCGGCCAATTTGGCCCTGCCCCACAACGCCGTCACATTGGGATAGAGACGCTCCATCTGAGCGGCAAACGCAGCCTCCTCGCCGCCGCCGCTATGAATGAACACACGATCGTAGCGGCTGCTCAACTGAGCCACAAGCTCCTCGCGCATATCGGCCGGATAGGTCTTGCCGTCATGCGCCGAGAAGGGTGCGAAGCCCACCCATACGCCGCGTTTCTCCCCCATGGGATTGGGCAGCGAGGGTTTTACCACCGGCGCGGGATCGTCGAAACGAAATCCTAACCTGCGTATCACATCGCAATAACGCACGACGGTATGTTTCAGCGGAATGGCACCGTCGCGGCTGTATCCCAGACGAAACCACTTCTCCACATGTCCCTTGCGTATGCTGCGCGAGCGTATGCCGCGAAGTCCGGCAAACAGACACAGCAGGCGCGAGCGCAGTACGCCGTGCGTGTCGGCTATGGCATCGATGCCGAGAGCCTTCACCTCGCGCGACAGCCGCCAGATGCCCTTTATTCCCTTGTGCACGCCCTTGGTGTCGGCCAGCAGGAAATCGACGTTCAGCCCGTCGAACAACGGCCGCAGGAAGGGTCGGGTCAGCACCGTGACACGCACCTCGGGATAAGCCTGGTGCAGAGCGCGCACGGCATGGGGCAACATCGCGACATCGCCCAACGCCGACAGGCGCACCAGAAGGATATGACGCGGCACCCGCCTACTGCTTATTGCCATAGAGCACCGGATTGAGCGAGGGATCGTTGTACATCTTCATCTGCTTGTATGTCTTCATGCACTTGCGGCCGGCCTCGATATCCTCTATCAGCTCCTCGATTGCGGTCGACAGGTCGACCTGCTGCGAGAGCAGCGTATCGAGCTTCTTGCGGCAGGCCTCGGTGTGAGCCGCATCGACGTCCTTGCGGATCACCTCCTCGTGCATGTGGTAGATCTTCAATGCCAGAATCGACAGACGGTCGATGGCCCACGCCGGAGTCTCGGTATTGATGCGGGCATCGGCCGCAGGTGTCACGTCTTTATACTTGTCGAGCAGATACGAATCGATATACTCCACCATGTCGGTGCGCACCTGGTTCGAGCGGTCTATGCGACGTTTGATCTTCAACGCCTCCACCGGATCGATCTGCGGATCGCGGATTATATCTTCCAGATGCCACTGCACGGCGTCCACCCAGTTCTTCTCATATAGCAGAGCGTCGAGCGAACCGGCAGCGTAGGGATTCGAAATGGGCTGATCCACATTATCGTGTCTATGGTAATCCTCGATCGAACGATTGAAAATCCTGTTTGCGTTTTCTGTAAACATAGCAGTAGTTTTTATATTGTTATTTCATTATAAAAATGTACCTTTGCAAAGGAAAGGCGATCTTAACTAAATACAAATATAATGAATTTTATTAATAAATCAATACTGTCGGCCGCTTTTCTTACGCTGGCACTCGCAGCGGCGCACCAAAGTGCGGCGGCACAGGAGCGTCAGACCAAGCAGGAGTATATCGAGCGATACAAATCGATAGCCATCGCCCACATGGAGCACTACGGCATACCGGCCAGCATCATCATGGCACAGGGCATCTTGGAGTCCGACTGCGGCAACAGCCCGCTGGCGCGACGCTCCAACAACCACTTCGGCATCAAGTGCAAGAGCAACTGGACGGGCGAACGCGTATTCCACGACGACGACGAGAAGGGCGAGTGCTTCCGCAAATACTCCTCTGTCGAGGAGTCGTATATCGACCACTCGGAGTTTCTCGACAAGCAGCCGCGCTACGACTCGCTGTTCGTCTACTCTTCGACCGACTACCGCAGCTGGGCGCGCGGACTCAAAGCCGCGGGCTATGCCACCGCACCCGACTACGCCGAGCGTCTGATACGCATCATCGAGGACAACCGCCTCGATCTGCTCGATACGGAGAACGGCGAACGCCGCTACGCCGACTACATAGCCGGAGCGTTGGACTCTGTCGAGACCCGTCCGCTCGACTCGCCTCTGCCCCAGATAACACCCGAGGCCGAAGCCGCCGCATCGCGCACCGGACGCGATACGGACGGTGAGGACGGCTGCATGACGGCGCACGACACCGCCTCGGTCAATCCCGACACGTTCCGCGTCACGATCAACTCGCACTGCGGTTACAACGTCTATATGGCCAATACGGCACACTATGTGGTAGCAAAGAGCGGCGATACGTACCGCTCGATCGGCCGTCTGTTCGACATCTCGGCAGCCACACTGCGCCGCTTCAACGAGGTGGATAAAACCGCCGAGCCGGCCGAGGGCGACATAATATACATCGACCGCAAACTCGCCCGCTGGAACGGCAGCACCACGCTGCACATCGTGCGCCGCGGAGAGACGCTCCGCTCGCTGTCGCAGTGGTACGGCATACGTCTTAGGTCGCTGGCCAAGATGAACAAGGTGCGAGCGACGGCCGAACTCATCGAGGGGCAGACAATAAGATTAAGATAACAACGACACAATAACGACATGGGCACACTACGGGCAAAAATCTTGGAGACGATAGTTCGCAAATCGACTCTCAAACAGAGCATATTCGACAACACGTTCTCGACATTCAACGAACTGAAAGACACACTCTTCGAGATGGCATCGGAGATGGACGACCAGCTCGACGGCAAACTCGACCGCCGCGTGAGGATAGAGTATCGCGACCGCGGCAAGTTCGAGGCGCAGTTGCAGGTGGCCAGCGACCTGCTGATATTCCAGATGCACACCGACATATTCGAGTTCGATGCCAACCACATAATATGGCAGAACCCATACGTGCAGCGCGATGCGGCCAACTCCTATTGCGGCGTGATCAACATCTTCAACTTCCTGTCGGACTCGCTGAAATACAACCGCAACGCCGACGAGGGTTACCTCATCGGACGCATATTCGTCAACCGAGAAAAGTGCTTCTGGGTCGAGGGCAAGCGTCAGACCATAGCCCGCCCGATGGCCTTCGGACAGCAGCATATCGACCGCGAATCGCTCATAGGCATCGTCGAGACGGCCGTCAACTACGCCATCAACTTCGACCTGCTCACACCTCCCTACGAGGAGAACAAGCGCGTCACGGTCGACCAGTTCAACACCAAGCTCGACAACTCGAAGTTCGTCACCGGCAAACGCATAAGCTACGATTTCAGCACCGACGACATCTGATCGGACTGATTTAATGAATCTTATACGGGGCACGACAAAATTTTTCGTCGAAAATTTTGCAGATGCGGATATTATTCGTAATTTTGCGAACAACGAACGATAAAAAGTATGAGTGAAAAGACATATACCTCGCAACAGGAGCAGCTTGCGCGATTCGCCAAGGCTATGGGACACCCTGCACGAATAGCCATTCTGCACTTCTTAGCCGAACAGCAGTGCTGTTTCTTCGGCGACATACACGAGGTGCTGCCCATAGCAAAGGCCACCGTGTCGCAACATCTCAAAGAGTTGAAGGAGGCGGGACTGATACAGGGAACCATCGAGCCGCCCAAGGTGCGTTACTGCATCAACCGCGATAACTGGGAGGCGGCGCGTCTGCTATTCTCCGACTTCTACCGCAATCGGGACTCTCGAAAAGAGTGCTGTTGCGACTCCGGCAGCAACGCCGATCGATAATCTCCGCCAAAAATAGTGCGACCGACCTGCCGTCTATATCTTCGGTGATACACCGATATTTTCTTACGGCCAACCGGTTGTCGATCCGCCCGCAATGTTCGTAGTTCGACGAAATATAAACAATAAAAAACAAAACAATGACACGAGGATTCTTATTGAGCAGCATGCTTTCTGCGTTACTTTTTGCCTGCATCGGCTGCGCGGCTAAAAGCGGCAATACGGCCGCCGGACAGGACGACAGGGATCGCGTGGAGGTGCTCTACCTCCACGGCAGGCAGCGTTGCGCCACCTGTCGGGCGATCGAGGAACATGCAGCCGAGACTGTCAAGACCCTTTTTGCCGATGAGCAGGCAAAAGGAACGGTCGTATTCCGTTCGGTGGACATATCCGATCCGCAGAACGAATACATAGCCGAAGAGTACCAGGCCGCATGGTCGTCGCTATTTGTCAATCGCTGGCGCAACGGCAGTCAGACGAGCGAGAACCTGACCGGATTTGCCTTTGCAAATGCCCTCACGGCACCCGACAGGTTCCGCAGCACTCTGGCGGAAAAGATTGCAAACGCATTGAAGGAGTAGGCATATGGAGTGGTTGCAATCGTTATTGGAGAGCAGTTCGACACCCGTTCTGACGGCCTTTCTGCTCGGAGTGCTGACCGCCATATCGCCATGCCCGTTAGCCACCAACATCGCCGCGATAGGTTTTATCGGCCGCAACATCGACAGCCGGCGGCGCATATTCCTCAACGGTGTGTACTATGCGCTGGGGCGCGTGATCGCATACACTGCATTAGGCATCGTACTGATAATCATGCTGCGCGAAGGTTCCAGCCTGTTCGGTATCCAAAAGTTCATCGGCAAATACGGAGAGATGCTGCTTGCCCCCGCGCTGCTGCTAATCGGAGGATTCATGCTCGTCGGCGACCGTCTCAATCTGCCCAAATTCGGGTTCAAGGGCAGCGGCGAAGGATTGGCGCGACGCGGAGGATCGGAAGCCTTGCTGCTCGGAATGCTCTTCGCGATGGCCTTCTGTCCTACGAGCGGCGTGTTTTATTTCGGCATGTTGATTCCCATGTCGGCCACCGCCGCGGCCGGCTGGCTGCTGCCTGCTGTATTCGCCGCAGCCACGGCATTGCCGGTATTGGCCGTAGCGTGGACGCTTGCATTCAGCGTCGAACGGATCGGGACATTTTACGGGAAAGTACAGGCCATGCAGAGATGGCTCAACCGCATCGCCGGCTCTCTGTTCATCGCCGTCGGGATCTACTATTGCATCATTGTCTATCTATAAACCACTGTCTTATCATATCAACAAACACATCAAGTTATGGAAATCAAGGTTTTGGGAGCAGGCTGCTCCAAGTGCAAGGCGACGTATACCGCTATCGACAAGGTCGTCAAAGAGAACGGACTCGAAGTCACACTCACCAAGGTGGAGGATATCATGGAGCTGCTCGACTACAACATCATGACAACGCCGGCGGTCGTGGTCGACGGCACGGTGCGCATCAAGGGATATATCCCCTCGGAGAGTGAAATAAAGAGAATGTTGGGTATATGATCCGCCGCGAGCCATGGAGACAAGAAAAGAGTTGAAAAGTCTGTTTTGGGTCGTGGCGGTATTCGCCGTCATGTTTTTCCTGCCTACGGACAGCGAGCGGTTCTGTACCGCCGTCGATGCCTCGCTCGATCTGGCCAAATGGTATGCACGCGAGCATGTCGTGCTGTGCCTGCTGCCCGCATTCTTCATTGCAGGGGCCATAGCCGTATTCGTCAGTCAGGGATCGGTCTTGAAATACTTCGGAGCCAACGCCAAGAGGTGGCTCTCCTACTCCGTCGCCGCCGTTTCGGGTGCCATTCTGGCCGTCTGCTCCTGCACGATCCTGCCGCTCTTTACGAGCATCTACAAACGCGGCGCAGGATTGGGGCCTGCCGTGGCGTTTCTCTACTCCGGTCCGGCCGTAAGCATACTGTCGATCATTCTCACAACACACATTCTCGGCATCGAATTAGGCATGGCGCGCATGATCGGAGCGGTCTGCTTCTCGGTGATCATAGGCCTTGCCATGTCGTTTGTTTTCAGAAAAGAGGAGCAGGAGAAGATGGAGCGGCAGATGAACATCGCACCGCCGCCCGAGACACGCCCGATGCGGCAGACGGCGTTGCTCGTTTTCACATTGGCGGCCATACTCGTCTTCGCCAACTGGGGTGCACCCGATGCGGCCGACACTGGTCTCTGGCAGTTCATCTTCACCTACAAATGGCTCTTCACGGCCGGATTCGGGCTGTTGCTTTGCCGGTCGCTCGTTCGGGTGCTGAAACTGAGACCTGCATGGGTCGCCGCGGCCGCAACCGCAACGCTGCTCAGTACATGGCTGTCAGCAGAGTTCATCGCCGAAAAGAGACTCATGCCGCTCATACCGATGATCGTGGGCATCACCGCCCTCTCTGTCATGCTGCTCTTCGACAAACGCGATCCCGAAAACCGCGAATGGGCATTGTCGTCGTGGGGATTCGCCAAACAGATCATGCCCCTGCTGGCCATAGGAGTCTTAACGGCGGGATTCCTGCTCGGCTCGACGCACGACGCAGAGAGTGTAGCCGGCATCGTTCCCGAGGGCTGGGTGGAGCGGGCGGTCGGAGGCAACTCGCTCCTGTCTAACTTCTTAGCCTCGTTCACCGGTGCCTTCATGTACTTCGCCACGCTGACCGAGGTGCCGATCGTGCAGGGTTTGTCGGACTTGGGCATGGGACAAGGCCCCGCATTGGCTCTGCTGCTGGCAGGTCCCTCGCTCTCGCTGCCCAACATGTTAGTGATCCGCAGCGTGATGGGGACGAAAAAGACCGTCGTCTACGTCGTGCTGGTCATCTTGCTGGCCACAATGGCCGGATATGTCTACGGAAACATGTTTTAATTACGGCACAATCGCGGCATATCGAATCTAAGATCGAGAACAAAAGAGCTGCAAATTTGCTTTTACGACTGCTTATTCATATCTTTGTACCGCAGACGGCTCCTTAGTTCAAGGGATAGAATGGAGGTTTCCTAAACCTTAGATTCGAGTTCGAGTCTCGGAGGAGCTACTACGAAAAGACCGGCAGTCCGCCTTATCGGACTGCCGGTCATCTTTGAATCCGTCCTACTTTCCGGTGAAAGGGAAAGGAAATTGGCAAAGAGAGATTCTCACGTCGGACGTGCCGTCCTCCTCAGAATGATGAGCAAACGTCGACCACGGAGCTACGGCTTGTGCCGTTATACAATTCTGACCCCACCCCAACCCCTCCCTCGGGAGGGAAAACCAATGTCGACCACAGAGCTACGGCTTACGCCGTTATACAATTCTGACCCCACCCCATACCCCTCCCTCGGGAGGGGCTTTTGTCGCGCGATCTATCGCGCTCCATGTGGGGCGCGGCAAGCTCAATTACGCGTCCCGAGATAGGACGTTGGCAGGTTGTCTGTCATTCTGAGCGAAGTGTAACGTAGCGAAGAATCTGTGGAAGACAAAACTTGTGTTTCTGTCACTCCGAGGAGCCAAAGGCGACGTGGGAGTCTCGCCTCCTCCGCCGGATTTTAAGACAATGCCCTTATTTATTATTGTAAGCAGCAAACCATCTTAAAGCATAGAAGAGTATGCCGCAACCTATAATCACATAAACCGGCTTCGACAGGCCTACCAATACGGGAATAAACACACATACCCCTATGAAGAGAGCTGCGACAACGGCCGAAACGATCATGTCGAGTAGCGAAGTCTTCTCGAAATCGAAAAACACAGACCGTATCTTGCGACTCATAAATAACATAACCGCCAACAAATACAATACGCCCTCTGCAACCCAACGCACATGCAGTTCGCCGCCATCGTCCAACTCCACTCCAAGCCGACGAAAAACAAAATATCCGACAACCGTCTGAGCGAACATAAAGAGTGTGTATCCGCAGCACAGCACCCACCCCAGCGTCTTTTTTCTGCCATACATGACGAGTCCGACAACAGGCGCAGCAACCGATCCCAACACGGGGAAAAGCAATAACAGTCCATACGACTCCTCAGAGACCTCGTCCAAACGCATTATTTCAAATACAGAAGCAATCGCATAGGCCGACATTATGCACATTACGATTATTCCTAATCGATACAAGAATGGTGTTTTCATAACTGCCAGATAGTTTAAGTTATTCTATGTCTCGCATAAGAGATTTACCGCATTGCACCTCCGCAAGATTATGCATCAAAGACCGACAGCGCAATCACCTACTCGCACTGCCCGACCGACTGCAACATCTGGTCGAGATGCGTGAATATACGGCGGCGCAGGGCGGCCAGATGGCGCACCTTGCGGCGGTTGCGCGTCGAGATGAAGCGGTAGCAGCCGATGAACTTCACCACCCACGAGATGTAGTTCCACGAATAGATAAACATCAGCGGGAAGGCGAGGAAATAGATCAAGGCGTATGCCCAGCCGGCATAAATCCACAACAGAACCGTGGGCAGCAGGCAGCACAGCGGATATGTGATCAGCACCGTGGCTGCCAGATTGATCGAGCTGTAAAACATCTTGTCGCGGATCATGCGCTTGATCATCAGCCGCGGCACGAGATACATCAGAAACGTGGGTATGATCGAGGCCACGAACAGAGGCAGGCCGACAAGAAGCCCCACAAGGCGCAGCGTCTGGCTCATCAGCGTCGGCGTGTTGTCGAAGAGCCAGTCGCGTATGTGCAGCTCGCCTATGCCGGCCACAAGACGGCGCGTCAGGCGGAACAGGTGCTTCGCCTGCTCGGGCGAACGACGCTTGGCCTGCTCGATGCGCTCGACAAGCTCCTTATCGGAAAGCAGCCTCTCGGGCAGATTGTCGGGCGAGAGACCCTTGCGGCGCGCATACTCCTCGCCGAAACCGCTCTGACGCAGATAGTCGAGCGACTCGTAGTTGTCCAGATCCTCGATATTGAGCATCAGCGACTCGATCTCGCGCCGCACGAAGGCGTTGACCTTGCGCGCCGCCTCGTGGGCATTGCGCTTGTAGTCGTCGTAGAAGGGGCGGATCGAGATGGGGCGGCCGAACTTGATGAGCATCTGGCCGCGGGCGCGGAAATATGTCGAATAGTGGTTGCACGTGGGCATCACATATATGTCGCGGTCGAAGCCCGAGGCCTCGGCCGCCGCAAAGGCCATTTTCAGATAGGCGTTGGAGAATGTGCCGAGCCAGCGTTTGTCCTGATGGCCGCACTCGGGATAGAGTATCACCGTCTCGCCGTGCAGCAGAGCCTCGTTCACGTCGTTCATCGTCTCCGCATTCTTGCCCACGGCCGAACGCCCCTCGTAGGCCATGCGATATGCGGGCAGCAGGCCCAGACCGCGCAGCAGACGGTTGGCCACAGGATTGCGGAAGACGTTGGCGCGAGCCAGGAAGTGAGGTTTGCGATCGTCCAGTGCCAGTGCCAGACCTATGGGGTCGTTCAGGCAGTTCTGGTGGTTCGACACCAGCACCACCGGCGTACCGTCCTCGGGCATGTTCTCCAAACCGATGGTATGCACCTTGCGGAAGTAGAGACGCGAATTGATGAAGTCGACATAGAAGTGGAACATACGATGCAGCACTCCCATTTTGCGCGGTTTCAACGCTTTCATAGGCTTCGAGTTTTCGGGTTATGCATCACAAAGTTACATATTATTGTCAATTTTCGTATCTTTGCACATAAAAAATATTCGTTGCTATGAAACAATCATGGAAGCCCGGCACGCTGATCTACCCTCTGCCGGCAGTGCTGGTGAGCGTCGGCTCGACACCCGAGGAGTATAACATGCTGACCGTGGCATGGACGGGCACGGTCAACAGCGAGCCGCCCATGTGCTACATATCGGTGCGGCGCGAGCGTCACTCCTACGACATCATAAAACGCACGGGCGAGTTCGTCATCAACCTTACCACCGAGCAGATGGCACGTGCCACCGACTGGTGCGGCGTGCGCTCGGGGCGTGACTACGACAAGTGGCGAGAGTGCGGCCTTACACCCATGGCGGCCGAGCACGTGTCGGCACCCGTCATAGCCGAGGCACCCATATCCATCGAGTGCCGCGTAAGGCAGATCGTCGAGCTGGGTTCGCACGACATGTTCATCGCCGACGTGGTGGGCGTGATGGCCGACGAGAAGTATATCGACCCGCAGACCGGACGTTTCTCGTTGGAGGCGGCGCGTCCGATAGTCTATCTTCACGGCGAATACTACAAATTGGGCAAGGCCATAGGACACTTCGGGTGGAGCGTCCGCAAGAAAAAGAGCGGCGGACGATAGTTCTGCGTCCGCCGTCGGTCTTCGGGCAAGGTTCCTACTGTTCCGGTATGGAGATCGACTCCATGCGCCGAGTGTAAAACTCCCGGAAATCGCTCCAACGGTAATATGGTGCCGTGGCCGCGGGCAGCGGCAGGCGCACCTCCCTCTCGTTGTGCAGCAGCTTGACCAGTATGTCGTCGGGGTCGCAGCTGCGGCCGCGGCGGTAGAATACGAATTGCAGATTGGCCGCCATGGGCGTCATCTCGTAGTCTTTCCAGTAGCAGAACTCCTCGGGCGAAGAGGTGTAGCGGCAATAACCCTCCAACAACAGCAGATTGGTAAAAGGCATAATGTTGCCGTCGTGACCGAAACGCAGGTCGGCCGCACGGTCGCCGCACGCAATGGCCTCGTCGGCACGGGCTATTATGTCGCGCAGCAGTGCGCACGAGTAGTAGAGCGGATAATCCTCGTTGAGCGGACAGGGTCCGCGATGCACGAAGAACTCGTATTGCGTGGCGCGCCAGCACTCGTACAGCTCCTCTTCGGTGAAAAGATCGAACAAATCGATGCCGGGATCGACATTCTGCATGTCGACCGCAAGGTTGAAGAGCATCAACATCAACGCCCGCATATCGATGCTGCCGGCATAGCCGGCATCGGCGAAAAGCGACTCTGTAAGAGGCTGCGGTTGCAGATGCTCCTCGCACCAGCGGCGGAAATCCTCCCGCCACGCGCCATTGTGCATGAAATCCAGATAGCGGTCGCTCAGCTCAGGATTGGCCTTCTTGTTGAAGAAGTTGATCGGTGCGGTGGTTCGAAGGTTTGCGTCCTGCGTCATGGCGATCTTCGGCGCACGGCTTTGCAGCTCGGCGCAGAAGTTGGCCATCGACACCACGCAGCGCACCGTCACCGACGAGGTGGCCGACACGCTGGCACGGCGGTCGAAGGCCTCCGGAAAGTTGGCATACATGCGGCATGCTATGCCCTTGTGCTGCTCGATGCCGATGGGCGTAAGATCGCCGGCATGATCCTCGGCCGCACGGCACAGCGAATCGACCAGCGAAGCCACCTCCTCGCCGCGAGGGGTCAGCGCACCGGCCTTGCGGGCGGCGGCGAATGCGGCCTGCAAGTCGTCGTACTCGCTCTGACGCAGCAGCCAGCGGCTGCCGTGACGACCGAAATGACTTATGTAGAATGGTTTGTATCCGCGCGGTGCAGGCGTATAGTCGCACCTCTCAGGCACGGGATAGGCATAATAGACACCTCCGGCCTTGCACGGATCGGCGGCGATATCTTCGCGCGCACTCTGAGCGCAGGCGGCACCGCAGCCCAAGGCCGCCGTCAGAAGCAGAAGAAATATTCGTCGTATCATCGTCTGTGCGGTTTTAAGGTCAGATCGGCCGATATGAAGTAGTGGTCGCTCGGATAGATGCCCTCGCGGCAATCCTTATATATGTCGAAGCTCTCGGCACGGCACTCTCCGGCCATGAATATGTAGTCGATGCGTCCCTTGCCCGGCTTTTTGGGTCGCGCCTCGCCCTGCCAGCCGTGATAGGTGTAGCCAGCCTCCACCTCGCCGTTGAGCGTCTCGAACACGTCGCGCCACGCACTGCCGCGAAGACGCGTCATTGACTCCGAGGTGCGCACGCAGTTCATGTCGCCGCACATGATCTGCGGCATCGACTCGTCGTACTGCGCACTCTCCTCGATAACCAT
Organism: Alistipes sp.; assembly: GCA_017936685.1. Classification (GTDB taxonomy): domain Bacteria; phylum Bacteroidota; class Bacteroidia; order Bacteroidales; family Rikenellaceae; genus Alistipes. The sequence goes on from JAGBFA010000007.1 coordinate 88,171, forward strand.
CTCTATCTGCGCCACGCGCGCCCCGTCCGATATGTGGTCGAGATGAACATCTATCACACGGAACTCTGCGCCCGAGCGGCGGTCGCGCAGACGCACCCACGTGGCGTGGCGCGCACGCGCCGTGCCCCACGACTTCGAGCCGCCGATATGCGGCGTTTCCGACAGCCAGTAGCACCCCTCGGCCACACGCTCGAAACGGCGCGTGTCGTAGAATATGACATTCTTGGATATGTAGTGATAGCCCTCGGTGAAGGGATCCATCTCCGGGCCCTCGAAACCTACGGCCGTGTAGCCCTTCAAATGCTCGCGGCAATAGGCGTAGGAGTCGTAGACCACCTCCTGCATGCAGACGATGTCGGGGCGGCGGCTGACGATGCACTCCACCATATACTCTTTTCGCTCGTCCCAGCGGCGCAGCGGCACGTCGTCGGCTTCGAGTCCGGTCACACGGACGTTGCAGCTCATCACTCTGATCTTCGCCTCATCGGCCGAGGGTTTGCGCGCCTCGACGGCTGTGCTCAGGCCTGCGGCCGCTACGGCCAGCAGCAGGCATACTATCCGGCGTATCATGACCGCGCATATTTTTCGGGCGACTCGCGGCGCACCATACGCCACAGCAGCAGCGCGGCGACGATGTGCAGCAGACCCATAATGATAAACAACACGTTGCCCATCGAGGCGAGCATGTCACCCACGAAGATGTTGAACACCGCACCGCCGACGGCACCGGCACCGGCCGTGATGCCCACCACGCTGGCCACGTTGCCCACGGGGAACGACTCGGCTATGACCACGCAGATAGTGTAGAGCCATGAAAGGCACATGACGGCGATAAGCGAGAAGATACCCACAGTGACGGCCACCTGCACATCGACACTTCCGATCCACTCTCCCAGATAGGGCACTAACATGCAGAGCGGAGCCACGGCCACCGTCCAAATCATCATGCGCTTGCGCGCCGCCAGCGAATCGCTGCCGCGACGCACCATCGAATCCGACCACACCGACGACAACACGCCGCCGATGGCACCTATGAGGAACGGTATGCCTCCGATCCACTGAATCTTGTCGAGCGTATCCTGCATCGAGAGCGTAGCGTCCTGCGCCGAATAGATGTCGCGCAGGTATGCCGGCAGCCAGAAGCAGCAGAAGTACCACACCGGATCGGAGATAAGGCGGATCAGGAGTACGCCCCACAGCGAGCGCGTGCGGAACAGGCCGCCCCAGCCGAAGGCCTTGCCGCCGGCCGACGACTTGTCGTCCTCGCCGGCCATGGTCACCTCGAGCACCTCGCGCGGCGGATTGGTATATACCAGCCACCACACCACTGCGATCACCAGTCCGATGATACCGGCCACCATGAATACCTCCTGCCACGAGGGCAGTATGCGGCACAGCCACGCTATAAGCAGCGGCGCAATGACGGTTCCCAGCGAGCCGCCAGCCGTGCAGAGGCTGTTGGCCGTGGCGCGCTGGCGGCGTTCGAACCAGAGCGTGACGGCCACGATCTGTCCGGCGAATATCGTCGGCTCGGCCAGACCCAGTATGCCGCGGCAGATGGTGAACTGCACGATATTTTGCGACAGGCCGCCGCCGATGCAGGCTGCCGACCACGCCACGATGCCGGCCATCATCACACGCTTGGAGCCGAAGCGATCGACCAAAACGCCCGAGATGGGATACATCACCGCGTAGCAGATCAGAAATACGTTGACGATCCACGCATAACCGCTGTCGTCGATGCCGAACTGGGCGAGGATCTCGGGTTTCAGCACCGACAGCAGCTGCCGGTCGAGATAGTTGCAGATGATGGCCACGAAGATGGTCGCCACGATGACCCAGCGTCGGCGACGCGGATCGGAGATAAGTTTCATCATTTCGAATATGGTTCTTGGTTAACGAGTTTTTCTGTAAATATGGCTGCGGCGCGATACTTTTCATAGCGGCGCATCAAAAGTGCATGACGCTCCTGCTGCGGCTGATAGCTGCGCTCCACGGGCGGGCACAGTGCCTGCTGCGCCTGCTCTACCGACGAGTAGAATCCGCCCGCGACCGCCGCCATGATGACCGATCCCATGGCGCATGCCTGCGTGCTTGCCGATACGTCGACCCTGCGGCCGAGCACGTCGGCGAGCATCTGCATCGTCAGCGGCGACTTGCGCGAGATGCCGCCTATGGCCACCAGCTCATCGATCTCCACGCCGTTGGCAGCAAGGTGGTCGATTATGGCCTTGGTGGCGAATGCCGCGGCCTCGACCAGCGCAAGATATATGTCGGCGGCACCCGTCGAGAGCGTAAGTCCCATGACGCTGCTCCACAGCCTCTCGTCGGGTGCAGGCGTGCGGCGGCCGTTGACCCAGTCGGTGGCAAAGGGCGAGTCGTCGCGCAGGACGATGGCTTCGGCCTGACGTCCCAGCTCGGCGAGCATCTCCTGCTCGCACTCTCGGCGCAACGCCTCGCGCGTCGCGGCATCTACCGTCCGGCTCTTACATAGTATATTGTCGACGGGGAACATCAGCAGTCGCCGCAGCCACGCATACAGGTCGCCGAATGCCGACATGCCCGTCTCGAAGCCCACGAGCGACGGAATGATCGAGCCGTCGACCTGTCCGAATACGTCGGCTATGATGCGGTCGCCCAACTTCTCAGGCTCCATGACGGCCATGTGGCAGGCCGAGGTGCCCAGATTGAGTGCCATGCGGCCGGGACGTATGCCCGCACCCACGGCTCCGGCATGTGCATCGATCATACCCACGGCCACGCGCACCTCCTCTGAGAGTCCGTAGCGGTCTGCCACCTCGGCCGATATCGTGCCGAAGAGTTGGTCGGAGGTATAGTTGTCGTGCGGCAGGTGCTCGGCCAGGGCGACCGTCCTCGGCTCCAACCGCTCGAAGAACTCGCGCGGCGGATATCCACCCCAACGCTCGCTCCACATGGCCTTGCTCGCGGCGGCGCAATGCCCCAGACGCATCTTGCCCATCGAGTCGGCACCCGCGAGCAGTGCCGCGATGAAGTCGCACTGCTCGATGGCGGCGTATGCACGATCGGACAGACGGGGATTGCGGCGCACCACATGCGCCACCTTGGCCCAATAGCCCTCCGAGGAGTAGTGATTGCCCGAGAACATCGAGTAGCAGAGATCGCCCTGCCGGCACAGGCGGTTGATCTCGGCTGCCTCGCGCTCGGCGGTATGGTCTTTCCACAGCACGAACATGGCATCGGGATCGTCGGCGAACTCCTCCGCGAGCGACAGCGGCCGCATCTGACAGTCGACCAGGCAGGGCGTGCTCGACGTGGTGTCGACGGCTATGGCCGCCACCTCGGCGAAGGCCTCGGGAGCCTGTCGGCGCAGTTCACACAGAATCGCATCGAGAGCCTCGATATAGTCGAGCGGGTGCTGACGGAACTGCGCCTGCTCGGCATCGCAATACTCCCCGCGACCCCAGCGGCGATAGGCCGCCACAGCCGAAGCCGCCTCTTTGCCCGTCGCGGCATCGACCAGAAGCCCGCGGGCCGAATCGGTGCCGTAGTCGAGTCCTATGACATATCTTTTCATGATCGTCTACTTTCGTTATTAAATAGTTTCAGGTTGTCAAATTTTCTTTTTGCATTACATATATCGACCAAAGTTAATAAATTTATCCGAAACGCAACCTATCGCCGCAACAAAATCGCATGGTATGCGCGCCATTTCGCAAGACATCGGCCGGTGAGGGTTTGCTCCGCCGCAAAGATTTTACTAATTTTGAGCGCGGAAACACACTCTCACTGCCGCTCGCCGCATGGCGACGGCGAGCGTGTGACGCAACCGTAAGAGTTGAATATAAAATATATAGATCATGGAGAATACGCAAAAGGAGTATCTGGCCGATTACGAAACACGACTGCGCGAACTGCTCGTCGAGAGTCTCTCGTCGGCCTCGCATCTCGACGGGCAGCTGCTCACCGTCGAAGAGCTCAACGAAAAGTGGCATGCGGCCGCACCGAGCTACATGGCCGATGCCGTGCCGCAGATAGCCGGCTATCCCTTGGCGGCCGTGGCGTGGGCCATGTACGTAGGCATGGGATCGGCTCTGCTGTGGGACAAGGATTGGAACCGCCACTCGGCGGTAGAGGACTGGTACAAGATGCTCGCCTCTCCGCGCGGGTTCGACTGCCTGGACGAGTATGTCACCGAGTCGCTGTTAGCCGTGCCGCTCGGATCCGACGAGGCGCGCAGGATAGAGGACATGGTGCGGTCGACGGCCGAGAGCGCATTGTCCATGATCCGCAAGGAGCACATCGAGGCGCAGAGCGCGATGGCGTTCCATGTTTTCGCACGCACGGTGAAGGTGATGTTCGAGGTGGGTGTGGCCGTCGAGCTGCGGCGTCTGGGCTATAAATATGTACGCGTCCAGACCGAGATCGACCCCTCGCGCATAGCCTGATACACCGAGATCAGAGACGTGCGGTCATGGCTATGTCGCGTTCCGGCTCGCCCGTTCCCAGATCGAAGCCCGAGGAGAAGTCGACGGGCATCTTCTCATCGGCGAAGCCCAATGCCGCATAAAAGCTCTTCAAGCTCTCCTCCGAGGGAATAAGTGCCACGGCATCGAAACCCGCAGCGCGAGCACGTGTCATGCACTCCTCCACCACCGACCGCCCCAGTCCGCGGCAGCGGAAAGCTGGATCGGTCGCCACGGCATAGATGTAGGCCGTGCGTCCTGCTGCTGTCTCGATGGGCACGATATGCGCCATAGAGACCACGCGCCCCTGCTCGCGGCGCACCACGCATCGCTCGGGCGAGTAGTAACGCACCAGAAACGAATCGACGAACTCCCGCTCGTCGCCGAAGACCTCCTGCCACAGGCGGCGTATCTGCCGCAGAGAGTCGTCGAGCGGCATGGCGGTGTATTTGTCCAGCATCTTCACGGGCTGCCACGACTGCTTCGAGCGGCGCAGCCCCTCGATTCCCAGATCCTCCTCGCGATTGACATAGATGCAGGCGGCATCGAGCGAAGAGACCAACGCGTTGCAGATCATGGCATATACGCCCTCGAATGTGGTGTCGGCCTTCTCGGCGTGCACGCAGAACATGCGGCCGTCGGGGGTATATGATCCGAACGAGAAGGCCGCCACACGCGCACCGACCCTCAGGACGATGCCATGCAGCTCCAACTCGTCGAAAGCGTCGAAAGCGCGTCGCAGCACCTGCATCTCTGCATCGGCACTCTGCGGCGTGTGATGCTCTTCGCGCCACTGCTCGGCAAGAGCCATGCACTCGGCGGCATCGTCGCGGCACAGCGGCGCGACGGTATGGTCGTACAGCGAGCGGAAGCGGTTGATATGGTTGCGCTTGGGCTGATAGTGCCGCCCGTGCAGCGTCTCCAATGCCTCGCGCGAATAGATATAATCGGAGTAGGCGCGGTTGCAGTCAACTGCAATGCCGTCGCCGTAGCGGTCGGCCACGGCGGCGGCCGTCTCGGACGAGAGATTGACTATCCGCAGCGGCTCGCGGCCGGCGGCAGCTGTCAAAACATCGAGCACGGAGGCTATGTCGTCTGTCGAAGCTCCGGGCAGGAAGAATCCGTGACGCTCACCGCCGCCGCCCGAAGCCTCGGGCATGCGGCTACGTATGACGCACCGGCCGCCGACATTGGCGTATCGGTAGTCGAACAGCGGCTGCCACATATATAGGTTTGCAAACAGAGCGTCGCAGTCGAGGGTGCGACTAAGGCTGAGTTGTCGGAGCATCTGCTCCCGCATCGAGAGGTTTATCGGATAAAACTCTGTCATCTGGCATATAATACATTCGTCCGACGTGCTCGAAATATTGCTGTATGGTGGCCTTGGCCTGCTCAACCGCCCACTCCACTTCGGCAGAGACGCTGTCGCGCAGATTGTTGCGGTGCTTGTAATCGCCGTGCAGGTAGACACCTTTGACTTTATGAGAGTCGAACTCTATGATATAATCGTCAATAATAATCTCATAGTCGAACATCGTCCGTATCAGCACTATCGGCCGCCGGTCGGGTTCGTTGAATATGTCGCGTCCGATGGCGAAATAGGGCTGCCTGTTGCCTAACAGTCCCAGCAGCGTGGGCGCAAAATCGACCTGCGACACGACGCTGTCGTAACGCCGCGACAGGCTGCCGTCGGGGACATGAATGAAGCCGACGACATGGTGCGACCCCGGCATGTGGAGCGTGCGCTCGGCGAACTTCTCGCTCGAAACATGATCGGCAACGAATACAAATATCGTGCGATCGAACCACTCCTCGCCCGAAAAACGCTCGAAGAAGCGGCGTATCGACATATCGGTATATGCCACCGGCCTATGGTTGCGCGTGGTGCCCTCGGGCAGGGTGTCGCGATATTTGAACGGCACGTTGAATGGGTGGTGCGACGTAAGGGTGAAGATCGAGGCGAAAAAGGGCTGCTGCATAAGACCCATCTGCTCGCCCATGAATCCGAGGAAAGGCTCGTCCCATATTCCCCACGAGCCGTCGAACTCTCCGTCGCCATGGAGAGCCTCGAAATCCTCCATGCTGAACAGACGGTCGACGCCGGCAATGTGGGCGTATGCGCCGAAGCCCATCGAGCCGCGCTCCGAGCCGCAGAAGAATGCCGTATCATACCCCTCCTCACGCAGCAGACGCGGCATCGGCCGGCACTCGCCGAGCGAGTAGGGCGTAAGCATGTGCGGCTTGCCGTATGACGGCATCGAACTCCATATCGCCGGCGGCGCGGCCACCGACACGGTACCGTTGGCATAGCAGCGGGTGAAGGTGAGCGACCTCTGCATCAGCGAATCGAGGAACGGAGTGTATCCCTGCTCCGTCTCCGAGTAGAGATCGGGCGAGAGATATTTGGAGTGCTCGGCCGAGAAGCTCTCCAATATGACGAGCATCACGTTGTAGCCCTTGTAGCGGCCGAACATCTCGGAGGTGTAGTCCTCGGGATAGTGCGACGGAGTGTAGATCCGAGACAGCTGCTCCTCGTCGAAATAGTGTTCGTAGTCGAGGCGCATATCCATCGAACGTATCACGCAGAACGGGTTGCTCAATATGAAATAGGCCTTGGCCGGAGAGTCGGCATAGAGCATGGCGTTCGAGAGCGTGATGGGACGCGTCATGCCCGTCATACCGCCGCGTACACCCGATATGCCGAGCCATATCGTAAAGAGCATGACCCCCGTGCGGGCAAATAGCCCCACCCTGCCGCACGTCATGTCGATGACCTCGCGGCGACGGCGATAGGTATAGACCAGGCCGGCGATGACGAGCATGCCGAAGATCACCAGATGCCAGTTGTCGGCGGCGAATTTCAGCATCAGCTGCGCCGTATTGCCGTTGTCGGCGAAGAATATCTCGTCGGCTGTGCACCGCTTTTGCGTATAGTGGAAATAGACCGTGTCGCCGAGATTGGCAGCCACCACCAAAAGAGCGTTGCAGATGATGTATATCCAGAACATCGCGCCCTGATACCATCTGCGGCTCCACCACCTCAACGGCAGCGGCACGATCGACAGCAGTATGAAAACGGCATTGGCATAGACGATCGACGAATTGTCGATAAGGAGCGTCCCCTTGAACAGCTCCCATATCTCGCCGGTGGAGATCGAGCCGATGAGATCGCGGTTGTAGCAGTAGAAAGCCACGCGGCAAAGGAACATGGCGACGTAGACCATGGCTATGCGCCACAGCAACAACGCGAACCTCGTCCGGGCAGCCCTTGCGATAAGATTCGCCATCGATCTCTTCATTTCCAATGCGTTCATCGATCAACAACAGTTGAAAACCTCCCCCCCGAACCGAACCGCAGCCGCCGTCCGTCGGAGATACAATCGCAGCGACGCAAATGTATAAAAAATTTTACCAAATGCCAACTATCGGCATTTTATTCGTGATGGTAGGGTTCGTTGTTGATTATGGTGAAGGCGCGATAGAGCTGTTCGGCGAATATCGCCCTGACGATCTGGTGCGAGAAGGTCATCTTCGAGAGCGACAACAGGGCATCGGCGCGCGCGTAGACCTGCTCCGAGAAGCCGTAGGGACCTCCCACCACTATCAGCAGACGCTTCACGCCGCTGTTCATGCGCTTCTGCAACCACGCGGCGAACTCCATCGAGCGCATCTCCTCGCCGTGTTCGTCGAGCAGCACCACATAGTCGCCGTCGGCGATCTGCCGCAATATCATCTCGCCCTCGCTCGACTTCTGCCGCGACGGAGCCATCGATTTGGTTGTGCGCACGTCGGGCAGCACGGTAAAGACGAAGCGCGCATAGTGGCTCAGACGCTTGGCGTACATATCCACCAACGCCTCCACCTCGCGCATGTCGGTCTTGCCTATTACAACCAGTTCTATCGTCATACGAAACCCTCCCCTCGCATTACAGTTCCATGTCGCTGTTCCACTCGCCGTCGGCATCGCCGTATATCACCGGCCGCGGATCTCCCGTCGATTTGAGCCACTCGTAGGCCTTGTACATGTTGTAGCCGTTGCCCGAGTCGTCGCCGCCCAGAGCGAAGGCTATGACGCACGTGTGGTTGCGCGAGCGGTAGTACATCGACTTCACGCGAGTGAGATACTCCTGCACAAGCGCAGGGTCGTTGGCCGGCGTACCGCCCACCGACCGGTCTGTATGCCGTTCGGGCGAATCTATCGCCGCACGGTCGATGACATACATGCCCAAAGCGTCGCACAGATCGTAGAACCAGTAGGGCTGCGGATAGTCCGGACACAGGGTATTGATGCCTTTGGCTTTCAGCCGCTTGATCTCCGTCTGCGTCGTCTGGCGGTCTTTGGCCGCATTGTAACGTTCGCGGTGCAGCGTCAGCGGCTTGTCGAAGCGCGTCACCTCGCCGTCGCGCAGCTCCGTCAGACCGAAGCCCACGCGCAAGGGGATATATTCGCGCAGAATGCCGTTGCGCTTGACATATAGCATCACGTCGTAGAGCACCGGACGCTCGGGTGTCCATCGGTTCTCGTTGGTGTGGTAGATATAAGGCGCAAAGTGCAGCGTATCACGCGAATGTCCCTCGACGGTGATCTCGTTGACGCTGTATTCCAAAAGTTTGCCTGCCGGAGAGTAGATGTCGAATCCCACCTGCAACGTCTCCTCGAAATCGAACGAGTTGTCCACCACGGCATCGATGCGCAGCACGCCGAAGCGGCGCAGCGAATCGGGCGCGAGCGAGATGTCGAAGTCGTAGATGCCCAACCGCCGCTGGGCGAATATGTAGCTGTTGTCGAACAGCTCGCGCTCGACCGGCTCGATGCGCTGTTGCAGCTCTGCACAACGCTGGCGCGTGTATCGCACCGTCAGCAGGTTTTCGCCCTGCCCGAGATATGGCGAGATGAAGATATCGGCCGGAGTAAATGGATCGTCGGCGTGCAGCACCTCGCGGCCGTTGATATCTACCGAATAGGCTCCGCCCGTATTCTCCATGTGCAGATAGGCGTTGCAATCGCTCCACGAGGCCGGAACCTCGAACCGCTGTTCGAAGACGATACGCGCGTCATCGCCGCCGCCCATGGCCACCATCTTAGGACGCACGTCGACATACTTTTCGATGTTGTCGCGAACGCCGCGGCGAGCATCGTCGCGCTTGTCGAATGTGATGAACTCCGAGCGGAATATGCGCGCCGGCTGCGCATCGGAGACAAGGGGGCAGAGCAGTGCCAGCATATATAACATGCAACGTTTCATAAATCGTAACCGTTTAATGCGAAACAAAGGTATAAAAAAGTCGGCATAGTGCAACCGTTTACAATTTTTTTAGTAATTTTGTCGTTCGTATCACACGCTGTGAACGCAAAATTACGGAACAAACAAAAAATAGCATAAGTGTTATGAAACATGTGAGAATAGCGACGTTGCTCGGCCGCGAGGGTTCGGGCGAACAGGTTACGGTGAAGGGTTGGGTGCGCACCAAGCGCGGCAACAAGAACGTGGCGTTCATCGCTCTGAACGACGGCTCGTGCGTGAGCAACATACAGATCGTCGTCGATCTGGCGGTCATAGCCGAGGAGCAGCTCAAAACCGTCACCACCGGAGCCTGCATACGCGTCGACGGCCGTCTGGTAGCCTCGCCCGGCTCGGGACAGGGTGTCGAGGTGCAGGCCGAGCGGATAGAGATCTACGGCACGGCCGACCCAGAGACATATCCCTTGCAGAAGAAGGGACACTCGTTGGAGTTCCTGCGCGACATAGCCTACCTGCGTCCGCGCACCAACACCTTCGGAGCCATCTTGCGCATACGCCACGCCATGGCCTACGCCATTCACAAATACTTCAACGAGCACGGCTTCTACTACCTGCACACGCCGCTTATCACGGCCTCGGACTGCGAGGGTGCCGGAGCCATGTTCAACGTCTCGACGCTCGACATGGAGAATCCGCCGCGCACCGAGGAGGGCAAGGTCGACTATTCGCAGGACTTCTTCGGCAAGCCGTGCAGCCTGACCGTATCGGGTCAGTTGGAGGGTGAGCTGGGTGCTCTGGCCTTGGGTCAGATCTATACGTTCGGTCCCACGTTCCGCGCCGAGAACTCCAACACGCCGCGCCACCTGGCCGAGTTCTGGATGATCGAGCCGGAGATGGCCTTCTACGAGCTGGAAGACAACATGGATCTGGCCGAGGACTTCCTCAAATATCTGATCCGCTACGCTCTGGACAACTGCCGCGAGGATCTCGAATTCATGAACAAGATGTGGGACAAGAGCCTGTTGGAGCGTCTGCAATTCGTGCTCGACAACGATTTCGTGCGACTGGACTACACCGAGGGCATCAAGATACTGGAATCATCGGGACGCAAGTTCGAGTTCCCGTGCTACTGGGGCTGCGACTTGCAGTCGGAGCACGAGCGTTATTTGGTGGAGGAGCACTTCAAGCGTCCGGTCATACTGATCAACTATCCCAAAGAGATCAAGGCCTTCTATATGAAGCAGAACGCCGACGGCAAGACGGTGCGCGCCATGGACGTGCTGTTCCCGCAGATCGGAGAAATCATCGGCGGTTCGGAGCGCGAAGCCGACTTTGGCAAGCTTTATGCAAGGGTTCAAGAATTGGGCATGAACGAACGCGAGCTGTGGTGGTATCTCGATACCCGTCGCTGGGGATCGGCACCTCACTCGGGATTCGGACTGGGCTTCGAGCGGCTGTTATTATTCGTTACGGGCATGGGCAACATACGCGACGTGATCCCATTCCCGCGCACGCCGAAGAACGCAGAGTTTTGACGGTGCGACGCTGTCGCATTGCGCCCGATGCGAACGGTCTGATCAGTCGGACTGTTCGCATTTTTAGCAGACGGAAACAGTGTACATTTAAAATAACGACTATGGGAACCAATCTCCAACAGACGATCTCGTTGCAGACCAAACTCTCGCCGCAACAGATACAGATGATAAAACTGCTCGAACTGCCCACCATGCAGCTCGAACAGCGTATCAAGCGCGAGATCGAAGAGAACATCGTCTTGGAGGAGGAGCAGCCCGCCGACGAAGAGCGCGAGCCGGAAAAGATCTCGGTCGAGGAGTATATCGGCAAGGAGGACGACACGCCCTCGTACAAGGCGCGCATCAACAACTTCTCCAAGGACGACAAACAGCGTCCGGTCTACATCACCGAGGGACGGTCGTTGCAGGAGTATCTCATCGAGCAGCTGCGCTTTCGCTCGCTCTCGGAGCGCGACATGGCCATAGCCGTATATATCGTCGGCAGCATCGACGACGACGGCTATCTGCGCCGCGACCTGTCGTCGCTGAGCGACGACATGGCCTTCTCGCAGGGCATCGACGTGAGCGAGCAGGAGATCGAGCGCGTACTCGGGATCATACATCAGCTGGAACCCTCCGGTGTCGGCGCGCGCAACCTGCAAGAGTGCCTGCTGTTGCAGATGCGGCAGCAGCGCATCGACACCCGCGCCAAGCGGCTGGCACTGAAAATACTCACCTCCTACTTCGATGCCTTCGCCAAGAAGCACTACGAGCGGCTCATGTCGCGCCTGCAAATCTCCGAGGAGGAGTTCCGCGAGGCCATCGAGCAGATAAAGTGCCTCTACCCCAAGCCCGGCAACCTCTACACCGAGGGGGGCAGCGACACCACACCCTACATCGTCCCCGACTTCGTGCTCGACAACACCGACGGCGAGCTGCGTCTGACGCTCAACGCGGGCAATATCCCCGAGGTGCGCATCAGCCGCCGCTACAAGGAGATGCTGCGCGACATGGTGGCACCCGACGGCACCGTCCGCGAGAAGGACCGCGAGGCCATACAGTTCGTCAAGAGCAAGATCGACTCGGCCAAGTGGTTCATATCGGCCATCAAGCAGCGTCACGACACGCTCATGCGCACCATGCGCACGATACTCGACTTCCAGCGCGAATACTTCCTCGACGGCGACAAGAGCAAGCTGCGCCCGATGATCCTCAAAGACATAGCCGACCGCACGGGACTCGACGTATCGACCATATCGCGCGTGGTGAACAGCAAATACATACAGACGCCGTTCGGCATCATACTGCTCAAATCGCTCTTCTCGGAGGGCATGCAGACCTCGTCGGGCGAGGAGGTGTCGAGCTACGAGATAAAGAAGATATTGCAGGACTGCATCGACCAGGAGGACAAACGCCGTCCGCTGACCGACGAGAATCTGATGGACATACTCAACGCCAAGGGCTACTGCATAGCCCGACGCACGGTGGCCAAATACCGCGAGATGCTCGACATACCTGTGGCGCGCATGCGAAAACAGATATGATGCCGGCCGCCTAACCCCATACCACGAAACAATGATCGACCTATTAGCCCGCCTCTACGCCTTGTTTATAAATCCGCTGCTGACACCGCTCTACGTGGCCGCAGCCGTATTGTTCTGCCCCACCACATTCTCCGCGCTGGTGCCCATGCCCTACCGGCTGGCCGTCTTCGCGGCATTCGCCGTTACGGCCGCACTGCTGCCGCTGACCGTCGAGGTCTATCTGCGCATCAAGCACAAGATCCCCCGCAGCGAAGAGATCGATGCAAAGTATCGCCGCAGGCTCTGCATCTTGTATGCCGCCGTTCTGCTGGCCGCCGTCTTCGTGCTGCGCACAACACCGGTATTCTCGCTCGTGGTGCCTCTGATGAAGGGCGTGGCGGCACTGTGGATCATAACCGCCGCCGCCATGACACTGCGCAAGACGGCATGCCGCGAGATGATATTCTTGGGCGGCGCGACCGCCTTCTTGGCCATTCTCGCGCTGACTGGCGCGGAGCAATGGACGGCGATACTCTGTGCCGCGCTGCTGATCTCGGGCGTGGCCGCAACCGCAGTCGTGCGGCTCGACCGCACCTCGCTGGCAGGCTCGGGCATAGACTACCTCGCAGGCATCGGCACAATGTTGGCCGGTCTGTACCTCCTTTAAGCACATCTTGTTCTGTGCGGCACTTGCACGCGCGATACTATGCGGCGCACCCGAAGCGGCGCAAAGTGCCATGCATAATCATTCCCGACGCAAAGGCATATTCCGGCAAATATGTATCCGTTATGCCCGTCGTATGCAAATAGGTGTGCGGCGCGTCAAAAAAGTCGATGAAAAATGCCTTTTTTTTAGATTTATTCGTTATCTTGCACATGAAAATGACAGGTCGGACGACCGAATATTAATTTACAATTTGACTTAAATACTATGAAAAAGCTACTGTTTCTGCTACTTGCGCTCGGCGCGATGACAACCGTATCGGCTCAGACAATCCCCGATGTCAAGATAGAGAATCAAAAGGGAGAGACCATCTCCACGCTTTCGCTCGTTCAGGGCAAACCGATGATCGTATCATTCTGGTCGACCACCTGCAAACCGTGCATCATGGAGCTTAACGCCATCAACGAGCAGTTGGAGGAGTGGCTCGAAGAGGCCGATTTCGAGGTCGTTGCCGTCTCGACCGACGACAGCCGCTCGGTGAGCCGCGCCCGCGCCATGACCCGCGGCAACGGCTGGGAGTTCATCTGCCTCTACGACAAGAACCAGGACTTCAAGCGCGCCATGCAGGTGTCGCTCACACCCCATACCTTCGTGATCGATGCCGACGGCAAGATCGTCTACTCGCACTCGGGCTACACCCCCGGCAGCGAAAACGTATTGTTCGAGAAGATCAAAGAACTCGCCAAGTAAATGAAACGGTTAGCGATATCGTTGGCGTTGCTCGCGACAGCCGTCGCGGCACAAGCTCAGATCAGCGTGGGCAAGGGACAGCTGTCGGGCAGCATCGAGAGCAACAACATCTACTATATGGAGGATTCGGCTCTTGCTGGATCGACTCCCGAAGACCGGTTCGGTTCGAACAGCTATCTTAAAGTCGATTACACGCTCGGACGCTTCTCGGCCGGATTGCAGGCCGATGCCTATCTGCCCGTGTTGCAGGGCTTCGACATGGCCACCTACGGTGCAGGACACAAATTCGTCCTCTCGTCGAAATACATACAGTGGCAGGATCGCAACTTCGCGGTGCGCGTGGGCGACATATTCGACCAGTTCGGATCGGGCATTCTGTTCCGCACGTGGGAGGATCGCGCATTGGGCTTCAACAACTCGTTGGAGGGCGTGCGCGGAGCCTACAACTTCAACGGCTACGTATCGGTCAAGGGCGTTTACGGCCGTCCCAGACTCTACGACGAGTATGCCTCGTCGTGGGTGCGCGGTGCCGACATGTCGGTTTCGATATCCGAAATAACCGGCTGGGACAACGGCATGCTCAACTTGGAGGGCAGCTACCTCAACCGTCACCAGAACATCGATGAGGTGCCCGATGCCGAGATGCTGGGACTCACCTCGTCCGACATAAACATGTTCTCCGGCCGCATCAACTTCGCATGGCAGGGTCTGGAACTGCGCGGCGAGTATGTGGGCAAGTGCAACGCCGACCTTTACAGCCCCATACACGAAGCCGCACGCGGCAACGCATGGCTTGCCGAAGCGGCATACGACTACAACCGTTTTGCCGTATCGGCCTCGTTCCGCCGCTTGGAGCACATGTCGACGATGGCATCGCTCATCGGCGGAGGTACGGGCAACGTGATCAACTACCTGCCCGCACTGACGCGCCAGTACACCTACATGCTGACCAACCTCAACCCCTATCAGGTCAATGCCGAGGGCGAGATCGGAGGTCAGGCCGACATCTACTACTCGCTGCGCAACCGCACCGACCGCTCGCGCTACTGGAACTTCCACGCCAACTTCTCTACGTTCTACACCTTGGAAGAGAACGGCGGCGGCGAACACCGTCTGTTGTGGCGCGACATAAACGTCGATGTGGAGCGTCAGTGGAACCGCCGGTTGAAGACCACCCTGCTCTACTCGCGTCAGGAGTGGAACCCGTCGCACGGCGGCATAAACGACGATACTTATGTCTCGGACATCTTCGTGGCCGACATCACCTACAAGTTCGACAAGAAGAAGTCGCTGCGCGTCGAGGCGCAATATCTGCTCTCGGGCGACTACGAGGGCGACTGGGCGGCAGCACTCGTCGAGTTCAACGTGGCACCCTCGTGGAGCGTATATGCCAGCGACATGTACAATCTTGGCAACGAAACCGACAAGATGCACTATTACAATGCCGGCGTAAGCTGGACGCATTCGCGCACACGGCTGCAACTATCCTACGGCCGCAACCGCGCCGGTTACGTCTGCTCGGGCGGCGTATGCCGATTCTCTCCAGCCTACACGGGCTTCAACCTCGTACTCACTTCGTCATTTTAACTAAAACAACAATACCATGAAAATCACAAAGTTCTTCGCACTGATAGCCGCTGCCGGACTGGCCACTGCCTGTGGCGGCGACGATGACAACAGCGGCGATCAGCCCGGCACCTCGGAGCGCGGCACACTCTCTCTCACGGCTTCAACCAATAAGATTCTCAACAACGGCACCGACGAGGTGGTCTTCACCGTAATGTTTACTCCCGAGGGAAGCACGGCACAAGATATCACCGGCAAGGCCAAAATCTACGAATCGGGTAACAACACCGCTATCGAAGGCAACAAGTTCTCGACCCACATTGACGGAACCTACAAGTTCTACGCAGCCTACGGTCCCAACGTATCGCAGGTCGTCGAGATCGTAGTCGAACCGGTGGTAATCGAATTGCCTGCCGATCCCCAGCCGACGAATACGCAGTTCGCACATCGTCACCTTCTGATCGACCACACCGGTACGGAGTGCCCCAACTGCCCCACCATGATGTCGTCGCTCGAAGAGTTGGCAGCAGACAGCCAGTACAACACGCAGTACCTCTTGGCTTGCTCGCACTCGTACAACCGCACCGATCCCATGTATAATACAGCCAGTGTGAGAATAGGACAGAAGTTAGGCAATGGATACTATCCCTACGTGATGATGGATCTCAACAAGACGCTCGGAGTCATGAACTCGGCTGTTGCGGTCAACGTCCAGAACCTGAAGAAGCTGCTCGACGACAACAAGGTAGAGGCAGCCGATGCGGGCATCAGCGCGGCCGTCAGTGCCACCAGCAAGAAGATCATAATCAAAGCCGAGGTCAAGGCTGCCGTCACGGGCAACTACCGCATAGGCATGTGGCTGCTCGAAGACAAGATCGAGGCCGCACAGGCCGGTGCCAGAGTTCCCGAGCACAACATTCACTACAATGCCGTCAGAGCCGTCGTGGGCAGTCTGACCGACCTCAACGGTGAGGAGTTGGGCAGCATCGAGGCCGGCAAGAGCGTACAAATCGAGCGCACGATCGACGTATCGGACGACTGGAAAGTAGCCAACTGCAAGGTACTGCTCTTCGTGACCTCTGCCGCCGATACCGCCACTCCGTTGAAGAACTGCGCGGTATGTCCCGTAGGAGGTACTGTCGCATACGACTACAAATAATCTCTTTTTTCGTGAAAAGCGGCATTCTACTGCCGCGCACTTGCTCGCCCAAATGGGAAGTACGTCAGTACGTCCCATCTGGGCGATCTTCGTTTGCGTGGTATAATACCGCTTTTCACGAAAAAAAATGTCAGATTTAAAGAAGTCGCGTGTCTATGAAATGTTAAATGTTGTTAAAAAACCTATCCGAGATGATCGGAACAGGTAAAATTTTACTACCTTGCAAAAGCAAACAAGAAATTTCGATGTACTACCGCACACCATACACTGCCCGTCGAGGCGGCAAATTTCTGAGGGGGGGGGAATTTACACCCCCTGCAAAGAGGTGCGCGGCTATCGGCTAACCCGACGTATGACATAATCCGTCTGAGGAGTCCGCTCGGCCGGACGCTGCATATCTGCATGCGTCGGACAGAGACGGATAATCCTTAATTATACTATATTTATGAAAAAGATCCTATTTCTGGTCATCTGTGCTGTCATGGCACTGCAAAGCGCAAGCGCGCAAATGCGAATAACGGGACGCTGCATTGCGGCGGAGACAGACACCGCCGTGGGTTATGTCACGGTGGCGGCGATGCGCGATTCTACATGCGTGGCGGCCAACTGCGCCGACGGCAACGGCCGCTTCTCGCTGACGGTAGACAAGGCGGCGACCTACTCCGTGACATTCTCGATGCTCGGCTATCGCACCGAGGTGCGCGAGGTGAACGTAGAGGGCGACACCGACATGGGCGACATTCGCATGGAGGAGGGCGAGCAGTTGGAGAGCGTGGAGATCGTGGTGCAGAAGCCGCTTGTGACACACACGGCCGAGAAGCTGTCATACGAGGTGGAGAACGACCCGCAGGCGGCAACGGCCACCCTCGACGAGATACTGCGCAAGGTGCCGCAGCTGTCGATCGATGCCGAAGGCAAGGTGTTAGTCAACGGCGAATCGAACTATAAGGTGCTGGTCAACGGACACTCGCAGGGGTCGATGAGCCGCAACTTCAACGAGATCATAAAGAGCATGCCCGCCTCGTCGATAAAGCGCATCGAGGTCATCACCAACCCCGGCATCAAGTACGATGCCGAAGGTACGTCGGGCATAATCAACATCATCACCTCGTCGAAGCGCATCGACGGATTCGATGGATCGCTGAGCGACCGGCTGACATTCTATCCCGATACGTATAACAACGTCAACGGGCGCGTGGCATTCCAGAGCGGCAAATTCGCATTGTCGGTGAACGCATATCACGGCTACTACGACTCGTCCAACAGCTCCTCGATGCAGACGCTCACCGAGAACCTCGTATCGGAGACCAACCGCTATCAATACATGACCTCCGACCATTCGTGGCGGCAGATCAACTACGGAGGATCCCTCTCGGCTTCATACCAGATCACAGAGAGCGACCTGCTCACGCTCGAAGGCTATGTCTACGCCTCGCCGGGCAGTAAAAACAAGAGCACGATGCACGAGACCATAAGCGATGCCGAACATAATCCGGTGCAGGAGTTCACATGCGCCAACGACTCGCGATTCAAATATGTCGGAGGTTCGGCCACGCTGGCCTACGAACACCGTTTCGACGAAGAGGGCGACCACACGCTGTCGTTTGCCGACAATCTCGACATCGACCCCGACTGGTGGACAGACCGCAATATCTACACCGGTGATATCGACTACACACAGATCGACAAGGAGGATACGCGCACGATAGAGAACACCTTCCAGGCCGACTACTCGATAGTTATGGGCGAGAAGCATACCGTCGACGTGGGTGCCAAACACATCTTCCGCAGCTCGTCGATCGACAACCGCATCGACATCGACGAGGTGATGCAGCAGAGCGAGACGATGCGCTATACGCAGAACGTCGCCGCACTGTACGGCGGTTACGGCTATTCGGGCGACGCTTGGTCGGTAAACGGCGGCGTGCGCATCGAAGCCACCTACAACAAAGCCACCGTCACGCCGTGGCAGGAGGCGGAATATTCGTTCGACAACTCGTTCTGGAACGTGGTGCCCTACCTGTCGGTGGGGTGGCAGCCCTCGACAGGACACAATCTGTCGCTGACCTACACCGAACGTTTGGGACGACCCTCGATAGAGCAGCTTTCGCCGCACCAGACCGTCTCACCCATATCCATAAGCAGCGGCAATCCCGATCTGAGGTCGGAGGTGAGCCACTCGTTCACGCTCAAATACGCCTACTCGCACAACAAGTGGAACCTGTCGATCGCACCCATGGCCTATATCTCCAACAACGGCATCACCTACTACTCGCGCATGCTCGAAAACGGCATCATCTACTCCACGAGTACCAACGACATGCGCTCGCGACGCTACTCGCTGATGGCCACGCTGATGTTCCGCCCCAACGACAAGTTCTCGCTCTCGTTCTCCTCGCGCGTCACCTACGGCCGATACCGACTGCCGCAGCAGGGCATCGACACCTCGGGTACGGGATTCAACGAGTCGCTCAGCATGGACATCAAGCTATGGAAGGGCGCGACACTCGACATCTATGAATCGGTCTATCGCTCAAGCGTATATTTGGCCATGACAACCAACCAATGGACATGGTACTACGGATTGGGAATCAATCAAAAACTCTTCGACGACAAGCTGACGCTGTCGATCTCGGCCAACAATCCGTTCAGAGACTACATCACAAACACCTCCGTCCGGCAGACCTCGACCTATATTTCATGGCGCGAGTCGCGATACCGCGCAAGCAGCATCTCGTTCGGCATATCGTGGCGGTTCGGCAAGCGGCGCGCCGACGTGAAGAGCATATCCAAGTCGATAGACAACGACGACTCCATATCGTCGGGCGACTCGGGCAGCAGCAAATAACACCTCCGACAGCATGAGCATTAGTCGGTAATCGCTCCGCAACGGCCACGTGCCATGCGGAGCGATTCGTATTTCGGGGCACGGAACAGAGATTCTCACGTCGCGGCCAGCAGCCGCTCCTCAGAATGACAATTCCTGCGTGTCATTCTGAACGAAACATAGTGGAGTGAAGAATCTGTGGAAGATAAGGTCCCCGATTCTGTCACTCCGAGGGAGGGCATCGCCCGACCGTGGGAGTCTCGCGGGCGGGAGCGCGGTTGTCGGACTGGGATTTGTCGTGCAAGAGAGAGATTCTCACGTCGCGTGCATGGCACGCTCCTCAGAATGACAGAACAAACGTCGACCACAAAGCTACGGCTAACGCCGTTATACAGATTTTACCCTCCCCCTAACTGCGGCGACAGGCGAGTGCAATCGCTTGCGAATTGCCGAGCCGCCAAAGCAGTCACGACGCAATAAGTCGCGCAGCGACGCGGCGTAAATCCCCTCCTCGGAGGGGACTTGGGTCGCGCGATAAATCGCGCTCCATGTGGGGCGTGGCAAGCTACGTTCTGTGTCCCGTGGTGGAGCGTTGGCAGGTGGTTTGTCACTCCGAGGAGCCGCAGGCGACGTGGGAGTCTCGGCGTGCAGAAGCGCGCATGCCCACAAAAAAAGCGGCGGCCGCACCGAAATGCAGCCGTCGTCAGAGCGAATCAAGACATAGCCGAGATCAGCACTTTTTCAGAGCCGGACGGTCGGCCGGGACATGCTTGTATTTGAAGAGCACGGCGAATGCCACCGCAACAACAAGCGCGTAGGCGGCGAAGATGAACCACGTCGTCTGCCAGCCGTTCTCTATGCCGGTGCGCGAGAGCAGATAGCCGCCCTGCCAATCGCAGTTGTGCATGACGATCTTGCCGGCGATCCACGTTCCCACCGAGGCACCTATACCGTTGGTCATCAACATGAACAGACCCTGCGCACTGCTCTGCATCGACTTGGGTGCCTCCTGCTGGGTGAACATCGCACCCGACACGTTGAAGAAGTCGAACGCCACGCCGTAGACGATGCACGAGAGGAACAATGCCACGATGCCCATCGTGCTCTCCGTATTGCCCAGACCGAAGAAGCCGAAGCGCAGCACCCATGCGAACATGGCGATAAGCATCACCTTCTTGATGCCGAAGCGCAACAGGAAGAACGACGTAAGCAATATACATAATGCCTCGGATATCTGCGACACCGAGACGAGCATGGTCGGATTCTGCGCAAACCAGCTGTCCGACACACTGGCGAAGCTGTTGATATAAGGTGTAGCATAACCGTTGGTTATCTGCAACGAAACACCCAGCAGCATCGAGAAGATGAAGAACATGGCCATCTTGCGCTGTTTGAACAGCACGAAAGCATCGAGACCTAATCGCTGCACTAACGTCTTCTCCACCTTGCCGGCCGACTTGTCGAGCGGGCACTCGGGCAGAGAGAACGAATAGAAGCCTAACAGCAGACCCAGCACACCGCAGATCACGAGCTGCATGTAGGTGAACTGCGATGCCATAGGAACCAACTGCATTAGTTTCTCGCCGTTTTCGAGCGTTTCAGCCTGAATACCATTGCCACCAAAGCCGACAAAATTAACGAACCACATGGCTGCGATGAAACCTATCGTACCGCATGTGCGGATCGGCGGGAAGGCCTTGACGAAATCGAAGCCGTTGCGCGACAACGTGGAAAAAGCAACCGTATTGGTCAGTGCAATAGTCGGCATATAAAACGCCACACTCAGAACGTAGGGGATAAATATCGGCCAGATATTGCCAACGAAACCCTCCGCATTGTCGGCCGCTATGCCCGTAGCTCGCCAGCCGAAATACGCAGCCACGAGCATGAAGCCTCCGGCCAACAGATGCGACAAACCGAGCAGCCGCTGCGGCTGAATGAACTTGTCGGCCAGAGCACCCATTATTGCCGGCATGAAGATCGACACCACGCCCTGGGCGATATAGAACCACGATATGTAGTCTCCCAAACCAACACCGCCGAGAAAATTACCAATGCACGTAAGATACGAGCCCCAGATGGCGAACTGCAAGAAATTCATCAAGATAAGGCGCGTTTTGATGTTGTTCATAAACAAAGGTTTTATGGTTAATAATTATGTTTCCAAAAAAGATTTCTAACAAAGGTAGAAAAATTTTTAGAAAAATCCTTTGCAATTAAAAAATAAAATTCTACTTTTGCATCGTCAAACAGAAAGCTATTGGGCTATGGTGTAATGGTAACACTACAGATTCTGGTCCTGTCATTCTTGGTTCGAATCCAGGTAGCCCAACACGGAAGAGCGAGATTATAGTCTCGCTCTTTTTTTCTTTTTCGTGTCTTTTTCGTGAAAAGCAGCATTCTACTGCCGCTCCTCGTCGCTCGCCAATGGGCAGTACAGTCAGTACAGCCCATCGTCTCGCTCTGTCGTCGCGTGGTATAATACCGCTTTTGACGAAAAAAAAATGGGTCGTAGTGCTTAGCTTGTTTTCCGTGAAAAGACATCATTTGCTGCCGCGCACTCGTTCGTCCGAATAGGCAGTACGTCAAGTACAGCCTATCCGTCCTCACATCGTTTGCGTTGCAACTAATACCTTTTGACGAAAAAGTGGCGCATAATTCTTTGGAAACTATTTCCACCCTGTCATTCTGAATGGAGCAACGCGAAATGAACCGACGCCAAGTCGAGGGCAGAAGGAATTTATTTCTTATGCCGAGACGCGAAGGAGGAAGACCGCAGGTCAAGAATACGGTTGGGGAAGACATGACCGCTCGGCATGTCATTCTGAGGAGCGGCCGTCAGCCGCGACGTGAGAATCTCTCTCTTGCACGACAAATCCCAGTCCGACAACCGCGCTCCCGCCCGCGAGACTCCCACGGTCGGGCGATGCCCTCCCTCGGAGTGACAAACCACCTGCCAACGCCCCACCACGGGACGCGTAACTAAGTCTGCCACGCCCCACATGGAGCGCGATAGGTCGCGCGACCAAAGTCCCCTCCGAGGAGGGGATTTAGGGGAGGGTAAAACCTGTATAACGACGCAAGCCGTCGCTCTATTGTCGACGTTTGTTTTGGGGTCAGAATTATAAAACGGCGTAAGCCGTAGCTTCGGTGGTCGCTATTGGTTATGCGATTGAAAATCGCGACGTGAGAATCTCTTTCTCTTGCGCGACAAGTCCCCGTTCGGTAACCGCACTCCCGACCGCGAGACTCCCACGTCGCCTGCGGCTCCTCGGAGTGACAGCAAAGTGTGTCCTGTCATTCTGAGTGAAACAACGTGAAACGAAGAATCCGGTTGTGGACGATGTGCGAAGTAAACAAGCCTAATCTTCCCCAACCAGATGTTTGACCTGCGGTCTTCCTCCTTCGCGTTTCGGCAAAAGAAGTAAACTTCTTCTGCTCTCGACTTGTCGTCGGTTTACTCCGTCCAACATGACAGAGCTGTGGCCATATTGAGCCCGTAATGCAGCACGGGAGAGCAACGATCGTTGCTCTCCCGTGGCGTATTGAGTTGTGCTGCACCGTTGTCCGTTGCGCGTCGTTGTCCATTGCGCAGCGCGGACGGTGTGTCGTGCACGCGGATTACTTGATGCGCTCGTAGTACTCGCGGGTGCGGGTGTCGACGCGGATCTTGTCGCCCGTGTTGATGAACAGGGGAACCTTGATCGTTGCACCGGTATTGACCGTGGCGGGTTTGAGCGAGTTGGTCGAGGCCGTATCGCCCTTGATGCCCGGCTCGGTGTAGGTCACCTCCATATCGACGATGGGAGGAAGCTCGGCCGAGAGGACGATCTCCTTGTCGGTGTGGAACATCACCTCGACGATCTGGCCGTCGGCCATAAGGTCGTAGTTGTTGATCAGGTTCTTGTCGATGTTGATCTCCTCAAAGGTCTCCGTGTGCATGAAGTGCGCACCCAGATCGTCCTCGTAGGTGAACTGATAGGGGCGACGCTCGACGCGCACCTGCTCGATCTTCTGTCCTACCGACGAGAAGGTGTTTTCTATCACGCGGCCGTTTTCCAAATTCTTCAACTTAGAGCGCACGAATGCGGGACCCTTGCCCGGTTTGCAATGCTGGAAATCGACGACGATAAAGGTCTTGCCGTCCATTTCGATGCACATGCCGATCTTGATGTCTGCTGCTGTAATTGTCATAATCGTATATGTATTAAATTAAATATCTCGCAAAAAGACGTGCAAAAATAGAAAAAAAATACGTTATCGTCAATTAATTCGCCATTTATCTGCCGCGAGCGGGTCAATACCACCAGTCGACGGTCCATTTGCCGTCGTTCTCCGACAGGCGGGCGTTGCCCGAAACGGGTTGGCCGTCGATCACC
Source organism: Alistipes sp. (assembly GCA_017936685.1). Taxonomy (GTDB): domain Bacteria; phylum Bacteroidota; class Bacteroidia; order Bacteroidales; family Rikenellaceae; genus Alistipes. The sequence continues at coordinate 112,241 of JAGBFA010000007.1, forward strand.
AACTCGACATCGATGCGGCGATAGCGGCCGTCCCACGACATCTCGCCCAGACGGAACGAGTCGAGTCGGGTATGCTCGGCCAGATGCTCGATCACATCTTCACGATCGTCGTTGTCATCATCGTCGTGCATGGCGTAGCGGCACATATCGTCGTCGTCACCGCGCTGCCATGCCTCGAAGAATGCCGTCAAGACGGCTTCGGGCGTGGTGGGATAGGCGAACCAAATCTTCCATACGCCGAATGCGGCCAATGCTACGGCTATGACGGCTGCCGAGGCTATGATCCAGTTGCGTTTGCGGTGCGAAACGCGTGCTATGGGCGAGGCCTGCTCGTCGGCTGCCACTCCGTTGTCGGTTATCTGACCGCAGTAAGGACAGAAGCGTGCGTCGTCCTCGATCTGCTTTCCGCATTTGGTACAAAACATATTATTATAATTTAATGGTTATACATTTCTCTCATCGCCCCAGCGTTCGCGCTCGGTCTCTATGCCAGCCATCGACACAGCGCGGAGCGTGACGCTCATGCACAACTCGTCGATGGTCGCGGCCTTGATATAGAACGACGGCGAGGCGGGTAATATTATGCCGCCGGCCTGGGTCAGGGCGGTCATGTTGCGCAGGTGTATGAGCGAGTAGGGTGCCTCGCGCACGACGAGTATCAGCCGGCGACGCTCTTTGAGCATCACGTCGGCCGCACGCTCGATAAGCGAGTGCGACACGCCGGCGGCTATGCGCCCCAGCGTACCCATCGATGCCGGTACGACGATCATAGCGTCCCACTCGGCCGAGCCGCTGGCCACCGATGCCGTCATGTCGTCGTTGTCGAAGCGGCGTATGCGGCCGTCGTCGGGCAGACAGATGCCCTCGTGCGATATGACCTTGCGCGCGTTATCACTGACGATCAAGGCAATAGACTCCACCTCGTCGGAGGCGAGCAGGCACTCCAATGTCTGACGCGCATATATTGCGCCGCTGGCTCCGGTGACGGCTACTACGATATTCATCTGCTACAACTCTATTATTTTACACTTCAATCCTAATGACGATATCTTTTTGAGCGTGGCCGGCAGGGCGTGGCTCATGTTGCGGAACGACTTGGCACTGTCGTGGAAGGCGATGATGTCGCCGCCGCGTATGTCCTTTATCACACCGCGCAGACACTTGCGCGGCGATACGGCGCGGTTGTAGTCGCGCGACAGCACGCTCCACATCACAATCTTGAAGCGTTGGCCGACCACCCGCATCTGCGAGGGGGTGACACGCGCGTAGGGCGGACGGAACAGCTCCGAGCGCACGATCGACGAGGCGAAATCAATATCCTCGATATAGCGTTCGAGCGGCATGCCCCACCCCTTCTGGTGGGAGTAGGTGTGGTTGCCCACCTTGTGACCGGCATCGAGAATCCTTTGATATAGATCGGGATACATCTCGGCGTTCTTGCCCAGGACGAAGAATGTGGCCTTGGCGTCGTACTTCTCCAATGTCGAGAGTATCCACTCCGTCACGCCGGGCGTGGGACCGTCGTCGAATGTGAGGAATACGGCTTCGGGATCGTCGATACGCCATATCATATCGGGATACAATCGGCGTATGAAGCCGGGCGGATTGATTCTCATCGGAAATTGCCAATCAAAGTTAAACATTGCAAAAATAGCTTTTTTTTCGTAAATCGGGAAATTTTGCTATCTTTGTCGATGACATTGTCCTGAAAAGCGTGCTATTTGCATGTGACGACGAGATGTCGAGAAAAACCTATCGCTATGAAAAGATCTCTTTTATACTTCGCCGCCCTCTGCCTGACCCTCTTTGCGTCGGTCGGCTGCCGCGGTCTTATGTCCGACGGCCGCACCTCGCTCGGCCGCCCCTACGAACTGTTGGTGATATGCCCCGACGAGCAGTGGCAGGGTGCACTGGGCGATACGCTACGCTCGCTGTTGGAGGCGCAGGTGCCGCGTCTGAATACGCCCGAGACATATTTCGACATAAACCACACCACCAAGCAGCGCATGAACGATCTGCTGAACAAGCAGAGCAACATACTCACCGTGTCGTTCGATTCGCTGCGCACCGCCACCGATATGATGGTGCAGTACGACTATACGGCCAAGCCGCAGATCATAGTGTCTCTGAAAGCCACCTCGCCCGAATCGGCTCTGGCATATCTCTCCGAGCACGGCGACGCACTTATGCGGGTGTTGGAGATGGCCGAGCGCGACCGTGATCTGGATATGTTCCGCAATCTGAGAGACGAGGAGAAAAGCCGCCTTTTCGAGGAGCATACCGGCTTGAACATGACCATCTTGCAGGGCTATTTCAAGGCTAATACGGTCGACGACCGCATATTGTGGCTGCGCAAGGACTACAATCGCATGAGCCAGGACATATTCGCATTCAGCTATCCCTGCACCGATCGCACCGATCTTACGGCCGAGTGGTTGGAGCGTGCCATCGACAACCGTCTGGCCAAGATCCCCGGTCCGTCGGCCGGATCGTACATGCAGATTTCGAAGGAGATGCCGCCCATATACTCCACATTTAAAATAGGTGACCGCTACTGGTTCGAACTGCGCGGCCTGTGGGACGTCTACGGCGACTTCATGGGCGGTCCGTTCGTGAGCTATTCGACCATCGATATGGATACGGCACAGATCACGACCATCGTTTTCTCGGTCTATGCGCCGCAGTTGGACAAGCGCGACTACATTCGCGAGATGGAGCATCAGATCTATACCATAACCAAGTGACGGCCAAAGCCGCCGTTGCTGAATATTCCCGGGTGCCGCTGTGCCCGGGATTTTCATGCCTTTGCCGTCTCTCTTCGGCCGCCGCTGTTTTGGTACTGTCGTAAATTCAGGTGGGGAGGCGAGACTCCCGCGGTCGGGCATGCGTCCTGCATCGGAGTGACATTCTGGTGTCCTGTCATTTCGAGCGCGAGCGAGAAATCTGTGCGCGACTATTTCCACTATTCTGTCATTCTGAGGAGCGTGCTATGCACGCGACGTGAGAATCTCTGTTGCGCTACAAATCCCTGTGCGGCAAACACGCTCCCGACGGCGAGACTCCCACGTCGCCTGCGGCTCCTCGGAGTGACAGTGCGTGTACAGAGACTCCCGCGGTCGGGCATGCGTCCTGCATCGGAGTGACAGCATCATGTCAATGCACGACCTATGACGCAGGGTGAAGAACGCCGGACAAAGGGGGGGGGCGGAGTTCGAAGAATTATGCGTATATTTGCATTCGGAAAAAACAAACGATAACCCGAACTGAAAACAATGAGTCCCGTTACAGTCATAATCACCGTAGTCCTTTACATAGCCGTACTTTTCGCCGTGGCACTGATGGCATCGCGCCGAACGGACAATGCCGGCTTTTTCACCGGCGGCCGCCGCACCCACTGGGGCGTGGCCGCTCTGGCAATGGTCGGTGCCGCCATATCGGGCGTGACGTTCATATCGGTCCCCGGGTCGGTCGCCGCCGACGGCTTCTCCTACATGCAGATGGTCGCAGGCTTCATCGTAGGCTATATGATCATAGCCTTCGTGCTCATACCGCTCTTCTACCGCATGGGCGTGGTGTCGCTCTACGAGTATCTCGACCGACGCTTCGGCATCGGCTCGCACCGCACCGGCGCGTGGTTCTTCTTCGCCTCGAAGATGCTCGGGGCCTCGATCCGCGCATACGTCATCTGCGCCGTGTTGCAGGTGCTGGTATTCACACCCTACGGCATACCGTTCTGGGTCAATGCCGTCATACTCATGACTCTCGTCTGGCTCTACACCCGCCGCGGCGGCGTGCAGTCGGTAATCTGGACCGACCTGCTGAAAACGGCGTGTCTGATAGGCAGCGTGGTACTGTGCATCGTCTTCATGATGAAGGAGCTGGGCATGGGCATCGGGCAGGCTGCCGAGAGCGTCGGCTCGCACGACTTCTCGCGCATGTTCTTCTTCGACGACCCCTCGGACAGACGCTACTTCTGGAAGCAGTTTCTCTCCGGCATATTCATGGTCATAGCCATGACCGGACTGGATCAGGACATGATGCAGCGCACGCTCTCGTGCCGCAACTATCGCGACTCGCAGAAGAACATGGTCATATCCATCATATTGCAGACGGCGGTCATATTTCTCTTCTTGGTGCTCGGCACGCTCTTCTACATATTCCTCGCCCAGCGCGGCATACACAACGGTGCGGAGTCGCTCTTCCCCATGACCGATGCCGGCGGAAGCGCGGTCATCGACAAGAGCGACGCAGTGTTCTCCTACGCAGCCACGCAGTGCGGCCTGCCGCTTATGGTCGGCATTCTGTTCGTGCTGGGGTTGATCTCGTCGACATATTCGGCCGCCGGATCGGCTCTGACGGCACTCACCACCTCGTTCACGATCGACATTCTCGACGGCCGCAAGCGCGGCGACGAGGCCTCGCTGACACGCATGCGCAAGCGCGTGCATACGGCAATGGCCGTCATGATGTGTCTCTGCATACTCGCCTTCGAACGCTGGGGCAACGCCAGCGTCATACAGCTGGTCTACACCGTAGCCAGCTACTCCTACGGACCCATACTCGGCATGTTCGGCTTCGGCATACTCTGCCGCCGCGAGGTGCGCGACCGATGGGTGCCGGCCGTGGCCGTAGCGGCTCCCGTCATCTGCCTGCTGTTGCAGAGCAACTCCGAGAGATGGTTCGGCGGCTACCGTTTCGGCTACGAGATACTTATCATCAACGCCGCGCTGACGGCCGCAGGATTGGGGCTGTTGTCGCTCAAAAAATCTAAGGTATGATACTCATAGCCGACAGCGGATCGACCAAATGCCACTGGGCGATATGCGGCAGCGGCAGCAGTCCGGTGCATCTTGCTACTGACGGGCTCAACCCCTTTGCTTGCAGCGACGAGAAGATCTCGGCGACGCTCGATCAGCAGGTCATGCCACATGTGGCCGCCCACGAGATCGAAGCCGTGTACTTCTACGGCGCAGGCTGCATCTTCGAGGGTGCCGAGCGCATCGGTCGGGCACTGCAAGAGAGATTTCCGCAAGCCCGAACGGAGGTAGAGAGCGACATGCTCGGGGCGGCGCGTGCACTGTGCGGCCATAGCGGCGGCATAGCGTGCATACTCGGCACGGGATCGAACAGCTGTCTCTACGACGGGGAGCGCATCACGGCCAACGTCCCGCCGCTGGGCTACGTGCTCGGCGACGAGGGCAGCGGAGCGCACATAGGCCGTCTGGTCGTGGCCGACATACTCAAAGGCCTGATGTCGGAGCAGCTGCGCGAAGCACTCTACCGAGAATGCGCCACCTCTTACGCCGAGATCATCGACCGCGTATATCGTCAGCCGCAGGCCAACCGTTATCTGGCCGGTTTTGCCGAGTTCGCCGCCCGTCATATCGACGATGCGGCCGTGGCCGCCTGCGTCGACAGGGCTTTCGACGCCTTCATCGAGCGCAACGTCATGCAGTATGCCACCGAAGGCCGCACCGTGGGCTTCGTCGGCTCGACGGCATATTTCTTCCGCGAGAGGCTGCTGCTCTCTCTCGAGCGGCACTCGCTGCTGCCGGGGCGCATCATGCGCTCGCCAATCGACGCACTCATTGCCTACCACGGACACAATATAATGTAACGCACACTCGTTTGCAATCTACAAATGGAATTTACGAAAATCACGGAACAACCGTCGCCATACGACGATCTCGACCGAATGTCGACAGCCGAGATCCTGCACGCGATCAACGCCGAAGATCATAAGGTGGCCGACGCAGTGGCATTAGCCATACCCGCCATCGAACGTCTGGTGGAGGTTCTTGTAGGGCGCATGCGCCGCGGAGGCCGTCTGTTTTATATAGGTGCCGGCACGAGCGGCCGTCTCGGCGTGCTCGATGCCTCGGAGATACCGCCAACGTTCGGCATGCCGCCGTCGCTGGTGGTGGGTGTAATCGCCGGCGGCGAACGTGCCCTGCGCTCGCCCGTCGAGGGTGCCGAGGACGACACCGAACAGGGGTGGAGAGACCTCGCAGCACACGACATCAACTCTCGCGACACACTCGTGGGCATAGCCGCCTCGGGCACCACGCCATACGTGGTGGCAGCCGTGCGGCGCGCCCGCGAGAACGGCATCTTGACCGCCGGCATCACCAGCAACCCCTCCTCGCCGCTGAGCCGCGAGGCCGAGATAGCCATAGAGATGGTCGTGGGACCGGAGGTGGTCACCGGCAGCTCGCGCATGAAGTCGGGCACCGGCCAGAAGATGATATGCAACATGATCACCACCTCGGCGATGATAGCCTTGGGGCGTGTCAAGGGCAGCCGCATGGTCAACATGCAGCTCTCGAACGCCAAGCTCGTCGACCGCGGCACACGCATGATCGTCGAGGGCACGGGGTTGTCCTACGACGAAGCCCACCGGCTGTTGCTGCTGCACGGATCGGTGAGCGAGGCTTTGAAAATTTTTAACGAGAAATAGCTGTTTTTATTAAAAATTTCCTATCTTGCGAAACTTTATTTAACAAATTTATATTTATGCACAAATATCTGATATCAATTCTCTGTTTTGCGACGATGATCGCCTGCACACAGGATCCCGATCAGGGCCGGCAGATCGAAGTCGATACGACACGCTCGAAGATAATCAATTCGGCCGACGGAGCCATCGGCGGAGAGATTCTCGTGAAGTTCACGGCCGAGGCGGCCGAGAGGATCGGTGCCTTGACAACCCGCTCGGGCATAGAGCAGGTCGACCAGATCATGAACAGCATCTCTGCACGAAGCATCGAACGCGTATTCCCCGTCGACGAAGCCAATACCGAGGCCACTCACCGCTCGGGACTGCACCAGTGGTATCTGCTCTCGTTCGACGAAGATGCCGATTTGCAGCAGGTGGCCGAGCGTCTGGCCGCCATCTCGGAGGTGGCGCGCGTGCAGTACAATGCCCGCGTCAAGCGCGCCGAGGTATGCAAGCCGATAGTGGGCGACGAGCCGGCCGCGATATCGCAGGCCACGCGCGCTGCGGCACCGTTCAACGATCCCCGTCTCTCGTACCAGTGGCACTATATGAACGACGGTTCGCTCGGCACGCTGGCCAAGGCCGGAGCCGATGTCAACCTCTTCGAGGCATGGAAGCTCTCGACGGGCGATCCGCGCATCATCGTGGCGGTGGTCGACGAGGGTGTCATGCACTCGCACGAGGACCTCAACGCCAACATGTGGGTCAACGAGAAGGAGCTGAACGGCAAGAGCGGCAGCGACGACGACGGCAACGGCTACAAGGACGATATCTACGGATACAACTTCGTTCACAATACCGGCAACATATCGTGGTCTAATCCGCAGGACGTGGGTCACGGAACACATATAGCCGGCACGATAGCCGCCGTCAACGGCAACGGCATCGGCGTATGCGGCATCGCGGGCGGCGACGCTACCCACAAGGGCGTGCGCGTCATGTCGTTGCAGATATTCTCGGGCGACGACGGAGCCTCGATGGCCAATACGGCCAAAGCCATAAAGTATGCCGCCGACAACGGAGCCGTCATACTCCAATGTTCGTGGGGCTACGACGGAGGAACCTTCACCAGCGACACGGCATTCAACCGTTCGTGCTCGATAGAGAAGGAGGCCATCGACTACTTCATCGCCAATGCCAAGGCCGAGGGCATCATCGACGGCGGCATAGCCATATTCGCTGCGGGCAACGAGACATCGGACGTTCCGGGCTACCCCGGCGCATACTACAACTACATATCGGTTGCCAGCATGTCGTCGGACTACCGCGCCGCATATTATACCAACTACGGTACCGGCACCAACATAACGGCTCCGGGAGGCGACAGCTCCTACGGCGTGGCATACTCCGTATATTCGACACAGACCAATGCCTACGGCAAGTACGGCTATATGCAGGGTACGTCGATGGCATGTCCCCACGTATCGGGTTGCGCCGCATTGGGACTCTCGTATGCGGCACAGATAGGCCGCAAGTTCACGGCCAACGAGTTCCGCAGCCTGCTGCTCACGTCGGTATGGGACATCGACCAGTACCAGACCGGAACAAAGACATCATACGACGCATACGACCGTCCGTTCACGCTCAATCTGGCCGATCTGAAAGGCAAGATGGGTTCGGGCTATATCGACGCATATCGTCTGCTGCGCAATGTCGAGGGCACTCCCTGCATCTACATGCAGGCGGGAGCCGAGCAGCGTCTGTCGCTTTCGCAGTTCTTCGGCGAGAACAGCAAGTCGCTGACCTACAAATCTGTCGAGATATCCAATAGCGACATGCAGAATCTGGGCATCACCACGGCACCGGCCATCACCGACGGCATCTTGCTCATCAACTGCTCGAAGACCGGTACGGCCATCGTCACCGTAAAGGCCATCGTGGGCGGCAAGAATGTCGGCGGATCGGCCATGGGCGGCATGGAGGTAACACGCAAATTCGCCCTTGTGGTACGCAACCGCGTATCGGATAACGGAGGTTGGTTATAGTAATAATATTCAGAATACTCAGACATGAAAAAATATATCTTATATACTCTCTTCTCCCTGCTGTTCGCATCGGTCTTTACCGCATGCGACAAAGACTCCGACACCGCCTCGACCCAGATCGAGATCAAGGGAGTGGACGTGACAACGACATCTAAGACAGCAAAAATATCGATCACACAGCCCCGCGTCATCAAGGACGGCGCGGCGCAGCAGGTGCGTTCGGTGGGCATACGCTATCGCGTCGCAGGCAGCAGCGAGTGGATCAATGCGGCCGCAACGACCGCCGGCACGGAACATTATGTGATCAACCTCGACGGACTGACCCCCAATACGCAATACGAATATGTGGTATGGATCACCGTCGACTCAGGCACCGAGATGGCTCAGAAGGACTATTTCACTACGCAGGATACGGCCTTGGAGGCTACCTTCGGCGACATGCAGCTCTCTATTGTAGCCGGAGGCATGCGCCTGTCGGTGGCATCGTTCAAGGTATCCGTCGACGAGCAGGTCGTCGAGCCGGACAGATGCGGAGCCGATTACAGAGCCAAAGGCGCATCGCAATGGATATCGCTTTCCAATGTCGTGTTCAATAACGACGGGGGCTTCACGGTCGACATCGCAGCGGCCGAGCTGACGTTCGACACGACATACGAAGCCCGCGCATGGGTCGAGGTAGGCGGCAAAAAGGTATATTCGCAGCGCACCGTCGAGCGACTCTACGAGAAGAGCGAGTTGCAAGAGATCATGGGCGAATGGAGACTTGCCGAGTGGCACGGTTCGGCCGATCTGCAATTCGCCGTATACCTCAGCATCTCGGCCGACGGAGAGTTCACCCTCTGGCAAAAGTTGCAGAGCGTCGAGTGGCAGAAGTTCACCGGCACGGTCGAGTTTACCAACAATACGGTAAGCGGCGTTTACAGCGACGGCAAGGCGTGGTCGACATCATACACCGTCGAGCGCGACGGCAACAATATGATATGGGTCGGCTCGAACGACGCCACCGACCGCTCGGTATATGTTCCGGCCGAGATACCCGACGATCTGAGCAAGATGCGTCTGTCGGCCACCACACGCACGGGCGAAAGATTCCTCTGACGCGCAGTATCTGCCAGTCAAGACAAGGGCGAGTGCCGAAACTCATATTTCGGCACTCGCCCTTCAAGCGTATCTCAGCCACCGGACGGGACCATACTCCGGATCAGTCATAAATTCCGGCGGAGGGAGGGACTGAGAGAGAGATTCTCACGTCGCGTGCATGGCACGCTCCTCAGAATGACAGGCAGCCTGTCACTCCGAGGAGCCAAAGGCGACGCGGGAGTCTCTTCACTCAAACTATCACTCCGATGCAGAACGAATACCCGACCGTGGAAGTCTCGCCTCCCCACCGTAATTTAAGACAGTGCCCATACCCCACCGCACCGCATGACAATACATAGAAAAACAAGAGGAGCGCATGTATCATGCACTCCTCTTTGGCTTTCGGCAGAACGTCTGTTACTTGGCGTTCTTCTTATCGTAGCGTTTTGCGTAACGGCTCATAAACTTATCCACACGACCGGCGGTGTCCACCAACTTCATCTTGCCCGTGTAGAACGGGTGAGATGTGTTAGAGATTTCCATCTTGTATACGGGATAGGTTTCGCCGTTCACCTCGATGGTCTCTTTTGTCGAAACGGCGGACCTGCACAAAAACACGTGGTCGTTCGACATGTCCTTGAACGCCACTAAACGATAATTTTCCGGATGAATACCCTTTTTCATTTCGTCTTTTTGTTTAATTAAGTACTTAATTCGCCGCAAAGATAATAAAAAATTTTTGTCCGGCAACTTATGCCGCCTGTTTTCCGGATATTTTTTACAAATCCTCCGCACCTCTTCCCCGAATACCGGCCGAGTATCCGAGTTCTGTTCTTGCGCGGTATGGTCGAATAGCAGCCGACAAATTGCCTTTGCTATCCCAAGGCCCAGATTCTCACGTCGCGATTTGCAATCGCATAACCAATATCAACCACGGAACTACGGCTTACGCCGTTATATAGTTCTGACCCCAAAACAAACGTCGACCACAGAGCTACGGCTTACGCCGTTATATAATTCTGACCCTCCCCTAACTGCTTCAACAGGCGAGTGCAATCGCTTGCGAATTGCCGAGCCGCCAAAGCAGTCACGACGCATAAGTCGCGTAGCGACGCGGCGTAAATCCCCTCCTCGGAGGGGAAACCAATGTCGACCACGAAGCGACGGCTTACGCCGTTTTATAATTCTGACCCTCCCCTAAATCCCCTCCTCGGAGGGGACTTTGGTCGCGCGATTTATCGCGCTCCATGTGGGGCGTTGTAGGCTTTTGCCGTATCCCGAGGTATGGCGTGGCAAGCTCCGTTACGCGTCCCGAGGTGGGGCGTTGGCGGATTGTCTGTCACTCCGAGGAGCCGCAGGCGACATGGGAGTCTCGCCGTCGGGAGCACGTTTGGTCTGTGGAAGTTTGTCGACCCGAATAGAGATTCTCACGTCGCGATTTGCAATCGCTCCTCAGAATGACAGAACGGAAATAGTCTCCAAAGAACCACTACCCAATTTTTCGTCAAAAGCGGTTAGTTGCAACTTTTTCGTTAAGCCGGACGAGCAAAGCGAAGTTTACTTCGGATTTGCCGCGGCGAGAAAAAGTGCATGAAATGAACGCGCAACGAAAATTGGGCGGACGGGCTGTACTCGACGTACTGCCCGTTCGCCCAATCGAGCGAGCGGCCGCAAATGACCGCTTTTCACGAAAAAGGCGGAAAATTACTTGGCAGGTTCCAACTCCACCGTAAAGTGCCGCATGATGGGGAACTCGCGGGTGATGGTGTAACCGTGAGTGATCTGCTCACGACGGTCGTAGACGTTTTTCAGCGCGGCGGCGATAACGTCCATGTGGTTGTTGGTGTAGGTGCGGCGCGGTATGGCCAAGCGCAGCAGCTCCAAAGCCGGATAACGGTTCTCGCGCGTGACGGGATCGCGGTCGGCCAGAATCGAACCGATCTCCACTCCGCGGATACCGGCTTCGAGATACAGCTCTACGGCTAACGTCTGGGCGATGAACTCCTCCTTGGGCACGTGCGTGAGCACCTTCTTGGCATCGACGAAGATGGCATGACCTCCGGCCGGACGCTGATAAGGTATGCCGTACTCGTCGAGCTTCGCGCCGAGATACTCCACCTGACGGATACGCGTTTCGAGATAGTCGAACTCGGTGCCCTCGTCCAGACCCACGGCCAGTGCGTTCATGTCGCGACCCGACATGCCGCCATAGGTGATGAAGCCCTCGTTCATGATGCAGAACATCTGGCAGCGACGCCACAACGCCTCGTCGCGGAAAGCCACGAAGCCTCCCATGTTGACTATGGCGTCCTTCTTCGACGACATGGTCATGATGTCGGCATACGAGAACATCTCGCGCACGATCTCCTTGATCGACTTGTCGGCATAGCCCTCTTCGCGCGTCTTGATGAAGTAGGCGTTCTCGGCGAAGCGCGCCGAGTCGATCTGCAAGCGTACTCCGTAGCGGTGGCAGAGAGCCGACACCTCGCGGATATTGGCCATCGATACGGGCTGTCCTCCGGCGGTGTTGTTCGTCACGGTCAGCACCACGGCCGGTATGCGCTCGGCGGGATACTCTTTGAGCACCTTTTCCAGCTTCGCGGGATCGAGATTACCCTTGAACGGTATCTCCAACTGCGTGTCGGCCGCCTCGTCGATGGTGCAGTCTATGGCCAGAGCCTTGCGGAACTCGATATGTCCTTTGGTGGTGTCGAAGTGCGAGTTGCCGGGCAGCACGTCGCCCTCCTTGATTATGGTCGAGTAGAGCACGTTCTCGGCGGCGCGACCCTGGTGCGTGGGCAGGAAGTAGTCGAAGCCGAGAATGTCGCGTATGGCGTTCTTCATGTTGAAGTAAGAACGCGCGCCGGCATAGCTCTCGTCGCCCTGCATCAGCGCAGCCCACTGGCGGTCGCTCATGGCACCCGTGCCCGAGTCGGTCAGAAGGTCGATGAAGACCTCGTCGCTTTTGAGGTTGAACAGGTTGTAATGCGCCTCGCGAATCCAACGCTCGCGCTCCTCGCGCGTACTCTTGCGTATGGGTTCGACCATCTTTATACGATACGATTCAGAAAATGGTAATTCCATAATTATAAGGTTTTAAGGTTTGTAAAGATTTTTCGATAAGGATTGTCGCCGCTAACGGCAGTTAGTCGGCAGCAGGCAGGCAGCGGACGCAGACGGCGCACCGCCGCGTCCCGCTTCTCAGGCGAGAAACTCGTCGCGGCGTTTGACATTGACAAATGCGCGCGCAAACATATTTTTCGTATGACGGTTCATCATGCTGTTTCAAAGGTAGTAATTTATCGGCAGAAAAGCAAAGACAACCGCCGAAATTTAATCGGACGGAGGCACAAATCGCAGCCTTTATCGTCGAAAAACCGGGTATGCCGGTGATAAAACAGGGCTGTTCGTGATAAAAAAACCTCGGTTGATTGAATTAATTTTTTCAATCGCGGGGTTTGTTTTATATTTGTATCCGCGTAAATATATACTATTATATATATTATTATATAGATAAGAACGACGCATGAAGGTCAAAGACAAGATATATGCGACTGTTTCGCTGATACTGCTGCTCGGCGCATGCAGCCGTCCTCTGCCCGAAGGATATGGAGAGCGGCCTGCTACGCAGACGATCGAAGCGTCGATAGGCATCTCTCTGAGCGATGAGACCCGCACATCGATCGGCGACGACGGCATGACCACCCGTTGGAGCGTGGGCGACAAAATAGCTCTCTGGGCGCGCAATGCCGCAGGCGAATACTGCGTCGAGGCGGCCGTCTTCTCGCTGCGCCACTTCTCGGCGGACTACTCGACAGCTCTGTTCACCGGCCGCATAACGGCTATGGAGCAGGGCGACTACGACTATTTCATGGCATATCCCGTCCCGTCGGCCGTGGAGGGAACGAAGGCTTCATACGACATTCCGGCGGTGCAAAGCGGTAAATACGACGGGCAATGCGATGTCATGATCTCGTCCGCAACCCGCGGCGAGGCACTCTCTGCCGATCTGACGGCTAACGTATCGGCCGCGATGCACCACATGATGCACGCCGTAAAGATCACCATACCCGAGGGGCGCAACCTCTTCGGACATAGGTTCACACGCCTCGAAATGACATTTCCCTATCCCGTCACCGGACGCGTCACCTACGATGTCACCCGTCCCGACGAGGCACCGACAGTGAGCGAGCAGAGCAATACGTTGGTCATTGAGAATGCCGAGGGATTCGATGCCGGCGACACGCTGTGGGCATTCGTGCTGCCGTCGGCTGCACCCGTCGAGGGCGAGATCGGCTACATGGTGCGCAACGACCGCAAATACTCCGAAAGCGTATCATACAATGTGCGTCTCGACACACAGCCCGGTCACATCACCCCGATAAAGATGGCCATACCCAAGATGTTCAAATACACCGCCATAGAGTTCCGCGTAGGCGAAAACCACTTGGGAGAGGACTACAAATCTCTTACAGTCTACGATGCCTCGGGCGCAGTGGTGGCCACATTCCCCTACGATGCCTCGGGAGTCTACAAGAAGGAGTATTCCGGCGACTTCGACCTCTCCGAATGGAACGACACCGACTTCACGCTGGCGTTCGAATCGGAGCACGCCATAGTCAATGCCAAAGTCAATGTCGGCACCATCGAGCCATACGAGTCATACACATATCACCGGTTCGATACCGCAGTACCGTATCTGTTAGAGGAGAATTTCGATCTGATAACCGATTCCGACGGTAATCCTTATAGTGTAGAGTCCGACAGCGAATATAGCGGCGCATCGGTAGCTGGAAATAAAAGTGCCATTTCGTTTCTCAATGGTTGGACGGGAGCACGCATCGGTTTGAGCAGCGGCAACGCGATACGTATAGCCTGCCGTCGAGAGATGAGTACCAGTTACCCAGCGCGCGTAGATTCCGCACCCATGAGTGGGCTCAAACCGGGGACGGCTGTCGACATAACCGTTACTTTCGACTATGGCATGGATCGTCGTGACGGCGGTATAGGTACGGCCGATGTCGGACAATACGTATACCTCGGGTATGTCACAAGCAATACCGCATACAAAAGTGGAGATGACACCGGAGAATTCGTCGCAGATTTTTACATCAAAGAAAAAGGGGCGTCTTATACGAATATTCCTCACAAAGATTACTCTTTTACAATCCAAGCATGCACTCCTTCGACACGCATTACATGGCGAACTGTTAGAGAACACAAGACCGGAGCGAACAACAATACATTCTGGTTATATATAGATAACGTAAGAGTACAGATCAAACAGTAGAAATAAACAAAATCAAACGGATATGAAAAAACTTATCTTTTCATTGGTTGTAACGGCTCTCACGGCCGCCTGTTCTTCGGATCCGGCCGCGAGCGACGACAACGCACAGGGCGCAGTGACGGTAGTCTGCTCGTCGGACAACGAGGTCGCCGCCACACGTGCCGCTGTCGACTGCACGCTGCCCGCAACAGAGGATTTCTCGCTGAGAATAGAGGGCACGTCGCTGCAATACGTCGCGTCATGGCCGGCCATAGCCGATTTCAATGCCGACAACTACCTGCCCTCGGGCAGCTACAAGGCTATCGTAACGGCAGGCAACATCAAAGAGGAGGGCTACGACAAGGCCTCATTCCGCGGTGAGCAGGCCTTCACGGTCACTGCCCGCCAGAATACCGAGGTAGCCATCACGGCACATATCGCCAATGCGCTTGTCAAGGTGACGGTAACCGACAACTTCCGCCGATACTTCACCGGAGGTTGGAAGCTGACCCTCACCACTGCCGCAGGCAACAGCTTCGATGTGAGCACGCCCTCGGAGGAGCCGATATTCATGGCACCCGCATCGTTCTCGATAACGGGTACGGCCGTCAAGCAGCCTGCCGTATCGGGCGGCAACCCCGTTGAGATCACCCTGCCCGAGATGAGCCGCGACAATCTTGCCGCACAGACGCTCTACACGGTCACCTTCGACGTGTCGACCGCCGGCAGCGCAACACTTGAAATACTGCTCGACGATACGCCAGTAGAGAGCATTACGATCGATAACGAACTTAACGACAACGCACAATAAAAACGCATTACGAATATGAAATCGATATTTCGCATCATCATAGCCCTCTCTGCCATGGCGGCCGTCTCGACAGCCTGCGACAAGGACAAGGCCAAATACGGCGACGGGCCGGACAACGACAAGGACAATATCGGATACCTCTCTTTGGGAGGATTGGAGGCCTCGGTCATGATCGACACTGAGAACATCTCGTCGGGCACCACCGCCTCGGCAACGCGTGCCGCGGCACCCGACATCGACACCTTCAACGTCAAGGTCACCGACTCGGCCGACCAGACCGTAGCCGAATTTCTCTACGGCGAGCGTCCCTCTACGCCGATCGAGCTTCCGGGCGGAGTCTATCGCGTGGCCATGTCGTCGGGCACGATGCCCGCAGTCGACTGGGAGACACCCGTCTACGGCACTTCGCGCGATGTGGTGATAACGCGCAAACAGATAACCACTGTCGACGATTTGGTCTGCAAGCTCCAAAACGTCAAGGTTACGGTTGCCTACTCGGCCGATCTTATCGAGCAGTTGGACGCCGACAACACTACCATGACCGTCGCGCTGCAACCCAACTCGACCACATTCTCCATGGGTGAGACGCGCGCGGCATACTTCACCCCCACCTCCGCCAGCAACACGCTGCACCTCACGCTCTCGTGCCGCTACAAGGGACAGAGCGACAACATCAACATGACGGCCGAGATACCCAATGTCAAGGCTGCGCAGTGGCGCAAAATCAACGTGGTGATACAGCATTCGAGCGACGGCACGGCCACCATCGGCATCACCTGCGACACGTGGACCTACGACGAGGAGATCGTATTCGACACCGCTTCGTACATGTGCGAGCCTGTCATATCCGACGACGACGATCTGCCCACGATCATCTGGCAGGATCACAATCTCGACGAGCCGTTCCAGCTGACCGACGACATGTTCGATGAGGAGGGCACATTCAAGAGTACGATCAAGATCGACATTACGGCAAAGTCGGCCATCAAGTCGCTCGTCGTATCGCTCTCTTCGGACAACGCCCGATTCCTCTCGGAGTACACCGATATGCTGCCTGCAAACGAGGATCTGTGCAACCCCACCGCCTCGAAGGCGATACTGCAACTGTTGGGTTATCCCATCATGACCGCCGGCACAACCAGCACGCAAATCCGCTTCGGATCGCAGGCCGTACTGATGCACAACTACAAAGGTACGCACACCTATACCATAACGGTCACCGACGACAACGGCCGCACATCGAGTGCCACGCTCACGGTCAAAGTCGGCAGCGACGGAGGCTCGGGAGCGAGCATCGTATGGGTGGGTCACGACATAACCAAACGTTATGAGATCACCGACGACTTGCAGGTGGGAATACGCGTGACCGTGCCTGCCGGCATCAAGGACTTCTACGTCGACATCATATCCGATGTGCTCACCCCCGAAGCTCTTGTCGGTGTCGGATTGACCGACCACCTCAACCTAATCGAGCCGGGAGAGTACAAGGAGGCATTGGAGGGATTGGGATTCCCCACCGGAGATGCCGTCCTCGGAAAGACGCTCATCGACGAGAACACACTCAACATATCGGACTTCATGAGTATGCTGAAAGTACTGGGACCGGGTAAAACCGATTTCCGCCTTACGGCCATCGACTCGAACAACCAGCCGTGCGTAGGCACCATACAGTTGGAAGTCAAATAATAAAACGGGAACAGATCATGAGAAAGATATTCAGCATATTTTGTCTGGCTCTGCTTGCCATCTCCTGCCATAAGGAGAGCCTCGACGAGCCTATACTTCCGGCCGACCGTGGAGCATTGAAGATGAGTGTAGCACTGGCGGGCACACCCGCCGCCGACCAGCCTCTGACGGTCAAGATATACCGCGTGACCGACACGGAGCGTCAGCTCATACGACGCTATACGTCGCTTGCGGACATACCGGGCTATCTGGCTCTGCTGGCCGACAACTACTGCGTGACGGTGGAGGCGGGCGAGAAACGTCCGGCCTCGAAGAGCAGCAAGAGCTTCCGCGGCGAGAAGGAGTTTGCGGTTACGGCAGGCCAGGTGACCGCCGTTACGGTCAACTGCCCGCTGCTGTCGACAATCGTCGCCGTCGACTACGATGCCACCATAGCCGAGAAGTTGGAGAGCGGCTATTCGGCCACGGTTGCCGTGGGCGAGAGCTGCGACAAGGAGACGATCGCCGCGGAGGGCACACCCCATCTGACGTTCGATGCGAGCGGCGAGGGCTACTTCGTCATGCCCGAGGGCGAGACCTCGTTGGCATGGCGTTTCGAGGGCACCCACCCCGTCGAGGGAGCAATAAACAAGTCGGGCGTAATAGCCGACGTGAAGCCGGGCGCACGCTATACCGTAAAGTTCAAGTACTCGAAAGATGCCGACGGTATGCTCTCGATCACCGCCACGGTCGACGAGTCGGTCGAGGAGTTCTACGACCACATATCGTTCAGTCCCGACCCGACGATCCTCGGCGACGGCTTCGATCTTAGCGAAGAGTATCGTTACGCAGGCGGCCAGCGGCGATACGTCATATCGGCACAGGCAACCATCTCCGAGCTTAAAATAAGCGTAGACGGACAGACCTACGATCTGCTCTCGGGCAGTCACGCGGGCATCGCCGTCACCCTCACCGACGACAAGAACATAAGCGTGGCTCTGAGCGACGAGTTCTTCGCCGCATTGTGCGGCGGCAGCCACACGCTGACATTCGGCATCAAGGACGCCGACGGCGGCAAGGCCGAGCAGGAGGTGGTATATGTGACCCAGGGTATCAATCCTCTGCTGCCCGCAAACTACGATCTGTGGGACTGCACGGCGACATTCTCCGCAACCGTATTCGACTCGGCATCGGCTGCAAGCTGCACCATCGCCTATCGCGAGCAGGGCGGCGAGTGGAAGAGCGTCGAGGCGGTGCGCACGGCAGCCGACACCTACACCGCTACGGGCGGCGACTTCTTCGCAGGCAAGCAGTACGAATACCGTCTGCTCATCGGCCAGACGCAGACGGGAGCCGCATTGCAACTGGCCACACCCGACGGAGCGCAGATCCCCAACGGCGGCATGGAGTCGTGGTCGAAGCCCGGCAAGGCATACTTCCCCTACGCCGACGGCGAGGCCGCTTTCTGGAAGACCGGCAACGAGGGTTCGACCACGGTAGGCGACAACCTCACCACACCCGAGACCGACGTTCACGCCGGATCGGAGGGCACCACTTCGGCTAAGCTGCAATCGCTGTTCGCCGGTATCGGCTCGCTGGGCAAGTTCGCCGCAGGCAACCTCTTCATCGGCGAGTTCTCGATGAGCGGCATGAACGGTATGGTCGACTTCGGCCGTCCGTTCACCTACACGGCCAAACCGCGTGCGCTCTCGTTCTGGTTGAAGAACAACCCCGGACAGATCAACTACAACAGCGGCAAGCCCGCCAGCGGCACCGACATAAACCAGGCCGTCATCATACTGGCCAACTGGACGAAGCCGCGCCGAGTCGACACGAGCGACATCGAAAATACGTTCCTCGACGTGGAGAACCTCGACAAGGAGCCGGGCGTCGTGGCCTACGGCGTATTCCGCACGCAGGAGGCTGCCACGGAGTGGTACGAGCGCACCATCGAGCTGACCTACGTAAGCGACGAGCGTCCCAACTACATCATGATATCGTTCGCGGCCAGTGCCTACGGCGACTACTTCTGCGGATCGACCGATTCGTATATGTATGTCGACGACATAAAACTGATATATTAACCACCTGCCGATGCAGAAGTTAACCACTACGCTGATTGCTCTGTTCGCCGCGACCCTCACGGTCGCGGCGCAGCAGCATGACTACGCGGCGGAGCAATCGTCAGCGGCAATGCCTGCTGCGGAGCGTGCGGCAGAGGGAGATGAAGATGCCGCAGCAGAAGACGAGACGGCAGCTGCCGACCCGACGGCCCGTACAGCGGAGCCTTCTGCGGGCGACGCACGCGACCAGCGAGGATTCAGCAGCACCAACATCTTCGTACCCAAGGGACAATGGATATTCGGCGGCTCGGCCTCCTACTCGACCCACCGCAACAACGACTACAAGCTGCTAATGGTCGAGGGCATCACCTCCGAGGGCTACACGGTCAACGTCAGCCCCATGATAGCCATATCGCCCAAGGACAACATGGCCGTGGGCATCAGGTTCATCTACGGCCGCACGATGCTCAACATGGACAATGCCTCTCTGAAATTCGGCGAGGAGGACTCGGGTGTCAACATCAGCGTCGACTACATGCACCAGATCAAGCAGGAGTACACGGGTGCCCTGTTCTGGCGGCAGTATATACCCATAGGCCACTCCAACCGCTTCGCCATATTCACCGAGATACAACTCTGCTTCTCGGGCGGGCAATCCACCATCGTGTCGGAAGACGGCGTGGTGGACGGCTTCCAGAAGTACCGCGGCACCTATGCCAACCACTTCGGCACCTCGATAGGCCTGCAACCCGGCATCGTGGCTTTCGCCACCAACAACATGGCCTTCGAGATCAGTATCGGCGTATTCGGCATAGCCTACGAGCACACCAAACAGATACACAACCAGGTGGAGATAGGCCACGTGAAGACGAGCACTATGAATTTCAAGGTCAACCTGTTGTCGATAGGCTTCGGCGCATCGTTCTACCTGTAAAACGCGAGGCTATGAAAAGACTGATACTATTACTGCTCGCTTCGGCGTTTACCATATCGGAGAGTGCGGCTCAATATAAAGGGACCGACTCGACAACCGTGAAGATCGAACGCGGACACTTTTTGCCGATGAAACGACGCATAGACCGAGAGATAGACAAGATCAAGAGCGTGTACCGAGGTGAAGTGCTCATCGGCCTGACGGCCTCCTACGGCACCATCAAGGCCGAAGACACGGAGCTGATGCTCATATTCGACGACATAAACCTCAAAGGCACCATGACTACGGTCAACCCCTTCGTAGGCTATGCCTACCGCGACAACCACGTCGTGGGCGTGAGGTTCGGCTATCAGTTCGTCAACGGCGAGCTGGGCAACATCGGCTTGAATCTGGGCGAACAGAACGACCTGTCGTTCTCGCTCGACAACATGTCGCTGCGCAGCCAGAGCTACGCATGGTCGCTCTTCCACCGCACCTACGCCGGATTGGATCAGAAGGGGCGCATCAGCTTCTTCGCCGAGTGGGAGTTGCAGGCACGCACCGGCACCATGGACTTCTCCTACATCAGCGACAACGCACGCAAATTCTCGCGCAGCCGCTCGACCGGCTTCCGACTGAATTTCAATCCGGGCATAGCCGTGTACATCTTCCCCAACGTCTGCACCACCGTCTCGTTCGGTCTGGGCGGATTGTACTACAACAAGATACGTCAGAGCGACGAGCTTGGCGAACACACGGGCAGCCGTTCGCGCTCGGGACTGCGCTTCAAATTCAACCTCGCCGACATCAACATCGGCATGGTCGTACACCTGTGGAACAAGAAGAAGAGTTAGACGATGAGACGAATATACGCGCTTTTGATATCGCTGCTCTCGACGGTCGCGCTCGGCGGCTGCATCGAGAACGACATACCCTATCCCGTGATCAAGCTCGACTTTCTGTCGCTCGAAGCCGACGGGCTGCTCTCCGCACCCGAGATAGATCCCGGGCGGCACAGCGTCACGCTGCGCTTGGAGGAGACAACCGACATACGCGCCGTGCAGATCAAGGCCGTGGAGCTGACCGAGGGCGCGGAGTCGAGCGTGGCATTCCCCGGTACCTTCGACCTGCGCACACCGCTCTATGTCACGCTGTCGCTCTACCAGAGCGTCGAGTGGACTATCACGGCCGAGCAGACTATCGAACGCTATTTCAGCGTCGACAACCAGATCGGCGCGGCCGAGATCGATGTCGACAGCCACATCGCCACGGCCTACGTGCCGATGGATACCGATCTGAGCGACATACATATAACGCAGCTCAAACTCGCGCCGAAAGATATCTCGACCTACTCGCCCGATCCCTCGTCGTTCACCTCGTTCGAGGATACGGTGCATCATATCGACGTGAGCTACTTCGACATCACCGAGATGTGGACGCTGAAAGTGGTCAAGACCGAAGTGGAGGTGGAGTTCACCTCGGTCGATGCGTGGGCGCGCAGCATCTGGCTCTACGCCTCGGGACGCAGCGGTGCCGATCTCGGTTTCCGCTATCGCGAACAAGGCTCCGAGGATTGGATCGAAGCCGACGAGGTGAAGGCCGACGGCGGACGGTTCAGCGCACGCATCACAGGGCTCAAACCCGAATCGCAATACGAGGTTGTGGCCTACTCCGACGACAATCTCACGCCGGTGCAGAGCGTTACCACCGAGGCAGCACCCGTATTGGAGAACGGCGGCATGGAGCAGTGGGCTAAAATAGGCAAGAGCTACTTCCCCTATTTAGAAGGCGCACCCTACTGGGGCACGGGCAACCCGGGTGCCACCACTCTGGGCGACCAGTTCAACCTCACCACACCGCTTTCGGAACCGCGTCCCGGATCCGACGGCACGACCTCGGCATCGCTGCAATCGATGTATCCCAACATGGCCGGCATAGGCAAGTTCGCCGCAGGCAACCTCTTCCTCGGCCGCTTCGCACAGACCATCGGCACCAACGGCATAGTGCACTTCGGCCGCCCCTACGAGGGTCACCCCACGGCACTGCACGGATATGTCCGCTACCACCGCGGCGACATCAACCGCGTGGGTTCGTCGCCTGCCGACCTGCCGCTCCAAAGCGGTGATCCCGACAACGGTGCCATATACATCGCCGTGGGCGACTGGACGGCCGCCGAGTACGGCGGCGACGAGGAGAGTCCCGTGAGGATCGACACGCGCGATACGGGCACCTTCTTCTCATCGGCTTCGCCGGCCGTTATAGGCTACGGCGAGTGGATTCTCTCAGAGAGCGTCGAGGAGTGGACGGAGTTCACCATACCGCTCAAATATGTATCCACCTCGCGCCGACCCACGCATCTTATCATCGTCTGCTCGGCCTCGCGCTGGGGCGACTACTTCACCGGCAGCACCGACAGCCGCATGATCATCGACGATCTGGAACTGATCTACGAATAGCCTTTCCGATGACGATACGTACCGCAGAGCGGGGTGCCGAAATTCATGTTTCGGCACTCCGCTCTGCAATCACATAAACCTTTGTATGTCATGCTGAGCGGAGGAAATCGTCGCGCACAGATTCTTCGCTCACGCTCAGAATGACAAGTCGCTGTCACTCCGAGGAGCAACGCAGTTGCGACCGAGGTAGTCTCGCAGGCAGAGATGGGCAGTTCGGCATGCAGGAGCCTGCCGGCCGGAATAGAAAATTCTCCCGCCGCAGTATTGTCGGTTTCCCCTGACGGACATTTATGTCGAACAAAAAGCCACTTTTTCCCTCTTCTGCGAACGAATTACAAGAAAAATATTATGGGAAGAGTTTTTTTATGCTATATTTGTATGACGGTGCGTCTCGTCGATAGCGCATCGGAAATATATAACATTATTAGTCGACGGTAGCAATTAACTTAAATCTTTCTTTTATGAATTTCAAACATGTTCTTATGGTACTGGCTGCGGGCGTATTGTCGTTCGCTTGCGACAACGATCAGACTGCGGAACCGACTCCCGATCCCCTGCCCGATACCGATTTCACGCTGACCGTCGACGGCATCACGCAAACGGAGTGTCACTTCTGCGTATCGCCCCAAGAAAAGGAGATGACATACGTGGCCATGATGTCTCCGAGCGAGCAGATAGCCGAGTTTAACTCCGATACGGAGCTTATACAGGACGACCTGCTCTTCTTCATCGAAGCGGCCGACAACGAGGGCAAAGATCTGGGAGCGTGGCTGGCCGAGAATCTCTACAAGGGCGATCTCGACGAGAGACAGGGCGAACTTCGTCCCGACACCGACTACACGCTCTACGTCTACGGTCTGTCGCTCGAAGGAGTGCCTACGACCAAGGTCTATCGTTCGGAGTTCCGCACCCAGGCCGTCGAGCAGGCCGATGCCTCGTTCTCGATCAAGGTCGACGAACTGACCAAGACCTCGTGCACCATTACCGCTACGGCCGATCCCGCCACTGCCAACTTCTTTCTGAACATCATCGACGAGGAGTCGTACCAGACTTTCGGCGGCAACGACTCGGCATTCGCTGCTCAGGTGGAGTGGTTGGTTAACTACTACCTCGACAGAGGAGCCTCGCGCAAAGACATATTCGACAATCTCGGCAGCTGCGGCACCGATACCTTCACGCGCGACGATCTGCTGCCCGGACAGAAATACTACGCCTTTGCCATCGGCATCAACGAGGAGTTCAGAGTAAACACCGCACCCGAGATATTGGAGGTGACCACCACACCGGTAACACCGTCGGACAACGTACTGAGCATCTCGCTCGAAACACTCTCGTTCGCAGGCTTCACCGCCACGATCAACGCCACCAACGAAGATCCCTACCTGTGGAGCGTACAGCCGGCCGACCAGTGCGACATGCTCGCTTCCGACGAGGAGATCATGTGGCAGGTAGCCAGCATCTACAAGAACAACGAAGTGCTCGACCAGTTTCTGACGTACGGCACCTCGTGGCTCGGCGATGTCGACAATCTCAAACCCGACACCGACTACTATATCCTCGTCTTCGGCTGGGACGATGCCCCGACCACAGCTCTGGTCAAGGAGAAGATACACACGCTCTCGGCCGACGGCGATCCCGAAAAGCTCAGCGTCACCATCTCGGTAGACAACATGACCTACAATTCGGCCACCGTCACCACCACCGGCTCTTCGGCCGTCTACTACTACTCGGATATCATCGAGGCAAGCACATACCAGGAGGCATTGCAGTCGGCAGGCAGCGTCGATGCGGCCGTCAAGCAGCTTATGGACGAGGCCATCGCATGGGGAGCCGACTATTTCGGCATGACGAAGGCCGAGTATCTGGCCGAAATGGGCATCATCGGCCGCCAGCAGTACACATACAGCAATCTCGAACCCGAGACCTCTTACATAGTATATGCCATGAGCGTCAACATGGAGACGGGCGAGGCGGCAGCCATCAAGGGCTTCGTCAGCGAGGTCTTCACCACGCCCGAGCACATCATCAGCGACGCATTGGTCGAGTTCATTCAGGGACCCCACTACGACGGTGACGCTCTTGCCGCCATCGACCCCGGCAAATACGGCCAGCTGGCAGGCATGGCACTGCTCACCTACCGTATCGAGCCTAACGCAACGGCCGCCCACTGGTATTCGAACTTCTATTGCGACGACTGGTTGTCGTGGGCTGACGACGATTGGGTCGAGATGATGCTCATCACCTACGGCTACGACATGGGCAACCCCGACAACGTGCAGTACGACAGCCGCTCGGGTGCCTACGTCATGTCTTACGACACGCAGTACACATTCGCTGCCATGGCCAAGGACGCCAACGGCACATTGGGTCACGGCGTGATGGCAGGTGTCATGCTCTCGAAGGCCGACGCTTCGCCCGCCGAGGAGTTCATCGCCTCGCAGACCGCATCGGTGATGCGCGCACCGCTGAAGCCGAAATACGCCGAGCGCAGACCGCACCGCATACTGGTCGATGCCGACACGACTTTCGCTCCCGCGGCCGATGAGGCGCGCACGCTGCCATACGCCATCGGAGAGACCGGAGAGCGCGAGCAGGCATGCAAGATGCGTTCGCTGCGCTAACCGCAGATGAATCTCAGCAAAGGCGCGCGGATATCCGTGCGCCTTTGTCGGACTACGCAGACCGCATGTTAGGCAAGGCTGCGCCGCCGCATCGGACACGAACGATAATTTTTATCGGCAAAAATTACGATTTATAATGCCGAATATTGCTTTGATTGATAAATTATCATATATTTGTATAATCAAACTTTAATTCATAACTAAACTGCAAACTTAACAGGCAAATGAACAATGTAAACGTACATGAGTTGCAAGACGTGGTCATTCGTTTCTCGGGTGATTCGGGCGACGGTATGCAGCTTACGGGTACACTCTTTTCTGACACATCGGCTCTGTTGGGCAACGGCATATCGACCTTCCCCGACTATCCTGCCGAGATTCGCGCTCCGCAAGGTACGGTGGCGGGCGTATCTGGATTTCAGGTGCATTTCGGTTCGTATCGCATCGACAACCCGGGCGACTACTGCGATGTATTGGTGGCCATGAACCCCGCCGCATTGAAGGCCAACCGCAAGTGGCTCAAGCGCGGTGCTACGGTCATCATCGACGGCGACACGCTCACCGAGGAGCATATCCGCAAGGCGGGCTTCTCGACGCTCGATCCCATCGAGGAGCTGGGTCTGGGCGAATACAACGTCGTCATACCGGCCATCACCACCATGACGCGCGACGCGCTGGCCGACATGGGACTTGACAACAAGTCGGTTGTAAAGTGCAAGAACATGTTTGCATTGGGCATCTGCTTCTGGCTCTACAACCGCCCCGAGGATCACGCCAAGAGCTATTTGGAGAGCAAGTTCGCCAAGAAGAACCCGTTAGTGGCCGAGGCCAACAAGCGCGCCATCGACGCCGGCTACAACTATGCGGCCAACACGCATCAGTTCGCCAACACATATACGGTAGCCCCCGCCCAGTTGGAAAAGGGCACCTACCGCTCAATCAACGGCAACGTGGCCACGGCATGGGGCTTCTGCGCCGCCGCCGAGAAGGCCGGATTACCTCTGTTCTGCGGCTCCTACCCCATCACCCCCGCCACGGTCATTCTCGAAGAGCTGGCCAAGCGCAAGGATCTGGGTGTTAAGACCGTGCAGGCCGAGGACGAGATCGCGGGCATCTGCACCTCGATCGGTGCCGCCTACGCAGGCAACTTCGCCGTCACGACCACGTCGGGTCCGGGTCTGTCGCTCAAAAGCGAGGCCATGGGTCTGGCCGTCATGGCCGAGCTGCCGCTGGTAGTGGTCGACGTACAGCGCGGCGGTCCCTCGACGGGTCTGCCGACCAAGACCGAGCAGAGCGACCTGATGCAGGCACTCTACGGCCGCAACGGCGAGTGTCCGATGGTCGTGGTGGCCGCTTCGTCGCCCAGCGACTGCTTCCACTACGCATTCATGGCCGGCAAGATCGCCATGGAGCACATGACTCCCGTGGTGCTGCTCACCGACGGCTTCATCGCCAACGGCTCGGAGCCGTGGCGCATACCCTCTATGAGCGACTACCCCACCATCACCCCTCCCATAGTGGAGCCTCACGCCGAGCAGGACTTCATGCCCTACGCCCGCAACGAGAAGCTGGCGCGCGGCTGGGCATTCCCCGGCAAGAAGGGTTTGGAGCACCGCATAGGCGGTTTGGAGAAGGATCACCTTCGCGGCACTATATCGTATGATCCGGCCAACCACCAGGAGATGACCTCGACGCGCCGCCGCAAGGTGGAGCTGGTAGCCGACTCGCTGCCCGCACCCGAGGTGTTCGGTCCCGATGAGGCCGACGTGCTGGTTATCGGCTGGGGCGGTACGCGCGGCCATCTGCACAGCGCGGTGGCACAGTTGCAGGCCGAGGGCAAGAGCATAGCCCATCTGCACTTCAACTACATCTACCCGCTGCCCCACGGCGTGGAGGATATCCTCGCACGCTACCGCCGCATCATCGTCTGCGAGCTGAACGAGGGTCAGTTCGCCGCCTACATGCGTCAGACATTCCAGCAGTTCACGTTCGAGCAGTACAACAAGTGCGAGGGTCAGCCCTTCACGCTGGTCGAATTGCGCGACAAGTTCAACACCTTATTCCAATAGAGAGTCATGGCAGAATACAAATATACCCCCGCCGATTTCAAAAGCGACCAACAGGTAAAGTGGTGCCCCGGCTGCGGCGACCACGCCATACTGAACGCCGTGCAGCGCGCCATGCCCGAGGTGGCCGACGCTCTGGACAAGCCCCACAACATGTTCACGTTCGTGTCGGGCATCGGCTGCTCGTCGCGTTTCATCTACTACATGAAGACCTTCGGTTTCCACACGATCCACGGACGTGCCAACGCCATAGCCACCGGTATCAAGACGGCCAACCCCGATCTGTCGGTATGGGTGTGCACGGGCGACGGCGACTCGCTGGCCATCGGCGGCAACCACTTCATACACGCCATTCGCCGCAACATCGATCTCAACGTCATACTCTTCAACAACGAGATCTACGGTCTTACGAAGGGTCAATACTCGCCCACCACCAAGCTGGGCAAGATCACCAAGACATCGCCCTACGGCACGGTCGAAAAGCCGTTCAACCCGGGCGAGCTGGTCATCGGTGCCAAGGGCACGTTCTTCGCCCGCACCATCGACATGGAGGTCGCACTGACCAAAGACTGCCTTGTGGCGGCTGCCAAGCATCACGGCATGGCCGTGGTGGAGGCACTGGTCAACTGCGTAATCTTCAACGACAAGACCCACGCCGCATTTGCCGGTGACAAGGCCACGCGCGAGGAGAACACCATCACGCTGCGTCACGGCGAGAAGATGCTCTTCGGCAAGGATCGCCGCAAGGGACTCGTCTTCGAGAACATGCGTTTGAAGGTGGTCACCGTCGGCGAGGAGGGCTACACCGAGGAGGATATACTCGTCCACGACGCCCACACGCAGGACACCACGCTGCACTCGATGCTGGCCGCGATGAAGTACCCCGAGTACCCCGTAGCCGTCGGCGTGATCCGCGACGTGAAGGAGGATAACGTCTACGACACCCGCGTCGCAGCCCAGATCGAGGAGGTGAAAGCCTCGTCGAAGATCCGTTCGGTCGACGATCTGCTGCGCTCGGGCGAGACCTGGACGATCGAATAATGATCAATATAATACACATTTATGAAAAAACGCCGACTTCCGCTCGGCGTTTTTCTTTTTGACGGTCTGACGATAGCTATCTTGCGAAAAAACCGTATCTTTGTAGGTGCGCTTGCATAATCAAGTGCATCACCCGACCGGGAAACCTAACAAACAAATGATAAACTTATGAGAATTTTCAAACTATTGATTATGTCCGCATTAATCACAACGACAGGTGTCGCGGCTGCGGCCGGCGGCCAGGGTCGCGTGGCAATCAAGCCCGATGCACGCATCGAGCGACAAGTCAAGAAGATACTTTCGCGCATGACCCTCGAAGAGAAGGTCGGACAGATGGCCGAGATCGGCATCGACATGCTCGGCAACAGCACCAGCGGCGTGGCCGACGACAAGGCGTTCGTGCTCAACGGCGAGGCGTTGGAGGCGTTGGCCTCGAAATTCAAGTTCGGCTCGGTGCTCAACGCCCCGGGCAAGGCTCTGCCGGCCGAGCAGTGGAACAGCATCATCGAGAAGATCAACGAGGTCTCGATGAAGCACACCGGCCTGCCCACGCTCTACGGCATCGATGCCATACACGGTGCCACATACACCCACCGCTCGCCTCTGTTCCCGCAGGAGATCAACGCAGCGGCCTCGTTCAACCGCGAGATGGTGCGCCGCATGGCCGAGCTGACGGCCTACGAGGTGCGCGCAAGCAACATACCGTGGACCTACTCGCCCACGATGGATCTCGGACGCAAGGCCTCGTGGCCGCGCGTATGGGAGAGCTTCGGCGAAGATGCCTACCTCTCGGCCGAGATGGCTCGCCAGATGGTGCTGGGCTATCAGGGCGACGACCCCAACCACATCGATGCCCGTCACATAGCCTCGTGCCCCAAGCACTTCATGGCCTACGGCATGACCAATTCGGGTCAGGACCGCACGCCGGCCTACGTCTCGCTGAGCGAGCTGCGCGAAAAGCATTTCGCTCCGTTCAAGGCCGCCATCGAGGCCGGTGCGCTGTCGGTAATGGTCAACTCGGCCTCGGTCAACGGCATACCCACCCACGCCGACCGCGAGCTGCTGACAGGCTGGCTGAAAGAGGGATTGGGCTGGGACGGCGTGATAGTCACCGACTGGGCTGACATCGTAAACCTCTACACGCGCGAGAAGATCGCCGTCGACTATAAGGACGCCATACGTCAGTCGATCAACGCCGGTGTCGACATGTCGATGATACCCTACGACGTGAATTTCTGCCCACTGCTCGTCGAGCTTGTCAAGGAGGGCAAGGTGTCGCAGGAGCGCATCGACGATGCCGCAGCGCGCATCATACGCATGAAGCTGCGTCTGGGACTGATCGATACGCCCAACACCTACGTCAAGGACTACCCCGAGTTCCAGGGCGAGACCATACGCCGCGCCTGCTACGAGGCTGCGTGCGAGTCGATCACGCTGCTCAAAAACGAGGATTCGCTGCTGCCTCTCACGACCGAT
Source organism: Alistipes sp. (assembly GCA_017936685.1). GTDB lineage: Bacteria > Bacteroidota > Bacteroidia > Bacteroidales > Rikenellaceae > Alistipes. The sequence goes on from JAGBFA010000007.1 coordinate 142,183, forward strand.
CGCAAGATCCTCGTGGCCGGTCCCAATGCCGACCTGATGCGTCCGCTGTGCGGAGGTTGGAGCTACTCTTGGCAGGGCGACATAGTCGATAAGGTGCTGCCCGACGGCGTGACGATCCTCGATGCCATGCGCAGCCGCGGCGGCGACAACATCGTCTACGCGGCAGGCGTGGAGTACGACCCCGCAGGCAAATACTACGACGAGAAGAACATCGACATAGAGGCCGCCGTGCGTGCCGCCGCCGATGTCGACTGCATCGTGCTGTGTCTGGGCGAGAACTCCTACTGCGAGACCCCGGGCAACCTCACCGAGATGGCCATATCGCCCAATCAGCGCGCTCTGGCCGAGGCTCTGGCCGCAACGGGCAAGCCCGTGGTGCTGGTGCTCAACGAGGGACGCGCACGAATTATAGAGCCCTTCGCCGACCGCATGCAGGCCGTGCTGCACACCTACCTGCCCGGCACCGAGGGCGGCAAGGCCATAGCCGACATTATCTACGGCGAGGTCAACCCCTCGGGCAAACTGCCCTACACCTATCCCAAATACTCCAACTCGATGACCACCTACGACCATAAGGTCTCGGAGAGCGTCGGCACGATGGAGGGAGCCTACGACTACAACGCCGTGGTGGCCGCACAGTGGGCCTTCGGCTACGGTCTGTCGTACACGACATTCGAATACAGCGATCTGAGGATAGAGTCGGGACGCGACTTCAAGGCGGGCGATGAGATACGCATCGGCATAACGGTGAAGAACACCGGCTCGCGCACGGGCAAGGAGAGCGTGCTGCTCTTCATCAACGACGACGTAGCCTCGGTGGTTCCCGACGCACGCCGCCTGCGCGACTTCTGCAAGATAGAGCTTGCGCCGGGCGAGAGCCGCCGCGTTGTGTTCACCCTGCCGGCCGAGCGTCTGGCAATGGTGGGACGCGATGCACGCTGGTATCTCGAACAGGGCACCTACACCGTACAGTGCGGCTCGCTTGTCGAGAAGCTCAACTGCACGGAAGATGCCGCACTGGGCGACAACATCTGACAGGCCGCCGAGCATGAAACATTTTTCGATCATAATCGCTGCTCTGCTCTTCTCGGCCGGCATAGTCCGCGCCGAGGTGCGCCTGCCGCATATCTTCGGCAGCGGCATGGTGCTCGAACAGCAGAGCAGCATACGGCTGCACGGGTGGAGCGACCGCCCGGGCGGCAGACTCCGGCTGACCGCCTCGTGGGGCGAGCACCGCACTGCGCGCATAGCCGACGACGGCTCGTGGGAGATCGTCATCGAGACTCCCGCGGCCTCGTTCGAGCCGCAGACGCTCACCCTCGACGACGGCTCGCGCCTCCGGCTTACCGATATTCTCATCGGCACGGTGTGGCTCTGCTCGGGTCAGTCCAACATGGAGATGCCCGTAAAGGGCTTCTGGGGCTGCCCCGTGGAGGGTGCCTCCGATGTCGTGCTCGCCGCACCCAACACGGCACTGCGTTACTTCAAGGTGCCGCGCGCGGCCGCCGAGGAGCCCGCCGGCGACACTCGCGGCGGAGCGTGGCAGAGTGCCTCGCCGCGTAGCGTGGCCGAGTGGAGTGCCGTGGGCTACTTCTTCGGCGCGACGCTGCAACGCACCTTGGGCATACCCGTGGGCATCGTCGACAGCTCGTGGGGAGGTACCTGCATAGAGTCGTGGATACCCCTCTCTCGGCAGCAGCGTTTCACCGACTACGACCTGCGGGCCGAGGGTACGCTCGACCTGCCCGAGGGCGAGAACTACTCGCGCGCAGCCTCGCTCTACGACGGCATGATACACCCCTTGCAGGGCTTTTCGTTCAAGGGCGTGGCGTGGTATCAGGGCTGCTCCAACACCGACCGCCCGACGACCTACGCCGACAAGCTCGCCACGCTGATCGAGAGCTGGCGCGAGATGTTCGGCCGCAAGCTGCCGTTCTTCTATGTGGAGATAGCACCCTACGACTACGGCGGCGGCGAAGCCCCCGACAGCTACCCGGGCAGCGGCGCACTGCTGCGCGAACAGCAGCAGGCCGTCATGTCGATGGTCGAGGGCACGGGCATGGTCTCGACCAACGATCTCGTGTACGACTGGGAGCGCGGACAGATACACCCGCGCCGCAAGCGCGAGGTGGGCGAACGTCTGGCACTGTGGGCATTGCGCGAATACGGCTATAAGACCCACGCGCTCGGACTCGTGTTCGACCGCGCCGAGCGCGAAGGACGCGCCATGCGCGTATATTATAAAAACGCCGACGACCGTCTATCGCTCGAAGGCCAGATACGTGGATTCGAGGTGTGCGGCACCGACGGCCGCTTCTACAAGGCCCAGGCGCGGCGCGACGATTTTAACTCTCAGACGCTTACCGTCTGGGCAGACGAAGTCGAAGAGCCCGTGGCCGTGCGCTACTGCTTCCGCAACTTCTCACCGGGTAACGTGCGCGACAACTATGGTCTGCCGGCACTGCCGTTCCGCAGCGACCGGCCGCAGCGATAACCGATAAATCAAACCGATAACCGATGAAAAAACTGCTTTTACCCATATTGGCACTGCTCGCGGCCGTAGGCTGCCAGACGGAGCAATCGCCGCGCACGGTGGAGGATTTCAACTTCAACTGGCGTTTTCAGCTCGGCGACAGCGAGGAGTTCGCCCTGCCCGAGTACGACGATACACACTGGCGCGAACTGCATCTGCCCCACGATTGGAGCATCGAGGGCGAGTTCAGCAAGGACAACCCCTCGACACCCTCGGGCGGCGCGCTGCCGGGCGGCATAGGCTGGTACCGCAAGCACTTCCCCACGCCCGACGACATCGACGGCCACCGCGTCAACGTCGAGTTCGACGGCATATTCATGAACGGCACGGTCTACGTCAACGGCCACGAGGCGGGCTACCGCCCCTACGGCTACACGTCGCTCTCTTACGACATCACGCCCTACCTCAACCCTGCGGGCGAGATGAACGTGATAGCCGTCAGGTGCGACAACTCCGAGCAGCCCAACTCGCGCTGGTATGCCGGCTGCGGCATCTACCGCAACGTGCGGTTGGTCACCACGAGCGACATCTTCGTCGAGTACAGCGGCACCTGTGTCACCACGCCCGAGGTGAGCGACAAATCGGCCACCGTGCACACCGTAGTGACCGTCACCAACCGAAGCGGCGAGGATCTCACCATAAAGATCATAAACCGCGTCACGGGCGACGACGGCAAGCAGTCGCGCAAGGAGCACCGCACCCTGCGCATACCGGCATCGGAGAGCGTCGAGGTGGAGATGGACATACTCGTCTCGTCGCCCCACCGCTGGGACATCGACGACCCGTATATGTACACGCTCACCACCACGCTGCAATATCGCGGACGCACGCTCGACGAGTATGTAACGCCCTTCGGCATACGCACGTTCTCGTTCGACGCCGACAGCGGTTTCAGCCTCAACGGCCGACAGATGAAGATCAAGGGCGTGTGTCTGCACCACGACATGGGTGCGTTGGGCACGGCCGTGCACCGTCGCGCACTGGAACGTCAGTTGGAGATACTGCGCTCCTACGGCTGCAACGCCATACGCACCTCGCACAACCCGCCGGCACCCGAGCTGCTCGACCTGTGCGACCGCATGGGCTTTCTGGTGATGGACGAGGCCTTCGACATGTGGCGACGCGCCAAGACACGATACGACTACGCCCGCTTCTTCGACGAGTGGCACGAGCGCGATCTGACCGACTTCGTCAAGCGTGACCGCAACCACCCCTCGATCATCATGTGGAGCGTGGGCAACGAGATACTCGAACAGTGGGACGATCTGAGCGAGGAGTTCGGCGACCTGCCGGCCGAGCAGCAGAACCTGCTGCTTAATTTCCTCGGCAACGATTCGTCGACCGAGGGCGATGCCGAGGTCAACCAGAACGTGCTGATGACGCGCCACATAGTCGACGTGCTCAAATCGCTCGACCCCACGCGTCCCATCACGGCCGGCTGCAACGAGACGCGCCCGATGAACAACCTGCTGCGCTCGGGTGCGCTCGACATAGTGGGCTTCAACTACCACGAGCAGGACTACGACTCGGTACGCGTGTGGTACCCGGGCAAGCCATTCATCGGCTCGGAGACCGCCTCGGCACTCAACAGCCGCGGATTCTACCTGCACCCGTCGTCGCAGCTGCACGTGGTGCCCGAGCGTTGGGATCTGCCCTACGACACCGATCATCACCAGTGCTCGGCCTACGACCACTCGCGCGCACCGTGGGCCACGCTGCACGAGGCGGCATGGATAGCCGTGCGCGACCGCGACTATGCGGCGGGCACATTCGTCTGGACGGGCTTCGACTACATAGGCGAGCCTACGCCCTACTCGTGGCCGTCGCGCTCGTCGTACTTCGGCATCGTCGATCTGTGCGGCTTCCCCAAAGACTGCTACTATATGTACCGCGCGGAGTGGACCGACGAGCCTACGCTGCATCTGTTCCCCCACTGGAACTGGTCTGAGGGCGACAGAATCGACATGTGGGCATACTACAACACGGCCGACGAGGTGGAGCTTCTCGTCAACGGACGCTCGTTAGGACGCAGCCGCAAGACGGACGAGCGTCTGCACGCCCTGTGGGAGGGAGTGGAGTTCGAGCCGGGCGAGATCACGGCCATAGCCTACAAAGAGGGCGAGGAGATCATGCGCCACACGCGCCGCACGGCTTCGGAGCCGACGGCCGTGACGCTGACGGCCGACCGCACGCAGATCGCGGCCGACGGCTACGACCTGAGCTACATCACCGTCGATGCCGTCGATGCCGAGGGCAACTTCATGCCGACGGCCATGAACCAATTACGCTTCCGCATCGAAGGCGAGGGCGAGTTAGTCGGTGTCGACAACGGCAATGCCGCAGGCACGGAGTGCCTCAAAGGCAGCAGCATAAAGCTCTTCAACGGCAAGGCGTTGGCCATCGTGCGTTCGCTGCGCGGACACACGGGCACCATCACCCTGCATGTCGAGGGCGACGGCCTGCAACCGGCCGAGATCACCGTCGAGGCGATCTGACGACATACGGCTTAAAACGACATAGGCGGGACAGACAGACCGTCCCGCCTATGTCGTTCGATGAGCAAGGGCTACTTATTGGTATACAGCTTGGCCTCTACCTCCTCCTTTGGCAGCGGCCTGACGCAGTAAAACCAGTCGTAACACTTCATGCCAGAGGACGCGTCGTGCATGGCCTTGTCGGCATCATCAGCATTGGCAGCAGCCGGCACGACGATGTCGTCGCCGGGGCACCAGTCGGCAGGCAGGGCTATGTGGAAGTTGTCGATGGTCTGCAACCCCACCAGTACGCGCTTTATCTCGTCGAAGTTGCGCCCCAATGCCAGCGGATAGTAGATGATGGCACGTATCGTGTCGGCCGGATCGATGAAGAATACGGCACGCACGGCCGCCGTCGAACTGGCACCGGGCTGTATCATGCCGTACTTGCGGGCTATCTCCATAGTGGGATCGGCCACCAACGGGAAACGTATATCCACGTTTTTCAACCCCTTGAACTCTATCTTGTCACGGATCGCGCGCAGCCAGGCTATGTGGCTGTTGAGCGCGCCGACCGACAACCCCACCAAACGGCAGTTCAGCGCGGCGAACTCCTGCTGCATGTGACCGAACATCACGAACTCGGTGGTGCATATCGGAGTGAAATCGGACGGGTGGCTGAACAGAATCTTCCAACACCCCTTGCAGTCGGCCGGAAAATCGATCTCGCCCTGCGTCGTCACAGCCTTGAACGACGGAGCCTTGTCGCCTATGCGCGGCATAGAATAGTCTTTTTCGGTATCCATATCGAATCGGTTTTATACGAACACACGCAATGCAAAATCGATGCAGAACCTGATCCATGCGGAGCGTCTATCGTTGGTTTGTCATTCCGAACGCACGTGAGGAATCTGTGGACGACAAAACCGACATGTCACTCCGAGGGAGGGCAACGCCCGACCGTGGGAGTCCCGCCGTCCGAAATACACCCGACTACCCCAAAGAGAGATTCTCACGTCGCGGCAAATTGCCGCTCCTCAGAATGACAGGACGGTGGGAATAGTCGCGCACAGATTCTTCGCTTACGCTCAGAATGACAGCGTGGGAATAGCTGCCAAAGCACTATGCGCCTCTTTTTCATCAAAATGCCGCAGATGCGACTCTCCGACAGAGCGAGACGATGGGCTGTACTGGCGTACTGCCCATTGTCAAGCGACGAGGAGCGGAAGCAGATGCGGTGTTTTCATGGAAAAGAACCAATTTTTCGTCAAAAGCGGTTAGTTGCAACGCGCAACGAAAATTGCCAGGATAGGCTGTACTTGACGTACTGCCTATTCTGGCAATTGAGCGAGCGGAAGCAAATGGCCGCTTTTCACAAAAAATTTATACCGTCATAACCTCCTTCTCCTTCTTCTCCACTGCCGCATCGACCAGCTTGGAGAACTTCTCCAACAGCTTCTGAGTCTGAGCCTCGCCGTCCTTGGACTCGTCCTCGGACATGCCCTCCTTCTGAGCCTTCTTGAAAGCCTCGACAGCATCGCGGCGGGCGTTGCGCAGACTTATGCGGGCGGTCTCGGCCTCGCCGCGAACAGACTTCACGATCTCGCGACGACGATCCTCGGTAAGAGGCGGTATCGACAGACGGATCTGCTCGCCGTTGTTAGAGGGTGTAAGGCCTATGTTGGAGTCGATGATGGCCTTCTCGATGAGACGTATCATATTCTTGTCCCACGGCTGTATGAGCACGGTCTTGGCATCGGGCACGGTGACGCTCGCCACACCCGATACGGGTGTCTGAGAGCCGTAATAGTCGACGAACACGCCGTTGAGCACGTTGACCGACGCTTTGCCGGCACGAATGTTAAGCAACTCCTCGTCGAGGTGATCGAGCGCACGCTGCATGCGGTCGGTTGCATCGTTCAAAATGGTCTTAGTATCCATAACACATCTTTCCGTTTATATTGTTTTCGATTATTTCAGAGCCTCCGCTATGTTGGCTATCAACTCCTTGAAGTCGGCTTCGTCGTAACCTACCGATACGTAGAGCACACGGCCGTCGGCACCTATGAGGAAGTTGCGCGGAATGTAGTTGGTGGCATACTTGCCGAAGATCTCCTGTGCGGGGTCGAGCGCGACGGGGAACTTGTAGCCCGTATTGGCGATGAAACGCTCCACGGTCTTGCGCTGCTCACCGCGCGACACGGGTAGAAAAACGAAGGGTTTGTCCTTGAAGCGGTCGATGATCTCCTTCTGCACATGCGACAGCTCCTCGCGGCAGGGAGGGCACCACGTAGCCCAGAAGTTGAGCAGTACGACTTTGCCGCGGAGCGACGAGAGCGTCACGTGCTCGCCCGAGAGCATCTCCACACGGAAGTCGGGAGCCATGTCGCCGCCGCGCACCAACGTCGACTCGACGATGGCACGGTCCATCTGTGCGTCGGGAGTCTGCGAAGAGGTTGCGGCCGACGCAGGCGTAGGCCACCAGATGATAAGAATAACGATCGCTATGAGCACGGCAAGCATCAAGAGCAGTTGCAGCGTGCTGCCGCGTTTACGGCGGGTACGAATAGCCATAAGCTGTAAGGTTTTATTGTGTGACAAGCGTTCCTATGCGTTCGCCCGAAAGCACGCGTTCGAGATTACCCTCGGTATCCATGTCGAAGACAATGATATTCAGTCCGTTTTCGCGGCACAGCGTGAATGCGGTCTGATCCATCACCTTCAATCGGCGCGCGAGTACCTCGTCGAATGTGATGCGGTCGAAACGCTCGGCCGACGGATCCTTCTCGGGGTCGGCCGTGTATATGCCGTCGACACGCGTCCCCTTGAACATCACCTCGGCCTCGATCTCTATGCCTCGCAAAGCCGATGCCGTATCGGTAGAAAAATAGGGATTCGACGTGCCGCCGCCGATGATGACCACGTAGCCGGCTTCGAGCAGCTCCAATGCGCGTGCCTTGGAGTAGTACTCGCCTATGGGCTCCATACGAATGGAGGTCAGCACCTTGCACTTCACGCCGGCACTCTCCAAGGCCGACTGCAACGCCAGCGAGTTGATGATGGTGGCCAGCATGCCCATCTGGTCGCCCTTGACACGGTCGAAGCCGCGTCCGGCACCCTGCAAGCCGCGGAAGATGTTGCCGCCGCCGATGACGATACCTATCTGCACGCCCGTCGCGACAGCCGCGCGTATCTGTCGGGCATACGAATCGAGCACCTCGACCGAGAGTCCGAAGCCTTGCGAGCCTTGAAGCGACTCGCCGCTGAGTTTGAGTAAAATTCTATGGTATTGCATAACTGTTTACACTATTCAACGCGAAGATACAAAAAATTCGCGAGATAGGATCGATTATCCGTCATTTGGCAAAATTATTATTGTCGCCATACAGATGATAGGGATAATTACGCCGGGCAAAATGCAAATGGATTTGCTTTTGCGCTCACTTATTATTATCTTTGTAGACTCATGTCACACGTCAAGTATAAATATCTGTACGAAGTAGAGACGCCGGCCGACCTGAAACGTTTGTCGATCGACGAGCTGAAGCTGTATTGTGCCGAGCTGAGACAATATATTATAGAGTGCTGCTCGCGCAACCCGGGACACCTGGCATCGAGTCTGGGCGTGGTGGAGCTGACCGTTGCGCTGCACTACGTCTACGACACGCCCGAGGACAAGTTAGTGTGGGACGTGGGACATCAGGCATACGCGCACAAGATCATCACCGCACGCCGCGAAGCATTCATGAAGAACCGCTGCATGGGCGGCATCAGCGGCTTCCCACGCATGGCCGAAAGCGAGTACGACGCATTCGGCGCAGGACACTCGTCGGTGAGCATCTCGGCCGCATTCGGCATGGCCAAGGCCGCCGAGTTGCAGGGCATACGGCGCAACGTGGTGGCCATCATCGGCGACGGAGCCATGACCGGCGGACTGGCATTCGAGGGTCTGAACAATGCCGGAGCCAGCCCGAACACCAATATCTTGGTCATTCTCAACGACAACCACATGGCCATCGACAAGGCCACGGGAGCCTTGGAGCGTTATTTGGTGCGAGTATCGACATCGTCGGCATACAACCGTTTCAAAAACAGGCTGTGGCGCATACTGGGCAAGCTGCCGCCCGTGTTGCGCATGATGCAGAAGGCGGGCAATGCCGTCAAGCAGGGGCTGTTGCAGAACAGCAACCTGTTCGAGAGCCTCAACTTCCGCTACTTCGGCCACGTCGACGGCCACGACATAGCCGAACTGGTGCGCACGCTGCGCAACCTCAAACGCATAAAGGGTCCCAAGCTGCTGCACATACAGACCGTCAAGGGCAAGGGCTACACTCCGGCCGAGAGCGACCAGCCGACATGGCACGCCCCCGGCAAATTCAACCCCGACACGGGAGAGCGTCTGCGCTCGCAGGGCGGTGCAGACCGCTATCAGGACGTATTCGGGCAGACGCTTCTCGAACTCGCACGCGCCGACCGGCGCATCGTGGGCATCACGCCCGCCATGCCGTCGGGGTGCTCGATGAACATCTTGATGCGCGAGATACCCGAACGCTGCTTCGACGTGGGCATAGCCGAGGGGCACGCCGTAACCTTCTCGGCCGGTCTGGCCGCGGCAGGCATGCGCCCGTTCTGCAACATCTATTCGTCGTTCATGCAACGCGCCTACGATAATGTCATTCACGACGTTGCGCTGCAACGGCTACCCGTGGTGATGTGCATCGACCGCGGCGGTCTTGTGGGCGAGGACGGAGCCACCCATCACGGAGCCTTCGATCTGGCCTACTTCGGCTGCATACCCAATCTGACTGTCGCCGCCCCGCGCAACGAGTGGGAGCTGCGCCAGATGATGTACACCGCCGCCCGCACCGACTCCCCCACCGTCATACGCTATCCGCGAGGCACGGGCGAGGGCGCAGAGTGGCGCGATACGCCGTTCGAAGAGCTGACTGTCGGGCGCGGCGAGGTGCTGCGCGAGGGTGACGAGGTGGCTATCGTGGCCGTCGGCACCACATGCGGCAAGGCACTGCGCGCGGCTGAAGCGAGCCGTCACAGCGTGGCCGTGTACTCGCTGCGATACGTCAAGCCGCTCGACGAGGAGCTGATCACATCGATAGGCCGCCGCTTCAAACGCATCATCACCGTCGAGGACGGCGTGATACGGGGCGGTGCAGGCGAGGCCGTCGTGACACTGCTGGCACGCGAGGGGCTGCACCCCGAGATACAGATGCTCGGCATTGACGACCGCTTCGTCGAGCACGGCACACCCGCCCAGCTCTACGCCCTCTGCGGCTACGACGAACAGGGCATCACCGCCGCCATCGACCGGTTCTTCGAATAACCTCCGACCACCGGCAAGGCCGTCTCCATCGTCACAGAAAAACAACCCTCCCGAATCGCAACGATTCGGGAGGGTCATTTATTAAAAAAATGTTATCCACGAAACAGATAATTTGCAGATTATCTCATCAACTATTTTCTCAAACCAGTTAAGCTTTTAACCACTTGATAATCCAAATCAGTGAATAAGCGAAAATGAGCCATGCCGCATTTGATCTTGGCTTGCTCTTCTGGACGCAACTTTGACATATCGACCGTTGATGTGCCGGTATCTTTTGTCTCTACAACAAAATATATCTTTCTATCATCTTCGAATACGACAGCCCAATCCGGATTGTAATTGCCTATTGGAGTCGGTATCTTAAACCAACCTGGTAATTTGAAATAAAATTCTACTTGGTCACTTGATTCGCAATCTTTGGCAAACTGATTCTCAACAGCAGAATCCAGCGGAATGAAGTTATCGTAAATTGTCTTATCCTTTCTCAACACCTTAAATGTATCTTCGTTCTTGTAGGTCTCCCAATCCTCAAACAGTCTCATTTCATAGGTAGAATCACCCAATCGGCGATATTCAATGCCGTCAATCATCAGTTTGTAAAGTTCACGTTTGATGGAAGCAATCACCAAATCCATAAACAACTGCGGATTGACAGCCAAATCATCTATACGTCCGGATTCAGTGATAATGCGCATTATCGTACTGCGTGTCAACTCCGTATGCCGCTGGATATATCCGAGTAGATCGGGGATTACATAATCCGATTGCGAGATCGATATCCGATCACCTTTATAATGAGCAGCTATGCCAGAACCGGTAATTACAACTTCGTTTTTAATCGAATGAACCGAAGGTTTTTCAATCTTGGGCAAGTCTCTAATTGCCCGACCTGCATTTCGGATCAGTTCTTCTGTATTGTATTTGACACGATAGGTCGTTCTGGCTTTCAATTTCTCCCAAATAGCAATGAATCGAGAATCGGTTTCAAATCCCTTGCGATAAGTAACGGCAATCCTGTCTCGTTTGGGTTTGACTCGGTTACCAAAATCAACGCCACAGTCCTCTCTTAGCTCATTCTGCAAAGCCTTCGCAAAGTCGTTGTAGGCTTCATTGGCCACCACAGTCAGACGATTGATATTTTTATCATAGATTCTCGTACCATTCTGATTGACAGCCAATCGCAGACCTCGTCCGATCTCCTGGCGTTTCTTCATTTCGGATTTGGTCTCGTTCAGCGTACATATCTGAAAGACATTCGGATTATCCCAACCTTCGCGCAAAGCCGTATGGGAGAAAATAAAACGCAGGGGATTGTCGATATCCAACAACATCTCCTTATCTTTCATTATCAAATTATAAGTGCTATCGTCAGCCTGCGTCTCACCCGATGTATCTTTCAACTGTCCTTTTTTATCTTGCGAAAAATAGCCGTTATGTATCTTCTCTATTGGGTATTTGTTCAATGACTGATATATTGGCTTTGCAATCAACTCATTATATATATCCTCGAACCACACGGCAAATTTACCTTTGACAGACACTCCCTGAGCATCGTATGAGCGGTAATTCGCCACATGGTCAATAAAAAAGAGCGACAGCACTTTTATTCCCTGTTTATTCAGCTTTAACTCTTTGCTGAGATGTTCCTCTATCGTGCGACGAATCTGGAATTTCATTATTTCGTCGTTTTGACCGCCCTGTTGCTGACCTTGGTAAATGACATCGTTATTGGAAAATGAAACGTAGCCGTTCGACGCATCTATGCCTTCGACAATGTAACCTTCACGATATATCTCCCGATTATTGGACAAGTTATACAAATCATCTCCAACTTTTACTGTAACGCTTTTACGCTTGACTCCGTCTTTGCCGTTTACATCAATATTAATTTTTGCTGTAATTTTCGTTTTCGCAGCAGTAATTGCAGTAAGTTCTACAAATGCACCATTTTGAGAATTCTCTTCCAGCACAGAGTCTACTTCAATCTGTTTGACTAATCCCATGTCATATGCCTTTATGGGATTTAGGCTGTATATCAGATTGTAGCGATTGCGATGCGTAGCCGAATAACGAAGAGTGCATAACGGATTGAGATTGGCTATGGCTGCCGACCGCTTCTCGGACTCCATATTCTGCGGTTCGTCCACAATAACGATAGGACATGTCGATTGGATAAATTTTATCGGCTCCTGTCCGTTGAGTTTGTCATTGGGCTTATTGATGACATTTTCGTCCTTGGCAAAGGCATCGATATTGATAACAAGAATCTCGATATTATCGCTCGTAGCAAACCCTCGCAACAGAGAAATTCGGTTGCGATCATATACTTTGTAATTGACGGGGATATTGTCGTACAGAGTTTGGAAATGGTCGTGTGTAATTTGCAGATTCTTCAATACTCCTTCACGAATCGGCACGGAGGGAACGACTATGACAAATTTTTTGAATCCATACTTGCTGTTCAATTCATAGATCGTGCGCAGGTAGGCATAGGTTTTACCTGTTCCGGTCTCCATCTCGACAGAAAAGTGCATTCCTTCCAGCGATTCCGAGACGGCAACTTCATTCTGCTCTTGAACCTTTTGCAGATTGGCAAGTATCTGCTCATCGGTAAGCGCAAGATGATTGCCGACTCCGTCTATGAAATCGAATTGACCGTCTTCGCGCATACCATAGCGATAATCAGAATTTTCGAGAGCCTGCCCCTCAAACAGCCCTACAACCGCACCGATAGCCTCCTGCTGGTACTCTAAGTTGGGTTCAAAAGTCAGTTTCATAGAGAGCGTCTTTCAGGTTTTCAATCCATTTACTAAATCGAGGGCATTTAGATAATACTGTATCTATCCCAATCTCTTTAATAATTTCTACTCCATATATTACTTTATCATATCCAGGAATCAATCTCTGTAAACGAACAGATGGCGCGGTATTGGGACCATTATTAATATTTTCAGGATTTGGATATCTATTAATAACATCTTGCAAACCTCGATAATCAACTTCTGATCTTTCAAATAAGGCATCAATTCCCTCTATTGACGAAAAAATAAGTGCTTCGAATTCGTGGAGCTGGATATATGGAATAAAATTATCAAACTGTCGGTTTTGCGCCTGCTCTATATCAATCTTTATTTGATTTTCAATAGCTTCAACTTGCTGGCCGTGTGATATAGCGGCATCAAATTGATTTGAGCCTGGAAAATCGGATGGCAAACGATAGAAATCAAGCATAGTGGTCACTACAACATCTGCTTCATATATGGTCTGAATAATATCTTGTTTGATATACGAATATTTAGAAAGCCCTCCGTTAGAATGTTTTGTTTTAAAACACTGGATACAATTGTAAATTCCCAATGAATTGAAATAGGGAATCAGAATATTATTAACGAAACTTTCTTCGGTTTCTCCTTCGGCAATAACTACCAATCTTTTCATAACATTGTAGGCTGTCCGTTAATTACACTTTTCGTCCATAGTTCCCCTATGGAATAATTTTCAAGCCAGCTTTCCAACGTTTTTTTATCAAGCCGATTGAAAACCGATTGGCCATCTTTTCGATCAACCGTTATAATATCATCCGCATCAAATTGATTAATTAAATTGACAGACTGTGTCGAAATAATCATTTGACACCCACGTGCAGCTGCCGATTTAATCATACCGGCCAATTTCGTTATGGCAACGGGGTGCAACCCTAATTCGGGCTCGTCGATGATGATCACTTTTGGCAATTCGGGTTGCAATAATAATGTTGCTATCGCTATGAACCGGATACTCCCATCCGATAAATCGTTCGCAGCAAAGTATTTGTCGGGATTTTCAATATCATTCCATACAAGTTCTATCTTATTATCCAATTCCTGCGGAGCCAAATCGAATCGTTCAAAATATGGCATTACGGATTGAATAACCAATTCTATTCGCTTTAAAGTTTTCGGGTATTTCTGTTGCAGCAAATACAAATAGGCCGGTAGATTCCTGCCATCTTCTTTTAATATTCTATTGTCATTGACATCCGCAGCAGAGCGGAGCGGTGCACCCTTGCTCGTATCATGGAAATGATATATTTTATAGCTTTGTAAATACTCTCGCAACCATTGGTTCCTGATAGTATCCGAGTTTTTTATGCAACTTTCATTTATATTCCTCATTCCATACCCATTTCTACGAGGCTTGTAATGGCTCATCTCTTCTGCTATAAACAGACTTCCATCATCACGAGGCTGGAGAGTAAAAGAATATGAATTTAGAGCAAATCGCAAATAACCATATAGCTCCTTTGTATATTTTACGCCATAATGCAATAGATTCTCTGCACGATTCTGCATCGTGTAATTTTGCAAACGTTGCTCATAGATATTATTAACTAACCGGAAAAACGATATAAAATTTGTTTTACCTACACCATTCGCTCCTATCAAAATGTTAATAGGTTTTAATTCAAGCGATAAATCTTTTATAGATTTATAGCCCTTTATTTTAATCTCATTTAACATATCCTATATCGTTATAAAGATTATCCCTGCATCTTTCATTTGGAGGGCGGTATTGGTTTTCAATTGGTCGTTGCCTTCGAACAGGCGGTCGAGCGCAATGACCTTTTCGGGTTGGGCTGCCAGTACAGCGTCCACCGTCTCCTGTGTCGCCGATTCCAGCATCAATATCAACTCTCGTCCATTAATAGCATAATAGTCATTTTCATGTTCAATCGTACTATTCAAATCCTTGCCGCTTTTCAGCAATAGTTCATAAACCATATTGCTGACAGTGGCATTATCGGCAACAGGATCTATGAATTCCATTACCTGCTGCTGCCATACGTCTTTCTCTGAACTGCGAATCTTGCGCCATTGTTTGAAATTGCTATCGGCAATTTTGAATACCTTGAATCCCAAATCGGGGATCTTTGTCTGATGTGCACCGTCAAAATCCAACTGTCCGCTCTGTTTCTCCTGCTCGGCTTCTATCTCTGTACGAATCTTTGCACCGGCACGACGAATACGCTCTTTGGCTATATCTGCTATTGTCTTATATCCTGCTTTACCAGCTTCACTATTCTCATTACAAAGCTCCGGTAATTGCACGCAAATATATTTTCGATTACCACCGTCTTCATGATTCAACTCCATAATAGCTTGTGCTGTTGGTGCTGTACCTGCAAAAAAATCTAAAAAAAGACCTGTCGTCTCTTCGTTGTCAATTATAATAGATAATGCTCTCTTTATTAAAGATACTGGCTTGGGGAAATCAAAAAGCTTTCCACCCATTAATGCCTCTAATTCCTTACTACCTTGGTCTGTAGTTCCAGTGTCTTCCTGTTTCCATAAATCTACGGGAACCATACCTCCCTCCATCTCTGATAAAAATTTTTTCAATCGAGGATATGTGTTCTCCCCATTCTTCCCCCAATATAATCTATTCTCTTTGATATGCTGTTCATACGTTGCTTTTTCATATTTCCAGGCATTTGTTGGGTGGACAATCTCTTTTTGGGTAAGTGGATTAAACAACGGATATGACAGATTGGGGCGTTGCTCTTTTGTCGCAGGATTAACATATGACACACTTGTCCAATCACCGCGAGGATCATTGTCTGGATTAGAATAAATTGAGTCTGCTTTCGCGCTTCTCGGTTCTTTGATGTTGTTTAGTATATCCGATTTCCGATATACTAAAATCCGTTCAGTTAGAGTCGTGAATGTTTTTGCGTTGTTACTTCGAGTAAAACGTTTTTCCCAAACGACCGACGATAAAAAATTCTCTTCCCCGAAAACCTCATTCAGCAACAATCGAAGATTGTGCACTTCATTGTCGTCAATAGAGATGAATATAACTCCATCTTCACGCAACAGCGACTTTGCCAGATAGAGGCGCGGCATCATCATATTGAGCCAGTTGCTGTGATACTGTCCGTTCTCCTTGCTATTTTTGCGGAACATTCCGTCGCGCAACATATATCCCTCATCGTCCTTGTCGCCTACACGACGCATATAATCCTCACGGGTTTCAGAGAAACGGTCGGGATAGATGAACGAATCATTACCTGTGTTGTACGGCGGATCGATGTATATCATCTTTACCTTGCCGAAATAACTTTTCTGCAACACTTTCAACACCTCCATATTCTCACCCTCGATGAAGATATTTTGTGTGTTGTCGAAATCAACCGACTCCTCGCTACACGGTACAAGCGTTGCAGCCGACGGCTCCTGCATCACTCGAAAGGCATCGCTCTTGCCTGCCCAATTCAGCCGATAACGTTCATCGGCAATGTTCACATTTTCGCCCAATACGGCACGCAGTTTTTCCCAATCGATTTTACCTTCATCGAAAATTTCAGGCATAACCGATTGTAATATCTTGATACGTTCTTCCTTCGGAGTTTGAGACAATCCGTTCATAGTCATAAATAAGCACTTCTTCCAATATTTTACAAAAATACTAATTTTATGGACATGAGCAACTATTGAATGGCATATTTTTTCGGACTATCTAACGAATACAATCGAGCTAACGGCGAAGATTTGTAAGACCGTTTAATACTATGCAAAGAGCTGCCGGGAATATCCGGCAGCTCCTATTTTTAGCAATATTGCACATTACTCGGTGATCTCCACCCTATTGCCGTCGGGGTCGGCCACGCAGCTCTCGTAGTAGCCGTCGCCCGTGGTGCGGGGTGCGCTCAGCACCTCATAGCCCGCGGCAGAGAGTTCGGCCGTCAGGGCATCGACCCTCGCGCGGCTGCCCACGCTGAATGAGATATGCGCCCAGCCCACTCTTGCGTCGTCGGCCGGCGAGGCCGTCACATCGGGACGCGACATGATCTCCATGCGTGCGCCCTCGTCGAAAGAGACGAACCACGTGCGCAGGCCCGTGCGCGGATTATGATACGGCTCGCCCTCGCGGCCGCCGAAATACCTCACGTAAAACGCCTTGGCCCGCTCCGGGCAGATGCTCCACAGGGCTATATGATCGATCTTCATGGCGTTACTCGGCTCGCCAGATGACAGGTGCTCCCGTCGCAGCGATCTCCTCGTCCGTAAGCAAGATGCTGACGATACCCATCGAGTATGGAGCCACCTCATAGGGCTGATAATCGATCAATATGCCGTCGTCGGTGATCTTCACGGCCGACGACACGTATGCCGTCTCGGGCGTAGTGCCGAACAGGTCGCCGCCATACTCCTCGTTCAACTTGTCCGAGACGAGCTGCTGCACGGCCTGCGCCCACACGTCCTCCATAAGATAGTGGAAGTCGTAGCGTTGGCCGCTCGACAGATCGTAACAGTCGTATGCCACCGTGCCCAGACCGTGCGCACCGCCGGTGTATGTATAATAGTATGTCGTGTAGCACATCACGGCCCCTCCGCGCACCGCCTCGCTATCCTGCGATATGCTGAGCTGATACTCGAACGAGTGCGGCGGCATATCGTCGTCGTAAGCCACGAAATCGTCGACAAACCCCTTGATAATCGCATCGACGGCCGCATCGATGTCGGCGGGAGCCTGCTCACCGAAAATATGCTCGTAGTTCTGACTCTCGATCGATGACCACACCGGATTGGTCTCGGCATCAACAATACGGCAGTACGAAAGCTCGACACTGTAAGGTGTCGCACCCGAATCCTTATCCACGAAATCGATCGTCTCCACCACGGGTGTCGCTTCGCTCTTCTTCGAACCACGGCAGCCGACAGCCATTACGGCCGCAACGGCGGCTGCCAACAAAACCATACGTTTCATCATAATCTGCAAAATTATATTTACTCAATAAAGGTACGTAAATTTACCCTACGAAGTACGCATCGAAAGATTTTTCATATTTTTTTTGCAAAAAATTTTGGAGATAAAAAAAATCGCCTTATCTTTGCACCACAATCAGAGAGGGTGGATTCATCTAAGGGCTAGGATACGTGCCTCTCACGCACGACATAGGGGTTCGAATCCCCTATCCACTACCAAGAAGCGATCGGAAACGGTCGCTTTTTATTTTGCTATAAATCGCTCTCGATAAGGGGATAAGAACCCTGTGGGTTCGGACAAACTAAGCAGCGAGGGCAGAGACGATTCATCGGCTTTGCCGAGTCGCGACGTTTGAAGACAAGCGCAGCGCAGTCAATCCCCTATCCACTACCAAGACGGTCGGAAACGGTCGCTTTTTTCTTTTGCCATAAATCGCGCAACATGACAAGTATGATGCGTCATTCTGAGTGGAATGAAATGAAACGGAGAATCTGGGATCAGTCTTAAATTCCGGTGGGAGGCGAGATTCTCACGTCGCGTGCATGGCACGCTCCTCGGAATGACAAACCCGACCTGTCATGTCGAACGTCAGTGAGACATCTGTGGAAGACAAGACTATACGACTTAATGCAACAATGGAAATAGTCGCACACAGATTTCTCGCTTGCGCTCGAAATGACACCTTACTGTCACTCCGAGGAGCAACAACGTTGCGACGTGGGAGTCTCAGCACACGCTACTGTCACTCCGATGCAGGACGCATACCCTCCCGTGGGAGTCTCGCCATTGGCGGGGCTTGAAAAGATCTATCTGTCGGTACCACAGAACAATCCGCCACAAACAGCAGCCTCCCGACCTTTCGGTCGGGAGGCTGCTGCAAACATAATATGTATATACTGTTACTTCAACATCTTCAGCTTCTTGTCGGCCGGTGTAGCCTCGCGGAACGAGATGGCGTAGCCGCCGCCGGCAACTGCTTTCTGGCGCAGGGTGCTGCGCGAGGTGCAGCGCACCTGACGAATGGTGTAGGCCTGCGGGTTTGTCCGATAATCGGCATCGTCGGCATCGGCATAGATCGTTGCTACGTAGGTCTTGTCGGGATCGAGGAAGTCGAAAGTGATCTGCGAAAGATGATCCTTCTCGCCCGTGCAGTTGCCCACGAACCACTCGCCGCTCTGCTTGGCCTGACGCGCCACGGTGATATACTCGCCCGGGGCGGCTTCAAGATAACGGCTCTGCTGCCAGTCTATGGCCACGTCCTTGATAAACTGGAACGCGTCCATGAAACGCTCGTAGTTCTCGGGGAAGTCGGCGGCCATCTGCAACGGCGACGACATCACCACGTAGATACCCAACTGATTGGCAATAGTGCAGTTGGCATGCGACTTATTGTTGGGATCGGCCTTCGAGATATCCATCTCGAATATGCCCGGCGTATAGTCCATCGGGCCGCCTATCAGACGCGTGAAAGGCAGCACGGTCACGTGCGAGGGCTTCGAGCCGCCGAATGCCTGATACTCCGTACCGCGCGCCGACTCGTTGCCTATCAGGTTGGGATAGGTGCGGCACAGACCCGTGGGACGCACGGCCTCGTGGGCATTGACCATGATCTGGTAGTCGGCAGCCTTCTTCACGGCATAGAGATAGTGGTTGACGAGCCATTGATCGTAGTGGTTGTGACCCACGGGAACGATATTGCCCACATAGCCGCTCTTGACCGCATCGTAACCGTTGTCCTTCATGAACTTATATGCCTGATCCATGTGACGCTCGTAGTTTCTCACGGCCGACGAGGTCTCGTGGTGCATGATCATCTTCACACCGCGCTCGGCGGCATACTTATGTATGGCATCGACATCGAAATCGGGATAGGGCGTAACGAAATCAAACACATAGTCCTTATTGTTGCCGAACCAATCCTCCCAGCCGATATTCCAGCCCTCGACCAGCACGGCATCGAATCCGTGTTCGGCCGCAAAATCGATATATCGCTTGACATTCTCGGTCGTCGCACCGTGCGTACCGTTGGGCTTGACCTTCGAAAGATCGTCCGTATCGAGATGGGCACTGCGCAGATCGTTGGTGTAGCACCATGTGCTCTTGCCGGTTATCATATCCCACCAGCAGCCGACATACTTCACGGGCTTGATCCACGAGGTGTCCTCCAACTTGCACGGCTCGTTGAGATTGAGCGTGATGCGCGAGCGCAGCATGTCGCGGGCATCGTCCGATACGATCACCGTGCGCCACGGCGTATGCGCCGGAGTCTGCATGTAGGCCTTGTGGCCGTTGGGATCGGGTGTCAGGTGCGAGGTGAGCACCATGCGGTCGGCATCGAGATCGAGGTGCATGCAGGGGTAGTCGACCAGAGCGGCCTCGTGTATGTTGATGTAGAGTCCGTCGTCCGACAGCAGCTGCAACGACGTTTGCAGTCCCGTGGTCGAGAATATCGTCTGCGACAGATTATACTGTACGGCCGCCTCCAACAGCGACTTTACCTCCGACAGACGCGAACGCGTGTAGTCGTACTCCTGCGTATCGTAATCGCCCGGGATCCACCACGCCGTGTGATCGCCCGACATGGCGAACTCGGTCATCTCGTCCATCACGATGAAATAGACCAGATTGTCCTGCTCGGGAAACTCATATCTCAGACCTAAGCCGTCGTTGAACAGGCGGAAACGCACGATCATGTCGCGGTTGTTGACCGGCTGGTGAAGCGTCACGGCCATCTCGTTATAGTGGTTGCGAATCTCCGACTCCTCACCCCACACGGGCTGCCACGTCTCGTCGAAGGTGGAGTTCTCCACACCGGCCACCACGAAACCGTCGTAAAGCGAGGTCTGAGGATCGACCTTATGTTCGCGGTTAGTGAAGTCCGAACCGAACTCGTTGCGCTCGCTGCTCTTCAGCTTCAAGCCCAGACGGCTCGGAGCCACGGCAGTCTTGCCCTTATACTCCAATTTATAAACAGGTGTTCCCGCCTCGTCGAGCGAGAAATCCATGCGCAGATTGCCATCGGGAGAGCGCAGCTCCTGCGCATTGGCTCCTACGATCAGAGCCGATGCCACGGCAAGCGATAAAAGTTTTTTCATAATAGGTTTATAGTTTGTTTTAGGTTAAATTGTCGTTATCCGCAATAACGTAAGTCAAAGGTATGAATAATATCCGTCAAAAGAGCCGCATTGTAGTCAAATAGTAGTCTATCACACAATTCAATATAATATATATCAATGATATAATACACATAGCCAAGGGCTAAATAGTAGTTAATCAAGCCTTGCGATGGACATCACCCGACACTCGAAACCCTCTCTGTCGCCCAATGCGGCATTGCGCATCTTGACACGATAGTTATATACGGTCGACACCGACCGCCGCAGAAACGCCGCGATCTTGACCGAGTCGGTCACGCCGAGCCGGATAAGGGCGAATATCCTGAGTTCGGTGGATAGCAGCTCCCCGCCCGCAAGCGATACGCGCTCCTCTTCGCGCAGCAACGCGTTGAACTGATCGATGAAATCGGGAAACAGATCGAGGAACGACCGGTCGAACCGCTCGTAAAACGACTTCAGCTCCCGATCTATCCGCGCATTCGACTTCAATGTTTCGAGCAGCTGTGCCGCACCGCCGCTGCGCGCCACGCCGTTCAGCTCGCGACGATACTCGTCGATGCGGCCGATGTAATCCGAGCACAGATCTATATAGGTGCACAGATACAACTCTTTCAGATTGTTGGCATCATGCAGCAGGGCATTGATGCGCAGCAGTTCGGCATTGGCCGTCTTCAACTCCTCGTTTGCCGCAGCCTGCCTGCGCTCGGCACGGGCGGCACGGCGGCTGTCGCGCCGAACCAATATCATGGCCACGGCCAGCAGCAGCGTCAGCAGCGTCACTCCGGCAAGCAGCATATTGAGCCGATGCTGTTTGCGCGACATGAGCGTATCGTATGAGCGGATGATTATGGGCAGCAGACGTTCTATCGAGTGTATGTTGATGCGGGCATTGGCCTGCCGGGCATCTTTGAGCGAACGGTTTATATATTCGTAGGCGCGCTCGATATCGCCCCTGTCATAGAGCAGCGCGGATAGTTCGTACAACGAACGATACTCGTGCACGGGGGTCTGCAAGTCGCACAGCGCGCTCTCGGCCAGATAATATATGGCATCGTTCGACTCGCCCTTGTTGATATACGACTGTGCCACCGAGTAGGCCCACACCGCACGGCCGTGAATCGAACCTATCTCCTCGTCGGACATCTGCAACAGAAGCTCCAAAGCCCCGTCGTCGTCGCCCCGCGAGCGCATGATCTCGGCCTGCACGAATGTCATCGGCAGATCCAGCCCCACCAGCGCGTGCCGTTCTGCGTCCAGCCGCTCGACGTATACCTTGCGGCAGTCGGCATCGACACTCACTAACGACATGCCCTCGTATATCACGTAACGCGCATTGTGCCACGCATACCGGTCGGACGTAGACATACCTGTCGTGTCGACCTGGGCAATCATCTCCAACGCCTCGACATAGTTGCCGCACTGGGCATAGAGCGTTGCCAGATCGATCTCACTGCGTCGCGTCAGTGCCGTCTCGCCGAGCGACGAGGCCAGATCCAGCTTCCTGTGCGCATAGCCAAGTGCCGCATCGACATCGTATTTGCCGTACTCGTCGAGCAGAGTGCCGTAGAGAGCATACAGCTCCGTCGAATCGGCCGCCGTCGGCACACGCATCTCGATGGAGTCTATGCGGGCGCGCTTGCGCTGCTCGTAACGCTCCTTGTCGGCAATGGTGGCATCGAGCCGCTCCAACCGCTCGCGGCAACGCTCGTCGAACGGCGACGAGGAGCGACACCCTGCCCCCGCCAACGCCGCCGCGGCAGCAATCGCAAATATGAATATCCGACCAGTCATAAGCTGTAATTTTCACAAAAATAACAAATTTTATCCAATTATCAACGCAACCGCCGCGTCACTGTCCGGCAGAGATATTTAGTCGCGCACTTGCACTCCCGAAGAATTTTACTTACTTTTGTAGAGTGAATTTATATAAAAAAACGACAATCATCATGGACAGACAGCCTCTGCAAAGCCCCGTATATCCCGACTGCCCCATACGCAACGTGCTCTCGCGCATAGGCGACAAGTGGTCGCTGCTGGTCATCTACACGCTCACCGATGCCGAGAAGATGCGTTTCGGCGAGCTTCTCCGTGCCATTCCCGACATATCGCAGAAGATGCTCACCGTCACGCTGCGCACCTTGGAGCAGGACGGACTCGTCTCGCGTCGGGTCTACGCCGAGATACCGCCGCGCGTGGAGTATGCGCTCACCGACCGCGCACGGTCGCTGCTGCCGCATGTCAACGCCCTGATCGGCTGGGCGCAAGACCACATGCAGGAGATCATCGCCGACCGCACGAGATACCGTGCGTAAATTGAAACGCTGTGTCAAACCATACATAAATTAATTATATCAGATTCGCATGATAGACGAGATTCTCGCATACAACCGTCGCTTCGTGGCAGAGAAGGGTTACGAGCGATTCATCACCGACAAATATCCCAACAAGCGCATAGCCATCGTCACCTGCATGGATACGCGTCTTGTAGAGCTGCTTCCGGCGGCATTGGGATTCAAGAACGGCGACGTGAAGATCATCAAAAACGCCGGCGGCACCATCACCAACCCCTTCGACAGCACCGTCAGAAGCCTGCTCGTGGCCATCTACGAATTGGGTGTCGGGGAGGTGATGATAATAGGCCATACGGGCTGCGGCGTGCAGGGCATGGACAGCGCGGAGATGCAGCATCTGATGCGCGAGCGCGGCATACCCGACAGCCATATCACGCTGATGAAGCACTGCGGCATAGACCTCGACAGCTGGCTGCACGGCTTCGACGACACGGAGTCGGCCATACTCGAAACCGTAGACCTGGTGCGCAACCACCCGCTCGTCCCGCAGGACATCGTGGTCAAGGGCTACATCATGGACTCCCTGACCGGAGAGCTGAACCCGATACACGAGCCCGACGGGCAATAGCGGCACTGTCATAAATTCCGGTGAGAAGGCGAGACTCCCGCATGCCAGCCACGCTGCTGACGGCGAGACTCCCACGTCGCCTGCGGCTCCTCGGAGTGACAGGGTCGTGTCATTTCGAGCGCAAGCGAGAAATCTGTGCGCGACATGCCCATCGTCGTGTCATTCTGAGTGAAACAACGTGGAACGAAGAATCTGGTTGGGGAATATGTGAAAAATGATATGCCTGCCGTCCCGTCATTCTGAGGAGCGATTATAAATCGCGACGTGAGAATCTCTCTTTGCCGATTTTCCTCTCCCCTGCACCGGAAATCAAGACCGATCCGCAATAGCAGCCGGCACAGCGGTGCGCATTCACTCGCTCTTCCGCCCACTCTGCGGCAATAGAAAATCACGTCATTTACGGCTCGCGGCTTTGCTCCGCGAGCCGCATTTCCACCCCTGCCGTTTCGGGAAAAACATCATGTCGCGACAAGCCGCCGCAGCCTCCGCTCCGACGTTCGAAACAGCCCTGCAATCCCATCTTTTTGCGGCATGTTTCGAAACGAAACTTTGCAACTTTTATTTCGATATTACATTAACATACAAGGTCTTGCAACTGCCGATAAGGCCGCTCGACCGCACCCGCTCCCACATCGGAAACGTGTTATAATTTTAACATTGAAAATTCTATGATTTTTCGATCGAATTATATACCTTTGCGGCGGTTATTGCAAATTATACCTGTGTTTGACACGGGTTAATTTTGTTAGGAAATTCTTCAAACAACTTTTATAATATGGCAGAAAAAAAGTTTATTACTTGTGACGGCAACTATGCGGCGGCACATATTGCATATATGTTCTCCGAGGTTGCAGCCATCTACCCCATCACGCCCTCGTCGACGATGGCCGAGCTGGTCGACGAGTGGTCGGCGCAAGGCCGCAAGAACATATTCGGCGACACGGTGAAGGTAGTCGAGATGCAGTCGGAGGCCGGTGCCGCAGGAGCCGTTCACGGTTCGTTGCAGAGCGGCGCCCTGACCTCAACGTTCACCGCCTCGCAGGGCCTGCTGCTGATGGTGCCCAACATGTACAAGATATCGGGCGAGCTGCTGCCGGGCGTGTTCCACGTATCGGCGCGTGCCCTTGCGGCTCAGTCGCTGTCGATCTTCGGCGACCATCAGGACGTGATGGCCGTGCGTCAGACGGGTTTCGCCATGCTGGCCACCTCGTCGGTGCAGGAGGTGATGGATCTGGCCGGTGTGGCTCACATCGTGGCTTTGAAATCGCGCATTCCGTTCGTGCACTTCTTCGACGGATTCCGCACCTCGCACGAGATACAGAAGATCGAGATCATCGACGAGGCCTCGCTCACGGCCATGTTCGACCGCGACGCACTGCGCGCTTTCCGCGAGCGTGCGCTCAACCCCGAGCACCCCGTGACGCGCGGTACGGCTCAGAACCCCGACATCTATTTCCAGACGCGCGAGGCATCTAACAAGTTCTACGACGCAGTGCCCGACATGGTCGCCGAGACTATGGAGAAGATCTCCGAGATCACCGGCCGTTGCTACAAGCCCTTCACCTACTACGGTGCAGCCGATGCCGAGCATATCATCATCGCCATGGGATCGGTTACGGAGACCATCAAGGAGTGCGTGGACTACCTCGCCAAGCAGGGACGCAAGGTGGGTGTCATCACCGTACACCTCTACCGCCCCTTCTCGGCCAAGTATCTCTTCAACGTTCTGCCCAAGAGCGTGAAGCGCATCTGCGTGCTCGATCGCACCAAGGAGCCTGGAGCCAATGGCGAGCCTCTGTATCTCGACGTAAAGGACGTGTTCTACTCGTCGGATATGCACCCGATGATCATCGGCGGCCGCTACGGTCTTTCGTCGAAGGACACCACGCCGGCACAGATGCTGGCCGTCTACGACAACCTCGCCGCAGCCGAGCCTAAGGATCACTTCACCGTAGGTATCAACGACGACGTGACGTTCCACTCGATCCCCGTGGGCGAGGAGATCTCGATGGCCAAGCCCGGCACCTTCGAGGCCCTCTTCTTCGGTCTGGGATCGGACGGTACGGTGGGTGCCAACAAGAACTCGATCAAGATCATCGGCGGTTCGACCGACAAATACTGTCAGGCCTACTTCTCTTACGACTCGAAGAAGTCGGGTGGCTACACCTCGTCGCACCTGCGCTTCGGCGACAACCCCATCACCTCGCCCTATCTGGTCACCACGCCCGACTTCGTGGCATGCCACGTGCCGTCGTATGTCGACAAGTACGACGTGTTGAAGGGTCTGAAAAAGGGAGGTTCGTTCCTGCTCAACTCGGTGGGCGATGCCGAGACCACATGCGCCTCGCTGCCCGACGAGATGAAGGTCTACATGGCCAAGAACAACATCAACTTCTATATAATCAACGCCACGAAGATCGCCGCCGATCTGGGTCTGGGCTCACGCACCAACACCATCATGCAGTCGGCATTCTTCAAGATCGCCGACATCATTCCCTTCGACAAGGCCGTCGAGGAGATGAAGCACGCCATCTACAAGTCATACGGCAAGAAGGGCGAGGACATCGTCAACATGAACTATGCAGCCGTCGACGCAGGCGGTGCCGCCGTCGAGAAGGTGGAGGTTCCCGCCGAGTGGGCATCGATCGAGATCAAGCCCGCCGCACATGCCGCCGACAGCGCAGCCTCGGACTTCGTCCGCAACGTCTGCGAGCCTATCGACGCACTGAAAGGCGACCAGCTGCCCGTATCGGCATTCAACGGCCGTGAGGACGGTACATGGGACAACGGCACGGCCGCATTCGAGAAGCGCGGCATCGCCGTCAACGTTCCCCAGTGGAAGATCGAGAACTGTATCGAGTGCAACCAGTGTGCATACGTCTGCCCCCACGCCGCCATACGTCCGTTCCTCGCAACCGACGAGCAGGCCGCAGCCACGGGCTTGGAGTGGAAGCAGGGTCTGGGCGAGACCAAGGCCTACAAGTTCCGCATACAGGTGTCGCCGCTCGACTGTACGGGCTGCAACAACTGCGTGGACGTTTGTCCGGCCAAGGAGAAGGCACTCGTCATGCAGCCTCTGTCGACGCAGATGCACGAGGCCGACAACTGGAACACCGTCACCAAGACCGTAGGTTACAACGAGGTGGTCGACAAGACCAAGAGCGTCAAGAACCTGCAATTCGCACAGCCGCTGTTCGAGTTCTCGGGAGCCTGCGCAGGCTGCGGCGAGACGCCCTATATCAAGGCCATATCGCAGCTCTTCGGCGACAAGATGATGGTTGCCAACGCAACGGGCTGTACGTCGATCTATTCGGGTTCGGCTCCGTCGACCCCCTACTGCACCAACGCCGAGGGCAAGGGTCCGGCATGGGCCAACTCTCTGTTCGAGGACAATGCCGAGTTCGGTCTGGGTATGCACGTGGGCGTGGAGAAGCTGCGCGACCGCATACAGGAGTACATGGAGAAGGCCATCGCCGAGTGCCAGAAGTGCTCCGACGAGTTGAAGTCGACCATGCAGGAGTGGATCGCCGCGCGCGGTTCGTCGGCCGCCTCGGCCGAGGTGACGCGCCGTCTGGTGCCCCTGATGGAGGCCTGCGGCTGCGACTACTGCCGCAAGATACTCGAAATGAAGGATTGGCTCGTCAAGAAGTCGCAGTGGATCATCGGCGGCGACGGCTGGGGCTACGACATCGGCTTCGGCGGCGTAGACCACGTACTGGCTTCGGGCGAGGACGTCAACATACTCATCGTCGACACGGAGGTCTACTCCAACACCGGCGGCCAGTCGTCGAAGGCTACCCCTGTGGGTGCCGTGGCCAAGTTCGCCTCTGCCGGCAAGCGTATCCGCAAGAAGGATATAGGTGCGATCGCCATGACCTACGGCTACGTATATGTGGCACAGGTATCGATCGGAGCCTCTCAGGCACAGCTCTTCAACGTGCTGAAAGAGGCCGAGGCCTACCCCGGTCCATCGCTCATCATCGCCTACGCACCGTGTATCAACCACGGCATCAAGGGCGGCATGACGCGCACGCAGACCGTCGGCAAGCAGGCCGTCGAGTGCGGTTACTGGCACCTGTGGCACTATAACCCCACGCTCGAAGAGCAGGGCAAGAATCCATTTGTGCTCGACTCGAAGGAGCCTGACTGGTCGAAGTTCCGCGCATTCCTGATGAAGGAGGTACGCTACACCTCGCTGCAAAAGGCCTTCCCGGCCGAGGCCGAGGAGCTGTTCCAGGCTGCCGAGGAGAATGCCAAGTGGCGTTACAACAGCTACGTACAGCGCACCAAGTAGGCTGTCGGAGCGACCGTCAAGAGAATCACCGCAGGAGATGTTATCCTGCGGTGATTTTTTATCGTATCTCGCACCCGCCCCGCCGCAAGAGACAAAAAAAAGACAGCCGAGATCATCGGCTGCCGTATATCGCAATGACTCTTCTTCGGTCTGTATGCGATCAATAGTCGTCGTCGCCGCCGTCGTCGGCAGGCTCCTCCTCCGAAGAGCTGTCGGCCAGATCGTCGGCTCCCTTCAAATCGTCGTCGTAATATGCGTCGTCGCTCTCCTCCGCCGCATCGTCTATCTTAACATCGATCTTTACCAAATAGTAGGTATCCTCAGTCTCGAACGGAACCGCATAGAAAAATGTTCCATCGGGCTTGTCGATACGCATCATCACCTCTGCAAATCCCAGAGGATAAAGAGCTTTGACCTCATTTTGCTGTTCGGGCGTGAGGTTATGGAAACTTGTTACCAAACGTTTCTTCTTAGATACTGTCACCATATAATAGATTATCGTAGAAATTTTCCGCAAATATACACAATTTTGAAAATGTGCTAACAACTTTGTGAAAAAATTGTCGCTGCCGCACACTTTTCCGCCACAGCACCCCTGCCCCGTCCAAAACGCATGCCGCCGCTTCACCGCAGCACAAAGGCTCCTCACCCCCGTAATCCGCCGCTTGACCCCAAATCCCGGATCGCAGACTCGAAATGGCTCTACCTTTGCATAAGCGCAAGCGTTAAAACCTTTAATTAAACCTTTCGATTATGAAACGAAGACTATTTATCGCGCTGACAGCAGGCATAATGCTGTCGGGCATGGCAGCGGCGCAAAACCAGTCGCAGCAGAGCGTCGGGGCACAGACTCCGAGCGTCGAACAGATCGCCCGTCAGAAGACCGACAGACAGGTCAGGGAGCTGTCGCTCGACAACGATCAGGCCGACAGGCTCTACCGCGCCAATCTCGAAGATGCCAAGGCTCACCGCAAGATGCACGACGACAAACGCGATTTCGAGCAGAAGCAGCGTGCCGACATGCAGAAGCACGAGGAGCAGCTGCGCACATCGGCCGGCAAGATACTGACCCCCGAGCAGTATGCCCTGTGGGAGGCATCGGAGAGGTCGCACAGCCGTGACGGCAGCATAAAGCCGACACACCACAAAGGCTATCAGGGCAAGCCCATGGGCTGCCGCGGCAAATGCGATTCCGGCAAACGGCACAAACCCCACCGGCAGGGAGCGCAATCGGGCAAGTAGGGCACTGACTTAAATTCCGGTGGAGAGGAGAGAAAATCAGCAAAGAGAGATTCTCACGTCGGACGTTCCGTCCTCCTCAGAATGACAGGACAATGGAAATTGTGCCCAAGAACTATGCGCCAATTTTTCATCAAAATGCCACAGATGCGACTCTCCGACAGAGCGAGACGATGGGCTGTACTGGCGTACTGCCCATTGGCAAGCGACAAAGAGAGGAAGCAGGTGTGGCATTTTCATGGAAAATTTTTCGTCAAAAGCGGTATTATACAACGCAAACGAAGATCCGCCGGATAGGACATACTGACGTATTTCCCATTGCCGAGTGACAAGGCACGGAAGTAGAATAGTATTTTTCACGAAAAAGAAAAGATTTTTCGTCAAAAGCGGTTAGTTGCAACGCGCAACGAAAATTGGGCGGACGGGCTGTACTTGACGTACTGCCCGTTCGCCCAATCGAGCGAGCGGAAGCAAATGACCGCTTTTCACGGAAAATTACCGGTCGATCTTTATTAGTTCATAACGTTTGTTAAACTCCAACTCCAACCCGTTGGTGAGTTTCACCTCGGTGGTGTAACGGCCGCGTTCGATCTCGATGATGCTCTCACCCGGATAGTTATCGGCGACATAAGAGGTTATCTGCGCAGGCACCAAAGCGGAGGGAACGCTCTGTCCGACACACTTGATATCCGTCCATTCGCCCTTGCCGTCGAACTCGATCTTGGTGCCGTCGCGGAAGACGACCTCGTAATCGCGCTTGACCACATCGTCGTCCATCTCGGCGTATGCCACTTCGCTCTTGGCGAAGTAGGTTTTCAGGAATGTCTGCGCTGCCTGGGGCAGTTCGCCGACCTTAACGGGACGATCGGCTGCGGCAAATACGGCCGAGCTGCATAACATTGCAGCCGCGAGGATTATAAAACCTTTTTTCATTGCTTCACGATTTTAAGTTATACAAATGCTCCGCAGTGCAAATTCGAGGCCTGACGACAGATTCCGTCATCAAAAACAGAGATCGGGGCTGCAACGCCGCGGCAGCATTCGAAAGCAAAGGTATGAATTTTTACTCAAAACAGCAACAGATACAATCCGGCTGCCGCAGCGGCTCCGATGATAGGACCGGCCACGGGCACCCACGCATAGTCCCAGCCGCTCGCGCCTTTGTCCTTGATGGGGAGCAGGGCGTGAGCCAGACGCGGAGGCAGGTCGCGGGCAGGATTGATGGCATAGCCCGTGGTGCCGCCGAGCGACATGCCGATGGCCATGATGAGCATCGACACGGGGAAGGCACCGATGGAGCCGAGCCCCACGGCGGCCGTATTCTCGTCGGTGGCGAGCATGAGTATGACGAAGATCAGCAGGAATGTGCCCACGGCCTCGCAAAAGAGATTGCGCGGCTTGTTCATTATGGCGGGCATGGTGCAGAATGTCGCTAATTTGGCCGAGGCATCGTCGGTGGCATCGTAGTGGTCTTTGTAGAAGAGGTAGACCAGGACGGCACCCGTGAATCCGCCGAGGAGCTGAGCGGCGATGTAGGGTGCCACGTCGCCCCACGGGAAGCTGCCCGCCACGGCCAGACCCACCGAGACGGCAGGATTGAGGTGTGCACCTGAATAGGGTCCTGCGATGAATACGCCGCACATTACGGCCAGACCCCATGCAAGGGTGATGACCACCCAACCGCCGTTCTCGCCCTTGGATTTCTTCAAGATGTTGGAGGCGACTACGCCGTCGCCGAGCAGTATCAAGACCGCCGTGCCGATGAACTCGAACACGCAGCGGATTAAAATATCAGTTTCCATTTCAAATCGTTCTAACGGTTGCAATTATAGTCGGAGAGCGTGCGATAGACGGCATCGTGCCATGAGCGTTGCAGCCGTTCGGCCTCGGACGGCTCCATCAGCGGCTCGAAGCGGCTCTGCTCCTGCCACTGGCCGCGAATCTCGGCTATGTCGCGCCAATAGCCCACGGCCAAACCCGCCAGATAGGCGGCACCGAGTGCCGTGGTCTCCGTTATGCCCGGACGAATGACCGCCGAGCGGAGCATATCGCTCTGGAACTGCATCAGCAGATCGTTGCGCGAAGCACCGCCGTCGACCTTCAACGATTTGAGTTTCAAGCCCGAATCGCGCATCATGGCGTCGACTATGTCCATCGACTGGAAAGCTATGGCTTCCAGCGCGGCGCGCGCTATGTGCGCCGCCGTCGTGCCGCGGCTAAGGCCTGTGATGGTGCCGCGTGCATACTGGTCCCACCACGGCGCACCGAGTCCGGTAAGTGCCGGCACGAAGTATACGCCGCCGTTGTCGTCGACCGTGCGTGCTAAGGCCTCGACCTCCGACGAGGAGCGAATGATGCCCAGCCCGTCGCGCAGCCACTGCACCACCGAGCCGCCGACGAAGATGCTGCCTTCCAGAGCGTAATCCACCTTTCCGCCGATCTTCCACGCCACGGTCGTCAGCAGGTTGTTCTGCGACATTACGGGCTTGCTGCCGCAGTTCATCAGCAGGAAGCAACCCGTGCCGTAGGTGTTTTTCATCATGCCCGGCTCGACGCACATCTGTCCGAACAGAGCCGCCTGCTGGTCGCCCGCGATACCGGCAATGGGCACGCGGTGGGCGAATATGGTGGTCTTGGTATGTCCGTAGACCTCGCTCGACGAACGCACCTCGGGCATCATCGAGCGCGGAATGCCGAACAGCGACAGCAGCTCGTCGTCCCAGTCGAGCGTATGAATGTTGAGCAGCATGGTGCGCGAGGCGTTCGAGACATCGGTCACATGGCACTCGCCGCGCGTCAGTCGCCACACCAACCACGTATCGACCGTACCGAAACGCAGCTTGCCGGCCTCGGCGCGCTCGCGCGCACCCTCCACATTGTCGAGTATCCACTTGATCTTGGTGGCACTGAAATAGGCATCTATGATAAGGCCTGTGCGCTCGTGTATGAAGTCGGCACGGCCCTCGGCGCGCAGCCGGTCGCAATACTCCGACGTGCGGCGGTCCTGCCACACGATGGCGTTATAGACGGGCTGTTCGGTCTCCACGTCCCACACGATCGTCGTCTCGCGCTGGTTGGTGATGCCGATGGCGGCTATGTTGGTGCCGTTGATGTCGACCGAGGTGATGGCCTCGGCTATGACCGAAGCCTCCGACGACCATATCTCGTCGGGATCGTGCTCGACCCAGCCCGAGCGGGGAAATATCTGTCGAAACTCCTTCTGCGCCACCGAGCATATCTTGCCCGCGCGGTCGAATACGATGGCACGCGAGCTGCTCGTGCCCTGATCCAATGCCAATATATACTGTTCCATGTCAAAATAGTTTATTGAGTTCCACCTCGATAGCATACGCTGCCGGCCGCGGCCGAACGTGCGGCTCACGGCTCACGATGCCTCCGGCCGGCCGCCTCAACGGCTCTTGCCCGATTTGGTAGTTACAGCAATCACGCCGTTCGTGCCGCGGAAGCCGTAAGAATTGGCACCGCGCACCACCTCGACCGACTCCACATCTTCGAGATTAAGACTGTCGATACGCGGCACCTCCGCGCCGTCGCACAATATCAGCACTCCGCTTCTCGAATTAAGCGAGCTGCTGCCGCGAAGGCACAATTCGCCGTTTTCGTAGGCCAGACCCGGCACGCACAATATCAGTGCGTCGATTATGTTGGTCATGCCCGTGGCGCGCAGACGGTCGCCCGAGATGCCGGCCGTCGGTGTGACACGGTCGCGCCGCTTGACATACTCCGCGCCCATCTGGGCTATGGCTTCGTCCTCACGCACACGGTTGAGCGAGGGATCGTCGTTGTCCCACACGATATGCAGACTGCGGCGCGAGGCCACAGGCACGGTGCAGCTCTTGCGCTTATATGATATTCTGAGCGAGTCGTCGGCCGAGATGTTCGTAAGGCCGAAACGCCCCTTGCCGTCGGCCACGGTGAAACGGTCGCTGCCGACCACCTCCACGCGCGCCTTTACGCCGCGACCCTCGGCATCGACGATCATGCCGTTGAAAGGAGTCGATGACGATGCGTTGTCGCGCTGCTGTGCCGCTGCTATCCCGATAGCACCCATGACGGCTGCGCACGCCATCATCACCGGCAAAAATAATCTTCGCATATCGATACTGTTTAAACAATCGTTATAAAGTTACAAAATTATTTTCGAATAAGCAACAAAAAAACTTACTTTTTAAAAATTTTCAGTATATTTGCATCGTGCTTGTCGGGCACTACCAGAAAGCACTAACTTCAAAAACTATAAAATACTATGAAAGAGGCAATAGCAATTCTTACAGGCGGCGGACCGGCACCCGGTATCAACACCGTCGTCGGCAGTGTGGCAAAGACTTTTTTAGCCAAAGGCTATCGAGTGATCGGTTTGCACTACGGCTATTCGGGTCTTTTCAATGAAAATCCGCATTTCGAGGATCTCGATCTGTTCAAGACCGACTACATCTTCAACCAGGGCGGATCGTATCTGACCATGAGCCGATTCAAGCCCACCGACAAGGATTTCGAGCAGAACTTCAATCTCGACTTTTTCAAGCAGAACAACATAAAGCTGCTGGTTACCATCGGCGGCGACGACACGGCCTCGACTGCCAACCGCATCGCCAAATTCCTCGAAGCCAAGCAGTATCCCATTGCCAACATACACGTACCGAAGACCATCGACAACGATCTTCCCCTGCCCGCCGGCACCCCGACGTTCGGCTATCAGTCGGCCAAGAACGCAGGTTCGGTCATCGGCCGCGCCGTCTATAACGACGCTCGCACCTCGGCCAACTGGTTCGTCGTAGCAGCCATGGGACGCTCGGCAGGTCACCTCGCATTCGGTATCGCTTCGGCATGCCACTACCCGATGATCATCATTCCCGAGATGTTCAACAAGACCACCATCACCATCGACAAGATCATCAACATGATGATTTCGTCGATCATCAAGCGCAAGATCATCGGCATGGACTACGGTGTGGCCATGATCTCTGAGGGTGTGTTCCACGCGCTGTCGGAGGAGGAGATACTCAAATCGGGCATTCACTTCTCGTATGACGAGCACGGACACCCCGAGTTGGGCAAGGTGTCGAAGGCCATGATGTTCAACGACATCTTGGAGAAGAAGCTCAAAGAGATCGGTCTGAAAGTCAAGTCGCGCCCTGTGGAGATCGGCTACGAGGTTCGCTGCCAGACCCCCTGCGCATTCGACTTGGTCTACTGCTCGGAACTGGGCATGGGTGTCTACAAGCTCTTCTCGGAGGGCAAGACCGGCTGCATGGTCTACATCAGCCAGGAGGGCTACGTATCGCCCCTCTATCTGAAAGACTTGCAGGATCCCGAAACGGGTAAGATCCCGCCCCGTCTGGTCGACATTCACTCGGACAAGATCCAGCAGGTGATCGACAATCTGATGAACTTCATCACCCCCGACGACTACGAGGCTGCACGCAAGTATGTGGCCAATCCCGAGACTTACGACTTCCGCAAGATCCTCAACTGGTAATAATCCACCGCATATATGCAAAAGCCGACGATCCTTCGAAGGGTCGTCGGCTTTCTTATATTAATGTACCGCCTCGATCAGAACAACGTGAATCCGAATGCGACATAGAGACAGCAGCGGTTCTTGAACGGCGAATCGTAGTTGTCGATATATCTCACGCCCAAACCCACATAAGGCGAGCTTGCCCACCGCCAGCGCAGCCCGACATCGTAGCTCAGATGTTTCCAGTCGCCGCATACGGCAGCCTGCACACGCGGCGACAGCCCCAGCGTGTAGCGCGGATTGCTTATGATGTTATACTCGAAGCCCACACCCGCTAAAACCGTCGTCTCGTAGCTTCTCACGCCCGATACATCGAACAGCCCCGTGGCACCGGTCACCGGCACGAAGATCGACCACCGGCCGTTGAAGTGGTAGCCGAAAACGGCATCGATGTCGATCGAGGAGAACTCGTCGCCTGCCCCTAACGGCGCGGCATAACGCGTCTCGGCCGAGAACGAGAAGGCACCCTTAGGAGGTTGCGCAGCGGCCATACGCACCGACATAAGCGACAGCAGCACGATCGAGCAGAAGAGGGTTATGTTTTTCATCGTTTCATAAATATTAGTTAATATACAAAGTTATTCTTTTTTTCCCGATTGCAAAGCAGATTGAATATTTTATTTGCAACCGGATTGCCGCCGCCGTCCCGTATGCCTGTCCGACACACCTCCTGTCGGCCGCAGCGTGTCAGAACAACGCGGGCTGACCGTCGGAGAAGATGTTGACCACACACCGCCCCATGCGCCGTGCGCGCGCCACCGTATAACCCGTTCCGCTGCGGCGGCCGTCCCACCACGCCACCATCAGCGAGCAGTTGTCGACAAGATAGTCGTTGCGCCGATGGAAGACATGCGGCGAATAACTCTCGCCTATGTAGACCACCCTGTCGGCCGCGGCAATCAATGCACGGAACCTCTCGCAGTCCTTCACGGCAAAACCGCTCTCGAAGCCCGGATATGGCACGGCGCACTCCAACACCGCATCGGCATGCCGCTCGCGCAACGCCGCCACGGCCTCGGCCGCCGCCAGATCGAACCCCGGTGCCATGCCGCTCACAAAACGGCGGTACCCCTCGGCATACAACCGCTCCAACCGATCGCACAACACTCCGTCGTCGCGACCGTCGTAATATCGGTGGCCGGTAAATGCCACGCTTATGGCAAGATGCGTCATCACGACTGCAAAGTTAATATTTTTCGGCTTGCCCCACCCGATATTTGGCTTGGAGTTTGCACCTCGACGGGTGTCATTTCTAAAAAAACGCACTATTATGAAAAACACAAGCAAATGTATTCTTTCGGCTCTCGGCGGCGCACTTGCCGGAGCAGCCATCGCCATGTTGTTCACCCCTCAGTCGGGCAAGGAGCTTCGCCAGAAGATCCGCGATATGGCCGACGACGAGATGTCGAAGCTGCGCAGGAACTTCAAGAGCTGTCATTGCGGTGACGAGATAGAGGATACCGTCGACGACATTGTCAAGTAATCCGAAAGCGGCACCGGTATGAACGACTCCCACCGTCCCATAGGCACTGCCATCGTAGTGTTCCTGCTATCGGGCTTCATGTCGCTGATACTGCTTACGGCAGCATTCGTGACGTGGCTCTCGGAGCTTATCGGCAGCACGACCGTAGCCTCGCTCATCGTGGGTCTGTTCTTTATGACAATAGCGGCGATCGTCTACCGCGTGGCATTGCACAGCTACATAGAGTCGCTGCGACGACGCTTCGACACCATCTACGAAGTCAGCCGCATCGTCGAAGGGCTCTATCGCCGGGCGGTCGAATTCATCGAAAAGATAGTCGGTTGACACGACTATCTTTTTTCTTTTGCGGCCGCGGCCATACCCGACGATGTTTCCCTTACCGGCATGCGTAATAATAGGCGAATCATTTTGACATTAAAAAAATATGTGTAACTTTGTATGGCTTAAAAGCACTGAAATAATAACAAAATTTTACTTAATCCTTACTAAGCAAACGTAGGAAATTTGCACTTCCGGAGGTTAGGTACACAGTTTTGTCATGCATGCGTATGGCGTGGACTGTCTATTTTTCTGCGGTAATGGTTTCCTACGACCGGCTTAGTCAGACGAGTAAACAGCACCACGCCTATTATTATGCCGAGAAAGAAGAAGAGACAAAACACCGATTTGCAGGTAAACAGTGACTGGGCGCGTATAGAGACAATCATACACGATCTGGATACGACAGCCGCAGGACTCGCCAAAACACTCGGGCTGAAACATGCCGAGAACCTCTACCAGATCAAACGCGGCAACTATCACATATCGCGTCGTCTGGCAGGCATTATCCACGACCACTATCCGCAATACTCCATGTCGTGGCTTATGCTGGGCGATTGATTATTGCCCTTGCGTGCGCCGGCAGCCGCCGCACAACAGATAAAGGCCTATACGCCACACTTAGAATGACATAACCAACCTGTCACTCCGAGGAGCCGCAGGCGACGTGGGAGTCTCTGCACACACCATGTCACTCCGATGCAGGGTGCATGCCCGACCGCGGGAATCTCAACACGCTCTACCCTGTCACTCCGGGTAGCCACAGGCAACGCGGAAGTCTCGCAGTCTGGAGCGCGACATACCCGCCATAAAACACATTTGCCGGTCAAGAAAGAGATTCTCACGTCGGACGTTCCGTCCTCCTCAGAATGACAGACAAATGTCGACCAAGGAGCGACGGCTTGCGCCGTTATATAATTCTGACCCTCCCCTAAATCCCCTCCTCGGAGGGGACTTGGGTCGCGCGATAAATCGCGCTCCATGTGGGGCGTGGCTGGCTTCGTCCCGCGTTCCGCGGTGGAGCGTTGGCAGGTAGTCTGTCACTCCGAGGAGCAACGCAGTTGCGACGTGGGAGTCTCGCGGTGGAGAGCACGCATACCCGCCAGTCTGTCACGCTAACCGCGCGAGCGCACAATCCGACACATAACAACAAATCGCCCCGAGCCTTTCAGCCCCGGGGCGATCGAGGGATTCGTTTGCGACAAATCCTCCAAACTTGCCATTGATACCGGCACCGAGTGCCGCAACAGCCATATTTCCAATGTAGTTCCGACAGAGACTACATCACGCGTTCGTCTCTCATATCGACGATACCCGCCTTGTCGCTCAGTGCATAACCGAGAACCTGGCGTATCATCGCTTCACGCTGGGTGTTGAGCGGAATACGCTCCTTGGCTATGCCCTCGGCATCGAGCTGCTCACCGGCATCGATAGCATCGACGACGAAGAGGTAGGCGGCATCGTTACCCTTGACAGGCTGCGATACCACGCCCGTTTCGGTCGTCGAAGCGATGGCACCTATCAGGCGCGCCTCGCCTTCGCCGCCTTCGAGCAGATTATCGTTGAACTTGACTCCTGCGAACGACTTCACCTCGGCCTCGTACTTGCTCTTGGCAGCGTCGAACGAGGTGAGGTTGGCTGCTATCTGGGCGAACTTCTTGTCACGCAGAACCTCGCGGCGGCATAAAGCATCGTTGCGGGGAGTAAACTCGTTGTTGTCGATTGCGGTGACCATCGCCACTACGATGCTGTTGCCGAGTGAAAAACTCTTCGACTCGCCCACCTCGGCACCGTAAGCCCAGACGGCTACGCTGCGCGAGTTATCTATACCGCGAATGCCTCGCACACCGGTCTGATAGTCGCGGTCGCCGCGGCTGACAGTTGCCACACGCGGGATCATGGCCAGCTCGCCCGCCGCATTCTGGAACGCCTCGGCCGAAGCCTTGGCCTTGTTGGCGAACGACGTAGCGCGGCGCGTTACGGCATCGAGCGTGGCTTCGCTCGGCTTGATCTCCTTGACGATCTGCGCCACCTGTATGAAATCGGCCGGCGCACCGCACTCGGTGATCTTCGCCACGACGACCTTGCCGGCCTCGTTATACGAGATCACGTCGCCTACCTTGCCGCCGATGAATGACTTGGCCGTATATTCGTCCATCATGTTGAAATCACGGGTCTGGTTATAGGTATCGACCGCAGCAGAGAGCTTCGAGAAGTCCGAATCGACAGCTTTCAGCTCGGCCACGACCTTGTCGGCCTGCTCCTTGTCGTCGAATACGGCGCACTCTATCGTGAATGTCGACGGGGCATTGACCTTATCGGCCACACGGCTCATCACCCACACCTCGTCCAACTTCTCAGGGCCGTACATCTTGCCGCTTTTCAGGGCCTCGGCCTGCTCTGCGGGGATATTGTCGTAACCGATGAAGGGCGACACCTGTCCGGCGAACGAGCGTGCGACGGTCTTGATCTGCTCGCCCTCGGCCACAGCCAGCTGCTCGGCAGCCGAATTGACCTCAGCCTCGATGGCAGCCAGATCCTCCTCGGTAGGATTAAGATCGAACAGCAGGTAGCTTATCGTGCGGTTGCCCAGACCTGCATTCTTCGTCTTCTTACTCTGGTAGCATGCGGCCAGCTCCTCTTCGCTCACCTCGATCTGATCGTCGGCAATGACCGAATAGGGAACCTCGACATATCTGCCCGAGAAAGCGGTGTTCATGTTGCGGAGGTTATCCTCTACTTCGAGTTTGTTCGTATATGCGCCCAAAGCATAGAGACCGCCCAACTTCGACTCCAACATCTGCTGTTTGATGCCGTTGCGGCGCAGCTCCCACTCCTGGTCGGCCATGGCGACGATGTCGTTCTGCGACAGACCGTACTGCGCGAACTCCTGCGCCCACTGCTGAATCAGACGGCTTGCGATGCGCTCCATCTCGGCCTCGGTGGCTACGATGCCCGCTCCGGCGCACGTAGGCTCCATGAAGTTATTGAGGATAAGCGTGCTCCACGCCATGTCGGCCACGTTGTCGGCACCGATACGGTTGTTACGGTCATCGATGCTGCCCTTAGCCTGATAATACTCCGATGCGTTGATCGTCTTACCGGCGATCTCACCCACCTTGAAATCCTCCGACTGCTGCTGCGGCCGGCGATTGTTGAGCTGGTCGCCGAGTATGAACGCCAAAAGAACGACAGCGATCACGATAGATAACACGATGCCGTATTTGGTTCGTAATGTGTTTAATGTTGCCATAGAAAACTTTTATTTTTATCGTTATTGTTCATCGTAACTCTCTTTCTCCGTCATGACAAAGCCGAACTCTGCACCGCTTCGTTTCACGCCGCATGGAGAAAAATGCACTTTATAGCTTACAAAGATAATAATTTTTTCTGAAACGGCATTCTGTTAAGCATGATAATTTGGCTATCGCATACGATTTTACGCCGGCTGCGACCGTCATTTGCGATGCCGCGCCCGTTCTATTCCGCATAACGCCCGCCTCAAAGCAGGCAAACACGCCGATACGCACCGGCTACTTCAAGCGTTTCAGCCGCACCAGATCGATGCGCGAGCCTATGCGCCGCAGCACGCGGCAGCGGTATTCGCCTATGACGAAGGCTTCGCCCTGGGTGGGTATGCCGTCGTGATTGTAGATGATATATCCGGCCAGCGTGTCGTATTCGTCGCTCTCCTCGATGCCCAGCGCGTAGTGTTCGTTCAGGTAGTCGACTTCCAACCGCGCCGAGAAGACCCACTCGTCCTCGGCCACCTGCTTCTCGATCATCTCCTGCACGTCGTGCTCGTCCTCAATATCGCCGAAGATCTGTTCGAGCACATCTTCCAGCGAGATGATGCCGGCCGTACCGCCGAACTCGTCGATCACCACCGCGATCGAGGCCTTGCGCTTCATGAAGGTTTCGAGCATGGTTTGCAGCGGCAGCGTCTCGGCCACGTAGATGGTCTTCATCAACATGTCGTCGATCGACGACGGGTTTCGGAACAGGCTCTTGGAGTTGACATATCCTATGATGTTGTCGATGCTCTCCCGCCATACGAATATGCGCGAGAAGTGGCTGTCGACGAATCGTCGGGTGAGCTCGTCGATGTCGGTATCGTCGATGTCGACCGCCTCGATGTCGACGCGCGGCACCATGCAGTCGCGCACCCTTAGGTCGGCGAAGTCCAGCGCGTTCTGAAACAGCTTTATATCGTTCTCGTCCTCGTGCTGCACCTCGACGTTATCGGCCTCGACCAATCCGGCCAGATCGTCGCGGCTGAATGCGGTCTGCATGTCGCGCGCCTTTGTCCGGTGACCGGTCAGGCGCAGCAGGCCGTAGGAGAGTATCGTCGTAAAGCGCGATATGGGATACAACACTATATAGAAGACGTATATGACCGGAGCCAGCAGCGAATAGTAGAAATTTGGGTTGCGTTTGAAGATCGACTTGGGCAGATACTCCGCCACGAACAGCACTATGACCGTGGATATTACGCTGACCAGCACCACGTTGTCCATATCGAACAGCGTAGCCAGCAGTGCCGACATCGACAGCGAATAGATCACCAGCGCAATGTTGTTGCCCACGAGGATCGTGGTTATGTAGTTGCCGGGATTGTGGGCGAATATGTCGGCCACATGGCGGAACACGATGTTCTGTTTGCGGTCGATCTCCTCCCTGAGGCGGTTTCGGCTCAAAAACGCGATCTCCATTCCGGAGAAGAATGCCGACAGGATCAGCATCGTCACGATCAGTAATATGTCGTTTGCCATGATCTATGGTGGTTATTGTTCAACCGTTTGTCGCCGAGGCTCGGCGTTGCCTATCGACTGCCGCTGCACCGAACGGTCGTCGTCCGCACCCAACGTCTGCTGTCTCTGCGACGAGGCCTGTCTGGCCTGCTGCATGATGGAGCGGCCGCCGCCGCTTATCGATTGCGGCGTATTGCGTTCATCGCTCTTTTTCGGGACTACGGCGGGTGCAGGCTTCCGCTCCGCATTGCCGTCGTCGCGGCGCGGCTGCGGTGCGGCGGGTTTTACCGTCTTGCCGCCGGCATCGTCAGATGCGGCCGTATTGTCCGCGCCGTCATCGCCCATGTCGAACTCCATCTCGCTGCTATACTTGCGGAAGTGTATGTTTTTCAGCGACTCGTCGGCATCGAATCCCACGCCGAAGTGCCAGCCGTCGCTTTGCAGCACCTTCGTGTCGACGTTGGAGTAGATCTGCTGCGTCTTGGCATTCCAGAACAGCTGCTGCGTGTAGACCTCCGTGCGGCTGACCACCGCCGTATCGCCCTCGTTGCGGTTATACTTATATATGACAACATTGCCCTTGGCCTCCCACAGCTTCTGATTCTCGTAGTATATGGCATAGTTGGCACGCAGCGTGGCATCGACCAGCGGCAGCGTGTCGGAGGTAAAGGTCTTGATGGCCACCCCGCGGCGGAACTCGCGATAGGGATTGGCCGCCATGCCGTAGCCCTCGACAAGCGGCGTGGAGAACTCATACGACACGCGTCCGTTCTCCGACATTATCACCGTGCGATGCTCGCTCGACTCGGTCATGAGCGTTTCCAGATCGTACACCGTGTCGGAAGGTTTCTTCGAGCACGAGAATAGCAATGTAGCACTCCCTGCGACAGAGAGTGCTACCAAAGCGTATCGTGCGGTCGAAATCAATGACATGGTTATCGGATATACGACCTTTCGGAGTTTAGCGGTAACGCACCGTGGTCACCTGACCCGATGCCAGACCACACTGCACCGTATAGCGCGAACCCGCCGTCAGATCGGCGAAGAAGCAGGTCTCCTGCACGGGGAATGCCGCACGGTAAGCGTTCATCATCTGCTGAGCGGCCTTCTGCGTCTCGGGCTCGTCCTTCAACAGCGAAGCGGCCTGACTCATGGCGTCGTATGCAGCCCAGTAGACCGATGCTCCGCCCAACTTGTCCTCGCAGGGCGACGAAGCGTAGCACTGGCCGAGAATGAAATATGCGTAACCGTTGTCGGGGTTGATACCGCGCACCTGGCGTGCAGCCTCGGCTGCGGCCGAATAGTGCTTGTCGCCGATCTCGATAAGACCGATGCGCACATAGAGCCGCTCCTTCTCCACAGGATTGGTCTCAACGGCCAACGCCTCGCGCAGATACTTCAACGCCTTCTCCGACTCGCCCTTGTTCTGGAAACCCTGGGCAAGGAACAACGCCGTATCCGACGAAGGCTTTATAGTGTAGTACTTCTCGGTGATGTTGAAGAAGAAATCGCTCGAACAGTTGGCGCGCGACATCAGCGAGACTGCCTGACCCAGCAGCTTCTCGTCGTCGGGCGCATCGGCCAGCTTCTTCGAGAAGAGGGCTTCGAGATTCTCGCAGCTGGCGGCACCGCTCATGCCGAAGCTGGTCTCGAACGTATCCTTATACTGCTCGTCGTCGGCCGATACCTCGGCAAACAGCGGCGACAGACGCTCGTACTCGTCGAGGATCATGTCGGCCGTAACGTTGTCGTCGTAGTTGAAATCCTCGCAGAGGTTCTTATAGTAGATGGCAACAATATCGAGATTGATCTTGCCCGAGGCGATAGCTGCATCGATAGCCTCTTTCAGAGATGCGCGCAGAGCCTCGCGATCCGACTCACGGTATTTGAGCATGTCGCGCGCCTTCATGTCGAGGATATAGTCGCGGCCGTTCTTGGGGTGATCGCCGAAATACTGAATGCGCATGTCGTAGAGCATCATGATCGAGTCGATGTAGGTGTTCTTCTGAGCCAGGCTCTTGGCGCGTGCGGCCTTGTTCTTGTAGAGGGTCACACCGCGGGCGAAGGTCTGCTGCTGAGCAGCCGGACAGTTGTTCAGAAGCTGCTGCAAATAGGTGGTTGCAGAGTCATAGTCCTTGCTGTCCAACGCCTCTTTCAGATAGTTGCTTGCGCCGAGATTAGACTGACGCTCCTCCACAGTCTCGCCCCACACAGCGAACTTCGGATCTGACAGATCGAGCTGCGCCATGGCCTTGTGCCCCGCCACGGCAGCCGCCGTTACCATTAAAATAGTTGCAATCTTTTTCATCTTGGTTTTATTTGCGATTTTTACAGTTCTTTCACGGATATTGCCTAATCATACTTCTGACGCAGGAACCAGTAGTCCGAAGTATCGCTGCTGAACAGGTTGAGTCCCAACGACAGTTTGAAATATTTTTGGTTGACCAATCCCACACGGCGGGCATCGATCATAGCCGAGTCGGGA
Organism: Alistipes sp.; assembly: GCA_017936685.1. Taxonomy (GTDB): domain Bacteria; phylum Bacteroidota; class Bacteroidia; order Bacteroidales; family Rikenellaceae; genus Alistipes. The sequence continues at coordinate 186,421 of JAGBFA010000007.1, forward strand.
GCCTTCGTGGCACCGAACTCGAAACCGAGGTTGATCGACGACGAACCCCACAGACGGACGGGAAAGCCCAGACCGACCGTAACGGCATAGCAGTCGACGCGCTCGCCGGCGAATGTCTGGTAGTAGTTGCCCACGCGCGCACCCACACGATATGTCATGCGGTTGAGATAGTTGCGCGCGTCCATGGCACGCGGGGTTATGGCGAAGCCCACCTTTATGGTATGCGTATCGTTATAGGCCACCTTCATCGAGCTGCCCGACAGCCCCTCGTCGTAGTGGCTGTTGCTGCTGCCCCAGCGGCTGTAAAAGTAGTCGGCACCCCACGCTATCTGACGATCCTGGTAGTAGACGCCTACGCCCACCTGATGCGGCAGACGCAGCTCCACGGCATCGATGCGGTTGCGTATGGGAAACTTGTTCAGCGTGTCGAACAGGTTGTTGGTCGAGACGTAGCTCGTCTTGTCGGGATTGAGCTTGCCTCCCAGATCGTATGTGGCACCGATGGTCAATATGCGTTTGCTGTTGAGAATGGCGTTCCACTGCAAACCGAACTGGAACTTGAAGTTCGACACCTGATACTTGTCCACGCCCACCGTCGAGGCATATTCGCCGCTGCCGGTGATGACGTTGACGGCCGTGGCCGTATAGTTGCGCTCGATGTTGCCCCAATAGTATTTGGCGGCAACGCCGATAGAGAGGTTGCGCACAGGCTCCCAGCCTATGCTCAGCTTAACCTCCGAGATGTCGCCGTCGCCGTCGTAGCCGTACACCACGCGTCCCACGTCGGCCCATATCTCCTCGTTGCTCTCGGTGGTCTTCACCTTATATCCCACGCTGCTGTAAGGCGATACGCTGAGTGCCATACCCCAGCCTCGCGCCAGCGGGAAGGCTATGGCGAAGTTGTGGAAGTTGACCGTATTATAGGCCGTCTTGGCTGTGCGGAGCGGCGAGCCGTCGTCGGCGTATTTCTGCTGCGTATTGCGGAAATGGGTGCCGTCGAGGCTGAAATCCAAAAGGAAAGTCTTGGACGGAGCCACGCTCAGCGAGGCAGGATTCAACATATTGATCTGTCCGGTGTTGCGCAGACCCAAGCCCACGCCGCCCATCGATCGCATGGCCACGTTTCCGGGTGTTGCCAGCTCACCCGGTCCGTACATCGAATAGGGTGAATAGGCATTGATGCTGCTCGTCTGTGCGAACAGCGTCGCAGGCAGCATCAGCATTGCCACGGCAATGGCTCGTATGGGTTTAATCTTTATCAGCATTGTAGTCCAAAATTCTGTTCAATCCGCAAACCACCAGCTCACAGTCTGCAAATATCGCATTTTTAATTCTCTTTACAAAGTATTTCGCGTCTCCACCCGTAAAAATAGTCGATATTTTATCATTTTTTTCGGAAAACGCCCTCATGTAACCCTCGATTTCGTTCGTCACGCCCTGCATCACGCCCTGCTCGATGGCCGAGAGTGTCGTGTCGCCGAGCCGCATCTGATGATCGGTTGCATCGGCCAGAGGCAGACGCGCCGTATAGTCGTGCAGCGCGCGGAAGCGCATCTTCACGCCGGGCGATATATTGCCGCCCTTGTAGGCTCCGCCCTCGACGAGATCGACCGTGATGGCCGTGCCGAAGTCGACGATCAAAAGGTCCCTGCCCGGATATGTCGCAGCGGCACCTACGGCTGCGGCGAGACGGTCGGCACCCAGCGTCTCGGGCGTGGCATAGTGATTGGCAAGCGGCGTGGGGGTAACCGCCGGACGGAAGTCGACCACCGTCGGCAGCCGCCGTCGCAGATGCTCGGCAAGCGGCGTGGCATCTTCGCGCGTGGAGCATACGATGGCCTGCGCGATGTCGCCGTAGCGGTCGATCAGCTGATCGAGCCACCGCCAATCGAGCCTCTCGACCGAGTGCTGCGCGACCACGCTTCCGTCCTGCATGACGGCCGTCTTCACTCGCGTATTGCCTATATCTATTATAAGATTCATGTGTGTCAAAACGATAAGGCCGACGATCAAAGCGAGCGGAGCACCTCGATTCCTTCGGCTATGTTACGTACCCTTCTAACGGTCATGGCCAGTCGATTATTGTGCTGCTTTACCACAAAACGGTCGCCGTCGGCCATCACCTTGCGCAGCAGGTTCATGAACGTATCGCTCTTGTAGTAGGGCGACGAGTCGTCGCCGACGAACCACACGATCATAAGACCGTTCTTGACCTTGACCCGCTCCATGCCCAGACGCACGGCCTCGCGGCGCAAGCGCACCACATTCATCAGCTCCACGGTGGCCTCGGGCAGCTCGCCGAAGCGGTCTTCCAGACGCGAGGCGAAGGCCGCGAGCTGCTCCTCGCTCTGCAACGAATCCAGCTCGCGGTACAACCGGAGCTTCTCCGACTGCGAGTGCACGTAACTGTCGGGCAGCGAAGCGTCCACGTCGATCTCGATGGTGGCGTCGTCGACGAAGCCCACGCTCTGCATGGCATCGTTCTCGGCCTGCGTCAGTCCCGACACGTCGAGACCCTCCGAGCGCAGCTCCGAGATGGCCTGCTGCATGATCTTCTGGTAGGTCTCTATGCCGATGTCGGCGATGAAGCCGCTCTGCTCGGCACCCAACAGGTTGCCCGCACCGCGTATATCCAGGTCCTGCATGGCTATGTTGAAGCCCGAACCCAGATCTGAAAACTCCTCGATGGCACGCAGACGACGGCGCGCGTCGCTGCCTAAGAACTCGTCGGGCGGCGTGATCAGATAGCAGTATGCCTTGCGGTCGGAGCGTCCCACGCGGCCGCGCAGCTGGTGCAGGTCGCTCAGACCGAACATCTGCGCGTTGTCGATGATGATGGTGTTGGCATTGGGCACATCGATGCCGTTCTCGACGATGGTGGTCGACAGCAGCACGTCGAACTCGCCGTAGATGAAGTCCATGATAAGCCGTTCCAGCTCTTCGGACGGCATCTGTCCGTGTCCCACGCCTATGCGCGCCTTGGGACATACGCGGCGCAGCATGGCCTCCACCTTCGCAAGATCGTCGACGCGGTTGTGGACGAAATATACCTGTCCGCCGCGCGACAGCTCCTCCTCGACGGCATCGCGTATGATCTCCTCCGAGAAGACGTGCGACTCGGTGACTATGGGCTGACGGTTGGGCGGCGGGGTGGATATGATCGACAGATCGCGCGAGCCCATGAGCGAGAATTGCAGCGTGCGCGGTATGGGCGTGGCCGTGAGCGTGAGCGTGTCGATGCTTACCGACAGCTGCGTCAGCTTCTCCTTGGCCGCCACGCCGAACTTCTGCTCCTCGTCGATGATCAGCAGTCCCAGGTCGTGGAACTTCACCTGCTTGCCCAGTATCTTGTGCGTACCGATGATGATGTCGATCTTGCCTGCGGCCAGATCCTCGATGATCTGCCGCGTCTGCTTGGCCGACTTGGAGCGGTTGAGATACTCCACCTTGACGGGCAGGTCTTTCAGCCGCTCCGAGAAGGAGCGGTAGTGTTGCAGTGCGAGTATGGTCGTGGGCACCAGCACCGCCGTCTGCTTGCCGTCGACGGCGGCCTTGAACGCTGCGCGTATGGCCACCTCGGTCTTGCCGAAGCCCA
>JAGBFA010000008.1 GCA_017936685.1 Alistipes sp.
AAGTAACGTAGCGGCGTCAGGATTTGGCTTCGGCAGGGATTGTAATGGCTTCACGGATTATCGCCACTTCAACCAAAACCCTTGTAACTCAATTCTATCACTATATCTTTCCGCATTTCACTTTTTTGTAGTAACTTTGCACATTTAATAAAACGATAAATACGACCGCTATGAAATACTTTGGAGCACATGTGAGTGCCTCGGGCGGTGTGGAGAACGCTCCGCGCAATGCCCGAGAGATAGGTGCCACGGCATTTGCGCTTTTCACCAAGAACCAACGCCAGTGGCATGCGCCGCAGCTGACCTCTGCACAGATCGAGGCTTTCCGCTCGGCATGCGCCGAGGCGGGCTATGCGCCCGGTGTGATACTGCCGCACGACAGCTACCTTATCAATCTCGGCCACCCCGAGAGGGAGGGTTTGGAGAAGTCGCGCGCGTCGTTCGTCGAGGAGATGCAACGCTGCGAGGCTTTGGGGCTCGACCGCCTGAACTTCCACCCGGGCAGCCATCTGCAAAAGATCACCTCGGTGCAGTCGCTCGACCGCATAGCCGAATCGATCAACATCGCCTTGGAGCAGAGCCGCGGCGTGACGGCCGTCATCGAGAATACGGCCGGTCAGGGATCCAATCTCGGATTCGCGTTCGAGCATCTGGCCTATATAATCGACAAGGTGGAGGACAAGTCGCGCGTGGGCTACTGCATCGACACATGTCACGCCTTTGCCGCGGGCTACGACCTGCGCACGGCCGAGGCGTGTGAGCGGACGTTTGCCGAGCTTGACAGAGTGGTGGGATTGAACTACCTGCGCGGCATGCACCTCAACGATGCCATGAAGCCGTTGGGCAGCCATGTCGACCGTCATGCGCCGTTAGGCGATGGCGAGATCGGCTGGGAGTGCTTTCGCTATATAGCAGCCGACAGCCGCTTCGACGATATTCCGCTCATATTGGAGACCCCCGACGAGGCCCGCTGGCCGGAGGAGATTGCGCGGCTCAAAGTCTTGGCCGGAGTATAAACGCGACGACATAGTAAAAGCGCGGAGCATGCCTCCGCGCTTTTACTATAAACATATCCGGCTAATAGAGGTGGTCGTCGCCCTCGATCTCCTGACGGGTGATGCGGGTGCGGTTCATCGACCGCCATGCGTACCAGATGTATGCCGCCACGAACGGGATCATGATCGAGACTATACTCATGGCCGTCAGCGTGAACTCGCTCGACGAGGAGTTGGCTATGGTCAGCGACGACTGCATGTCGGAGAGCGACGGGTAGTAGACCGTCGAGTTCCAGCCCGCCGCGAGCAGCAGCGCGAAGACCGTGAGCACCGTGCCCGAGCCGCTCCACCATATAGCCTTGCGCGAGCCGCGCCAGCCCAACCATACGCCACACAGCACGGCGGCAACGCCCGCAAGCAGCATGACGGCCAGATAGGGCATTGCGATGAAGTTGTGCAGATAGAGATACTCCTCCTCGACGATCACTCCGTCGGCCGTAGCACGCATGCCGCTGCCGAGAAGTATGCTCACTAAAAATACGAGAAATGCCGTGACGAAAGCTCCGGCGGCGCATAACGAACGGCGGCGCGAACGCTCGGCCAGATCGTCGTCGTCGATGGTGTTGAGGAAGTAGTGCAGAGCCAGCATGCGCGAGAGGAATACCACGGCCAGCCCTAATGCCCAGTTGCGGTAGTCGGCCAGAGCCTCCAAGCCGTGCCACGGCGTGGTCCACTGCGAGATGGTGGTGTTGCCGCCCGCGTCGGCCAGATTGAGACGGTCGACGGTGAAGTTGGCTCCCGTGAAGAGCGTGGCCACGGCCATGCCCAGCAGCAGCGCGCCGGCTATGCCGTTGATGACCAAGAATGCGTTGTAGGTGCGCTCGCCGAAGATATTGGCCGGCTTGCGGCGATACTCGTAGGCTACGGCCTGTATGACGAACACCAGCAGTATCAGTGTCCAGACGTAGAACGCGCCGCCGAAGCTGGTCGAGTAGAAGAGCGGAAACGATGCGAAGAACGCGCCGCCGAAGGTAACCAGCGTGGTGAACGTGAACTCCCACTTGCGCCCCAAGGCATTGACTATCATCGTGCGCTGCGCCTCGCTACGACCCATGGCGTAGAGCAGCCCCTGTCCGCCCTGCACGAACAGCAGAAAGACGAGCAGCGCGCCCAAAAGCGATATGATCGCCCACCAGTAGTGTTGCAAAAGTTGTAAAGTATCCATAGTCGTTACCGTTTTTCGTTATCGGGACCTATTTTGATCTGCTTGAACATGATGCTCAATTCGGCGGCTAAAAGTGCCGTGAACAGTGCCAGGAAGATGAAGAATGTCACCATCACCGAGGTGCTGCCTATGCGCGAGGCGGCTGCCGATACGGGCATCATGTCCTGTATGGCCCATGGTTGGCGTCCCACCTCGGCTATGATCCAGCCGGCCTGCGAGGCCAGATAGGCGAGCGGAATGAGCAGTATCAGACAGCGCAGCAGCCACCGCTTGTCGGCCAGGCGGTCGCGGCGGTTGAGCCACCACACCAGTGCGAAGGCGAGTATCAGCAGCGTGCCCACGCCCACCATCACGCGGAACGAGTAGAACAGAAGCGGCACGTTGGGCACCAGCTCCTCGGGTGTTGCGATATATCCGTAGCCGAAATATGCGAAGTACTCCGAGAGGAACTCCCTGCCCTCCGGGGTATCGGGGTCGAACTTGCGCCGCACCTTGGCTATGACCTCCTCGTCGCCGGCCGTCTTGGCCTCTTTGTAGCGTTCCAGCTCGGCTACGGCCACGCGTCCGCGGCGCATCTTCTCCTCAGCCGACATGATGCCCTGCTCGGGGTTGCCGTCGAGCAGGTCGTTGATGCCGGCCACGTAGGCCTCCGAGTCGCGGAAGCTCATCACCGACAGCATCTTGGGAATATCTATCTTGAAGTAGAACGCGTCGTCGTTCGACGTGCGCTCCTCTTCGGGGCGCACGATGCCGATGACCGTCAGCGGCGCACCCTGCTCACCGTCGTAGAGACCCTCCATGGCGGCTAACTTCATGGGCTGGTATTTGGCCACCACGGCACCCGACCGGTCGCCCGTGAATGCCGCAACGATCGAGAACACCAATCCGAATACCGAGGCGATGGCTATGCTGTGACGCGCCATCTTGCGTTCGCGGCCGCGCAGCAGATACCACGCGCTGATGCCTATTACCACCGCCGCCGCAAGGGCGAACGACGAGGTTACGGTGTGTGTGAACTTGTCGATGGCCACGGGCGACAGCAGCACGTCCCAGAACGAGGTCATCTCGTTGCGCACCGTTTCCAGATTGAACGTGCAGCCCGTTGGATACTGCATCCACGCGTTGGCCACTAATATCCACAGTGCCGAGAGGTTGGCTCCGATAGCCGTAAGCCATGTCGAGGCCAGATGGAATCCCTTGCTCACCTTGTTCCAGCCGAAGAACATCACGGCGATGAAGGTGCTCTCCATGAAGAAGGCCATGATGCCCTCTATGGCCAGCGGCGCGCCGAATATGTCGCCCACGAAGTGGGAGTAGTTCGACCAGTTGGTGCCGAACTCGAATTCGAGGATAATGCCCGTGGCCACGCCTATGGCGAAGTTGATGCCGAATATGCGCATCCAAAACTTGGTCGTCCGTTTCCAGAACTCGTCGCCCGAGATGTAATACTTGGTCTCCATGAAGGCTATCATGAAGCTCAGTCCCAGCGTCAGCGGAACGAACAGCCAGTGATATATGGCCGTCAGTGCGAATTGCGCCCGCGACCAGTCCACCGTTTGTAAAAAATCATTCATACGTTACAGTATCGTTATGAGTTGTAAGTTGTTGCAAAACCTCGTCGCCGCGCTCCTCCGCGTTCGACCCTTGCAATGTCGGCTGAAAGAAGAAGAGCCGCAGCACCGCGAAAATCACCGCCAGCTTGATCAATATTATTATCCACAGCGTCCGCCCGACGGTCATGTTCCTGAATCCGTCGATGTAGAATCGTGCTATTTTCTTTACTGCGGCCAGCATCTGTTCTTGAATATTATGGCACTGTCGAAGATACGAATAATGTGGCGCAAAAACAACTCCTGTACCCATTTTTTTACCCGATAGCGATAAAATAGTTCATCAGCTTGGGGTGCAGGGCGTGCACGGGCGATTTGCTCATCGGCCGGACAACGTCAGATCACGATGCGTTTCTTGACGAACTGTTCGCGGAACTGCTGCGGGGTGAAGCCGCGCAGACGCTTGAATATACGGTTGAAGTTGGATATGTTGTTGAACCCGCATTTGTAGGCTATGTCGGCTATGGAGTTGGTCGGCTCGTCGACTAAAAGGCGTGCCACGGCACTGACGCGTATCTCGTTCAGACAGTCGATGAAGTTCTTGCCCGTGCGCAGCTTGATGAAGCGGCTGAACGACGAGGTGCTCATGTTGACTATTGCGGCCGCATCGGCGAGCGATATGTGTTCGCCGTAGTGTTGTTCGAGATACTCCATGACCATCTTCACGCGGCGTGAGTCGTAGACGGTGACACCGGAGGAGAACATCTGGTGCGAGAGCACTTCGCTGCCGTCGTCGAGCGAGAGCGTGTGCAGCAGACGCAGGAATATGAGCATCGAGTTGAACGGATCGGTCGAGGCGAGCAGTTCGGAGAGTATGGGCTTGATGTTGATGATGGTCGGGCGCGAAAAGGCCAGCCCGTGGGTGGCGCGCTCGAACATCTGACGAATGAACCGGAACTGCTTTTTGCCGAACAGACCGCCGTCGAACAGGTCGGAGTTCATCTGTATGGTGATCTCGTATATGTCTTTCGAGCGGCAGTTGTGGTCGACCCATGCGTGTTCCAAGTTGGGCGAGGTGATGAGCACCAGTTCCAGATCGTCGATCTCGGAGGTGTGGTCGCCCACGATGCGCTGCGCGCCGCGGGCATTTTCGATGTAGTTCAGCTCGTAGAGCGAATGTATGTGTATGGGAAAGTTGAACGAGGTCTTGTGTCGTTCGAATATGGCGAAACTCTCCTCCGCATTGACGGGCGGAACCTCCGTAAGGATAGAACTTGTCATCGGCGCAGCGAGGTTTTGAGTGAGTTGTAGCCGCCGAGCATCAGCACGTCGTCGCGCGAGGCCAAGCGGCGCATGTCCTCGGCCGACGAATGCGACGGATAGCTTGCGTAGAAGTGTCCCTCGCGGTCGTGGGCGTTGCGCCACAGCAGAGCGTGACTGCAACCGGTGCCGCAGATGTATTGTGCGAGCACCTCGGTGAACCAGTCGCTTTGCGGTATGCCCTCGTAGCCGCACTCGCACACGGCCCATATCTTGCCGTGGCTGCGGGCGAAGGCGGCGGCCGTCTCCGATTTGGTCTTCATCTGGGCGAGGAACTCCTCGGCTGTGCCGTATTGGTATATGTCGAAGCCCACTATGTCGACATAGTCGTCGCCCGGGTAACGCTCGGCGAACTCCTCTTCGTCGGTGTAGTCGGCCATGGAGTAGGCCACGATGATGTTGTGCACGCCGCGCGAGCGCAGATGATCGATCGTCTCGCGCCACAGGGTCTTGTAATCCTCCGTGCGGCACAGCTTCGCGCCCCACCAGAACCAGCTGCCCGACATCTCGTGATAGGGGCGGAATATGACGGGTATCGGCTCGCCCCGATCGTCGGTCAGACTCAGCAGGAAGTCGGCCGCACGGTCGAGCCATGCCATGTAAGCCTCGTGCAGCTCTCCTCCCGAGATTATAGATGCCACCACCTCGTCGGACGACACGTCCCACGAGTCGCCGCCCGTCAGAGGATTGCGCGGGTGCCACGAAAAGGCGTTTATGCCGCCCTGCCGGTGGACGAAGCGTATGTTGTCGCGCATGCGGCAGAACTCCACGCCGTCGAGGTTGCGCACCGAATCGGCGCACTCGATCTGCCCCAGATCCCAGCCGAACAGAGCGGGGTAGTCGCCGCAGACATCGCGCACGTCGCTGCGGCGCGTACCCGTGTCGACCCAGCCCACTCCATACGACAGATCGTCCTGATGTCCGAGCATCACGCCGTGCTCGGCCGAGCGCGTCATCATGTCGTATAGCTCCGTTGCGGCGGCCGTGGCCTCCGCGTCGCACAGCTTGGAAGAGTGTCGGTCGGGGGTTGAGGTGCAGGCTGCGGTCGCTGTTGCGGCTATCATGGCAAGTATGGTTTTATTCATGGCAAAAATAGTATTAAAATTTAATTACGGTTGTACAAAATTACAGTAATTTTGTGTAACTTAGTTGTATTATTTTGACTTAATGTGATACTATTGTGGCGCACAGCATAAATTTATTGCTGATTATCAATATGGGTTTAAAAGTTAACTATTATTTAATGATGGGATTATAGTATTATTATGTGGTAAAATAATATTAATGCGCTGTCTATATATATAGTAATTTTGCATTGTCGAAAAACCTAAAACTGACTTGACTTTGAAACAACTGTTTGCGATCGCGGCTGCCGCATTGCTGGCGATCGGCTGCTCGACCCCCCCCCACGATAACGGCGCAGAAGGCTTCGTCTGCGTCGATCACGGGCAATTCGTGATCGGCGGCAAACCCTATTATTTCATAGGTACCAACTTCTGGTACGGACCCATTCTCGCCTCCGAGGGCGAGGGCGGCGACCGCGAGCGTCTCTCGGCCGAACTCGATGCCATGCAGGCTGCGGGCATCGACAACCTGCGTGTGCTGGTGGGTGCCGACGGCGATTGCGGCGTGCCGTCGAAGATCGAACCTACGTTGCAGCGCGCTCCGGGCGTCTACGACGAAGCCCTGCTCGACGGGCTGGACTACTTCATGGCCGAGATCGGCCGCCGCGGCATGAAGGCGGTGCTCTATCTCAACAACTCGTGGGAGTGGAGCGGCGGCTATTCGCAGTATCTGGCGTGGGCGCGCGGCGATCGTGCCCCCGTGCCGAGCGTCGACGGCTGGCCGGCATATATGGCATACGCCGAGGAGTTCATGCGCGACGAGCGTGCGCAGCAGCTCTTCGCCGACCATGTGCGTTTCATCTTAACGCGCACCAACCGCTATACGGGTGTGAAATATACCGACGATCCTGCCATCTTCTCGTGGCAGATCGGCAACGAACCGCGCGCCTTCTCCGACGACAACAAGGAGGCTTTCGCCGAGTGGATAGCCTCGACGGCGCGTCTTATCCGCGAACTGGATCCCAACCACATGATATCGACCGGCTCGGAGGGCAAGCACGGCTGCGAGCAGGACACCGCGCTGTGCGAGCGTATCCACTCCACGCCCGAAATATCTTATATCAACTGCCATATATGGCCCTACAACTGGGGCTGGATCACAGCCGAGGGCATGGCATCGCAGCTCGACGAGGCCAAACGTCTGACTGCTGCCTATCTTGCGGAGCATATGGCAATGGGCGAGCGGTTAGGCAAGCCCGTGGTGGTCGAGGAGTTCGGCTTCCCGCGCGACGGCATGGGCTTCTCTGCCGCTACTCCTGTCGAGTGCCGCGACTCCTATTATAAATATATATTCTCGATGGTCGAGCGGTCGGCGGCCGAGGGCGGCCGGCTGGCCGGCTGCAACTTCTGGGGCTGGGGCGGTGAGGCCACTCCGCCGTCGGACCACATCTTCTGGCAGCGCGGCGACGACTATATGTGCGATCCGGCGCAGGAGGAGCAGGGGCTCAACTCGGTGCTGTCGACCGACGGATCGACGATAGCCATCGTCGCCGAGTCCAACCGTAAACTGCAAGAGAGGGAGTAGCAGACTATGATAAAAACCGTTATATATATATGTACGATGCTGGTCGCCGCCGCGGCCGGCATTGCGCCGCTTTCGGCCGTCGAGCCGCTGGCCGTGCGCGGAGGCAAGATGGTAGGTGTTGAGAGCGGCGAGCCGCGTGCACTGCACGGCGTATCGCTGGCATGGCACCACTTCGCCGACAAATACTACAACCGCGAGGTCATATCGACGCTGCACAGCACGTGGGGTGTCGATGTGGTACGCGCCGCCATAGGCGTGGAGTTGGAGAACTGCTACGACGCCGATCCCGAGCGTGCCATGCGCGCGCTGCGCTCGGCTGTCGATGCCGCCGTCGAGGAGGATTGCTACGTGGTGGCCGACTGGCATTGTCACCATATCCGCACCGCCGAGGCCGTGGAGTTCTTCCGCACGGTTGCCTCGGAGTACGGTCATCTGCCCAATCTGATCTACGAGATATACAACGAGCCGGAGTACGACACGTGGGACGAGGTGAAGGCCTACGCCGAGCAGGTCATAGCGGCCATACGCGAGATCGATCCCGACAATGTGATCATCGTGGGCTGCCCGCACTGGGATCAAGATGTCGACATCGTGGCCGACTCGCCGATCGAGGGCTTCGACAACCTCATCTATTCGTTCCATTTCTATGCCGATACCCATCGTCAGGCCAACATGGACCGCTGCGACTACGCGCTGTCGAAGGGCCTGCCGCTGATAATATCGGAGTGCGGGGCGATGGACCATCTGGGCGGCGGCGTGATCAACTACGAGTGGTGGGGACGCTGGGTCGACTGGGCGCGGCGCAACTCCGTGGGCTGGATAGCGTGGTCGCTCTCGGACAAGGTGGAGACATGCTCGATGCTGCGCCACGGCGCACCGACCGACGGAGAGTGGTCGCTGGACGATCTGAAAGACTGGTCGCTGCTGGTCATCAGCTCGCTCAAACGCGAACGTAATATCGATAACGAAAAATAAACGATCGAAGATATGAAAAGAGTGATTGCAATGCTTGCTCTGGCCGCAACGATGTGCGGTGCCGTGCAGGCGCAGAAGTTCGAGGGTATAGCCCTCACCCCGCAGATGGGCTGGAACTCGTGGAATAAGTTTGCCTGCGAGATCAACGAGGAGCTGATCCGCGAGACGGCCGATGCCATGGTCGAGAAGGGACTGGCTGCGGCCGGTTACGAGTATATCAACCTCGACGACTGCTGGCATGCCGCCGAGCGCGATGCCGACGGATTCATACAGTGCGATGCGGAGCGTTTCCCCTCGGGCATAAAGGCTCTGGCCGACTACGTGCACGAGCGCGGCCTGAAATTGGGCATCTACTCCGATGCCGGCCGTCACACGTGCGGCGGACGTCTGGGCTCGTTCGGACACGAGTACCAAGATGCGTTGCAGTATGCGCGCTGGGGTGTCGACTACCTCAAATACGACTGGTGCGAGACCGAGAACATCAATGCCCGCGGAGCATACACGCTGATGCGCGACGCACTCTACGCCGCAGGCCGCCCCATACTCTTCTCGATGTGCGAGTGGGGCACCGACAAGCCGTGGGAGTGGGCTGCCGATGTGGCGCATTCGTGGCGCACGACGGGCGATATATGGTGCTCGTTCGATCAGATCTACCAGCACGGCACGTGGCAGGCGTTGAGCGCGATGCACATACTCGATTTGACGGCCGATCTTCGCCGCTATGCGGGTCCCGGCCACTGGAACGACCCCGATATGTTGGAGGTGGGCAACGGCATGACGCAGGCCGAGGACCGCGCACACTTTACGATGTGGTGCATGCTGTCGGCTCCGCTGATTCTGGGCAACGACATTCGCACGGTCAGCGACCAGACCTTGGAGATACTGCTCAACGAGAGAGTGATAGCCATAGATCAGGACCCTCTGGGCGTGCAGGGTTATCGCTTCCTGCGCGACGGCGATCTGGAAGTGTGGCTCAAACCCTTGCAGGGCGGCTGCTGGGCCTTCTGCCTTCTGAACCGCGGCAGCGAGGCACGCGAATACACCGTCGACTGGGCGGCGTTCGACTGGACCGACGAGGAGGTGTCGAAGCTCTCCACCGACTTCTCGACTAAGATTTACGATATTGAAAACCTCTGGGTCGAGGGCAAAAAGTCGGCCGAGGGTACGACCCGCAAGCCCAAGAGCGTGGTGGTGGATTCGCACGATGTGGTGCTCTACCGTCTTAGCCCCAAGACCAAATAACGCACGGATATGAAACGACTGTTCTTGACTGCGGTTCTGGCCGCGATGATCTTTCCCGCCGCTTTCGGCCGCGGCCTGCTGTCGGCCGAAGTGGTCTGCACGCAGAACTGGATCTACGACGACGAGGTATTTTTCAACGTCATGCTCAACGCTGGCGAGCAGCCGGCCACGGGCGTGGTGACGCTGCGCGTGGCCACCGACAAGGGTACGCCCGTGTGCCGCCTGAGCCAGAGCTATTCGGTGGCGGCAGGTGCCGTGCAGCAGGTGAGCTTCTCGCTGAGCGAGCTGCCGGCAGGATTCTACCGTGCCACGCTCGTCGACGACGAGACGGAGGTGTCGGCATGGAATTTCGGCGTGCGCCCCGACGAGGTGGTCTCGGCGGCCGATGCCCGCGACGACTTCCGTGAGTTCTGGCAGCAGACACTCGACGAGCTTTCGAAGGTCGATCCTCAGTACCGGCTCACGAAGAACCGCGCCCGCTCGGGCAAGCTGCGCGACGTCTACACGGTGGAGATGCGCTCGTGGGGCGGTGAGACCATACGCGGCTACTACGTCGTGCCGCGTGCCAAGGGTAAATTCCCCGTCATAGTGACATATATGGGCTACGGTGCCGAGCCGTGGTGCCCCGAGGCCGATTCGCGTGGCGACGTGGCCGAGTTCGTGCTCTCGCACCGCGGCCAGGGACTCAACAAGCCGACCAACACCTACGGCGACTGGGTGCGCTACGGTGTGGGCGACAAGTCGACATTCTACTATCGCGGAGCATTCATGGACGCCGTGCGCGCCATCGACTTCGCGGCCAGCCGCGAGAAGACCGATTTGCGCAACATATTCATCGACGGCGGTTCGCAGGGCGGTGCCCTGACGCTCGTGGCCGCTGCATTGGACCATCGCGTGGCCGCCGCCGCTCCGTTCGTGCCGTTCCTGTCGGACTATCCAGATTACTTCCGGCTGGCCGACTGGCCTGCCGCGCCTGTGAAGGCTGCGGCCGCCGAGGCTGGCATGAGCGACGGGGAGCTGTACGAGATGCTGTCGTACTTCGACGTGAAGAACTTTACACCATATATAGAGTGTCCCGTGCTGATGGGCTTCGGATTGCAGGATCCGGTCTGCCCGCCGCATACCAACTTCGCCGGATACAACAACATAACCACCGAAAAACGCTGGGTGGTGTTCCCCCGTCGCGGCCACAACGTCGAGCAGGAGCCTTCGTGGTGGCAGGCGCGCGAAGAGTTTTTCGCCCGACACACGACGCGCTGATGCGTGTCGGCAAGACCGAATCCCGAAACGCAAAACTCAACGATAACGATATATGAAAAAATTTATCCTAACTAACTAAAATTACACCTATGAACAAATTTACATTATTAATGGTTGCGCTCTTTGCGAGCGTAGCCGTAATGGCTCAGGGTTATCGCGTCAGCGGTGTGGTGACATCGGCTGCCGACGGACAACCCATGCCGGGTGTCAGCATCAGTGAGCAGGGTACGAGTAACGGTGTGTCGACCAATATCGACGGTACGTACACCATTACGGTGCGCTCGGCGGGCGATGCTACGCTTGTATTCTCGTTCCTCGGTTACAAGAGCGAGCAGCGCGCGGTCAACAAGAGCGTGACCACGCTCGATGTGGCTCTTATGGAGGACAGCGAGTCGATCGAGGAGATCGTGGTGGTGGGTTACGGTACCCAGAAGCGATCGGATCTGACCGGCTCCATCGCATCGGTCTCGGCCGACAAGCTGAAGACCTCGGCCATCACCAATGCCGACCAGATGTTGCAGGGCCGCGTTGCCGGTGTGCAGGTTACGCAGAACTCGGGTGCTCCGGGCGGTGCCGCCTCTATCCGCGTGCGCGGTGCTTCGTCGATCACCTCGTCGAACGAGCCTCTGTACGTTATAGACGGTATCCCCTTCTCGGGCGACGGTAACGATATCGGCGGTTTCGACTGGGCAGGCGGTACCAGCGGTCAGACCAAGGTCAATCCGCTCTCTACGATCGCTCCCTCGGACATCGTCTCTCTCGATGTGCTGAAAGATGCCTCGGCCACGGCCATCTACGGTTCGGCCGGTGCCAACGGTGTGGTTATCATCACCACGCGCCGCGGTGAGAAAGGCTCGATGAAGCTCAACTACGACGGCTATGTGGCATGGCAGCAGCAGGGCACGCGCATCGACATGATGAATCTGCCGGAGTATGCACGCTTCCAGCGCGAGATTTCGGACATGTATCCCTCGATCGAGATGGACGAGTCGCTGCTCGATCCCTCGATCTTGGGCGACGGTACCGACTGGCAGGACGAGATCTTCCGCACGGCATTCACCCACTCTCATTCGGTGTCGTTCTCGGGAGGTACCGACAAGTTCCAGTTCGCCGGTTCGGGCGGTTACATGTCGCAGGACGGTACGGTCTACGGCTCGGGCTTCGAGCGTTACAACGCCCGTTTCAACGGCGACGGCCAGATCAACAAGTGGCTGCGTGCCGGCGGTTCGCTCGCATTCACCCACACCGACGAGACCATCACGCGTCAGGACGGTAACGACGGTGTCATCATGGGTGCTCTGTCGATGATGCCCTCGGTGCCCGTCTACGACTTCAACGGTGATTTCGCCACCCCCACTTCGGTCTACGCTTCGTCGGCCTACAACCCCTTGTGGCAGGCCGAGTCGCAGACCAACACCCTTGTGCGCAACCGCACGATGGGTAACTTCTATCTGCAAATCGATCCCGTCGAGGGACTCAACGTCCGCACCGAGTTCGGCTTCGATTTGTCGGACAACAAGAACGACAGCTTCATGCCGCGTTACGACTTCGGTACCTCGACCAGCAAGATCAACCAGATCATGAGCCGCAAGGATCACTCTATATTCTGGATATGGAAGGCCTACGCCACATACACCAAGACCTTCGCCGAGAAGCACAACCTCTCTGTCATGGCCGGTTTCGAGGCACAGAAGAGCGCGTGGGACGGCACCCAGCTCATCAAGCAGGGTCTGTCGAGCGACGACATAAAGGTGATAACGGGCGACGGCGTGTTCGGCTCGAACAACGGCTGGAAGGACGAGACCACGAAGGCATCGGCCTTTGCGCGTGTCAACTACAACTACGACGAGCGTTATCTGCTGACCGTTACGTTCCGTGCCGATGCCTCGTCGAAGTTCGGCCCCAGCAACAAGTGGGGTTACTTCCCCTCGGCAGCCTTCGCATGGCGCATATCGAACGAGCAGTTCCTGCGCGACTCGCGTGCCGTGTCGAACATGAAGCTGCGTCTGGGCTACGGTCTTGTGGGTAACGACAACATCGGCACCTACAAGTACGGTTCGACCATGACGACGATGCTCTCGCCGTTCCCCGGCAGCAACGCCTCGTATATCCCCTCGAATATCTCGAATGCCAACCTGAAATGGGAGGCTTCGGAGCAGTACAACATAGGTCTGGATCTGGGCTTCATCAACAACCGCATATCGCTCTCGGTAGATCTCTACCAGAAGGATACCAAGGATCTGCTGTTGCAGGTGTCGACTCCCTCGTACATGGGTAACAAGATACAGGCACCCTTCGCCAACATCGGTAAGGTGCGCAACCGCGGTGTCGACATCGCCCTCAACTTAGTGCCGGTGGAGCGTCCCGACTTCTCGTGGAACTCGAATATCATCGTTTCGGTCAACCGCAACAAGGTGCTGGCTCTGAACGACGACTCGCAGGTCATCTACAACGGTGTGGACACCTACTTCGGCGCAGCCTTCAAGACCGCTTCGCTGATAAAGGTGGGCGAGCCTATCGGCGTATTCTACGGCTACACCACCGACGGTTATTTCCAGAACGAGGAGGACGTGCTCTCGCACGCAGTGCAGGTCGAGGACGGCAACAACCCCGGCCACAACCTCTACAACAAGATCAACGGTGTCTACGTGGGCGATATCAAGTTCAAGGATCTCGACAACAGCGGCTCGATCACCGCAGCCGACCAGTCGATCATCGGCGACCCCAACCCCGACTTCACCTACGGCTGGAACAACACTTTCCAGTATAAGAACTGGGAGTTGAGCATCGGCCTGAACGGCGTTGTGGGCGGCGATATCCTCAATATAGCACGTTTCCGCGTCGAGTCGCTCAGCAGCACCTGGGACAACCAGTCGGCACGCATGGCTCACCGCGCGCAGATCGCGACGGACGATCTGGGCAACGACTATCTTGCCAACCCGGGCTCGGCCGTGGCTCCGCGCTTCGCTCCGAACGACATCAACGGCAACCGCCGCATGAGCGACCGTTGGTTGGAGGACGGCTCTTACCTGCGCATACAGAACGTCACGCTGGCCTACAACTTCCCCAAGCAGTGGTTGCAGAAGGCCTCGATACAGAGCCTGAAACTCTACGTGACGTTGCAGAACCTCTACACGTGGACCAACTATTCGGGTTACGATCCCGAGATCGGTGCCTTCAACCAGTCGGCAGGCATGCAGAACTACGATATAGGACGTTATCCCACGCCCCGCATGTATATCGTCGGTCTGAATATCGGTTTCTAATCCTTAACCTGTTTGAAAAAGATGAAAAATACAATAAAAATATTAGCACTCTCGGCAGCTCTGGCAACTGCGGGCTGCGAGCAGTTCCTTACGGTCAATCCGCAGGATTCGTTAGTTAAGGAGAACTATTATACCAGTGCCGAGGCCGTCCGTGCCAACACCGCGTCGCTCTATGCGTCGGTGTGGTTCGACTTCACCAGCCGTTTCCAGTACATGGGCGGCGACATGCTCTCGGGCGATCTGTTCTACACCTATTCGGACGAGGGACAGTTTTACCTCAATACGGTGACAGATAACAACCAGTATTCGAATCTGGGCTGGCAGGGTCTCTACAACGTCATCTCGTATGCCAATTCGGTGATACTCGACATGCCCGAACCGGCTCGCGCCAACGGTGTCTCGGAGACAGTCATCGAACATGCGCTGGGCGAGGCCTATCTGTTCCGCGCCCTGTCGTACTACATGCTCACCGAGTACTGGCACGAGGTACCCATCATCACCAATGCCGAGTCGCTTATCACCTCGGGCAACGTGCAGGACATCTATGTGGCCAAGGCTACGCAGCGTTCGCTCTACCGCTTCATCTGCGAGGATTTGGAGCGCGCCATAGAGATGCTGCCCGAGCAGGACAACGAGGGCGGCCGCGTCAACAGGTGGTCGGCCAAGGGTCTTATGGCCAAGGTCTGCCTGACGCGTGCATGCTATGAGAAGAACAACGGCGGATATGCCGACGACGAGAACGACTACTTCGAGCTGGCCAAGCAGTATGCCAAGGAGGTCATCACCAAGGGTCCGGCTCTGAGCACCAACTTCTCGGAGTTGTTCGAGATCGCGCCCGAGAACCCCTCGGAGACGCTTATCGCCGTGCAGTGCATCACCGGCGGCTACGGCTACGGCAACAGCCGCTCGGTAGAGTGGGGCCGCAACGGCGTTATCACCGGCGTAAGCTGCTGGGGCGGAGGCAAGGCTCCCACGCTCTCGTTGCAGGAGGCCTTCGACGAGCACCCGCGCGACGGTCGCCGCCGCTGGACCTACATGCAGCAGGGCGATGTGTATCCCGCACTGGCCGTAGGCGAGTCGGACTACTACGGTACGGGCGAGGTGGACTACTCGAACGGTTACGTCTATCGCAACTCGTCGTCGGATCTGACGACCGAGTCACCCAACGAGGGTCTGTCGCACATTAAGAAATACATCATCAACTCCAACGGCGGTGTCAACATCGGCACGATGCAGGACGGTTCGAACAACCTCTACCTGCTGCGTGTGGCCGACGTCTACTTCGTCTATGCCGAGGCTTGCCTGAAAGGCGACCTGAACGCCTCGCTGACCGATGCCGAGGCTCTGGGCTATGTCAACGACGTGCTCAACCGCGGCGGCGACTCGGACGCAGGCTATACGGTGGAGTCGCTCACCTATACCGAGCTGTTGAAGGAGCGTAGAAAGGAGTTCGCATTCGAGGGTATCAACTGGTTCGACATACAGCGTCTGTCGTACCTGTCGAAGCAGGCCGCGCTGGATTATATCAACGGCATGTATCGCGACAAGGTGTGGGTATTCAACTGGGAGAAGTTCGGTCAGGACTATCCCGATGCCACCGATGCCAACCGCTACGAGGCCATGAACAAGTCGGGTCACGAGTATTACTCGCGCCAGTGGTACACGCGCGTCGACTCGGAGAACTACACCGACGTGGGTACGGGCAGCAATGTCGATACGTCGAACCGTGCTGCGGCCATCGTGCTCACCGAGCGCAACCTCACCATCGCCCTGCCGGCCGATGTGGTGACCAAGGCTCCCATATTGAACGAGCCGGCCGTAGATTATTATGCACAATAATTAAAACCGAAAACCATTATGAAAAGCATATTTAAGAGCATCATGCTCATGACGGCGGTCGTGATGGCTGTGGGCTTTACGGGTTGCGACGACAAGAACGTCAACGACCCTGACAGCAAGGCCACTCCGTCGATCAAGTATATCCGCCCGACCGATCCGGCTTTGGCCGACCAGCTGCTCTACGGCGGCTCGATGGGCGAGACCATCGCCATCATCGGCAGCGGCTTGGAGGGTGTCGTTTCGATCCTGTTCAACGATGTGGAGGCCGATCTGAACCCCTGCTACATTACCGAGCACTCGATAATCTGCAATATCCCGGCCGTCATGCCCACTGAGATCACCAACACGATCACCCTCACTACGGGACGTGGCAACAAGTGCGTCTACGACTTCTCGGTTGAGATCCCCGCGCCGTTCATCACTTCGACCTCGTGCGAGTGGGCCAAGGCCGGTTCGCAGATGACCCTCTACGGAAGCTACCTCTTCCCCAAGGAGTCGACCGGCAGCTTCGATGTGATGTTCCCGGGCAATGTCGAGGCCGAGGTCGTCGCCTGCGATTCGTCGTCGATCACCGTCACCGTACCCGAGGGTGCTCTGGAAGGTGCCATATCGGTCGAGGGCGAGTACGGCATAGGCATGACCAAGTTCTCTTACAAGGAGAGCGCGGGCATGTTCATCGACTGCGAGAGCGTATCGACATGGGACGCATGGAACTACTCGGGCAGCTTCGTCCATAACGACGACAGCAGCCTCTCGGGCAGCTATATCGAGCTTACGGGTTCGGCCGCCTCGTGGAACTGGAACACCTCGGGTCTGGCTCTCTATTTCAGCAATGTGCTCGAAGACGGTTCGTGCCGTCAGGATCTGATGCCCGCAGGTGCCGATCCGGCCGACTACCTGTTGAAGTTCGAGTGCCGCATCAACGATTGGACCGACCTGTGGGCCGCCATGTGGTTCAGCGGTCAGTACAACACCTTCTCTATCGACGGCGAGGAGGCTCAGTATCACTGGAAGCCGTTTAAGGACAGCACGGTAGCCAAGGGCGAGTGGACGACGGTGTCGATTCCTCTGAGCGATTTCAAGGTCGACAAGGAGGAGAACATCAACGACCGTTCGCTGACGCGCGCCGACATGGGCAACTTCTACATCTTCTTCTTCGGCGGTCTGGCCGACGATGCCAACGCCGGCACCCCGATCAGCGTTTATATGGACAACCTGCGCATTGTGCACAAATAAAACACGTAGAGTCTTATGAAAAGAACACTTTTTAATATAGCATCACTGCTGCTTGCGGGAGCACTTACGCTGGTTTCGTGCAACGACGACAACGAGTTCCCGTGGGACAATACCGATAACGGCGCGACCGTGTTGGAGGCCTTCGGCCCCAAGGTCAACCGTCTGGGCGACATGACCATCATCGGCAAGAACCTGCAAAACGTGCAGGCCGTCATCTTCCCCGAGGATATCCGCGTGACGGATATCAACCGCACCTCGAACGAAAAGATCAGCGTCGTGGTTCCATACGAGGCTTCGGCCGGAAAACTTACGTTGGAGCTGGCCGGCGGCCGCACGCTCACCTCGAAGGCCGACATCATCTATGTGGAGACCTTCACCCCTCCCACCGTGTCGATGGGCGAGGGCAAGGAGTCGGTGCGTGCCGGCGAGGAGATCACCATCGAGGGCGACTACCTCTATAACGTGGCCACCGTATCGTTCGCCGGCAACGTCGACGTTGCCATCGACGACGAGGAGGCTGTCGTCGAGGTCGACCGCCACAAGATCGTGGTCGTAGTGCCGAAGGCTGCGCAGAGCGGACTTATAAAGATCGCCGATGCCGAGGGTATCAACGTCTACTCTCAGAACGGCATCACGGTGCGCCAGCCTCAGATCAAATCGCTCTCTCCGTTGAAGGTCAAGGCCGGCGACAAGCTGACCGTTGCGGGCAGCGATGTCGATCTTATCGAGAGCATCACCTTTGCCGACGGCACCAAGGTATCGGACGTAGAGGTCGTCAGCGAGTCGTCGATCCGCGTCGAGGTGCCTGCCACGGCTACCGACGGTGCCGTTACGGCCACCTCTTATGCCGGCGTGGAGTGCACGAGCGAGCAGGAGCTGACCCTTACGCTGCCGGCCGTTGCCAAAGTCGAGGCCGACCGCTTCAAGGCGGGCGAGACGGTGACCGTCACCGGTACGGATCTCGATCTGGTTACCGCTCTTGCGTTCTCGTCGGTTGCCGCCGAGTTCGAGTACGATGCAGCCAAGAAAGCCATTACGGCAGTCATTCCGGCTACGGCCGCCGACGGCGTGATCACCCTCACGCTGGCCAACGCCGCCACGGTCGAGACCGAGCCGCTGACCTTCGTCAAGGCCGTCATCACGCAGGTCGCTCCGACCGATCTTATGGCCGGTTCGACGGTGACCGTCACGGGTACCGATCTGGACCTTGTGACCGGCGTTAAGATCAACGGTGCCGATCACGAGTTCTCGGCAACCGAGACTACCATCACCATCACCACGTCGAACACCTCGCAGTCGGGCAAGATCCTCCTTTCGCAGGCCAACGGCGTGAAGACGGAGTCTTCGGAGGAGCTTCACTTCACCTACGACAGCTTCGTAGTGGTGACCTCGGCTCCTCAGAGCGCGGCCATCGGCGACGAGATAACCATCACGGGTTCGAACTTCAACATGATCGAGGCCATCTACTTCGGTGAGGCCAAGGTTACCTCTTATACCAAGCGCGAGGACGGCGAGATGTCGTTCATGATCCCCTCGACCGTCGAGACGGGCACCTATCCCATGACCTTCCATCTGACCACGGGCGAGGTGGAGACTTCGCCCCAGACCATAGAGCTGCGCGGTGCCATCGCCACGATCGTAATCTGGGAGGGCGAGCAGAACATAGGCATCACGTGGGACTGGAATGCCGGCGTACACATCTACGACCAGTCGCTGTGGAGCAAGGTGCCCGTGGGTGCTACGCTCAACTTCGACTTCGCGTGCGATCTGTCGACCACCGAGACCTGGTATCAGCTCAAATTGCAGGCTAACGGCGCGCTGCTGCCCTCGTTCCCCGGTAACGAGTGGGGTACGGTCGACATGGCGGCCGACGACACGACCTATTCGGTGAAACTCGCTCAGGAGGACTTCGATGCCATCTGGGCAGGCGGTCTCAATGTAGTGGGTCACGCCCTGATCATCAAGAAGATCTATGTGACCTATCAGACCTCTTCGACCGATCCCGTATGCTTCACCGATCTGATGTTAGTCGACTACGAGCAGCACGGCAACCATAACGGTTCGTTCGACGGCTCGTGGGGCGGTGTGGGCGACGTGAAGACCGACGCTGAGGGCAACTCCTACATCGAGTCTTTAGATTCGCCCGGCGAGCAGTGGCTCGTCAACTGCAACCACCAGGCCGATGGCGCGCCCGGCCCGGTTGTGGAGGAGGCTTCGCTCTACGTAGTCAAGTACGACGTGATGATTCCCGACGGAGTGTCGGGTGCCTCTAATGCGGCCATGCAGGTCGTATTGGGCGACGGCTGGAACTGGGTAGGCACGGGCTTCTTCCCCGAGACCACCGGCGGCAAGTGGATTACTGTAACCGTCGACGCTTTGCAGCTGTCGGGCGCGCTCGACTGTTCGAGCGGCACCAACGGCATCTACGGCGGTCCGTTCCCGGCAGGCATCTGCATCGACAACATGCGTCTGTCGCTTAAATAGCAGTTTGCGGGCGGGGTGCCACCTCTGTGAGGAGTGCACTCCGCACCGCGATTTTTATGGAAATGCAATAAAATCCTATCCTGATGAAGATGTTTTATAAAATGTCGGCGGCGGCACTGCTCGCGGTTGTGCTGTGGGCATGCGGCGGCGACGATAATACGGGCGATGAACCGACGACGGTTACGCCTGCCGTGGAGTCGTCTTCGATCGAATCGGGTGCGGGCAATGTGGCTCTGTCGGTAGGTTCGGTGACCGTAACATACGTGCGTCCTGTGGCGGAGGCCGATGCCTCGGCCGTGACGCTCACACCGGCGGCCGAACCGTTGACTGTCAAGGTTCAGAACCGAACGCTTACCGTGGAGTTCGGCGAGTTGGAGTATGAGACTGAGTACACCCTGCGCATCGGAGCCGGTGCCGTAAAGGACAAGGCTACCGGAGGCCGCAGCGAGGAGCTGACCATACGTTTCACCACCGTGGACAAGCCCTATACTCCGCCGACCGATCCCACGCTTGCGCTCGTTACGCCCGACGCTCTGCCCGTGGCACAGCGGGTCTACGACTATCTGTGGGACTCTTACGGCGAGCGTATCCTGTCGGGTGCCATGGCACGCGTGGCATGGAATACCGACGAAGCCGACTGGGTGGCCAAGTGGACGGGCAAGTATCCGGCCATGGCCACGTTCGACTACATACAGCTCTATGCCTCGCCGACGGATTGGATCGACTACACCGACATCTCGGCGGTGAAGCAGTGGTGGCAGCAGGGTGGTCTGGTGTCGGCATGCTGGCATTGGGTGGTGCCGACCTCGCAAGGCTCGACCGACTACACCTACGACCCGACGAAGACCTCGTTCCGGCCGAAGAACGCTTTGAAGGAAGGCACGTGGGAGAATACGCAGATGAAGGCCGATCTGTCGAAGATGGCCGACATGCTGCTGCTGTTGCAGGCCGAGGGCATACCCGTGGTGTGGCGTCCGCTGCACGAGGCTGCCGGCAACATCTACGAATATACGGGCGGCAAGGCGTGGTTCTGGTGGGGCTACGACGGAGCCGAGGCATACGTGGCCTTGTGGCGCACGATGTTCGACTACTTCCGCAGCCGCGGCGTGAACAACCTTATCTGGGTGTGGACCACGCAGACCAAGGACGATGCGTTCTATCCGGGCGACGACTACGTCGACATTGTCGGAACCGACATCTACAACAGCCTGTCGGCAAGCGATATCGCTGCCCGATATGCCGTCATCAAGGCGCGCTTCCCGCATAAGATCGTTACCCTGAGCGAGCTGGGCAACGTGGCCGACGTGGCCGATCAGTGGGAGGCCGGTGCCGAGTGGTGCTACTTCATGCCGTGGTACGACTACGACAACGATTGGACTTCGACCTATCAGCACCAGCACGCTACGATGGCGTGGTGGCGCAGGGCGTTGGAGTCGGAGCGTGTCGTCACGCGCGACCAGCTGCCCGATTTCCGATAAGAGAACAGAGAGATATTAATTCAACATATTACCTTAATATTACGATGAAGAGATTTGAAGAAAAGGTCGGGCTGCTGAGAAAGAGCCATGAGGAGTTGATTGCCCGTCCCAATCCCAGAGTCGAGGAGTCGAACGGAGTGTTTTGGCGTTATCGCTATCCGGTGCTGACGGCGGCGCATACGCCGCTGGAATGGCGTTACGACCTTTCGCAGCAGAGCAATCCGCTGCTGATGGAGCGCATCGGCATCAATGCCGTGTTCAACGCCGGTGCCATAAAGCTCGACGGCCGCTACCTGATGGTGGCGCGCGTGGAGGGTGTCGACCGCAAGTCGTTCTTCGCCGTGGCCGAGAGTGCCAACGGCATCGACGGCTGGCGTTTCTGGGACTATCCCGTAACGCTGCCCGAGTGGGGCGAACCTGCCACCAATGTCTACGACATGCGTCTGACGCGTCACGAGGACGGCTGGATCTACGGCGTGTTCTGCGTCGAGCGCAAAGACCATACGGCCGAGTCAGACCTGTCGGCCGCCACTGCCTCGGCGGGCATAGTGCGCACGCACGATCTTCTGACGTGGGAGCGTCTGCCCGATCTTCGCAGCGGCAGCCAGCAGCGCAACGTGGTGCTGCACCCCGAGTTCGTCGACGGCAAATATGCCTTTTATACGCGTCCGGCCGACGGTTTCATCGACACGGGCAGCGGCGGCGGCATAGGCTGGGCATTGGTCGACGATATCGCCGATGCCGAGATCCGCGACGAGAAGATAATCAACGTGCGCCGCTATCACACCATCAAGGAGACCAAGAACGGCGAGGGTCCTCACCCCATAAAGACCCCGCGCGGCTGGCTGCATCTGGCTCACGGCGTGAGAAACTGCGCATGGGGTCTGCGCTACGTGCTCTACATGTATATGACCGCATTGGACGACCCCTCGCGCGTGATAGCCGAGCCGGGCGGATACTTCCTCGCCCCGCAGGGCGACGAGTTCGTGGGCGACGTGGGCAACGTGGTCTTCTCCAACGGCTGGATCGCCGATGACGACGGTCGCGTGCTGATCTACTACGCTTCGAGCGATACGCGCATGCATGTGGCCGAATCCTCTGTCGAGCGGCTTGTCGACTACTGCCTCTCGACGCCCGAGGACGGTCTGACCACGGGAGCTTCCGTTAGCCGGATAGTGGCTCTGATCGATAAAAACCGAGGATTGTGATGGCACGGCTGAGCGAAAAAATAGGCTACGGCTTCGGCGACTTGTCGTCGTCGATGTTCTGGAAGATCTTTACATACTATTTACCGTTCTTCTACTCCAACGTGTTCGGACTTACGCTTCAAGATGCGGCGTTGCTGCTGCTCGTTACCAAGCTGTGGGACGCGGTGTCGGATCCGCTGATGGGCATTCTGGCCGACCGCACCTCCACGCGCTGGGGCAAGTACCGCCCCTATCTGCTGTGGGTGGCGTTGCCGTTCGCCGTGGCGGGCGTGCTGACATTCACCACGCCGGCGTTCGGCTACACGGGTAAATTAGTGTGGGCCTACTGCACCTATATCCTCATGATGACCGTCTACACGGCCATCAACGTGCCCTACGGGGCCATGCTCGGCGTGATGAGTGCCGACCAGAAGGAGCGCAACGTATTCTCGTCGTACCGCATGTTCTTCGCCTACGGCGGCAGCTTCGTGGCCGTGGCCATGTTCGAACCGCTGTGCCGTATGTTCGGCAACGATGCCGCAACGGCCTCGGAGGGCGGAATGAACCTGCCTGCCGATGCGTCGGCATGGCAGTCGGCGATGATCGTCATTGCCGTGCTGTGTCTGGTGTTCTTCCTGCTCTGCTTCCTGCTCACGCGCGAACGCGTTAAGGTCGATGCCGCCGATGCCGCCGTCGAGTCGGAGGCCAGCGTGGGGCGCGACGTGAAGGCGTTGCTGCGCAACGCACCGTGGTGGATATTGTTGGGCGTGTCGATCTGTGTGCTGATATTCAACTCTATACGCGGCGGTGCCGCGGCATACTACTTCGCCGACTATGTCGACGGCGACACCTTCATGGGGCAGATCTTCGGTCACAGCATCATGCTTTCGTGTGCCGTGTTCCTCTCGGTGGGCGAGATATGCAACATGTTGGGCGTGGTGCTCGCCGTGCCGCTGGCCAAGCGCATAGGCAAGAAGAACGCCTACATAGCCGCCATACTCGTGGCGGGCGTGTTCACGGCGATGTTCTACCTGCTGTCGGGCAGCGGAGCGGTCAACTACTGGCTGATGCTGGCCTTGCAGGCCATAATATCGGTGGGTGCGGGTGTCACGCTGCCGCTGGTGTGGAGCATGTTCGCCGATGTGGCCGACTACTCCGAGCATAAGAACGGCCACAGCTCCGTGGGTCTGATCTTCTCGTCGTCGTCGATGGCGCAGAAGTTCGGCGGTGCGTTCGGCTCGTCGTTCGTGCTGTGGCTGCTGGCCGCCTACGGCTATGTCATACCCGAGGGCGACGCTATCGTCTTGCAGAGCGAGAGTGCCGTCGAGGGCTTGCGCTCGCTGATGAGCTGGATACCGGCTCTGGCCTGCCTGTCGGGTGCACTGGTGATGCTGCTCTATCCTCTGAGCGACAGCCGCATGACCGAGATACAGTCGGAACTGAAACTAAAACGCGGCGGAGATGTTCGATAAGAGGGCTTTGCAGGCGGAGATGCTCTCCGTCTTGCAGGATAACATACTCGCGTTCTGGCTCGACAAGATGGTCGACACCGAGCGCGGCGGCTTCTACGGCCGCATGACCCCCGACGGGCGCATCGAGGCCGATGCCCCCAAGGGTGCCATACTCAACGCCCGCATATTGTGGGCCTTCTCAGCGGCATATCGCGCGACGGGTCGCGAGGATTACCTCGCGGCCGCGACGCGCGCCAAGCGTTACCTCGTCGACCGCTTCTACGATCACGAGCATGGCGGCGTCTACTGGTCGCTCACGGCCGACGGCGCGCCACTCGATACGAAAAAGCAGTTCTACGCATTGGGATTTGCCATCTACGGCCTTAGCGAGTATGTGCGCGCTACGGGCGACGAGGAGGCCTTGCACTATGCCGTAGCTCTCTACGACGACATCGAGCAGCACAGCCGCGACCGCCGTTTCGGCGGCTACATCGAGGCTCTCACGCGCGACTGGCAGCCTATCGACGACATGCGTCTGTCGGCCAAGGACCGCAATGACCGCAAGTCGATGAACACCCATCTGCACATCATCGAGCCGTACACCAATCTGCTGCGCGTATGGCGCAACGACGAACTGTTGGAGAGCGTGTGCGGCCTGCTCGACATCTTCGAGAAGCATATCATCGACCCCGAGACCTTCCACCTCCGACTCTTCTTCGACGACGAGTGGCACTCCACCTCCGATATGATCTCCTACGGTCACGACATCGAGGCCTCGTGGCTGCTGCACGAGACGGCTTTGGTCATTGGCGACCCCGCCCTTATCGAGCACTTCGGCACTCTTGCGCGCCGCATAGCCGACGCTGCGGCCGAGGGTTTGCAGCCCGACGGCAGCATGATCTACGAGTACGACGCCCCCGCCGCACACCGCGACACCGACCGCCACTGGTGGGTCGAGGCCGAGTGCGTCGTGGGTTACTTCAACCTCTGGGAGCACTTCGGCGACTCACTCTCCCTCGAACGCTCCCTTGCAGCTTGGAGTTACATAAAAGACCATCTTATCGACCGCTCCGGCGGCGAGTGGTGGTGGAGCGTCGACGATAATGGCAACATCAATCGCCGCGACGACAAGGCGGGATTTTGGAAGTGTCCGTATCATAATTCGCGTATGTGTTTGTTCTTTTTGTGAAAATACTTTTTCGTGAAAAGACGTCATTTCCTGCGCCTCGTTCAAATCCGCAAATGGGCAGTACGGTCAGTACAGCCCATCTGCGGATTTTTCACGTGCGGCTTGTAACTAACGCCTTTTGACGAAAAAGTAGCGCATAGTTCTTTGGAGACTATTTCCATTGCGCTGTCATTCTGAGGAGCGATTGAAAATCGCGACGTGAGAATCTCTGTTTTGGTGGGCAGGCGCATTTCGCACGGCGAGACTCCCACGGTCGGGCATACGCCCTCCCTCGGAGTGACAGCAAAGTGTCATTTCGAGCGCAAGCGAGAAATCTGTGCGTGACATGCCCGCTGTCCTGTCATTCTTGGCGTCGGTTCGCCTCGCTCAGAATGACGAAATTACACCTTCGTTGCAGGGGATCTTTCTGCTCTATCGCTGCATGAACTCGATGCGTTGAGGCATCAGGGTCTGTATGCCGTTGTCGGTGGCGATGAAGGGGTGTTCCTCGATGAGCTGTCTTAGAGCGGCGAACTGCGACTGCGACAGTCGTCCGAAGCCGCCCGAAGAGATCATTTGCGAGGTAAGCATATTGACGAGCATCTCCAACTGCGAGGGCGGTGTGCGGAACTCGTAGATGGTGAAGTCGTCGGCTATGCCGGCCTTGTCGGCCGCCACGGCTATGGCCTCCGACAGACCTCCGTTGGCATCGGCAAGACCTATATCCACTGCATCGCGGCCGCTGTACACCCTGCCGCCGGCAAGCTCCAATACCTTGTCTAACGGGAGGTTGCGTCCGTCGGCCACCAGACGTGTGAAGGTGTCGTAGACATTATCCACGCCCTTGGTTATGGCGGCGCGCTGCGTGGCGTTCAGCTCGTGCAGCATACTCATGTCGGCGGCGGGATTGGTCGCCACACCGTCGAACGTGATGCCCAACTTCGAGGAGAGGGCATTGCCTATGTTGAACATGATGCCGTAGACACCGATCGAGCCTGTGACTGTCAGCCGGTCGGCCATAATGACATCGGCCGGTGCCGAGATGTAGTATCCTCCGCTGGCGGCGTAGGCTCCCATCGACACCACGACGGGCTTGCTGTCGCGCAGCAGCTCCATTTCGCGCCATACCACGTCGGAGGCTAAGGCCGAGCCGCCGGGCGAGTTGACGCGCAGCACCACGGCCTTGGTCTGATCGTCGAGGCGTGCGGTGCGCAGCTTGTCGGCCAGCGTGGTGCCGAACACGTAGTCGTCGGCCTCCATGTCGCCGTCGACGATCTGTCCGTCGGCATATATGACCGTTATGACGTTGCGGCTCGCGCTGCCGCCTACGGCCAGCGTCGAGAGATATGTGCCCAGCGAGATCTTGTTGTGCACGCCGTCGCTGCCGGCTGCTACGCCCAGACAGTCGTAGACCACCTCCATCTCGTCTTCGTAGATCATGTCGTCGATGAATCCTAACCGCACGGCATCGGCTGGCATCACTGCTGCGAGTTTGTCGGCCGCGTCGTTAAGCTCGGCCGCGGTAAGCTCGCGCGAGAAAGCCACGTCGTCGACGATCGTGCTCCACAGCGATTCGGCCAGAGCCTTGTTCTGCGCGCGGTTCTCGTCGGACATACGGGTCATGACGTATGGCTCCACAGCACTCTTGTAGCGGCATGCCGTGGGACGGAACACCTCGGCGCGGATATTCAGCCTGTCCATCAGATTGCGGAAGAAGGGGACGGTGATCGAGAGTCCGCGCCACTCCAATTCGCCCTGCGGCTCGATATAGACGGCATCGGCCACCGAAGCCAAGTAGTATTCGCCCTGCGTGTAGGAGTCGTTGTAGGCCACGACGAACTTGCCCGAGAGCTTGAACCGGTCGATGGCGGCACGCAGCTCTTCGAGCACGGCGGCCGATACGGTGCCCGAGCCGGAGGGATTGATGCAGATGCCGGCTATGCGGTCGTCTCCGGCGGCATACTCTATCGCCCCGAGGGCTTCGAGCAGCGTGATGGGCGCAGAGAAACTCATCGTCTGTGCATCGAAGGTTCCCAGAGCCGATATGCGCGGCGAATCCACGATGTCTTCGGCCAGATCGATGACCAGCACCGAGTTGCGCTCGACTTTGAGCGGCTCCACATCGAAGGCCGACATGACGGAGATGCCGATGCAGAGCCATACGATGGCCGATATGACCATGCCTGCCACAACGGCGGTCATGGCTGGCCAAAAGATCTTCGAAAATTTTATGTTATTGGTATCCATATTGTTATATTGTAATTAAAACTCTGTTCATCAGTGCGCTTCGAGCCAGTTGCCGCCCGTGCCGCAGTCGGAGATCAGAGGCACGCGCAGCGCGGCCGCACCCTCCATCGCTTCGCGCACGATGCGCTCCACGGCCGTCAGCTCGCTGCGCAGCGTGTCGACTACAACCTCGTCGTGCACTTGCAATATCATCTTCGAGCGTATGCCCTCGGCGCGGAAGCGGCGGCGTATCTCCACCATGGCGATCTTCATGATGTCGGCCGCCGAGCCTTGAATAGGTGCGTTGATGGCGTTGCGCTCGGCCAGACCGCGTGCCACGGCATTGCGCGAGGCTATGTCGTTGAGCATGCGCCGCCGGCCGAAGATGGTGGTGACGTAGCCCTGCTCCTTGGCCTTCTCGACCACCTCGGTCATATATCTCTTAACGTCGGGATACGATTCGAAGTATCCCTCTATTATATCTTTGGCCTCTTTGCGCGGTATGTCGAGCCGCTGGCTCAGGCCGAACGACGATATGCCGTAGATGATGCCGAAGTTGGCCGTCTTGGCACGGCGACGCTCCTCCTGCGTAACGTCGGCTATCGGCTTGCGGAAGAGCAGTGCGGCCGTTGCGGCGTGAATGTCCTCGCCGCCGATGAAGGCGTCGATCAGCGCACGATCGCCGCTCAGGTGTGCCATGAGCCTCAGCTCTATCTGCGAGTAGTCGGCCGAGAGCAGCACATGGTCGTCGTCCGAGGCCACGAATGCCGCGCGTATGGGCTTGCCCAGTGCGTCGCGTATGGGTATGTTTTGCAGATTGGGGTTGGTCGACGAGAGTCGTCCGGTGGCCGTGACGGCCTGGTTGAACGAGGTGTGAATGCGCCCCGTGCGGCGGTTGACCAGCTGCGGCAGAGCCTCGACGTAGGTCGACAGCAATTTCTTCACGCCGCGGTACTCCAATATCTTTCTGACGATCTCGTGCTCGCGCGCGAAGCCCTGCAAATACTCCTCCTCGGTGGAGAACTGCTTGGTGCGCGTCATCTTGGGCTTCTCTGCGATGCGCATCTTGGCGAAGAGCACCTCGCCCAACTGACGCGTGGAGTTGACGTTGAGA
Source organism: Alistipes sp. (assembly GCA_017936685.1). Classification (GTDB taxonomy): domain Bacteria; phylum Bacteroidota; class Bacteroidia; order Bacteroidales; family Rikenellaceae; genus Alistipes. The sequence goes on from JAGBFA010000008.1 coordinate 28,666, forward strand.
GCGGGTTCGCCTGCTATGTCGCGTATCTCGCCCTCCAAGCGCGAGAGCATGGCGTTAAGCTCGACGGCGTAGTCGGCCAGCGAGCGGGTGTCGATCCTCACGCCGGCCATCTCTATGTCGGCCAGCACGTCGATCATAGGCTCCTCTATGTCGTGATAGAGCGAGGTCATGCCCAAGCGTTCCAGCTCGGGATAGAGCACCCCTTTGAGCTGCAATGTCACGTCTGCGTCCTCGGCGGCATACTCGGCCACGCGGTCGACGCCTATCATATCCATTGTCAGCTGCTTGGCACCCTTGCCGATGAGCGTCTCGATCGATATGGGCGAATAGTCGAGATAGCGTTCCGCCAAAGAGTCCATGTTATGCCGCGACTCGGGATCGAGCAGGTAGTGCATGATCATCGTGTCGAACTTGCGTCCCCGCACCTCGATGCCCCAGCCGCGGAGCATCATCATGTCGAACTTGATGTTCTGTCCGATCTTGGCCGTCGACTCCGATTCGAACAGAGGACGCACGATCCGGGCATACTGCTCTATATCACCTTGACCCACCGGAACGTACCACGCCTCGTGGGCGCGCACGGCCAGCGACAGGCCTATGATGCGGTCGCAGAATATGTCAAGACCCGTTGTCTCCGTGTCGAAGCACACTTCGTCGAAGGTCATAAGCTGCTCGATTAACGCACGCAATTCCTCGGCCGAGCGCACTATGTGATATTCGTGGGGCGTGGTTGCGGCGGTTGCCATGGCGCACGATTCGCTCTCGACACTCTCGGCCGACGGCGGCGCACCGGCATCTGCGCCGGTCTCATCTGACGGCGCAACGCTCCGGGCTGCTGCCTCCGGGAGCGGACTTTGGTCGGTCATCATCGAGAACAGATCGCCCTGACCTTGAAGTGCCGCCTTGCGCTTGGCTGCCGACTTGGCGCGCGCCACCTCGGCCAGCTGCATCTGGTCGGCCTGACGCGGCGCGTCGGTCGGCTCCTCGACGGGTGCGAGGTTTTCCAGATCGTGCAGAAACGACGAGAAGTTCAGCTCGGCATACAGAGCGCGCAGAGCCGTATAGTCGGGGCTGCACATGGTCAGTTCGTCTTCGCGGAACTCGATGGGCACGTCGAGAACGATTGTGGTCAAGGCCTTGGCGCGCCTGAGCGTCTCCACCGAGGCGGCTATGCTGCTGCCCGTCTTGCCGCCTATCTGCTCGACGTTGCGGATAATGTTCTCCACATCGCCCCACTGCCGCACGAGCTTGCAGGCTCCCTTCTCGCCTATGCCCGCCACGCCGGGTATGTTGTCCGAGGCATCGCCCCACAGTGCCAGCACGTCGCGCACTAATGTCGGGTCGTCGAAGCCGTAGTGTTGGCGTATGGCCTCGCAGTCGACGATCTCGATCATCTCGCCCTTCTGCTTGTAGATCGAGCAGTGCTCTCTGACCAGCTGGCCGTAATCCTTGTCGGGCGTGACCATGTAGACCTCGTAGCCCGCCTCGACACCCTTGTGCGCGAGAGTGCCTATCACGTCGTCGGCCTCGTAGCCCTCGACCTCCAATATGGGTATGCACATGGCCGAGAGCAGCCGCTTGACGTAGGGCACCGATATGATGATGTCCTCGGGCGTGGCCGGACGGTTGGCTTTGTACTCGGGGTAGATCTCGCGCCGGAACGATCCTCCCGGAGGGTCGAACGCCACGCCGATCAGATCGGGGTGCTCGCGCCGCAGCATATCGCGCAGGAACTTCGTGAAGCCGAACACCACCGAGGTGTTCAGTCCGTCGCGGTTGCGCATGGGTCGTCCCATGAAGGCGTAGTAGTATTTGAATATCAACGCGTAGGCATCGATCAGAAACAGTCTTTTCATAATCTTTTCGACTTGTCCGCTATCAGGGCGGCGTATGGCTCTATTTCAAGATGTGTGTTCGGGCGGCTGCGCTGCCGTAAAGAGCATCGTCGCCGCGGTCTCGACAGCCGCGGCGGGCATCATCGGGGCGCGTTGCGACCGTCGTCGCTCTGCTCGTCCGATGTTAGAAGTTGTCTTCGGCATACCACTCCGCATACGACGAGGCCGTCTCGTGCAGGCGTAGCGAGTACAGCTCCACGCTGTCAGGCAGTGCGCCCAGGAGCCGTTCGGCGAAGTCGGCGAGCATGTTCTCGCACGTGGGCTGGTAGTCGACCAGAACCACCTTCGAGAAGCGTTCGGCGAGTGTGGCGTATAGCTGCTCGCTCTGCAACGTGTCGCGCATGACGAACGAGTGGTCCATCTTGTCGACGATCTGTTCGCCGACGATGCGTTTCAGAAGTCCGAAATCCATCACCATGCCCTGCTTGGGCGACGACTCGTCGACGCAGGGCTCGCCCTTGACGGTGACTAACAGTTTGTAGGAGTGGCCGTGAATCTCGCGGCACAGACCGTCGTAGCCCTCCAACATGTGGGCGGCTTCGAACGAGAACTCTTTGGTAAGTCTTATGACCGACATAATCGAGTGTGTTGCATGTCCGACATCGGGTGGTTTTATACCGGACAATCGCAAACGGGGCATACCGATGCGGGGTACGACCTGTTTGCGAGTGTCGGTCACGGGCGGCGGCCGATGTCTTGCCGCCGCAGGAGATTATTCGTCGAGACAGTCGACGTAGACCTGTCGCTGGAACGTCTCGCTCAGCGATATGTAGGTCTGGGTGTTCGACACGCCCTGTATGCGCAGCACGTGGTCGAAGATCGTCCGCATAAGATGCTCATTGTCCAAACAATAGAGCTTGATCATGATGTTATAGGTGCCGGTGATGTAGTGGCACTCGACGATCTCGGGTATCTTCTTCAATTCGGCCACCGTCTGCGACTGCAACTGCGGATCCTGTATGCGGATCGAGATGAATGCGCAGACGTCGAATCCCAACGTCTTGGGATCGACTATGAGCCGGCTGCCGAGAATTATGCCCGACTGCTCCAACTTCTTGATGCGCTGGTGTATGGCTGCTCCCGATACGCCGCACTCGCGGGCGATCTCCAAGAACGGCATACGCGCATTCTTTATCAAAAACTTCAATATCTTGCGATCGACGGCGTCGATCCCGTTTCCCTTGCCTGTGTACATGCGTTTCGCGTTTTACTGTTTGAGCACACCAAGTTCCTTGCCGACCTTGACGAACGCCTCCACGCAGCGGTCGAGCTGCTCGGTGGTGTGTCCGGCCGATACCTGCACGCGTATGCGCGCCTGACCCTTCGGCACCACGGGATAGTAGAAGCCCGTCACGAATACGCCCAGTTCCTGCAATTTGGCTGCGAAGTCCTGCGAGAGCTTGGCATCGTAGAGCATCACGGCGCAGATGGCCGACTGCGTGGGTTTGATGTCGAAACCGGCTGCGATCATCTTCGTGCGGAAGTGCTCGACATTGGCCACCAGACGGTCGTGCAGCTCGTTGCTCTCGGCGAGCATGCGGAACATCTCGATGCCGGCACCCACCACTGCGGGCGGCAGCGAGTTCGAGAAGAGATAGGGGCGCGAACGCTGGCGCAGCATGTCGATTATCTCCTTTCGGCCTGTGGTGAAACCGCCCACCGCACCGCCGAAGGCCTTGCCTAACGTGCCGGTCAGTATATCCACCTGGCCGCGGAGGTTGTACAATTCCGTGATGCCGCGTCCCGTGGCACCTAATACGCCTGCCGAGTGGCACTCGTCGACCATCACCAATGCGTCGTACTTCTCGGCCAGCGCGCAGATCTTGTCCAGCGGAGCGGCGTTGCCGTCCATCGAGAACACTCCGTCGGTGCATATTATGCGGAAACGCTGTGCCTGAGCACGTTTCAGGCAATCCTCCAACTCCTCCATATCGGCGTTGGCATAGCGGTAGCGCACGGCCTTGCACAATCTTACGCCGTCGATGATCGAGGCGTGGTTGAGCGAATCCGATATGATGGCGTCCTGCTCGGTGAGCAGCGGCTCGAATACGCCTCCGTTGGCATCGAAGCATGCGGCGTAGAGGATCGTATCCTCGGTGCCGAAGTAGTCGGCGATGGCCTTCTCCAACTCCTTGTGGAGATCCTGGCAGCCGCAGATGAATCTCACCGACGACATGCCGTAGCCGCGCTGGTCCATGGCAGCCTTGGCCGCCTCTATCAGACGCTTGTTGTCCGACAGACCGAGGTAGTTGTTGGCGCAGAAGTTCAATACGCTCTTGCCTGCCACCTCTATCTCTGCGCGCTGCGGCGAGCAGATCACGCGTTCGGTCTTATACAGACCCGCTGCCTTGATCTCGGCAAGCTCGCGTTGCAGGTGTTCCTGAAATTTTCCGTACATAATTCAAAGTTTTCTATTGATTTGTTATCTGTTTTCTTCTCTTCTCACTCTTTCTCCTCTTGCCTTCCGCGCCTATTCACCTCTTCTCTCCTTTCACCTTTTTACCTCTCTCCTCTTTTCTCACTGCGCTTCTTCCTCTTTTCGGTTACATTCACCCCCGAAAAGGCACCTCGGATCTTATAATTTATTACAAAGATAATAATTTATAATATAAATAACAATATTTTTTGTTTTTTCGTGAAAAGACATCATTTACTGCCGCTCGCTCCATTGTCCGAACGGGCAGTACAATTAGTACAGCCCGTCCGCCCAATGTTCGTTGCGCGTTGTAACTAATGCCTTTTGACGAAAAAATGCGGTTGTGGTGCTTTGGAGGTTTTCCGCGAAAAGGTGTATTTGCTTCCGCGCGCTCGTTCGTCCGAATAGGCAGTACGACGAGTACAGCCTATCCGCCCTCACATCGTTTGCGTGGCAACTAATGCCTTTTGACGAAAAAATGGTGCATAGTACTTTGGAAACGATTTCCTCTGTTTTGTCATTCTGAACGGAACATAGTGGAGTGAAGAATCCGGTTGTGGGCTATGTGCGTGGCCGATATACACACCCTGTCATTCTGAGGAGCGTGCTATGCACGCGACGTGAGAATCTCTCTCTCGGTCGACAAACTCACCTGCGCCAAACCGCGCTCCCGCCCGCAATACTCCCGTGTCGCGTGCGGCTGCACGCCCTGTTTTTTTGCGGAGGATCAAAAAATAACGGAAAAAATTTGCGTTGTTATAAAAATAACACGTATATTTGTGTTCGGATAAGCTCATGGCTGCGTGCGGCCGTGGGCGTGTCGTGTGCCGACGGATATTTTTAACAACAGATAAACAATCGAAACTATGGCAAATGTACCTGCTAATTTGAAGTACTCTAACGACCACGAGTGGTGCCGTGTAGAGGGTGATGTAGCCGTTATCGGCATTACCGACTTTGCTCAGAGCGAGTTGGGCGACATCGTGTTTGTCGATGTGCCGACCGTGGGCGAGACTCTCGATGCCGGTGAGGTATTCGGCTCGATCGAGGCCGTCAAGACTGTGAGCGACGCATTCCTGCCCGTGGGCGGCGAGGTGATCGAGTTCAACGAGGCTGTCGAGGCCGACGCTTCGCTGGTCAACCGCGACGCATACGGCGAGGGCTGGCTCGTCAAGGTGCGCATGAGCAATCCCGCAGAGGTCGATGCTCTGCTCGACGCTGCCGCATACGAGGCTCTTATCGGATAGGAATAACTTAATTGCTTAAATTTAATAGACCAATGTCAAAAGTTACGGTTATCGGTGCCGGCGCAGTAGGTGCGACGTGTGCCAATGTGCTGGCTTGTCGCGAGGTTGCCAGCGAGGTTGTATTGATCGACATCAAGGAGGGATTGTCGGAGGGCAAGATGCTCGACATGTTTCAGGCTTCGGCCACGATGGGCTACAAGACCAAGCTCACGGGCGTTACCAACGACTACAAGCAGACGGCCGGTTCGGACGTCATCGTCGTTACGTCGGGTATTCCGCGTAAGCCGGGCATGACGCGCGAGGAGCTGATCGGCACCAACGCCAACATCGTCCGCAGCGTTGTGGGCCAGGCTCTCAAATACTCTCCCCGCGCCATCTTCATCATCGTATCGAACCCCATGGATACCATGACCTACCTGACGCATAAGGCTACGGGCCTGCCCAAGAGCCGCATCATCGGCATGGGCGGTGCTCTCGACTCGTCGCGCTTCCGCTGCTACCTGTCGAAGGCTTCGGGCTGCCACATTCAGGACATCGAGGGCATGGTTATCGGCGGTCACGGCGATACGACCATGATTCCTCTGGCCTCGAAGGCATCTATCAAGGGTGTTCCGGCATCGAAGTTCATCTCAAAGAAGAAGATGGATCAGGTCGTAGCCGACACCATGGTGGGCGGTGCCACTCTCACGGGCCTGCTCGGCACCTCTGCATGGTATGCTCCGGGTGCTGCCGCAGCTTCGGTGGTGGAGTCGATCCTCAAAGACGAGAAGCGCGTTATCCCTTGCAGCTGCATGCTCGACGGCGAGTACGGCCAGAGCGACATCTGCATAGGTGTCCCCGCCGTTATCGGTCGCAAGGGTGTGGAGAAGATCGTCAAGATCGATCTCACCAAAGATGAGGAGGCCAAGTTCGAGGCATCGGCTGCTGCCGTGCGTAAGGTTAATGGACTCCTTACCTTGTAGCCTTTTTCGTGAAAAGCGGCATTCTGCTGCCGCTCACTCAAATGTCCGAACGGGCAGTACGACGAGTACAGCCCGTCCGGACATTTTTCGCTGCGCGTTGCATAATACCGCTTTTGACGAAAAAGAGGTGCATAATTCTTGGGAGGCTATTTCCACCCTGTCATTCTGAATGGAGCAATGCGAAGTGAACCGACGCCAAGTCGAGAGCAGAAGAAGTTTACTTCTTATGCCGAGACGCGAAGGAGGAAGACCGAAGGTCAAGAATCTGGTTGGGGAATATGTGCGTTGTTGATATGCCCGCTCCGTCATTCTGAGGAGCGGCCGATGCCGCGACGTGAGAATCTCTACTTTGGTTGGCAAACTCCTGTTCGGCAACTGCACTTCCGGCTGCGAGACTCCCACGTCGCAACTGCGTTGCTCCTCGGAGTGACAGACCACCTGCCAACGACCCACCCGAAACACGGAATAAGTCTGCCACGCCCCACATGGAGCGCGATATATCGCGCGACCCAAGTCCCCTCCGAGGAGGGGATTTACGCCGCGTCGCTGCGCGACTTATTGCGTCGTGACTGCTTTGGCGGCTCGGCAATTCGCAAGCGATTGCACTCGCCTGTCGCAGCAGTTATGGGAGGGTCAGAATTGTATAACGGCGTAAGCCGTAGTTCTGTGGTCGATATTGGTTTTCCCTCCCTCGGGAGGGGCTTGGGGTGGGGTCAAAATTATATAACGGCGCAAGCCGTAGCTCTGTGGTCGACGTTTGTTTTGGGGTCAGAATTATATAACGGCGTAAGCCGTAACTCTGTGGCCGACGTTTGTTTTGGGGTCAGAATTATAAAACGGCGCAAGCCGTCGCTCCGTGGCCGACGTTTGTTTACCGTTACATGACGGCTGCGTCGATGGCGGCGCGGCGTGCGGCGACGTAGGATTCGAAGAGGTCGATTATCTGAGGATAGTACGACTCGAATGTCGGATAGAGGTCGCGCTGCCGCTGATACTGGCGCAGCTTGCCGACAAGTTCGGGTGTCCATACGAATCCGACGCGTATCTCGTCCATAACGGCTTCGCGGACGCTCTCGGCCGGTGCCCCGTTGTCTATGAGATAGCAGATGACGGCGGCGCGCACGAGCGATTCGTTGATCACCGTCGCCCAGTTGTCGTAGGCCTGCCAGCCCATGATCTGACTGCACAGATCGAACAGTCCTTCGCCGGCGTGCCGCGTCTTCTCCCGCAGCTCGCTGCCCTCGCCGATAAGATGGTTGATGAACGAGTGGTTGAACTCGTGCACGAGTATGTTGAGATAGATGTCGGGCTGTGCCACGTATGATGTCCGTCCGTCGCTGGTGCGTTTGACATATCCCATTATGGCGAACACCTCGCTTTTCTGGCCGGGCAGAGTGCGCTTGGGACCGTAGTTGTTGCCGCCGTTGAGGAAGCCGATGGCTATGCGGAACGTCTCGTCGGCTTCGGTTCCGTAGAACCCGCCGTACCACTTCTCGTTGAAGCGGGGCAGCACCGATTCGGTGAACTGTCGGCATATATCGTCGTAGAAGGGGCGGTGCGCCTCGAAGAACTCATAGAAGCGCGACTCCCGTGCGAACTCCGATACGGCCTGGGTGACGGCTTCGATGTCGACACCCTCGAACCGCTCGTCGAGGCTGTGCTCTTCGCCCGCATACTCCACGCCTCCGTCGGGCAGCAGCCGGAGGTATAGCGCGAGGCTCATCGGGGCATCGTATCCCACGCCGTTCGAATCGCGCAGCTGCTGCATGATGCCCACGGCGCGGTGATTCTTATAGGGTGCGAACCACTCCGTCACCTCGTCGCAATATTCGCGGCCGTAGCCGTGGTTGTACTCCTCGTAACCCGATATGTTGCACAATATGCTCATAAGCTCGATGGGCGCGTGCAGCTCGGGCTTGATGGCGTATGTCTCGGCAGCGATGCAGAGCATACACAGGGCGGCAATCAGTCGTTTCATATTCTGTCGTATGATTTAATCCTGCCCGCTGCGCTGGCTCTGGCGCACGGTGTTGTCGGGCTTGACACCGCCCTCGGCCGTATGGCGCACGACGTAGTCGCGCAGCAGATCCGTAACTTTGCTGTCGGTGACGGTGATCTTGCGCTTTACTATCTCCTGATCGATGTAATTTTCGGTTATATAGTTGCACAGCACAACGTTGTACTCCTTGTCGTCGTCGAGATCGAAGACGACATCGACGGCATCGGGAAGCTCGGCTGGTGTCGTCCCGAGTACCACCTCGTAGGGCAAATTGGAGCGGAAATAGAGGTAGTGCGACTCCTTGTCGGGATTGCCGTTGTCGGCATAGGCGTTGTATTTGTCGAGTATCATGCGGCGTATCTCGCGGCCGCTGAGAGTGCCTATGCAGGCGGTCGATTCGAACGGATCGGTATTCTCGACATCGCCCAATGTGATATCGCCGGGCAGCAGCGAGGCAAGACGCACGCCTCCGAAGTGGTAGAACGACAGCTCGGGCGTGAATGTCTTCGTTTTGCCTTCAACGTCGTATTCGGTGGTCTCCAACAGCGCGTCGACCATCATATTGGCAACGCCGTCGTGCGTGGCGGCCGCAGCGGCCTCTCCCACCTTCTCGTTCAGCTGGGGCATGCGCGACTTGATCTCGTTGACCATATCCATATACTCCCCGTCGATCTCCACTTCGCTCAGATCGATCTGCGTGTACTCGACGCCCGTGATGCGACCCTGCCCGACGCTTATGTCGGCAACTGTCACGAAGCCGAGATTCTTGCCGTTCTGCGAGATGTGTATGCCCTCGACATCGTCGGCGACAATGGTATGGCTGTGTCCTCCGGCTATCCAGTCGCAAGCGGGACGCTCGGCTGCGAACATGCGGTCGGTATCGTATCCCATGTGCGAGAGCACTATCGTGAAGTCGCTGCGCTCTGCGAGCGAGTCGCACCATGCGGCGGCCGTCGCGACATCGGGACGGAACCGGAAGTCGACGAAGCCTACCGGCTTGCCTGCCGGACGGCAGCCCTCGTATTCGGTGTCGACCACCCCCGTAACACCTATGCGCACGCCCTCGCACTCGAACAGGGCGTAGGGCACCACCTCGGGAAATTCGACCCCCTCGCGCACGGCGACATTGGCGCAGACGGTGGCGAAATCCGACATCTCGATCAGTGCGGCCAGATTCTCGCGCAGCTTGTCGAATTCGTGATTGCCCAGACCGACAGCATTGTAGCACAGTCGTTTGAATATCTCTATCATAGGCGCGCCGGCCGGCTCGGCCTTGTCGACGAAGGCGTTGCCCACAACGCGGTCGCCCGAGTCGAAGAGCAGAGTGCAGCCCTTCGAGCGGTAGTTTCCGACTACCGTCGCCAAACGGGGTATGGCATTGATGTTGGCGTGTATGTCGTTGGTGGTGATTATATATATGTGCCGCACCTCGCCGCTCGGCTGCCGCACGCTGTCGCCACTGCCGTAATATGCCATGCCCAAGCAGAGCAGCGTGGCTAATAACAGATAGAGTTTTTTCATAATAATCGGAAATTAGTTTGCTCAAAAATACAAAAAATTATTATCTTTACACACCGATTGTATTAAAATTTATGGGAGACGTTATCAAAGTCGTATGCAAAAACACCTCTGCCGAGATCGAGGCGGAGATGGGGCGTTCGCTGCTCGAAGTGATGCAGATGGCCGGCATCGTCGGCCGATATCCGTATCTTGCGGCCTATGTCAACAACCGCTTCAAGGAGCTGAACTACAAGATATACACTCCCGTTACGGTGGAGTTCATCGACATCACGCATTTCGAGGGCTACCGCATCTACCAGCGCACCATATCGTTCATACTGCAAAAGGCCGTGTGGGATCTCTTTCCCGGCCGCAAGCTCCACATACGCCATACGTTGGGCAGCGGCTTCTACTGCGAGTTCGATGACAGCGACGAGCTGTCGACGGGCGATATAGCCCGCATAAAGAGCCGCATGGCCGAGATCGTGGCCGAGAACATACCCATCGTGCGCGGCAAGCTGCCCACTTCGGAGCTGCGCCGCGAGTATGCCGCATTCGGCTTCGACGACCGCATAGCCCTGCTCGACACGCGCCCGCGGCTGTACAGCACCTGCCACCGCATGGGCGGCATGGTGGGATACTTCTACGGTACGCTCGCCCCGTCGACCGGATATATCGGGGCGTTCGATCTGATGCGTTACGGCAACGGCTTCTACGTGGCACTGCCGCAGCACTCCGACCCCGACCGCGTGTCGTCGTCGGTGCAGCTCGACAAGATGTTCGACATATTCCACGAGTATCAGATGTGGGTCAACATCATGGGCGTGCCTACTGTCGGCGAGCTGAATGCCAAGGTGCTGTCGGGCGACGCAAGCGAACTTATCAAGATCGCCGAGGCCTTCCACGAGAACAAGATCGCCGGCATAGCTTCGGCCATACAGCAGGCCAACCTCTCGTCGGGCACGCGCATGGCACTAATATCGGGTCCCTCGTCGAGCGGCAAGACCACATTCGCCAAACGGCTGGGCATACAGCTGCGCATATTGGGTCTCGATCCGGTGCTGATCTCGCTCGACGACTATTTCGTCGAACGCGACCGCACGCCGCGCGACGAGAACGGCGACTACGATTTTGAGGCCTTGGAGGCCATCGACTTGGAGACGCTCAACTCGCATCTCAAACGATTATTCGCCGGAGAGAGCGTGGAGATCCCGCGCTACGACTTCATCTCGGGCAAGCGTCAGTGGCACGACCGCCCGCTGCGCCTGAACGACCGCTCGATACTGATCATGGAGGGCATACACGGCTTGAATCCGCGCCTTACGCCGGCCATACCCGACTCGGCCAAGTTCAAGATCTACATATCGTGCTTCACGTCGGTGGCCATGGACAACTTCTCGCGCATACCGACGACCGACAACCGTCTGCTGCGCCGGTTGATACGCGACAACGCCACCCGCGGCTACAAGGCTCTGCCCACGCTGCAACGCTGGCCGAGCGTGCGCCGGGGCGAGGAGCGGCACATATTCCCCTATCAGGAGAATGCCGACGTGATGTTCAACTCGTCGCTCTTCTACGAGATCTCGGTGCTGCGCGCCAAGGCCGAGCCTATATTGCGCGAGGTGCCCGACACCGAACCCGAATATGCCGAGGCGCGGCGGCTGTTGAAGTTCCTCGACAACTTCATACCCATCGATCCCGACGAGATACCGCCCACGTCGCTCCTGCGCGAGTTCATAGGCGGCAGTTCGTTCAAATATTGATTATCGAAAAACTTAAATACGACAACTCAAATGGAACAATTCGACAAGTTCGTAAACCGCCACGTGGGCGTTAACGATCCCGCCGACCTCGATGCCATGCTCGGCGTCATAGGCGTAAGCTCTGTTGAGGAGCTGATATCGCAAGTCATACCTCAATCCATCAGACTGAAACAACCGCTGCGTCTGCCCGCTCCCATGACCGAATGGGAGTATGCGGCTCACATAGAGGCTCTTGCCGCCAAGAACCGCGTCGTGCGCTCGTTCATAGGCATGGGCTACTATCCGACGGCCGTGCCGGCCGTGGTATCGCGCAACGTCTTCGAGAATCCGGCGTGGTACACCTCTTACACGCCCTATCAGGCCGAGATCTCGCAGGGACGTTTGGAGGCTCTTCTCAATTTCCAGACGGCCGTGCTCTCGCTCACGGGCATGGAGGTGGCCAACTGCTCGCTTTTAGACGAGGCAACGGCTGCGGCCGAGGCCATGCTGATGATGTTTGCAATGCGTTCGCGCGAGGCGGTCAAGCAGGGACGCAACTATCTCTTCGTCGATGAAAACATATTCCCACAGACGCTCGACGTGCTGCTCACGCGCAGCGAGCCGTTCGGCATAGAGATCATTCGCGACGACTTCGCCTCGTACACCTTCACCGGCAAGGAGTTCGGTGCCGTGGTGCAGTATCCGGCCGCCGACGGCCAGGTGCGCGACTACGCCGACTTCACCGCTGCGGCGCATGCCGCCGGCGTGACGGTGACGGCCGTGGCCGATCTGCTGTCGTTAGTACTGTTGAAGTCGCCCGGGGAGTGGGGTGCCGACATAGCCGTGGGCACGACGCAGCGTCTGGGCTGCCCCATGGGCTTCGGCGGTCCGAGCGCGGGTTACATGGCCACGCGCGACAGCTACAAGCGTCAGATGCCGGGACGCATCATCGGCGTGTCGGTCGACCGTCTGGGCAACAAGGCACTGCGCATGTCGTTGCAGATGCGCGAGCAGCATATCAAGCGCGAGAAAGCCACCTCGAACATCTGTACGGCTCAGGCTCTGATGGCCTCGATGGCGGGCTTCTACTGCGTATACAACGGTGCCGAGGGTCTGCACCGCGCCGCCATGACGGCACACACGGCAGCCCTGACCGTGGCCGAGGCATTGGAGTCGATAGGCTACGTGCTGACATCGAAGTCGGTATTCGACACTATCGAGGTGGAGGCCGAAGCTGCCGTCATACAGAGCATCGCCCTGTCGCGCGGCATCAACTTCTACTACCCCTCGGACAACCGCGTGCGCATGTCGTTCGACGAGCTGACAACCGACGAGGAGTTGCAGAGCGTCGCCGCGATCTTCGCCGAAGCCAAGGGACGCAAGCCGCGTAGCGTGAAGCGCGTGGAGAAGAGCAACCTTGCCGCGAGTCTCTGCCGCCGCTCGGAGATACTCACCGAGCAGGTGTTCCGCTCGTATCGCACCGAGACCGAGATGATGCGTTATATCAAGCGTTTGGAGATGCGCGACATCTCGCTGATGAACTCGATGATATCGCTGGGTTCGTGCACCATGAAGCTCAATGCGGCGGTGCTGATGCAGCCGCTGTCGCTGGCGGGCTTCCAGAACATACACCCGCTGGCCCCTGCCGACCAGACCGAGGGCTACCGCGAGCTGATCTCTTCGTTGGAGGGCTATCTTGCCACGATCACCGGCTTTGCCGGCTGCACGCTGATGCCCAACTCGGGCGCGGCGGGCGAGTACACGGGTCTGATGGTCATTCGCGCCTATCATCAGAGCCGCGGACAGGGCTATCGCAACGTGATTCTGATCCCGTCGTCGGCACACGGCACGAATCCTGCATCGGCAGCCATGGCCGGCATGAAGATCGTCACGGTGGCGTGCGACTCCAACGGCAACATCGATGTCGACGACCTGCGCGCCAAGGCCGAGGAGTACAGCTCGGAGCTGTGCGGACTGATGGTGACATACCCCTCGACGCACGGTGTGTTCGAGAGCCGCATACGCGACATCGTCGATGCCGTGCACGATGCCGGCGGACAGGTCTACATGGACGGTGCCAACATGAACGCACAGGTTGCGCTGACCAATCCGGGATATATCGGAGCCGATGTCTGCCACCTGAATCTGCACAAGACCTTCGCCATGCCTCACGGCGGCGGCGGCCCGGGCGTGGGTCCCGTCTGCGTGGCCGAACATCTGGTTAAGTTCCTGCCGTCGCACCCGATCGTGGAGACCGGCGGCGACGAGGGCATAACGGCCGTGAGCGCATCGCCGTGGGGATCGGCCATGCTGCTGCCCATCACCTACGGCTATATACGCATGCTCGGCGAGGAGGGTCTGCGCCGCGTCACGGAGCTGGCCATCGTCAATGCCAACTACATGTCGTCGGCTCTGAAAGATGAGTTTCGCACCTACTACTCGGGCGAGACAGGCCGCGTGGGTCACGAGATGATTCTCGATCTGACGCACTTCAAGCACGACTTCAACATCGATTGCGGCGACATAGCCCACCGCTTGATGGACTACGGCTTCCATGCACCCACACTCTCGTTCCCCGTGCACGAGACGCTGATGGTGGAGCCGACCGAGAGCGAGTCGAAGGCCGAGATGGACCGTTTCATCGAGGCTCTGGTGGCCATCAAGCGCGAGTGCGAGGCCGCAGCCGCCTCGGGCGAGAAGGACAATGTGGTGGTCAATGCACCCCACACGGCTTTGGAGCTGGCAGGCGAGTGGTCGCACCCCTACACGCGAATGCAGGCCGCATTCCCGTTGGAGTGGGTGGCACGCGCCAAGTTCTTCCCCTATGTGACCAAGATCGATAACGGCTACGGCGACAGAAATTTGGTGTGCCGTTGCTCGGAATAGAAAATTTTTCGTTCCTTTGCAGGACGCAATCCGTCGGGGCGGCCTTACTGAGGTCGCCGCAGTGGGGCGGAATGTGTAATAATTATCGTATATAATTGAAATAGATGAAAGTAGAACAGAACAAAATGGTGGCGGTCGACTACACTCTGACCGTCGACGGCAAGATTGCCGACCGATCGCAGCCCGGCAAGCCGCTCGAATTTATCTGCGGCATGGGCATGTTGCTGCCCAAGTTCGAGGCGGCGATCATGGGTAAGGAGCCGGGCGAGAAGGTGGCCTTCACGCTCGAAGCCAAGGACGGCTACGGAGAGGTGATCCCCGAAGCTGTCGTCGAGCTGCCCAAGACCGTATTCATGATGGAGGGCAAGATCGCCGAGGAGATACTCTTCGTCGGCAGCCAGATACCTATGGCCGACGCTCAGGGCAACCGCATGGTCGGTGTTGTCAGGGAGGTCAAGGCCGACAGCATCATGATGGACTTCAACCACCCGATGGCGGGCAAGACGCTCAACTTCGAGGTCGAGGTGGTGTCGGTGCGCGACGTTACGCCCGAGGATCTGGCCAGCCAGGGCGGCTGCGGCTGCGGCTGTCACGACTGCGACGGCGATTGCGGCGGTGAGCACGAGTGCCACGGTGACCATGATTGCGGCGGCGAGCACGAGTGCAAGCACGGACATCACGGCGAGCACGATCACGGCTGCGACTGCGGCTGCGACCACAAATAAAGCCCGACGGGCACTATCGAGCGGCAGAAGTCAACGGGCTTTTGCCGCTTTTCGTTTGAAATACACAGGTGTTATATGTCCATCTGCATATCGCAAATCGCTGCCACGCTGCGCAGCGACCATATAGTGTGCCGACGGCTGCCGCGGCCGCGGCTCTGCATCGGGCCCGATGGATCGGTGCCGCTCCATGCCGGCAACAGCGCGGTGGTGGCCAAGGTGACGCTGGGCGACGATCCGAAGCCGTGGGCTATGAAGTGCTACACGCGTCGCAAGGAGCGTCTGAGCGAGATCTACGGCCGCGCTTTTTTTGCCGGCGAGCTATTCGTCTACGACATATCGGGGCGCGGCGAGTGGGTCGACGTGGTGATAAGGGAGTGGATCGATGGCGTGACGCTCGACGAGGCTCTGCGCGAGGCCGTGGCGGCATGTTCCCGGCCGCGATTGGCCGCTTTGAGCCGCAGCTTCGATAGCATGGCCGCCCGTCTGCTGCGCTCGGAGCGTGCCCACGGCGATCTGAAACCCGAAAACATCGTGCTCGCGCCGGAGGGCATGACACTCGTGGATTGGGACGCGGCGTGGCTGCCGGCCATAGGCGAAAGCAGAGCCGTGGAGACCGGTACGCCCGACTGGCAGCACCCCGCGCGCACGGCAGCCCTCTACGACAAGAGCCTCGACGACTATCCGGTGGCACTCGTCTCCTCGATGCTGGCCTCGCTTGCCGCCGACTGCCGCGCGCTTGCTCCCCGGCTCGATGCCGGAGGCCGCCTGTTTTCGCCTGCGGCCGCCGTGGCGGGCAGAGATCCTGTGCTCGATCTTGCGGAGGATATACTCGCTCGCGCGGCCGATGCCGTCCACTACCGCATAGCACGCCTTTTGCACTCGCCTATGCCGCAGCTGCCTCTGCTCGCCGAGCTACTCGCATACGCTCTGCGCGAGCCGGAGGACGATCCCTGTTTCGACGGAGCCGAGCTTGCCCGCAGCCGCACCACGTCGCATTGGGGATATGTGCGCGGCGGAGAGTGGATCACTCCGCCGCTCTACGACATGGGCTTCGAACCCTCCGACGGCGTGGCTCTGGTGGAGATAGGCCGCTGCCGCCACTTCATCGATGCGGGCATGCGCTCGGTGGTGGAGTGCTCCTCCTTCGACAGCGTGAAGCCCATGCGCTCGGGTTGCGCCGCGGCTGTCAGAGACGGCGAACGCTATACGATATATCTTGACGGCGGCATAGAGCGGACGTTTTGAATATTGGTGAAAAAACACTAATTTTGTCGGGTATACAATTATCATCGAAGCCGATGTGCAAATTAAGAGATATTACCGCCGATGAACGCCGCGCATTGCAGGCGGGCGGCTCGACGGCCGAGTGCTGGGACACGATCAGGGTGAGCGAGGATTTCTCGCCGCAGCAGGTGTCGCGCAGCCGTTTCGAGGGGCGGGTGGAGATAGGCAGCCGTGCCGTTATCGTCGACTCGTGCGTGGCCGATTACCGCATAGGCGACTGCGCCGTGGTAGAGTCGGTCGGACGCATGGAGTGCCGCCGCCGCACCGCGTTCGGCAACGGCGTGCGCGTGTCGACGATCAACGAGAACGGAGGCCGCGCCGTGGCCATATACGATCGGCTGAGTGCTCAGACGGCATATCTGGCCGCTGTCTGCCGCCATCGCCGCGAGGCTGTCGGGGCTATCGAGCGTATGGTCGATGCCTACGCCGAGAGCCGCGCCGACGATATGGGCAGCGTGGGCGAGGGCGCACGCATATCGGGCGTGAAGTTCATTCGCGAGGTGCGCATAGGCAGCCGCGCCACCGTCGAGGGTGCGTCGTGGCTCGTGGAGGGCACCGTGGGCGACGATGCCTATGTGGGTGTCGATGTCAAGGCCGAGGAGTTCATATTCGATGCAGGCTCGCACGTGGGCGGAGGAGCCACCGTCGAGCGTTGTTTCGTGGGCGAGGCGTGTATCCTGGACAAGGGATTCACCGCAGCCGATTCGCTCTTTTTCGCCAACTCGCACTGCGAGAACGGCGAGGCGGCGGCCATATTCGCCGGACCCTACACCGTATCGCACCATAAGTCGTCGCTGCTGATTGCGGGCATATTCTCGTTCTTCAATGCCGGCAGCGGCTCCAATCAGTCGAACCATCTGTTCAAGAGCGGTGCCGTGCATCAGTCGGTGCACCCTCGCGGCTGCAAGTTCGGCAGCGGCGCATATATCATGTCGCCGGCCATCGAGGGGCCGTTTACGGTGGTCATAGGCCATCACTCGCGGCATCACGATACGCACGACATGCCGTTCTCGTATCTTATCGAGAGCGACAATACGTCGATGCTGATGCCGGGTCTGAATCTGACCAGCTACGGCACGGTGCGCGACGTGGAGAAGTGGCGCAAGCGCGACCGCCGCAAGATATGCCGCGACAGGATCAACTTCGAGGAGTTCAACCCCTTTTTGACGGGCAAGATGGCACGCGGCGTCGATGCGCTCAACTCGCTGCGCGACGGCGACCCCGATGCCGCGCTATATCACTACAACCGCACCACGATCAAGTCGACGATGCTTGCCCGCGGACTGAAGCTCTACAACCGCGCCATAGCCGCCTCGCTTGGCGAGATGCTGCGCGCGGGCTCTCCGAGCGCGGACGGTGCAGGCCGCGGCGAGTGGATCGACGTGGCCGGACAGTATGTCACGCGCGCCGCGGTCGATGCCATACTCTCCGACTTGGAGAGCGGAGCGATAGATCGTTTGGAGCAGGTCGACGAGCGTTTTTCCGCCTTTGCCCAAGACTACACTTCATACGCCTACGACTATGCCTATGACTTCCTCTATGCACTGCTCGGGCATCAGCCCTCGGAGCAGGAGGTGGCCGAGACCGTTGCCGCGGCCGAAAACATCGTGCGCACGATGCGCGAGCAGACCGAGGCCGACCGCCGCCGCGATTGCAGCGACGATATGTCGATAGGCTACGGCTACGACTACCCCTCCGGGGAGGAGCGGCGTGCCGATTACAGGAATGTCCGCGGTCTGTGACCGAAAAAATAGCGATTTACGATATGTACACCCGTCCCATAACCCATCTCGACCGCACGCTGTTTCTGTTCGCCATCGACTGCTCAGGCTCGATGCGCGAGACGATACGCTTCAACGGCATGACCATGTCGAAGGCCGAGGCCGTGGCACTGGTCACCAACTACATGATCGACGAGCTGGTGGAGCGTGCGCGCCGCCGCGACGGTGTACGCAACTATTACGATATAGGCGTGATAGGGTATTCGGGCGAGGGTGTGCGCCCGATGCTCGGCCAAAGCGGCGGGGACGACTGCACGGTGGCGGTCGACCGTCTGGCCGCCCAGATGCCGCCCGTGTGCCGCATGGACTTCGACCAACGGCTTCCCGACGGCAGCCGTTCGGCGGCTTCGTTCGATCTGCATCGCTGGATCGAGCCTTTCAGCTCGGGTCTTACACCCATGTACGAGGCTCTGATGGAGGTGCGCGACACGCTGCGCCGCTGGTGCCTGCGGCCGGAGAATGCCGCGAGTTTTCCGCCCGTGGTGTTCAACATCACCGACGGCGAGAGCAGCGACGGCAGCTGCGAGGAGCTGTGCGACATGGCTGCGCAGATACGCCGCACGGGTACTGCCGACGGTAGCACGCTGCTTATCAACATACATCTGTCGACCGACTCCGAGCGCGGCAGCATCATGTTCCCGTCGAGCGAGGAGGCCTGCGGCGAGGACCGCTATTCGCGCCTTCTGTACGAGATGGCCAGCACCATGCCCGAGGTGTTCGACGATGCCATACGCTCGTCGGTGGGCGGAGTGTCGCTGCCGCCCTACAAAGGCATGGCCTACAACGCATCGGTGGCACAGCTGCTGACGGTGCTCGACATAGGGTCGCGGAGTGTCAACAACATATTCTGATCGAAAGGGGCTTATGAACATCTGTACGATAGTGGATTTCAGAGGTGCGGTCGACGATCCCGGCCGCAGGCTGCGACATATGGCCGATGCCCGCCGTGCCGCCGAGGCCGGAGTGTGCCGCTCGACGCTCTTCGCCGAGTGCCGCATGGAGTGGCGCGGGCAGCTGTGGCTGTTCTATGCTCCGATCGCATTGCGCTCCATCGAGCGTGCCGAACGTGCCGCCATGGCATTGCGGCGGCTCACGTCGGATCCTATGGGCGCATACCGCATACTGCGCGACGAGATCGTCACCGATCCCGTTGCGGGCGTTGCGAGCGACGCAGTCGTAGAGCCTCTGCCTGCCGTGCAGACCCTCTTGCAGGCGGTTGCCGGCATGGACGCCAGCCGGTTGGACGGCTCTTTGGAGAGACTGCGCCGACGGCTGCAATGTCTCGACATAAGCCACAACAACCTCTCGCCCGACAACATCGTCGTCGATACGGCCGGCGAGCTGCACCCCATACGTCTGCACTACGTCACGCAGGGCTTCGGCGGCGATGAGGAGGCTTTCGAACGCTTGGAGAGCTATATCGCCGAGCACGCGCTCGATGCCGCCGGCTGTCTGCACGACACCACGGCCGCATACCGCGCCGCAAGCGGCTGCCGTCCGGCGGAGTGGCTGTGGGCGGGCAATATGTTCGAAGACCGCGTGCGTGTGCGCGGCCGGGGCGGTTACGGATTCGTCGACGGTGACGGCCGCACGGTAGTGAAGCCTATATATTTCTGGGCCGACGACTTCCGCGAGGGTCGTGCCGCGGTGCAGGACTTCGACTCGCGCATGGGGCTTATCGACAAGAACGGCCGCGAGATCATAGCCCCGCTATACGACATTGTGGAGTACGATGCCGACACGGGACGCTCGTGGGTGTCGCTCGACTCTCTGTGGGCGCAGTTCGACTATGCGGGCTGCCGCATCACCGATTGGCTGCCGCGCGAAGAGTGCGATATAGAGCTGTAAACAAGAATATTAACTAAAAACCTATTATATCATGGAAAAAGTAAGATGTCTTATCATCGGCAGCGGCCCTGCGGGCTTCACGGCTGCCATATACGCTTCGCGTGCCAACCTCTCGCCCGTACTCTACGAGGGTATCGAGCCGGGCGGCCAGCTGACCACCACCACGCAGATCGAGAACTTCCCGGGTTATCCCGAGGGTATCGGCGGCACTGAAATGATGGAGGACCTGCGCCGTCAGGCGCAGCGTTTCGGCGCGCACGTGCGTCGCGGTATCATCACTTCGGTCGATCTTCGGCAGCGTCCGTTCCACGTGACGGTCGACAACGAGCATGAGATCGAGGCCGAGTCGCTGATCGTGGCCACGGGTGCCTCGGCGCGCTATCTGGGTCTGGAATCGGAGAACCGTTTTCGCGGCATGGGTGTCAGCGCATGCGCCACGTGCGACGGCTTCTTCTATCGCCGCAAGGACGTGGCCGTAGTGGGCGGCGGCGATACGGCGTGCGAGGAGGCCACCTATCTGGCATCGTTGTGCCGTCAGGTCTATATGATCGTCCGCAAGCCCTATCTGCGTGCCTCGAAGGCCATGCAGGAGCGTGTGTTCGCCACCGAGAACATCAAGGTGCTGTTCGAGCAGAACACGGCCGAGGTGTTGGGCGACGACAACGGTGTGACCGGCGCGCGTCTGCGTCACAGCACTACGGGCGAAGAGACCCAGATCGCCATCGACGGCTTCTTCCTGGCCATAGGCCATCACCCCAATACCGAGCTGTTCAAGGGTCAGTTGGAGCTGGACGACGAGGGCTACATCAAGGTGTGGGGCGCATCGTCGAAGACCAGCGTCGAGGGCGTGTTCGCTGCGGGCGACGTGAAAGACCCGTCGTACCGCCAGGCCATCACGGCTGCCGGTTCGGGCTGCATAGCCGCACTCGACTGCGAACGTTTCCTTTTGGCGCAATAGGGTGTGAACGACATTAGAATAAGGCTGTTATGAAACGCTATCTTGTCATGATCCTGTCGGCCGTGCTGCTCACGGCCTGCGGCGTGTCGGTCTCGTATGTGGGCAAGTCCTACGCTCCGGTGCAGAGCGTCGATCTGTGGTTCGACTGGCGCGACGTGCCGTGCGACTACGAGACTATGGGGCATATCGACGCTTCGCCGGGTCTGTTCACCAATATCGAAGACGCACAGGCCGCCATCGAGGCGCGCGCCCGCGAGGCGGGAGCCGATGCCGTGGTCTTCGAGGGTGTGCGGCGCAATGCCTCTGCGCCCGAGTACAAAACCACCGAGCGCAGCGAGAAGAATATCGACGGTTCGGTGACGCGCACCACAACAACGACCAAGGAGCAGGCCATATCGCACACGCTCATGGCGACCTTCATCAAATACAAACGACCTTAACGATTTGAGCTTCTCGGTAACCATACTCGGCAATGCGTCGGCCAAACCTACGGCCGACAGCCACCCCTCGGCACAGGCGGTCAACTTCAACGAGCAGTACTATCTGGTCGATGCAGGCGAGGGCGTGCAGCAGCAGCTGGTGCGCCGCGGCATCAACCCGCTGCGGCTGCGCGGCGTATTCATCTCGCATCTGCACGGCGACCACGTCTACGGTCTGTTCCCGCTCATCGCCACGCTCGGGCTGTACGGCAAGCGCACGCCGTTGGACGTTTACGCCCCTGCGCCGTTAGGCGAGATATTGGAGGGGCACAAACGCTGGTTTGCCGCCGATCTGCCCTACGAGGTGGTGTGGCACAGGGTCGATACGACGCACCACGAGCTTGTATTCGAGAACAATACGCTCGAAGTGTGGAGTCTGCCGCTGCGTCACCGCGTGCCTGCGTCGGGCTATCTGTTTCGCGAGAAGACCCCGCAGCTCAACGTCGAGAAGTACAAGATCGTGAAATACGGGCTCGACATAGGACAGATCGTGGCGGCCAAGCGCGGCGAGGATATCACGCTCCCGACGGGCGAGGTGATCCCCAATTCCGAGCTGACCTACATGCCGCACCTGCCGCGGTCGTATGCTTACTGCTCCGACACCAACTTCTCGGCACGGCTGGCCGAGATGGTGCGCGGTGTCGATCTGCTCTATCACGAGACCACATACGCCGATGCGGAGCGTCGTCAGGCGCGCGACAGAGGACACTCGACCACCGTCGAGGCGGCCGAGGTGGCGTTGCGT
Organism: Alistipes sp.; assembly: GCA_017936685.1. Classification (GTDB taxonomy): domain Bacteria; phylum Bacteroidota; class Bacteroidia; order Bacteroidales; family Rikenellaceae; genus Alistipes. Next base: position 51,133 of record JAGBFA010000008.1, read on the forward strand.
GCCGGCGTGGGACGACTCATCATCGGGCACTTCTCGTCGCGATACAAAGACCGCGAGGCGTTGCTGGCCGAGTGCCGCAGCCGTTTTGCCGAGAGCTACATAGCCCGTGAGGGCGAGAAATTCGAAATAGAAGAGAGACGATGACAAAGGCCGAGATACAATTCGTCCGCTCGTTAGCGGACAAGCGTGCGCGCGACGAGCAGTCGCTGTTCGTGGCCGAGGGTGAGAAACTCGTCGGCGAGATACGTTCGTCGTACCTGCGCATAAGAAAGATATACACCTCGACCGACAGCCTGCCGTGGCCCGAGGCCGAACATGTCACTGCCGCCGAGATGGGGCGCATCTCGATGCTCAAAACACCCTCCTCGGTGCTTGCCGTGGTCGAAAAGCCGCACTCTCGGCTCGACCGCAGCACGCTCGGCTCGCGGCTGACCCTGGCTCTCGACGGTGTGCAGAACCCCGGCAATCTGGGCACCATAATACGTCTGGCCGACTGGTGGGGCATAAGCGATGTGATATGCTCCGAGGATTGCGCCGACTGCTTCAACCCCAAGGTCGTGCAGGCCACCATGGGTGCCATACTGCGCGTGCGCGTGCACTACACCTCTCTCGATGCCCTGCTTGCCGAGGCCTCGGCCGGCGGCGTTCCCGTCTACGGAACCTTCCTCGACGGCGACGACATCTACGCCGCCGATCTTACGCCCAACGGCATCATCGTCATGGGCAACGAGGGGCGCGGCATCTCCGACACCTGTGCCCGTCACATCACCCGCCGCCTCTTCATTCCTCCCTATCCGCGCGATTGTCGCGGCTCCGAGTCGCTCAACGTAGCCATAGCTACGGCGGTGGTGTGTGCCGAGTTCCGCCGATCTTTTTCGTGAAAAGCGGCATTCTGCTTCCGCTCGCTCCATTGTCCGAACGGGTAGTACGTCAAGTACAACCCGTCCGTCCAATGTTCGTTGCGCGTTGCATAATACCGCTTTTGACGAAAAAGCGGGTAGTGGTGCTTGGGTTGTTTTCCGTGAAAAGCAGCATTCTGCTTCCGCTCGCTCCATTGTCCGAACGGGTAGTACGTCAAGTACAACCCGTCCGTCCAATGTTCGTTGCGCGTTGCATAATACCGCTTTTGACGAAAAAGCGGGTAGTGGTGCTTTGGTGGCTATTCCACCTGTCATTCTGAACGAAGCTATGCGGAGTAAAGAATCCGGTTATGGACGATAAGGCAAAAAGACTGTCACTCCGAGGAGCAACGTAGTTGCGACGTGGGAGTCTCGCCACACAAAACTGTCACTCCGAGGGAGGACATTGCCCGACCGTGGGAGTCTCGCGGTCGGGAGAGTGGCGGTCGTACAGGAGCGTGTTTGCCGCCCAAAAGAGAGATTCTCACGTCGCAGTCATTCGACTGCTCCTCAGAATGACAGGACGGTGGAAATAATCGCGCACAGATTTCTCGCTTGCGCTCGAAATGACAATCTCGACGTGTCATGCTGAGCGGAGCAATGCGGAGTGAAGCATCTGGTTGGGGTAGACATGGTGTATTATCCTCTCACGTCGTCCCCAACAAGATTCTTCACTTCGTTCAGAATGACATGGCTGTGGAAATAGTCTCCAAAGAATTATGCGCCGCTTTTTCATCAAAATGCCGCAGATGCGACTCTCCGACAGAGCGAGACGATGGGCTGTACTGGTGTACTGCCCATTGGCGAGCGACGAGGAGAGGAAGCAGGTGCGGTATTCTCACGGAAAACTTTCCAAGCACCACAACCCAATTTTTCGTCAAAAGCGGTATTATACCACGCGCAACGAACATTGGACGGACGGGTTGTACTTGACGTACTACCCGTTCGGACAATGGAGCGAGCGGAAGCAGAATGCCGCTTTTCACGAAAAAGACACGGAAAATTAGCGGTAACGGTAGAGCTGATCCCTTAACCGTGGCGTGAAACCCATCTCGCGTATGGCCTGCTGTATGCCCTCGCTGTCGAAACGGTTGCGGGCACCGGCCGAGGAGACGACATTCTCTTCGATCATGATCGAACCCATGTCGTTGGCACCGCTGCGCAGAGCCATCTGCGCCGTGGCCTTGCCGACGGTGAGCCACGAGGCCTGTATGTTGCGTATGTTATTGAGTATAAGTCGGCTTACGGCTATTATGCGCAGATACTCTATCGACGAGAAGTGCGAGGCGACACCCTCGCGTTCGAGCTGCGTGCCGCTCGAACAGAAGACCCACGGTATGAATGCTATGAAGCCGTAGTTGCCCTCGGGACAGTGCGCCTGCAAGTCGCGTATGGTGAGCAGGTGATCGACCCTCTCGTGGGGTGTCTCCACATGGCCGTACATCATCGTGGCCGAGGTGGGGAGGTTCATCTCGTGCGCCTCGTGCATGACGCGGATCCACTCTTCGGCCGAGGGTTTGGCCGGCGATATGCGGCGGCGCACACGGTCGCAGAGGATCTCGGCACCGGCACCGGGCAGCGAGTCGAGCCCCGCTTCGCGCAGACGTTCGAGCGTGCGGCGCGTGGTGAGTCCGCTCACGCGGGCTATGTGCGAGATCTCGGGGGCACCCAAGGCGTGCAGACGCAGCGAGGGGTACTCTTGTTTGAGGTGGCGGAAGAGCTGCTCGTAGAAGTCGATGCCCAAGCGCGGGTGCAGGCCGCCCTGCAACAGCAGCTGGTCGGCCCCCAATTCCAGTGCCCGGTCGATTTTGGAGCGATACTCGGCCAGCGTGGTGATGAAAGCCCGCTCGGTGTCGTGGGGCTTGCAATGGAAGTTGCAGAACTTGCAGCCCGAGATGCAGACGTTGGTTATGTTGACGTTGCGGTCGATCTGCCATGTCACCACATCGGGATCGTCGACCACCTCGCGGCGCAACATGTCGGCCGTCTCGGCCAGCTCCTGCAACGGAGCCTCGTCGTAGAGGCGGTAGGCCTCTTCGCGCGTCAGCGACTCGCGCTGCAAACACTTTTCGTAAATAGGTTTCAGGCTTATCATTATTTCAGTATCAGTTCAAAATCCAATGTCCGGCGGCGCAGGTCGGCACCCTTGACACGCACACGCACGGGTGTGCCGAGCGTGAACGTGCGTCCCGTGGAGCGTCCCTCGATCTGGTAGCGCGCCTGGTCGAACACATAGAAATCGTCCTCTATGTCGCGCAGGAAGGCCATGCCCTCGATGTGCGTATCGTTCAACTCGACATAGATGCCCCACTCCGACATGCCCGACACGCAGCCGTCGAACTCCTCGCCGATCTTGTCGCGCATGAACTCCACCATCTTGTACTTGATGCTGGCGCGTTCGGCCTCGGCAGCTACGATCTCGCGGTCGGAGGCGTATGCGCAACGCTCCTCCAACTCGTTCCGATCGGCCGACTTGCCGCCGGCAAGGTAGCGTGCCAGCAGGCGGTGCACCATCATGTCGGGGTAGCGGCGTATGGGCGAGGTGAAGTGGGTGTAGTATGGGAATGCCAGACCGTAGTGGCCTATGTTGTCGGTAGTGTAGTATGCCTTGGCCATGCTCCTCACGGCCAGCGTCGAGACGGCATTGGCCTCGGGGCGGTCGTGCACCTGTCGTATGAGCTTGTTCATCTCCTTGGCTACGGCGCGCCCCTTCGAGGCGCGGAACGAGTAGCCGAAGCGCGTGATGAACTCGCGGAAGCGCGTGAGCTTCTCCTCGTTGGGCTCGTCGTGGACGCGATAGACCATCGTGCGTGCCACCTTGCGGCCGTTTTGCATGCGGCGGCCGCAGAACTCGGCCACGCGGCGGTTGGCCAGCAGCATGAACTCCTCGATCATCTGGTTGGCCTCCTTCTGCTCCTTGACGTAGACACCCAACGGGCGACCATTCTCGTCGAGACGGAAACGCACCTCCTCGCGCTCGAAGCTGATGGCACCGCGGCGGAACCGCTCGCGGCGCAGACCCTGTGCCAGACGGTTGAGCGTCAATATCTCTTCGGCATAGTCGCCGCGGCCGGTCTCGATGACCTGCTGCGCCTCTTCGTAGGCGAAGCGGCGGTCGGAGTAGATCACCGTGCGGCCGAACCACTCGTCCAAGAGCTCCAACTCCTCGTTGATGGTGAATACGGCCGAGAAGCAGAGACTCTCCTCCTTAGGCCGCAGCGAGCACAGCTCGTTGGAGAGGCGTTCGGGCAGCATCGGCACCGTGCGATCCACCAGATAGACCGACGTGCCGCGGTCGTATGCCTCCGTGTCGAGCACCGAGCCGGGCGTGACATAATGCGTCACGTCGGCTATGTGCACGCCCACCTCCCACACGCCGTCGCTCAGGCGGCGCACCGAGAGTGCGTCGTCGAAGTCCTTGGCATCGGCCGGATCTATGGTAAAGGTGGTCACCTGCCGGAAGTCGCGACGCTCGGCGTAGTCGGCCTCGGTGATGGCCGCAGGTATGGCCGCGGCAGCACCCAGCACCTCGTCGTCGAAGCGGTAGGGCAGGTCGTATTCGGCCAGTATGGCGTGCATCTCCGTATCGTTGTCGCCCGCCGGACCCAGTATGTCGACTATCTCGCCCACGGGCAGACGCGTGCCCTCGTCCCACGAGACGATGCGCACGGCCACCTTGTCGCCGTCGCGGACATCGGCGTAGAGCTTCTTGGGCAGATATATGTCCATGCCCAAACGCTTCGAGTCGGGCGTGACGAAGATCGAGGTATGGGTAAGGCTGGCCACACCCACGTATGGCTTGCGGCTGCGCTCGACGATCTCCACCACCACGCCCTCGGGCGAAGCACCCGAGCGCACGCGGCGCGACATGACGATGCGCACATGGTCGCCGTCGAGTGCGTTGTGCGCATTGCGGCGGCTTATATATACCTCCTGCTGCTCGTCGCCGTCGAGCCGAACGAACAGCGCGCCCGACGAAGCTCCGCACACCACACCCTCGAACCGCGGCTGATGGCGCGACGAGAGACGGTAACGGTCGCGCGAGCACTCCTCGATGAAGCCGTCGGAGAGCATCTGCACAAGCACGTCGCGCGTCGTGTTGCGCCCCTCGCGGTCGGCACCGCCCGAAGCGGCTGCCAGCTGTTTGAGCGAGAACTTGCGGTCGGAGAACTCGCGGAACATATCGGCGATGAATGCCGCACGGTCGCGCGAGCGCGACTCACGGCGCACCTCGCGGCGCGAGTCCTTATTGTTTTCTTTTCTGTTTTTTCTACTCATTTTCAATCACTTGTTTAATACATGAAGCGCAATGCGCTCCATCAACCGCTCACCCACGGCCATGGCCCGCTCGTCGGGCATGAAAGCAGAGGTGTGCGAGCGGCCTGCCGCGCTACCCACGCCTAAGCGCAGGAAGAGCGACGGATAACGCTGCGTGTAGTAGCCGAAATCCTCGGCCGTGGGGCGCGGCTGCAATTCGCGTACCGTAAAGCCCTCGGCCGCAGCCACGATCATCGACTCGTAGCACAGTGCCACGTCGTTGACCACGCACGGGTATCCGCGGTCGATATCCACGTCGATACGCACGCCGTACATGCCGCCGATCTCTTCGGCGGCCTTGTAGAGGCTGTTCCACGTCATGCGGCGCACGTCCTCGTCGAATGTACGCATGGTACCCTCGGCGTAGGTCTCGTCGGGTATGACGTTGGTGGCACCCTCCGATACGAGCCGTCCCACCGACACCACGCACTGGGCCGAGTTCAGTTCGTTCATGCGCACCACCATGCGGCACAATGCCGCCACAGGGTCGCACAGCTGCGACCGCCATGCGGCATGACCTCCGCGGCCGTACACCCTCAATCGCAGCTCGTCGTTGGAGGCCATGAAGCGGCCGGGGCAGAAACCTATCTCGCCCACCTCCAAGGCCGAATCGACATGCTGGCCTATGACGGCCGCCACGTCGTAGCCGTCGAAAGCCCCCTCTTCGAGCACCTTCACCGCACCGCCCGGATTGCACTCCTCGCCGGGCTGGAACAGACCTATGAGCGTACCCTCGAAGTTGCGGTCGGCAGCCATCGACGACAACACGCCGTAGAGCATCGCCGCGTGCATATCGTGGCCGCAGGCGTGCATCACGCCCCTGTTCTGCGAGGCGAACTCCACGCCGGTGGCCTCCTCGATGGGCAGGGCATCGATGTCGGCGCGCAGCACCACCGCACGGCGCGGATTGCCTCTGCGCCCCTCGATCACGGCCATGACACCCGTGCCGGCCACCGGCCTGCTCTCCAAGCCTATTTGCCGGAGCGATTCGATGATGAAGCGTTGCGTGGCGTGCTCCTCGAACGAAAGCTCGGGGTGGCGGTGCAGCTCTCTGCGAAATTCGATGCTTGTCATGACTCTATATTTTGCGTGGTTGGTAACGGCGGCACACCTCGGCCAAAGCCGCGATATGATCGGGCGTGGTGCCGCAGCAGCCGCCAGCTATATTGAGCAGGCCGCGGCTTGCGAGCGACTTCATAGTCTCTATGAAATGCTCCTTCGACTCGGGGAACACGCCCCCACGGTCGGGCACACCGGCCGATGGCATGGCGGCAAGGGCGATGTCGCAGCCGTCGGCCACAAGCGCGATGTTGTCGGCCACGTTGGCGGCACCGTATGAGCAGTTGAAGCCCACGGCCGCAGGCGCGAAGGGACGCATGTCGTCGATGAAACGCTCCGTCGGCCGTCCCGAGGCCAGATGCCCCTTTATCTTCGAGAGCGTGGCCGTCACCACCAGATCGATGTCTGTCGACAGGCGGCGGCACTCCTCGGCCGCAATGGCCGCGTTGCGCACGTCGCATACGCTCTCGATGAGCAACACATCGACTCCCGATTCCAGCAGGGCGGTTATCTGTCGGGCGTATGCCTCGCGCAGCTGCCGCTCGGTGATGTCGGTCGAGAGCGAGATGTTGCGCACGGTGGGACCGACCGATCCGGCTACCAGCACCCTCCGCGGAGCCTTGTCGGCAGCACGGCGCGCCGCAGCGACGGCCGCACGCACTATCTCTTCGCACCGATCCTGCAAGTGCCACACCTCCAAGGTCAGAGGGTCGCTGCAAAAGGTGTCGGTGGTAATCATATCGGCTCCGGCCGATATGTAGGCGGTGTGCAGAGCCTCCACCGCATCGGACTGCTCGACAGCCAGCAGATCGCAACACTTCGCGCCGGCGCGGGCGGCAAGCATGGTGCCCGTAGCTCCGTCGGCCACGACGATGCGCTCGCGCATCATATCTTTCAATAATCCCATAACTCTCTCTATTCGAATATATCTATCTCGAACAACTTGTTCCAGTTCTTTCCCGTAACGAATATGCGCCCGCGCTCAGCATCGTAGGCTATGCCGTTCAGAACGTCGGTCGTGGAGTCGATCTCTATGCGATCCGACAGATCCGACAGATCGACGATGCCCTCGACGCGTCCCGTGGCGGGATCGATGATGACTATGGTCGAGGTCAGATAGACATTGGCCCAGATGCGGCCCTCGATCCACTCCAATTCGTTGATGTTCTCCACGGGGCCTCCCTGCGACATGACGGCTACGCCGCGCCGCGGCTTGAATGTCACGGGATCGATCTCGTAGATCATGGCCGAGCCGTCGGACATGAACAGACGCTCGCCGTCGGAGGTGATGCCCCACCCCTCGCCGCGATAGTCGACGCTGCGGTGCAGACGCCCGCTGCGGTCGTACAGATGCGCCTTGCCCGAGGTCCATGTGAGCTGGTAGATCGTGTCGCCCATTATGGCTATGCCCTCGCCGAACTCCGAGCGAGGCAGCGAGGCGAGCACCTTACGGCTCCCCGTAGCCGGATCGAGAGTCTGCAAATGCGACTCGCCCCACTGTCCGGTGCCCTCCCACAGAAGGCCGTCCGAGAAGAAGAGTCCCTGCGTATAGCTCGTCTTGGAGTGGGGATATTCGGCCACCACGCGATGACGGTAGTAGACCGGAGCGGCAGTCTGTGTCGCAGATGCCGAGGGCTGCTCCGAGGCAGCCTGCCCGCCGTTTCTGCCCGAAGCTCCGCCGCATGCCGCGGCAGCCGAACAGATCAGCAGCAATATGATATATATGTTTTTCATAACCGCACTTTATGTCGGTTACAAAAGTAGTCAAAATTTTGCGAATATTCTCCTGCAAGGAGGATCGTTATGGCCGATAGCGGCTATAAAGTGTCGCGGCGGCCGCTATCGCCTCTCTATCGAGGCGAACAGACTCTCCCACTGGGCACCTATGCGGTCGATATTATACAGGTCGTGGCAGGCCGCGATCCTTTTCAGATGTTCGGCTCTGAGCTCGGGCGACGACATCAGACGGCGCAGAGCCTCGGCGTAGGACTCTTCGTCGAACGGCTCGACGAGTACGCCTCCGCAGCTGTCGATCACTTCATGCACGCCGGCCGAGCAGTCGAAAGCCACGGGAATCACCCCGCGCTGCTGCGCCTCGACGATCACCATGCCCCAGCCCTCGTATGAAGAGGTCATGCAGAGTATCGAGGCATGCTCGTATGACGGAGTCGGATCGGTGGTGGCACCGCAGAAGTTGACGCGTCGCAGCGACATGCTTGCGGCCATACGCTCCAATTCGGCACGCTCCTCGCCGTCGCCCACTATGTCGAGCGACCAGTCGGCGAACTCCTCCTGCAAGCGCGCCCATACCCGCAGCAGACGGTCTATGCGTTTGTCGGCATAGGAGAGACGGCCGACGAACAGCAGACGCTTCTGTTTCTTCGACATGTCGGGCAGAGCAGCTGCCGAGGCGGTGGGGTTATAGATGGCAACGGCCTTGCTCCGGTCTGCATCGATGCCCAGCGCATTGCAGAACTCACCGACATAACCCTTGCACAGCAGTACATAGCGGTCGACACTATCGTAGAGCGAACGGTAGCGGCGCAAGATGCGTCGGCGGGTCTTCCACTTCTTGTAGGCACGGCTGAGATGATAGAAGGGTGTTATATGGCGGTGGAAACGGTCGTATCCGGCCAGTGAACGGGCTACTTCCCAGAAGGGCTGCGAGTGATTGCAGTAGAGGATCGGTGCATCGGTCATGCTGCGCAGCACGTCTATTTTGCGGAGGTAGCCGCCCTGGCATATTATCAGGTCGATATCGTATTTGCGGCAGCACTCGCCCGCATGCAGACAGTAGTCGCGATAGGAGATCTTGCGGCGAGGCGTGGGCAGCCACACCACCTGTTGGCGGTAGCGTTCGGGAATGGCGTCTGCATCGACGGCATTGGCCACGACATAGACCTTGATACCGCGGCTGCGGAACCACTCGGAGAGCATAAGCGTGACGCGTTCGATGCCTCCGTAAGAGAATGGCGCATGACGCGGATTATGCAGAAACAGTATGCTTCGGGGCTGCATGTTCGTTAATTTTTCCACAAAAATAGTCATAATGCGACCATTCGCAAAATTTATTTAGTAAATTGCGTCCCAATTCGAAATAGTGCTAAGATTATGATATACCGCATCGACAAAACCACCTCGACAAACGACGACGCGCGCGAGGCGCGCTACCGGCACGGCGACGTCATCTGGGCCGAGGAGCAGACCGCAGGCCGCGGCCAGCGAGGCCATAAATGGGAGAGCCGCACGGGCGACAACCTCACATTCTCGGTGGTGCTCACGCCCGAGTTTCTGCCCGTGGCCGACCAGTTCCTGCTCTCGGAGGTGGTGACGCTCGCTCTGGTGGAGACATTCGCCGACTACGGCATCTCCACGCGCATAAAGTGGACCAATGACATATATGCCGGCGACGGCAAGTTGGTGGGCATACTCATCGAGCACATGCTCTCGGGCGAGCGGTTCGACCGCACCATAGCCGGCATCGGCATCAACGTCAACCAGGAGGAGTTCGGCCCCGTGCTGCCCAATCCCGTATCGATGCGGCAGCTGAGCGGCATGAAGTATTCGCGCGAGGAGGTATTAAACCGATTCGTCGCACATCTGACCGCGCTCTACGAGGAGTTGCGCAGCGGCGGCCGCGAGCGTATCCAACAGCTCTACCGTCTCAACATGTATCATCTCGACGAGGAGCACACCTACGCCCTGCCCTCGGGCGAGCAGTTCCGCGGCACGATTCGCGGCGTGGAGCCTTCGGGGCATCTTCTGTTGGAGCACACCGACGGCACACTGCACCGCTACGCCTTCAAGGAGGTGGAGTTCGTGCTGCCCTTCCGCAAACGATAACGGCTTGGAGACAAGCGGCAACAAAAAATGACGGCGACTCAGCTTTCGGGCTGAACCGCCGTCATTCGATAATACGGGCCGTCCTATCTGCGGATAAGCTGCATGAACTCGTCGCGCGTGCGCGGGTCCGAGAGGAATATGCCCGTGAAGGCCGACGTGGTGGTCGACGATCCCTGCTTCTCCACACCGCGCATCTGCATGCACGTGTGGCTCGCCTCGATGACCACGGCCACACCCACCGGATTCAACGCCTGCTGTATGCTGTCGCGGATCTGCACCGTCAGCCGCTCCTGCACTTGCAGACGGCGGGCGAAGCACTCCACAACGCGCGCTATCTTCGATAGTCCGGTGATATATCCGTTGGGGATATAGGCCACGTGCGCCTTGCCTATGAAGGGCAGCATGTGGTGCTCGCACACCGAAAACAGCTCTATATCCTTTACCACCACCATCTGCTTGTACTCCTCCTTGAACATTGCCGAGCGGAGTATGGCGATGGGGTCTTCCGAGTAGCCTTTTGTGATGAACGACATGGCCTTTGCCACGCGCTCGGGGGTCTTCACAAGCCCCTCGCGCTCGGGGTCCTCGCCCAGCAGCCGCAGTATCTCGCGGTAGTGCACCATCAGTGCCTCTATCGTCTGCTGCGAGTAACGATCCTCGCGCTTGTAGTTTGTCAGTTGTTCCATAGCGGCTGCAAATGTAGGCTATTTTACCCGATTGTGCAAAAATTCCACGAGTTTTGCCACGGCGCGTCCGCGGTGCGAGATGGCGTTCTTCTCGTCGGCCGACATCTCGGCGAAGGTGCGGTCGAAGCCCTCGGGAATGAACAGCGGATCGTAGCCGAAGCCGCCGCCGCCCGACTCGCACTGGGCAATATGTCCCTCGACGATGCCCTCGAACAGATGCTCCTCGCCGTCGATGATGAGCGATATGACGGTGCGGAAACGCGCACGACGGTTGCCCACGCCATGCAGCTCTTTGAGCAGCCGGCGGTTGTTGGCCGCGAAGTCGTGGCCGTCGGTGGCATATCGCGCCGAGTGTACGCCCGGTGCTCCGCCCAATGCCTCGACCTCCAAGCCCGTGTCGTCGGCGAAGCAGTCGCGGCCGGTGCGGTCGTAGATGTAGTGCGCCTTCTGCGAGGCGTTGCCCTCCAAGGTGGGCTGCTCCTCGGGTATATCCTCCGTGATGCCGCACTCGCGCGGCGTGGAGAGCGAGAATCCCTCGCCCAAGACGGACTCTACCTCGGCTATCTTGTGGGCGTTGTTGGTTGCGAATATTATCTTCATCGTATTACATATATTCATAAGTGGCATAACCCCTGTCGACGGTGACTCGCACACGGTCGGTGGTGTGCCCGATGAAATCGTCGTAGACGATCTCCACCTCGGCACTCATAAGCGAATAGCTCGAATCGTATTTCAGCGGGGCTGCAATGTCGTAGGCGATAGTGTAGGAGGGGTTGTCCTCCATGTCGCCGATGCGGCCCTCACCGCCGCCGACCGTGACACCGATGCGTGCGCGGTTCTTGTCCACGGTGTAGTTCAGATCGATCGCAGCACGATGATAGCACTCCCGTCTGTGGTAGTCGGCGGCAAGATCGAGGTGCAGTCCGGCATCGTCGCGCGTAAGCACCATGTCGGCTTCGGCGAGGTCGGCGGTATAGATCACCTGCCACGGATTATCCTCCGAGGCGGGTTGTCCGGCCGTGGCGATACGGTAGTGTGCCGCCACGCGGTCGTATGAACCGAATATGCTGATGTCGTAGTTGCCCTCTTCGTCGACGGTTATCGTCGCGTCGTCGAAATAGCGCACTTCGAGTTTGTCGGCAATATCGCTCCACTCGGGGCTGAGCATGGCATCTAATGCGGCCAGATGCCGGCATATCGGCATCATATCGTCCATATACCACGACACCTCGCGCCACAGCGTGCGTGCCGGACGGTCGGTATCCCGCGAGGTGCCGTCGTCGAGTTTGCAGCCGACAACCGACAGTGCCGCAGCCGCTACGGCCAAACATATGGCTATGTGTCTCATTTCATACCTCCTTTCCCTGCCGAAGCGTTGAACCTGTAACCGATACCCACTCTGAGCATTCCGCTCATGCCTGCGCCCAACTCCGCGAAGCCGAACAGCCGGCGGCCGAACGTGCAGCCTAAGAGCGACAGATCGTACCAGGGCAATACGCGCGTCTGCCCACAGTCGACGGTGAGCACGATGCCCAGACCCACCGACGAATAGAGCGATACGTTCTTGCGATGCAGCCACAGCAGCCGCACCATGGGCAGCACCGAGGCCGCGTAGCGGTTGTAGCTCTCGACGGTGCGGTCGGTGGCGATATCCTTGCGCCGATAGGTGGAGGCGGCGAAGGTGGCCATCACACCGGCCTCGACACGCCGCCGTCCGTGATAGGCGTAACTCAGCGAGAAGGTGCCCCAAAGCCGTTCGGGCGTGAGATAGGTGCGCGTGAGAAGCATCTGGTCGCGGAAGCTGTCGGGGTAGTATACGTCGTCGCAACAGCTGCCGAACCACTCGTCGGTGAGCATCAATCCGGTCGAAAGATTGATCGACCCGATGCCCAATCTTATGTCGTGCATGTCGACTCGCTCGCGCCAGTACTCTCTGCGCATGGCGCGCACATCGTCCATATCGCGCATGGAGGCCATGCGGCGATACTCCTCGGCACCGACCACCACCACGGTATCCTGCGCCTGAGCGGCAGCCGCCGTATCGTGCGGCGGCGCGGTGCCGTCGCCGGCGGCGGGCATCTGCGCCCGTGCGGCTCCGAGGGCCGACAGCAGCGATACGAGCAGTATTGAAAATGCCTCTCTCATAGACGGGGTATTTCAAGCTCCGACAGGCGGTTGTCAAGAGCTATCTTGTCGATGATGGTCTTGACGACAACGTCTATCTCCGAGCCTTCGGTGTAGTCGGCCGGGCAGACATGGTTGACGCGGTTGTCGCGTATAAGGTCGTTCAGCGTGCGACGCTGCCCCGTCTCGTCGGGGTTGTAGACGGCGATCGAGTGGCCGCCGAAGTTCTTGACAAGGCGCATGCAGGGTATGTCGGTGGTGCCGTCGCCCACGTAGATCATGCGGCTGAACGGCACCGGACGGTTCTTCTCCTCCATGTACTGGTTGACCTTGCGGGTGTCGAAGACCGACTCCACGCCCTTGTTGATCTTGAATATGAACTGCGTCTTGTTGGTGTAGTTGACAGCCACGGCCGGCCAGTAGGCTATGCCGTCGACGTTGTAGAGAAACGAGCAGGCGTATATGTTCTTGAATTCGTGGGCTATGGAGGTGCCCTCGATGATCTCCTTCAAGCCCGACGAGTTGATATAGTGCAGGATCTCGACCCCGCGGCTGCGGCCGTAGTCGTTGATGCGGGCGAACCACTCCTTCACGCCGCGGTACAGCTCCACGTGCCGCCCCGACTCGCGGAAGGCCTCGCGGCGCAGCGACAGCCCCTTTGACTGTGCCTCCTGTATCATGCGCGCCATGTATGTCAGCACCTGATCGGCGTCCTGCTGCTCGGCCAGCGTGTTGGCATCGTTCCAGAACTCCTTGTTGCTCTTGCCCACGGCCGGAATGAAATCGTACTCCTGCATGTTGCCCGGAGCCAGCGTCCCGTCGAAATCGTATATCAGTGCCGCCGTCACTTTTTTCTGCATAGTCATCGTTACCGATTTATATATTGTTTGTAAAAATAATAAAAATTTCATTATTTTTGTAATATAACGGTATAAAACTTATCGATTATGGAATTTAAGGATCTCATCAATAAGCGTCGCAGCACGCGGCGATTCATCGACAAGGCCGTCGACCGCGACACGCTGCGGCAGATCATGGAGCAGGCTCTGACGGCTCCGTCGGCCAAGAACACGCGTTCGACGCGGCTGCTGGCCGTGACCGACCGCACGCAGTTGGAGTGCATGGCGCAGATGCGCGACTTCGGCGCGGCATTTCTGTCGGGCGCGACGGCCGCCGTGGTGGTCATGGGCGACAGCCGTGTAAGTCCGCTGTGGCTCGACAACGCCGCCATAACGGCCACCATACTGCAATTAGCCGCCGTCGATGCCGGTCTGGCTTCGTGCTGGGTGCATGTCAACGGCTACCGCCGTCTGAAAGACGATGCCTCGTCGCAGTTGGCCTCGGACTACCTCAAAGAGTTTCTGCCCATACCGGCCGGCTACGACATTCTGTGCGTCATGGCACTCGGATATGCCGACTACACGCCCAAGCCGCTGCCCGAATACGAGGGCGACGAGCGAATACTGTTCGCCTGAAAATTTTTACATATTAGGGAACGGTTCTACGGAAGGCTCTACGGAAGGCTCTACGGAAGGCTCTACGGAGGTTTTGCGGACGGCTTCAAGAAATAGTGCCTTACGGATAGCTGTACGAACGATTCTCCGATACTCGGAAAAACTCTTTGTCAGCGGTCGCTCAGACCTCTACCAGAGAGTTTTTTATGGCATATACCACCAGCGAGGCCGTATTGCGGCAGCCGGTCTTTTCGAGGATATTGGCGCGATGCTTGTCCACGGTGCGCTTCGAGATGAATAGCTTGTCGGCGATCTCCTGATTGGACAGCCCCTGACAGACGCAGACCAGAATCTCTATCTCGCGCGTCGACAGCCGCTCCTCGTCGCCCTCGTCGTCGCCGCCTGCGGTCGAGCGCATGCGGCTGGTGAGCGAATCGAGCAGCGTGCCGCTGAAATACGATCCGCCGGCATAGACCGTGTCGACGGCCGCCATGACCTCGGATATGTCGGAGTCCTTCAACAGGAAGCCCGACGCGCCGCACTCCAACATGCGCGTATAATACTGCTCCTCGCCATACATCGACAGCGCAATGACCTTCAAATCGGGGCGCATGGCCAGCGCACGCCGCGTGGTCTGGCCGCCGTCGATGCCCGGCATCGATATATCCATGAACACGACATCGACATCGAGCGTGGGCAGTGCCGCCAAAAACTCCTCGCCGCTGCCCATGTCGGCCACAACCGCATAGCCCTCGTGATGGGAGAGCAGGCCGCACAGACCGCTGCGGAAGAGCGTGTGGTCGTCGACCAAGGCTATGTTAATCCTCTCCATTTTCCCTCTTCTGTTTTATCTTGTCGCGCCTGCGCGGCAGCGAATGCACTATTGCGCTGTCGATGTTGACGCATATATCGGCACGCATGCCCTCGCCCGGGCGGCTCTCTATATCGAAGCTGCCGTTGAGCGATGCTATGCGCGAATTGATGTTCGACAGTCCCATGCCGCAGCCCAACATGTCGTGCGGCGAGAATCCGCGGCCGTCGTCCTCGAAGTGCAGTCGCAGCTCGTCGCCCGAGAGTGAGAGCGAAACGGAGATGCGCGTGCAGCCCGAGTGTTTCAGAGAGTTGTTGATAAGCTCGCAGACCACGCGGTAGAGTATCGTCTCTATGTTGGAGTCGAAACGCTCCGCGCTCAGATTGGTCTTGAAGACGATCTTGGTGGAGTGCACCGTGCAGCTCTTGTCGATGAAGTTCTGTATGCCGCGCGCAAGGCCGAAGTTGTTCAAGACGTGCGGCGAGAGGTTGTTCGAGATCTCGCGCAGCGAGCGTATGGCCTCATCTATGACATACGTCGTATTATCTATCAACTCCTTGCGGTCGTACGCCTCGTCCTGCGCCGACAAGGCCGACAGCGACATCTTGGCCGACGAGAGCAGCGGACCCAGACCGTCGTGCAGCTCGCGCGAGAAGTCGGCGCGCGACCGCTCCTCGGCACGCAGCACGGCCGTCATAAGCCGGTTTTCGAGCAGTCGCCGGTTGAGGTTGATGCGGTCGATATAGCGTATGAGCACATTGGCGAACAACACTCCTATCGAGAAGCACAACGAGATGAATATGCCCAGCCAGATGAACGTCGTCCGCGGCACGTCCACCCCGTCGTAGGCCAGCAGCTGGCACACGCGCTCGACGGTCAGAAGCGAGAATCCGATTATGCAGCAGATCCACAGCACGTTGAACTTGGTCTGGTTGATCAGCAGAATAGCTATTACGGTCGCCACGCTCTGCAAGACGATCGCCACGATAAGCAATATTTCGGTCGCTGTCATCGCTTTGTCTGTTTAATGTTGGGGAATTATGCCGCCCAGTGCCGACAATGCCTTGTAGTCGGTCATGTCGACCTGCACGGGCACTACGGCCACGAAGCCGTGAGCCAAAGCCCACTCGTCGGTGTCGTCGGCCTCAGGCTCGGCGTTGTGGAACTCGCCCGTCAGCCAGAAGTAGTCGCGGCCGCGCGGGTCTTGACGCGCATAGAAATCCTCGCGCCAGAAGCCGCGCGTCTGACGGCACATTCTGATGCCGCGGATCTCTTGCAGCGGAATATTTGGAACATTGACATTGAGACACAGCGGACGCGGCAGCGACTCCTCGTTCTCGAACAGCGAGGCCAATATGCGGCGGCCGTACTCGACGGCAGCCGTGAAGTCGGCATCGGGCGAGTGGTCGTCGAGCGAGAGTCCCACCGAGGGTATGCCGTAGAAACTGCCCTCGATGGCCGCGCCCATCGTGCCCGAGTACATCACGTTGACGGCGGCATTGGAGCCGTGGTTGATGCCCGAGAGCACAAGATCGATCCTGCGCTCGCGCAGGAAGTGGTCGAAAGCGATCTTCACGCAATCGACCGGCGTGCCCGAAAAGGCGTAGATCTCCACCCCGTCGCTCTCTTCGACCTTGCGCAGAAACAGCGGTGTGGCAATGGTTATGGCCTGACTCATACCGCTCTGCACACGGTCGGGTGCTATTGCTATCACCTGTCCGAACCCTCGCGCCACCTCTACGGCCGCACGAAAACCCTTCGACGTATAACTGTCGTCGTTGGTCAGAAATATCGTTCTTTCACTCTGCATATTCGTCTCCGACTCTTGATCTGACAAATATACGAATTTTTTTGTGATTTTTTCGTGAAAAGCGGCATTCTGCGTCCGCGCCTTGTCGCTCAGCAATGGGAAATACGTTAGTATGTCCCATCGCTTCGCTCCTGCGTTGCGTGGCATAATACCGCTTTTGACGAAAAAATGGGTAGTGGTTCTTGGTTTGTTTTTCGTGAAAAGGCATCATTTGCTTCGCCTCGTTCAAGTCCGCAAATGGGCAGTACGCCGGGTACAGCCCATCTGCGTTCTTTTCACGTGCGGCTTGCAACTAATGCCTTTTGACGAAAAATTAGGTTGTGGTGCTTTGGAGACTATTTCCACTGTCTGTCATTCTGAATGGAGCAACGCGAAATGAAGAATCTGTGCGCGACTATTTCCACCCTGTCATTCTGAGGAGCGTGCTTGCACGCGACGTGAGAATCTCCCTTTCGGTCGACAAAGGCACTTTCCGGCCGCCAGCCACACTCTCGCCGGCGAGACTCCCACGTCGCAACTGCGTCGCTCCTCGGAGTGACAACAGTGTGTGAAGAGACTCCCGCGTCGCCTGCGGCTCCTCGGAGTGATAACCCTTATGAAAACGAATCCGTCCCGAAGACAATGTCTCTTCGGGACGGATTGCATAGGTGTATGACTGCGGCCGGTTGACAGCCGGCCGCAGCGTATGTTATTTCATCTTGATCCACTGCCACAGCTCCTTGAACGAGGGCTTCTTGCCGTGCATGAAGATGCCCACGCGGTAGATCTTGGCGGCGATCCAGACCGTAGCGACGAACGAGGCATAGAGGATCACGAGCGAGAGAATGACCTCCCATGCGGGTATGTCGAAGGGTATGCGCGCCATCATCACCACGGGCGAGGTGAAGGGTATGATCGAGAACCAGAACACCATATCGGAGTTGGGATCGTTGAAGACCTGCATCATGACGATGATGCCCAAGATGATGGGCAGCATGATGATGGTGTTGAACTGCTGGGCGTCCTGCACCGAGTCGACCGACGAGCCCGAGGCGGCGAACATCGAGGCGTAGAAGAGGAAGCCGCCGAGAATGAAGAGCAGCATGTAGCCGAATAGCATGGTGATGTAGCCCGCGTCGGAGAATGTGCCTATCATGGCCGACATCATGCCTGTGCTGGTTGCGGCCACTTCTGTCGGGAATACGGCCGGTACGACGAACTTGCTGGCACCGATGATGAGCAGTGCCCAGATGGCTATCTGCGTCACGGCAACCAGGGCTACGCCGGCAATCTTGCCCATCATGATCTGGAACGGCGAGCAGCTCGACACCATAACGTCGATCACGCGGCTGTTCTTCTCCTCGATTACGGAGGTCATGACCATCTGTCCGTAGATGATGATGATCATGTAGAGCAGCATGCCCAGGACGAGTCCCAGAATGTAGTTGACACCCGAAGAGGTGGACTCCATCGAGTCGAGGTCGCCTGTGCCGTTGTTCTTGACCGTCTCCAAATCGATGTGCGTGTCGACTTCGGCCATGATGCGGTCGAGATCCTCTATGTCGTAGGCTTTGAGTTTCTCGCGCTCGACGATGTTTTCGATCTGCGAGGTGATGGCCTCTTCGATGGTGATCGACGATGAGGAGTTGGTGATGAGCTTCACGGCGCGGGGATTGGTCATCACGTCGTCGTCGATGGCCAGAATGGCGAATATGTCGCTCTCGTCGTCGTATGTCGTGCAGGCCTCGGCAACCGACATGCCCTCCAAGGTCTCGAACAGCAGTTCGTCGCCCGAGGTGAGGGCACCGGCCACAAGGCCGCTGCGGTCGACTACGACCACGCGCTTGGCCGAGCCCTTGCCGTAGAGCATGATGAGCGACGGCGCAAGCATCAGGCCGATCATCAGCAGCGGCATCAGAAGGGTGGTGATTATGAATGATTTTTTGCGGACGCGCTCCGAAAATTCGCGCATCACTATAAGCATTGTCTTGTTCATCGTTTCGAATGTTTTAGAGTCGGCCCTCGACCGCACGTATGAATATGTCGTTCATGCTCGGCATAACCTCCTGGAACGAACGCAGGCGGCAGTTGTCGTTGAGCGCGGCTATCACGCCGCGTATGTCGTCGTCGGAAGGTATGTGTATTTTGAGCTGGGTGTAGCCGCCGATAAGTCCGCTCGACTCGCCCAGTATGGTCACGCGCCCGCCCAGCAGCGTGCGCAGCTGCTGCTCGTCGCCGCTGAATACGACCGTGAAGGTGTTGCCGCCGGCCGCGCGGCGTATCTCCTCGACCGAGCCGGAGAGAATGTTGCGCGACTTGTTGATCAGCGTGATGTGATCGCATATCTCCTCGACCGAAGCCATGTTGTGGGTGGAGAAGATGACCGTGGCTCCGCGGTCGCGCAGACCCATGATCTCCTCTTTGAGCAGATTGGCGTTTATGGGGTCGAAGCCCGAGAAGGGCTCGTCGAATATGAGGAGCTTGGGCTCGTGCACCACCGTGGAGATGAACTGCACCTTCTGCGCCATGCCCTTCGACAGATCCTCGACCTTGCGTCCCCACCACTCCGAGAGACCTAAACGCTCGAACCATTCGTGCAGACGCTTTGCGGCATCGGCTTTCGACATGCCTTTCAGGCGGGCGAAGAATATGGCCTGGTCGCCCACGCGCATCTTCTTGTAGAGGCCGCGCTCCTCGGGCATGTAGCCTATGTGGTAGATGTCGTCGACGGTAATGGGCTTGCCGTCGAGCAGCACGCGTCCGCTGTCGGGGATCGTGATGCGGTTGATGACTCTGATGAGAGTGGTCTTGCCGGCTCCGTTTGGGCCCAAAAGACCGTAGATCGATCCGCGGGGTATGGCAAGCGACACGTTGTCCAATGCCTTGTGTCCGGTGTAGCTCTTCGACACCCCCTCGATTGTTAGAATGTTATCCATCGTTACATTAAATATGATATTGAGATCGAAATCAATGCCGTAACTACCCCCCCCCAGCGGGTTACGTCTTTGGAGAGCCTCTGTCGCCTTTGTATATCAACTCGTTACGACGCACAAATATAAGAAAAAAAACGGACATCATGTCATATCCGTTTCAAATTATTTGCCGGCAGGCTCTGCCCGGCCGCTTGTCGGGATAGAGAAACACGAAATTCGGGATCATCTGCCATGATTGTTTTATGTGTCTGTGTTGCTTGCGGTTGGGTGCCGGCTGTTGATATAGTGTGGACAAAATATGGATTGCGGCATGCTGCGCGTATCGAATTTTTTGTTATCTTGCCATCGGTTGGGGTTGATGACAATATCTCTTTTTAGGGAAGAAGTGCGATATTCTTCGCTCGGCCTTTTGTTTAACATTAAATTTTAAAGTTATGAGTTTACGACTTTTACCCTTGTCGCGAATGCTCTCGGCATTGGCGTGTGTGGCATTGTGTGCCGTAGGTTGCAAGGACGATCCCGCCGACGAACCGCAGCCGGTTCCTCGTCCCGTGGTCGATATTCAGTTGATTAACGAAGGTGATGCCGAGATAGAGATCACTCTGGCGGCATACGGTGCCGACCAGATGGCATATTATGTGGTGGGTGCCGATGATACGGCGACCGTCGAGGCATCGGCCGTCTTCGCTAAGGGCACGTCGAAGCCCGCCTCTGAGACACCCGAGAATATCGTCATCTCGGATCTGACGGCCGGTACGTCGTATAATATATATGCCGCAGCCGTCAAGGCCGATGTGTACAGCGATGTGGTGTCGATCGCGGCCACGACCACCGTGCCTGTGGTGCACTCCCTGATCTCGAACGTTCAGCCCGACGGCATCAACGTCTCGTACATGGTGGATCTGGGCGATCACAGCCAGTGCTACCACACATATATAGAAAAGTGGCTTTACGACTATCAGCTCTCGGTAGCCATGCAGGCGGCCGGGCCGGAGTTCGATCGCGACAACTTCATTCGCAATATGCTGGCGGATTACGGTGTGGAGTGCAACGCATCGGGTTTATGCGAGTGGAAAGCAGGTGAGGACCACCCCACGCGGCGCACCGTGTCGCTCACGCCGGGCAAGGAGTATTACGTCATAGCCGCCGCGCTCGACAACGATGCGTGGTCGGCCGAGAAACCGAGCCTTGTGCCCTTCAAGATGCCCGATCCCAACGGCATGTCGTCGGAGAATATCGAGCTTGTGGTGACCGAACTGACCAATGAGACGGTGACCGTGCGCATGGAGTGCGATGAGACCAAGGTGGCATTCTTCTTCTTCGATCTCTACGGCAAGCAGCAGTTCGACGAGTTCAAGGCCGAGAAGGGCGAGTACGGCATGATGGATTTCCTGTTCGAGTATAACGACGGCAATGTGAGCAGCAACACCTATACCGACAAGCGTGCGGTCTCGGCCGGCGAGTCGTATATGTTCGCCGTTTACGGCGTCGACTACAACGGCAGCGAGATATACAAGGAGTTGCAGATCGATGTTCCGGGATATGATCCGTCGATAGAGCTCGATGTGACGACTTACGAGCGCGAGTTGCAGGGCTACCACGATTACGACACCTTCTTGATGACCTTCGAGCCGAAACACTTTGCGGGCGACCTCGATCCCGAGACGACATATTGCAGCATGCTGCCCATTGACCGTGCGACGTTCGATGCCTATCTGGGCTATTTCGGATTGGAGGGCATGGATCTGCCTCAGCTCGAAGAGCTGTTCGCGCAGCAGCCCGAGATGTTGTTGCAGTTGTCTTACATGATGTATTTCTATCCGATCACTTCCGATGAAGCGGCTGTTGCGGCATTGCAGAAAGAGGGTTATTTCGAACGCGTGTTCGCCGATCTGAACCCCGATACGGAGTATGTGGTGGCGGCCATGGCTTTCGACGGCGAGACCCCTGTGGTGCGTTTGGTCAGCGCAAGGACGGCCGTTATGCCCGAGCAGCAGCAGGCATCGGAGGCCTATAAGGCGTATCTGGGCGAGTGGACGCTCAAAGGCAAGAGTACCGCCGACTGGCTGACATACGAGACATACGACCTTCGCATCGAGGAGCTTACGCCCAACCGCAGCTTCAAGGTCTACGGCTGGTCGCACAGCGCGCTGTCGCAGGAGTTCCCCTTCGTGATGCGCTTCCACCCCGAAACGGGCAAAATATCGGTCGACGGTCCGCAGCTGCTCGGTACCACAACGTTGAATGACAAAGAGATGGAGATCTGGTTCTACGGCAAGATGTATGTCTCGGGCTATGACGATCTGGTGGTGCTTCTCGGCTATAACGGCCCGATGTACACGGGCAGTCTGAGCGGCAGCCATCTCTCGATGTTCAGCGAGATATTGTCGGTGGAGGGTACCAGCAAGGAGTTCATGGCGATGAACTATCTGCTGCGCGATGGCGACGATTTCTATAAGATGGAAGACGACGGTTACGATCTGGTCTATTTCAGTATCGACCGCCCGAGCGGAGCTGCGGCCTCGCTTGCCGGACGTTCGCCGCTGCGAGAGTCGGTCAAACGTGCCGCGACGGTGAAGTACGGTGCCGTCGAGGCCGAATAAGCCGATAACGGGATCTGTCGATAAAGATAGGGTGTCTGCTGTTTGCCAGACACCCCGTCTCTTTTATCGTTTTGTCGTCCGGTATGTCATATAATGCCGCAGTGCCGGAACATGGCGGCATAATACTCCGCCTTTTTTGCAAGCGGCACGGGGTAGGCGCGGCTGGTCGAGGGCATGCGCCAGATGTTCAGTCCCTCGGCACAGGTGACCATCTCCCCCATCTTGGGTATGTCGGTGTCGGTCAGAGCGGCTATGACCGATGCGGCCTTTTCACCCGTGGTGGCCACGGTGCGGCACTCGGGCATGCGTGAGAGCAGGCCGCGAAGATCTACCGTCTCAACTATGTCCAAGTATTTGTCCGAAGCGTTGCCCCGCAGACGGCGCACCTTGCGCGCTGTATCGCTCAGAGCTATGCGGTGCTCGGTCATAAGCGAGCGTATGGCATCGAGATCGAATCCCCTGCCCGACGCATTGCATAGTGCGTCGCGCCGCCCGAGCAGTATCAGCCCCATCATCGGCCAGAAGTCGTTTGTGGGGTTGGGGTAGTAGAAATCCATGCTCCACCGGTGGTCGCCCGGCGGGAAGGTGCCGAGCAGCAGTATCTTCGCCCCTGCGGGAACGAACGGCTCCCACGGGTGCGATTCGATCGGCGCATCTTCGTACAGAGCGTGTGCTTCCGTCGTCTTGCTCGTTCTCACTCTATTGCAAATGTTTTGAGATGCCGTTCTCGCAGCGGTCGGCACCGGCGCGCGTCACTGTATCGAGTATGGTGTCGTTGCGCGAGAGCGAGTCGCGCGAGGCCTCGCGGTGGTAGAGGTGATATGCCAATGCCGCGAGCTTGGCCGTGCGCTTGCGCACGCCGGCATTCATCAGCCGCAGAGCCAGCTCGCTGTCCTCGCGACCCCAGCCCACGATATCCTCGTTGTAGCCGTTGACGCGGATCATGTCGTCGCGCCATACGGCCAGATTGCAGCTGCGCACCGAGAAGCTGTCGGAGTGCACCTTGTAGAGCAGCGGCGACAGAAGCGGCAGACGCAGGGCGTTGAGGCGGTTTTTGAGCCCTCGCCGCCACATCGTCACGCGCACGTCGCCGCGGGCGATAAGCTCCGCGGTCAGCCTCTGGTCGGTCAGTATGCGGCCGCCGCTGATCATGTATCCGCGGCGTGCCAGCCGCAGGTGGTCCTCGATGAAGCGGCGGTGGGGCAGCATGTCGCCGTCGATCTGTATTATATAGTCGCTCTTGGCCGCGGCTATGGCCTTGTTGCGTATGACTCCTACGCGGAAGCCGTCGTCCTCGTGCCAGATATGTCGCAGCCGGAACGGAGCCTTGCGGGCGAATGCGGCGAGCATCTGGCGCGTATCGTCGCGCGAGCCGTCGTCGGCTATCAGCACCTCGTCGGGCAGGACGCTCTGTCCGGCTACGGCCTTCAATACCAGAGCGAGCGCGTCGGGACGGTTGTATGTCGTGATGAGCAACGCGACGCTGAAATCTCTATTTGTCATCTCTCAAATCTATGCCTATGTGTCTGTAACAGTTCATTATGCCACGTGCGACGTTCTCGGGGGCGAATCGCTCGACGTAGCGTCGACCCTCCTCGGTCATCTTGCGGCGCAGTTCGTCGTCGGACATGATACTCTTCACGGCATCGGCCATGCCCCAGAAGTTGTCGGGCGACACGTATATCGACGAGCCTCCGCCCGCCTCCTCCAAGCACGATCCCGTGGCGGCCACGACGGGTATACCCATGCTCATGGCCTCGATTATGGGTATGCCGAAGCCCTCGAAGCGCGACGGATAGACGAATACCTCGGCTCCGGCATATACGGCCGGCAGGTCGCCGTAGGCCACATTCGACAAGATGTGTACGCGCTCGCCTATGCCCAGTTCCTCCACGCGCAGCATGACACGGTCGGTATATGTGGTCTTGCGTCCGACGGCCACCAAGTGTATGTCGTGCGGCAGCAGGGCCAACGCCTCGACTATCGCCATCAGGTTCTTGCGCTCCTCCAATGTGCCGACGGTCAGCAGATATCGCTGCGGCAGCGAGTAGCGGTCGGCCACCTCCGCGCGCTTCTCTTCGCCGATGGGCTGCGAGAACATCTTGTCGCACCCCTGATACACCACATCGATCTTGTCGGGATCGGTGCCGAAGAACTCCACGATGTCGCGTTTGGTGCACTCGCTGACGGCTATTATACGGTCGGCGCGCCGACATGCCGAGCGGAACTTCCACTTGTATATCGTGCGGTCGATCAATGAGTAATACGACGGGTAACGCAGGAATATCAAGTCGTGTATCGTCACTACGCCGAGTATGCCGCGCCGCGACAGCCCTAACGGCAGCTCGTTGCTCAGACCGTGGTACAGTACTACCTCGTCGCCCTTTGCATCGGCCGTTACGCGCAGCGTCCGCCACACCGGCGACAGCTTCTGCCACAGGCCGCCGCGCGGCACCATGGCCTCGACGTTTGGCATGTCGGCTATCGCATCGAACTCCTTGTTGGCCTTGCGCTTGGGTATGTACAGCCGGAAATATGCCCCGTCGCCGCACGCCCGCGACAGAGCCTCTATGACGAATCTGCTGTAATTGCCTAATCCGGTGCGGTTGGCATTGGCGCGTTTCGCGTCGAACCCTATCGTATATCTGTTGTGTTTCATCGCCGATACTTTTTACAAAGATACATATTTTTCGTGAAAAGCGGCATTCTACTGCCGCGCACTTGCTCCGCCGAATAGGAAATACGTCAGTATGTCCTATCCGGTGGATCTTCGTTTGCGTGGTATAATACTGCTTTTGACGAAAAATTGGGTAGTGGTGCTTTGGAGACTATTTCCACTATTTTGTCATTCTGAGTGGAATGAAATGGAACGAAGAATCTGGTTGGGGACTATGTGCGAGGTCGACAAAACTGTTCTGTCATTCTGAGGAGCAGTCGAATGACTGCGACGTGAGAATCTCTGTTTTGGACGGCATGCGGTGCTCCCGACCGCGAGACTCCCACGGTCGGGCTGTGCCCTCCCTCGGAGTGACAGACCACGTGTCAACGCCATACCTCGGGATACGTCAAAAGCCTGCCACGCCCCACATGGAGCGCGATATATCGCGCGACCCAAGTCCCCTCCGAGGAGGGGATTTAGGGGAGGGTCAGAATTATAAAACGGCGCAAGCCGTCGCTTTGTGGTCGATATAGGTTCATCTCCATATATACGATTTCTCTTCGTCACCCGTGGTTTTGCCTCTTCCGTGTGCATAAACATGCCTGCGGCCGCTTGCAATCTCGGCAAAAAGGTGTAACTTTGTGAGTTAATTGCCGCATACGACGAAAACGAAAATATAAAGCCTTATGGAGTATAATTTTAAACAGATCGAGCAGAAGTGGCAGCGCAAGTGGCGCGACGAGGGCACCTACAAGGTCGATGTCGACCCCGCACGCCCGAAGTTCTACGTGCTCGACATGTTCCCCTATCCGTCGGGAGCAGGCCTGCATGTGGGTCACCCTCTGGGATATATAGCCTCGGACATCTATTCGCGCTATAAGCGTCAGATGGGTTTCAACGTGCTGCACCCCATGGGTTACGACGCCTTCGGTCTGCCGGCCGAGCAGTATGCCATACAGACCGGACAGCACCCCGCCGTGACCACCGAACGCAACATAGCCCGCTATCGCGAGCAGCTCGACAAGATTGGATTCAGTTTCGATTGGAGCCGCGAGGTGCGCACGAGCGATCCGGAGTACTACCGCTGGACGCAGTGGGCGTTCGTCGAGATGTTCGACCACTACTACGACAACCGCACCAACCGCGCCGAGCCTATATCGAAGCTCGTCGCTCACTTCGACGAGCACGGCAGCGAGGGCATCGACGCCGCCCAGACCACCGAACTGTCGTTCACCGCAGCCGAGTGGGCGGCCATGGACGAGGCCGCACGCGAGCAGGTGTTGCAGAACTACCGTCTGGCGTTCCGTGCCGACACGCAGGTCAACTGGTGTCCGGCACTGGGCACAGTGCTGGCCAACGACGAGGTGAAAGAGGGCTTGTCCGTCAGAGGCGGTTACCCCGTGGAGCAAAAGCGCATGAAACAGTGGCTGCTGCGTGTGACGGCATACGCACAGCGCATGCTCGACGGCTTGGAGACATTGGAGTGGAGCGACTCGCTGAAAGAGATACAGCGCAACTGGATAGGCCGTTCGGTCGGCGCGCAGATGTTCTTCGACGTCGACGGCTCGGACCGCAAGTTGGAGATCTTCACCACGCGTCCCGATACCATCTACGGCGTGACCTTCATGGTCATAGCACCCGAGCACGAGTGGGTGTCGGAGCTTACCACCGACGAGAACCGCGAGGCTGTCGAGCAGTATATCGACGAGGCCAAGCACCGCTCCGAGCGTGAGCGCATAGCCGAGACCCGGCGCGTGAGCGGCGTGGCGACGGGTTCGTATGCCATAAATCCGTTCAGCGGCCGCCGCATACCTATCTACATATCGGACTATGTGCTTGCGGGTTACGGTACGGGTGCCATCATGGCCGTGCCGGCGCACGACTCGCGCGACTACGCCTTTGCGCGTCACTTCTCGTTGGAGATCACGCCCGTTGTCGAGGGCGGCGACATCGAGAAGGAGTCGTACGATGCCAAGTCGGGCAAGCTGATCAACTCCGATATACTCAACGGCATGGACGTGAAGCAGGCTATAGCCTTCATGTTCGAGGAGATCGAGCGCAGGGGCATAGGCAAGCGTCTTGTCAACTACCGCCTGCGCGATGCCATATTCTCGCGCCAGCGTTACTGGGGCGAGCCCTTCCCCGTCTACTACAAGCAGGGTGTGCCGCATACGCTGCCGCTCGACAAACTGCCGCTGACACTGCCTGCAATCGACAACTTCGGACCCACGGCCGAGGGCGAACCTCCTTTGGCGCGCGTCGCAGGCTGGCAGACGGCCGAGGGCTATCCCTACGAGCTGTCGACGATGCCGGGCTTCGCCGGTTCGTCGGCCTACTATCTGCGCTACATGGATCCGCACAACGACAAGGAGCTGGTGAGCCGTCGCGCCGACGAGTATTGGCGCAATGTCGATCTCTATGTGGGCGGCATCGAGCATGCCACGGGTCACCTTATGTATTCGCGCTTCTGGAATATGTTCCTCTACGACCTGGGTTACGTGTGCGAGAGCGAGCCGTTCCGCAAGCTCGTCAACCAGGGTATGATACAGGGTCGCACCAACTTCGTCTACCGCGTGGTGGGCACCAACAAGTTCGTTTCGCTCGGCCTGAAAGAGGGCTATCATACGCAGGAGATACGCGTCGATGTCAACATCGTCAAGAACGATGTTCTCGACCTCGATGCCTTCCGCGCATGGCGGCCGGAGTTCGCCGATGCCGAGTTTATCCTCGAAGAGGGACGCTACATCTGCGGCTGGGCCATCGAGAAGATGTCGAAATCGATGTTCAACGTGGTCAACCCCGACTACATTGTCGATACCTACGGTGCCGACACGCTGCGCATGTACGAGATGTTCCTCGGTCCGCTCGAACAGTCCAAACCGTGGGATACCAACGGCATCGACGGCGTGCACAAGTTCCTGCGCCGCCTGTGGTCGAAGTTCTATTCGCGCGAGGACAAGCTGCTTCTCAACGACGAGGAGCCTACGCGCGCCGAGTTGAAGACTCTGCACAAGACCATAAAGAAGGTGCGCGAGGATATCGAGAACTTCTCGTTCAACACCTCGGTGGCCGCCTTCATGATATGTCTCAACGAGTTGGGCGACTGCTCGAAGCGTAAGATTCTGGAACCGCTGACTGCGCTCATAGCACCCTTCGCACCCCATATCGCCGAGGAGATGTGGCACCTGTTGGGTCACGACACCACCGTTTGCGACGCGCCTTTCCCCGACTACGACGAGCAGTATCTCGTTGAGAGTTCGTTCGAGTATCCCGTCATGGTCAACGGCAAGCTGCGTTTCAAGCAGGAGTATCCTCTCACCGCCACCGACGAGGATATTCGCTCCACCATCGTCTCTGCCGAGGCTTTGCAACGCTGGCTCGACGGCAAGCAGCCCAAGAAGATAATAGTAGTTAGGGGAAAGATTATCAATATAGTCGTCTGATCTTTTCCGTGACTTTTCCGTGACTTTTTCGTGAAAAGCGGTCATTTGCTTCCGCTCGCTCAATTGGGTGAACGGGCAGTACGTCGAGTACAGCCCGTCCACCCAATTTTCGTTACGCGTTGCAACTAACCGCTTTTGACGAAAAACTTTTCCATGAAAATACCGCATCTGCTTCCTATCCTCGTCACTCGCCAATGGGCAGTACATCTGTACAGCCCATCGTCTCGCTCTGTCGTCGCGTTGCATATACGGCATTTTGATGAAAAAGTGGCGCATAATTCTTGGGAAACGATTTCCATTATGCTGTCATTCTGAGGAGCAGTCGAACGACTGCGACGTGAGAATCTCATTTTATGGTTGACAAGTACATTTTCGAAAAGAGAGCCACACTCCCGTCGGCGAGACTCCCACGGTCGGGCAATGCCCTCCCTCGGAGTGACAGTACAATGGAAATAGTTTACAAAGCACCACGACCTTTTTTTTGTCAAAAGCGGTATTATGCAACGCAACGCAGGAGCGAAGCGATGGGACATACTAACGTATTTCCCATTGCTGAGCGACAAGGCGCGGACGCAGAATGCCGCTTTTCACAAAAAAAAGATCGCCGGATAGGAATAATCTCCTATCCGGCGGAACAGACTGTGCGCGGAGGATTAAGCGTACTTGAACGTAGCCTCGTCCGAAACGGTCAACTTCTTGCGACCCTTGGCGCGACGTGCAGCCAACACCTTGCGGCCGTTGGCGGTAGCCATTCTCTGACGGAATCCGTGCTTGTTGATTCTCTTGCGGCGAGAAGGCTGGAAAGTTCTTTTCATTGCCATAGTTGTATCGTTTTTATTGTTTTATTGTCCAATTCGATAGCGGCGTAAGCACACTATGCGGAGTGCAAAGGTACAACCTTTTTTCATAAATCCAAAAAAAAACGAAAATATTGTCCTCTCCGCCCTGTTTTTTTGTCGCATATCGCCGCTGCCGCAGCTGTCGTAGCGGGCGTTATGCCGGCTGCGGCCGGTTACAGCCAGCGAACGGGGTGCGGTGCGGCACCGATCTCGAAGTGATATTTGGCGATGCCCAGGTCGACCTTCGAGTAGAATCCCCAGCGTGTGGTGGCGCGCACCCCTTCGGCGGAGTATTCGAAGCGGAACTTCTGCTGGTTCATGGCCGTGGGTGCGAGCAGTGCCGCCTCCACTCCGCGGCGGAACCATTCGGGGCGGTCACCGCCGATGTCGGCGATCTTCTCTATCGGCCGCGATTTGTGCGCTACGCCCTGCGTGCGTCCGTATCCGAGCGCAATGACGGCCACGATCTTCTCGCCGGCAGCCACCTCGACGGGCACGGCCCTCTTCGCGTAGCTCATACCCACCCAGCAGGTGTTGAGTCCCATTTGCTGCGCTTGCAGCACGATGCGCTCTCCCCAGTATCCGCACCGCTCGTCGAGATCCTCCGCACGTTCGCCCGCCAGAACGATGTAATTGCTCACCTGCTCGAATCGGCCGTAACGCGCCATAGGGCTGCGGAATGCTGTCGGCTCGTCGTACACGGGCTGTATGTGCAGTCCGCTGAGGTCGTTGCACTCGTCGATCATCTCGTCGAGGCGGTTTTTGAGATCGGCTTCCAGAGGACGGGCAAGGTATTGCCTTACCGAGTGACGGCGTTCGATGGCTTCGAGCAGTTCCATAACATGCAATATATTTGTTTTGCGGCAAAGTTACGAATTTTGTGCCGTCGGTCAATAGCCGCCGGCAGATTTCACGGCACAGTATGGGGATTGATGCAAAAATGGCTATCTTTGGCTACACAGGGAATACACTCGCTCGGCAATATCCAAATAAATTTGGTATTGCTCTCACTTATTCGTATCTTTGGCTACGCCGAAGATACTCCGCCTCGGAAAAATTCATACAAACAGTCCGGAGCATACAATGCCTTCCAAAGCATCACACCGGATATGGAAATGTGCATACCATGCCCCACCCGGAGCGCGATAAATCGCGCGACCAAAGCCCCTCCCGAGGGAGGGGTTGGGGTGGGGTCAGAATTGTATAACGGCGTAAGCCGTCGTTCTGTGGTCGACATTGGTTTCTTCGCCGAAGATACTCCCGTTCGGCAATATCCAAATAAATTTGGTATTGCCCTCACTTATTCGTATCTTTGCACATTATATATATTGTAATGAAGTTCGAGGTTCAACATACGCTCGGCGACAGCCGCGCACGTGCAGGTCTGCTGCATACGGATCACGGAGATGTGACCACGCCCATATTCATGCCCGTAGGTACGGCCGCCGCAATGAAGGGCATATTCCATCGCGACCTGCGGCAGGAGGCTCACGCACAGATCATTTTAGCAAATACCTATCATCTCTATCTGCGTCCCGGAATGGATATCATCGAGCAGGCGGGAGGCGTGCACCGCTTCTCGACGTGGGACGGCCCGATGCTGACCGACAGCGGCGGGTTTCAGGTATTCTCGCTGGCATCGTGCCGCAAGCTCAAAGAGGAGGGGTGTCATTTCCAGTCGCATATCGACGGCTCGCGCCATCTGTTCACGCCCGAGAGCGTGATCGACACCGAGCGCACCATCGGTGCCGACATCATGATGGCCTTCGACGAGTGCCCACCGGGCGACGCTCCGCGCGATTATGCGGCCAAGTCGTTGGCCATGACCGAGCGGTGGCTCGACCGCTGCTTCGACCGATACGCGCAGACCGCGCCTAAATACGGTCACTATCAGGCTCTGTTCCCGATAGTTCAGGGCTGCGCATATCCCGACCTGCGGCAGAGTGCGGCACGCAACGTGTTGCAGTACGATGCCGACGGCTATGCCATCGGCGGACTGGCCGTGGGCGAGCCGACCGATGTTATGTACTCTATGATTGAGGTCGTCAACGAGGTGCTGCCCGAGAACAGGCCCCGCTATCTGATGGGTGTCGGCACGCCGATCAACATCTTGGAGGGCATCGACCGCGGTGTGGATATGTTCGACTGCGTGATGCCCACGCGCAACGGCCGCAACGGCCAGCTGTTCACCTCGGAGGGCGTGATCAACATACGCAACAAGAAGTGGGAGAACGACTTTTCGCCGATCGATCCCGCCGGCGTGGCTTTCGTCGATACGCTCTACTCGAAGGCCTATCTGCATCATTTAGTGGTGTGCGGCGAGATGCTTGCCGCGCAGATCGCCTCGCTGCACAACGTGGCTTTCTACCTGTGGCTGGTGGGCGAGGCGCGCCGCCGCATCGTCGCAGGCGATTTCAAGGCATGGAAGGAGACGATGGTACAACGCCTTGCGCGCCGACTTTGATTTTAACTCTGGCAACGAAGTATGAAGAACAGGTTACTGCCGTCGATAAAGGGCTATCGGATACTCGATCGCTACATACTGGGAAAGTTCCTCCGGACGTATCTGTTCGGTCTGGCCATGATCATCGTCATCGTGGTGGTGTTCGACTATACGGAGAAGGTCGACGACTTTACCGAGTTGAAGGCTCCCACGCGAGCCATCATCGTCGATTACTATCTCAATTTCATTCCCTACTTCATCAATCAGTTCAGCGGTCTGTTCACATTCATCGCCGTTATATTCTTCACCTCGAAGATGGCTTCGCAGACCGAGATCGTGGCCATACTCTCGGGCGGTGTGAGCTTCAAGCGGTTCCTGTGGCCGTACATGCTGGGTGCCATGTTCATCACGCTGCTCAGCTTCGCGCTGAGTCTGTGGATCATACCCATATCGCAGCGCGACTGCGTGGAGTTCCAGCGCAAATATATCAAGCGTCAGCAGGTACTGCCCTACGACCACGACATATACCGTCAGATCGACGACGGCACGTATGCCTACGTGCGCGGCTATTCGCCCAATCTGGAACGCATACCCTATTTCGCCATCGACCGCTTCGACGGCTCGTCGATGGTCGAGCAGTTGGACGCGGCCAGCGTGTCGTTCGATCCCCAGACGCGTCGCTGGACGGCACCGCGATATACGATACGCCGCTTCGAGGAGGGTGACGAAGTGTCGTTCAAGCAGTACCGCAATCTCGATACGCTGATCAACCTCGATGCGCGCGAGCTGGGTCACATCGAGTCGCTGATAAAGACCATGACCATAGGCGAGCTGAATGACTTTCTGGCGCAGCAGCGCAAGAAGGGTGCCGACGACGTATATGTGATAGAGGTCGAGCGTCATGCACGGTTCTCCTATCCCATCTCGGCCATCATTCTGACGCTGATCGGCGTGTCGCTCTCGTCGCGCAAGGTGCGCGGCGGCATGGGATTCCACATAGGCATGGGCATAGCACTCTGCTTCGCATACATCATGTGCGGCCGCGTGTTCGAGCAGATCGCCGTCAGCGGATCGCTGCCGGCGTGGTTCGGCGTGTGGCTGCCCAACTTCATATTCGCCGTAATAGCCGTTGTAATCTACTATAAAGCACCCAAGTAATGGAGAGTCTGTCGAGCATCGTCGAAAAGATACGCCGTGCGGAGCGCATATCGCCGGCCGAGGCCATACGCCTCTGGCGCGAGGCCCCGCTGTGGCTGTTAGGCAGGTTGGCCGCCGAGCGCAAGCGCGCCGTGAGCGGCGACGAGGTCTACTACAATCGCAACATACACATCGAGCCGTCGAACATCTGCATCTTCAACTGCGAGTTCTGCTCGTTCCGCCGCACTGCGGGCGATGCGGAGGCGTGGTCGCTGTCGCTCGACGAGATCGAGCAGCGGGCGCGCGAGGCCGCCGGCCGCGGCATCACGGAGGTGCATATCGTGGGTGGCGTGCACCCCGATTATACGCTCGACTTCTATTGCCAGATGATACGCCGCGTGAAGCGCGCACTGCCCGAGGTGGCGGTGAAGGCCTTTACGGCCGTCGAGCTGCTCTACATGATCCGCAAGGCGGGGCTTACCGTGGAGAAGGGCCTGCGCCGTCTGGTGGAGGCGGGCATGGAGGCTATACCGGGCGGCGGCGCGGAGATCTTCGACGAGGAGCTGCGCAGGAAGATATGCCCCGACAAGGGTACGGCCGACGAGTGGCTGGCCGTACACCGCATAGCTCACCGCATGGGGCTGAGCAGCAACGCTACAATGCTCTACGGCCATGCCGAGACCATCGAGCAGAGGGTGGATCACCTCGACCGGCTGCGCCGCTTGCAGGACGAGGCCCCGGGCTTCGATGCCTTTATCCCGCTCAAATACCGCAGCCGCCACAACCGTATGTCGGATCTGGGCGAGTGCTCGGTGGAGGAGGATCTGCGGACGATAGCCATGAGCCGCATATATCTCGACAACATACCCCATATCAAGGCTTACTGGGTGGCCTACGGTGCCGCCACAGCCGAGATGTCGCTGCTGTTCGGAGCCGACGACCTGGACGGTACCATCGACGACTCGACCAAGATATACTCCATGGCCGGTGCCGATGCGCGCCCGTCGATGAGCGTCGGGCAGATCGAGGCACTCGCCGCCTCAGCCGGCTTCCGCGCCGTCGAGCGCGACACCCACTACCGCCCCGTGACATCGCGTCCAGAGGGCGTGACGCAGCCTGCGGTCGAGCGCGAACCTGCGGCAGCCGCGAGCAAGCCCGAGCCTTCGAAACAGCCCGAGCGGCCGAGACAACCCGTGCAGACAGAACAGCCCGCGCCGTTGAAGCGTCCGGCGCAACCCGAACACGTGCAGCCTCGCAAGCAAGAGCCGGCAGCACCGATACAAATAGATAAAAAACCTTCCGAAGAGATGCAACGCAGAGAGAGTGATCAGGCAAGGCCTGTGCGCGAACGCCGCGCGCAGCGTACTGCGCGCAGCAACGGTGCCGATGGCGGCTTTTGGCGGCGTGCCAACCGCCTGCGCAAGAGATATCCGGTGGTGGCACACCTTATATATATAATAGCGGTGCTGCTGCTGCTTGTCGTCGTGTTAAACTTAGGTCTCAGGTGGGGTACGCGTCACGGCAAGACCATATCGGTGCCCAACTTCGTGGGAATGGGTATCGACGAGGTGCGCGCGGAGGCTTCGCGCATGGATCTCAATATCGTGGTGCAGGATTCTATATTCGATTCCGATGTGGCCGGCGGTGTGGTCGTCGAGCAGCTGCCGCGCTACGGAAACAAACGCGATGTGAAGGTGAAGCCCGGCCGAAAGATATATGTCACGATCAACGCCTATAACCGCCGCACGGTGACTGTGCCGTTCGTGGCCAAGCAGTCGCTGCGTCAGGCCAAGAACCAGTTGGAGCGCGCCGGTCTTACGATCAGGGAGCTGATATACGAGCCCGACCGCGTGGCCACGGACTATGTGCTGCGCGAGGAGATCGGCGGCCGTCAGATACTCTCCTCTTCGTCGCCCGTAACGGTGCCCTATGCTACGGGCGTGACGCTGTATGTGAGCTACGAGCAGTCGAAGGCCATGACCGCGGTGCCCAAGGTGATAGGCATGCGTCTGTCGCAGGCGCAGAGCACATTGTGGGACAACGGTCTGAATGTGGGTGAGGTGATCTACGATGAGAGTGTCAAGGACTTCAAGCAGCGTCGCGAGGCCAAGGTCTACAAGCAGTCGCTGCATCAGAATGCCGGTGCGCGCCGCGGTGCTCGTGTGACGCTCTATCTGACGTGCGACGAGGCGGCGGTGTCGGCGAGTGCCAAACGCTCCGAGGCGGAGGCATTGCGGTATGAGCAGCAGCGTCGTCAGCAGGAGCGCGAGCTTGCCGATTCGCTCTCGGAGGCCGAGACCGTAGCCAAACTGCTCGAAGAGATGTCGACGGAAAACACCGTTCGGAATGATTGATATGCCGAATACCGATAGAGATATGTCGCGCGACGAGCTGCTGCAATCATCGCAGCCAGCGGAAGAGATCGATGCCGCCGTGGACGAGGAGCAGAGCGACGAGCTGTTCGAGCACTTCTCGATAACGGTGGACAAGGGACAGTCGCTGCTGCGGTTGGACAAGTTTCTGGTGTGCCGTTTGGAGAACACCTCGCGCAACCGCATACAGGCGGCGGCCGACAGCGGCAACGTGCTTGTCAACGGCCGTCCGGCCAAGTCGAGCTACAAGGTCAAGCCGCTCGACCGCATATCGATCGTCATGCCCTATCCGCGGCGTGAGTTGGAGATCATACCCGAGGATATTCCGCTCGACATAGTCTACGAGGACGACGACGTGCTGGTGGTCGATAAAGAGGCCGGCATGGTGGTGCACCCGGGCTTCGGCAACTACACCGGCACGCTGGTCAACGCGCTGACATTCCATCTGCAACATCTGCCCATGTTCCGCGAGGGCGACATGCGCGCCGGACTGGTTCACCGCATCGACAAGAATACGTCGGGTCTGCTGGTGGTGGCCAAGAACGAACGCGCCCATGTCGATCTGGCCAAACAGTTTTTCGACCACACGATCTACCGCCGCTATGTGGCTCTTGTGTGGGGCAACATCGAGCAGGACGAGGGCACCATCACAGGCAACATCGGGCGCAACCCCAAAGACAGGTTGCAGATGTGGGTCTTCGCCGACGGCTCGGACGGCAAACACGCCGTCACGCACTTTCGCGTGCTGCGCCGCTACGGCTACGTGACGCTGGTCGAGTGCCGGTTGGAGACGGGTCGCACCCACCAGATACGCGTGCATTTCGCATGGCAGGGGCACCCGCTGTTCAACGACGAACGCTATGGCGGCGACCGCATATTGAAGGGAACCACATTCATGAAATACAAGCAGTTCATAGAAAACTGCTTCCGCACCATGCCGCGCCACGCGCTCCATGCGCGTGCGCTGGGTTTCGTACACCCCCGCACGCACAAGGAGGTGATGTTCGACAGCGAGCTGCCCGACGACTTCCGTGCGCTGCTGTCGAAGTGGGAGACCTATACGGCAGCGGCGGCGGGCGGACGCGATCCTTTGGACGAGTCGGAGTTGTAACGAACTGACGAGGAGACGATGGCATTCTTACCCACAACCATAAAGGAGGTGCGCGAGCGCGGTTGGGAGCAGTTGGACGTGATACTGTTCACGGGCGACGCATATATCGACCACCCGTCGTTCGGCGCGGCGGTCATAGGCCGTCTGCTCGAAGACGAGGGCTATCGCGTGGCCATCGTGCCGCAGCCCAACTGGCGCGACGATCTGCGCGACTTCACCAAGCTGGGCACGCCGCGGCTCTTTTTCGGCGTGACGGCCGGAGCCATGGACTCGATGGTCAATCACTATACGGCCAATCTGCGCCTGCGCAGCAACGACGCTTACACGCCGGGCGGCCGTGCCGGATTCCGCCCCGACCGTGCGGTGGAGACATACGTCGGGATACTCAAACGTCTGTTCCCGCACACGCCGGTGGTGGTTGGCGGCATCGAGGCTTCGCTGCGGCGGCTCACGCACTACGACTATTGGAGCGACGCGCTGCGCGAGTCGATACTGCTGACCAGCGGTGCCGATCTGCTGATGTACGGCATGGGCGAACGCGTCGTGCAGCAGGTGGCGCGCGCCATGCGCAACGGCTATAATGCCAAGCTGCTGCGCGGAATCAGACAAGTCGGCTTCGTTGCCGACAGAGCATACGTCGAGCGTCTCGATCCTGCCGCGACGCTGCATCTGCACCCGTTCGAGGAGTGCGTGCGCGACAAGCGCGCTTTCGGCGAAAACTTCGTGCAGATAGAGACGCTGAGCAACATGAAGGAGTGCGATAAGACCATTGTCGAAGGCTCGGGCGACCGCTATGTGGTCATCACGCCGCCCAACACCACGTTAACGACCGAGGAGCTGGACCACTCGTTCGATCTTCCCTACGAGCGCGCTCCGCACCCGCGCTACCGCGGCAAGGGCGATATTCCGGCGTGGGAGATGATCAAGCACTCGATCAACATACACCGCGGCTGCTTCGGCGGCTGCGCGTTCTGCACCATATCGGCGCATCAGGGCAAGTTCATCAACTCGCGCTCGGAGCGTTCGATCCTCGCCGAGGTCGGCAAGGTGGCGGCCATGCCCGACTTCAAGGGCTATATCTCGGATATAGGTGCGCCGTCGGCCAACATGTATCGCATGCAGGGGCGTAACGAGGAGGCGTGCCGCAAGTGCCGCCGCCCGTCGTGTCTGCACCCCAAGCTCTGCCCCAACATGTGCAACGACCACCGGCCGCTGCTGGACTTGTACGAGAAGATACGCGCCGTTAAGGGGGTTAAGAAGGCATTCATCGGCAGCGGCATACGCTACGATCTGTTCGACGACTCGCCCTATTTGGAGACTGTCATCAAGCATCACACCTCGGGACGGTTGAAGGTCGCGCCCGAGCATACGGAGCGGGCGGTGCTCGATCTGATGCGCAAGCCGCCGTTCGAGATGTTCGAGCGTCTGAACGACGACTTCCAGCGCATCTGCCGTCGCGAGGGGCTGCGCTATCAGCTGATTCCCTACTTCATATCGTCGCACCCGGGCTGTCGCGAGGCCGATATGCAGGCTCTGTCGCACAAGGTGTTGGGCAAGCTGCATTTCACGTTGGAGCAGGTGCAGGACCTCACGCCTACGCCAATGACGCTCTCGTCGGTGATGTTCTTCACGGGCGAGAATCCCTATACCGGCGAGCGGGTCTACGTGGCGCGCACGCAGGAGCAGAAGCGGCGGCAGAAGGCTTATTTCTTTGCCGAGCACCCTTCGGGCTATGCACCTCGCCGTGACGGCCGCAAAGCCGCTCTACGGAAGCGAAAACGATAGCGTGCGCGCATCGAGGTATCCGGCCGGATAGGGCATGTTCCAGTTGCCCATACTCCCGTTGTTTATGATCATTCGCCATATTGTCACCGTGCTTCGGTCGAGCATGTGGCGCGGCATTACCACGCGTATTACCACCGAGCGGACGGTGTCGCCGCGCTGGTAGGAGGTGGTGTACTCTATCCTCTCCATATCCATCAGCGGCGGCTGCCAGTCGATGATAAGAAGCGAGTCGGCGGCCGACATGCGCCCGTCGAGCAGCGTGGTGTCGCGCAGCTCCGTGCTGGTGTCGCGCGGCGGCGGTGTCTGTCCGGCCCTCTCCGGTGCGGGTCGGGCGGCTGCAATGTCGGCCGACAGGGTCGCGGACAGCAGCAGTATGATCGGTCTGTACATCTCGGTTTCGGTTTTTCATTGCAGCGTCAACAATCCTGCCGAAGCGAGTTTGCAAGGGTGTGTGCTTGATGCGAATAATAGTATATTTTTGGCTGTATTTTCTTTATGCGTAAATTGTGCGGAGGCTTGTTTTGTCGCAATTTTGCCAAAATCGATTAATTGTTTGTGTAATAGTATAATATGTAAAATATGATAATTAAAACATTATATCATCTGTAAAAGTATAAGAAAAAAGTATCGATACTTGCGGAGTTTGCGCTGCGGCAGAGCAAAAATAGTGCTTATATATATTGTGTTTGAGAAAAAATCACTATCTTTGCACGCAATTTCCAGATTATGGGAATTGAAACAGTTAACAAAAATTAAAGGACAAAAACGTTTTAAGAAATGCCGACTATTCAACAGTTAGTAAGAAACGGTCGAGTAAGCGCGATTGACAAGAGCAAGTCGCCGGCACTCGCAGCGTGTCCTCAGCGTCGCGGAGTTTGTACCCGTGTGTACACGACGACTCCCAAGAAGCCGAACTCGGCTATGCGTAAGGTGGCACGTGTAAGATTGACCAATGGCAAGGAGGTCAACGCCTATATCCCCGGAGAAGGCCACAACTTGCAGGAGCACTCGATCGTGCTCGTTCGCGGCGGTCGTGTCAAGGACCTCCCGGGTGTTCGTTATCACCTCGTGCGCGGTGCGCTCGACTCGGCAGGCGTCGACGGTCGTCGTCAGCGTCGCTCGAAGTACGGTGCAAAACGCCCCAAGGCAGGTAAGACGGCTGCAAAGAAGTAATTAAACGAAACGATTAAATTAGCAAGAAACAATGAGAAAAGCTAAGCCAAGAAAGCGAATTCTACTTCCGGATCCCAAGTTCAACGACGTGGAGGTTACGCGTTTTGTGAACAATCTTATGTTGGACGGAAAGAAGAGTATTGCCTACACCATTTTCTACGATGCGTTGGATCTGGTTGGCAAGAAGATGAAGGATGCTGATAAATCTCCTCTGGAAGTCTGGAAACAGGCTCTCGAGAATATCACGCCCCAAGTCGAAGTCAAGTCGAAGCGTATCGGTGGCGCGACGTTCCAGGTTCCTACGGAGGTTCGTCCCGAGCGCAAAGTTTCAATTTCCATGAAAAACCTTGTCCTTTACTCACGCAAGCGTTCGGGCAAGTCAATGGCGGAAAAGCTCTCAGCAGAGATAGTAGATGCCTACAACCAGCAGGGTGCTGCCTTCAAGCGTAAGGAGGAGATGCACCGCATGGCAGAGGCTAACAAGGCATTTGCACACTTCAGATTCTAAAACAGGTAAGGTTAGATGGCTACAAGAGATTTACATTATACGCGTAACATCGGTATCATGGCTCACATCGATGCCGGTAAGACCACCACTTCGGAGCGTATCCTCTTCTACACGGGTAAGACCCACAAGATCGGCGAGGTGCACGAGGGCGGTGCCACCATGGACTGGATGGTTCAGGAGCAGGAGCGTGGTATCACCATTACTTCGGCTGCCACCACTGCATTCTGGCACTACAAGGACCAGACCTATCAGATCAACCTGATCGATACCCCGGGACACGTCGATTTCACCGTCGAGGTGGAGCGTTCGTTGCGTGTATTGGACGGTGCCGTTGCAACGTTCTGCGCCGTAGGCGGTGTGGAGCCTCAGTCGGAGACCGTTTGGCGTCAGGCCGACAAGTACAACGTTCCCCGTATCGGTTATGTCAACAAGATGGACCGCACGGGTGCCGACTTCCTTGCCGTATGTTCGCAGATCAAGGAGCACTTCGGTGCTACGGCTCTGCCCGTGGTATTGCCTATCGGTGCCGAGGATAAGTTCGAGGGACTGATAGACCTTATATATAATAACGCGATCTACTACTTCGACGACAAGACCGTGCGCGACAACTTCGAGTTGCGCGAGATCCCCGATAACATGAAGGCCGAGGCTGCCGAGTGGCGTGCCAAGCTCATCGAGGAGGTCGCTTCGACCGACGATGCGCTGATGGAGAAGTTCTTCGAGGATCCCGATTCGATCACTCCCGACGAGTTGATCGCCGCTATCCGCACAGCTACCATCTCTATGAAGCTCGTGCCGATGATGTGCGGTTCGTCGTTCCACAACAAGGGCGTACAGAAGCTGCTCGACTATATCATCGCGTTCCTTCCCTCGCCCATGGACGTGCCCGCTATCGAGGGCATGAACCCCAAGACCGAGGAGACCGAGGTGCGTCACTCGGACGAGAACGAGCCTTTCTGCGGTCTGGCTTTCAAGATCGCTACCGATCCGTTCGTTGGCCGTCTGGCCTTCGTGCGCGTATATTCGGGTAAGCTCGATGCCGGTTCGTATGTGCTGAACGCACGCAGCGGCAAGCGCGAGCGCATCAGCCGTATCTATCAGATGCACGCCAACAAGCAGAACCCCATGGAGACCGTTACGGCCGGCGATATCTGCGCTGCCGTAGGTTTCAAGGAGATCCACACCGGTGATACGCTCTGCGCCGAGAATGCGCCGATCGTATTGGAGCAGATGACTTTCCCCGAGCCGGTTATCGGTTTGGCCGTAGAGCCCAAGACCCAGAAGGATCTCGACAAGCTGGGTATCGCCCTTGCCAAGCTGGCAGAGGAGGATCCCACCTTCACGGTCCGCACCGACGAGGAGAATGGTCAGACGATCATCAGCGGTATGGGCGAGTTGCACCTCGATATCATCGTCGACCGTCTGCGTCGCGAGTTCGGCGTGGAGATCAACCAGGGTGCTCCGCAGGTCAACTACAAGGAGGCTCTTACGCAGACCGTTCAGCATCGCGAGGTATTCAAGAAGCAGACCGGTGGTCGCGGTAAGTTCGCCGACATCATCTTCGAGATCGGTCCCGCCGACGAGGGTGTGGTAGGCTTGCAGTTCGTCGACGAGGTTAAGGGCGGTAATATCCCCAAGGAGTATATCCCCGCCGTGCAGAAGGGCTTCGAGTCGGCTATGGCCAACGGTGCTCTTGCCGGTTACACCATCGATTCGATGAAGGTTACGTTGAAGGACGGTTCGTTCCACCCCGTCGATTCGGATCAGCTCTCGTTCGAGATCTGCGCCCGCAACGGCTTCCGCGTGGCAGCTCCCAAGGCCGGTTCGGTCATCATGGAGCCTGTGATGAACGTCGAGGTCGTTACGCCCGAGGAGAACATGGGTGATATCATCGGCGATCTGAACAAGCGTCGCGGCCAGATCCAGGGTATGGAGTCGAAGGGTACGGCTCGCGTGGTAAAGGCCAAGGTCCCCCTGTCGGAGATGTTCGGTTACGTGACCGTGTTGCGTACGATCTCTTCGGGACGTGCAACGTCGTCTATGGAGTTCTCTCACTTCGAGGAGGTTCCGGCCGGTCTGGCTAAGGAGATCATCGAGAAGTCGAGTGGCAAACGTAAGGATTTGGAGTAAAATAAAGAGACAATATGGATCAGAAAATCAGAATCAGATTGAAGTCTTTCGATCATAACCTCGTCGACAAATCGGCCGAGAAGATCGTCAAGACCGTGAAGGCTACCGACGCTATGGTAAGCGGTCCGGTGCCCCTGCCTACGCGCAAGCAGATTTTTACTGTGAACCGCTCGACCTTCGTCAACAAGAAGGCGCGCGAGCAGTTCCAGCTCTGCACTTTCAAGCGCATCATCGACATCTACTCATCGACGCCGAAGACCATCGACGCTCTGATGAAGTTGGAGCTGCCGTCGGGCGTAGAGGTAGAGATCAAGGTTTGATAAAACATTCCGCTCGGGTATGGGCGGCCCATGGCCGCCCCGCTGCCGGGCAACCCCTATATATAAATATAGGTATATAAATTCACTTATTTAACAAACGTAATTAGACAGTACAATGTCAGGACTAATTGGAAAAAAAATCGGAATGACTTCCGTTTACAGTGCCGAGGGTAAGAACATACCATGCACTGTTATCGAGGCTGGTCCGTGTGTGGTTACGCAAATCAAGACCGTCGAGAAAGATGCTTATGAGGCGGTTCAGGTTGCCTATGACGACAAGAGTGAAAAGCACACCAGCAACAGTTTGTTAGGCCACTTCAAGAAGGCGGGCACCACTCCCAAGCGTAAGCTCGCCGAGTTCAAGGAGATGCCCGAAGTAACCCTCGGTCAGACCCTTACGGTCGACATGTTCTCTGAGGAGGACTGGGTAGACGTAACGGGGATATCGAAGGGTAAAGGCTTCCAGGGCGTCGTGAAGCGTCACGGCTTCGGCGGTGTCGGCGGCCAGACTCACGGTCAGCACAACCGCCAGCGCAAGCCCGGTTCACTGGGTGCATCGTCTTATCCGTCGCGCGTATTCCCCGGAAAACGCCTTCCCGGACAGATGGGTGGTGAGACCGTAAAGGTCTTGAACCTCAAAGTTTTGAAAGTAATTCCCGAGAACAACCTTATTTTGGTTAAGGGTTCGATTCCGGGAGCCAAAGGATCTTATTTAACAATTGAGAAGTAGTATGGAATTAGCTGTATTGAACACACAAGGAAAAGAGACCGGTCGTAAGGTTGTCCTTTCTGACGCAGTCTTTGGCGTGGAGGCTAATGACCACGCTATATACCTCGACGTTAAGCAGTTCTTGGCTGACCAGCGTCAGGGTACTCACAAATCTAAGCAGCGTAACGAAGTTGCAGGCTCTACCCGCAAGCTCAAACGTCAGAAGGGTACCGGCGGTGCACGTTGCGGCAGCATCAAGTCGCCTCTGTTCCCCGGCGGCGGCCGTGTATTCGGTCCCGTACCCCGCGATTACAGCTTCAAGCTCAACAAGAAGCTCAAGCAGCTGGCACGTCGCAGCGCATTGACCTACAAGGCTCAGGCAGGTGCCATCGCCGTTATCGAGTCGGTTGAGATGGAGGCCCCCAAGACCAAGACCGTCGTAGCTCTTGCCAAGGCTCTGAACATGGAGCAGAAGAAGGTGCTCGTCGTATTGCCCGAGGGTAATGCCAACTTCCAGCTCTCTTGCCGCAACATTCCGTCGGTGAAGCCTATTCTGGCTCAGAACCTCAATACCTACGAGGTGATGAACGCATCGGCATTGGTTCTGGTCGAGGGTGCTGAACAAGTAATTAATGTAATGTTAGCTTAAAATACTCAAAGAGATGGAAGTAATAATTAAGCCTATTTTGACCGAGAAGATGACGATTCAGGGCGAAAAACTGAACCGCTACGGTTTTATCGTTGACATAAAAGCTAACAAGTTGCAGATCCGCAATGCGGTGGAGCAGATGTACAATGTCACCGTGACGGACGTCAACACTATCAACTACATGGGTAAGCAGAAGAGCCGTTACACGAAGGCCGGTTTGCTTGTAGGTCGTGCCAACAATTTCAAGAAGGCTATCGTCACGCTGAAGTCGGGCGACCAGATCGATTTTTACAGTAACATCTAAACTTTAAGAAGAGATGGCAGTAAGAAAATTTAAACCGGTAACGCCCGGAACAAGACATAAGATTATAGGTACGTTCGATGAGATCACCTCTTCGACGCCCGAGAAATCGCTGCTTAGCCCCAAGAAGAGCACCGGTGGTCGTAACAACACCGGTAAGATGACTGTCCGTTACATCGGCGGCGGTCACAAGCAGATGTATCGTAACGTCGACTTCAAGCGCGCCAAGGACGGCATTGCAGCAACGGTAAAGACGATCGAGTACG
Organism: Alistipes sp.; assembly: GCA_017936685.1. GTDB lineage: Bacteria > Bacteroidota > Bacteroidia > Bacteroidales > Rikenellaceae > Alistipes. The sequence goes on from JAGBFA010000008.1 coordinate 95,496, forward strand.
ATCCCAATCGTACTGCTCGTATCGCACTGGTTGTGTATGCCGACGGCCAGAAGAGCTATATCCTGGCTCCCAACGGCTTGCAGGTAGGTCAGACGATCATGAGCGGTGCAGGCGTAGCACCCGAGGTGGGCAACACGCTCTTCCTTTCGGAGATTCCGCTGGGTACCGTTATCCACAATATTGAACTCTACCCCGGTCAGGGTGCCGCGATGGCTCGTTCGGCCGGTTCGTATGCTCAGCTTTTGGCACGCGAGGGAAAATTCGCTATTATCAAGTTGCCTTCTGGTGAGACTCGTATGGTACTCGTTACTTGCCGCGCTACGGTGGGTGTTGTGTCGAACATCGACCACAGCCTCGAAAGCTCGGGTAAGGCAGGTCGTGAACGTTGGCTCGGTCGTCGTCCGAGAAACCGCGGTGTCGTCATGAACCCGGTGGATCACCCGATGGGTGGTGGCGAAGGTCGTGCGTCGGGTGGTCACCCGCGTTCGCGCAAGGGATTGTTGGCTAAGGGTTATAAGACTCGTAATCCGAAGAAGACAACCTCTAAGTTTATTATTTCAAGAAAGAAAAAATAATTAAATAGAGTACATAATGAGCCGTTCATTAAAAAAAGGACCATTCATCGACCCCAAGCTCGAAGCTAAGGTTGTAGCTCAGGCCGAGGGTAACAAGAAGTCTGTCATAAAGACATGGTCGCGAGCAAGTATGATTTCGCCTGACTTCGTAGGTCAGACGATCGCTGTCCACAACGGAAATAAGTTTATTCCCGTTTACGTAACTGAGAACATGGTCGGTCACAAACTCGGCGAGTTCGCTCCGACGCGTAACTTCCGTGGTCATGCGGGTAACAAGAAAAAATAGTTAGACAATGGGTGCAAGAAAAGCAAAGATGGCCGAGAAGTTCAAGGCCGAGAAGAAGCAGAAAGCTATCGCTATTATGCGCGATTGCCCTACCTCTCCGCGTAAAATGCGTCTGGTGGCCGACATCATTCGCGGCGTAGAGATCAACAAAGCATTGGGTATCCTTCGTTACTCGAAGAAGGAGGCATCTATAAGAATGGAGCGTCTTTTGAAATCGGCTATCGCCAACTGGGAGGCCAAGAACGAGGGCGAGCGTCTGGAAGACGTGCAGCTCTGCGTGAAGGAGGTTTTCGTCGACGGCGGTCGCATTTTGAAGCGTATACAGCCCGCACCTCAGGGTCGCGCGCACCGTATCCGCAAGCGTTCGAACCACGTTACGCTCGTAGTAGATAAAATGGTAATCGCAGAAAACAAGTAGACAAATGGGACAGAAAGTAAATCCAATAGCAAACCGTCTTGGTATCATCAAAGGTTGGGATTCTAACTGGTTCGGTGGTAAGGATTTCTCAGAGAAATTGGTTGAAGACGTAAAGATTCGCAAGTACTTGAACGTCCGTTTGGCAAAGGCAAGTATTTCCAAGATTATCATCGAGCGCACGTTGAAGCTCGTTACGGTAACCATCTCTACGGCACGTCCGGGCATCATCATCGGCAAGGGCGGCCAGGAGGTCGACAAGTTGAAGGAGGAGTTGAAGAAGCTCACCGGCAAGGAGGTGCAGATCAACATCTTCGAGGTTAAGCGTCCTGAGGTAGATGCCGTTATCGTAGCCAACAACATCGCCCGCCAGCTGGAGGGCCGCGTATCTTACCGCCGTGCCATCAAGACCTCTATCGCATCGACGATGCGTATGGGTGCCGAGGGTATCAAGGTACAGATCTCGGGTCGTGTCGGCGGTGCCGAGATGGCGCGCAGCGAGACCATTAAGGAGGGACGTATTCCGTTGCACACTTTCCGTGCAGACGTAGACTACTGCCTGGCTGAGGCACTGACCAAGGTCGGTATCCTCGGTATCAAGGTGTGGATCTGCCACGGTATCGTCTACGGCAAGCGCGATCTGTTCGAGATTGCAGGCGGTGCATCGGCACACGCAGGCAACGCTCAGGCACAGCAGCCCCGCGGCGGTCGTCGCGACGGCGGTCGTAAGAGACGCAACAACAATAACAACAAGTAGTGACCTTATAAAGCGAAAAAACTATGTTACAGCCAAAAAAGACTAAATTCAGAAGAATGCAGAAGGGTCGTATGAAGGGTTTCGCTCAAAGAGGAAACCAACTTGCATACGGTTCGTTCGGAATCAAAGCTCTTGAATCGACGTGGATTACGGGTCGTCAGATCGAGGCGGCACGTCAGGCTATCACGCGTTACATGAAGCGTGAGGGTCAGATCTGGATCCGAATCTTCCCCGACAAGCCTATCACCAAGAAGCCGGCCGAGGTGCGTATGGGTAAAGGTAAAGGTAATCCGGAAGGATTCGTAGCACCTGTTACTCCCGGTCGTATTCTCTTCGAGGCAGAGGGCGTACCTATGGAGATTGCACAGGAGGCACTCCGTCTGGGAGCTCAGAAGTTGCCTATTACAACTAAGTTTATTGTAAGACGTGACTACGTCGAAACATCACTTTAAGAGCTTAAAAGATTATGAAAAGTGCTGAAATAAAGGATATGTCGGTGCAGGATTTGCAGGAGCGCATCGCAGCTGAGAAGGCCAATCTGACTCAGTTGAAGGTGCAGCATGCCATCTCGCCCGTCGAGAATCCGTCGATAATCAAGAAATCCCGCAGAGATATTGCGCGTATGCTGACAATTCTGCGTCAAAAGAACCCTAAATGTTAATTACCACTATGGAAAGAAATCTTAGAAAAGAGCGTATTGGGTTGGTTGTCAGCAACAAAATGGAAAAGACCATTGTGGTTGCAGTAGCGCGTAAGGTTAAGCACCCCATCTATGGTAAGTTCGTGAACAAGACTACGAAGTTCGTAGCCGAGTGCCTCGACGAGACCGTAAAGCCGGGCGATACCGTTCGCATTATGGAGACCCGCCCGTTGAGCAAGACGAAGCGTTGGAGATTAGTACAAATCATTGAAAGAGCTAAGTAGTTATGATACAACAAGAAAGTAGACTCACAGTAGCTGATAACAGCGGTGCAAAGGAGGTTCTCTGTATCCGCGTGCTTGGCGGTACGAAACGACGCTACGCATCTATCGGCGACAAAATCGTAGTGGCTGTCAAGAGCGCATCTCCATCGGGCGATGTCAAGAAGGGTGCCGTGTCGAAGGCAGTCGTGGTAAGAACAAAGAAGGAGATTCGTCGTGCCAACGGTTCGTATATTCGTTTCGACGACAATGCCGTAGTGCTCCTTAATAATCAGGGTGAGATCAGAGGTACCCGTATATTCGGCCCGGTGGCTCGTGAGCTGCGCGACCAGTATATGAAGATTATCTCTCTGGCTCCCGAGGTATTGTAATCAGTAAAACAGATTGTAAATATGTCAGTTAAGTTACATATTAAGAAAGGGGACATGGTTTACGTCAACGCAGGTGACAGCCGCGGTCAGCAGGGTAAGGTGCTCAGCGTCGATCCCGCCAAGCAGCGTGCAGTAGTCGAGGGCGTCAACATGTGCAAGAAGGCTACTAAACCCAGCAGCCAGAATCCTCAGGGCGGTCTGCAAGAGAAGGAGGCTCCCATTCATATCTCTAATCTGCAACCGATCGACCCCAAGAGCGGCAAGCCCACTCGCATAGGTCGCAAGGCGGATTCAAAAGGTAAATTAGTTCGTTACGCTAAAAAGTCAGGGGAGGAGATCAGATAATGGCATACGTACCTACACTTAAAACGGAGTATAAGGAGCGCATCGTTGCCGCCCTTATGAAGGAGTTCGGTTACAAGAGCATCATGCAGTGCCCGAAACTCGAGAAGATCGTCATCAATCAGGGTATGGGTCAGGCTGTTGCCGATAAGAAGCTGATCGACGTAGCCCAGGAGGAGCTTACGCGCATCACGGGTCAGAAGGCCGTGCAGACCAAGTCTCGCAAGGATATCTCTAACTTCAAGCTGCGTAAGGGCATGCCCATCGGCGTGCGTGTGACGCTGCGTCAGAACCGCATGTACGAGTTCTTGGAGCGTCTGATCGCCGTGGCTCTGCCGCGTATCCGCGACTTCAAGGGTATCAACGAGAAGTTCGACGGCCAGGGTAACTACACCCTCGGCATCACCGAGCAGATCATATTCCCCGAGATTGACATCGACAAGATCACCAAGATTTTCGGTATGGAGATCACTTTCGTAACGTCGGCTGCTACCGATCAGGAGGCATATGCCCTTCTGCGTGAGTTCGGCCTTCCTTTTAAGAACGCTAAAAAGAACCAGTAACCTATGGCAAAAGAGTCAATGAAAGCACGCGAGGTAAAGCGTGAGAAGCTTGCGAACCGTTATGCTCACAAGCGCGAGGAGATTGCCGCCAAGGTGAAGGCGGGCGAGATGGATCACGAGGAGGCTTGGATCGCATTGTCGAAGCTGCCGCGTAATTCGAATCCTATCCGCCAGCACAACCGCTGCAAGATCACCGGCCGTCCGAAGGGCTATATCCGCCAGTTCGGTATCAGCCGTATCCAGTTCCGCGAGATGGCCTCTAACGGCTTGATCCCGGGCGTGAAGAAGGCAAGCTGGTAGTAGTAGTTATGGGTGCAAGGCTGTTGCGAGACAGTCTCTTGTACCCATGAAGATACGATCCCGCAACGGGGGCTTCTCTCGAAAGAGGGAAGCCTCCGCGAGAGGATCGGATCGATAAATTCGAGGGAGATAATCTGAGAGTGAGTCGCTTATATGCGGCTGCTCGTAATCCCCGGGGCCGAGATCGATCGGGCTATGCAGGGGGCTTCCGTTGATGGAAAGTTGGCCGGTGTGTGGCTGGAACGAGAGATCGGGCGGGCTATGCAAGGGGCTGTCCTTAGTGGAGGTCGGTGCATGGCTGCTTTGAGAGATTGAGCGGGTTGTGCAGGGGGCTGTCCTTAGTAAGGAGGCTGGTGCATGGCTGAGTCGAGAGATCGGCGGGTTGTGCAAGGGTTTCCGTTAATTGAGGAGGTCGGTGCATGGCATTCGGAATCAGGCCGGTAGTGTGTGGGGCACTTTGTAGTGTCTTGCGCGGGAGGTCGGGTTTCGGCTGGCGGAGATTGGAAGATATCGAACCTTATACGGGTGTGGGATCGGAGTATCTTGCGGCTCGAAACAGAGGAAAGTGCCTGCTTGCGGAGCGGTAACTTCTCGTGGAGAGCGAAGCGAAAAGATCCGACATTTGGTTGAAGTTCCCGAAATCGAACGTTGTGGCGGAGCATGTCCACAGAGTGCGCGGCATTGTGTATAAGTGGCCTGTGATGAGTATTTTGCAACGGTTTGAGAGAGGGTTTCATACGTATGAATGTTGGCTCGTATGCGTGCCGACATTTGTCGTGTGAGGCGCATTCGATCTAATCGCTTAAAAATAAGCCGCCAAAGGTTTTGTTTATTCGGATATTTTACGTAAATTTGCACGCTTTCGGCGCATTATGCGCGTATGCGTATGCGAGAAGTGGCGGATCGGGTTGCGGCTGACGGGAGACCGGAGCTGTGGCAGATGAACGGATTGGATCGCGACAGACGGGCGTAAAGCGTTGAAAAGCAGTGCAAACAATAACAAATTATTAATTTTTAACTTTTAATTCATTATGACAGATCCAATAGCGGATTTTCTAACCAGAATTAGAAATGCAGTGAAAGCCAATCACAAAGTGGTTGAAGCTCCTGGCTCAAAAATTAAGCGCGAGATCACCAAGATTCTCTACGAGCAGGGTTACATTCTGGCCTACAAGTTCGATGCAGACGAGAAGGGTCACCCCTCGATCAAGATCGCATTGAAGTTCGACGCTGCCACCAAGGTCAGCGCAATCAAGAACCTGCAACGTGTCAGCCGTCCCGGTCTGCGTCGTTATGCGTCGGTTGCCGACATGCCTCGCGTGCAGAACGGTTTGGGTATCGCAATCCTCTCGACGTCGAAGGGCATCATGACCGATGCCAAGGCTCGCAAGGAGAACGTCGGCGGCGAGGTATTGTGCTACATCTGGTAACGGACAAGCCGGTCGAGTGAACCTTTTTCGATAATCCGAAAGCATGGCCGAATCGATTAGGGCAATGCCGAGGAGCGAAAAAAGGTGCATCGAGAATGAAGAAATTTTTAGAAAACAACAAAACAATTACAACATGTCAAGAATTGGTAAATTACCTGTAATCTTGCCTGCCGGCGTTACCGTTACGGTTGCCGCCGACAATACGGTAAGCGTGAAAGGGCCACTTGGGACACTGAGTCAGAAGGTTGATTCAGACATCAAAGTTGAAGTTGGAACGCACATCGAGAAGGATACCGAGAAGGAGGTTCCCGCAGTGATCGTTACCCGTCCGACCAACCAGCCCCGTCACCGTTCGCTGCACGGTCTGTATCGTGCATTGATCAACAACATGGTCATCGGCGTATCGAAGGGCTATGAAATCAAGCAGGAGCTCGTGGGTGTCGGTTACAAGGCCGAGGTCAAGGGACAGATCCTCGAAATGAGCTTGGGTTATTCTCACGATACGGCACTGATGCTGCCCGCCGAGGTGACCGCTACGGCCGTTACCGAGAAGAAGGGTAACCCCATCGTTACATTGAAGAGCATCGACAAGCAGCTCATCGGTCAGGTGGCTGCCAAGATCCGCTCATTGCGTAAGCCGGAGCCTTACAAGGGCAAGGGTATCAAGTTCGTCGGCGAGCAGATCCGTCGCAAGGCTGGTAAGTCGGCAGGTGCTAAATAGTAATAAGTCAAGATTATGTCATTGAATAAGATAGAAAGAAGAGCGAGAATCAAGATGCGTATCCGCAAGATCGTTAGCGGTACGCCCTCTCAGCCTCGAATGACTGTATTCCGTAGCAACAAGCAGATCTACGTACAGTTTATAGACGACCTTGCAGGCACGACCTTGGCCACGGCATCTTCACTGGATAAGGAGGTTGCCGCAGAGGCTGCTGGCAAGAACAAGTGTGAGGTTGCCGCACTGGTGGGCAAGTTGGCCGCTGCGCGCGCAATCGAGAAGGGTATTTCGACGGTTGCTTTCGACCGTAACGGCTACCTCTATCACGGACGAGTTAAAATGTTGGCGGACGCCGCACGCGAAGGCGGCCTTAAATTCTAAGCGATTATGTCAAATACTAACATAAAAAGAGTACGCACGAGCGATCTGGAGTTGAAAGATCGTCTGGTAAGCATCAACCGTGTTACGAAGGTAACCAAGGGCGGTCGTACATTCAGCTTCTCGGCCATCGTAGTGGTAGGCAACGAGAACGGTGTTGTCGGCTACGGTTTGGGCAAGGCATCGGAGGTTACGTCGGCTATCGCCAAGGGCGTCGAAGATGCCAAGAAGAATTTGGTTAAGGTTCCCGTGCTGAACGGTACCATTCCTCACAAGCAGGAGATGCGTTTCGGCGGTTCGCTGGTCATGATCCGTCCGGCAGCTCCCGGTACCGGTATCATCGCCGGTGGTGCCATGCGTGCCGTGTTGGAGTCGGTCGGCATCAAGAACGTGCTGGCAAAGAGCAAGGGCTCGTCGAACCCTCACAACCTCGTGAAGGCCACGATCGGTGCCCTGTGCGAGCTGCGCGACGCACGCTCGGTTGCCCAGGCTCGCGGCATCTCGCTCAATCAGGTGTTTAACGGTTAATTCAAAGAGAGTCTATGGCAACATTGAAAATAACTCAGGTGCGCAGCCGTATCGGAGCTTCGGCACAGCAGCGCAAGAACCTCGATGCTTTGGGTCTTCGCAAGATTAACCAGAGCGTGGAGCACAGCGATTCGGATATCGTAAAGGGTATGTTGGAGCGCGTAAAGCACCTCGTTAAGATCGAGGAGGTAAAATAAGTTTAATCAGAAAAGCAGTATTAAATAATGGAACTTCATAATCTTAAACCCGCCAAGGGTGCCAACCACCACGACAAGCGCGTGGGCCGCGGTGCCGGTTCGGGTCATGGCGGTTATTCGACGCGAGGTCTGAAAGGTGCCAAGTCGCGTTCGGGTTACTCTCGCAAGTTAGGATTCGAGGGCGGTCAGATGCCTTTGCAGCGTCGTCTGCCGAAATTCGGTTTCACCAACTTGAAGCGTGTCGAGTACAAGCCTATCAACCTGTCGACGTTGGAGGAGCTTTCGGCAAAGAACAATCTGTCGGAGGTAACGTTGGAGACGCTGGTTGCCGCCGGTTTCGTATCGGGCAACGACAAGGTGAAGATTCTGGGCAACGGTACGCTTACGCGTGCGTTGACTGTTAAGGCCAACGCTTTCTCTAAGAGCGCAGAGGCAGCCATCACGGCAGCCGGCGGCAGCGTAGAGAAGTTGTAGCGGCGTACTATATTGCGGGTGCAGTCGGGTCGATCGCGAGGTCGATACCGCAGTCAGGCCGGGGACATATATAATAGGTGCGGCAGAGCCGAGTCTCGCCGCCTGTGTCCGAGGCCGGTCGGTGTGAATGCCCGACATACGGATACTCGACGACGCCAAGACCCGCAACCATGCAATAAACAGTTTTAAGAATCAGTAAAACCAAATTTTTATGAACCAATATCTAATTGTTGGAATTATCCTGGCGGTGATCATCGCACTGCTGGCGACCAACAAAAAACTGGTGGAAACGCTCAAAAACATCTACAAGATCGAGGAGCTTCGCAAGCGTATCCTCTTTACGCTCGGCCTTCTTCTTGTATATCGTTTGGGCAGTTTCGTGGTGTTGCCCGGCGTGGATCACGGTGCTCTTGCAGAGTTTACGCGATCGTTCGCTCAGGACGGCGAGAATGCCAACAACCTCATGGGTCTGTTGAACGTATTCTCGGGAGGCGCGTTCTCGCAGGCCTCTATCTTCGCTCTGGGTGTCATGCCTTATATCACCGCCTCGATCATCATACAGTTGTTGGGAATCATGGTTCCCTACTTCCGCAAGATGCAAAAGGAGGGTGAGAGCGGCCGCCGCAAAATGAATCAGTGGACTCGTTTCCTTACCATCGCAGTGTTGCTTTTGCAGGCTCCGGCCTATCTGAAAACTCAGATTCCGGAGGGTGCGATTATCCCCGAGGGCGGTTTCGTCCTGACCTCGACGATCATTCTTATCGCCGGCACCATGTTCATCATGTGGCTGGGTGAGAAGATCACTGACAAGGGTATAGGCAACGGTATCTCGCTGATTATTATGATCGGTATCGTGGCACGTCTGCCGCAGGCCTTCTTGCAGGAGGTTATGTTCAAGCTGGACGGTCATGGCGGTAGCCTGATCATGTTCATCGTAGAGTTAGTGTTCCTGGCTCTGGTGTTCATGATGACCATCGCTCTGGTTCAGGCCGTGCGCAAGATTCCGGTTCAGTATGCAAAGCGTATCGTAGGTAACAAGCAGTACGGTGGCGTGCGTCAGTACATTCCCTTGAAGCTGAATGCCGCCAATGTGATGCCTATTATCTTCGCTCAGGCACTGATGTTCATTCCCGCGTTGATTTCAAACGGCGGTGCCTTTGCCGATATCCAGGGTTTCTGGTATAACTTCACGCTTGCAGTCCTGGTAATTGCGTTCACATACTTCTACACCGCAATTATCATGAATCCTCAAATGATGGCTGACGAGATGAAGCGTAACGGAGGCTTTATCCCGGGCGTTAAACCCGGCAAGAGCACCGTGACCTACATCGACAACATCATGACGAGAATCACACTCCCCGGTTCGATTTTCCTCGCCATTGTGACCGTTCTTCCGGCCATAGCGATGAAACTCGGCGTCGTATCGTCGTTCGCATATTTCTACGGAGGTACGTCGCTTCTGATTATGGTGGGCGTGGTGCTCGACACTCTGAAGCAGATAGAGAGCTACCTGTTGATGCGTCATTACGACGGTCTTATGAAGACGGGACGCATACAGGGACGCTACTAAACGTTGACCGTTAGAGTTACGTTGAGAAATGATATACTTAAAGACTGACGACGAGATAGAGTTGCTCCGAGAGAACAACATTCTGGTGAGCCAGACGCTTGCCGAGGTGGGACGTCACTGCAAACCGGGTGTCACCACCCGCGAGCTGAACGATCTGGCCGAAGCATACATGCGTTCGCACGGAGCGACTCCGGCTTGTCTCGGTTACGAAGGATATCCTGCCGCGACCTGTATATCGGTCAACGAGCAGGTGGTTCACGGAATTCCGTCGGACTACGTTATCAAGGAGGGCGACATTGTGTCGGTCGATTTTTGTACGTTTATGAAGGGGTTTGTTGGTGATTCGGCATATACGTTTGCCGTGGGAGAGGTCGGCGATGAAGTTAAGCGACTTCTGGACGTCACCAAAGAGGCTCTTTATAGAGGTACGGCACAGGCCAAGGCCGGTAATCGCATAGGCGATATCTCGGCGGCCGTGCAGGAGTATGCCGAGAGTTTCGGCTACGGAGTAGTACGCGAGTTGGAAGGACACGGCCTGGGTCGCCGCATGCACGAAGATCCGGGAGTCCCCAACTACGGTGCGCGAGGCAGAGGACCGTTGTTGAAAGAGGGTATGGTCATCTGCATCGAACCTATGATAACGATGGGCAATCGCGCTGTGGTATTCGAGCGCGACGGCTGGACCGTCCGCACGCGCGACCGCAAGCCTGCGGCTCATTTCGAGTTCGCGGTGGCGATCCGCAAGTCGGGTCCCGACGTATTGACGGATTTCAGTATCATTGAACAGGCACTTAACTCATAAAAACACTCTATGGCAAAACAAACTGCTATCGAACGGGACGGAACCATCATCGAGGCGTTGTCTAACGCAATGTTTCGTGTGGAGTTGGATAACGGACACGTTATCACGGCCCATATCTCGGGTAAGATGCGTATGCACTACATCAAGATCCTGCCCGGAGATAAAGTTAAAGTAGAGATGACTCCTTACGATCTGAGTAAGGGGCGCATATCTTTCAGGTACAAATAATTAAGGTCGCTTGAAAATTATGAAAGTAAGAGCATCGATCAAAAAGAGAAGCGAAGATTGCAAGATCGTACGCCGCAAAGGCAAGCTGTACGTGATCTGCAAGAAGAACCCTAAGTTCAAAATGCGCCAAGGATAATTTTTTAGTTTGAGTTATTGAAAATTAAAGAGAAACAAATTTATGGCACGTATAGTAGGTGTTGATTTACCAAAAAATAAGCGCGGCGAAATAGGTCTTACGTATATCTACGGTATAGGCCGCAGCACTGCGCGCAAGATCCTTGACGGCGTGGGCGTAAGCTACGATATCAAGGTAGAGGATTGGACCGACGAGCAGGTCGGTGCTATCCGTAACAAGATCGCCGAGATGGGCATCAAGGTCGAGGGCGAGTGCCGCTCGATGGTTCAGCTCAACATTAAGCGTCTTATGGATATAGGTTGCTACCGTGGTATCCGCCACCGTTTGGGACTTCCCGTGCGCGGTCAGAGCACCAAGAACAACGCTCGCACGCGTAAGGGTAAGAAGAAGACAGTAGCAAACAAGAAAAAGGCAACTAAGTAATATTAGAGAGTTATGGCAAAGAAAACTGGAACAGTTAAGAAAAAGGTTGTTAAGGTCGGTGCTCAGGGCATGGCTTTCGTACACTCGACTTTCAACAACGTTATCGTAACCATCACCAACGAGGTCGGTGAGGTCATCAGCTGGTCATCGGCCGGTAAGATGGGTTTCCGCGGTTCGAAGAAGAATACTCCCTATGCAGCGCAGACGGCTGCCGCCGATTGCGCCAAGGTTGCTTACGACATGGGTTTGCGTAAGGTTAAGGTTTATGTCAAGGGTCCGGGTCAGGGCAGAGAGTCTGCCGTGCGTACGATCCACGGCGCAGGCATCGAGGTGATGGAGATCATCGACGTCACTCCGCTGCCGCACAACGGCTGCCGTGCTCCCAACCGCCGTCGCGTCTAATCGTGAGGCTTAGGAGGCAAGAACATAACTCAATTAATTTTACCAAAGAATTAATATTAAAAAACTATGGCAAGATATATAGGACCAAAATCGAAAATCGCCAGAAAGTTCGGCGAGGCTATTTACGGTGCGGATAAAGTGCTTGAAAAGCGCAACTTCCCTCCCGGACAGCACGGTCTTGCTCGCAAGCGTAAGAAGAACTCGGAGTATGGAGAGCAGCTTGGCGAGAAGCAGAAGGCTAAGTACACTTACGGTATCTTGGAGAAGCAGTTCGCCCGCACCTATGAGGCAGCTGCCCGCATGGGCGGTATCACGGGTGAGAACCTGTTGAAGCTCTTGGAGTGCCGTCTTGACAATGTCGTATATCGTCTGGGCATCGCCCCGACCCGTGCGGCAGCCCGTCAGCTCGTATCGCACCGTCACATCTGCGTCAACGGCAATGTAGTCAACATTCCGTCGTATTCGCTGAGCGTTGGCGACGTGGTATCGGTTCGCGAGAAGTCTAAATCTTTGGAGGTTATCACCTCTTCGCTGGCCGGCGCATCGCGCAGCCGCTATGCTTGGTTGGAGTGGGACAACGCTTCGTTGAGCGGTAAGTTCCTGCAAACGCCCGAGCGCGAGGAGATTCCTGAGAACATCAAGGAGCAGCTCATCGTCAACCTGTACTCTAAGTAGTGATTTAACAACAAATTCAATATTATGGCAATATTAGCATTCCAAAAGCCTGAAAAGGTAATCATGCTCGAATCGACCTCCTCGTTCGGAAAGTTCGAATTCCGTCCGTTGGAGCCCGGTTTCGGCATGACCGTCGGAAATGCCTTGCGCCGTGTGCTGCTCTCTTCGTTGGAGGGCTATGCCATCACGACAGTCAAGGTTGCCGGCGTGAACAATGAGTTTGCCGCTATCCCCGGTGTGATGGAGGGTATGATCGAGGTCATACTTAACCTCAAACAGGTTCGTTTCATTCGCACGGTTGACAATCAGGAGGCCGAGAAGGTCTCGATCAACGTTGCGGGCGTTACAGAACTTACGGCAGGTTATATCTCGAACTATCTTTCATTCTTCAAGGTCTTGAATCCGGAGTTGGTGATTTGCCATCTTGCTCCCGGCACCAAAATGCAGATGACCATTACCATAGGTAAGGGTCGCGGTTACGTGCCCTCGGAGGAGAATACCCCCGCGGAGAAAGATGTCGACACACTGCCGATCGATTCTATTTTCACACCGATCAAAAATGTAAAGTACTCTATCGAGGACTACCGTGTCGAGCAGAAGACCGACTATGAGAAGTTGAATTTGGAGATCACTACCGACGGCTCGATCCACCCGAAGGAGGCGTTGAAGGAGGCAGCAAAGATTCTTATTCAGCACTTTATGCTCTTTTCCGACGAGAAGATCACGCTCGACATGGAGGAGACGGGCGGTGTTGAAGAGTTCGATGAGAATATCCTTCACATGCGTCAGCTGTTGAAGACGAAGCTGACCGATCAGGATCTGAGCGTGCGCGCTCTGAACTGCCTGAAAGCCGCTGATGTCGACACGGTCGGCGACTTGGTCAAGCTCAACCGCAACGAACTGTTGAAGTTCCGCAACTTCGGTAAGAAGTCTTTGACGGAGCTCGACGAGTTGCTCGCATCGCTGAATCTTAAATTCGGTATGGACGTATCTATCTACAAACTTGATAAAGATTAATTATGAGACACAATAAGAATTTTAATCATCTTGGCAGACAGGCCGGCCACCGTAAGGCTATGCTTTCGAATATGGCCTCGTCGCTTATCCTGCACAAGCGTATCTCGACGACTGTTGCCAAGGCCAAGGCCGTACAGCAGTTCATCGAGCCTCTGGCGACCAAATCGAAGGAGGACACCACTCACTCGCGCCGTGTAGTATTCTCGTACTTGAAGCAGAAGGAGGCCGTTACGGAGCTGTTCCGCACCATCGCTCCCAAGATCGCCGAGCGTCCGGGCGGCTACACCCGTATCCTGAAAACCGGTTTCCGTCTGGGTGACGGTGCCGACATGTGCATCATCGAGTTCGTCGATTTCAACGACTCATACACCTTCGGCAAGACCGCTTCTGCTGAGGCTGCTAAGCCCAAGACCCGTCGTTCGCGCCGTCCCGCGGCCAAGAAGACCGACGCTGTCGAGGACGCAGAGGTAGTGGCAGAGGGCGCAAAGAAGCCTGCTAAGGCTGCTGCTCCCAAGGCCCCCAAGGCTACGGCCGCCAAGGCTGCCGCACCTAAGGTTGCGAAGAAGACTAATGTAGGTAAGAAGATGTAACATCTTTTCCGTGACTTTTTCGTGAAAAGCGGTCATTTGCTGCCGCTCGCTCAATTGCCCGAATAGGCAGTACGTCAAGTACAGCCTATCCGGGCAATTTTCGTTGCGCGTTGCAACTAACCGCTTTTGACGAAAAAGTAGCGCATAATTCTTTGGAGACTATTTCCATCACGCTGTCATTCTGAGGAGCGGTCGACGACCGCGACGTGAGAATCTCTGTTTTGTGCGACAAATTCCCGTCCGACAAACGCGCGACCGCCCGTGAGACTCCCACGGTCGGGCAAAGCCCTCCCTCGGAGTGACAGAGTGGTCATGCCTTTCCCAACCAGATGTTTCGCTACACTCAACATGACTGGGTGTCCTGTCATTCTGAGGAGCGGCAAGCTGCCGCGACGTGAGAATCTCTCTCTTGGTCAGCAAACTCCTGCCCGACAAATGCACTTTCGACCGCGAGACTCCCACGTCGCAACGGCGTTGCTCCTCGGAGTGACATAGTGGGCGGCGAGACTCCCGCGTCGCCTGCGGCTCCTCGGAGTGACAGCAGTGTGTGAAGAGACCTCCACGGTCGGGCATGCGCCCTCCCTCGGAGTGACATAGTGGGCGGCGAGACTCCCATGTCGCCTGCGGAGAGTAAAAATATCTGCTTTGAGGGTCAGTGTGTTGTGGGCGTAAGATCTATTTAACATAATAATGCGTTTGCATGGGGCGTTATATTCGTGAAAAATTTTAAGAAATAGTAGAAAGTTTTAAAAATATTGGGATATGATGCAGACCAGAATTTCAAAAACGCTCGAAGCAATCGTCGCACGTGTTACGTTCGATGTTTCGAAATCCGCAACGAAGAGTTCTTACAAGGACCGACTCGCATTGGAGATACTGCGCGAAGAGGGAACTTTGGCCTATCAGCTGCTCTCGTCGAGGCTGAAAGACTGGGAGCTTTATCAGATACCGCTGCGCATCGAGCACGAGTTGGAGTCGTCGCCCGCAGCCGAGCAGCTCTCGCCCGAGGAGTATTACACGTCGTTGTGCGAAGAGATGAAGTCGGCGGTCAAGGGACGCAACGTCTCGACGGCGCACGCCCTGCGCTATATTGCTTCCGATGTGGAGACGGCTACGGCGCGAGTGCTGGCCATATACGGACTCACGGCCGAGATGCTCGACGACGAGATCGAGCAGATGGGCTCGGGCATGGAGTCTGCGCCGATACGCATCGACATGCAAGTCATCGACCTGAACCAAGAAGAGACCCAATCCGCACCGAACGCCTCACTCGATAAGTTCGGCGTGAATCTCACGCGTCTGGCGCGCGAGGGCAAGATCGATCCTGTCATAGGTCGAGAGCAGGAGATCGAGCGGGTCATACAGATCCTCTCGCGCCGCAAGAAGAACAACCCTATGCTTATCGGTGAGGCCGGCGTGGGTAAGAGTGCCATTGTAGAGGGGCTTGCGCTGCGCATGGCCGCAGGCGAGGTGCCCTACACCATATCCAATAAGGAGCTGTACTCGCTGGAAATATCGTCGTTGGTGGCCGGCACCAAGTTCCGCGGCGAGTTCGAGGAGCGCATGCAGCAGCTCATCGAGTCGCTCTCCAAGTCGCGCAATACGATCATCTTCATCGATGAGATACATACGATCGTGGGAGCTGGAGCGACGCAGGGGTCGCTCGACACGGCCAACATACTCAAACCCGCTCTGGCGCGCGGCGACTTGCAGACCATAGGTGCCACCACTTTGGACGAGTTCCGCGAGAACATCGAGAGTGATTCGGCTTTGGAGCGACGTTTCCAGAGGGTGATGGTGGAGCCGACGACCGCGGCGCAGACATTGGAGATATTGCGTCGGGTGGCTCCCTACTACGAGCAGCACCATAAGGTGCGCTATACCGACGAGGCACTCAGAGCGTGTGTCGCGCTCTCGGAGCGATATATCACCGACCGTCACTTCCCCGACAAGGCCATCGATGTGATGGACGAGGCCGGTTCGAGGGTGCATCTCTCGTCGGCGCGCGAGCCGCAGCAGATACGCGAGTTGGAGACGGCATTGGCCGCGGCGCGCAACGAACGCCGGCAGGCTGTCGAGGCTTTGATCTACGAGAAGGCGGCTGCGGCGCGTCTGCACGAGATAGCCTTGAAGACGCAGATCGGCCAGCAGCGCGCCGAGTGGCGTCGCTCGTTGGAGTGCAACCCCACGGAGGTCGGCATAGGACATATCGAGCGCGTCATACACTCCATGACGGGCATTCCCACCGAGCGCATCGAGACTGGCGAGATGGAACGGCTCAGAGGATTGAAAGACTATCTGGCCTCGCGCGTGATAGGTCAGAACGATGCCGTGGCGCATCTGTCACAAGCCATACAGCGTTCGCGCGCCGGACTGAAAGACGAGAACCGGCCCATAGGCGTGTTCCTGTTCGTCGGGCCTACGGGCGTGGGCAAGACGCTGCTGGCAAAGGAGATAGCCAAGTGGCTGTTCGACGACCGACGCGGTCTGATCCGCATCGACATGTCGGAGTACGGCGAGAAGCACAACGTGTCGCGACTCATCGGCTCGCCTCCGGGGTATGTCGGTTACGGCGAGGGCGGACAGCTCTCCGAGGCGGTGCGCCGCCAGCCCTATTCAGTGGTGCTGTTCGACGAGATCGAGAAGGCGCACCCCGACGTATTCAACACGATGTTGCAGATATTCGACGAGGGACACCTCACCGATGGCAGCGGCCGCAAGGTCGACTTCCGCAACACTGTGATCATAATGACCTCCAATGTCGGTTCGCGTGCCGCCGTCGCGCGCACCGTGCAGGTGGGATACGAGACCTCGTCGAAGAGTCTCAACACCCGCAATGCGCCCGAGACGGAGTATCGCAAGGCTTTGGAGGAGTGTTTCGTGCCTGAGTTCTTGAACCGTATCGACGATATAGTCGTATTCCGTCAGTTGGAGCTGAGCGATGTCGAGCGCATCATCGATCTCGAACTCGAAGGCATCGTGCGCCGCATCGAGAAGATGGGTTACGGCATCGACATCACGCCGCGCGCCAAGAGTCGTCTGGCCGAGTTGGGGTTCGAATCGCGCTACGGCGTGAGGGCGTTGCGACGCACGCTGCTCGACAAGATCGAGGTGCCGCTGTCGGCCATGATCGTCGAGGGACGGCTGAAAGGCGGCGATCGTATCGTCGCGGAGCTTCGCCGCGGCGAGGTGGCTCTGCGCATTGCCGGCCGAAAGCCCGAGGCGGCGTAGGGCTGTCGTCTGTCGCTCCGAGTAAGGCGCACGCCCGACGTGGGGGTCTCAGCGGGCGGGTGCGCATCTGCCGAACGGGGGGTTGTCGCCCGAAACAGAGATTCTCACGTCGCGATTTTCAATCGCTCCTCAGAATGACAGGACAGTGGGCATGTCGCGCACAGATTCTTCACTCCGCATAGCTTCGTTCAGAATGACAGAGTGGGCATATCGACCACATACA
>JAGBFA010000009.1 GCA_017936685.1 Alistipes sp.
ATATACGCGTATCCAAAATATTTATCTCTACGACAAGTCGATGTTCCTGTCGCCGGCAAGACCCGACGAGAATAGTGCCAAAGCTCAATTACGGCTCTACGATACGTTCGATTACAATACCGGACGGGTTATGGCAGAGCGCGTCGATATTCTCCTGCCGCAGGTGCCGTTCGATGCCATGAATCTGAGTATTGCGACCGCTGACGGCAAGACGACCGCATCGGAGCAGATCGAGGAGGTCGTGGAGTTGGTGCGAATCGACGGAGAGCGTCATATCTACGAGCCGTGGCAGAATACTGAATATGGCTTTTGGAGCGAATACAGCGACATCGACCTGACGGTGCATCTGCGTTTGAAGGGCGGGCAGACGCTGAAAATAGTCTGCACGGGGCAGATGCTCAGCTCGACGCTTTTGTAGCACGCGCAGCCGACAGGAGAAGGCGTTTGCCATTCCCAAATAGATTCTCACGTCGGACGTTCCGTCCTCCTCAGAATGACAGGGTACGATTTGTCATGCTGAGTGAAACGAAGCATCTGGTTGTGGAAGACAAGGCTTATCGACCACACACATTGTCCCCAACCGGATTCTTCACTTCGCGTTGCTCCGTTCAGAATGACAAGTCTACGGAAATTGTCTCGCACAGATTTCTCGCTCTCGCACGAAATGACACATTGCTGTCACTCCGAGGGAGGGCATGGCCCGACCGTGGGAGTCTCGCCGCCCACTCTGTCACTCCGAGGAGCAACGCAGTTGCGACGTGGGAGTCTCGCGCTGTGGAGCGTGTTTGCCGACCGGAAAGTCCCTTTGCCACCCACAAAACAGAGATTCTCACGTCGCGTGCAAGCACGCTCCTCAGAATGACAGAGAGAAAATAATCCTGTTCGTCCCGTCCGTCTCGTCCAGAATGACGCATACCGGGCTGTTGATTTTCCTCTATTTTTTATTGCCGTATGAACGAAATATACTACTTTTGTAGATTATAGGTATTGCGCGCGCTCGGTCTCAAAGAGCGGACGCACGCAGACGAAGACGAAAGAGTGATATTTTTACGACGTATGAAACAGATAGAGATAGAGTCGGTCGACGAATTGGACGATGTGGCCGAGCAGATAATAGCCTCTCTCGACGGACGCAGCGTAGTGGCCTTTTACGGAGAGATGGGTGCGGGCAAGACCACGCTCATCAGCCGCATAGCCGCGCTGCTCGGAGCCGACGACACGGTCACCAGCCCCACATTCGCCATCGTCAACCAGTACGAGGGACGCAGCGGCAGCATCTATCACTTCGACATGTACCGCATCGAGCGCATCGAGGAGGCTCTCGACTTCGGCTGCGAGGAGTATCTCTCCTCGGGCGAGCTGTGTCTGGTGGAGTGGCCCGAGAAGATCGACTCTATGCTGCCCGACGATGCGATGAAGGTCTCAATAGAGGTGCTCCCGCATGGCGGACGACGCTTCACAATCGAGTAGCGCGCTGCCGGCGAAGAGGGCTTGCCGGTCGATTTTTTGGTATTTAAAATTAAATTCGTATCTTTGCGAGCCTTTATAATATGGTGTGGAATAATTAAATTAAAATATACGAAAATTATGAACATTACAAGAGAGCAGCGCGAGCAGGGCACTTCGCTTTTGAAGGTCGTTGTCGACGAGAAGGATTACGGCGAATCGGTCGATAAACAGCTGCGCGAATTGAAGCGCAAGGCCAATATCCCCGGCTTCCGTCCGGGCATGGTGCCCATGGGCATCGTCAAGAAGATGTACGGCAAGGGTGTGGTGGCCGAGCAGTCGTACCGCACGGCATCGAACGCCGTATTCGAGTATTTGCAGAAGGAGAAGATCGACTATCTGGGCGACGTGATTCCGTCGGACGAGCAGGGCGATTTCGACTTCGACAACTCCAAAGAGTTCGAGTTCATGTTCGAGATCGGCGAGGCACCTAAGATCGAGTTGGAGCTTACTCCGGCCACGGACAAGCTCACCTACAACAAGATCAAGGTCGACAAGAAGATGCATGACGACTACCGCTCGAACTACCTGCGCCGCTACGGCCGTCTGGTCGATGTCGACAAGGTGGAGAAGGACGAGGCTCTGAGCGTGACGCTCGACAACGGCGATCTGCGCATCGAGGACGCTTATTTGGGCTTGATCTCTATGAACGACGATGAGCGTGCCGCATTCGTCGGCAAGCAGGTCGGCTACAAGACCGAGGTCGACATCAACGAGCTCTACAAGAAGCCCGAGCAGCGTGCCGCCGTATTGCAGGTCAAGGCCGAGGAGTTGGAGGGTATCAACCCCAAGTTCGAGTTGGAGATCACCAAGATCCGCCGTTTTGCCGATCCCGAGCTCAACGACGAGTTCTTCAAGATGGCATTCCCGATGGGCAACGTCACCTCGGAGGCCGAGCTGGACAAGTTCATCGACGAGGATATCGCCCGCGAGCTGAAGCGCGAGACCGACTATCTGTTCACCATACAGCTGCGCAACTACGTCATCGAGAAGGCGGCTCTGGCCATGCCGGCCGAGTTCCTCAAACGCTGGCTCTATGTCATCAACGAGGGAAAGTTCACCCGTGAGGATATCGAAAAGGATTTCGACCAGTTCTTGCAGATGTTCACATGGAACTATTTGCAGAAGCACTTCATCGAGGAGGGCAAGCTGACCGTCACGGCCGAGGAGGCCATGGAGGAGGCCAAGGTCTTCGCGCAGGCTCAGTTCGCGCAGTACGGCATGCCGTCGGCACCGGCCGAGATGCTCGAAAACTTCGCCAAGCAGATCATGGACAACAAGGAGCAGCAGTCGAAGGTCTACGAGAAGCTCTACGAGGTGAAGGTGGTCGACTACCTCAAATCGAAGATCAAGGTTACGGAGAAGGCCGTATCGGCCGACGACTTCGCCAAATTGGCCAAGGAGTCAGCCTGAGCGGGAAGAGGGTAGGCCGGACGAAGGAGATGTATTCGACCCGTTCCGACATCGCCCCGTTAGGTAATACTCGAATAAATTTGGAATTATACTTGATTCTTCATATATTTGAATCCCGGCAAGGCTTTCGAGTCGCGTCGGGATTCTTCGATATGTCGCCTTTTGCGGCGGGCACTGTTTTTGAGTCGCAAACCGAAATCTAAAACTAAAAGGTATCATGACTGAATTTGAAAAATATGCGATGAAGCAATGCGGCATCAGCTCGCTTCGTCTGCACGACTTCCGCTCGGCAAGCAACGCCTACGTATCGCCGACGATCATCGAGGAGCGACACCTCAATGTGGCCACGATGGACGTCTTCTCGCGACTGATGATGGATCGCATCATATTCCTCGGTGCGCCGATCTACGACGATGCGGCCAACATCATTCAGGCGCAGCTGCTGTTTCTGGAATCGGTCGATTCGACCAAGGATATTCAGCTCTACATCAACTCGCCCGGCGGATCGGTCTCGGCCGGTCTGGGCATATACGACACCATGCAGCTCATATCGTGCGACGTGGCCACCATCTGCACGGGTCTGGCAGCCTCGATGGGTGCCGTGCTGCTGACGGCAGGAGAGAGTGGCAAGCGTTCGGCACTGCCGCACTCGCGCATAATGATCCACCAGCCGTTGGGCGGTGCCGAGGGACAGGCCTCGGACATCGAGATCACGGCGCGCGAGATCGTCAAGACCAAGCGCGAGCTGTACGAGATATTGTCTCATCACTCGGGTGTCGACTACTCGAAGATCGAGGCCGATGCCGACCGCGACTACTGGCTCTCGGCGGCCGAAGCCCGCGACTACGGCCTTATCGACCGTGTGCTGGCCAAGCGCGACAAGCAGTAGGGCAGCGGCTCTTCGCACGGCGGAGAGCACCATATAAATTTTGAATCACCCAAAATAAATCGGAAGAATATGAGTCAGAAAGGAGTGCGCAAGGGTGCCGACAACGCTGCTGAGCGGTGTTCGTTTTGCGGTTCGCCGCGCTCGGAGGTCGAGTTGATGTTCAACGGCGCGGACGGTGCCATGATCTGCAACCGTTGCATAGAGCACGGCTACCGCATACTGCTCGACAACAATATGACGGCCGACGCACAAAAGAACAAACGTCGCGGTGCGGCCGCAAAGTATAAACCCATCGGCAGGGAGGATCTTCTCAAGCCGGCACAGATAAAGGAGTATCTCGACCAGTATGTCATCGGGCAGGAGTCGGCCAAACGCTATCTGTCGGTGGCTGTCTACAACCACTACAAGCGTCTTATAGCCACAGCCGACAAGAGTGCGGATAGCGACGTGGAGATCGACAAGTCGAAC
This sequence comes from Alistipes sp., assembly GCA_017936685.1. Taxonomy (GTDB): domain Bacteria; phylum Bacteroidota; class Bacteroidia; order Bacteroidales; family Rikenellaceae; genus Alistipes. The sequence goes on from JAGBFA010000009.1 coordinate 4,277, forward strand.
ATCGTCATGGTCGGACAGACCGGTACAGGCAAGACGCTCATGGCACGCACCATAGCGCGTCTGTTGAAGGTGCCATTCTCCATCGTCGACGCCACGGTGCTGACCGAGGCCGGCTATGTTGGTGAGGACGTGGAGAGTATCCTCTCGCGTCTGTTGCAGGTGGCCGACTACGACGTGGAGGCTGCCGAGCGCGGCATAATCTTCATCGACGAGATCGACAAGATAGCCCGCAAGAGCGACAACCCCTCCATCACGCGCGATGTCTCGGGCGAGGGTGTGCAGCAGGCACTGTTGAAGATATTGGAGGGCACCACGGTCAACGTGCCGCCCAAGGGAGGCCGCAAGCACCCCGACCAGGAGTACATACAGGTCGACACGCGCAACATTCTGTTCATCTGCGGCGGAGCCTTCGACGGCATCGAGAAGAAGATCGCCCAGCGCATGAACACCAACGCCATAGGCTACGGGGCATCGGCGGCGCGCACCGTCGACCGCAGCAACATGATGCAGTACGTCATGCCGCAGGATTTGAAGTCGTTCGGACTGATCCCCGAGCTTGTGGGACGTCTGCCCGTGCTGACCTATATGGAGCCGCTCTCGCACGAGGCACTGCGCTCGATCCTCACTCAGCCGCGCAACTCCATCGTCAAGCAGTATGTGCGTCTGTTCGAGCTGGACGGTGTCGAGCTGTCGTTCGATGACGATGTGCTGGATTACATCGTCGACAAGGCCGAGGAGTATCGTCTCGGAGCACGCGGCCTGCGCTCGATATGCGAGGCCGTGATGATGGATACGATGTTCGACCTGCCGTCGAGCGGCAGCCGGCAGTTCCGTGTCACGCTGCCGTATGCGAAGCAAAAAGTCGAAAAAGCTAATTTTGTCGAGCTTAAAGATGCTGTATAAGTAAAAAATAAGTATATTTGCATCGCAAAACAATCGCTAAACGATACGAAACGAAACAAATCTAAACTATAATACGATGACTAATTCAAATCTTAAACGGGCGGCCGACAATATCCGTATTCTGGCTGCCTCGATGGTCGAGAAGGCGAAGTCGGGTCACCCGGGCGGAGCCATGGGCGGTGCCGATTTCATCAATGTGCTCTACGCCGAGTTCCTGCGTTACGATCCGGCCAATATGGCCTATCCGTTCCGCGATCGTCTGTTCCTCGATCCCGGCCACATGTCGCCCATGCTCTATGCGGTGCTGTCGCTGGCAGGCCACTACACCACCGAAGACTTGCAGTCGCTGCGTCAGTGGGGTAGTGTCACTCCGGGTCACCCTGAGGTGGACGTGATGCGCGGTGTGGAGAACACCTCGGGTCCGCTGGGTCAGGGCCATGCCATGGCGTTGGGTGCTGCCATAGCCGAGCGTTTCATCGCAGCCCGCTTCGGCGAGTGGACGGCTCACAAGACCTATGCCTACATATCGGACGGTGCCGTGCAGGAGGAGATTTCGCAGGGCGTGGGACGCATTGCCGGCCATTTGGGACTGAGCAATTTCATCATGTATTACGATTCGAACAACATACAGCTCTCGACCAAGTGCGACGAGGTGGACACCGAAGATGTGGCTGCCAAGTATCGCGCATGGAACTGGAATGTCATCGAGATCGACGGACAGTCGATCGACCAGATCCGTGCGGCACTGCGCAGTGCGGGTCAGGAGCAGGAGCGTCCCACGATCATCATAGGCCGTACCGTAATGGGCAAGGGTGCCGTGACGGCCACGGGCGAGAGCTTCGAGCATAAGGTATCGACGCACGGACAGCCCCTGACGGCTGCCGGAGCCGATATAGCCGCCACGATCCGCAATCTGGGCGGCAACCCCGACGAGCCGTTCGCCGTATTCGAAGAGACGAAGCAGGTGTATGCCGCCCGTCGCGCCGAGCTGACGGCATGGGCGGCCGAGCGTGCCGCAGTGGAGTCGGCATGGCGCGCCGAGAATCCGGCCCTGGCCGAGAAACTCGACTCGTTCTTCTCGGGCAAGCTGCCCGAGATCGACTACTCGGCAATCGACATGAAGCAGGACATCGCCACGCGTGCCGCTTCTGCCACGGTGCTGGGTACATACGCCGAGAAGGTGGAGAACATGATCGTGGCTTCGGCCGACCTGTCTAACTCCGATAAGACCGACGGCTTCCTGAAAAAGACCAAGGCCTTCACCAAGGGCGACTTCTCGGGCAACTTCTTCCAGGCCGGCGTAGCCGAGCTGACGATGGCCTGCGTGATGAACGGCATGGCACTGCACGGCGGTGTGATTCCGGCATGCGGTACGTTCTTCGTATTCTCCGACTATATGAAGCCCGCGGTGCGTCTGTCGGCACTGATGCATCTGCACGTAATATATATCTGGACTCACGACTCGTTCCGCGTGGGCGAGGACGGTCCTACCCACGAGCCTGTTGAGCACGAGGCACAGATACGCCTTATGGAGCATCTGCACAACCACAAGGGCGAGCGTTCGATGGTGGTTCTGCGTCCGGCCGATGCCGACGAGACCGTCGCCGCATGGAAGATCGCTTTGGAGGAGCATCGCCCCGTGGCATTGGTGCTCTCGCGTCAGAACATCAAGACTCTGCCGGCACTCACCGGCAACAGCCGCCGCACTGAGGCCATGCAGGCTGCTAAGGGCGGTTACGTCGTGGTCGACACTCCCGATCCCAAAGCCGTGCTCATAGCCACCGGATCGGAGGTGGCAACGCTCGTCGAGGGCGCAGAGCTGCTGGCTGCCGAGGGTATCGGCGTGCGCGTGGTAAGCGTACCGAGCGAAGGACTCTTCCGCGACCAGCCCGAGGAGTACCGCACAAGTGTCATTCCGGAGCATCTGCCGCGCTATGGCATGACCTCTGGTCTGTCTATCAATCTTTTAGGTCTTGTTGGCGACAAGGGTACCATTCACGGATTCGACCATTTCGGTTACTCTGCGCCTTACAAGGTGCTCGACGAGAAGTTCGGTTACAACGGCAAGACCGTATATGAAGAGGTTAAGGCCATGCTCGCATAATTTTTCGTGAAAAAGCGTCATTAGCGTCACCTCAATCATTGGCGCGAATAGGCAGTACGTCGAGTACAGCCTATCCGCGCCAATTTCATGTCGGCACCGCTACTAACGCCTTTTGACGAAAAATTAGGTAGTGGTGCTTTGGAGGTTTTCCGTGAAAAGCGGCATTCTACTGCCGCGCACTTGCTCCGCCGAATAGGTAGTACGTCGAGTACAACCTATCCGGCGGATCTTCGTTTGCGTGGTATAATACCGCTTTTGACGAAAAATTTTCCATGAAAATACCGCACCTACTTCCTCTCCTCGTCGCTCGCCAATGGGCAGTACACCAGTACAGCCCATCGTCTCGCTCTGTCGGAGAGTCGTATCTGCGGCATTTTGACGAAAAATTGGCGCATAATTCTTTGGAAGACTATTTCCACTCTGTCATTCTGAGGAGCGTGCTTGCACGCGACGTGAGAATCCCTGTTTTGGTCGACAAACTCACCCTCGCCAAACCGCTCTTTCGCCCGCGAGACTCCCACGTCGCCTGCGGCTCCTCGGAGTGACAGGGCGAGAGGTTTTGTCTTCTCCAATCGGATTCTTTACTCCGTTCAGAATGACGGCAAGTTGTCGATGCCCCTTACGGGATATGGAAAAAACGGCCGACCCTGCGTGGCATGTGGCGGCCAAATCCTCTGTGCTGAATCGGGCATATTGAGAGAAATGCCTGATTTCATGCAAAAGGCGGGAAAATAGGAGCTTTATTATTGTTATTTTGCAAACAATTCTTATCTTTGCAGAAGCTATCGGTGCAGATGGTTCGGACACGGTGCCGAGCTGTCCGGATTATGTCAGGCAGAAAAAGAGTATATGAAAATAAACTATTTACAAATACAACAAATTTTTAATTATTATGAGCTGTTTTTTAACTAATTCATCTCTGGGGAAGAAACTGGTTATGAGCGTCACGGGTTGTTTTCTCGTGCTCTTCATTCTCTTCCACATGTCAATGAACATCACTCTGTTGTTCAGCCCCGAAGCCTACAACATGGTGTGCGAGTTCCTGGGTGCCAACTGGTATGCGTTGGTGGGTACGGTGATTCTGGTTGCAGGCATCGCCATTCACTTCATCTATGCGCTGATGCTGACAGTCGACAACTACCGCGCCCGCGGCAAGCAGCGTTATGCTGTCACCGTCAAGGAGAAGGGTGTCGAGTGGGCATCGAAGAACATGCTGCTGTTAGGCTGGATCATCATCGGCGGTCTGGCATTGCATCTCATTCACTTCTGGTCGAAGATGCAGCTGGTGGAGATCATGGGTTCGCATTACTTCACTCCCGAGATCGACGGCACGGCAACGGTAATCAATCCGGCCAACGGTGCTCTGCTTGTGGCCTACACCTTCTCGAAGTGGTATAACGTGCTGATCTACATCTTGTGGTTGGCAGCTCTCTGGTTCCACCTCACTCACGGTGTATGGTCGATGTTCCAGTCGGTGGGTTGGGCCAACGACACGTGGTATCCGCGTTTGAAGTGCATAGCCAAGATCGTCGCTACCCTCGTTCTGCTCGGTTTCGCCGTCGTCTTGATCCTCATGTATCTCAACAGCGGAGATATCATCGCCCAAATGTCGCACTGGGTGCCCGAGGCATAGTCTACAATCGATAACAATAAAAACAGATAAAAGATATGGCTTTTAAATTGGATTCGAAAATACCGGCAGGTGAGTTGGCACAGAAGTGGAGCAACCACAAAGCGGCCATCAAGGTCGTCAGCCCGGCTAACAAACGCAAGTTGGATATTATCGTGATCGGTACCGGTCTGGGCGGTGCTTCGGCAGCCGCTTCGCTCGGTGAGCTGGGTTACAACGTCAAGATATTCTGCATTCAGGACTCGCCGCGCCGCGCTCACTCTATCGCTGCGCAGGGCGGTATCAATGCAGCCAAGAACTATCAGAACGACAACGACTCGGTATACCGTCTGTTCTACGATACCATCAAGGGCGGCGACTACCGTGCCCGCGAGGCCAACGTATATCGTCTGGCCGAGGTGTCGAACCTCATCATCGATCAGTGCGTGGCTCAGGGCGTGCCTTTCGCCCGTGAGTACGGCGGTCTTCTGGCCAACCGTTCGTTCGGCGGTGCGCAGGTATCGCGTACGTTCTATGCCCGCGGCCAGACCGGACAGCAGCTGCTGCTGGGTGCATACGCCGCACTGAACAAGGAGATCGCTGCCGGCAGCGTGAAGTCGTATCCGCGTCACGAGATGCTCGACATCGTCATCGAGGACGGCGAGGCACGCGGTATCATCGCGCGCAACCTCGTAACGGGTGAGATCGAGCGTCACGGAGCACACGCCGTGGTTATCGCTTCGGGCGGTTACGGCAATGTGTTCTTCCTCTCGACCAACGCCATGGCCTCTAACGGCTCGGCCGCATTCCAGTGCTACCGCAAGGGTGCAGGCTTCGCCAACCCCTGCTTCACGCAGATCCACCCCACGTGTATCCCCGTTCACGGCACGCAGCAGTCGAAGCTGACGCTTATGTCGGAGTCGCTGCGCAACGACGGCCGTATATGGGTTCCCAAGAAGAAGGAGGACGTGGAGAAGCTGCGCAAGGGCACGATCAAGCCTTCGGATATCAAGGAGGAGGATCGCGACTACTACTTGGAGCGTCGCTACCCGGCTTTCGGTAACCTCGTGCCGCGCGACGTGGCTTCGCGTGCCGCCAAGGAGCGTTGCGATGCCGGCTTCGGTGTGAACGAGACTGGTCTGGCCGTGTTCCTCGACTTCAAGACCGCCATCGAGCGTCTGGGCAAAGATGTCATAAAGCAGCGTTACGGCAATCTGTTCGACATGTACGAGGAGATCACCGATACCAACCCCTACGAGCAGCCTATGCAGATATTCCCCGCCGTGCACTACACCATGGGCGGTATCTGGGTCGACTACAACCTCATGACCACGATCCCCGGTCTCTACGCCATCGGCGAGGCCAACTTCTCGGATCACGGTGCCAACCGTCTGGGTGCCTCGGCTCTGATGCAGGGTCTGGCCGACGGTTACTTCGTGCTACCCTATACCATCGGCGACTACCTCTCTCATAAGATTCAGGCTCCCAAGGTCAAGACCGATACTCCGGCATTCGATGAGGCCGAGAAAGCCGTTAAGGAGAAGATCGCCAAGCTGTTTGCCATCAAGGGTAAGCAGTCTGTCGACGATATCCACAAGCGTCTGGGTCACATCATGTGGGAGAATGTCGGCATGGCTCGTACCAAGGAGTCGTTGGAGCGCGCCATCAAGGAGATTCAGGCTCTGCGCAAGGAGTTCTGGGCAGATGTCAAGGTCGTAGGTACGGCCGACAGCTTCAACGTGGAGTTGGAGAAGGCACTGCGTCTGGCCGACTTCCTCGAACTGGGCGAGCTGATGGCCCGCGACGCCCTCATGCGTGAGGAGTCGTGCGGCGGTCACTTCCGTTCGGAGCACCAGACCGAAGAGGGCGAGGCCAAGCGTGACGACGAGAACTTCGTATATGCGGCCGTTTGGGAGTACAAGGGCATGGACAACGAGCCCGAACTCACCAAAGAGCCTTTGAACTTCGAGTTCGTACACCCGGCACAGCGTAACTACAAAGACTAACCTTTTTTGACGTTGAACTTTATATTTAGAATCAGACTATGAATTTTACATTAAAGATATGGCGTCAAAAGGACGCTAAATCACACGGCGCGTTTGAGACCTACAAAGTTTCGGATATCTCGCCCGATACCTCGTTCCTCGAAATGATGGATATCCTCAATAACAACCTCATTCACGAGGGCAAGGAGCCGGTGGCTTTCGACCACGACTGCCGTGAGGGTATCTGCGGTATGTGCTCGCTGCATATCAACGGTCACGCACACGGTCCCGAGCAGGCCGTTACCACCTGCCAGATCTACATGCGCAAGTTCCGCGACGGCCAGACCATCGTCATCGAGCCGTGGCGTTCGGCAGCCTTCCCCGTTATCAAGGACTTGGTTGTCGACCGCGGTGCATACGACAAGATCCTGCAAGCCGGCGGTTTCGTGTCGGTTCGCACCAACTCTGTCCCCGACGGCAACGCAATACCTATCCCCAAGAAGGACGCCGACGAGAGTATGGACGCTGCCGCTTGCGTGGGCTGCGGTGCATGTGCCGCTACCTGCAAGAACGGTTCGGCCATGTTGTTCGTCGCAGCACGCGTATCGTCGTTGGCCAAACTGCCGCAGGGACGCGTCGAGGGTGCACGCCGTGCTAAGGCCATGGTTGCCAAGATGGACGAGCTGGGCTTCGGTAACTGCACTAACACCGGTGCATGCCAGGCCGAGTGCCCCAAGTCGATCTCTATCGCGCACATCGCACGTCTCAACCGCGAGTTCTTGTCGGCTAAGTTCGAAGATTAATTCTTTTTCGTGATGTCTTTTTCGTGAAAAGGCATCATTTCCTGCGCCTCGATCAAATCCGCAAATGGGCAGTACGCTAAGTACAGCCCATCTGCGGATTTTTCACGTGCGGCTTGCAACTAACGCCTTTTGACGAAAAAGTGCGCATAATTCTTTGGAGACTATTTCCACGTCAACAATGTCATTCTGAGGAGCGGTCAAAGACCGCGACGTGAGAATCTCTGTTTTGGACGACAAACGCACTCCCGAGCGCGAGACTCCCACGTCGCCTGCGGCTCCTCGGAGTGACAACAGCACGTGAAGAGACTCCCACGGTCGGGCAATGCCCTCCATCGGAGTGACAGCAACTTTTCTTTTCTTTTCGAACGCGAGCGAAAAATATAACGGAAAAATTGTCAGATTTTCGTATCTTTCGTGTCATAAGAGCAGAAACAGGAAGAGATGAGTTGCGAGGAGTTCGAAAAGATTGCAGTGGGAGTAAGGGGTGACCTGATACAGACTGCGGCGCATTATCTGCATGACAGAGATGCAGCTGAGGACGTGGTGCAGGACACGCTGCTCAAACTCTTCGTCATGCGCTCGCGGTTAGATGCCTATCGTTCGGTGGAGGCACTGGCGCGGACGGTGGTCAAACATCTCTCGCTTAATTATATAAGAGACAACCGTATGTCGACGGCGATCGATACGGCTACAATAGCCGTAAGCGACGAGCGGGCGGACGATGCGGAGTTGTCGGCCGAGCGGCTGCGGCGCACATTGGAGATGATCGACGCGCTGCCCGCGAAGCAGTCGATCATCATGCGCATGAAGCATGTCGAAGGCATGGAGGTCGAGGATATAGCACGTGCGGCATGCTGTTCGGCCGATGCGGTGTATGCACATTTGAGCCGCGGACGACGCGCCATTGTTGAACGATTCAAACAAAAGGGAGGTTTATGAAACTGACTCGTGAAAATATAGAGGAGTATGTAGAGCGTTTTCTCGACGGCCGCACCACGTGTGCCGAGGAGCAGGCGTTGTACGACTACTTCCGCAGCGAGACCGTCCCGGCCGAGTGGGAGTATCTGCGCGAAGCGTTTGCCTACTTCGAAAACGGTATGGGCGAGGAGACTTCCGCAGAGGACAGCACGCGCATGCCGGTGCAGCAGCCTCTGCGACGCAGCGGCATGTCGGCATGGCGTCCTCCGCGCAGGGTTGTAAGATGGTGTGCCGCAGCGAGCGCGGCTGTCGTGGCGGCGGCAGGCACATGGATAGTCCTCTCGTCGCAGAGCAATGCGACAGCCTTCAAATCGCCCTACGACGGCAGTTACATGATCTTCAACGGCGAGTATTGCAACGACATCGAGACGATGGACTACCAGATCGACATTGCGTTGGAGCGCGCCGCAATCATGGAGACCAAAGCTGCGCATCTGCTGGCCATAGCCGACCGGCAGTCGGAGTGTAAGACATTGTAGAATAATAACAAACGAAATAATATGAATGCTGTAAAATCAAAAATCGTAACGGCTGTGATTGCCATCGTCCTCCTTTTGGGATTCGGAGCAGGGCAGGCATCGGCACAGGAGCGCATCGATAACCTTATCAGCAGGTTTGTCGACGGCAACAGCGGCACCATATCGTATCGCTCGGTGGTGAAGCGCAACTCTTCGACGCATGAGATAGAGAAACGTGTGGTCGAGCTGAGCGTCTCCAACAAAGAGCTTAGCCGGCAGCTTATCGAGGCGTTCGAAGCCGAAAAGGGCACGGCAGACGGCATGGAGATCAATCGCGGATCGTCGTACTACACGGCCACGTTGGTATGGAGCTTTCCCCGACGCATCTACGAGCTGTCGGTAAACGGCAGCTGGGTATCGTTCTCCGCCGTGACGGATTACCGTAAGGAACAATAGCGTCGCGACAGCTATGGCATGCGGCGTGACAGAGCTATAAGCCGCCGCTGCCGGAAGCGCGCAACAACAAACAAACAACAAAACATTTATCGTTATGAAAAGGATATTTACTATAATGATCGCCGTACTGTCAGGCATGGGGGTAGTTGCGGCACAATCCAAACAAGTGATAAACACCACTGAGCAGATGGTCGAGCTGAATGCCTCTCTTCCGGTCAACCTCACGTTGGTCGATGCCGCCAGCCACCGTGCCATAGCCGAGATACCCTCCTCTGCGGCCGAGTGGGTCGTATTGGAGTTCGACAACGGCGAATTGACCGTGCGCGCACAGCGCGGATACGAAAACAAGGTTGCAAAGTTATTGGAGAACAACCCCATCAATCTGCGCATCGAAAGCTCTGCGATGAGGTGCATCAACAATTCGGGCGAGATACACCTGACATATAAGAACCGCCGTCTGGCCCGTTTCGAGATCAACAATGCGGGCATAGTCACGTGGAACGACGGACGTTTGGAGATAGGATATTTGGAGATCAACAACTCCGGTGTCTTCCGTTTACGGGCACAAAAGGTTACGGCCGACACCATCGAGATCAACAATGCGGGACGCTGGTTGTGCTCGGTATGCACATTCTACTGCGTGCACTGGGAGCATAACAACAGCGGTGTGAACGATGTCAAGTCCACCGTCGAGGCAAAGAGCGTGGAATGCAACTCTGCAGGCTGCGAGCTGATGAAGCTCAACGTCGCGTGCGAAGATCTCGAAATCAACTCCACGGGCATCGGTCAGATGGAATTCAGCGGCACGGCCGACAACATCGAAGTCTCGTCGACAGGCCGTACCACTATATCGACCTCGGCGGTAAATGCCGCAAAATAATCCGAAAACAGATTCAATACCATGAAAAAATCACTTCTTTTCATCGCCTCGCTGGCACTTATTGCAGCATGTGCCTCGACTCATGCAGGCACGCCGACCGCGGGCAGCCGGACTGCAATGACATTAAAGTCCGACCACATAAACAGTTTCACCACGACCCTGCCCGTCGAGGTGATCATAACCGACTCCTCGTCGCCTTGCGCACAGATCGAGATCCCCTCGGCCGAGATAGCCGAGTGGGTCGTCTGCCGCATCGAGGGCTCGGCACTCATGATCTATCCCCGCAAAGATGCCGGACACAGGCTCGACGCACTCTCGTCGTCAAATCCCATCAAGGTGCGCCTCGAAAGCTCGGAGATAGGCGAAATATGCAACACCTCCTCGGCCGCAGTCACCTGCCGCAACAACCGTTTCGCCCGCTCGCTGTCGATCAGCAACACAGGCGCGATGCGTATCGAGGCCGCGCAGATCGCTCTGACGCAGAATTTCGAAATAAGCAATACCGGCCGCTGCACCCTCGGTGTCAAAACGATGAAGAGCGGCGGCAAGATCACCCTCACCAACACAGGTCGCATAGAGAGCACCGTCGAGCGATTCGAAAGCCCGATATGGGAGAATACCAATACGGGCGTCATCGATCTGTCGTCGAGCGTCACAGCCAACCGTGTGATATGCACGAGCACCGGCCGCGACAACCTGTCGTTGGAGGTCAAGTGCGACAAGCTGGACATCACCTCCACCGGAGCCGGCAGCCTGAAGTTCCGCGGCTCGGCCGACAACATATCGGTCACCGCCACCGGCTCGGCACATATCTCCACGGCCGAGGTGCGCCAGCCCAGATAACAGAATTTCCATAAGCAATCTTTTTCTTGCAACGCGACACACAGTCGCCGCGCACAAGGGAGTGTATCGAGATCCACATTTCGATACACTCCCTTTAAAATATGCCGACCACAAAGCTACGGCTTGCGCCGTTATACAATTCTGACCCCAAAGCAAACGTCGACCACGGAGCTACGGCTTACGCCGTTATACAATTCTGACCCTCCCCTAAATCCCCTCCTCGGAGGGGACTTGGGTCGCGCGATTCATCGCGCTCCATGTGGGGCGTGGCAGGCTTCGTTCGCGTCCCGTGGTGGAGTTGATGGGTGTCTGTCACTCCGAGGAGCCGCAGGCGACGTGGGAGTCTCGTGGTCGGGAGTGCTGTTTTGTGCGTGAGAGTTTGCCGACCAAGAGAGAGATTCTCACGTCGCGATTTACAATCGCTCCTCAGAATGACAGGAACGCATAATGTCATGTTGAGCGGAGCGAAACATCTGGTTGGGGACAACAAGGCATGTCGGCCTCGCACATCAACCCCAACCGGATTCTTCACTCCGCGCTGCTTCGTTCAGAATGACAGAGTGAAAATAGTCACGCACAGATTCTTCGCTTTGCTCAGAATGACAGAGTGGAAATAGTCTTCCAAAGAATTATGCGCCAATTTTTCGTCAAAAGCGGTATTATACCACGCAAACGAAGATCGCCCAGATGGGACGTACTGACGTACTTCCCATTTGGGCGAGCAAGTGCGCGGCAGTAGAATGCCGCTTTTCACGAAAAATTACAGAGGCTACTGAGCGTCTACTACATTCAACTCCCGCTTTACCTCTGCCGTAACGTCGGTCAAAGCCGCTTCGTCGAAGTAGGCGATGCCAGAGGCTGCGGCATTGGCCGTGTTGAAGACGATCAGATAGCCGCCGGCCTGTGCGATCTTCTTTACAGCCTCGTTAGCCAGTTCGAACACGGGAGTCATAAGCTCGTTCTCCTTGTTCGACAGATCCTGCTGGGCAATGGTCGAGAAGTCGCGGTAACGCTGCTGCAACTGCTGCAACTCCGACTCTTTGAGCTGCTTGACCGAATCCGATATGGTGCCGGCAGTCTTCTCATACTCGGCCAGTTTGTTATTGAATTCCACCTGAATGGCCTCCAACTGATCTTGCAGATCCTTGGCATAGGATTCGAGATTGGCCGATGCCTCCTTGTATTCCGACATGTTGGGAATGATGGCGGCCAGATCGACGCGTCCGAACTTCTGAGCAAAAACAGATGACGAGCATGCCATCAAGGCAACCGCGAGGGTTAGTTTCAAAAACTTCTTCATAGTTGATAAATGTGTGTATTATTTATTCGATTATTTCAATGCGTCGATGATCTTCTGCGTGAAGTCCACGCGCGAAGAGTAGTAGAGTACCGTGGGGTTGGCCGCGATGTCGATGACCAGATCGTAGCCGTATTGCTTGCAGAAGCTCTCTATGACCGAGAATACGCGCTGCTGTATGGGTTGGATAAGCTCCAAACGCTTCTTCATCAGCTCGCCGTCGGTGCCGAACAGCGACTCCTGATACTCGGTAGCCTCCTGCTCCTTTTGCAGTATGGCGTTCTCGCGGCTCTGGCGCACGGCATCGCTCAGCGAGGCGCGCTGCGCAACGTAGTTGTTATAGAGGGTCTCGACGGCCTCGAAGCGCGCATCGACCTGCTGCTGATAGTTATCTGACAGCGTCTCGATCTGTTCCAGAGCCGTGTTATACTCCTTTATCGATTTGAATATGGTTTCGCTGTTGACCACCATGTAGTTCTGAGCCGACGCGCCGAGCACGGCCGCCACCACAAGCGAAAGAGTTAAAATCAGACGTTTCATAGACATTGCGTTTTTATATTATACAAATGTAATGAAAATATTTCAATTTCTTTGCCATGTCGCATCTTTATCACGGGTAACGGTTCACACCGCGCGTCAGAATGTCTGACCCATGGTGAAATGGAACTGGCTTCCGCTGCGTGTGGTCGAGCCGTAGGGAGCGTCGAAGCCCCAGCCCCAGTCGATGCCGAGCATACCAACCACGGGCAGATACAGACGCACGCCGACACCGGCCGCACGCTTGATCTTGAACGGCGAAAACTCCTTCCACGAGTTGAATCCGTTACCGCCCTCCAAGAAGCCGAGCACGTAGATCGACGACTGCGGTTTGAGGATTATCGGGTAGCGCAGCTCGACGGTGTATTTGTTGTATGCCACCGAGTAGTACGACGAGGGATCCAGCGCACCGTCCTCGTAACCGCGCATGGCGATGATATCCACACCATATATATTATAGCCGGTCATGCCGTCGCCACCGATCTCGAATCGTTCGAAAGGCGAGACCTTGTTTTTGTTGTAGTGACCCAGATAACCCATCTCGGCCGAGGCCATCAGCACGAGGTTCTGATTGGTGGTAAGCGGGAAGAACCACTTGGCTTTGAGGTTCCACTTGTGGAACTCGATCCAGCGGTAGCGGTCCTGGTCGGAGAGCTTGCTGTCGCCGTAGTCCTTGCCGTCCCACAGCGAGAAGGGAGGCGTGGCCTGCACCGAGGCGGTGAACTCCGAACCGCTGCGCGAGAAGAATGGCGAATCGACCGACGAGCGTTGCAGCACTAATTTGAGCGACAGCATGTTGGAGTGTCCGTCGCTGATGATGAATGACGACCAGCCCTTCAAGCCGTAACGCTGGTATGCCAACTCGGCATAGAGCGTGAAATAGGGATCGGGCCACGTCAGACGCTTGCCTAAACCGATGGCGATACCTGTCGAACGGTAGTACATCGAGGCCGACTGCCATGCGTAGAGGGCGTTGTTCTGCTCGGAGATATGCGCCGATATGGTGAACGAGTTGGGACGGCGGCCGCCCAACCACGGATCGGTGAAGCTCAGTGCAAGAGCCTTGTAATACGTACCGTTGGTCTGACCCGAGATAGAGAGTCGCTGATTCTGACCTGCGGGATAGGGTCGCCATGCACCCTTCTTGAAGAAGTTGCGGATAGAGAGGTTGTTGAGCGTGACACCGATCGAGCCGACGAACGTGCCCGAACCCCAGCCGCCGGCGATGTTGAACTGGTCGCTGGCCTTCTCCTGCAACGGCCAGTTGATGTCGACCAACTCGTTGCTGACGGGCTTTATGTCGGGCATGACGTTCTCCTCGTCGAAGTGTCCCATCGACATAAGCGTGCGCATGGTCTGCATGAGCATGGCGCGGTTGTACAGCTCGCCCGGGCGCACATACAGCTCGCGGCGTATGACCTCGTCGTCGACACGCATGTTGCCCGATATGCCCACCTCGTTGATGGTGAACGGTTTGCCCTCGAAGATGCGGATTTCCAGATCGAGCGAGTCCTTGCCCACGACGATCTCGGCCGGTTCGATCTGCGACATCAGGTAACCGTTGTTGTTGTAGAGCGACGAAATGGACATCTCCTCGGGATTGGTCTCCTTGCCGATGCCCAGACGCTTGTGCATCGATTTCTTGTCGTACACGTCGCCCGGCTGCACGCCGAACATCTCGGAGAGCTGCTCGGTGGTGTAGATCGAGTTGCCTACCCACGATATGTTGCGGATATAGTACTTGTTACCCTCGGATATGTCTATGTCGATGCCGATGGTCTTGTAGTCTATGTCGTATATCGAGTCCTTGATGATGGTGGCGTTGCGATAGCCGCGCGCATTGTAGAAGTCGAGCAGCAGCTCCTTGTCCTCCTCGTAATCGGTCTCGGAGAGCTTGTGGCTCTGGAAGATGTTGATGCTCTTCTGGTGAGTCTTCTTGAATGTGCGGCGCAGACGCTTGTCGTCAAAGGCCTCGTTGCCGTTGAAGTTGATCTTGCCGATCTTCACCTTGGGGTTCTTGTCTATGAGGAAGGTGACGTTGACGCACTGTTCGTAGACCGAGTCGTTGTCGATGCGCACGTCGACCTGACAGTTGCGGAAACCCTTTTTCGAGAAGTGGCTCTTGATGAGTTTGGTGTTCTTGTCGATCACATAGTCCGACAACTCCGTGTTGCGGCGCAGCTTCAGCTCCTCGATCAGATCCTTCTGCTTGCCCTTGCCCACGCCCTCGAACTGCCAGCGCAGGATACGCGGACGCTCTTTGAGGAATACTTCCAGATCGAGCGAATCGCTCTCGATGGTGGCACCTATCTGCACGTCGGAGAAATACTTGGGTGCCCATAGGCGCTGTATGGCGTTGGATATGAACTTGCTGGGCAGATATATCGAGTCGCCCTCCTCCAATCCGGCCGACGATTTCAATATGTCGTGGTTGAGGTACTTCACACCGTGCAGGTTGATCTTGCGAATGTAGTATAGTTTGCCGTCGCTTTGGGTCATCATCGGGGCATCGGCATCGAACTCCACCGAGTCGGGCTGTATGTTGCCCGATACCTCGCTGATGGCGTAACTGCGGTCGGAGATCTGCGACGTCGAATCGGCCTTCTCCGCCATAGCCGCCGAGGCAGGCTGCTGCGCATCGGCACCGGTTGCAATCAACATGGCCGCGGCCGTAAAGAGTATCGCAAAATGTGTATATTTCATCGAAAAAACTATAATTTTTTATCGTTAACCAATCCGTAGCGGCGATCGCGGCGGGCGAACTCCTCGACGGCCGCATCGAACTGCTCCTCGCCGAAGTCGGGCCACAGCACCGTCGGGAAGTAGAGTTCGGCATACGACGCCTGCCACAACAGAAAGTTGCTCAGACGGCACTCGCCGCCCGAACGCACTATGATATCGGGATCGGGTATCGAGGCCGTGTAGAGCGCGTCGGAGATGGTCTGCTCGTCGATGTCGTCGGCCGACAGCTCGCCTGCGGCCACACGCCGTGCCAGCGTCTGAACGCCGGCAACGATCTCGCTGCGCGACGAGTAGTCGAAAGCCAGCACCAATGTCAGCTTATCGCCGTCCGAGGTCTGCCGCTCGATCGATTCCAGGTGCTCGCGCACACGCTCCGAGAAGCGGCTGCGCCTGCCTATGACCACCACCCTGACGCCCTGCCGCCGCAACTCCTCCACCTCGGAGATGACGCTGCGGCAGAAAAGCTCCATTATGGCCTCGACCTCCTGCTGGGGACGACCCCAGTTCTCGGTCGAGAAAGCATAGAGCGTCAGATACTTCACACCGTTGCGCACAGCCGCGCGCACCGAGGCTCTGACCGACTCCACGCCGGCTATGTGACCCTCGTAACGCTCCTTGCCGAGCTGTTGCGCCCAGCGGCCGTTGCCGTCCATGATGATGGCAACGTGCTGCGGTATGGAACTTCTGTCAGTCATAATAACTTGCAAATGTAAGCATTTTAATCTTAAAACGGAAGCATATCGCCTAAAATACTGCACGGCGGCCTCCTTGCGGTATTGTCAACGTTCTGCGAATCAATCGCGTCGGTCGACCCCCCACATCATCTTATTCCTTAACGTGTCGTAGAATGAATTATTATGCGGCGTGGCCAAAAAAAGCCTCTGTCCGTCGCACGTTATGCGCACCCTGTCGCCGTCGTCGAGACTATCGACGCGGTTGTCGACCGATAGCAGTGCCGACTGCGAGCGCGAGCGCAGCACAAGTTCTATGGTGCTCGAATCGGGAATCACCACCGGACGCATGGTCAGATTGTGCGGTGCCAGCGGAGATAGCAGCAGGCATCGGCACGAGGGTGACACGATGGGGCCTCCCGCACTGAGCGAATAGGCCGTCGAGCCGGTGGGCGTGGCAACGATCACGCCGTCGCCGTAGTAGGTGGCTATCATCTCGCCGTCGACATACGCCTCGACCGAGATCATGGTGGCACCGCGGCGTTGTATGGCAGTCTCGTTCAGCGCGTGATGCACCTCCTGCGTGCCGGCCGCGCCGCTCTCGACGCGGAGCATCGTCCGCGGTTCGCAGTGCAGCTGTCCGCGTGCTATGCGCTCCATCAGGGAGTCGATGCCCTCGCCGTTGTTTTCGGTGAGGAATCCGAGCCGTCCGCTGTTGATGCCGGCAACGGGCGTGTCGCGCCGCGCCAGACGGTGAATGCCGTCCAAGAGCGTGCCGTCGCCGCCGTAGCAGATCATCACCTCGTCGCCGCCGGTCGAGGGTGCCTGGCCGCGATAGATCCTCTCGGCCGGCACGACGATGCCGGTCAGCGACGTGGCGACATCGGCAAACTCCTCATTTATCGAGTAGTCGAACCCGTAACGGCCGATAGCCTCGAACAGCGAGGCGATCTGAGAGGGGGAGTGCGCCGACTGCCGGCGCGAAAAAAGTATGATATTCATTCAGCCAAACGAAAAATAATACTTAACTTTACAGGGCAAATATACGTATTTTATGACAAAACTGAGTGTAAATGTCAATAAGATTGCCGTGGTGCGCAACTCGCGCGGCGGCAATGTCCCCGATCTGCTGCGCGCCGCCCTCGACATCGAGCGGTTCGGTG
Source organism: Alistipes sp. (assembly GCA_017936685.1). GTDB lineage: Bacteria > Bacteroidota > Bacteroidia > Bacteroidales > Rikenellaceae > Alistipes. The sequence continues at coordinate 21,706 of JAGBFA010000009.1, forward strand.
CCGACGGCATCACCGTGCACCCTCGCCCCGACGCACGTCACATACGCTATCAGGACGTGCGCGATCTCAAACGCGAGATCCGTACCGAGCTCAACGTCGAGGGCAACCCCACGGAGAGCTTCTGCGCGCTGGTGGAGGAGGTGTGCCCCGCGCAGGTGACACTCGTGCCCGACGCGCCCGATGCGCTGACCTCCAACGCAGGGTGGAACACGGTGGCCAACAGGGAGTTTCTCACTCAGATGTGCGAGCGTTTCCGCCGTCGCGGCATTCGCGTTTCGATATTCGTCGACCCGTCGGAAGAGATGGTGGCCGGTGCCGCCGCCTGCGGAGCCGACCGCGTGGAGCTGTACACCGAGGCCTACGCCCGCAACTATCCCGCCGATGCCGAAAAGGCCATAGCCGATTATGTCGCCGCCGCCGCCGAGGCGCGCCGCATGGGGCTGGGACTCAATGCCGGACACGATCTCAACACCGAAAACCTGACATACTTCATCAGCCGCATACCGTGGTGCGACGAGGTGTCGATAGGCCACGCGCTCATCAGCGACGCCCTCTACTGGGGTTTGGAGAACACCGTGGGCATCTATCGCCGCTGCATCGAGCTGGCCGAAACCCGTTAACGCGACAACAACAGACTACCTCAATATCATGAAACGAATTTTAACCATCATCGCCGCCACGCTGCTCATCTGCTCGGCGGCCGAGGCGCAGAACGCCTACAACTACCAGAAACGCAGCCATTACGCAGTATTGCCCGTACACCGGTCGAGCATCGTCTTTTTGGGCGACAGCATCACCGACTACGGCGATTGGAGCGAGTGGTTCGGCAACGCCAAGATCATCAACCGCGGCATCAGCGGCGACCGCGTCGAGTGGCTGCTCACGCGCATGGATCCCATCGTCGAGGGTCAGCCCGCAAAGATATTTCTTATGATCGGCACCAACGATCTGGCTGCCGGCGCCACGCCCGAAGCTGTCGTGGAGAACATCTGCAAGGTCATCGACCGCATACTGACCGAGTCGCCGCGCACACGGCTCTACGTCCAGAGCCTCTTTCCGGTCAACGGCGAGGCCTTCAAGGATAAGATGGCCAAGAAGAACCACTGGTCGAAAGGTGCGGAGATCATCGCCGTCAACAAGGCTCTTGCCGAGGAGTGCGCTGAGCGCGGCGTGCCCTTTATCGACGTATATTCGTCGCTTACCGACTCGCGCGGCATGCTCGACGAGCGTTACACCAACGACGGCCTGCACCTGATGGCCGACGGCTACAAGGTGTGGGTGGAGCTTCTGCGACCCTATGTGAAATAGCAATAAACGCAAACGACAGTAATGCAGCAGACAACTATCGCCACGGCACTCGATGCCCCCATATTCGAACACATACGCGACACGGTCGATGAGATGGGACTGGAAGCCTACGTCGTAGGCGGCTACGTGCGCGACTACTACCTGCGCCGCCCCTCGACCGACATCGATGTGGTGGTGGTGGGCAGCGGCGTGGAGGTGGCCGAGAGACTGGGCGAGAAGCTGCATGCCAAGGTCTCGATATTCAAACGCTTCGGCACGGCCATGCTGCGCTGGCACGGCACCGAGGTGGAGTTCGTCGGTGCACGCAAGGAGTCCTATTCGCACGACTCGCGCAAGCCGCAGGTGGAGCCGGGCACGCTCGAAGACGACCAGCGTCGCCGCGATTTCACCATAAACGCCATGGCGTGGTCGCTCAACACCGCCACGTTCGGCCGTCTGGTCGACCCCTTCGACGGGGTTTACGACATGCAGGAGCGCATCATACGCACGCCGTGCGACCCCGATGTCACCTTCTCGGACGATCCGCTGCGCATGATGCGCGCCATACGCTTCGCTACGCAGTTGGGATTCGACATCGACGACGAGACGTTCGAGGCCATACGCCGCAACCGCGAGCGCATACGCATCGTGTCGAAAGAGCGTATCATCGTCGAGCTTAACAAGATAGTGGCCTCGCCCGTGCCGTCGATAGGCTTCGAGCTGCTCAACACCTCGGGGCTTCTCGAACTCATATTTCCCGAGATGCACCGTCTGTCGGGCGTCGAGCGGCGCGGCAGCCACTCCCATAAAGATGTATTCAAACATACGCTCAAAGTGTTAGACAATGTGGCGCACCGCTCCGACGACGTGTGGCTGCGGTGGGCTGCCGTCATGCACGACATAGCCAAGCCTCTGACCAAGGCCTACGATCCGCGCATAGGCTGGACTTTTCATCAACACGAGGTCGTCGGCTCGAAGATGGTGCCGCAGATATTCCGCCGGCTGAAACTTCCGATGAACGAACACATGCGCTTCGTGCAGAAGATGGTCTTTCTGCATCTGCGCCCCATAATCCTCTCGGAGGATATGGTGACCGACTCGGCCGTGCGGCGGCTGCTGTTCGAGGCGGGCGACGATGTGGAGCGGCTCATGATGCTCTGCCAGGCCGACATCACCTCGGGCATCGACGCTAAGGTGAAACGCTACATGGCCAACTTCGAGCTTGTGCGCAGCAAGATGCGCGATTTGGAGGAGCGCGACCGCATACGCAACTTCCAGCCTCCCGTAACGGGCGATCTTATAATGCAGACCTACGATCTTAGGCCGTGCAGTCTGATAGGCGAGATAAAGGAGCGCATCAAGAACGCCATTCTCGACGGCGAGATACCCAACGATTACGATGCGGCCTATCAGATGATGGAGCGTCTGGCCGCCGAGCACGGGCTCGAAAAACGCGGCGGCGGCGACACCCCCGCCTGCGAGGCGTAGAACCATTGCCGAAAAGTTCGCGCGGAGCTGAAATAGGGTATAAGACGCCGCAATATTGGTCGTTTGGTCGAATGGGTTTGGACGGAGCGGTTCAATCGATTTATTTTGTTGCAATATTAATTGCGAACAGACAATATGAACGATTTATCATATCAGCCGCCGTGCGTGCAACCGCAGCGCATATGCTCCATCGGCGACGACTTCATCATGATAGGTGATGTGACAATCAATGATATAGCACTCGTCAGAGAGTTGATGGAACGACAGTCGACATCGGTCATCGTGTGCAGAAGCGGAGCCATCGATCTGCGCATCGACTTCGAGCAGCAGACCGTCGAGTCGCCTGCCATGATCGTCACTCTGCCTTCGCAACATATCGAGTGTGTGTCGATAAGCCCCAACTTCGAGGCGATGATGATAAGCATGTCTGACCGTTTTATCGACATGCTCAACATATCGTCCAGCACGCAGGTGTTCATGGCCGTGCGCAACAATCCTGTCATACAGCTCGACTACAACACCGTAAATGCCGTGGAGGGCTATCGCGAGATTATCGGCAAGGCGATAAGCCACGTCGCCAACCCCTATCGTCTGGAAGTGGTGGAGAATTTTACGCGTGCATTCTTCTATGCCGGAGGGTTATACTTCCACGAGCTGCTGAGCAGTCGGCCGACATCGTTCCACAACTCGATACTCGAACGCTTCATCGACCTGGTGCGCAACAACTATCGTCAGCAACGACGGGTGGGCTTCTATGCCGACAAACTCTGCATAACGCCGAAATATCTGTCGAAGGTGGTCAAGCAGAGCAGCGGCCAGTCGGCCGTGGAGTGGATCGACAGCTATGTGATACTCGAAGCCAAGAACCTGCTGAAAAGCTCCTATATGACCATACAGCAGATATCGGTCGAACTGAACTTTCCCAACCAGTCGTTCTTCGGCAAATACTTCAAGCGCATGACCGGCATATCGCCCAAAGAGTTCCGCGAGGGAGGGGGAATCATTACGTACCGGAGCGAGAGAACTGAGCGCGGCAGACGATAAGTGCCGCGTCCGCGGCGAGGCCGGTGTATATCCGTGCACGGCAGACGCAACCGTAGATGCGGCACCTGCCCGACTCTTTTTTGCGGCGGTCAGCCTCTGGAAACTTTTTGTGCTTGCAACGCCTCGATGAAATCCGAAAACTCGCGCCACAGCGGTTCGGTCTGCAACCACAGTTCGCGCGCTTCGGCCGCACGCGAGGGCGAGGCCGAAGATATGTCGCGCAGATACTCCTCGTCGGCGGGGTGTTCGTCGGCGGTGAACTCCGCGAAATACTCCTTGAAGTTGCGTTGCAGCAGCCGCAGCAGCTCCCCGTCGAGAGTGCCGCCGCGTCGCCAGCCCGCCCACAGACGTGCTATGACGGCTGCCGGCAGCTTGTCGTTGAGATCGATCGAGATCTCGTCGAATGCCTCCCACTCCTGCGTTGCCGCATAGCATAGTGCCAGCAGACAGACGCTGCCCGTATGATCCTCCGGATCGACGTCGAGCAGCATCTCCAAGACGGCCGTGGCCATCTCCAAGTCACCCAGCAGAAAGTGGTCGACAGCCGTGTCGTGGAGGATCTCTATGGCCGCCGCCGTGTTGTCGTGCTCCCAGCGCAGCTCCACTTCTTCCTCTTCGGGCAGTAGAGCCACGATGTCCTGAAAGGCGTGGAAGCGTTCGTTGCATGCCGACTCCACGTCGCCTGCCGCCTGCATGTCGGCTGCGGCCGCGGCTCGGCGCACGAAGTCGTAACGTCCGCGTCCGATGATCTCGAAACGCTGGTCGTCGGTGGGGCGGAGCTTAGGGTAGGAGTTTTTATCCATGACAGATATATGTTTTACGGTTCGTCTTTTTGGGGGTCTGTTCGAGAAGCCGGCACCGGAGCTGATCCTATCGCTTCGGTTTTCCGACCCCTGCATATACGGCAGACAAATGTAGCGAAAATAATCGGAACCGATGCCTGCTGTCGTAAATTTCCTCCCTCTTGCTGGTCGTGTGCGGCTGCTCAGCGCAGGTAGCGTTGGCGCATGTCGGCATAGAAGTCGCCGATGGTGAGCATGATGCCCGTCTCCTCGACATTGCCGAAGTCGGGGTTGCTGCATGTGTCGAACACGCGCATGGTGGGCGACAGACGCATGTAGGAGTTGATCATGGGCGGTATTCTCTGGCGCAGGTCGCGCATGCGGCTGATGAGTATGCGATAGTTCTCGCCGTAGCTCTTGCCGACGAACAGACCGTCGCAGCAGCGGCTGTCCGTATCGACCGGCCGGCGTGCGCGAACGAGCCGTTCGTTGTCGGGGAAATATTTGTGCATGAAGCAGATGAGCGTGTTGCGCGCCATACGGCCTATGGAGGGATATATCGTCACCTTGCCGAAGAGATATTTCACCTCGGGGTGGAGCATGACCACCGCACCCATGCCGTCCCAGAGGTTGTCCAGAGCGAATATGCTCTTGGGATTGCGCCGCTGCTGGTAGAGCGGCTGCACGAACGAGCGTCCCAGTTCGATCATGTAGGGCAGGTAGCGGCGGCGGAAGCGTTCCGAGAAGTGGAAGTAGTGCCATGTCGAGAGCGACTCGACATCGGCACTGCCGCACACGATGTAGCGGTAGCCGCCCACGACGGCCAGTGCCTCGGGGTCCCAGATGATCAGCTGGCGGTAGCCGTCGGGGCGGGTGTCGAGATCGTCGACATCTGACGGCTGTCCCGTGCCTCCGCCGGCCGCGCGGAACGACTCCTCGCGCAGGCGGCCCACCTCGCGCATCAGCGCAGGGCAGCTCTCGGCCCGGAAGGTGTATATCTCGTTGGCGGCGCGGCGGGTGCTGCGCACTCGCTCGGCCGATTGCAGATCGCGCAGCAGCAGGCTGCGGTCGACGGGCGGTATGATAGTCTCTGTCATGATTCAAAAAGCCATTTCGTAAACTTTTGCCCGCACTTTGTCGCACACCTCGTGAGTCGATTCGGCGTGGCGTATGTCGCAGCATGAGAGCGGCTGTCCTATGCGCACGGTGATGTGCTGGCCGCGCTGGGCGAACATCTCCGCCGGCAGGCGCAGCATCTCTATGTTGAAGTCTATGCCCAATCGGCGGCGTATGGCGGCCGTGCGGTAGAAGCCGTCGGAGAGCTGTCCGTCGACATAGACGGGGACGATGTCGCGCCCGTGCATGATGGCGCGCTTGACGAACGAAGAGTGCCACTGCACATCGCGCACGCGGCCGTCGGTGCGGCGCGAGCAGAGACCGGCAGGAAAGGTGACCACGGGCTTGTCGCTGCGCAGCACCTCCTCGAAGCGTTTGACGTTGCCGCTATGCTGCGCGCCGCGTGTGTTGACCGGGATCCAGATGTCGGCCAGCGGACGGATCTCGCTCAGCAGGTCGTTGACCACTACGCCCACGTCGCCGAAGCGGTCGATCATCGCGGCGGCGAGAATCACGCCGTCCAGCCCGCCGAAGGGGTGGTTGGAGGCTATGATGTAGCGGCCGCCGCGGTCGAGACGCTCCATGCCCTCGATCGAGCAGCTCACTTGCAGCGAGTCGAGGAAGCGATGCAGGAACTCCCCCGTGGGCAAACCTTCATGACTGGTGATGTAGTCGTTGAGGCGGTCGATGCACAGACGGCGTTCGAGTGCGCGCACGGCGGCCTGTGGCATGCAGGCCGCTGCGCGCGGCCAGCGGCGGCGCAGCATCTCGCCGATGGAAATTTTCACGCTCTGAGACATAAAGCAAGATGTTTTGAAATTATATCTGTTATTCCGAAAATATTTCAAAAAATATTGTGGCGGCGTTCGGTTAAATTGTGTAACTTTACGGCCGTAATACACACTGTAAAAAAACGCATGCCGCATGGGCGAAACCTATCACATACCGGTGCTCCTCTCGCAAGCTGTCGAGATGCTCGACATACGCCCCGACGGCGTATATGCCGATCTTACATTCGGCGGCGGCGGTCATTCGCGCCGCATATTGTCGCAGCTCGGCCCCGAGGGACATCTCTATTCGCTGGACCAGGATCCCGATGCTGCGGCCAATGCACCTGCCGACGGGCGGTTCACGTTCGTGGCGTCGAATTTCCGCTTCGTGCGCGGCGCGCTGCGTCTGCGCGGTGTGGAGCAGGTCGACGGCATTCTGGCCGATCTGGGTGTCTCGTCGCACCACTTTGATACGGCCGAGCGCGGATTCTCGTTCCGCGCCGACTCGGAGCTTGACATGCGCATGAACAACCGCGGCGGCCGCACGGCGGCCGATGTGGTCAACACCTACACAAATAGTGCCCTTTCCGAAATTTTTTCGTCGTGGGGCGAATTGGATACCACGTGGAAGATAGCCAACTGCATCGAGCGTGCGCGCGAGCGGCAGCCGATCCTCACCACGCGGCAGTTGGTCGAGGCGGTGCGTCCCGTAACGCCGGCCAAGGAGGAGGCTAAATTCCTGACCAAGCTGTTCCAGGCCTTGCGCATAGAGGTCAACGGCGAGATGGAGGCGTTGAAGATGGCTCTCGAACAGAGCCTGCGCCTGCTCGCCCCGGGCGGACGTTTAGTGGTCATATCCTACCACTCGTTGGAGGATCGCATAGTAAAGAATTTCATGCGCAGCGGCAACTGCGAGGGTGTGGTCGAAAAGGACTTTTTCGGCCGGCAGACCACGCCGTTCACTGTCGTGACGCGTAAACCCATAGTGCCCTCCGACGAGGAGGTGGCGCGCAATCCCCGTTCGCGCAGCGCACGCATGCGTGTGGCGGAAAAGAACATGCAGGACAGATGAAACGGGAGCAGGAGGATTTGGAGTTCGATCCCGCCGGCGAGCAGCGGCGGCGCGATGCCGAGATGGAGGAGCGCATAGCGCGGCGCATACGCCGCGAGCTGATACGCGTCGACAACGGTGAGGCTGACGAGGATATGGCTCGCGAGCGGGAGGCTATCGAACGCGAACGGGAAGAGCAGCAGCAGATGGAGCGCAAACAGGCGCGCAAGCGTCGCAATCTGCTGTGGCAGATCTTCTCGGGCAGTTTTCTGATGAGCGGCGGCGTGTATTACAACTACCTGATAGCCATGTCGGTCATGTGCCTTATAAGTATCTTCGTCACGTTCATGTCGCTGAACGTCGACATGGAGTGCCGCAGTTTGGAGGAGCAGGTGCGCGTGCTGCGCGAGCGTTCGGTGCTGATGCAGGAGCAGCGGTTCCGTCGCGGCTCGTACAACGAGATAATGCGCATGTTGGAGGATCGCGGCATAAGTATGACCGACCTGTCGGACGACAGTCGTCTTATTGAAAAATAACAGGATATGGCAGAGAAGAAACCTAACATCAAACAGGATATACTGTTTCGCGTCAGGGTGCTGTATGCAGTCTTCATTCTGGCCGGAATACTCGTGGCCGCACGCCTTGTGTGGGTGCAGTTTTTCAGTCCGTCGGTAGGCCGCAACGCCGAGGTTTTGGAGCGCAACATATTCCGCACGGTGGAGCTGCCTGCGCACCGAGGTGCTATCCTCGCGCGCGGCGGCGAGCCTTTGGCCGTCTCGGTGTTCCGCTACCAGGCCACGTTCGACTTCGCCGCCGAGGGTTTCGCCTCGGCCGAACGGTTCTACAAGGAGACCGACTCGCTGGCCAAATGTCTGGCCGGTTTCTTCTCGCGCGAGGACGCCGCACGCAACGGTTACCGCTACCTGTCGGCGGCCGACTACCGCAAGATATTCCGCGACAACTACGAGGCGCGCACGCGCCGCCGCGCCGTCAAGATCTTCCCGCGAGAGGTGACTCTCGACGAGTGGCGCATGATGAAGGACCGCTTCCCGATCCTGAACGGCAACATGGGCGTTACGTATGGCAGCGAGCAGGTCGACAAGCGCATCTATCCATACGGCGATAACCTCGCCCGGCAGGTGGTGGGCAGTGTGCGCGACTCGTCGTGCTCGGGCATAGAGAGAATATACGATGATAGGCTTACCGGTCGTGCGGGACGCACCGTGCAGCAGCAGATTGCCAACGGCTTCTGGGCGAGGGTGGGCGATGCCGACAACATCGACCCCGAGGACGGCTGCGATGTGGTGACCACGCTCGATGCCGGTTTGCAGCAGATGGCCGATGCCCGCCTGCGCCGGCAGTTGGTGGAGAAGCAGGCCTCGTTCGGCGTGGCCATCGTCATGGAGACGGCCACGGGCAATGTGCTTGCCATGGTCAACCTCGGTGCCGAGGGCGAGCGACGCGGCGGCCGATACTCCGAATACTACAACCATGCGGTGGCCACGAGCCTCACGCCCGGTTCGACATTCAAACTCACCAATACGATAATTCTGACCGAAGATGCCGGTTTCACGCAGCAGAACTCATACGATACGGAGCACTCGCCGCAGTTGCAGCGCGGCAAGTCTTCGCGCCGCGTGGGTCAGGCCGATGTGACCGACTCGCACGATGCAGGCAAGGAGACGGGCGGCGTGGTGACGCTGGTCGACGGCTTCGCACACTCGTCGAACATCTATTTCGCCAAGGCCATATACGAGACCTATCGCAACAATCCGACGCGCTACCGCGAGCAGTTGCAGCGGCTGCGCACCGACGACTATGTCGGTTTGCAGGCCTTCGGCGAGGTGAAGGGAGAGATCTCGGACGCCTACTCCGATGCCTTCCGTCTGCCGCGCCAGGGCTTCGGCTACGAGGTGACGCTGCCGGCCATACACACAGCCACCATATTCAACGCCGTGGCCAACGGCGGCCGCATGGTCTCGCCTCGCGTGATCGACCGCATCGACCGCGGCGGCGTGACGGTGGAGACGATGCCCGTGCGCACGCTGGTGGAGCGGGTGTGCTCGCCGCGTTCGCTCGATATCGTAAGGGAGTGTATGGAGGCTGCCGCCGCGCGGACATCGAACATATTCAAGGATCTGCCGTGCGAGTTCGGCTGCAAGACGGGTACGGCGCACATAACCAGCCGCTTCATCACCTCCTGCCGGCAGGACGACCGCAAGATCGGCACCGGCGACAAATATTATCTCGGCTCGATCGGAACATATTTTCCGGCCGACAAGCCCAAGTACACGGTCTTTGTGAGCATCTGCAAGGAGAGCACGGGTTATAACGACTATTTCGGCATAGGTCTGTCCGGTCCCGTGGCGGCCGACATCATGCAATACCTCTATGCCAACGACCCGTCGCTGCACGCCGCCGTGGAGTCGTCGCCCATGCCTCATGCGCCCAAGAGCATCAAGGGCGGCAGTATGTGGCAGGCGCAGAAGGTGGCGAGCCGCTTCGCCTCGCACCTCTCGGTGGAGCAGGGCGGTGAGTGGTGCACGGCCAAGGTCGACGAGGGCGGCAATGCCTCGCTCACGGGCATGCCCGATGCGGCGGACACGGTGCCCGACGTTCGCGGCATGGGACTCAAAGATGCGATATACGTGTTGGAGAGCTGCGGATTGGAGGTGTCGTTCAAGGGTGCCGGACGCGTGACGCAGCAGAGCGTCAAGTGTGGCACGCCGTTGCAGAACGCACATGGTAAGATTGTATTAACACTCGAAAGATAACAATGAAAAGATTGAGCCAGCTGCTCGTCTCGGTGCGGGCAAGCTACATATCGGCTGCGGCCGATCCCGAAATATCGGCTTTGGTCTACGACTCGCGCAAGGTCGGCACGGGCGACTGCTTCTTTGCTGTGCGAGGTACGGCCAGCGACGGCCACGACTTCATCTCGTCGGCCGTGGAGCGCGGTGCGGCGGCGGTGGTGTGCCAGACGCTGCCTGCGGAGTGCCCCGCGGGCGTATGCTTCGTCGTGGTGGAGGATACCAACGCGGCAATGGCGCAGATGGCCGCGGCTTTCTACGACTATCCGAGCCGCTCGCTCGAATTGGTGGGCGTGACCGGCACCAACGGCAAGACCACCACGGCAACGCTGCTCTACGACATGTTCACGGCTATGGGATACAAGTCGGGACTTATATCGACGGTGGTCTACCGCATCGGCGAGCAGACACTGCCCTCGACCCACACCACGCCCGATGCCATACGTCTCAACGAGATGATGCGCCGCATGGTCGACGAGGGTTGCAGCCACTGCTTCATGGAGGTGTCGTCGCACTCGATCGTGCAGCACCGCATCGACGCTCTCGACTTCGCAGGCGGCATATTCACCAATCTGACGCACGATCACCTCGACTATCACAAGACATTCAAGGAGTATGTGCGCGCCAAGAAGATGTTTTTCGACTCGCTGTCGAAGCGGGCGTGGGCACTTACGAACATCGACGACCGCAACGGCGAGGTGATGGTGCAGAACTGTGCGGCGCACGTGAACAGACTGTCGCTCCGCTCGATGGCCGATTTCCGCGCGCGCATCATTGAGATGCACATGGACGGCATGGAGCTGCGCATCGACGACAACGATGTGTGGGTGGGCTTCCTCGGTCGCTTCAACGCCTACAACCTGCTGTCGGTCTACGGCGCGGCGCGGCTGCTGGGTGTGGAGCGCGAGCAGGCGTTGACGGCTATGAGTGCCATGCACTCGGTGTCGGGACGCTTCGAGCCGATCACGGCGCGCGACAACACCGTTGCCATAGTGGATTATGCCCACACGCCCGACGCGTTGGAGAATGTGTTGCAGACCATCGACGAGATACGCCCCAAAGGCTCGCGCCTTATAGTGGTATGCGGCTGCGGCGGCGACCGCGACCGTACCAAGCGTCCCGAGATGGCGGCCATAGCCGTCAAGCATGCCTCGACGGCCATATTCACCTCGGACAATCCGCGCACGGAGGATCCCGAGGCGATACTCGCCGACATGATGGCAGGCGTGGAGCCGGGGCGCAGCTACTTGAAGATAACCGACCGGCGCGAAGCCATCAAGACGGCCGTCGCGCTCGCAGCGGCGGGCGACATGATTCTTGTGGCGGGCAAGGGCCACGAGGATTACCAGATCGTGGGCACCGAGAAGCATCACTTCGACGACCGCGAAGAGCTGCGCGAGGCATTCCGCTCGAAGGGTGTGATGTAGCGGCAGCGCGACTGATTTTTTATAAAGGACAAGACAAAACGTTAGGAAAATATGTTCTATTCGATTTTCAAATATTTAGACGAGGCGACCGATCTGCCCGGCATGGGTATGTTCCAGTATATATCGTTCCGCTCGGCTGCGGCCATAATCCTGTCGCTCTTGATAGCCATCGTATTCGGCAAGCGCATAATCCGCATGCTGCAACGCCATCAGATAGGCGAGACGGTGCGCGATCTGGGACTGGAAGGCCAGTTGCAGAAGAAGGGCACGCCGACCATGGGCGGCATAATCATCATTCTGGCCGTGGTGGTGCCGGTGCTGCTCTTCGGCAAGCTGTCGAATGTCTACATACAGCTGATGTTGGTGTCGACCGTGTGGTTAGGGCTGATAGGTGGTCTGGACGACTACATCAAGGTGTTCCGTCACAACAAGGAGGGGTTGAACGGCCGCTTCAAGATCGTCGGACAAGTGGGTCTGGGCATCATCGTGGGCAGCGTGATGTGGCTCTCGGACGACATCGTGGTGTGCGACAAGGTGGTCGAGACACAGCAGGTGACCTACATCGAGCAGGACGGCAGCACGGAGACCTTCGACAACGAGCGCGTCATCTCGACCATGCCCAAGAAGACCACCGAGACCTCGATCCCGTTTCTGAAAAACACCGAGCTCAACTACAACGTCTTCACCGGAGGCAACGACACGGCGGCATGGATACTCTACATATTGGTGGCCATATTCATCATCACGGCCGTATCGAACGGAGCCAACCTCACGGACGGTCTGGACGGCCTGCTGACGGGCGTATCGGTGCCGATAGTGCTGGTGCTGGGTATATTGGCCTATCTGTCGGGACACATAGTCTACTCCGACTACCTTAATATAATGTATATCCCTGACAGCGGCGAGCTGATCGTCTTCGCGGCGGCCTTCGCCGGAGCGTTGGTGGGCTTCCTGTGGTACAACTCTTTCCCTGCGCAGATATTCATGGGCGATACGGGTTCGCTGACCATAGGCGGCATAATCGCCGTCTTCGCGCTGTGCATACGCAAGGAGCTGCTGCTGCCGCTGCTGTGCGGCGTGTTCCTCGTGGAGGCGTTGTCGGTGATGATACAGGTGAGCTACTTCAAATACACCAAACGCAAATACGGTGAGGGACGGCGCGTGTTCCTCATGTCGCCGCTGCATCACCACTACCAGAAGAAGGGCATCTTCGAGACCAAGATCATGATCCGCTTCTTCATCATCTCGCTGCTGCTGTCGGCACTTACGCTCGTAACACTTAAAATCAGATAACAATGGCTCGACGCATAGTTGTTTTGGGCGGAGGCATAAGCGGTTACGGCTCCGCCATACTGGCTAAGAAAGAGGGATTCGACACGTTTCTGTCCGATGCGGGACACATTGCCGAGAGGTTTCGCCGCCGTCTCGACGAGTGGCAGGTGCCATACGAGGAGGGCGGCCACACCGAGGAGCTGATACTCTCGGCCTCGGAGGTGGTCAAGTCGCCCGGCATACCCGAGACGGCACCGATCGTGCAGCTCATACGCCGGCACGGCATACCCGTCATATCGGAGATCGAGTTCGCCGGCAGGTATCTCGACGGCGCGCGCACGGTCTGCATCACAGGCTCAAACGGCAAGACCACTACCACGTCGCTCATATACAAGATCATGCGCGACGCGGGCATGAACGTGGCTTTGGGCGGCAACATAGGCGAGAGCTTCGCCTACTCGGTGGCTACGGGACATTACGACTGGTATGTGTTGGAGCTAAGCTCGTTCCAGTTGGACGGCATGTATAAGTTCCGCGCCGATGTGGCCGTGCTGATGAACATCACGCCCGACCATCTCGACCGTTACGACCACTCGTTTGAGAAGTACGCCGCCTCGAAGATGCGCATAACGCAGAACCAGCGTTCGTCGGACGCATTCATCTACTCGGCCGACGACGAGATGACCACGCGGCAGATGGAGCTGCTCGCAGACGGTATGCGTCAACGCCGCATGCCCTTTGCGGCACACACGGCCATAGCCTCGATGGCGGGCGACGCCTTTTTCGACGGCGGAGAGTTCACGGCTTCGGTCGGCGGTCGCAGCGTGATGGTAGATGCGTCGAAGATGCGCATCAAGGGACTGCACAACGCCTATAACGCCATGGCAGCCTCGCTGGCCGCATTGGCAGCGGGCGTGGAGCCTGAGCCGATAGTGCGGTCGATATACGACTTCTCGCCCGTGGAGCACCGCCTGGAACCGGCCGGCGAGCGCGACGGCATACAGTATGTCAACGACTCGAAGGCCACCAATGTCGACTCGGTGTGGTATGCCTTGGAGAGCATGACGCGCCCGACGGTGTGGATTGCGGGCGGAACCGACAAGGGCAACGACTACGAGCCGCTGAAAGCCTTTGCGCGCGAAAAGGTCAAGGCATTAGTCTGCATGGGTGTCGACAACCGCAAGTTGGTGGAGTCGTTCACGGGCGTGGTGCCGAAGGTGATCTCGACCTCGTCGCTCGACGAGGCCATGCGTGCCGCCGTGGCCGAGGCCCGCAGCGGCGATACGGTGCTGTTGTCGCCTGCGTGCGCCAGCTTCGACCTGTTCCGCAACTACGAGAACCGCGGCGAGGAGTTCAAACAGTGGGTGAAGGATAACATACTCGGCAATGGCGCGAAAGAGTAGTGTGAACGACGGCGTGCAGGGTGCCGGAGCCGCGCAGCAGATGCTCGCCTCGCGCCGCCGGATATTCGGCGGCGACAGGGTGCTGTGGGCTATATTCACCGCGCTTGTGGTGGTGTCGGTGCTCGTGGTCTACTCCTCCACGGCGAAGATGGCCTACGACATATCGTCGCGCTTCACGACAACGCAGCTGCTGCGGCAGCAGATCATGCTCGTGGTGTTGTGCATACCGACCATCGTGCTGGTGCACAAGATCGACTGGAAGCTGTTCTACCGTCTCACGCCGCTGCTCTACTGGCTGTTCGTGGCCCTGACCCTGCTGACATACTTCATCGGAACCTCGACCAACGATGCCGCGCGCTGGATAGCCATCGGCTCGGTGCAGTTCCAGCCGTCGGAGGGGTTGAAGGTGGCCACCATTCTGATGCTGGCGCGACAGATGTCGTCGCGGCAGGGCAGTATCAACAAGATCAATATAATGCCCACGAGCATACATCTGTCCGATGCCAAGCAGAAGCGCATACTCAGAGAGAACACGCTGCCGCTGCTCGGGCCGGTGCTGCTGTCGTGCGGCGTTGTGGTGACGGCACATACTTCGTCGGCGATATTGATGTTCATCGCCTCGCTGATAATGCTCTACATAGGCCGCGTGAGAATGCGCGAGTTGGTGAAGTTCGCGGCATTTACGTGTCTGGTGGGCGTGCTGCTGCTGAGCGTGCTGCGCATAGGTCGTGCCGATGTGGCCGGCGGCCGTCTCTCGACGTGGGTCAAGGAGTGGACGACCTCCTCCACGCCGCGCACGAGCTACGATATGTCCGACACGCAGCGCGCCATGATCGCCATTCGCGAGGGCGGTCTGTTCGGCGAGGGTGCCGGTCACAGCACCACGCGCGCGCTGGTGACACACCCCGAGAGCGACTATGCCTATGCCTTTTTCGTGTCGGAGTACGGATCGGTCATAGCGTTGATATTGATGATGCTGTATCTGTGGGTGTTCTTCCGCTCGATCGAGATATTCAGGGCGTGCCGCACGCCTTTTCCGGCATTGATGACTCTGGGGTTAGGACTTCTGATAACGTGTCAAGCACTGCTGCATATCATGGTGCAGGTCAATCTGATACCCGAAACGGGACAGACGCTGCCGCTCATCTCGCGCGGCGGCTCGTCGCTGTTGTTCACCACGCTGGCCTTAGGCATGATACTGAGCGTGAGCCGCACCAACTCGCTCGAAGAATGAATACGCGGTGGCGGCGAAAGGTAAAAAACGAAGACGATGGAACCCGTAAGATTGGATAAATATTTGTGGGCCGTGCGCATATTCAAGACGCGCAGCGATGCGGCCGAGGCCATACGCCAGAATCGTGTGACGGTTGGCGGCGTGACGGTGAAGCCCTCGCGCGAGGTGCGTGTAGGCGACCGCATAGGCGTGCGGCGCGAGCGCGTCAACTACTCATACGAAGTGACGGATATAGTGTCGAGCCGCCAGCCGGCCAAGAATGTGCCTATGTATTGCCGCAACATCACACCTCAGGAGGAGCTCGACAAGCTGCATGCCCCGCACGAGACGATATTCGTCTTTCGCGACCGCGGCACGGGACGTCCCACCAAGAAGGAGCGTCGCGAGATAGATTCTCTGATGGAGGAGATGTTCTTCGACTCCGACGACGAGGAGTAGGCGTTGGCAGCTTAGGGCTGTACGGCGGTTACAGCATGGTCACCACGGCCAGCGTAGCCACCGAGATGATGGCCCACAGAGCTACGCCCAACAGCAGCGGCCGCACGCCGACGGTGCGAACCACCGACATGGACAATCCGCAGCCTATCAGAAACAGAGTCATGCAGAGCACGCGGTGCGAGACATCGACTATGGTGCCGGTGACGGCCGAGGGTATGCCCGTGTAGGTGTTGAGGGTCATGGCCGCAACGAACAGCAGTATGAACCACGGTATGGCCACGCGTTTGCCGCGACTGCGGAAAACGAATGTGGAGACGAGAGCCAGCGGTATGATCCACAGCGCACGGGTGAGCTTGACGGTGGTTGCTATCTGCAACGCCTCGTCGCCGTAGGCGGCTCCGGCACCCACCACCGAACTGGTGTCGTGAATGGCTATGGCCGCCCACATGCCGAACTGCGACTGCGTGAGATCGAGTGCCTCGCCTATCACGGGAAATATGAACAGTGCCACGGCGTTGAGCACGAAGATCGTCACCAACGACAGCGACATCTGGTCGTCGTCGGCATCTATGACCGGACCTACCGCAGCTATGGCACTGCCGCCGCAGATGGCCGTGCCCGAGGCTATCAGGTAGGAGCCTTTGCGGTCGACCCTAAGCAGACGTCCCAGCACCACGCCTAAGATCATCACTCCCACCACCGAGACTATCGTAAAGAGCATGCCGTCGCGGCCTGCGGCCAACGACTCGTGCAGATTCATGCCGAAGCCTATGCCCACCACCGAGGCCTGCAAGGCTATCTTCGATGCCCGCTTGGCAAACGAGGAGTAGGGGTTGCCCAGTGTGAGTGCGAGCGCGATGCCGGCGAACAGCGCGAGGGCGGGCGAGAGAAAGGCCGAGCCTGCGAGCAGTCCGACGAATAGGATCTGCGAGACGGTGCGTCGCGAAAGGGTTGTGCGAGTGGCTGTCATGCGAACGGGTGTCTGGGTAGTCGGAAATAGGGTTACTGGTCTGTTTGCCTGATGATTAAAGCAGCTTTTCGCGCCACGAGTCGGGTATCTCCACCGAGCACTGGCGTTTGTAGTCGAAGGCCACCATCACCGACGAGCTTTCTGTGCGGCACTCCTGGCCGCAGAGCAGACGCTGGTGTATTGTCATGCTCTTGTTGCCCACGCGCGATACGGTGGTCTCGATGCGTACATCGTCGTCCATGCGCACCTGTCCGCGGAAATCGGTATGGGTCGATACGGTTATCACGCGCAGGGCATCGAACGTGCCGTCGACCTTCATCACCTGACGGTAATACTCGGTCTTGGCCAGATCGAAATACATCTGCTGCGCTACGTTGTTAACGTGCCAGAACGAATCTATGTCGTTGAAACGCTTTTGTATGGGTGTGATTATGGTTTTTGCCATTGTCGCTGTTTATTGACGTATTATCTTCACCTCGCCGCCTTCGCCGAATGAGATGATCGACGAGGGCTTGCCCGTGGGGCGACCCTCGAAACGTGGGTTGACGACGAAATCCACTCCGTCGATTATGCGGCGGTCGACCTCGTTCAGACGCTTGGGAGTCTCTTCGCCCGAGATGTTGGCCGAGGTGGATACTATCGGGCGGCCGAAGCGGCGCAGCAACTGCTGGCAGAAGTCGTGCCGCGGCACACGCACGCCGAGCGTGCCCGTCTCGGGTATGAGGTTGGCGGCCACGCCCGCAGCCCCGGGCAGGATCAGCGTCAGCGGCTTGTCGGCCATCTCCATCACCTCGAAGGCGATGCCCGGTGCGCGGTCGACATAGCGCACCACCATGTCGGCATCGCGGCACAATACCAGCATGGAGTGTTTGTTCTGGCTCTCTTTTATCCGGTAGATCTTCTCGACGGCCTCCTCGGAGGTGGCGTCGCAGCCGATGCCCCAGACCGTGTCGGTGGGGTAGAGGATCAGCCCTCCGCGGCGCAGCACCTCGACTGCCTCGTCTATCTCTTTCTGCATAGTGAATGAATCATTTTTGTACGGCGCAAAAATAACTATTATTTTGTCAATTCGGATAAATTTTCCTATCTTTGTCTATAACTTATTATTAACCCTTTTAAATGATCGAGTCATGAAGAAGTTTTTATTTGCCCTTGCGGCTGTTGCCGTTATGGTTGCCTGCGGCGGCGAGAAGGAGAAGACCCCCGAACAGCGTGCCGAGGAGTTTGCTCAGAGAGCAGTAACGCTTATACAGTCGTATGATTTTGATGGACTCGAAAAATTGAAAGAAGAGGCGACTGCTTATCATGATACACTCGACGAGGAGACCGCGAAGGTTTTTGAGGAGGCTCTTAAAAACAACACGGAAGGCCTTATCATGGAGGCTATTAAAGACAACCCTCTTATCATGGAGGCTCTTATGAAATAAATAACGAACGGCATTGCCGAATATCGCGAATAATCGATCCTTCGGGCGTACCGCATCGTGCGGTGCGCCTTTTTTTGGCACTATCTTAAATTCCGGTGGAGGGAAAGGAAATCGGCAAAGAGAGATTCTCACGTCGCGATTTGCAATCGCATAACCAATATCGACCACGGAGCTACGGCTTACGCCGTTTTATAATTCTGACCCCACCCCAACCCCTCCCTCGGGAGGGGCTTTTGTCGCGCGATTTATCGCGCTCCATGTGGGGCGTGGCAAGCGTTGTCCTTCGTCCCATGGTGGGGCGTTAACAGGTAGTCTGTCACTCCGAGGAGCAACGCAGTTGCGACGTGGGAGTCTCGCCTCCCCACCGGAAATCAAGACTGATCCCTTTTTTTGTGTGCCGTGCAGGCTTTTGTCGTATGCTGCCGGTGCGATAAGATGATTTTACCCATGCTATTATGATTTTTATGGGGTGAAAATTCACCGTATAACACGATTTTTTATTAATTTTGCCACATTGTATGAAATAATCAAAACGTAATATAACTTATGGGAAGAGCATTTGAATATCGCAAGGCGAGAAAGATGAAACGCTGGGGTCACATGGCGCGCACATTTACCAAGATCGGCAAGGAGATAGAGATGGCCGTCAAGGCCGCCGGTCCCGATCCGTCGAGCAACCTGCGTCTGCGTCTGCTGATGCAGAACGCCAAGTCGGAGAACATGCCCAAGGAGAACGTTGAGCGTGCCATCAAGCGCGCAACCGACAAGGACGCAGCCGACTACAAGGAGGTGATCTACGAGGGATACGGTCCTCACGGCATTGCCGTATTGGTTGAGACTGCTACCGACAACACCAACCGCACGGTGGCCAGCGTGCGCATGTACTTCAACAAGTATGGCGGTACGCTGGGTACGTCGGGCTCGGTAGGCTTCATGTTCGAGCACAAGTGCGTGTTCAAGTTCAAGCCACAGGCGGGTGCCGACATGGAGGAGTTGGAGTTGGAGATGATCGATCTGGGTGTGGACGAGTTCTACCCCGAGGAGGAGACCGTCACGGTATATGCCCCCTACGAGTCGTTCGGTGCCATTCAGAAGTGGATCGAGGACAAGGGCTTCGAACTGGTGTCGGGCGAGTCTGTCAGAATCCCCACCGACACGAAGGAGCTTTCGGACGAGCAGCGCGAGTCGGTCAATAAGCTCATCGAGCACTTGGAGGAGGACGACGACGTTACCAACGTCTACACCACCATGAAGGAAGAGGAGGGCGACGAGGAAGAGGAGGAGTAATCCACAGCTTCCTGCGCCACGTCCGTACTGCACATGCCGTTATGCCGTGATATCGGCGGCCGTCAGACTGCCGCTATCCGGCACGGCGAACATAATTAACCGATACTCCGCCACCGGAGCTGAAACAGAGAGAATAGAGTATGAAGTTCAACGAATATAAAGGCCTCGACCTGCCGCGCGTAGCAGCCGAAGTGCTCGAACGCTGGTCGGCCGACGATACATTCCACAAGAGCATATCCACGCGCGAGGGTCACCCTGCGTTCGTATTCTACGAGGGCCCTCCCTCGGCCAACGGCCTGCCGGGCATTCACCACGTCATGGCGCGCACGATCAAGGACATATTCTGCCGCTACAAGACACAGCAGGGCTACATGGTGCATCGCAAGGCCGGCTGGGATACTCACGGACTGCCGGTGGAGTTAGGCGTGGAGAAGAAGTTAGGCATCACCAAGGAGGATATAGGCCGCACCATATCGATCGAGGAGTATAACCGCACCTGCCGCGAAGCGGTGATGGAGTTTACCGACGTGTGGGAGAACCTCACGCGCAGAATGGGTTACTGGGTCAATATGGACGATCCGTATATCACCTACAACAACAAGTATATAGAGACGTTGTGGTATCTGTTGAAGCAGCTCTTCGACAAGGGTCTGCTCTACAAGGGCTACACGATTCAGCCCTACTCGCCGGCTGCCGGCACGGGTCTGTCGACCCACGAGCTGAACCAGCCCGGCTGCTACCGCGACGTGAAGGATACCACCTGTACGGCTCAGTTCAAGGTCGTGCGCAACGACAAGAGCGCGAAGGTCTACGACGGCGTGGAGGGCGACCTCTATTTCCTCGCGTGGACCACAACGCCGTGGACGCTGCCGTCGAATACGGCATTGGCCGTGGGTCCTGCCATAGAATATGTGCGCGTGAAGTGCCGCAATCCCTATACCGACCGTCAGCAGACGGTCATCATGGCGCGCGCGCTGGTCGACACGCTCTTTACGAAGAAGCTGGCGGGCACGTTCACCGTCGAGGAGGATCGCAAGTGGCTGGGCAGCGAGCTTGAAGGCATCGAATACGAGCAGCTGCTGCCGTGGGTGAAGCCCATGGGCGATGCGTTCCGCGTCATTACGGGCGACTATGTGTCGGTGGCCGACGGTACGGGCATAGTGCATATCGCGCCGACGTTCGGTGCCGATGACGACCGTGTGGCACGCATAGCGGGCATAGCTCCGCTGTTCGTGGTCGACAAGGCCGGCAAGAACCAGCCTATGGTCGACCGCCGCGGACGTTTCTTCCCCTTGGAGGATCTCGATGCCGAGTTCGTCAAGAACAACGTCGACGAGAAGCTCTACGGCGAGTATGCCGGACGCTATGTGAAAAACGCCTACGACGACAGCCTCACCGACGACGATACCACGCTCGACATAGATATCGCCGTCATGCTCAAAGCCGACAACAAGGCCTTCAAGATCGAGAAGCACGTCCACTCGTATCCCCACTGCTGGCGTACCGACAAGCCCGTGCTGTACTATCCGCTCGACTCGTGGTTTATCCGCACCACGGCACTGCGCGACCGTATGATCGAGCTGAACCGCACGATCGACTGGCACCCCGAATCGACCGGCTCGGGACGCTTCGGCAAGTGGTTGGAGGGTCTGGTGGACTGGAACCTGTCGCGTTCGCGCTTCTGGGGCACGCCGCTGCCCATCTGGGCTACGGAGGATCACTCGGAGTTGAAGTGCATAGGCTCGATCGAGGAGCTGATCGCCGAGATCGACAAGGCCGTGGCCGCGGGCGTGATGACGGAGAATCCGTTTGCGAAGTTCCGCGTGGGCGACATGTCGGAAGAGAACTACTCGACCGACGTCATCGACCTGCACCGTCCCTACGTCGACAACATCGTGCTCGTATCGTCGAAGGGCGAGCCCATGCGCCGCGAGAGCGACCTCATAGACGTGTGGTTCGACTCGGGTGCCATGCCATACGCGCAGCTGCACTATCCCTTCGAGAACAAGGAGAACTTCTCGGAGGTCTATCCGGCCGACTTCATCGCCGAGGGCGTAGACCAGACGCGCGGCTGGTTCTTCACGCTGCACGCCATAGCCACCATGCTGTTCGACTCGGTGGCATTCAAGCATATCATCTCTAACGGTCTTGTGCTCGACAAGAACGGCAACAAGATGTCGAAGCGTCTGGGCAATGCCGTCGATCCGTTCGAGGTGCTCGACAACTACGGTGCCGATGCCGCACGCTGGTATATGATCAGCAACTCGCAGCCGTGGGACAACCTCAAATTCGACGAGGCGGGTGTGGACGAGTGCCGCCGCAAGTTCTTCGGCACGCTCTACAACACCTATTCGTTCTTCGCGCTGTATGCCAATGTCGACGGCTTCACCGGCCGCGAGCGCGAGATACCCGTCGAGGAGCGTCCCGAGATCGACCGCTGGATAATATCGCTGCTGAACACGCTCGTAAGAGACGTGACGGCATCGTTGGAGTCGTACGACCCCACCCCCGCGGCACGTATGATACAGGATTTCGTCGGCGAGAACCTCTCCAACTGGTATGTGCGTCTCAACCGCAAACGCTTCTGGGGCGGCGGCCTTACCGACGACAAGCTGGCCGCATATCAGACCCTCTACACCTGTTTGGAGACCGTGGCCATGCTCTCGGCTCCGATTGCGCCGTTCATCTCGGACCGCATATTCACCGATCTCAACGCCGTGAGCGGCCGTCACACCGACTCTTCGGTGCACCTCTCGCTCTTCCCCGTGGCCGACGAGAAGCTGATCGATCGGGAATTGGAGGATATGATGCAGCTGGCACAGCGCGTATCGTCGATGGTGCTGGCACTGCGCCGCAAGGTCAACATCAAGGTGCGCCAGCCGCTGACCAAGATCATCATACCGGTGCTCGATGCCACGACGGCACGTCATATCGAGGCTGTCAAGGGCTTGATAATGAACGAGGTCAATGTGAAGGAGATAGAGCTGATAAGCGACACCGCAGGCGTTATCACCAAGCGCATCAAGCCCAACTTCAAGACCTTGGGTCCCAAGTACGGCAAGTATATGAAGCAGATCGCGGCACTCGTGGCCACCTTCTCGCAGGAGCAGATAGCACGCATCGAGGCCGAGGCCGAGACCATACTCGACATCGACGGCGAGAAGATCATAACTACGGCCGCCGACTTCGACATCACCTCGGAGGACATGCCCGGCTGGTTAGTTACCTCGGAGGCGCGTCTGACCGTCGCGCTCGACATAACCGTCACGGAGGAGCTGCGCCGAGAGGGTGTGGCGCGAGAATTGATAAACCGCATTCAGAACATACGCAAGGACTCGGGCTTCGAGGTGACCGACAAGATCCGTGTCGAGATCGAGGCGGGCGAGCTTACCTCGGGTGCCGTCGGGCAGTTCGCCGATTATATCGCCTCGCAGACGCTGGCCGTGGAGGTCGTGGCCTCGCCGTCGCCGTCGGGTGCCGTTGTCGTCGACTCCGATGTCGATGACTCGCCGGTGAAGATCGCCGTGACCCGATTGCAGTAGCCGTATGCATTGCGAAATATGATTTGGATATTTGATAAATTTTGTTTATCTTTACAATTATCTAAATAATTAAAGGTATGGCAGAAGAGAAAACCAGATACAGCGATGCCGAACTCGAAGAGTTCCGCGCTATCATTGAACAGAAATTGGCATCGGCACGCGCCGACTACGAGATGTTGTGCTCGGCAACGACCAACGCCAACGACACCGAAGACTCTTCGCCTACCTTCAAAGTTCTCGAAGAGGGTACCACCACGCTCTCCAAGGAGGAGTACGGCAACTTAGCTGCCCGTCAGGTGAAGTTTATCCGCAATTTGGAGATGGCGCTCGTGCGCATCAACAACAAGACCTACGGCATCTGCAAGACCACAGGCAAGCTGATACCCAAGGAGCGTCTGATGCGTGTTCCTCACGCTACCGAATGTATTGAGGCAAAGGAGTCGCGCCGCTGATTTTTTTGATAAAAGCGGCATTCTACTGCCGCGCGCTTGCTCGCCCAAATGGGAAGTACGCCAGTACGTCCCATCTGGGCGATCTTCGTTTGCGTTGTATAATATCCGCTTTTATCAAAAAAAATTTTTTCGTGAAAAGGCATCATTTACTTCGCCTCGTTCAAATCCGCAAATGGGCAGTACGTCAGTACAGCCCATCTGCGGATTTTTCACGTGCGGCTTGTAACTAACGCCTTTTGACGAAAAATTGGGTTGGTGGTGCTTTGGAGACTATTTCCACTCAATAATGTCATTCTGAACGAAACGCAGTGGAGTGAAGAATCTGGTTGTGGACTATGTGCGTGGTTAATATTCCCGTCCTGTCATTCTGAGGAGCAACGCAGTTGCGACGTGAGAATCTCTCTTTTGGGCGGCAAACACATTTCTTGCGGTGAGACTCCCACGGTCGGGCAAGCCCTCACTCGGAGTGACAGGTTGTGTGCTGAGACTCCCACGTCGCCTGCGGCTCCTCGGAGTGACTGCAACACCGGTCTTGCCGCCCGCAGATCCCCCGCATGCGTTCGGTGTGACATTTGTTGGCGGCGTGCGAGGTTGATATTCCCGTTGTGTCTCTTTTGGGAGCGATTGCAAATGCGGCGATAATTTATGGTATGTGCAATATTTTAGTCACTCGATAGTCGTTATATTCCATTTATTACTTATATTTGTAAGCGGATTAAATGAGATGATTTTGTAGATCTCCTCGCAGGATATTTACTTGTCGTTTATATCCGGTCTTCGCTGATCGGGCGGAATCTCGTCGGAGGTTGCCGTCACGGCTGAGCAGTCGGATATTCCTGCCAAATTTTGTTGAACTGCCTTGCGAGCAAGGCGTAAAAGCGAAAAACATGAAAAAACTGATTCTTGCAGCCCTTCTTTTCTCGGCTGCCAATCTCGTGTCGTGCGATAAGAACAGCGACGACGGTGACACGCCTCCCACTCCCGATCCCTCGCCCAAAGCGGATATCGAGCTGACGATGGATCGCACCACCAAGGTGCTCTACTACGGCGACCGCAAGACGGAGGGTGTCTACAACTACTTCTTCGGTCTGGGCGATGCCGAATTCATCGAGGACGAGCAGGGCGACGATGCCGCTCCCGAGGGCGGTCACATCGTATTCTTTGACGTATTCAGCTCTCAGGGTGCCGAGTCGTTCGAGACGGCCGTGCTGCCCGACGGAACATACACCCTCGCCGACACCGACGCACAGGGCACGATGAACAACTACTACACGCGTCTGCAAGTATGGGACAACGGCTCGCAGAAGAGTGTCGACTTCATCGAGGGTACGCTCACCGTGGCCTCGGGCGCAAAGGGCAAGAAGCTCGAAGCCCTCTTCACGCTCGCCGACGGCAAGACACTGAGCTGCACCTACGAGGGTGAACTCGTCTTCGGCGATCCCGATGCAGGCACCGGCGGCGAGGACTACCCGACGCTCAAAGAGCCTGTCAATGCCACCTTCACCGATGTCATAGGCATATATTGCGGCGACGAGTACAACGCAGGCACCGATCTGTTCCAGATAGGTTTCGCGACCGTGCCGCTCGATGACGAGGGCATCATGACGGCTGCCGGTTACAGCGTCGTACTGGCCATGTACACCGAGCCTTGCGGTTCGTTCATCTATCTGCCCGAGGGCACGTACAGTGTAGCCGACACCTATGCCGCCGGCACGATCGAGCCGGGCGGATTATTCTTTGATATCTACGGATCGTATTGCGCCAAGGTCGACGACAGCGGCGATGCCGAGGAGCTGGGTCTGATCACCGGCGGTACGGTGACCGTCACGGAGTCGGGCATGGGATATAAGTTCGTGTTCGATCTGACCACGGCCGAGGGCGTGGCCGTGAAGGGTACGTTCGACGGCGAGATCGACTTCATCGACCAGTCTCCTACCGAGGAGCCGAATACGACCCTCACGTCGGATTATGTGCTCGATCTGTCGAAGGCCGACGCAGTATCGCTCGACTACTACGGCGACTATTACGGCAACGGCCTTGCCAACTGGGTGCTCTCGATATACGACATGGCAGGCGACGGCATCGACATAGAGCTGATCACACCCGCCACCTCCACCACCGAGATACCGCTGCCCGAGAAGCAGTACAACATGAGTGTCGACAACGGTGTAGGCTTCGTCATGGGCGAATCGAGCGAATTCGGCATGCTCGGAACATGGTATGTCGATCTCTCGACAGCGGACGACGAGGGCTACATCTACGGTTATGCCGCAGCTATCGACGGTTGGGTAAAACTATCGAAGCAGGGCGATACGACCGACGTAAGTTTCGAGTTCGTGGACGAGGCATACAACCTCTTCTCAGGCTCTTGGAGCGGACAGCTTCCCGCAGCGACCGACAACAGCTATCTTGCATCTTCGCTCTCGGCCCGCAAGGCGCATTGCGGTGCCGTCAATCTCCGCAAGGCTTCGAAGCGCATAGCCGCTCCGGTAGCCGATAAGCGCAAGGCTGTGATGCTGCATACGCGATAGCCTTTCTTTTTCGTGAAAAGGCGTCATTAGCGTCACCTCAATCATTGGCGCGAATAGGCAGTACGTCGAGTACAGCCTATCCGCGCCAATTTCATGTCGGCACCGCTACTAACGCCTTTTTGACGAAAAATTTTCCATGAAAAGGCATCATTAGCGTCCGCGCCTTGTCGCTCAGCAATGGGAAGTACGTCAGTACGTCCCATCGCTTTGCTCCGACGTTGCGTTCATTTAATGCACTTTTTCTCGCCGCGGCAAAGCCGAAGTAAACTTCGCTTTGTTCGTTCGGCTTAACGAAAAAGTTGCAACTAACGCCTTTTGACGAAAAAGTAGGTAGTGGTGCATTGGAAGTTTTTCGTCAAAAGCGGTATTATACCACGCAAACGAAGATCGCCCAGATGGGACGTACTGACGTACTTCCCATTTGGGCGAGCAAGTGCGCGGCAGTAGAATGCCGCTTTTCACGAAAAAGAGTCGATGACGGCGCAGATGCGGGCGAATACCTCGTCCATTGTGCCGTGACCGTTGACGCTTGCATATTTGCCCTGCGCCGAGTAGTAGTCTGCAACCACGGCCGTCTGTGCGCGATAGACCTCGATGCGATTGCGTATGACCTCCTCCGAGGCATCGTCGGCGCGCCCCGACTCCTTGCCGCGCAACAATATGCGGTCGACAAGCTCCTGCTCGGGCACCTCCATGTAGATCATCACGTCGACCTTTTCGCCCATCTGGTCGAGCATCTTGTCGAAGGCCTCGGCCTGAGCCGTGGTGCGGGGAAAACCGTCGAAGATGGAGCCTTCGCCCTTGTGAGAGTGCATGTAGTCGCGGATCATACCCACGACGATGGCATCGGGTGCCAACTCGCCGCGCGAGATATACGACTCCATGCTGCGTCCCAGCTCGGTCGCGCGGGCGATCTCCGAGCGAATCACCTCGCCCGTAGATATGTGATGCAGATTGTAACGTTCG
Organism: Alistipes sp.; assembly: GCA_017936685.1. Lineage (GTDB taxonomy): Bacteria > Bacteroidota > Bacteroidia > Bacteroidales > Rikenellaceae > Alistipes. The sequence continues at coordinate 49,003 of JAGBFA010000009.1, forward strand.
GCCAGACGCTTCGCCTGAGTGCCCTTGCCGCAACCCGGGGCACCGAACAGAATGATGTTCAACATGCGTTATCTATTGATTTTAATCATCATAAATATTCTGCCGACGGATCGGGTACGGCAGGAAAAATTACGTGCAAAATTAACTTTTTTTTTGAAACTCGCCAACAAAAACGTAATTTTGTAAAAAATTACGTAATCATGGCAGACAAACAACCTACACAGATAGCTTCGCTCGGCGAGTTCGGGCTTATCGACAGACTCACTTCGCATCTGAAACCGCGCAACGCCTCGACACTGACTGCCGCAGGCGACGATGCGGCCGTTATCGACTGCGGCGGCGGACGCGTGATGGTAGTCTCGACCGACATGATGATGGAGGGCATAGACTTCGACCTGACATACTTTCCGCTCAAACATCTCGGCTACAAGGTCGTCACGCGGGGTGTGAGCGACATACTGGCCATGAATGCGCGGCCGCGTCAGATACTGCTGTCGTTGGGCGTATCGGCCAAAATATCGGTCGAGACGTTGGAGGAGTTGTACAATGGAGCCGAGACCGCCTGCAAGGAGCTGGGCGTAGACATCGTCGGTGGCGACACGACTGCTTCGGTGACCGGTCTTACGATCAATATCACGGCCGTAGGCGAGGCGGCACGCGACGAGGTGGTCTACCGCAAGGGTGCCTCGGAGCACGATCTGATCTGCATCACGGGTAACCTCGGTGCGGCCTACATGGGACTGCATCTGTTGGAGCGCGAGAAGCGTGTGTTGAGCGACGTGGCCGATCCCGAACCACAGTTCGCCGGTAACGAATATCTGTTGGAGAGCTACCTCAAACCGCGTGCGCGTCAAGACATCATCGAGGCGTTGGCCGAGGAGGGCATACGCCCCACGGCCATGATCGATCTGTCGGACGGGTTGGCAAGCGACCTGAGACAGTTGTGCAAGGCCTCGGCCTGCGGTGCCCGCATCTACCTCGAACGCATACCCATAGCGCAGCAGACCACCGCGCTGGCCGAGCAGATGAACATCGATCCCGTGGTGGCGGCACTCAACGGTGGCGAGGACCATCAGCTGCTGTTCACCGTGCCGCTGGCCATGCAGGAGAAGGTGATGCGCATGGGGCTCGTCGATGTCATAGGACACATCACACCGGCGCAGAGCGGCGTATGTCTCGTAACTCCCGACGGCGAGCAGATAGCCCTGCGCGCTCCGGCATTCGACCGCGAGTAGGGGCAACGACGAAAACGGGGCGGCGACATGATCATTTGTCGCCGCCCCGTTTTGCTGTCACGCTGTTTTCAGAAGAAGAAGCCCGCCGAAAAGCTCCACAAGAGATTGCGTTTGATCTTGACGCTTCGCACGGAATTACCTATGCGATAGAGATTGTATTGCGACGACTTGGTCGACGACTGTACGCGCGCCTCCAAAAATATCTTGCGCAGGTGCACGCCCACTCCGCCGACGATCGACACATCGGGCAGGTCGTAGTCGACGGCCAGCAGCGAAGCGCGCGAATTGCCCGTCCAGTCGCCGAGCGAGAACGACGCGCCGCCGAACAGACGCACCGCGCCGAACTGCAAGCCTATCTCCACGGGCAGCATCAGCCGCCGCAGCTGTATGTTGGCGGTGCGCGAATACGAGCCGCGATCGATGCGGTAGGAGTCGATCGCACACGAATACTCCAACTCGGCTTGCAGATTCAAGTGCCGCGTAAGATTGGCGCGCATCATGAACGCCGCCTGATAGCCGCACTTGGTATGCCCGTTCGATACGACGGCATCGTCGAGCGAGAACCGTGCTGTCGAGATGTCCGACAGATTCAAACCTCCGCGCAGGCCCACATGCAGCAGCTGCGCATCGGCTATGGTGAGGCTGCATGCCACACCCAGAACAATAAGTAAAATCTTTCTCATAACCTTAACCTAAATTGTTGCAGGGGACTACAACAGAGGAGCCAGAAGACGTGCCAGATGCTCTGCGATGCCGCATCGCCACCGCCCCGAGACTATGTCGTCCGAAGTAATGCGGCGGCACTCCGCGCTCATCTTCTCGAAACGTCCGACATACTCGCGCGCAGCACGCTGGTCGTCGATTACGGCCATCACTTCGCGATTATACTCCATGCTGCGGTAATCGAGATTGGCACTGCCTATCACCACACGGCGCGAATCGGCCACCATGAGCTTCGAGTGCAGGAACCCGCCCTCGTACAACTCCACTTCGATGCCTGCCGCGACACACTCCATGACGTAGCTGTGAACGACGCGGCATACGATCCGCGAGTCGCATTGCAACGGCAGCATGAGCCGTACCCTCACACCCGACAGTGCCGCCCGCCGCAACGAGTCGACGAGCCACGGCGGAGGCATGAAATAGGGCGTGACGATATGCAGCGACACGCGCGCTTCGGCTATCATGGCCGCCATGGCATCGGCTATCGTCGAGCGCGATATGCCCGGCTCCGACCACACCACCTGCACACCGGTGCGTCCGGCGACAATGCCGGTGCGAGCGCGAAACCTACGCACGGCAGGCAGCTGCTCGCCGCTCACACGCAGCCAGTCGGCCGCAAACAGACGCTCGATGTCGGCTACAGCCTCTCCCGTAAGGCGCACCTGTTCGTCGTACCAGTGCCCCATGGAGTCCCCGTCGAGATAGCGGTTCGCAATATTGATGCCACCTATATGCGCCGTTTGCGAGTCGACGACGAGCATCTTCCGATGGTTGCGGCAATGCACCGCAGGTGTGGTCCACGATCGGCGTATAGGCGTGTCGAAACGTATCTCCACACCGTCGGCGCGCAGCGACTCGATAAGCCGGCGCGGCAGCCGTCGCGACCCGTAGGCATCGCATAATACTCTGACTCTCACACCGGCGCGCGAACGCCGGCGCAGCAGCGAGAGTATCGTCAGCCCTACGCGGTCGGCTTCGAGTATGTAGAATTCGATGTGTATCGACTCGCGCGCACGCTGCATGTCGCCGATCATGGCGGCAAAGGCGGCCGTGCAGCCGCTCAACACGGCGAGACGGTTGCCTTGCGTCATGCGGGTGTCGCAGCCGGCATTGATGATGCTCTCCACGGCCGAAGCCCCTCGGCCTGCGGCAAGCAGCGACTGTCGGGAGCGCGTCAACGCGTATAGCACAGATGCCGCAGGCGGAGATATGAGCGTGGCCATGATCCATGCCCATTGCGCTGCGGGATCGGCGGATCTTCGCAGCACGATATGGAGTTGGACAGCAACCCATAGCACATATATCGACAAGAGAGTGTACATTCGGATAACCACTTGTCCGCACTCCGGCACAGACGTTGTGCAAAAGTCGGCGGTTGCAGATATGTGCGGCACACTTTGTGCCAAAAAAATTTGGAAGATCGAAAATTTGCTCTTACCTTTGTATATGTCATCAGGGTTCTGATCTGCCAAGATCGGGATTCTTTATTATTTTGTCTAAGATTAAAGTAAAACATATTATGGAAAAGGAGATTATTTATCTTACGGCCGAGGGCATGAAGAAGCTCAAAGACGAACTCGATCACATGCGTTCGGTGGAGCGTCCTGCAATCTCGGCTGCGATAGCCGAGGCGCGCGACAAGGGCGACCTGTCGGAGAACGCCGAGTACGACGCGGCGCGCGAGGCACAGGGGCTGTTGGAGATGCGCATAGCGCAGATGGAGCACACGCTGTCGAAGGCGCGCATCATCGACGAGTCGAAGATCGACACGAGCAAGGTGCAGATCCTCAGCCGCGTGAAGCTATTGAACCACAATGTCAACCGCGAGGTGGAGTACACCATCGTCTCGGAGAAGGAGGCCAACCTGCGCGAGGGCAAGCTGGCCATCGGCACACCTATTGCCAAGGCACTGTTAGGCAAGAAAGTAGGCGACATGGTGGAGGTTGCCGTTCCGGCCGGCACTCTCAAATTGGAGATCCTCAATATCTCGATCTAAGAGTCGTCATAATTGAACATATATGGGAATGGCTGCCGCATCAATGCGGCAGCCATTCGTTTTTATATTCCGGTCGCGGTATGTCCATGCACTTAACGCCGTGTCATTTCGGGCGAAACCGGTATATATGTGCGCGATGATTTCCGCTTTGTCATTCTGGAAGTGAAGAATCTGTACGTGACTATTTCCAGTGTCTTGTCATTCTGAGCGATAGCGAAGAATCTGGTTGGAAACGATGTGTGTTGTTGATATGTTCGCTCTGTCATTCTGAGGAGCGATTGTAAATCGCGACGTGAGAATCTCTGTTTTGGTCGACAAATTCCCACACGACATACACTCTCCCGACCGCGAGACTCCCACGGTCGGGCTATGCCCTCCCTCGGAGTGACAGAGTGGTTTTGTCTTCCCCAACCGGATTCTTGACCTGCGGTCTTCCTCCTTCGTGTCTCGGCATAAGAAGTAAACTTCTTCTGCACTCGACTTGGCGTCGGTTCGTTTCACTCAGAATGACCACCTGTCAACGCCCCACCCGAGACCCGAACGGAGCTTGCCGCACCCCACATGGAGCGCGATAAATCGCGCGACAAAAGCCCCTCCCGAGGGAGGGGTTTGGGGTGGGGTCAGAATTATATAACGGTGTAAGCCGTCGCTCTGTGGTCGACATTGGTTGTGCGGCCATCGGCCGCTACGTGAGAATCTCTCTTTTGGTCGGCAAGCTCCCGTATTCAGAACCGCTTTCCCGACGGCGAGACTGCCGCGTCGCAACTGCGTTGCTCCTCGGAGTGACAGTTTTTTTGCGCCCTGTCATTCTGAACGGAGTGAAGAATCTGGTTGTGAACGACAAAACCGCTCGCCTTGTCATTTCGAGCGTCAGCGAGAAATCTGTGCGAGGCTATTTCCAATGTGCTGTCATTCTGAGGAGGGCGGAACGTCCGACGTGAGAATCTCTCTTTTGGTTGGCATGTGCGCTTTTTTGTCATAAAAATGCACTCCCGGCCGCGAGACTCCCACGTCGCAACGGCGTTGCTCCTCGGAGTGACAGCGTGGTCATGTCGTCCCCAGATGTTTCACTCCGCGCTGCTCCGTTCAACATGACAAACAGCGTAAATATTCTGCCGGAAATAGTGTAAATACGGCCTCTAAAATAGAAAATTATATGCTCTCGTTATTTTTATTCCGAAAAATTTGGAGGGGGGGGGAATTTTCATACCTTCGTTGAGTATAAATCAAATACATAATTACCATGAAGAGATCAACATTAATTGCAACTGTTGCGAGCGTATTGCTTGCCGTGGCAGGCAACGCCCAAACTACCGTCTCCGGTACGATAGACGGTCATGACTATGTAGATTTGGGGTTAAGTGTCAAATGGGCGACATGTAATGTGGGTGCTTCGTCACCGGAAGACTACGGTAACTACTATGCGTGGGGCGAGACGACAACGAAATCCACCTACACGACGGAGAATAGTAAGACTTACGGCAAAGAAGGTATGGACGATATTACTGGCAATCCCTCTTACGATGCCGCCCGCGCTAATTGGGGCGGATTATGGCGCATGCCTACGCAAGCGGAAATGGAGGAACTTATCATAAATTGTACATTTGAGAATATATACGATGTCGAGTTTTCAGGCTACAAAGGCTGCAAAGTTACCAGCAAAATTAATGGTAACTCTATTTTTCTCCCTGCCGCCGGCTGGCGTGACGGAGCATCATCTTTAAGGGCTGGAAGGATGATCGCTCATTGGAGTTCTATGCCCTGGGAGAACGATTCGCATAGCGCGTACCTTCTCTCCTCCGATCACGTGATAAAGTCTAACCGCAACATCGGGTTCAATGTCCGGCCTGTATATGGTCCTATTTCTAAAAACATAAATACAGACGATCCTGCTATTTACAAACCGACGGGTACACTTTCCGGTCATGACTATGTCGACTTGGGTCTGAGTGTCAAGTGGGCAACATGCAATGTCGGAGCTTCTTCACCGTCGGACTATGGCAATTATTACGCATGGGGTGAGACTACTACTAAATCCACCTATACGAAGGAGAATAGCAGGACTTATGGCAAAGATATGGACGATATTACTGGCAATCCCTCCTATGATGCCGCTCGTGCCAACTGGGGTGGATCGTGGCGCATGCCGACAGTATTGGAGATGGAAGAGTTAGTCGATAAGTGCACATGGACATGGACGATCCAGGGCAGTCATACAGGTTATAAGGTGACAAGCAAAATCAATGGCAACTCTATCTTTGTACCAGCCGCCGGCCGGCGTGATGAGTTGTCGCTCAACGATGCCGTAGAGTGCGGTTGCTATTGGGGTGCTACGCCTGACGAGTGGGATACGCAGGAAGCATTCTTCATCGACTTCAGCAGAGCCGATCACCTCATTAAGTGGAACAGCCGCTACTACGGGTATAGTGTTCGGCCTGTATATGGTCCTATTTCTAAAAACATAAATACAGACGATCCTGCTATTTACAAACCGACGGGTACACTGTCCGGTCACGACTATGTTGATTTAGGTTTGAGTGTCAAGTGGGCAACTTGCAATGTAGGTGCGTCGTCGCCGGGAGATTACGGAGATTATTTTGCATGGGGCGAGACGACTACTAAATCCACCTATACGGAGGAAAATAGCAAGATTTACGGTAAAGATATGGGCGATATATCGGGCAATTCGGCATATGATGCCGCCCGAGCCAACTGGGGCGGATCGTGGCGCATGCCGACACAAAAGGAGATGTGGGCATTGAGACATTGCAGATGGATCTCTACGACGTGTGGTGGTCACAAAGGTTATAGGGTGACAGGCAGAAATGGCAACTCTATCTTCTTGCCAGCTGCCGGTTTGTACAATGGGTCGTCGCTCTCCTACGTCGGAGTGGGTGGTTACTGGTGGAATTCTACGCCATACGAGAACGATATGCAGAATGCGTACCACGTTTATTTCGATTTTAACAGGTATGGATGTACATGGTTTCACCGCTATTTTGGGCTAAGTATCCGTCCTGTCTCGGATTAGCGGGGCGGCGGACGTTGGCCTGTAATTTGCAAGCGGCAACAAATCGTTGACGGTTTGCTGCCGCTTGTTTATTGTATTATTGTCCGATGATGATGTGCAAGGTCGATAGGGTAGTTCGACAAGCCTTGTATTTCACAGATTCTTCACTACGTTCAGAATGACGAGACTGGTTTGTCATTCTGAGGAGCGATTGCAAATCGCGACGTGAGAATCTCTCTTTTGGTCGGCAAGCTCCCGTATTCAGAACCGCTTTCCCGACGGCGAGACTCCCACGTCGCAACTGCGTTGCTCCTCGGAGTGACAGTTTTTCTGCGCCCTGTCATTCTGAACGGAGTGAAGAATCTGGTTGTGAACGACAAAACCGCTCGCCTTGTCATTTCGAGCGTTAGCGAGAAATCTGTGCGAGGCTATTTCCAATGTGCTGTCATTCTGAGGAGCGATTGTAAATCGCGACGTGAGAATCTCTCTCTTGATAGACAAGCGTGCACCGGTCGGCGAGACTCCCACGTCGCCTGCGGCTCCTCGGAGTGACATATTGCTCGGTGCGATACGCTTCGCAGGTCTATCCCTGTTTGGGTTTGAGCACGACGTAGGGTACGATCATCTCCTCCATCGAGATGCCGCCGTGCTGGAAGGTGTTGCGGTAGTAGCGTATGTATCGGTTGGCATCGTTGTTATACACCAGAAAATCGCGGTTGTAGGCGAATATGTAGCTCGATGTGAGCGAGCTCGACGGCAGTTGTATGTCCTCGGGGCGCAGCACCTCGTAGACCTCGCGCGAGTTGTAGTCGAGGTTGCGGCCGGTCTTGTAGCGCAGGTTGGGCGAGGTCTCGCGATCGCCCGTGACGCGCACGGGGTTGTCGACGCGTATGGTGCCGTGGTCGGAGGTGATGATGACCGTGTGCCCGTTCTCCGAGAGGAGTTTGAGCAGCGTGAACAGCTCGGAGTGCTCGAACCACGACCGCGTGAGCGAGCGGAATGCGGCCTCGTCGTCGGTCAGCTCGCGTATGACATCGGTTTCGGTGCGGGCGTGCGACAAGATGTCGAGGAAGTTGTAGACGATCACCGAGAAGTCGGCATCGTAGACGTGTCGTATGTTCTCTATCAATCGTCGTCCGGCCTCGGGCCGCACCAATTTGTCGAACGTGGTCTTGAAGCTCTTGCCGGCCTGCGAGAGCAGGCGGCGCAGGAACTCCTCCTCGTATTGGTTCTTGCCGCCGTCCTCGTTGTCGTTGAGCCACCGGTCGGGCATGATGCGGTCGATCGACAGAGGCATCAGTCCGGCGAAGATGGCGTTGCGCGCATATTGCGTGGCCGTGGGCAGTATGGCGCAGTAGAAGTCGTCGACAGCCACGTCGTAGAGGCCTCTGAGCAGCGGCGAGATGCTTCGCCACTGGTCGTAGCGCATGTTGTCGATCAGCAGCAGCGTGGTCTTGCCCGATGCCTCGACCTCGGGCAGTATGCGCTGGCGCATGAGCGTGTGCGACATGACGGGTATGTTGTCGGTGCGGCGGTTGATCCAGTCGTAGTAGTTGCGGCGCACGAACTTGCAGAACTCCTGGTTGGCCTCGTTCTTCTGGAATGTCAGCACCTCCTTGATGCTCTGGTCGGTCGACTCCGACAGCTCGATCTCCCAGCCCGTGATGCGGCGGTAGAGGTTGCACCAGTCCTGAAACGTCGAGGCCATCTGCTGCTGCGCTGCTATGCGCCCGAACTCGGCGCGATAGTCGGCCGTGGTCTGCTCGGTGACCAGCTGCTGCGAATGCAGGTTCTTCTTGATCGACAGCAGCACCTGATTGGGATTGACGGGCTTGATGATGTAGTCGGCTATCTTCGAGCCGATGGCCTTGTCCATGATGTTCTCCTCCTCGCTCTTGGTGACCATTATCACGGGTGTCGAGGGGCGTATATCCTTTATCAGCGGCAGTGTTTCCAGACCGGTCATGCCGGGCATCATCTCGTCGAGTATTATAAGGTCGTAGGCCGTTGCGGTGACCATCTCCACGGCATCGTAGCCGTTGTTGCATGTCTCCACCTCGTAACCCTTGGCCGCAAGAAACATGACGTGCGGTTTGAGAAGCTCTATCTCGTCGTCGACCCAAAGTATCCTGATCATAGTACTGTGTCGGTTATATGCGTTTTCGTTTTCAATGCGTTGCGCCGCCTGTGGCGGCCGGTGTACTGTCGTCGGCAGCCGGCGAGGCGGCCTGCTGTCGTTCTAACGTTGCGAAAAGGTCAATAATTGTGCTGTACGATTGCGAAAGGTGCTCTTCGAGCGCAGCCTTGTCGCACCACACCGCTTCGGTGATGCCCTCCTCGCGCTGCGGACGCGCGCTGCCTGCCACGGGACGCATCACCCACCAGTGGGTGCGTTTGGCCTCCCAGCGGCCGTAGGTGTCGTAGCAGTGTATGGTGCAGCCGATCTTCCGCCGCAATTCCACTGCGATGCCCGTCTCCTCCTCCACCTCGCGCACGGCGGCCTCGGCCGCACTCTCGCCCGCTTCGATGTGCCCTTTGGGAAGATCCCACCTGTTGCGGCAGCGTATCATCAGCGTGCGCCCCTCGCGGTCGCGCACCACGCCGCCGGCAGCCTCCACAACGACGAACTGCGACAGCAGCAGGCGGAGCGTCAGATCGGGGTCGGGCGTGAGGACGACGATAAATTTGTCGGTCTCGACTTTTTTGATTATATTCGCTCTCGATATCGACCCTGCGGCATCGCACTCCACAACGGTGCATGCTGCGGTCGGCGGACGGTCGGTGACCGTCACGCGGGTATCGGTGAAGTATATGGTATGACTCTTCATTTCTGCCATAAAGGTACGAATAAGCGAGTGCAAAAGCAAATTTGTTTGCATTTTGCCGGACGTGAGGATCTTCGGTAAAGCCAATGTACGAAAAATCCGATTGCCCGAACAGAGAAGAAACCAAAACGTAAACGAATATGAAAAAACTATTTATTATTATGTCTGTTGCAGCCATGGCATTGTCGGCATGCGGTTCGGGCGGCGAGGCGGAGCGAAAACCGCAGCCGCTGACCATAGACAACCGTCTGACCGACGTCGAGAAGCAGGCCGGAGTGCTGACTCCGGAGGTGATGTGGAAGATGGGACGCGTGGGCGGAGCCGCGCTCAGCCAGGACGGCAGCCGTCTGCTCTACACCGTGACATCGTACAATATGGCCGAGAACCGCGGTGTGACGGTCATCTGGCTTATGGATATGTCGACCGGCGAGAGCCGTGCGCTGACCGATACCGCCTCGAACAACACCTCGCCGCAGTGGCTCGCCGACGGCCGTATAGCATTCCTGTCGGATCGCAGCGGCTCGAATCAGGTGTGGAGCATGTGCGCCGACGGCAGTCAGGTGCGGCAGCTCTCGAAGACAGAGAGCGATATCGAGGGCTTCGGCTTCGCGCCCGATCTCAGCCGTGCGTTCTATGTGGTGCGCACGCACGTAAAGGATATATTGTCGGCCGACAAGTATGCCGACATGGATAAGTCGAAGGCGCGTGTCTACGACGATCTGATGTGCCGCCACTGGGACTACTGGGACGACGGCAGCTATCTGCATCTCTATGTGGCCGAGGTGAGCGGCGACGGTCTTCTGGCCGAGGGACGCGACATTATGGGCGGCGATGCCGCATGGGACGCTCCGTTGGCACCCTATTTCGACATGGGCGAGATCGCATGGAGCAACGACTCGAAGATGCTGGCCTACACGTGCAAGCCGCTGACGGGTGCCGAGTATGCCACATCGACCGACTCGGACATCTTCGTCTACTTCGTGGAGAGCGATGCTACGCAAAATATCTGCAAGCCCGCGGGTGTGGCCTCGCGCGCTCACGATCTGCCGGGCTACGACAAGTATCCCGTGTGGTCGCCCGACGACCGTTACATAGCCTTCCGTTCGCAGCGTCGTCCGGGCAACGAGGCCGACAAGGAGCGTCTGTTCCTATATGACTGCCGCACGGCCCAGATGCGCGATCTTACGGAGCGTTTCGACTATAACGCCACGGAGGTAAAGTGGGAGGACGGCGAGCACATTCTCTTCATCGCTACGTATCAGGGCACTCACCAGATATGCCGTGTCGACTTGCAGGGCAATGTCGAGCTGCTGACCTCGGGCGACCACGACATCACCGCCTTCACTATGGCCGGCGGCAGAGTGGTGGCCTCGATGAACACCATGTCGAAGGCAGCCGAGTTGTATGCGGCCGATCTCTCGACGGGCGGGCTGACGCAGCTGACCGACATCAACGGCGAGATCTACGACAACATACGCATGGGTCGCGTCGAGAAACGCTGGATCACGACAACCGATGGCAAGCAGATGCTCACATGGGTGATACTGCCGCCCGACTTCGATCCGGCTACAAAGTATCCTACGCTGCTCTATTGCGAGGGCGGTCCGCAGAGCGTCGTGTCGCAGTTTTGGAGCTATCGCTGGAACTTCCAGCTCATGGCCGCACGCGGCTATGTGGTGGTGGCTCCCAACCGCCGCGGCTGCCCGTCGTTCGGACAGGAGTGGGTCGACCAGATCTCGGGCGACTACTCGGGACAGAACATACGCGACTACCTCTCGGCCATCGACACGGTGAGCCGCGAGCCGTGGGTTGACAACGACCGCCGCGGCTGCGTGGGTGCATCTTACGGCGGCTACTCGGTATTCTACCTCGCGGGCGTGCACGAGAACCGTTTCAAGGCGTTCATCGCCCACTGCGGCATATTCGACTTCGAGTCGATGTACGGCCACACCGAAGAGCTCTTCTTCGTCAACAACGACTACGGCGGAGCATACTGGGACAAGCAGAATGCCACGGCGCAACGCTCTTACGCCAACTCGCCGCACAAGCTGGTCGAGCGGTGGAACACGCCTATCATGATCATCACCGGCGAAAAGGATTTCCGCATACCCTATACGCAGTCGCTCGAAGCCTTCACGGCGGCGCGTCTGCACGGTCTGGATTCGCGTCTGGTGGTCTTCGAGAACGAGGCGCACCAGGTGTTCAAACCCCAGAACTCGCTGGTGTGGAACCGCGAGTTCTTCGGCTGGCTGGACAAGTATCTCAAATAGCAGCCTGTCGATCTGCCCCGCGCCCCGATGGGCAGGGGCTGTGAAACGCAGTGAGGGTGTCTGACGAATGCAGACACCCTCACTTATTATATATATGTATAATTCTATTTTTCGACCGCTGCCGAGTGGCGCATGACTCTTACCGAGTTGCATACGACCATCTTTGGCGGCAGCAGCATCTGCACGTCGGAGGAGCCGTCGCCCGAGATCTGCTGCATGAGTATGCGCATGGCCAGCGTACACATCTCCGAGGTGGATTGGCTGATGCGCGTTATGGCAGGGTTGAGGTAATCCATATAGATCTGGTTGTCGAAGGCAACGATCGAGACATCGTCGGGTATGCGCAGCCCCAGCTCGTGTATGGCTTTGAGCGTGCCTAACAGTATGGTATTGCTCAGCGCGAATATGGCCGACGGCGGATTGGGCGAGCTGAATGCCAATTTGGTTTCGAGATAGCCGTTCTGAATGGTGAAGTCGTTGCCCACCACACGCGTCTGGGCTTCGAGTCCTGCGCGGCGCATGGCGGCGTGGTAGCCGTCGACGCGCTGCCGCGAGGGCATGGAGCGTTGTACGCCCTGAATGCAGAGAATGTCGCGATGCCCCATACCTATGAGATACTCCGTGGCATCGTAGCCGCCCTGTCGGTTGTCGGAGCAGACGTAGGGTAGCGAGGTGTTGGCGAAGTGACGGTCGATAAGCACCATCGGCACGTTGCGGTGTATGCTTTCCAGATATGCTGCGTCGTTGTCGGAGGTGACTATGACCATGCCGTCGACCTTGCGCGACATGAGCGACGATATGCCCTCGCGCTCGTTGGCCGCGTTTTCGAGCGTATCGATGATTATCATCTGGTAGCCGAGCCTTTTGGCCTCGTGGATCATGGCACTGGCTATGTTGGCGAAATAGGGGTTGTCGATGCCCGGTATGATCAGTCCCAGAGTGTAGGTCTTGTTCAAGCGCAAACCTTTGGCCAACAGACTCGGGGTGTAGTTGCATCGCTCGGCTTCGCGCGAAATGATCTCGATGGCCTTCTTGCTTATGCGATACTTTTCGGCCTGTCCGCTCAGTGCGCGTGAGACGGTGGATACCGAGAAACCGGTTCGCTGGGCTATGTCTATCAATGTCGCTTTCTGCATATCTCCTTATCGTTTTTCTGTCGTGTTTACAATCAGGTTGCGCACGCCGCGAGACGTTCGCAGGCGGGATTGTCGTCGCTCTGTCCCTCTGCGTCGGGCGACCATGCTCCGACCTGCTGCTATGGCCTGCTGTTTCGGTCTGCTGCTCCTCGGTCGACCGACACGGCATTTGCGGCCGGTTGCGGCGATGTATTCTCTGCCGAAATACGGCATAGGGGCATCTCCGTTTATAAGCACCTTATATATAATGGCCTTTCAATGCTGCGGCGTCGATACAAAAGTATTAAAAAAATACGGGTCGAAATAAAAAAATATGAAAAAATTTGTAGTTAATTAAAAAAATAGTACATTTGTATTGGTTACGCAAACGTTTGTGCAATCGGAATACGGAAAATAATAGCTTCGTTCCGTTGTAATTTTTGTAGGTGTTTTATAGTTTTTGTGCAGCAAAATCACAGTTTAAGTTAGTTCGGCAAGTATGTTTGCACAATTTTTATTCGATTAGCACAAATGTTTGCGCAGCCATGATATCCCTGGAAAAAGGGTGTTTTACGGCTCAATTACTAAAAATTTTAATAAATGTATGAATAAAATCGTCGTAGTAGGAAGTTCCAACACCGATATGACCGTGTGCTCCGAGCGTTTCCCGGAGTCGGGGCAGACGCTGCTCGGTGGGGAGTTTATGATGAGTCAGGGCGGCAAGGGTGCCAATCAGGCCGTGGCGATAGCGCGCTTAGGAGGCGAGGTTACGTTCGTGGCCAAGGTGGGCGACGACATGTTCGGTCGGGAATCGCGAAAGCTCTATGCCAAGGAGGGCATCGACACCGATTATGTTTTCGTCGACGGGCAGACTCCTTCGGGTGTGGCGTTGATCAATGTCAATGCCGAGGGAGAGAACAGGATCGTTGTGGCGTCGGGAGCCAATTATACGATTACCCGTGACGACATAGATCGCGCGGCCGAGGTCATTGCCCGCGCCGACATCGTGTTGATGCAGTTGGAGTCGCCCATAGAGTGCGTGGAGCATGCCGCCGAGATAGCCAGTCGCGGCGGAGCGAAGGTGATTCTGAATCCGGCTCCGGCGGCAGAGATTCCCGTGACGCTCTACGACAAGCTCTACGCCATTGTGCCCAACCAGACCGAGGCCTCGGCGTTGAGCGGTGTGGAGATAGTCGACCGCCAGAGTGCCGAGCGTGCGGCCGAGGTGCTGGCCTCGCGCGGCGTGGAGGTGGTCATCATCACCCTCGGCTCGGAGGGTGCATTGGTCTACGAGCACGGTCATGCCACTGTGGTCGATGCGCTGAAAGTGCGTGCCATCGATACCACGGCGGCCGGCGACACGTTCTGCGGAGGCCTGTGCGTGGCTTTGAGCGAAGGACGGTCGGTGTGCGAGGCGGTGCGTTTCGCCACGCGCTGTTCGGCCATATCCGTGACGCGTCACGGTGCGCAGCCCTCGATCCCATATCGCCGCGAGGTCGAACCGCAGCAGGAGCCGGCGGACAATGCCGACAGAGGCGTGACGGCGATTCCGCGTGCGGCGGTGGCCGAAGCCTGAGAAAGAATTTTTTGACTAACCTAAAATCATAAATTATGTTTATCGTTGACAGTTATATGCTTGCCGTGATATTCTGCTTTATCACGATGTTGTGCTGGGGCTCGTGGGGCAACACCCAGAAGCTGGCCGGCAGAACGTGGCGTTACGAGCTTTTCTACTGGGACTATGTCATCGGCATGGTGATCTTCGCAGCCCTGCTGGGCCTTACGATGGGCAGCACGGGCGACGAGGGCCGTCCGCTTGCCGAGGATCTGGCGCAGGCCGATTGGAGCAATATAGGCAGCGTGATTCTGGGCGGTGCCATATTCAACGCCTCGAATATCCTGCTCTCGGCCTCGACCGCGCTTGCCGGTCTGGCCGTGGCATTCCCGTTGGGCGTGGGTCTGGCTCTGGTACTGGGCGTGTTCATCAACTATTTCGGTGCACCGAAAGGCGATCCGGCGGTGTTGTTCGCCGGCGTGGCTCTGATCGTCGTCGCCATAGTATGCAACGGCCTGGCATCGGGACGCATGAACCGCGGCGGCGACAAGAGTGCCGCCAATCGCAAGGGTCTGATGCTGGCCGTGGTAGCAGGCGTGCTTATGTCGTGCTTCTACCGGTTCGTGGCGGCTGCCATGGATCTCGACCACTTCGAGCAGCCGACCGAGGGCATGCTGACGCCCTATTCGGCGATACTAGTATTCTCGGTGGGCGTGCTGTTGTCGAACTTCATCTTCAACACCTACGTCATGCGCCGTCCGTTCGTGGGCGCGCCGGTGAGCTACTCGGAGTATTTCCGCGGATCGTTCAAAACCCATTTGGTCGGCATGTTGGGCGGCGCGATATGGTGCTTAGGCACGGCGTTCAGCTATATAGCGGCCGGTAAGGCCGGTGCCGCCATATCGTATGCATTGGGTCAGGGCGCACCGATGATAGCTGCCATCTGGGGTGTATTCATCTGGAAGGAGTTCCGCGGGGCGGATCGCCGCACGGGCGCGCTGTTGGGCGTGATGTTCGTCCTCTTCATCGCAGGTCTGGGATTGATCGTCAAGGCTGGACAGAGCGACGCTCAGGCTGTCGCCACTGCCGATGCCAAGCCGGTGAAGGTGATCGTCGAGACCGATATGGGCAACGACATCGACGACGCTCTGGCATTGGACCTGATCTATCGCGCTGCGCGCGAGGGCAAGGTCGAGCTGCTCGGCGTAAGCAACCATAAGCTCAGCCCGACGGCAACCGATTATATCGATCTTCTGAATACGTTCTACGGCTATGGCGACGTGGCTCTGTCGCAGGGTGCTCGCCTTGTCGAAAACAGCCATGCGGCCGACTACACTCAGGCCGTCACGGCCATGTGCGACGAGCAGGGCAAGCCCCTGTTCGCCCGCACCAAGAGTGAGGGGCAGGTGGAGGAGTCGGTGTCGATGTACCGCCGCCTGCTGTCGCAGGCAGCCGACGGCGAGGTGGTGATCGTCTCGCTGGGCTTCGCCACGACGCTGGCCGATCTGCTCGACAGTGCGGCCGATGAGTTCTCTCCTCTGTCGGGACGCGAGCTGGTGGCGCAAAAGGTGGCCTATATGTCGATCATGGCGGGCAGCTTCGATACGCCCACCGTGCCGGCGCGTGCCGAGTTCAACATAGTCAACGACATACCGGCCGCCGTAAAACTCTTCGACGAGTGGCCTACGCCCATCGTCTGCGCACCGTTCGAGCTGGGACGGCAGGTGCAGTTCCCCGGGTCGGTCATGGCCGAGGGTGTGGAGTGGGCCGAGCATCACCCCGTGGTGGAGGGCTATCGCAACTACCGCACGATGCCCTACGACCGTGCCACGTGGGATCTCATGTCGGCACTCTACGTCATCGAGGGCGAGGAGATGTTCACCCTGTCGGAGCCCGGACGTCTGAGCATCGACCCGCAGGGTTACATGCACTTCGAGGCGCAGCCCGAGGGTCGCGACCGCGTCCTGACGGCCACCGACGCTCAGGCCGAAGCGATAGGCCGCTACTATGTGGAGCGTTTCACGACCCCCTACCCCTGCATGCACTAAGAGATATATGTAGCGAAAGATGAAAAATCCAATTTAAATAATAAATCTATGCTTAAAAATTTACTAATCAGAACTTTCATGCTGACGGTATGTCTGATGGCACTGCTCGTGCCGCAGGCTTGGGCACAGGGGCATGCCACCCCCCCCCGCACCGTTAGCGGTGTAGTGAAAGATGCCTCGGGCGATCCTCTGACAGGTGTTGCTGTGGTGGTCAAAGGCACCAACAACTACGTGCTGACCGATGGCTACGGACAGTACACCATCGCCAACGTCGGCAGCGGCGATACGCTCGCATTCTCCTATATCGGCTACGACAATGCCGAGATTGCGGTGGGCAACCGCACCGCGATCGATGTTGAGATGAAGGAGTCGGCCTCGACGCGTGTCGACGACGTGGTGGTGATCGGTTACGGCACCACGCGCAAGCGCGATCTGATAGGTGCCGTCGAGCAGATCAAGGGTAAGGAGCTGCTCGACCGTCCCAACCCCAATGTGGTGCGTTCGTTGCAGGGACAGGTGCCGGGACTGACGTTGCAGTTCACCGACGGCAAGCCGTCGCACGGTGCCACGCTGCGCATACGCGGTATCACCAACTCGATCGGCTCGGGCGGCTCGTCGCTGGTACTGGTCGACGGCGTGGAGGGTGACATCACCACCATCAACCCCGACGATATAGAGTCGATATCGGTGCTGAAAGATGCCTCGTCGGCAGCCGTTTACGGCGCGCGCGGTGCCTTCGGTGTGATACTGGTCACCACCAAGCGTGCGCAGGCAGACCGTTTCACGGTGCGTTACGACGGTTCGGTGTCGATCCTCTCGCGCACGGTCAAGCCAGAGCTGGTGAACAACGGCTTGCAGTGGACCGAGCAGTTCTTGGAGTCGTATCGCAGCAGCTACGGCTACGACCCTACATCGATCAACAACCTCTTCCCGTTCAACAACGCATGGTATGAGGAGTTGAAGGTGCGCGATGCCGATCCCTCGCTGGACCGCTGGCGCGTCAACGAGTCGGGCCGATACGAATATTTCGGCAATACCGACTGGGACAAGGCCATATATAAGAACTCTACCGTGGCGCATCAGCACTCGCTCAACTTCTCGGGCGGCAACGAGCGCATACAGTTCACCGTTTCGGGCCGTTACTTCTCGCAGGACGGTATCTACAACACCGACTACGACTGGTACAAGCAGTGGAACGGCCGTGCCAAGATCTCGGCCAAGATCCGTGACTGGTGGTCGGTGGAGAGCAACACCTCGTTTGTCAACCGCACCTATCACCAGCCCATGTCGTACTCGGGCAAGATGCTGATCCAGCGTCAGTGGGAGCATCAGGGCTACCCGATGCAGCTCATCACCAACCCCGACGGCAGCTGGACCGATGCGGCCGTCTGCGTGGGTGTGGCAGGTCTGGCTACCGACCGCTCGTATCAGCACAACAAGAAGTTCGACATGACGCAGAACATCGCCATGACCTTCGATCTGGTCAAGGAGGTGTTGCAGCTCAAAGGTGACTTCACCTACTACTTCAACCAGTCGGAGCGCGACCGCAAGGAGGCCATCTACGACTTCAAGAACGGTCCCGAGCTTCCGTCGTCGCGTGCGGCGTTCGACTCGCTGGAACAAAAGTACTTCAACAACAACTATCTCTCGGGCAACGTCTATCTGACGTGGACACCCCGTCTGGGCGATGCCCACAACCTGAAGGTGATGGCCGGCTGGAACATCGAGGATCGTAAGTACAATACTACGTATGCCTATCGCCGCGGCCTGCTGACCGACAAGCCCAACTTCTCGCTCATGGACGGCGACTACTACATGTTGGGCGACGACGGCTCTTACGAGTGGGGCTTCGTGGGCGTGTTCGCACGTGTGAATTATAGCTACAAGGACCGTTACCTGTTCGAGGTGAGCGGCCGCTACGACGGCTCGTCGAAGTTCCCCAAGAACTCGCGCTGGGCCATCTTCCCCTCGGGTTCGTTCGGCTGGCGCATCTCGGAGGAGCCTTTCATGGAGAATGCCCGGGAGTGGCTCGACAACCTGAAACTGCGCGCCTCGGTGGGTATGCTGGGCAACGGCAGCGTGGCCTCGTATGCCTACATGCAGTCGATGGCCATCTCGAAGGGCACGTCGTTCCTGATCAACGGCTCGACACCGACCTATACGCAGGCTCCCAGCCCCATTCCCGACGGTCTTACGTGGGAGAAGGTCATAACCTACGACGTGGGTCTTGACATGGATTTCTTAGGCAACCGACTCAACTTCGTGGGCGATGTCTATCGCCGCGACACCAAGGATATGTTCACCGTGGGCATGACTCTGCCGGCCGTGTTCGGCAACAACTCGCCAAAGGGCAATTATGCCGATTTGAAGACCTTCGGCTGGGAGGTGAGCGTGGCATGGCGCGACGCAGTGCGCGTGGGCAAACATACGCTCAACTACGGCATCAAGGCCATGGTGTGGGACAGCCGCTCGTGGGTGACGCGCTACAACAACGCCACCAAGAAGCTGAGCGACTACTACGAGGGCATGGAGATAGGCGAGATATGGGGCTACCGCTATGCCGGACTCTACTCGTCGGCCGAGGACGTGGCCGGCTGGGTGGATATGAACAGCTACTTCACGTTCAACCGTCAGGGCAACAAGCCGCGTCCGGGCGACATGAAGTTCTATGATCTCAACGACGACGGTGCGGTCAACAACGGAGCCAACACCTTCGACGATCCGGGCGACCGCGAGATCATCGGCAACACCTCGCCGCGCTTCTGCTACGGCCTGAATCTCAATGTGGGCTATGCGGGCTTCGATCTGAGCCTCTTCTTCCAGGGCGTAGGCAAGCGCGACTGGTATCCGTCGAACGAGGCGGCATTCTTCTGGGGCAAGTACAACCGTCCTTACAGCTTCATGTTGCAGGCTCACACGGGCGACAACATCTACACCGACGAGAATCAGAACCTCGATGCCTACTGGCCTCGCATGACCGGTTACCTGACCTCGAAAGGCTCCAACAACGAGGCGGCGGCCAAGACTACGATGGGACAGTCGAACGACCACTTCCTGCAAAACATCGCCTACTGCCGATTGAAGAATATCACTCTGTCGTACACCTTCCCCAAGGAGATGATGCAGAAGATACATCTGAGCGGTCTGCGCATCTATGTCACGGGTGAAAACCTCTTCACGTGGTCGCCCCTGAGAAAGATAACCAAGAATTTCGATCCGGAGTTCGGTGCCGGCGACAGCGACTTCACCAACTCTACGACCGCGGGCGACTATGCCGACGGCTACAACTACCCGATGCTCAAATCGGTGACCTTCGGCATCAATCTCACATTCTAAACCAACTCGCAGATTATGAAAAAGATATTATATACGTTAGCTCTCGTCTCGGCACTGGCATGCGTCTCGTGCGACGACTTTCTGGATCGCGACATGATCAACAAGGTCGATGCCGGCAAATATTTTACCGACGAGAAGAGCCTGCAAAACTACGCCAACGGCTTTTTAGTGAAGTACACCTCGGCGGCCTCGACGCTGACCTACGGCGACCAGAATGCCGAGTATGTGGCACGCACCAATCTGTCGAACTACTATCTCGACAGCTGGAACTCCACCAACCAGACGGGCTGGGGCATCTCTGACTGGACAATGCTCTACAATATCAACTATTTCCTTGCGCACATGCACGAGGTTTCGGGCGTGCCGCAGCAGACTTTGGACCACTACGAGGGCGTAGGCCGCTTCTGGCGTGCATGGTTCTACTGGGCCAAGGTCAAGACCTTCGGCGGCGTGCCGTGGTACGACACCCCGATCGATGCCGAGGATATGGTGGCTCTGTACAAGCCGCGCGATTCGCGCGAGTACGTCATGTCGAAGATTTTGGAGGATCTCGACTACGCATGCGAGCACTGCTCGGAGGCTTCGGCATACGTCAACTGCGGCGTGATCAACCGCTACATAGCCCTGGCCTTCAAGGCGCGCGTGTGTCTTTGGGAGGGTACCTACCGCAAGTATCATGCGGTCAATCCCGAGACTCTGGCCGCGTGGAGCACCGAATACGGCACGGGCGACGACTATCTGCGTGCATGCGTCGAGGCTGCCGGTGATCTGATGGCCAGCGGCAAGTACCAGATCGTCGATAACGCAGCGCAGCGCACCACGCAGTACCGCGCGCTGTTCAACTCGGAGGCTATCGACTACCGCGAGGTGCTCTGGGCGCGCGAGTACAGCTCGGCATCGTCGATTCTCAACGATGTGACGTGGAAGTTCTGCTCGTCGACCAACGGCAACTGCTGGTCGATGACCAAGCAGTTCCTCAATACCTATCTCAAATTGGACGGTACGCGTTACACCGACCAGGCGGGATATGCGCGCAAGTCGTTCGTCGACGAGCTGTCCGATCGCGACCTGCGCGTGCAGCAGACCATCATCACGCCCGAGTATCGCAAGACGCAGAACAACGTGCTGGGCTACTACTCGCCCAACTTCGCTATCACGCGCACGGGCTATCAGGTGATAAAGTGGAATATGGACAACGACTACTACGAGTCGAGTGCGCGCAGCTTCAACTCGCTGCCCATCATGCGCTATGCCGAGGTGCTGCTCGCCTACGCCGAGGCCAAGGCCGAGCTGGGGTCGTTCACCGAGGAGGACTGGAACAATACCATTGCCGTGCTGCGCCGTCGTGCCGGCATCGAGCAGGTGTCGTATCCCACCACGGCCGATCCCTATATGAAGTGGTATTTCGACGATACGGTCAGCGATGCCGTGCTGTTGGAGATACGCCGCGAGAGAGGCTGCGAGATGTTTATGGAGAATACGCGCTACGAGGATCTGATGCGCTGGCATCTGGGTCATCTGATCGAGCGCGAGTGGCAGGGCATCTACGCTCCGCTGGGTGTGCCGCAGCAGCTGCGCGAGGGCAGTTACATCTGCGTGGTGCAGAAGGTGGCCGGCACGGAGCGCGGTACGACCTATCTGGTGCTCAGGGACAATCCGTCGCTGATGATCAACAAACAGGATATCCTCGTCTACAACCCCTACGGTGCTTCGGACGGCTCTTCGACCGGACGCGTGTGGTCGGACAAGATGTATCTGCACCCGATACCCTACGATGCACGTCAGGTCAACAAGGCTCTGGCGCAGAACCCCGGTTGGGAGTAGCCTCTGTAATCGGCGAGTTGTAAAGCCTAAAACAGAATTGCAACCTAAATTTAAAAATATTAAAAACTTTCGGAAATGAAAAAATTGTTATTCCTGTCGTTGATGGCGGCCGCAGCAGCGGGCTGTACCAACGATGAGCCGGCCGTCGAGCCGGTGAGCAAGACCGTCTTCAACGGTTTGATTTCAAGCTCGGATTACGCACTCGTCGACCTTGGCACGCGTGCTACGGCCGATGAGGGACTGGTGAAGTTCCAGGCGGGCGACGAGATAGGTCTGGGCGGCGACGTGCTGCAATATTCGGTCTTCACGGCTGCCGACAACGGTGCCATGACCACGTTCACGGGTGCCGTGGCTCCGGTTTGGGGACAGACTCCGGGAACGTATAAGTTCTGGGCTGTGGCTCCCTACGTGGCCGAGGCCGCACAGGGCGAGTTCAAGGTGTCGATTCCTACCGATCAGACGATCGTCGACGGCCGCAACACTGCCTCGATAGTGCTTGTCGGCCAGGGTACGGCCGAGTATGACGGCGCGACCGATCCCGAGAGCGTCGACATCACGTTCCGTCCCTGCAACTCTGTGCTCGAACTCTCTATCCCCGGCAGCGGCATGCGTCTGGCGAAGATCGAGATCGAGCCTGTATCGGAGCAGGACATGACCGGCGGCTTCGGCTTCGAGGCCAGCGTGAATGTCGACGGTACGGTCAACGGCAAGTCGGAGGGCAAGCGCATGAGCGTCGATTTCCGCACGGGTCAGAACAACTACATGACACTGACCAATCGTTCGGCCGTGAAGCTGCCCGTGGGCGACTTTACGATCGCCTCGGGCGAGGGTCTGAAATTCACCTTCACCATGGACGACGGCACGGTGCGTATCCGTACCATCTCGCTGGAAGAGGATCTCTCGTCGACCGACGTGGATAACGGTGCGGTGATATACAAGCACCTCAAACTCGGATTCGAGACGCTCGATCAGACGATCAACATCTTCAACGAGACCTTCGGCGAGCCTAAGGACGGCACGCTGCTGGTCAAGAACACCAAGCAGCGTCAGTTAGTCAACTACTTCGCGGGCTTCACGCCCGAGGGCGTAGGCTCGTCGTCGGCCGCCTACTGGGGCGGTCTGCGCGTCGACTTGCAGCACGGCACGCGCTTCGAGACTGAGAACGAGAACGACGGCTTCCTCTATTTCGGCAACGCCAACAACGGCGGTCTGGGCACCGATGATAAGTCTTTGGCATCGTTCTCGGCCATCTACGACTATAACGAGGCGCACCCCGCGGCACACATCAACGATGATCTGACGCTGTATGTCTACAACGTCAACGTGGGTGCCGACACCGAGGCTGTGGTCATGAGCTTCGACGTGGCCTACAACACATACGCTTCGCTGATCGAGAAGAACGGCGAGGACAACTCTCTGTTCGCTCGCTGGATCAAGGCTGAGTACACGCCCGACTTCGGCGATACGTGGATCGACATCAGCGGCGACTGCTCGGTAGAGAACCAGACGTTCCGCTACATTTCCCAGCGTGTCGACCTCACCTCTTACAACGATCAGTTCATCTCGTTCCGCATCACGCCGCGCTTCAAGCAGACGCTGCTGCTGGATAACCTCTCGTTCGATATTCTGGGCGATCCCGCCGCCATCGAGGCCAACAGCGCACCGTCGGTCGTGGAGATTTACCGTCAGACCCCCTCGACGGCATATCTGATGTGCCGTCCGGCCGTAGGCCGTCACATGACCGAGGCCGAGATGCGCGCCGTGGTTCCCCACATGTGCGTTGCCGGCGGCAACTTGCAGCCTTGCGACAACTTCGAGATCTATCGTGCCGACGAGAAGCACCAGGTGTTCGAGATCATCGTGCGCGGCATTCCGCAGTATCTCAACGAGCGTTGGGTGGCTCTGGAATCGGCCGGTGAGATCGGCGGCAAGAAGTCGTTCTACGAGTCGGGCAGCAACGAGCTGATCAACGTCAACTTCGACCACTTCATCGCAGGTACCGATGCCATCGGTTCGATCAAGCTGGGACACCGCATGCTCAACTGGCACTCGGTATTCTCTGTCGGCGGTTCGGCCAATGCCGGCAAGGACGAGAACCTGGGCGGTTTTGCCGTCATGCACGATCCCTTGATGAATATCCGCGAGGTCGAGTACCGTCAGGAGCAGGGCGCGACATTCACTGCCGGCGGCGACGGTTACATGACCAGCAATACCTTCCGCATCGGCAACAACATGGAGGCTTCGTTCCGCGGATCGGAGGGCTTCTACGACGGTGCCGACATCACTACGGACGGTGCCATTAACGACGGTAAGTTCTTCCGCTTCGAGTGCGAGCTGGACGGCTGGCATGGCCTGCTGATGTACGGCGTAAGAGGCTACATGCAGTTGGGTACAGGCTCGACCACATGGTACGGCGACGAGACCGCATCGAAGCAGGTGTGGATCCGCACCCCGGCTCTGGGCGAGCGTGCCGCAGGCAAGAGCGTCGAGCTGCGCTTCGATGTAGCCCGCTACAACGACAAGTCGTGCCAGGAGCTGACCATCGTTGTCGAGAACGGCGGTACGTTTGCCGACGGCCAGACCACGAAGAACGTTTCGTGCGGCTCGACGGCCGACTTCACCACCAACACGGTGGAGATTACAGGCTGTACGGCCGAGACCAAGATCAAGATCGGTCCGGCATCGGCATCGGCTTATCCGGGCGGTTACGGCCGATTCTTCATCGATAACATACGTGTAGTATTGTAATTGGATCTGAATGTGTTATCCGGTCGTCCCTGCGGCGGCCGGATTGCGCATATCTTATATGCTTATGATTTTCAGAGATAAAATAATCGTCGGCGTGACGGCTGTCATGGTGCTTCTGTCGATGTGCGTCGCGGCGTGCGGCAGCTCGTCGGCCGTCGACGAACCGACGCTCCCGGCTGCCGCCTCGATGGCCTTTGCCGGAGTGGGCGACACGCTCGGCATGAACGTGGGCGACCAGACCGATCTTGTGGTCGAGGTGCGCGATGCCGAGGGACGGTTGATATCCGTGCCCGACAAGGATATCCGCTGGTACACCACCAGCGATAGGGTGGTTTCGGTCGCGGCCGGCAGCTTGAAGGCTGTGGGTACGGGCACGGCACAGATCTCGGCGCGTTACTCGTCGCTGCACTGCGATGTCTCGGTCGAGGTGAGAGACGGCTCCGGAGAGGATCCCGATGCCGACAATCTTACGGGCTATGTGCGCTCGACCGACGGCCGCGGTATTGCCGGCGTGGTGGTCTCGGACGGTGATCTGTGCGTTGTGACCGATGCGGAGGGATACTATTCGCTGCGCTCCGATAAACGGTGCGGATATGTCTTCATCTCCATTCCGTCGGGCTACGAGGCCGAGTGTACGTCGGATATGATTCCGATGTTCTACCGGACGCTCTCGCCGCGTGTGGCCACCGTCGAGCAGCACGATTTCGAGTTGACCCCGGTCGACCAGTCGCGTTTCATGCTCGTCGCCGCCACCGACCATCATGTGGCCAACCGTCAGAGCCAGGATCTGGCGCAGTTCCGCTGGGAGAAGGGTCTCTTCTCCGATGTGAGAGAGACAGTCGCCAAGGCCGGCTGCCCCGTCTATTCGGTGTTCATGGGCGACATGAGCTGGGACGAATACTGGTATCAGCGCAACTACTCCATAGCCGACTATCGCAAGGAGCTGAGCCGCAACGGCTATCCCACGGCTGTGTTCCATACGATGGGCAACCACGACAACAACCCCTACTGCACCGACGACTGGCAGGCCTCGGAGCTGTATCGCCGCGAGATAGGCCCCACCTACTACTCGTTCAACATAGGCCGTGCGCACTTCGTGGTGTTGGACAACATCATCTATCAGAATACGGGCGGTGAAGAGGGTAAGATCGGCAAGCTCAACTATCGCGAGGCGGTCGATGCCGCACAGCTGGCATGGCTCGAACGCGACCTTTCCATGGTCGAGGACAAGAGCGCGCCTCTTGTGGTGATCATGCACGCCACGCTATACCGCTGGCGTAAGGTCGACGGTGCGATAGGCTATACCACGGCCATGGCCGGAGCCTACGACATCATCAACCGCGTGAGAGGCTTCGACGATGTGTATGTCATCTCGGGTCATTCGCATGTCAACCAGCGTATAGACAACCCCGCCTCGGGTATTCACGAGGTGAACGTGGCCGCCACCAGCGGCACGTGGTGGTGGACGGGCACCTATCACAGCGAAGTGGGCTTCGACTGCAACGTCTGTCTCGACGGCTCGCCCGGCGGTTACGAGGTGTTCACGTTCGACGGCAATGATGTGTCGTGGCGTTACAAGGGCATAGGCCGCCCCGACGACTACGCTTTTCGTGCCTACGACATGAACGAGGTGTTGAAAAACAGCATCATAGCCGCTGCCGCGCCCGACTTTACGTCGGTGGTGACGGCCGACGGCGTGGAGGATTGCTATGCCGAAAACGATATTCTGATCAACATCTGGGACTGGGAGCAGGGCTGGACGCTGCGCGTGACCGAAGAGGGTCGCGAGTTGCAGGGCGTGCAGGTGCGCGGCAAGGACCCGATGCACAAAATATCTTATATAGGCAAGACGGCTCCGTTCCAGACGGGTTACAACTGCCACATGTGGAAGTTCCGTGCGTCGAGTCCCACGTCGACCGTCGTGATCGAGGCTACCGACCTGTTCGGCCGCACCTATACCCAGACCATGGAGCGTCCCAAGGCCTTCTCCGTGGCCATGCGATAGAGCATCATTAAATGCAAATATATTTTATGAAGAAGAATTTGTTTATCATACCGATACTGCTGGCCGCACTCGTCGCGTGCGGCAGCGACAGTGTCGATGAGCCGGCACCCGACCCCGAGGTCGAAGTGACGGCCATAGCCTTCTCCCCTGCGGGCGATATCTCGCTGCGCTCGACGACCTCTCAGACTCCGGACAGCCGCTTCTCGCAGATGCAGCTGTCGGTGGAGGCCGAGATGAGCGACGGCTCGCGGCAGGCGGTCGATCCCTCGCTTGTGAAATTCTCGTCGTCGAACAGCTCTGTGGCCGAGGTCGACGGCTCGGGTCTGGTCACGGCCGTGGCTCGCGGCAAGGTGGCCGTGAGGGCCGAGTATGAGGGCTTCACCGCCTCGGCATCGGTCGAGGTGACGCCCATGGGCGAGATCACCACGGGCGTGGAGCAATTCACCGCCCGGAACATCTACTCGAAGTTCGTCTATCTGATCCGCAATACCGTCATTCAGGGCTTCGACATAGCTTCCGACGGCACGATCTACTACATGCAGCTGGGCGGCAGTGACAAGCACGACCTCTATGTCATGCGCGCCCGCCCCAATGCTTCGCCCGCCGACCACATGATCTTCCGCTACTCGGGTCACGGCACCAACATGGCCATAGAGGAGGCTGCCGACGGCAAGACCTACGTCTGGACGGGTACCTACGCTTCGCGTAACTCGTCGAACGACTATTGGTCCAACAGCGTGGTCACGCGAACCGAGTACCAGCCCGGCAAGACCCTCACGCCCGAGCAGTGCGGCGATCTGTTCTATCTGGGCGGCATCTGCGAGCTGCACCCGGCAATCGATGTTGAGAACGACGTGCTGGCCATCAACTACCCCGGCTCGACGCTGCGCATGTTCGTCATGTATCGTCTGAGCGAGGCGTTGGCCCTGCCGCGCAGCTATGTCACGCTGCCTTCACGCAGTTATGGCGGCGGCACGAGCACCGATCCCGCGGCGACCAACTCGCCCAAGGTGTATGTGCGCGATCTGACCAAGCTCACCCCGCTGGGACGCTTCGGCATACCTAAGTCGGGTGCCGATCACACCGTCGACATATCCTCTTACGCATGGCAGGGCTTCGATGTCGACAGCGGCAAGATCTACTACTTCGAGGGCGAGGGTACCGCCTCCGACGGTTCCGGGGCTTACTTCACCGTCTTCGACTTCGACGGCAATATCGTCGAGCAGCGTGCCGAGGTCGTTGCCGCCTCCGACCGCACCTCTCTCTCCGAGTTGGGTATCACCGAGTCGGGTTACATGGAGGCCGAGGGCATCAAGGTTCATGGCGACAACCTCTATCTCGGCTTCGCCTCTCGCTGCAAGGCCGATGGCGACAAGCGGCGGGCCAACATTTTTATCTACACCCCCGCGAAGTAATTTTTCGTGAAAAGCGGTCATTTGCTTCCGCTCGCTCGATTGGGCGAACGGGCAGTACGTTAAGTACAGCCCGTCCGCCCAATTTTCGTTGCGCGTTCATTTCATGCACTTTTTCTTGCCGCGGCAAAGTCGAAGTAAACTTCGCTTTGCCCGTCCGGCTTAACGAAAAAGTTGCAACTAACCGCTTTTGACGAAAAATGGGGTAGTGGTGCTTTGGAGGTTTTCCGTGAAAAGCGGCATTTTACTGCCGCGCCTTGTCGCTCAGCAATGGAAAGTACACCAGTACGTCCCATCGCTTCGCTCCTGCGTTGCGTTGTATAATACCGCTTTTGACGAAAAATTGGCGCATAGTGCTTTGGAGACTATTCCCACCCTGTCATTCTTCACTCCGCTTTGCTTTGTTCAGAATGACAATTCGCCTCGGAAAAAATGTAAGCGAGCTTGCTTTTTTTCTCTCGGCTTTTCGTAATTTGGCTATGCCGAACATACTCTCGTTCGGCAAAATGCAAATGTATTTGCTTTTGCCCTCACTTATTCGTATATTTGTACATTATTTCGGATAAAGGAAATGAAATGCGTGGCATGCGAAAAGAAATCGAATATAAAATAACTCTAAAACAAAAACTACTATGATTGCAAGAAAACTTATCGCGGCGGCGGCACTCTTCGCGGCGGCCTTTATGGCGGTACCGCAGACGGCTGTGGCTCAGGGCATCGATATCGCCGGCCTTCCGCGCGAGATATATTCGGGCGAGCAGGGTGCGTTCCACGTGCAGGGCATAGCCGCCGATCTCGAACACGGTTACTTCTACTTCTCGTTCACCACGTCGCTGTTGAAGACCGACTTGCAGGGCAACTTGTTGGGCAGTGTGGTGGGCATGACGGGACATCTTGGCTGCATGTCGATCAGCCCCGACGACGGACGTCTCTACGCCTCGATCGAGTACAAGCACGACGCGATAGGCAAGGGCATTCTCGACAAGCTCGACGGCAATGTGCAGAACGACGAGGCGACGGGCTTCTACATAGCCATATTCGATCTGTCGAAGATCGACCGCATAGGCATGAATGCGCAGACGGACGGCGTGATGCAGACCGTATATATAAAGGAGGCGGTGACCGACTACTATGCCGAGGTGGAGAACGGCGGCAAGCGGTTCGAGCATCGTCACGGCTGCTCGGGCATCGACGGTGTGACGTTCGCTCCGGCATTCGGTCGCAAGGGCGGCCGCAACTATCTCTATGTGGCCTACGGAATATATGGCGACAAGGAGCGCACGGATAATGATTATCAGGTGATTCTGGCCTACGACGTGCGCAACTGGGCGCGCTACGAGCAGCCGCTCACACCGGAGAATCTGCATAAGAGCGGTCCCGAGAAGCCGCTGCACAAATATTTCCTCTACACGGGCAACACGTCGTGGGGTATTCAGAACCTGGCCTACGACCGCTCGACGGGCAATATCTATGCGGCCGTGTATCGCGGCAAGAAAGAGTCGCTGCCCAACTACTCGCTCTTCGTAATCGACGGCGGCAAGAAGCCGCACCGCGAGCTGTTGAAGGGATACGATCCCGAGTTCCGCGGCGAGGTGCTGTCGCTTGCCGAGCAGGGACTCTACCATGAGGCGAGCGGCACGTGGGGCTATAACTTCAAGTGGGGTACTACGGGTTTGTGCCCCATCGGCGACGGTTACTTCTACATATCGCATAATGCCGTCACCGCAGACAAGAAGCATCAGTCGAGCCGCGTGAAGCTCTATCGCATATCCGACGCGCCCGACGAGGCGTTCTCTCTGGTGGAGTAAAGAATCCGGTCGGGGTAGGCAAGACCACCCAGTCTCTCCGAGGAGCCGCAGGAGTATTTTTATATGACATGTCATTCCGAACGCAGTGAGGAATCCGGTTGTGGACGGCAAGGTATATCGACCTCGCACATCGTTCACAACCGGATTCTTCGTTTCACTTTATTCCACTCGGAATAACAAAAACAGCGGGCATGTCCCGTACCAATTTCTCGCTCACGCTCGAAATGACACACCCACTGTCACTCCGAGGGAGGGCATAGCCCGACCGCGGGAGTCTCGCGGTCGGAAGCCCGTCTGCATGCCGTTCGGACCATTTTGTCGCATGGATTTGCACAGGGTCCGTATGTGGCAAATATCATGCAATATAATGGGGTGATTATCAATATTTTTATGGAAGAGGAATTTTTGCCGTTCAAGTTTGCATAGAAAGAAAATTATATATATATTTGTGCCGAAAAATACTGCGGTCATATATTTCGTATAATCCGGATCGCGTATTTGTATAGGTTGTAAATTGTTTATTCACAGATTGTTACGCGCAATCTGATTCCCCGAGGGTATATACTTATAAGAGATGACGGCATGAGTCCGTCCGGCTTTGTCATACCATTTATTACGCTATAAAATCTCGGTTTTTCGATCGGAATCTCACCTCGATCGATATTCCGATCGGCAAATGTCACCGTTTGCCGAAACGTTAAGGGTGTCTCCTGTCCGATCTCGGTACATGGGTGTCATGTCTCTGTTCGGGACGGTTTGCTGACGGGGATTGTCGGACGATGAATCCTGTTATTCGATTACCAAATAAAAATAAGATATTGCAGATGAAAGCATGTTTCATGGGCCTGGGCTACATAGGATTGCCCACGGCCATCATTGCCGCCGAGCACGGCGTAAAGGTTACGGGTGTGGATATCAACCCCAAGGTGGTGGAGATGACCAATGCCGGCCGGTTGCACATTATAGAGCCCGGCATGGAGGAGATGTTGCAGAAGGTTGTGGCAAGCGGTGCACTGCACGCTTCGACCACGCCGGAGGTGTGCGACGCATATTTCATGGTGGTGCCGACACCGTTCAAGGGCAACCATGAGCCGGACGTGTCGTATGTCGAGGCCGCCACGCGTGCCGTGATTCCGCTGTTGAAGGAGGGCGACCTCTATGTCATAGAGTCGACCTCGCCGATAGGTACTACGGAGGCTATGGCCAAGATCATCTTCACGGAGCGTCCCGAGTTGGAGGGCAAGATCCATATCGCATACTGCCCCGAGCGCGTATTGCCGGGTAACGTCATCTACGAGCTGGTGCACAACGACCGTGTGATCGGCGGTGTGGACGAGGCCTCGACCCAGAAGGCCATAGAGTTCTACTCGCAGTTCGTACAAGGTACGCTGCACCGCACCAACGCCCGCACGGCCGAGATGTGCAAGCTGACCGAGAACTCGTCGCGCGACGTGCAGATCGCCTTTGCCAACGAGCTGTCGATCATCTGCGACAAGGCCGGCATCGACGTGTGGGAGCTGATACGCCTGGCCAACAAGCACCCCCGCGTGAATATCTTGCAGCCGGGCTGCGGCGTGGGCGGACACTGCATAGCCGTCGATCCTTACTTCATCACGGCCGACTTCCCGATGGAGTCGCAGATCATAGCCAAGGCTCGCGAGATCAACAACTACAAGGCGTTCTACTGCGCCGAGCGCGTGTGCCGCGCCGTGGAGGAGTTCCGCAGCCGGTACGGCTGCCGTCCCGTGGTGGCGATGATGGGTCTGGCATTCAAACCCAACATCGACGATCTGCGCGAATCGCCTGCCAAGTATATAACCACCCGCGTGATGCACTCGTGCCCCGATGCCGATCTGCTGATCGTCGAGCCTAACGTCGTGGAGCACCCTGTGTTCAAACTGACCGACTATCGCGAGGCATACGACCGTGCCGACATCGTGGCGTTCATGGTGGCGCACACGCCTTTCAAGACTCTGCCCCGCCGCGACGACAAGGTGATCCTCGACTTCTGCGGTATCAACGTCAATTGCCGATAGGATACTTTGGAGATATACATAGCAGGTTGTGGTCGAAGTGGTAAGACAGTCTATGAAAATGAACATACGCTAAATAAGGAATATGAAGATTAAATCTTTTCGGGAGTTGAGATCTTGTCTCCGCTGCGATGCCTGCCGTTATGTAGGTCTTGAAGGGGGGGGGGAAATTTTACCTTCGCTGCGTCAGACTTTTCATTTATAATCCCGGATTCAGATATACGTTTTGGCTGAGGTCATGTTCCTATTTATCAGGCCGCTTTTTATTGTCCCCGTTGTATCTGTATGTTCGTTGGAGGGTGCGTATATGTTCGTATAAATTCGGCATACAGATACCTGTAAGAACACATATCGGCAAAGGTCTGTGCATCGGTCATTTCGGGAGTATAGTCATAAACCCCGATGCCGTCTTGGGCAGCAATATAAGCATTTTGCAGGGTGCTACGATAGGCCGGTCCCAGCGCGGACCTCGTAAGGGAGAACCTGTAATAGGCGATTGCGTTTATATCGGTCCGGGGGCAAAGATAATAGGAGCGGTTAAAATAGGTAACAATGTGGTCGTGGGGGCTAATGGCGTGGTAACGAAAGATGTTCCAGACAATGCTGTGGTCGCCGGTGTTCCGGCCAAAATTATCTCTATGAAGGGAAGCACCGATTATATTAGGAATCCGATATGAGCAGAAGCAATATTTACGAATATATACTGAGCGATTATTACAGATATTACGGAGGAGACCGGCAAATCCCCCCCCCGAAAATCAAGGTTGTTTTCAGGGCGTTATTAGCTAAGAATCACTGTTTTGCATATTCGTTCTGGCTGCGGTTGGCTTCCCGGAAAAATCTGTTCTATCCGTTGGCGCGTCTGATGAATTTCCGTCAGTCGCGCAAATACGGAATACAGATATCGCCTTTTACCAAAATAGGTTACGGATTGTATATAGGTCACGGCGTGGGGATTGTCATCAATCGGAGAACCGTCATAGGCAATAATTGCAATATCAGCCAGTTCCTGACCATAGGAAGCAATAAAGGAACTCCGGCCGTTATCGGTGACAATGTCTATATAGGTCCGTCGGTGTGTTTGGTCGAGAATGTACGCATAGGAGATAATGCGACCATAGGTGCCGGAGCGGTGGTAACAAAGGATATTCCTGCCAATGCCACGGCGGTAGGCTCGCCGGCAAAGGTTATCTCCTATGACAATCCTGCCTGTTTTATCAAGAACAGATGGAGTATCGAGTAGATGAAGAGCGTCTATGAGCGCACATGAATATAAAGATATGGCCAAGTCCTCGGGAATAGTTGCCTTGGTGCAGGTATTTCAGATGGCTTTCGGATTGGTGCGCAATAAGGTGGTTGCATTGTTGATCGGTGCATCGGGATTCGGCGTATGGAGCATATTCCATTCGTTTATAGAGATGTGCTCTTCGTTCTCGACTCTCGGTTTGGATCAGGGAGGAGTCCGCGAGATTGCCAAAAATTCGGAGTCGGCCGAGAAGATCGGCAAGTGCATATTTACGTTCAGGGCGGCTATATTCTCCATATCGATATTGGCCGGTGCTCTGATATTTGCTTTCGCCGGACCGATAAACGACTGGCTCTTCGATTCGCAGGATTATGTCCTGGGTGTCAGAGTGGTCGCATTTCTGATATGCGTCAATGGCATGGCCAAGGGCGGTTATGCAATCCTCAATGGAGTCCGAGCCATACGCTATTTGGCATTGAGCCAGATAATAAGTGCGGTCGTAGGATCGATAGGGGCAATAGCTGTAATCTATTTCTTCAAGGAGTCGGGTATTCCTTATGCCTTGTCGATTGTAACCGTCAGCATGGCTGTCGTTACATTGATATATATAAAGAAACTGCGGATAAAGACCGTTGTGCCTGCCCGAGGCGAGTTTCGCGGTATCCTCAAATCGTTGCTGCACCTCGGATTGGGATTTACGATTGCCGGTATTGTAGCGTCGATGATGACACTCTGTTCGCGAGGATACCTCAACTCGCATTACAGCATGGACGCTGTGGGCATATATCAGGCAAGTTGGACGATAGCCAATCTGTATATAGGTATCATACTGACTGCGATGGGCGTTGACTTCATGCCGCGGCTGTCTAAGGTGTGCGATGATAATTGTAAGGTCAACGGCCTTATCGATAAACAGATAGAGTTCGGTGTCTGTGTGGCGTCCGTCGGGGCGGCAATCGTAATGCTGCTGGCACCTTATATATTGGTGCTGTTGTATTCGTCGGAGTTTACACTCGGAACCACCATCATAAGATGGCAGATATTGGGTGTCATGCTGCGCATTATCGCCTTCCCGTTCAGCTATGCCATCATGGCCAAAGGCAAACCGCTGCAATACGCATTTATTCAGGTCGTATTTTGGACGGGAGAGTTCGGCCTTCTCGTATTGTTCTCCAATTTATGGGGCTTCGATGCGCTGGGCATCAACTATTTCGTGGCATATATAGGGTATATGCTGATGACATATTTGGCTTGCCGTCATAACAGCCGTTATGCGATGTCGGTGCAGACGCGGCGGATCGTAGCGTGTGCATTGATGTTTATCGCGCTGTTTTGGGCGATATGTATGTTTACCGACGGATATGTTACGTATGTGTTGGGCGGAATGTTGTGGTGCGTACAGCTGAGTGTGATGAACCGCATATTGAAACGGGTGATGGATATAAATATCATACAGTTGGTAAAAGGTTTTATTGTCAGACATAAATAGCTATGAGCGGATCGAAGATCAAATTGGCAACCACGCATGATTGCACTGGCTGTATGGCATGTGTCGATAGCTGCCGCCATGATGCGCTGCATGCGGTGATCAGGCGCGACGGGCACTATTATGTGGAGATCGACCGTGAAAAGTGCATCGGTTGCGGTGCCTGCATGAAGGCATGTCCTGTGGTGTCGGGTTTTGCATACGGAAATAATTTCAAATCGGAGTCCAAGCCGTTTGCCGCATGGTGCAGAGACGAAGAGTTGATACGCCGCAGCTCGTCGGGCGGAGTGTTCGCTGCATTGGCAACTCGCGTGCTGGCAGCCGGAGGCGTTGTCGTTGGTGCCGCCATGGAGAACTCTGTGGCACGACATATCGCCATCGAGACGATCGACGATCTTTATAAGCTGCAAGGCTCAAAATATCAGCAGAGTGCGACGCAGGAGATATATTCGAAGACGCTCGAATATCTGAAAAACGGTAGGACGGTGCTTTTTTCGGGCTTGGGCTGCCAAGTCGCGGCGTTGTATTCGTTTCTCGGAAACAGGAAGTTCGACAATCTGATCACCGTCGATCTGATATGCGGAGGCGTGCCGTCGCGCAAAATCGTCGAAAAATTTTTATCCCTTACGGGATATGATAATATAACCGCCTATCGCGATAAAATCGACGGCTGGTTCGACGGAAAGGGCATAGCCCTTTCCGTCGAAGATGATTTTTCTACTAAACGCATTCCTCTGAAAGAGTCGTTCGTGTTGACGGCGTTTTTGGGTAAGGCCACCCAAAGATATTCGTGTATGGATTGCAGATTCAACGGCACTGCACGGCGAGCCGATATGACGATCGGAGATTTCTGGGGAGTAAAAGAGTTCGAGGAGCAACATTTCAACGGCATATCGTTGGTCATAGTGCATTCGGATAAAGGCAGGGCACTGTTGGACGAGTCGGCTGTGGAGTTTCGCGATACCGATTGGAATAAGGCTTTGGTGCATAATCCCCGTATTGCAATAGGCAAAGTATTGTTTACTCGGTATAGTTTGCGACGGGTGTTTGTGGGCTGGTGGTTCGACCATCTGTCGTTCAAGAATCTCGAAATATTGTATTCCAACCGCAAGGGAGGAGTGCTGTGGCTGCCTTACAGAGCGGTGAGATATGTTTTGTGGCGATTGCAGTTGAGATACAATCGTCGGCACGTAGAGAGAATATTATCCTCATTTAAAGACTGATGAAAGCCATCATACTGACATTCTCGCGAGTGAACAATCGCGGAGCCAATCTTCAATGTTACGCCTTGATGTCGTATTTGCGCAGCAGGGGAGTCGAGGTCGAGTTTCTGAATGTTAAGCATAATAGGAAAGGCGGCGGCATAAAGGGCAAGATATATGAGGCTGTCAACGACTTTCATGCCGAGAGGTTCCGCAAACGTGCCGGATTTCGTTTTACCAAGACCTATGCGTCGTATCGTGAGTTGTGCGACAACCCTCCGCAGGCCGATATCTTTATCGTCGGCAGCGATCAGGTGTGGAATGTCGAACTGACCAAGGATTACGATCCGAGAGTCTTTTTCTTTTCGTTCCTGCCTAAGAATGCCAGACGGGTGGCGTATGCCGCGAGTTTCGGCAACGACTACTGGTACCAGTCGCAGTACGACGACGAGATACGCAGAAGCATAAAAATGTTCTCGGCTATAAGCGTTAGAGAGGACAGTGCCGTGGATATCTGCCGAAAAGAGTTCGGTATAGACGATGCCGAGATCGTCCTCGATCCTACGTTGCTGCTGGATCGGCAGACCGTATTGTCGTTGACGGGGAGTGCGGGCAAGCCTCAGGACGACCATATATTCTGCTATCTGCTTTATAAAGATGCAGGGGTTTTGAGCCTGGTTTCGAGCATCTCCGAGGAGCTGGATATGCCCGTTAGAGGCTTGCGTGAAAACGGGTGGCGTAGCAAGCTCGCCGGCCTGTACGGTATAGACAAATGGCTGCGAAATATATACAACGCCAAGTTCGTCGTAACCAATTCATTCCACTGCATGGTCTTTTGCATCTTATTGCACAAGCCGTTTGCCGTCGTGCCGCCTTATCGCAACCGTCAGACACGCATGTTGTCGCTGCTCGGTAGACTGAATCTTGCAGGGCGTTATATTCCGGACATGGAGTATCTGAATGCCAATGTGGAGATGCTTCGTGCGAGGATCGATTATTCGGCGGTGGAGACATTGCTCGATGAGGCGCGCGTGAAATCCAAGAGTTTTATCGATAAAAACATACTCGCTTAATGGATCTGCTGCTGTTGTTTATCGATCGGGATTTATAGTTGCTTGAATAATGAAGATAGTTCATTGCATATACGGTTTCAATACGGGCGGTGCCGAAACCATGTTGATAGATATCGTCAACGAACAGTGCAAAACCGCCGATGTGATATTGGTCGTCGTCAACAAGTCGTATGACCGTTCGTTGCTCGATAAGATCGACCGATCCGTAAGAGTCGTACTGCTCGATCGTAAGCCTGGCGGCCGTTCGCCTTTCCCGATATTGAGATTCAACATTCTGTTGGCGAGGTGGCGTCCAGATGTCATTCATTGCCATCAGGCATCATTGGCCCCCATTATAATGCCTGTATGGCGGAATATGGTGCTTACCGTGCATAATGTAGGTATCCCGCCCAAGTGGTTTCATCGATACAAGCGGTTATTCGCAATCTCAGATGCGGTTTGCGATGAAATCATCGGTCATGGCTACTCTAATGTAACGAAAGTTATTAACGGTATTGATGTCGATGCCATTGCCATGCGTGGCAATGAACTTCAACATTCACCTTTTCGTATAGTGCAAGTCGCTCGCCTCGATAAAAATCAAAAGGGGCAGGATATTCTGATAAAAGCCGTGGCATCGCTTAAAGCACGCGGCAATGACGATATCGCCGTGGATTTTATCGGTACAGGTGCATCTTTACAAGAGCTGCAAACGCTTGCCGCAAAGTGCGGTGTCGAGTCGCAGATACGTTTTCTCGGACTGCGGGACAGAAGTTATATATATGCGCATCTCAAAGACTATGATCTGATGTGTCACCCGTCGCGTTTCGAGGGTTTCGGACTGACTGTGGCCGAGGCTGTGGCGGCGCGCGTTCCGGTGGCGGTATCTGTCGGTGACGGGCCGTTCGAGATCATAGGCCAAGGACTTTTCGGTAGAGGCTTCGCCACAGAAGATGCAGAGGCTTGCGCAGATGCAATAGCCGAGATATACGATAATTATGCCGCGACCTTGCAGCGTGTCGATGCCGCACGCCGACATGTAGCGGAGAACTATTCGATACGGACAACCGCAAGGGCTTATCTTGAAAATTACATATAAAGATTTCGGACGATAGTTTTCTGTTTGAGATATTAATGCGGTTGTGCTCGTTGTGTGATAAATAGACAATATTCGAAATGCCTATGTATTTCGGCCTCAACCTTAATTATCTGCCAATATGGGTTCCGATAAATTGAATACTATTCTGAATACATGGGGGATTCTGTTCTTCGTGGGTGTCTTTGCGGCGGCTTTTATCGGGTATAAGGAGGTTATACCCGATTATATGCTGGTTATGCACGTAGTGATCGCACTGTTGTACTATATGGGACTTAAGTACTGTGTCAATCATACGAACATAACGACCGTGTTGTCCATAACTCTGATATACTTTACGTTCATATCCTTTTTGTTGCGTTATCTGTTCTGGGAATATACGGGAGATCCCTTTGCCGATACCATCGGTTGCGATTCGTACAGATATGAGCGGTACGCCCTGCAACTGAAAGATTATGATTTCATAGATTATATAAGACGCGTCTTGAAGCTGCCGGCGAGCAAAATAGACGATTTGGGGTATACCTCCGTAGTCTATTTGACGACTAAATGGTTTGGCGACATAGGCGTTGCACGAAATGTTATTTTGGTGATCAATGTATTTGCCATTACCGTTTCGACATATCTCATATATAAGTTATGTATTTTGCTGAATATAAGTCGTAATATCGCATCGTTCTCCGCTGCCGTATACGGCATGTTCCCTTTCTTCGTAGTCTTCTCGGCAATGGGGTTGAAAGAGAACATATTCTGTCTGATGATAACGGCATCGTTGTACTATATGTATAAGTATAAAAATGACAAGAGATTTTCGAGTCTCCTTGCTGCCGTCGTCTTTATTGCATCTACATATCTGTTCAGGTTTGCAGTCTGTCTGATGCTATGTGTGGTATTTATTGCGAGCCTGTATGTTAATGAGCATAATAGAAAAAGCGTATGGATCGTAGTATTGGTCGCATGTGCTATCGGTGTGGCATTCTTAGAGGTAATCATATATAATTTCTCCAATATCGAGATGGAGTATATTTATGTTACTGCGGAGAAACGAATGGAAGAATCGGTGGGACTGGGCACCACCGGTTGGCTGATTGAGAGTGTGGCCGCCGCTTTCGGACCGTTCCCTAATTTCACCTATGCGGTTCAATATGGTATATATCATAGTGCGGGACTATTGTTAAAGAGCATATTTTTGAACCTTTTCGCCTGCGCCGGGATAGTATATGTCATAAAACGTTTCGATTATCGTTATTATCCTTTGGTCCTATATCTTATAATGGGCATATTCATGTTGTTGGGAACAGGCTTCTCATTGGATATGAGATTTCATGTAACGTTTTTCCCTGCTTTGATGGTATTGGTCGCATACGCTTTGGATACGGTCAAGATCAGAAATGTCATATTGTGGGGATATTGCGCCTGCATGTGTGTTGTGATAGCACTATATAATTTGCGTTGATCGAGATATGTTTTCGATATGTTTAGTGATATGCAGGAACTTAGTAAAAGAATATTGACTGTCGGCTGTGCATATAAAGATCCAAAGGGAGGAATTGCACAGGTGCTTAAATCGTATGATACCTATATTTTCGATCGGTTCAGGTTCGTTGCCAATTCGGACGGCAAGGGCGGTAAGTTGCGCAAATTGTTCACTGCCGTTATCGCACTTGTCAAGATGGTGCTATTGCTTATCTTCGATCGGGAAATAGCTATTGTTCATATTCATACGGCATCGTACCGTAGTTTCGACCGGTCGGCATGGTTTGTACGTGCGGCGAAATTGTGCGGCAAGAAGGTCGTCCTGCATATTCATGGAGGCGGATTCAAAAACTATTATGCGACTCGTCCGAGATTCGTATCGCGCATACTCGATCGTTGCGATTGCATTATCGTATTGTCCGAATCATGGCGTATTTTCGTGCAGGGCGTAACCGAATGCCCAAATATCCGTATCCTTGAAAATATCATCGACGATCCGGTCTATTTGGATAGCGATCGGGACGGCTCGGTGTTTCGTCTGCTCTTTCTCGGGCTTATCACTCAACAAAAAGGCATATTCGATTTGTTGGAGATGTTGTCGGAACATAGGGAAGAGTTCGAGGGCAAACTGCGCCTGCATGTAGGCGGAAACGGTGAGGTCGATACGTTAAATCGCATGATCGAGGAGTTGCATTTGCATGAAATAGTCGAATACGAGGGTTGGGTAAGCGGTGACAGGAAGATCGAACTATTCAATCTTGTCGATGCCTATATTCTTCCCTCTTATGTCGAGGGTCTGCCTATCTCTATAATGGAAGCCATGTCTTATGGCCTGCCGGTATTGTCTACACCGGTGGGCGGTATTCCTGAGGTGGTGTCGGCAGATAACGGCATATTGTTCGCCCCTGGCAATAAGGAGGATATGTATGTTGCGGTTCACGATATTATGGCGGATAATGGGAAATGCGCAGCTATGGGAGCGCGCGCAAAGCAGATCTGTCAGTCGTATTTGCCCTGTGCCGTGCGAAAAAAGTTGATCGATATATACGCGGAGATGTTAATGCATCGAGGCGTGTGACAATATATGCTGTGTTGCGTGATTAGCTGTATGTGCTGTCGGAATTATTTGCAAAAAGCGTTGGTGTATGATTAGAGTATTCAGATTATTAAGGTATTGCCCGTCTTTGATATGGCGTTTGAGATATTTCAAGAAATTCGGCGGACTGCTTCATATTCGTAAGCCGAGAAATCTGTATGAGAAAATCGTTCAGCTGTCATTGGCGTATGATAAAAATACTTGGCCTGTTTTGGCCGATAAATATAGAGTCCGAGATTATATAAAGGATCGGATAGGCGATCGATATTTGAACGAGTTATACGGACGTTACGATAACGCGAATGATGTGGACTTCGATGCACTGCCCGAATCGTTCGTGCTTAAAACGAATAATGGCTGCGGAACCAATATCATAGTTAAGGACAAATCGAAATTGGACCGTGATGCCGCTCGCAAAAGGTTGAAATATTGGCTCAGATACCCTTATGGCGAACTTACCGGACAACTGCATTATGCGCATATTTCGCCATGTATAATAGCCGAGAAATATCTGGTTCAATCCAATGGCGACAAAGGCCTGACCGACTATAAGTTTTTTTGCGTTGACGGTGTCCCGAAATATGTATTTGTCGAAACTGATAGAGTTGTCAATGACCATATATTTAGAGCTATGGCATTCGACATGGATTGGGTTGCGAGACCGGAGTTGGTAAATCCTACAATCGTTCTGACCGAATATCCCGAGCGACCGGAATCATTTGATGAGATGAAAGACATTGTTGCTCGGCTTGCCCAACCGTTTAAATTCGTGAGAATCGATTTTTATGAAATAGACGGCCGTCCGATATTTGGAGAATATACGTTTACTCCGACAGTGCTCGATACGATGTCGACTGCATGCCAAGAAGAGATATACGAATATATACGATAACGATATTTTTAGGACAAATTATATACGACATTGGAAGAGTTGCCGGTGTGCCGGCAAAGGTAATAAGAATCAGAGATGTCGAATAGATATTTGCAGTCGCTTCGGGCGTTGCGCCGCTATTGCGAGAAGGAGGAGTTCAAGGGCTGGGACCCGTATGACGGTCTCAACTCGAAGCTGTTTCGGGCTATTCCGTTAGCCAAGCGGTCGGCTCTGTGCCGCCTGATCGTCATTCAGGGATTCAAGCGTTGTCCGGTGAATCTGCGCCGGTTGGCTCTCGTGCCCAAGCAGCACAATGCCAAGGGTATAGGGCTCTTCTTGCAGGGCTATTGCAACCTCTGGCGTGCGGTCGATGCC
Source organism: Alistipes sp. (assembly GCA_017936685.1). Taxonomy (GTDB): domain Bacteria; phylum Bacteroidota; class Bacteroidia; order Bacteroidales; family Rikenellaceae; genus Alistipes. Next base: position 90,846 of record JAGBFA010000009.1, read on the forward strand.
GATCCGTCGCTCGCGGCCGATCTGGGCGACAAGTCGTCGATAGAGAGCCGCATACACTCCTTGGCCGCGCTGCTCCTGTCTCTGCGCAGCAGCGGCGATTATCACGGTGCATGCTGGGGCTACAACTTCGACTGGCAGTGCCGGCGCGAGTTCCTGTTTCCGGCAAACACTCCTACGGTCGTTGCCACGACATTCTGCGCCACGGCACTGATGGAGGCTTACGAGGTGACCCGCCGCCGCGAGTATCTCGATGCGGCGTTGTCGTCGGCCGAGTTCGTCATGCGCGACCTGCATCGTGCCGACTGCCAGAGCGGTTTCCTATTCTCGTACAGCCCGCTGCCGGGTAACGACACCGTATTCAACGCCTCGCTTCTGGGTAGCAAGCTGCTTGCCTGCTGCTACCATTACACGGGCAACGAGGAGTATCTCCGTGCCGCCCGCAGCTCTGTGGAGGCCTGCTGCGCCGCACAGCGCAGCGACGGCTCGTGGTATTACGGCACGCAGCCCGTGCAGTCGTGGATCGACAGCTTCCACACCGGTTACAATCTCGATGCGCTGGCCGTGTATCGCGACATGACGGGCGACCACGACTTCGATGATAACCTGCGCCGCGGCTTCGAGTTTTACGTCGGGCATTTTTTTCTTCCCGACGGCACTCCGCGCTACTATCACGACCGCACCTATCCCATCGACATTCACTGTCCGGGGCAGCTGCTCGTCACCCTTGCGCGGCTCGGCCGCTACTCCGATTACGCCGATCTTGCCCGTCGGGTGCTCGACTGGACCATTGCCAACATGCAGGCTCCCGAGGGATATTTTTATTACCAGATCAAGCCGTGGATAAGTTCGCGCATCTCCTACATGCGGTGGAGTAATGCGTTTATGTTTTATTCTTTATCCTTCCTCGTGCCTTTTTCGTGAAAAGACATCATTTACTTCGCCTCGTTTAAGTCCGCAAATGGGCAGTACACTCAGTACAGCCCATCTGCGTCCTTTTCACGTGCGGCTTGTAACTAATGCCTTTTGACGAAAAAGGAGGTCGTGGTGCTTGGGTGGTTTTCCGTGAAAATACCGCACCTGCTTCCTCTCCTCGTCGCTCGCCAATAGGCAGTACGCCAGTACAGCCCATCGTCTCGCTCTGTCGGAGAGTTGCATTTACGGCATTTTGACGAAAAAGGGGCGCATGGGGCTTGGGAGACTATTTCCACCCTGTCATTCTGAGCGGAATGAAATGTAGCGAAGAATCTGGTTGGGGAATATGTGCGTTGTCGATAAGTCCTGTCATCCACAACCAGATGTTTCACTTCGTTCAGAATGACAGAAAGCACATTCCCGTTTCGTGCGTCAGTGGGAGAAAGGCGTGCTGCAAAACCGATCAAAATAATATAACATACCGATAAATCATGTCTGATCAAAGAGTTATGCTCGGAGGAATAGGCGTCTGCCCGTTCGGCTCCGATGCCGAGTTGTTGGATTATGTCGATCATCGCAAGGGCATTCTGGTGGCCGTTAATGCCGAGAAGATCATGAATGCCGACGACCGTCTGCGCGCTATCATCAACGACAACATAGGCTATTGCGACGGTGCGGGAGCTGTCAAGGGGTTGAAGCGCAAAGGGGCTAAGCGTGTTGTGCGTATTCCGGGTTGCGAGCTGTGGTTGAAGATCATAGCTCGTCACTATAAGGACGGCCGCTTCTACTTCGTGGGATCGACCGACGAGGTGGTGGCGGGTGTTGTGGAGAAGTTGCGCCGCGAGTTCGAGGGCATCGACATCGTCGGCTGGCGCAACGGCTTCATTGCCGGCCGGCAGCAGCGCGAGGCACTTATAGCCGACATCGAGGCCAAGTCTCCCGACTATGTCTTCGTTGCGATGGGTTCGCCGCGGCAGGAGTATCTGATGGCCGAGATGCAGCAGCGTCATGCGGCTGTCTATCAGGGACTGGGCGGCAGCTTCGACCTCTATATGGGCAACTTCAAGCGCGCTCCGCGCCTGTTGCAGCGCGTGGGCTGCGAGTGGGTGTGGCGTTTCGTGGCTCAGCCCACACGCATAAAGCGCATAGGCACATATCTGCGCTTCGCCCGACGATTATACACGGGTAAATTATAGCCCTCTGCCGACTGTCATGCACGGCATGTGCGGCGGCTCGGTGCGGCGGCATAAAGCCGTTGTGCACAGTGGCTTCCATCGCTATTTCATACGGTTATCACCATCAACTATGAATCTCGGCTACAACATTCAAAAATGTATTAAACGAATATTCGACATATTCGTTTCGCTGACCATAATCATTGTTCTGTCGCCCCTCTGGCTGGTGCTGGCATTGTGGATATGTCTGTCATCTCCCGGCGGCGTGTTCTTTGCGCAGACGCGCACGGGGTATCATGGCAAGGATTTCAAGTGTCTTAAATTCAGGTCGATGTATGTCAACGGCGAGGCCGACAGCCGGCAGGCCGTCGACAACGACCCGCGCATAACGCCCATCGGACGCTTCATGCGGCGTTCGTCGATCGATGAGTTTCCGCAGCTCATCAACGTGCTGCGGGGCGATATGTCGTTAGTGGGTCCGCGTCCTCACATGCTCAAACATACCGAGATCTATTCGGCTCTCATTCCGCACTATATGGAGCGGCACAATATGCGTCCGGGGTTGACCGGATATGCGCAGATCAAGGGCTTCCGCGGCGAGACGCCGCATCTGAGCCAGATGCGCGACCGTGTCAAGGCCGATCTGGTCTACATTCACAACTTCTCGCTGTGGCTCGATATCAAGATATTGGCCGTCACGGCGTGGAAGGTCGTCAAGTTGAAGTTATAGAATCGAAATAGACGAAAGATGAAAACAGTCATGTCAGTCTTCGGCACGCGTCCGGAGGCAATCAAAATGGCTCCTCTTGTCAAGGAGCTTGCGCGTTATCCCGATCGCTTCCGCAGCGTGGTTTGCGTGACGGGACAGCACCGCCAGATGCTGGATCAGGTGCTGCACATATTCGACATAGTGCCCGACTACGATCTCGACATCATGCAGCAGGGGCAGGACCTGTACGATGTCACCTCGCGTGTGCTGCTCGGCATGCGCCGCGTGCTGCGCGAGTGCCGTCCCGACATAGTGCTGGTGCACGGCGATACGACTACCTCGACGGCGGCGGCTCTGGCGGCGTTCTACGAGCAGATACCCGTGGGACATGTCGAGGCCGGTCTGCGCACGCACGACATTTACAGCCCGTGGCCCGAGGAGATGAACCGCCAGCTGACCGGCCGTCTGGCTTCGCTGCACTTCTCTCCCACGCAGCTCAGCCGCGACAATCTGCTGGCCGAGGGCATATCAGCGGAGCGCATTACCGTTACGGGCAACACCGTGATCGATGCGCTTTATATGGTGGTGGACAAGATCAAGAGCGATGCGGAACTCGACCGCCGGTTGGAGCAGACGCTGCACGATGCGGGTTACGATATCTCGCGTCTTGCCGGCGGCCGCCGTCTGGTGCTCATCACGGGACACCGCCGCGAGAACTTCGGCGACGGATTCATACACATGTGCCAGGCCATCAAGGATCTGTCGCTGCGATACCGCGAGGGTGTCGATTTCGTCTATCCGATGCACCTCAATCCTAACGTGCGCCAGCCCATACACAAGGTCTTCGGCGAGGATCTGTCGAACCTGGGCAACATGTTCTTCATCGAGCCGTTGGAGTATCTCTCGTTCGTATATCTGATGGAGAAGGCCGATATCGTGCTGACCGACAGCGGCGGCATACAGGAGGAGGCACCGGGGTTAGGCAAGCCCGTGCTTGTCATGCGCGATACCACCGAGCGGCCGGAGGCGTTGTCTGCCGGTACGGTGCACTTGGTCGGTACCGATTACGACCGCATCGTGGAGGAGGTGTCGCAGCTTCTGGACGACCGTGCCGCCTACGAGCGCATGAGCAAGGCTGTCAATCCCTACGGCGACGGCATGGCTTCCAAACGCATAATCGAGGTGCTGGGCAACATGTAGCAAAACGATGGATAGGGTAGAGGCGTTGACGGTCGATATATGTCGGGCATACGTCACGGGCGACAGTGCGTCGGCCGACTTCTCGCAGCTCGATGCGCAGTCGTGGGCGCGGCTCTGCGACGCCTGTGCCGCACACGGCCTGACGGCCATAGGCTATGCGGTCGCAGGTGAGGCTTTGGCCGCCAATGCGCAGGCGCGCAGTGTGAAGCTGCGCTGGGCGTTGTCGGCCGAACGGGTGACTGCCCGCTACCTCCGGCAGCATGCGCTGGCCGACGAGGTCGGTCGCCTGCTTTCGGCTGCGGGTATCGATGCCGTGGTCTTCAAGGGCTTTGCCCTGAGCCGCTATTACCGCTCGCCGGAGCATCGCGAGCAGGGCGATATCGACATCTATACGGGGCGCGACATGGAGCGCGGCTCGGCCGTTCTGGCGGCTGCCGGTGCACGCATCGAAGCCGTAACACTGAAAAACACGCACATTATATATAAGGGATTGATGATCGAGAATCACCGCTCGACCACCGATGCCCGCGGCCGCCGCGACAATCGCGAGTTCGAGTCGCTCATGCGCCGCCTGCTCCGGTCGGGCGAGGGGTGCGAGTGCGCCGAGGGCGTGCACGTGTCGCTGCCGCCGGTGATGTTCACCGCGCTGCACACGCTGCGTCATGCCCTGCATCACTATCTCTGGGAGGGAATCGCCCTGCGTCATCTGCTCGACTGGGCACTGCTGGTCGAGGCCGAGCAGGAGCGTATCGACTGGCCGCAGTTCTACGCGCTGTGCGAGAGATACCGTCTGCGCCGGTTCGCCGATGCACTGACCGCCATTGCCGTCGATCGTTTCGGCGTGCGTCTGCGGCAGGGCGGGATAACGCGCGATCCGCTTCTCGGCGACAGGATACTCTCCGACGTGGCGGCCGATCGTCGCTTTGCCGACCGCAACCGTCGCCGCACGCGGCTGTCGACCGTGCGCTGCTTCATACGCGGCCGGTGGAAATTCCGGCGGATATGCGGCAGAGGCTTCCTCGCCGAGATGTTTTATGTGGCCAAAGGGGCATTGTTCGAACGACGGTTGAAGGTGTAAACCAAACGGGTGACGTCATTCACGTCACCCGTTTTTCTTTATCGTATGATCACCGCATTGACCAGCCGCATGCCGGCGCGGCGGTTCAGCTCGGCGAGCAGATAGTCGCGGCGGTAGAACAGCTCCTGCCGCACCACGCCCGACTGAATGCCGATGTAGAGTATGTGCCGCTCCAACCGAAATTCCGTGGTGATGGCGGCCACGCGGTCGCCCACGATCTCGCGCCAGAAGTCGGGCAGCTTGGCCTCGGCGATCTTGGCCGCGACGTAGGGACGGCGGAAGAACTCGTCGAGAATGTCGCCTATGAGCATCGGTTTTGTGCGTCTCATTGCCTGATCTCCCCCTCGCTTACGTTGAACAGACGGTATGTCGCTCCGGCACGGTCGAGCGTGCTTTGCAGACGCACCTTGTTGCAGTCGGTTATCAATATCTGCCCGAACCGCTCGCCCGAGACCAACGCGAGCAGCTGCGCCACGCGCCGCATGTCGAGCTTGTCGAACAGGTCGTCGAGCAGCAGTATGGGACGCTCCCCGCGATGCTCCGACAGCAGAGTGTATTGTGCCAGCTTCAACGCGACAAGAAACGATTTCTGCTGCCCCTGCGAGCCGTATTTGCGCAGCGGATAGCCGCCTATGCCCAAGACCATATCGTCGCGGTGTATGCCGCATGTGGTGTATTCGTTGACAAAATCCCGCTGCCGCGAGGCCAGAAGCAGCTCCGTGAGCGGCCGCTCGGCCAGCTCCGAGCGGTAGGTGATCTCCACCTTTTCGCGATCCTCCGACAGCAGGGCGTAGTATTGCTCGACAAGCGGTGTCATCTGCCCGATGATATCCGTCCGGCGGCGGTATATGACCTCGCCGCTGTCGGCCAGCATGCGGTCGTAGATGGCGAGCATATCCTCCGCAGGCGAGGTTTTGAGTAGCTTGTTGCGCTCGGCCAGAGCCGCGTTGTAGCGTATCAGGGCCGTCAGATAGCTGCGGTCGATCTGCGATATGAACGAGTTGAGATAGCGTCGCCGCTCCTCGGCCGAGTCGCTTATGAGTGCCGTGTCCGACGGCGAGACCACCACTATGGGAAAGGCTCCGACGTGATCCGACAGACGTTCGTACTCCTTGCCGTTGCGTTTCAGAGTCTTGCCGCTGCGGCGCGAGTAGCTGCACGACACCTGCTCGGCGCGTCCGTCGTCGCAGGTGAAACGCCCGTCGAGCATGAAGAACTCGTCGCCGTGCCGCACGCTCTGCGAATCGGTCATCGAGAGCATCGACTTGGCCATCGACAGATAGTGCACGGCATCGAGCACGTTGGTCTTGCCCGCACCGTTGTCGCCCACCAGACAGTTGATGCCCTCGGAGAGCGTCAGCTGCTGCTCGGCGATGTTCTTGAATCCTATCAGCGATATGTCGCGTAATACCATAAACAGTGTTTTTGCACTCCAAAGATACGCTTTTTTTCAGAGATATTTGCCGCTGTCGGGCTGTTTGCGCTATTTTTTCGCCGTAAATACTGCCGGTTTTAGATAATTTATTATACTTTTGTAGTTTGAACGAGAAAATATAAACTAAAAACTATAACGTATTTTATGGCAAACAAAGTGGAAACCCCTCAGCAAGATGTAATGATCGAGGCTAAGGGTAAGTTGGAGACCTTTTTCGAGAAACGCAGCAAGCTGATATTGTGGGGTTTGCTCATCATCGCATGCGTGTGCGTGATATTCTTCTTCTGGCGCAGCCGTTCGGAGAGCCGCGCGCGCGTGGCCGAGGCCAATGCGCAGGTGGCATTGGTGGCAGCATACGATGCCATCGAGATTAACGACTATGCCGCCGCTGCCGCCGCTGCCGAGCAGGTCATCTCGCAATACGGGGATACCGATGCCGCCAATCTCGCGGCATATATCGCCGGTGCGAGCTATATGAAGACGGGCGATTTCGACAATGCCCGCAAGTATCTGGCCAAGTACGAGGCTAAGGAGGGTGTTGCGGCCGACATGATCAATGCCATGGCATTGGGTCTTCAAGGCGATATAGCCGTCGAGCAGGACGACTTGCAGGCTGCTGCCGGCTTCTTCGCCAAGGCTGCCGCCGCAAGCACCGATCCTGTGACCGAGCCGATGTTCCTGCGCAAGCTGGCTGCCGTATATGCCGCTCAGGGCGAGCAGGAGAAGGCCGCCGAGTGCTATCGCAAGATTGTGGAGAAGTATCCCGCACAGGCCGCTTCGGTCGAGAAGTATCTCAAATAGTCTGCCGTCGGTCGTATTTATCCGGTAACGTGTAATGGGTAAGGCCTCGCGTTCGAACTTCAACGGCAATAGTGCCGTTTCGGCTGTCGATATGAAATTCGGAGTACTCATCGTCGATGAGTATTCCGATTTTGTTGACCGCCATATCGGTGCCATGCTCGAAATGCTGCGCCGTCTGGGTTGTCTGGACAACGATATTATCGTCAAGCAGATCCCCTCTTTGGTCGATACGGTGCTCGGCGTGCAGTTCTTCGCCGAATATACCGATGTCGACGGCGTGATCGTGGTTATGCCCACCGAAAAGCTCTATGCCGTCCAAGCACTTCTCAATGGTATCGTTCATCTGCAAATGCAGTGGAACATGCCCGTCTGCATAGGCGGCAGCGAGCGCGCTGCCGATATCGTTCAGATGGTGGCTCTGCAATGCGAGATGGAAGATGAGGCGCCGGAGCAGGCGGAGCGTACTTTTTCGTGACTTTTTCGTGAAAAGGCGTCATTAGCGTCACCTCAATCATTGGCGCGAATAGGCAGTACGTCGAGTACAGCCTATCCGCGCCAATTTCATGTCGGCACCGCTACTAACGCCTTTTGACGAAAAAGTAGGTAGTGGTTCTTTGGAGGTTTTTCGTGAAAAGCGGTCATTTGCTTCCGCTCGCTCAATTGGGCGAACGGGCAGTACGTCAAGTACAGCCCGTCCGCCCAATTTTCGTTGCGCGTTGCAACTAACCGCTTTTGACGAAAAAGTGGCGCATAGTTCTTTGGAGACTATTTCCACATCAACAATGTCATTCTGAACGCAGTGAAGAATCTGGTTGGGGACGATGTGCGAAGTCGATATGCCCGCTCTGTCATTCTGAGGAGGACGGAACGTCCGACGCGAGAATCTCTCTTTCGGCCGGCAAACACTCTCCCCACGGCGAGACTCCCACGTCGCCTGCGGCTCCTCGGAGTGACAGTACGGTGGCCTTGTCGTCCACAACCGGATTCTTCGTTCCGCAATGCTCCACTCAGAATGACAGACCACCTTCCAACGCCCCACATGGAGCGCGATCAATCGCGCGACAAAAGCCCCTCCCGAGGGAGGGGCTTACGCCGCGTCGCTACGCGACTTTTTGCGTCGTGACTGCTTTGGCGGCTCGGCAACTCGCAAGCGATTGCACTCGCCTGTCGCAGCAGTTAGGGTGGGGTCAGAATTATAAAACGGCGCAAGCCGTCGCTCTGTGGCCGACATTTGTTCTGTTTGCAGGCGAGTCGCGATTGCCGTGCGGCCGGCCTATTATCTTACGAATGCGGCGGTTTGCGCTTCGAGCCGCTGTTTGAACTCCTCGTCGATGTCGATGCCGCGCAGCTGCTCGATCATCTCGGGCAGTGACCGGCGGCACTCGTCGACATAGAGGTCGATGTTGGCGGGATCCTCCATGACGAACGAGCCTAACTGCGACACTTTGAGATAGGCCTCGGGCAGCATGGCCAGGCGGTCGTAGCGGTTGTAGACGATCTTGAACTCGTCGGTCAGGTGCTCGAAGCGGCTGACGATGCCGCGGCAGCCGTCGAGACGGTCGCGGTGCGCCATCTGCTGGGCATCGAACGAGCACTCCACGCGCAGCTCGCCGTCGCAGGGCAGGCTGTCGGTGAATATGCGCACGGCGAACGTGCGGCCGTCGTATGTCCACTGGTCACGGCCTGCGAAGCGGTTGTAAGCGACCTCGCGGCCGTTGATCTTCACGCTGCGGGGCGGATATACGCCCAAGAGCCGTATCTCGTAGAGTCTTTCGGCGGGCATGCCCTCGAAGCTGCCGCGGCGCGGCTCGACCGTGAGGGTCAGGCGTTCGTCGGTCGACTCCTTGCTGATCGTGGTAAGGGCGTATGCCGTGTCGTACTCCTTCGAGTGGCCGTCGTCCTCGTAGAGCGTGTACGACGAAGTGCCGTTGCCGGGTGCGACGGTGATTGTCAGTCGGTTATCGATCTGTTGCAGGTTGTCGATCTGCTCGTCGGCCATGGGTATGATGGCTCCGGCCTTGACGAAGAAGGGATTTTCGTCGATGGTGTAGCGCATCTCATGGCGGCCGCCGCCGTACATGATGCCTGTGGCCATGTCGTACCACTCGCCCTCGGGCAGCCACATCGTGCGGCGTGCAAGACGCGTAACCTTGTCGGCCGGCTCGGCTATGGCCGTCACGATCATCTCGTCGCCCAACATGTGCTGCTCCTTGTAGTCGTAGGCCTCGTCTGCTTCGGGATAGGCGTAGTACATCGGGCGGCACATCGATATGCCCGTATCGTAGCCCTGCCGCGCCGCCGTGTAGATATAGGGCGAGAGGGTGTAGCGCAGGCGTATGGCGTCGCGCAGCGTAAACATATTTTCACCGAATGCCCAGATGCGGCGTTCGATCGCGCTGTCCTTTGTGCAGTGCGTCTTGAATATGGGGGTGAAGACTGCATATTGCAGCCAGCGCGTGAAAAGCTCCTCGTCGGTGTAGTCGATGCCTTTGGGCAGCATGTGGCCGCCTATGTCGTGACCCCAGTAGCCGTAGCATACGTTCGAGGCCGTGGCCGTGAAGTAGGGCATGAAGCCCAGACTCGCCCACGTGGCGTAGACATCGCCCGAAAATGCCGTCTGATAGCGGTGCGAACCCAATCCGCCCCAGCGGTGATAGATCATCGGGCGGTCGGGCGACGAGAGGTCGTTGTCGATGAAGAAGGTGTGGTTGAGCCAGAAGGTGTTGCTTACCGAGGGCATGAACTTGCTCTGCTTCCACTGCTGCCAGTCGAGCCACCAGAAGTCGATGCCCTCCTGCTGCATGGGGTGCAGCACGGTCTTGAAATAGCTGTCGGCCCACTGCTGTTGGCAGATGCGGAACGGTATGGGTTCGCCGCGCTGCTCCCAGCCGTAGTCGTCGGCAAAGGCCTCGTAGATCGATTCGTAGGGCTGAATGCCCGATGCCGGGTGGAGGTTGAGCGACACTTTCAGACGCTGGTCGTGCGCCCACCTGAGGAAGTTGCGGTGCGAGGGGAACAGCTCCTTTTTCCATGTATAGCCCGTCCAGCCTATGCGCTGGCCGTATTCGTCGCGCTTGGTATCGATGCTCGACAAGCCCCATGTGTCGTGCCACTCCATGTCGACAATGAGCACGTCGATGGGTATCGAGAGCGAGCGTATCTGCCCGACAAGACGCACCAACTCGTCGTCGGAGTATTGCCAGTAGCGGCTCCACCAGTAGCCGAAGGCGTACTTGGGCGGCAGCGGCTGACGGCCTCCTACGAGCGTGTAGTCGCCGATGGCCTTGGTGTAGTCGTGGCCGTATGCCATTATGTACCAGTCGATGCGCTCGACGGTCGTGTCGCGCTCGGCGACCCAGCTGCCCCAGCGGCTGTCGTCGGCTACCATCAGCGGCCGGCTGCTCTCGTCGATGATGACCCAGCCGTCGCGCGAGATGACGCCCGGGTCGAATTTCTCGCCTTTTTTCAGTTTCCAGCCGTCGGTGCCGTCGAGCGTGCGCATGGTGCCTTGCAGGTTGCCCTCGTCGGTCATGCCCGGCCGCCACGTCACCTTGCGCCCGTTCATGGTGAACTCCACCGATAGGTTGTCCTTAGAGAACTTCCCGTCGGGACGATAGGTCAGGCGCACGGCATCGGTGGTTATGACCACCTTGTTGCGTGTGACGCTTCGGCGGAACTCCACTCCGTCGAATGCGCGGTTGACAATGCCTAACGTGGCATTGTCCTCGAAGCGGCCGTCCTCGCTCCACTCCATGCGGATCATCTGCGGCGTGAGCACCGTGAAACGTGCGTTGCCCGCCACCACCGTCTGCGCCTCGCGGGCACGCGGCTCGTATTGCGGACGGGCTGCGAATGCCGCACCGCAGCCGAGCGTCAGTACGGCGATGAGTAAAAATCGGTTCAGTCTGTTCATATCGTAAATGTTAGGTTTGATTGCAGTTCCTATCGGCTCTTTTCGCCGATGAATAGTTCGCCCTCGGGACGCATCGCATCGTGCACCTTGCGCACCTTGTCGCGCTTGACAGTCAGCGTGCGGCCTGCCTGTTGCAGCGTCTGCGACGAGTCGCCCACCCACAGGCGGTATTTGCCTCTCTGCGTGATCCACGCGCTCTGTCTCTGGTCGAACCATGCCAGATCGTCGACGCAGATCTTCATCTCGACGGTGCACGCCTCTCCCGGTTGCAGCAGCGGGGTTTTGGCGTATGCCCTCAGCTCGATGCCCGGACGCGGCTCGTCGCCCGTGAGCTTCGACGAGTAGAGCTGCACCACCTGCTTGGCCGCTGCCGTGCCGGTGTTCGTCACGCGGCACTCGACCGCTATGCCTCCGTCGCCGTCCATGCGCCATGCGGGTGCGTCGATCTCGAATGTGGTGTAGGTCAGACCCCAGCCGAAGGGGTAGGCCACCTCCACGTTGCGCGTTGCGAAGTGGCGGTAGCCGACGAATATGTCTTCGGTGTAGTTGGTATAGTCGATGTCCTCTACCTCGTAGAACTTCTCGGTCTTGCTGTATCTCAGAAACGACGCGTTGATCTTCCATTCGTAGACATCTTTGGGGAACCGCTGTGCCGACACGTCGTCGTAAGACATGGGCATCGACACGGGCAGGTGTCCGCTCGGCGACACCTTGCCGGCCAGAACATCGGCCACGGCGTTGCCTCCCTCCTGCCCCGGCAGCCACGAGATGAGTATGGCATCTACATGGTCGCGCCATGCGGCCGTGTCGACCAGTCCGCAGACGTTGAGTATGACGACGACGGGCTTGCCTGCCGCATGGAACACCTCGCCGACCTCGCAGATCATGCGCAGCTCCTTGTCCGTGAGCATGTAGTCGTCCTCTACGTGGCGGTCGAACGCCTCGCCGGCGTTACGGCCTATGGTGATTATGGCAGCCTCGGCCTCGGGCAGTGCCTTGACGGCAAGCTCGCGGGCACCCTCTATCTCCTCTTCGCGCTGCTTGGGTATGTACCACGGGCGCGGCGAGTTGATGCTGTCGATGACGGCACCCTCGCGGCGCATGTGCTCGGCGTATGCCGCATCGACCGTGGGCGCGAGTACGAACCCTGCGTTGCGCATGCCGTCGACAAGATCGACGACATAGGCCTTGTTGACATCGCCCGAGCCTGTTCCGCCGGCGATGAACTTGTACGACGAGGTGCCGAACAGTGCCACGCGGCGGGTGTCGGTCAAAGGCAGTGCGCCGTTGTCGTTTTTGAGCAGCACCATGCCCTCGGCTGCCGCACTGCGTGTCAGGGCGGCATGTGCTGCCAGATCGGGCTTGTCGGAGTATTCGTAACCGGCGAAGCGCGGCGTGCGCAATATAAGCTGCAATATGCGGCGCACCGAAGAGTCGAGATCCTCCATCGACAGCCTTCCCTGCTCTATGCCTTCGATTATGGCGCGGTAGCGGCTGTCGCTGCCGGGCTGTATCATGTCGTTGCCGGCGGCGATCTGCGCCGTCGAGCTGAGTCCGCCGCCCCAGTCGGTCATCACAGCACCGTCGAAACCCCACTCGTCGCGCAGTATGTCGGTCAGCAGCCCCCGATCCTCCGAGGTGTAGCGGCCGTTGACATAGTTGTACGAGGTCATGACCGTCCACGGCGAGGACTCCCTCACGGCATACTCGAAGTTGCGCAGATAGATCTCGCGCAATGCGCGCTGCGATACCCGGGCGTCGTTGCCCAGACGGTTTATCTCTTGGTTGTTTACGGCGAAGTGCTTGATCGACGTGCCCACGCCTGCGCTCTGCACGCCGTCGACGTATGCCGCGGCCGTCATGCCCGACAGCAGCGGATCCTCCGAGTAGTATTCGAAGTTGCGGCCGCACAGCGGGTTGCGCTGTATGTTCATGCCCGGAGCCAGCAGCACGTCGGCTCCGTATTCGCGCACCTCGTCGCCTATGGCCGCACCTATGTCCTCCACGCACTCGCGGCTCCATGTCGAGGCCAGCAGCATTCCTATCGGAAAGCCCGTGCAGAAATATGTGCGCTCGTCGCCCTCGCGGCGCGGCGATATGCGCAATCCGGCCGGACCGTCGGCCAGCACTATGGCCGGTATGCCGAGCCGCTCTATGGGGTATGTCGTACCTGCCGCACCCGGCACGATCTTCTTTGTGTAGCCTATCACGCCCCCTTCGTCCTCCTGTTTCAGGCTCGTGCCCACTATCAGGTGCGCCTTCTCTTCTATCGTCATGGCGGCTATCACCTCCTCTATATTGTCGGGATTCAGCTTGGGTGTTTGTGCCTCCGCCTCGCATATCATACCTGCGAGCATCAGCATCAGGGTTAGTTTTTGCGGTTTCATCATAGCAGTTAATAGTAGTAATTGAGTTTCAAATATACTAATTTTTCCGTAATTTTTCGTGAAAAGCAGTCATTTGCTTCCGCGCACTTGCTCGCCCAAATGGGAAATACGTCAGTATGTCCCATCTGGGCGATCTTCGTTTGCGTTCATTCCATGCACTTTTTCTCGCCGCGGCAAAGCTGAAATAAATTTCGCTTTGCTCGTTCGGCTTAACGAAAAAGTTGCATAATACCGCTTTTGACGAAAAATTAGGTAGTGGTGCTTTGAAGACTATTCCCATTCTGTCATTCTGAATGGAGCAAAGCGAAATGAAGAATCCGGTTGTGGACGATGTGCGTGGTTGATATGCCTGCCCTGTCATTCTGAGGAGGACGGAACGTCCGACGTGAGAATCTCTGTTTCGGACGGCAAACGCGTTCCCGACGGCGAGACTCCCACGTCGCCTGCGGCTCCTCGGAGTGACAGTATCGCAGTCCTTGTCGTCCCCAACCGGATTCTTCGTTTCACTACGTTGCACTCAGAATGACAGACCACCTGTCAACGCCCCACATGGAGCGCGATAAATCGCGCGACCGAAGTCCCCTCCGAGGAGGGGATTTAGGGGAGGGTAAAATCTGTATAACGGCGTGAGCCGTAGTTTCGGTGGTCGATATTGGTTATGCGATTGCAAATCGCGACGTGAGAATCTCGATTTTGGCAGTCAAACTGCACTTTGCAGCGGCAAACGCTCTTACGACCGCGAGACTTCCACGTCGCCTGCGGCTCCTCGGAGTGACATACAAACATTTCCCTCTCTTCTCGGCTGGGATTTAAACGGCAGTCCGGAACGCACAGATCTGCGCGTTCCGGACTGTTTGTAAAGGTTATTAATAGCGGCATTATTCTGCCGTGGCGGTTATATCGATCGGCGATATGCCGCGCAGGCCGCTGACGGTATTCCTATCGGTTGGGCGTATCCCACTTCTTGGTCTGGGTGCAGACTATTTCCAGCGTCTTGTCGCCGGCCTGCATGCGGAACTCGCCCTTTTCGAGTATCCACTTGCCGTCGTAACCTACGAACGCAAGATCGGAGCCTTTGATGCGCAACTCGACGGTCTTCGTCTGCCCGGGTTGCAGCTCGATCTTCTCGAATGCGCGAAGACGGCGGTTGTCGGGCGAGAGCGATGCCACCAGATCGCTGCCGAAGAGCAGGACGCTCTCCTTGCCTGCACGCTCGCCGCAGTTGGTCACATCGACCGAGAAGGTCAGCGTGTCGTCGGCCGTGAAGCTGCTCTTGTCGACGCGGAAGTTGTCGTATGAGAATTGGGTGTAGCTCAGTCCGTAGCCGAATGCCCACTGTACGGCTACCTGCGCATCGTAGTTGTACGCGCCCTCCATCTGCTTGCCGATATGCTCGCAGGGTTTGTAGTCGTAAGTGATCAGCGAGTTGATCTCGCGAGGATAGGTAAACGGCATCTTGCCGCTGAAATTGGCCTCTCCCGAGAGCAGGTTGGCCAGCGCGTCGCCGCCGTAGTTACCCGGCAGCATGACATCGACAACGGCTGCCGCCAGCGGCTCGATGTGTGCTACAAGACGCGGACGACCCTCGTTGAGGATCAGAATGATGGGCTTGCCTGTGCGGGCGAGTGCCTTGACCAGTTCCGACTGGTTCTCCGAGAGGGTCAGGTTGGTCAGATTGCCCGGGGTCTCGCAGTATGAGTTCTCGCCGATGCAGGCCACGATGCAATCGACATCGGCGGCTGCGGCAACGGCCTTTTCGATCTCGGGCGCGTTCTCGTCCCACCAGTTGCCCGACTGCGCGTAGGTCACGCCGGCTTGGTAAACGACATTCTCGGCACCGAACTTCTCGGTCAGTGCTTCGAGGATCGTGTTGTACTCGGCGGCGCAGGCATCGGCCTTGTCGCCCTGCCATGAGTACGACCAGCCGCCGTTGAGCGTGCGCATCGAGTTGGCGTTGGGACCTGTTACGAGCAGCTTCGTACCCTTGGCCAGCGGCAGTATGCCGTCGACGTTTTTAAGCAGTACGAGCGACTCCTCGGCGGCCTGCAATGCCGCAGCGGCGTGCTCCTGGCTTCCGAAGAGAGGGAACTCCTCGACCTCGTAGTAGGGTTTCTCGAAGAGGTTGAGACGGTATTTCATGCGCAGAATGCGGCGCACGGCATCGTCGATGCGGCTCATCGGCACCTCGCCCTCCTCGACAAGCTCTTTGAGCAGCGTGCAGAACTTCCAGTCGTAGGGATCCATCGACATGTCGATACCGGCATTGATGGCGAGTTTGATGGCCTCCTTCTTGTCTTTGGCGATGTGGTCGCGCGTGTAGAGGTTGTTGATGTCGGCCCAGTCGGTTACGATCATGCCGTCCCAGCCCAGATCCTCTTTGAGCCATACGGTCAGCAGCTCGTAGTTGGCGTGCATCGGGAGGCCGTTGTTCATCGAGGAGTTGACCATCAGCGAGAGTGCTCCGGCCTTGACCATTTCGAGATAGGGTGCGAAGTGCTTTTCGCGCAGATCCTGGACGGTGATCGACGAGGGCGTGCGGTCCTTGCCGCTCACCGGAACGCCGTAACCCATGTAGTGCTTCATGCAGGCGGCCAGGTGGCTGTCGTCGATATGATTGGGATCGTCGCCCTGGAATCCGAGCACGGCCTCGCGTCCCATTTCGGCATTGAGGTAGCAGTCCTCGCCGTAGTTCTCCCACATGCGCGGCCAGCGCGGGTCGCGGCCGAGGTCCACGACGGGGGCGTATGTCCACGGAATGCTGCCCGCCTTGGTCTCGTAGGCCGATATGCGTGCCCCTTCGCGCGTCAGCGCGCGGTTGAACGTGGCACCCATGTTGACACCCTGCGGGAAGAACGTGCCGCCCAGCGTGTAGGTCGTGCCGTGTATCTGGTCGACACCGTAGATGCAGGGAATGCCGATCTCCTCCATCGATTTCTCCTGTATGCGGCGAATGATGCGATACCATGTCTGGGGTGTCTGTGCCACGCTGGCCGGAACGTTGAGTATCGAGCCGACCTTATATTTTCCGATCACCGTGTCGAGCATCGCCTCGTCCAACTGGAATCCTTCGGCGTTGACAACGGCCATGATGCGCATGTAGATCGACATCATCAGCTCCTGCGTCATGCCGCCCGAGAGGTCGAACTCCTTCTCCACGCCGTATTTTTCGAGCAGGCGGACTATGTCCTCCTCGGTGGCTGTGCGCGGGTCGAGTCCGGCGAAGGGGTTGACGCGTTTTTGGAGCAGATCGATCGACAACTCGCACATCTGACCCACCTTCTCATCGAGGGTCATCTTGCGCAGACGCTTCTCGATCTGGCGTTCGATTTTCTCGTCGCGCGGAATCGAGGGCGCGGCGAATACGGCTGTCGCGGCCAGCAGCGAGCCGGCGGCGCAACATAAAAACAACTTTATTTTCATAACCGGTATTTCTGTATGTTAAATATGTGCTTTATCCGATTTAACGGAAGTGTGCCGAGATATGACGGCACACTTCCATAATTAAACCTTCCGTCGAACGGTCGGCTTATCGCCCTTAACGGGTGAGCAGATCAAGCTCTGCCGTGGGTCGGAGCAGATCGCCTGCGGCCGTGCGCGACTCGGCTGCCTCGACGCTCAGCTTGGCGCGTATGTCGCGCGACGATGCACCGATGAGCAGTTCGTAACGTCCAGGTGTTACGACCCATGCCGAGGCCTCGGCATCGAACGATGCCAGATACGACTTAGGCAGTTCCAGCGTGACGGTCTGTGCCTGTCCGGGCTGCAACTCGCCGGTCTTGGCAAATGCCTTCAACTCCTTTGCAGGCTTGTTGGCCGCGGCGTTGTCGGGAGCCGAGACATAGAGCTGTACGACCTCCTTGCCGGCGCGTGAGCCGGTGTTCTTTATCTGCAACGTGACTACGTATGAATCCTCGCGGCTCTGAACCTGTGCCTGGCCGTATTCGAACGTGGTGTAAGAAAGACCGTAGCCGAAGGGATACGACACCTCCTTGCCGAACGAGTCGAAATAACGGTAGCCTACATAAATGTCCTCGTCGTAGTCGGTGTAGTCGACATTCTTCACGTCGCCCTTCTTCTCGCCGCTGTTGGATATGTCTATGTTGGCCTCTACGTCGATGGGGAAGTTGGCCGAAGAGGCCGCGTCCTCGAAACCGACGGGGAAGGTCATGGTGAGCTTGCCCGAGGGCGAAGCCTTGCCTGTCAGCACGTCGGCGACGCTGTTGCCGCCCTCCTGTCCGGCCTGCCATGCGCAAAGTATGGCATCGGGCAGATGCTTCCATGAAGCCGTCTCGATCACACCGCCGATGTTGAGCACGACAACCACTCTCTTGCCGGCAGCGTGAAATACTCTGCATACGTCGTCCAACAGTGCCTTCTCCTCGCGCGTGAGGTAGAAATCGGCCTTCTTGCGGTCGAGGAACTCACCCGAGGTGCGGCCGAGCGTGACGAGTGCCACGTCGTTGTCGGCAGCCAGCGATTGCAGGCGTGCGGCCGGAATCGTCATCTCCGTCGGACGCGGCAGCGGCATGAACATGGCGAAAGGATTTGTCGTATCGGGGCGGTTGCGCAGATTCTCGGCTGCGATGTGAGCCTCGTATTCGCTCTTCAACCCCTCGTCCAACTTATAGCCTGCCTGTCGCAGACCGTCGAGCAGCGAAACGGTGTAGGCACGGTTGACGTTGCCCGAGCCGGTGCCGCCGGCAATGAAGTCGTAAGAGGTGCAGCCCAACAGCGCGATGCGCTCGATATCGCCCGCAAGCGGGAGTGCCTCGCTGTCGTTCTTCAACAGCACCATACCCTCGGTGGCACTTTGGCGCGTTACGGCGGCATGTGCTTCCAGATCGGGTTTGTTCGAGAACTCGTAGCCGCGGAAATGGGGCGTGCGCAGGATCATTTCCAGCACGCGCTTGACGTTGCGGTCGAGTACGGCCTCGTCGAGCGAGCCGTTTCGGACACCTTCGACGATCTGTTCGTACTGTTTGTCCTTACCCGGTTGCAGCATGTCGTTGCCGGCTATCATCTGTGCCACGGCATCTTTGCCGCCGAACCAGTCGGTCATCACCATGCCCTCGAAGCCCCACTCGTCGCGCAGAATAGACGTGAGCAGTTCGGGACTCTCGGAGGTGTAGGTGCCGTTGAGGTAGTTGTACGACGACATCACCGTCCACGGAGCCGACTCCTTGACGGCTATCTCGAAGCCTTTGAGATATATCTCGCGCATTGCGCGCTGCGATACGCGTGCATCGTTGGCCATGCGGTTGGTCTCCTGGTTATTGAGCGCGAAGTGCTTGATCGAGGTGCCGACACCGTTGCTCTGCACGCCGCGGACATAGGCCGCCGCGATCTTGCCCGAGACGACGGGATCCTCCGAGTAATACTCGAAGTTGCGGCCGCACAGAGGATTGCGGTGAATGTTGAGTGCGGGTGCCAGCAGCACGTCGGCACCGTATTCGAGCACCTCCTCGCCGATGGCCTTGCCCACGCTCTCCACAAGCTCCGAATCCCATGTCGAGGCGAGCAGCGTGCCGATGGGGAAGTGCGTGCAGTAGTATGTCGCCTCGTCGTTCTCGCGCGTGGGGTTGATGCGCAGACCGGCAGGTCCGTCGGCCAGCACGACGGCAGGTATGCCGAGTCGTTCTATGGGGTATGTCGTACCGGCGGCTCCCGGCACCAGATTGCGCGTCTCGCCGATCACGGCACTGTCGCCCGTGTGTCCGGCCATGCCGGTGCCTATGACCAGGTGCGCCTTCTCTTCGAGGGTCATCTCGGCGATTACCTCGTCGAGCGACGACTCGCCCAGACGGGGTGTCGTCGGTGTACATGCTGCGGCGGCTGCCGCAAGCAGTACGATCGTTGCGGTTTTCTTCATGGTCGTGAGGTTATTTGAACAGCATGGGCACGAACTCGGTGAGGTATATGCGCCAGTTCTTCCAGATGTGTCCCTCGCCGGTCTCGTAATAGCCGTACTTGTATCCCTTCTGGTCGAGCATCTTGCGGTATTCGCAGTTGGCCTGGTAGAGGAAATCCTTGTCGCCTATGGCAATCCAGTACAGAGCGGGCTTCTTGGCGAACTGCACGGCCAGCTTCTCTTCGAGGTTGTCGTATATGGGCGACTGCACCTGTCGGTCGGGCATGATGGCGGCCGAGAAGAGACCTATGTAATCGAACATGTCGGGATACTGCTTCGAGATGTGCATCGAGTGGAAACCGCCCATCGACAGACCGGCTATGGCACGCGACTGCTTCTTGGGTATGGTGCGGTATGTCGAGTCGATGAACTTCACCACTTCGGGGAATGCCGTCTCGAACGAACCCTCCATCGTCTTGGGCAGCTGAATGCTGGGTGCGGCATATCCGAGCGACGACTCGCCCGGTGCGGCCTGCAATGCGGCGTTGCCGTTGGTCATAACGACGATCATAGGCTCGGCCTTGCCCTGTGCGATGAGGTTGTCGAGGATCTGGGCAGCACGACCCAGCTCGCTCCATGCGTTCTCGTCGCCGCCCATGCCGTGCAGCAGATAGAATACCGGATAGCGTTTCTTGCCGTTCTCATATCCTGCGGGGGTGTAGACCGTCAGTCGACGCTGCATGCCGAGCGAAGGCGAGTCGTACCATACTTTGGCCACCGATCCGTGCGGTACGTCGTTGACCTTGTAGAGGTCGGCGCGCTCGCCTCCGATGATAAACACGTTGGTCACGCTCACCACGTCGCGTATGGTATAGACATTGCTCGGATCGTTGATCTTCAAGCCGTCGACGATGAAGGTATAGCTGTACAGCTCGGGAGCCAGAGCCTCGGCTGTGGTGAACTCCCATACGCCGTCGACCTGCGTGAGGTCGGCTACGCCGGGGGCATCGAACTCACCGTAAGGAGTCTTGACCTTCTGCGTAGGCAGGAAGTCGCCCGTGACCTGCACCTGCCGGGCATTGGGGGCTTTGAGGCGGAATGTCACGGTATTGTCGTTGTGTATCTCGGGCGATACCACGGGTGCTACGCCCCAGAGAGCCTGCTGCGCGCAGGCCAGCGAACAGATCAGCAGAAATGCTGTCGACAAGATGATTCTCTTCATATCGGTTTTATGTTTCGGAATTATTTGTAGCGCGAAAATAATAATTATTTGTATAGCAGTGCGCAATATCCCGCTATTTCTGTAATAAATATTTAATTTCGATTATCCTGTTCCGCAGAGGCTACGTGCGCTTCAAGCCGCACGGAACCTCTGCGGGGATATGCAATTGTGATCTCTACTGGAATGCCTCTCCCACCTTTCTGATGATCTTCGGAGTGCAGGCCGCCCAGAATGACCAGTCGTGCGCGCCGCTGCGCTCGATCCACTCGTGCTCGACACCGATCGATGCCAGACCGTCATGGTAGCCTTTGGCCGACTGGTAGAGGAAATCCTCCGTACCTATCTCGATGGTTATGCCAGGCAGTTCGGCCGTGGGTGCCATTGTGTAGAGATTGGGTGCGCCCTCGATATAGGTCGCCGGACTGCATGCGTAGATGTAGCAGAACATCTCCTGGTGCAGGAAGCCGTAGTAGAGCGATCCGTATCCGCCCATCGACAGACCTGCCACGGCGCGCGATCCCTTCTCGGCCTTCACCTTGTAGGTGCTCTCGATGAAGGGTATGAACTCGTCGAAGAAGTAGGTCATGTAGTTGATGCCGTTGTTCTGGTAGTTGTCGCAGTAGAATACGTTCTGACCGTCGGGGCAGCCGTTGGGGCAGACGATGATCATCTCCTTGCCTCCGTCGGCGGCATAGCCGCTGGCATGGGGATTTACCATGCCCTGTTGCAGCCAGTCGTTGTTGTTGCCGTCGGCACCGTTGAGCAGGTAGAGAACGGGGTAGGTCTTCGTGTTGTCGTAGCTCTTGGGCAGATAGATCGAGTAGCTCATCTCCTTGCCCAGTACGGTGCTGTTCATCTTCTGGTCGCGCAGTTCGTAGCCGGTGCTTTGCAGCATCGTCACATACTTGATGTTGACCTCAGAGAGCGTACCGCCTGTGATCGAACCGTCGGCGTTCATCGTGAGCATGGTCGTCAGGCCGCTGCCCGCGAACGAATAGAGCTTGCCGCCCTCCATGCCGTCGACCACCGATATGGTGATCTTGCCGCCGGCCACGAGGAACTCCTTGCTGCCCGAGGCGTTGACCAAGTAGCTGCCCCAGCTCCAACCGCCCCACTCCTGAGGCAGCTTTGCGCCGGAAGCTATCGACAATGCCTCCTGGGCGTTGTCCTTGATGGTGTACTCGCCGGCAAGTGCAGACGGATCGAGGTTCTCGACGTTGATCGTCTCGAACATGGCGGCATCGCGGCCGTCGGGGTCGGAGATGGTGATGGCGTATTTCGATATGCCGGGAACCACACCCGTAACCTGACCGCCCTGGTCGGTGATATATACGGGCGATACCGAAAGCACGGCCACATAACCGCTCGCCTCGGGATCGTCGATGCCTATCTCGAACGATATCGCACCGCGGAAGTGTACCTTGACATGCTCGCTGCCTGCCGTTTGGAGCAGACCGTCGATGTCGTAGCTGTCGGCACCGATCATCGTCACGTTGATGTCGCCGGCTGCGAGCTGCGTCTTCTGGCCTTCGGCCGTAGTGATCGTTGCGGTGGCCTGCATGGCTCCGCTCACCTTATTGGCGACGGTATAGGTGCCGTTTTGAAGCGTCCACTCGCGGCTGCCGAAGCTCAATGCCATGGCATTGCCCTCGGCATCGCTCAGAGTCATGTTCAGGGACTTGATGCCTTTGGCAAGTTTGTCGGTCGACTGGTCGCCGACCTCGGTGAAATTGTAGCGGTCGATATCGTAGCGACCCGTCAGGTCGTCCAGCGACTCTTCGCAGGCTCCCAGCAGAACGGCTGCCAGCAGCATATACAATGAAAATATCTTCTTCATAATCATTTATGCGGTTATCGGTTTACCAGAGTTCGTTCTGCTGCATGTTGGGATTGACCTCAAGCTCCTGCTGCGGAATGGGCAGCAGCTTGTGCTTGGGCTGGAATCCGTAGTTGGTGTTCGTGGCGATCGTCTCGCGTCCTTTGGTCGTGTAGCCCGGAATCTCCTTGCCCTGCTGTCCGAGAGCCTGCTCGGCATCGCCCCAGCGGACGAGATCCTGGAAGCGGACGCACTCCATGCAGAGTTCCAACTGCTTCTCCTTCTTCACGTCGTCCATCGTAACGGCTGCCAGCGGAGCCAGATGGGCACGCGAACGGATCTTGTTGACATACTCCTTGGCCAGACCCTTCTTGTCGCCGCTCTGCACGTGAGCCTCGGCGGCCAGCAGCAGCACCTCGGCATAACGCATCACGCGCAGGTTGATATACTGGAAGCCCTGGAAATACGAGGCATCGATGATGCAGTCGCTCTTCAAGGCGCGGTTCTTCCACAGGAAGTAGCCCTCGTGACCGATGAGCGTCTCGCCCGGTTTGATCGATATGCCGTAGTCGACCATCTGATCGTATGTGCGGAGCGTGCTGTTGAGACGGTAGCCGTCGGCACCCTCACGCTCGACGAATGCGTCGTAGAGTCCCTTACGCGGGTTCATGAAGCCGTAGGTACCCCATGCGATCTCCTGCTCGGCTGCTCCGGTGGGGTTGTTGAGCATCGAAGTACGCCAGCCGATCATAAGATAGGTCATCGTGAACTGAGTCCATGTCTGCTCGGGGTCGTTGCGCTTCTGCACCTCCAACATCGCCTCGCAGCTGCCGTTGCATGCCGCATGCAGCAGCATGTCGTAGTCGCCCTGATAGAGGTCGTATTTGTCCGAAGATATCACCGTATCGAGTATCTGGGCTGCCTCGTCGTATTTCTGCTGGAATACATAAGCCTTGCCCAACATGGCCTGTGCCACCTCGCGCGTGATGCGGATACCGGTCTCGGGATCCTCCTTGCTCGATTTCGAGGGGAGTATGTTCATGTCGATGGCATCGGTCAGATCCTGCTCGATGAAGCCCCACAGCTCCTCGGGGGTGCTGTTCGACTTGCGGTACTCGTCCGACGAGAGCAGGTGGTCCACCTTGGGTGCCGTTCCGAAGAATGTCACCAACTGGAAATGTGCCCATGCACGGAAGAAGTGCGCCTCGGCCACAGCACGTTTCTTGGCATCGGTGTCCGGCTCCATGAATGTAAGTATCAGGTTGGCATTATATACGATGCCGTACATTCCCGAATAGAGATCTCTGACCATCGTGTGGTCGGTGTTGAAATTGTACTCGTTCAACTGCTCCATTTCGAGGTTGTCGCCTCGGTTGCCGCCGCCGCAATAAATGTCGTCCGAGAGCAGGTTGCTTACCATGAACCAGTTGTAATATGTGCCGCCCCATGCGTTGTAGAGATTGGCCAGGGCACGCATGGCATCTTCATCTGTGCGGTAACCGTCTTCCTGACCGCCCATGTTGCCGTGCTTGGGAATATCCAATCTCTCCTCGCACGAGGTGGTGCTGAGCAGGGTGAAGAATCCCACGAGGCAAATAACTATATGTTTAGCTTTCATTGTGCGTTTCGTTTTTGGTTAGAATTGTATGTTGAGACCCACTACGATCTTCTTCGAGGTGGGGTATGAGCCTTTGTCCACGCCCATACCGGCGGTGGCGTTGGCTGCTACCTCGGGGTCGAAGCCCGGATACTTGGTGAAGGTGAAGTAGTCTTCCAGCGAGCAGTAGACGCGCAGGTTGCTGATGAAGATCTTTTGCAGCCACTGCTTGGGGAAGGTGTAACCCAACTGAATCTGCTTGATCTTGAAGAACGAACCGTCGAATACCATGGCGTCCGAGTAGAGATACTTGCTCATGTCCTCGGCTCCGGCTGCGGGTACGGTGCCGCCCTTGTTGTCGGCCGTCCAGCGGTTGTCGTAGAATACCTCCTTCAAGCGGTTCGATCTGGGGAAGTCGGGACGGCTGATGCAGTTGAATACGTCGTTGCCGTGCGAGCCTGTGCCGAATATGGTCAGGTCGATGCCCTTCCATGCCGCCGTCAGCGTGATACCGTAGGTGAAGTCGGGAATGGCATCGCCTATGTAGGTCAGGTCGTCGTCGTCGATCTTGTCGTTCTTGCCGATGTTGTGGAACGTGGGTTCGCCCGTCTCGGGATCTACGCCGGCGAACTTATAGCCGCGGAAGTAGTAGACGGGATAGCCCGGCTCGAAGAAGGTGATGGTCTGTGTGTGGAAGTTGATACCCGGCAGACGGTCGAGCGAACGGTCGATATACGTTACCTCGTTTTTGAGGGTGGCGATGTTGCCGCGGACGCTGTAAGAGAAGTCGCCCACGTTGTCGCGCCAGCCCAGATCGATCTCCCAGCCCTTGTTGCTTACCTTGCCGGCATTGATCGGCGAGGTCGTACCGCCGATGATGAGCGACGGCTTGGTGCCGGTAACCAGAAGGTCTTTGGTCTTCTTCTCGTAGTAGTCGACGCTCAACGTGAGTCGGTCGCGGAAGAAGCGGGCATCGATACCGAAGTCGAGCTGCTCCGAGGTCTCCCATTTGAGCTTGTCGTTACCCATCGATGTCGGTGCGGCTCCGGGTGTGTAGTTGTTGCCCGGAACGAACGGATAGATATTGGTCAGCGTCATGTCGGTGCTGTACATATATCCGTTCAGAGCGGCAAGGCTACCGTTCTGTCCCCAGCTGGCACGTATTTTCAGGCTGCTGACCACGTCGCGGGCAGGCTCGAAGAAGTTTTCGTTAGATATCATCCAGCCCACCGACACTGCGGGGAAGTAACCCCAGCGGTTCGAGGCGGGAAGCTGCGAGAGGTCGGCTGCATCGGCACGCAGCGAGGCCTGAATCATGTATTTGCCTGCGTAATCGTAGCTGATACGGCCGAAGTAAGAGAGTTTGGCTCCGACGGTCTCCTCGCCGCTTACGCCCTTGGTGGCCGAAGCCGAGCCGTAATTGAGGAAGTAGAACAGCGGATCGTTCTTCTTCAACGCATCTTCGCCGTTGGCCGACAGAGAGCCGCCCACGTAGTTGTAGATGCTCTCCTGGAACGACATACCGATCATGGCGTTGATGTTGTGACGGCCGAACTGGCGGGCGTATGTGGCGAAGTTCTCCCACTGGTAGTAGATCGAGGTAGACGACTGTGCGTTATGGCTTACATAGTCGCGGTTCTGCGTCACGTTGCCGTAGAAGGGCAGGTCGGTGCTCGATGACTTGGCACCCGACAGGCGATAGCCGAAGCGCGAGGTGATCGTCAGACCCTTGACCGGCTTGAAGTCGGCGAAGATCGAACCGTTGACGTTGAAGCCTCCGCTCTTGCTGACGTTGTTGTCGCGCATTACGAGCGGGTGGTAGTTCTCGCCCGTGTAGAACTCCGAGGCGGCGTAGTAGTTGCCGTTCTCGTCCTGCAACAGATGCTTGCCGCTGTTCAGAGCCGAAAGCATGTGCATAGGCAGGTTATCGTAGGTATAGGTGCTGGGCGTGATAGGGTCGAGCATCAGCGTTGCGGCCAGCAGCGAGCCGTACTCGTTGTTCGACGATACCTGACGCACGTCGTACTTCTCGACCTGGTTGGTGGTGCCCACTTTCAGCCACTTCTTGATCTCGTACTCGGCGTTGATCGTGGCCGTGAGTCGCTTGTAGGTGTCGGCATCGCCACGGACGATACCGTTGTTGTTCATGTAAGAAAGCGACAGATAGTAGTTGCCGCGCTCGTTGCCGTTGGTGAACGAGATGTTGTGCTTCTGCATGCTGCTGCTGCCGAATGCCACGTCGGCCCAGTTGGTGTTGGTCACACCGTCCCACGACGAGAGCAGCTTGTCGAGCTTGATCTCGCCGGCCTCGGTCATGTAGTCGATATACTGCTCGGCATTGAGCATCTTCGGCATGCGTGCCACCGACTGCGTAGACCACTGGAAGTCGTAAGATATCTTGCCCTCGCCGGCCTTGCCTCGCTTGGTGCTGATCAGCACAACGCCGTTACCGGCTTCGGCACCGTATATGGCGGCCGAGGCGGCATCTTTGAGCACCTCCATCGAGGCTATGTCGTTGGGATCGATACCGCTGATGTCCGACAGACGGATACCGTCCACGACGAAGAGCGGGTTCGAGCTGACGTTCGACGAGTAACCGCGCACACGTATGGTGGGTGACGAACCGGGAGCGGCCGAGGTCTGTATGATCTGCACGCCTGCCGTCTTACCCTGCAATGCCGACTGGGCATTGGTGATTGTACGGTTCTGCATGTCCTCGGGTTTAAGCTGCGATATGGCACCCGTTACGGAGCTCTTCTTCTGCACACCGTAACCTACCACAACCACATCGTCCAGGCGGTTGTCCTCCTCGCGGAGCGTCACGTCGTGCTGTCCGGGCGTGGCTGCCACCTGCTGGGTCTCATAGCCCAGGAATGTGAACAACAGGGTTGCGCCCTGCTTTACCTGCATACGATACCGGCCTTCCACGTCGGTGGTCGTACCGTTGGTCGTACCTTGCTCGATGACGCTGGCACCGATCATCGGGCCGTTGGCGTCGGTCACCTGTCCCCAGACCTCTACCTTATTCTGCGCCAGCAACATCGATACGGGCGCGAACAGGAAAAGCGTCGCAAGGAGCAATTTCCTTGTAGAATTGTTTTTCATGCTGTTAGTTTTAGGGTTATTGTAAAGTTTGTTTTATTATGACGTCTCCCCCTCTCCGGCACGGCTTGGCAGGCCGCTGCCGGAGGTCGGGAAAATTCGTTTCGTTGTCAGAATCCGCGCGTGGGGAACGATCTCACCACTTCGAGCAGCTCCTTGTCGTGGTTGTGCAGTACGCGGCACTCGTTGTCGAAATACATCGTGGCTCCGCTCTGGGGCGTATATGCCTCCCATGCGGGCAAGCTATCGACATTGGGGTTGCCCGTGCGGGCGAAGTTGAGCCATGCCGAACTCATCTTGTCGGCAAGTGCCTGAGCCTCGGTGCCGCCTCCGGTCATCGAGGCGTGGCGTGCCGTGTTGTCGAATACGAAGGGGATCTCCATGCAGTGCGTGCTGCGCAGCATGCCGTCCATGACGGGCGACTCCCAGCCGAACAGATACATGTAGACGGGTGCGCCCTGCTGGGCGGCTTTCAGACGTGCCTGCTCCACGGCACCCGGACGGAACACGACATCGATGTCGACGAGGTCTTTGGGCTGGTATCCGGGATACGCCTTGCCCATCGCCGCAACGAACTCGTCGGTGCGGTCGCCGTATCGGGTTTTCAGATACTCCACGGCCTGCTCCTCGGTGATGGTGCGGAAATAGGGCACGTAGGTGCTCATCGTAAACTCATGAATCGTGGTACCCACCATCATAGGAATGTCGCGGCTCTGCTCCGGAGCCTGCGGATCGAAGGGCTGTGCCGGCAGCACGATGCCGTCTACGGTGGGTGCCCAGCCGAAGATGAAGGTCGATATGCCCTCCTTCTCGGCTTCGGCCTTGACGCTGGCTATCGCCTTCTCGCCGGCTGCGAGCAGCTGCTCGTAGGGAATGCTCTTCAATTTGCCTGCCTCGGCGGGGGTCAGTCCCAGCTGGCGGAGCACTTCGGCACCGATGCGGCGCGAATACTTGCTCTCCATTGTGCGGAGCATCGAACCGCTCTGCACGATGGCCTTGTGGAACAGTCCGGCAGCCGAAGGCGTGGCCATAAGCGTCGACACCTTGCCGCCGCCGCCCGACTGGCCGAATATGGTTACGTTAGAGGGATCGCCTCCGAACGCCTCGATATTGCGGTTGACCCATTGCAGTGCGGCCACTAAATCCAGAAGACCGGCGTTGCCCGACGATGCGTACTCCTCGCCGCAATCCGAGAGGTCGAGGAAACCCAGTACGTTGAGACGATGGTTGAGCGTTACGACCACCACGTCGCCCTTGCGGGCGAGATTGGCACCGTCGTATGACGGCAGCTCCTGTCCGCTGCCCGCAGCGTAACCGCCGCCGTGCAGCCAGACCATGACGGGACGCTTCGCTCCGTCGGCCAGAGCAGGAGTCCAGATATTGACCCTGAGACAATCCTCGCCCGGGTGTCCGTCGTCCCAGTCGAATGCGAACGAGTGCTCGTCGCTCTGCCAGCCGCCGCGCACGGCCTGCGGGCATGTGGGGCCGAATGCACGGCAACTGCGTATGCCCTCCCATTTCTCGGGAGCCTGCGGCGGCATGAACCGCTCGGCACGGGCGTATGGCACACCCTTAAATATATATAGTCCCGACTGTACGTATCCGGCAACTTTGCCCGATTCGGTGGTCGTCACTGCCGTTTGCGACGAGGCTTCGATCCGACTTGATTCTCCGGCCTCGGCTTTGTCTGCTCGGGCGGCTCCGCCGCATGCGGAGAAGAGCAGGGTACCCCCTGCCAGCAATAATTGAATGATAGGTCTCATAGTTTGTAGTTTTAAGGTATGACAAAATTATATTGTTTTATCGTGACCGGCTTTGCCCTGTATTCAAAAGTGTTGTCCGTATCGCCTTAATGCATCTCATGCGTTCAAAAAGTTGTAAAATCGTTCAAATCGCATTTTATTCCATTTTATT
Source organism: Alistipes sp. (assembly GCA_017936685.1). GTDB lineage: Bacteria > Bacteroidota > Bacteroidia > Bacteroidales > Rikenellaceae > Alistipes. Next base: position 119,955 of record JAGBFA010000009.1, read on the forward strand.
CTTTGAAGTTTTTGAATTTATGCGTAACTTTCTTATGTGAAAACCTCGCTTGGGATTGCCATGAAACTTACTAACCTGCTTTTCATAGGCTTGATGCTTCTGTCGGCCGCTGCATGCGGCGGCTCGGGCCGCTGCGACAGCCATCGTATAGAAACGGACAACACACTGTTCTCCGGCGACATATCCAACCAACAGATTTCCGCTTTTGCCGAAGATGCGCAGGGACATATTTGGATCGGCACGTTTCGCGGACTGAACAAATACAACGCCCACGAGTATCAGCAATATTTCTGTACGGACGATTCGCTCAGTCTGCCCGACAACCAGATCAAGGACTTGATGCTCGACTCGCGGCAGCGGCTTTGGGTGGCTACGGTCAACGGCCCTGCATTATATACGGACAGGGACAATTTCCGACGCATACCGATCTACTCCTCCGACAAGAATGTCCTGCAACTGTTGGAGGACAGCACGGGGCATATATTTTCCATGACGCGCAACGCGCTATATGAATATGACGAAGATTGCGGAAAGATGGTCGAGCTTGTATCCGATCTCGATCCCTACAACACATTCTGTGTTAGGAGCCATATCGATTCGAACAATCGTCTGTGGATCGTCAACGGCATGAGCATGCGTTGTTTCGACCTAAAATCCCGCCGCCAGACGGAAGAGATGCAGCTCTACGGCTTCCCCTATCTGTCGTATCTGCACGAAGGCCGTTACATGTATCTAGCCAGCAGTTTCGCATGCGGCGTTTTCGATACGCAGACCCGCCAGTTCAGCGAAATGCCCGAGGCGATACGCCGGCACCCGCTCTTCGATCCGACCGATGTGGAGTCCATTCACCCCTACAACGACGACTGCCTGCTTTTCGGCACGGTCGGGCACGGCATGTTCTGTTACGATTTCGTTCGCGGGACGTGCATTCATCAGACCGAAACGGGGTTTCCGTTCGAGGTGCCCTCGTTCAAGATCCGCAATATGTTTACCGATTCTCAGCGCAACCTGTGGATCGGCTCCGAAGATCAGGGCTATACGGTACGCTACCATTACAAGACCAACTTCAACAACAACAACTATCTGCGTACCAGTTTGGAGAACAAGTCGGTGGTCTCGGTGGTCAACGACGCGGAGTCGAGGCTGTGGATCGCCACGCTGATGGACGGATTGTATATCTACGACTTGCAGCGGCAGCGGCTCGACCGGCACCCGACGAGCGAGCTTTTCCCCGGTGAGAAGCAGCGCAAGGTCTATATAAAACGTCTGATGGTCGACCGCGACGGGGCGGTCTGGGCTGCCGCCACCAACAATCAGGTGCTCAGATTCCGCTGCCGCAACGGGGCGTTGCGCATCGAGGCGCGGTATGATATATTCCTGCCCATGTCGCTGGCGCAGGACAGCGAAGGAACGATATGGGTGGGAACGGCGACCAACTACCTCCATGCCCTTTATCCGTGCGCGACAGAGTTCGAATCGCTGCGTGTTTTCGAGGAGGGGTTCGTGTTCATACCCGATATTATGCCGCTCGGCGACGGGTCGCTTCTGGTTTCGGCCTTCAACCAACCGCTCAAACGCATCGTGTCGCGTCAGGTCGAGGATCTGCCATTCGCCGACGACTCGTTCGATAGCTGTATCCGCCGATCGGTGTTCATTCCCACCACGCTCTTCGAAGACAGCCGCGGAGATATCTGGATAGGTACGATCAGCAACGGACTGTTGCGCTATGACCCGTCGCAGAAGCACATGTATTCCGTTCCGGGTACCTCGTGTCTCGACATATCGGCTATCGAGGAGGATCTCGGCGGCGGATTGTGGATCACCACCCAGTACGGCATGAACAAGTACGACCGCCAGACAGGACGTTTCACCAGCTACTATGCGTCGGACGGTCTGGGCGGCAACCAGTTCTACGAACGTTCGTCCTGCTGCCTGCCCGACGGCACGCTCGTCTTCGGCGGTACGCACGGACTCACGATATTCGATCCGTTGGCCGTACAGACCAAACACCGTATTCCGCTCGTTTTCGAGAATCTGCGCATACACAACTCGCTCGTCTCTCCTGACGACGACGGCCCGATCGACAGACATCTGTCCTACAACCCCGAGATACGATTGAGCCACGATCAAAACGGATTCAGCATCTCGTTCGCCGCGCTGGAATACTGCGAATACAGCCGCGTGCACTATCATTACATGCTGGAAGGCTTCGACGACTACTGGATCGAGGCGCGCAACAGCCATGAAGCCAACTATGCCAACCTGCCGGCCGGACGTTATCGTTTTAGGGTGAAGATCACAAGCAACGACGAGAGTGTCGTCGAGACCGAAACGTCGATTCCGGTGATAATCGAACCTGCGCCGTGGCGGACATGGTGGGCATACGTCTGCTATGCGGCGGCCATTGCGGTGCTGTTGTGGCTGCTGATAGGCTCGTGGCATCGCATTCGTGCCGGAAAGGCCGCCGTCCGTGCGGCCGAACGCGAAAAGGAGGAGGAGCGGCGCATGAACGAGATGATACGCAGTTTCTTTTCGAACATCTCGCATGAGTTCCGCACGCCGCTGACGATGATCTCGGGTCCCGTCTCACAGCTATGCGACGATCCGGGCATGTCGGACAACAACCGTCAGCTGCTGCGCATAGTGCGTCGCAGCACCGACCGCATGTTGGAGCTTGTCAATCAGCAGATGGATTTCGGCAAGCTCGAAAACGACACGCTCGTATTGAAAGTGCGGCGCATGGATATTATCAAGGTGTTGCAGCGGCGCATCGACATATTCCGCGTCAATGCCGCCACTAAGGGCATCACGCTCCAAACCTACGGATTGGAGGGGACGTGCGATGTGTGGCTCGACGAAGACAAGCAGGATAAGATTTTCGGTAATCTCATGTCCAACGCTCTCAAATTCACCCCGGGCAACGGCCGCATCGAGGTGCGTTTCGATCTGATCGGGCTCCAAGAAGCCGCACTCCTTTTCCCCGGAGACGAGGGCATCAGATATACACGCTACATCAAGGTTTCCGTGGCCAATACCGGTGTCGGCATTCCCGAGGAGCAGCGCGAAAAGATATTCGAACGCTACTACCGCATCGACAACCGCACCGGCGGCAGCTACAACTACGGCACAGGCATAGGCCTATACTATACGCGCAGTCTGGTCGAACTGCACCACGGACGCATACGCGTATTCGATTTGGAGGAGCGTGAGGGTGCGGTATTCACCTTCATACTGCCTATGGACGACGAGGCATACACCGAGCAGGAGCGCACTGCGGAGCCTGCGACGCAGACTCCCTCACCCGAACCGATAGCCGTGCCGCCGACCGTCGCGGCCCCAGAGCCGTCAGACGATCGGGATATGAAAAGCGTGCTTGTGCTCGATGACGATGCCGAGGTGGTCAACTATCTGAGGACGCTGCTGGCTCCCTATTACAGGGTTTTGGGCTGTTTCGATGCCGACGAGGCACTGCGTCTGATCGATGCCGAGGCTCCCGATTTAGTGCTGAGCGATGTGGTGCTGCCAGGCATGAACGGATACGCATTCTGCCGCCGCATCAAGGAGGACGCACAGCTGTGCCATATTCCGGTAATATTGGTAACGGCCAAGACACAGGTCGAAGATCAGGTCGAAGGACTCGATATGGGTGCCGACGCTTATGTGACCAAGCCCTTCGAGCCGAGTTATCTTCTTGCGCTGGTCAAGTCGCAGCTCAAACACAGCGAGCGTGTGCGTCTGCGACTCGGGCAGTCGACCCAGACCGAGAAGATCGAGGAGGACCTGCTCACGCCGCAGGACAAGGCGTTCATGACCGAGCTGTACAGACTTATGGAGACCGAACTGTCCAACTCCGAGTTCGACATAGCCTGCGCCATAGAGGCGTTGCGAATCTCCCGCACCAAGTTCTTCTATAAGATCAAGGGTCTGACGGGCGAGAATCCCAGCGCATTCTTCAAGACATACAAGCTCAATCGCGCCGCCGAGTTGATTCTGGAAGGACGCTATACGATCTCCGAGATTGCCGACATGACGGGATTCTCGTCGTTGTCCCACTTCTCCAAGAGCTTCAAAAAGCAGTTCGGCCAAGCTCCGAGCGAGTATCACGGATAGCTGCCGTGCGGATTGGGTTTGCCTTTTCGAGCGCGAGCGAAGATTCTGTGCAAGACTATTCCCGCAGTGCTGTCATTCTGAGTGGAATGAAATGTAGCGAACCTGCGACAAACCCACCCTGTCATGTTGAGCGGAGCGAAACATGACCTGTCGGGATAGTCATTCTGAGGAGTGCGGGACGCACGACGTGAGAATCTCATTTCGGACGGCAAATGCCCGAACATCGAATCGCGCTTCCGACGGCGAGACTCCCACGTCGCCTGCGGCTCCTCGGAGTGACAGTTTTTGTGCCATGTCATTTCGAGCGCGAGCGAGAAATCTGTGCGCGACTATTTCCATTGTCTTGTCTTCCACAGATGTCTAGTCTTGCTCGACATGACAGGGCGATGGAACCGTCTACAAAGAGTTATGCGCCAATTTTTCATCAAAATGCCCGGACAGGTTGTACTTGACGTACTACCTGTTCGGGCAGTTGAGTGCGCGGCAGTAGAATGCCGCTTTTCACGAAAAAGAATCAGTAGGTGCGGGCATGCGTATTCCCCGGCGACAAACGCACGAAGACAACACCGTGAGGAGCAACCGTCTGCTCGAAGCGATCGGTGCAGCCGACCTCGGCTACATCGGCCTGCCGCCACAGGTCGCGGACGGTGATGCGTTCGCTCCACAAGCCGAGCGAGCGCGGCACGATGCCGATCTTCATGGGTTTCTCGGAGCGGTTGAACATACCCACGGCCAGCGAACCGTCTTCGAGATTCTTGACGTAGGTCACATAATCGTCGCCCATATAGTAGGGTGTGGCACGCACGCCGAGCGGATCCTGCAACACGTCGTTCACCTCGCAGTTGCACAACAGGCTCAGCGTAAAGTCGTCGAGCTGCGACATGTCGCCGCCGATAAGCATGGGTGAGGCCAGCAGCGTCCAGAGCGTGATGTGGGTGAACTGCTCGTCGGGCGTGAGTTTGGTCGGGTGGAGATTGGGACCCCAGCCCACCATGCCCACCACGAGCATATCGGCATCGGCCCAGTGCCCGGGCGAGTTGAAGGCCGCCCAACGATATTGCGCCTCGAAGCCTATCTTGCTGATGCTTGCCCAGTTGTCGCGTATGTCGCCCGTGGTGCGCCAGCACTCGGCCAGCGATGCCCAGTGCTGCGCGTCGGCGAAAGGTGCCGAGTTGGAGAGACTGTACACTATATCGCGGCCTGTGGCGTGCAGAGCGTCGGCCATCTCCTTGGTGTAGTAGTAGTCGTTGGGCTTCCAGTCGTATTTGAGATAGTCGACGCCCCAATCGGCCCATGTGCGGGCATCGACCTCGGCAAACGAATAGCGTCCGTGGCGATAGTGCTCCTTGCGCACCTTGTTGCCCGTGGGATCCTCGGCCGTGACATATTTGTAGTTCTCGTTGCAGATGCCCTGCTCGATCCAGTCGTAGGTGCCGTCGGCGTTGTCGCATTGCGTACCCACATGGCCGGCGTAGGTGCCTATCCACGGGCCCGAGTAGATGCCGAACTTCAAGCCCATGGCATGTATCTCATCGGAGAGGGCCTTCATGTCGGGGAACTTGCGGTTGGGCTCGATATGACGGTCGTCGCCCTCGCGTCGACCCTGCCAGCCGTCGTCGATGTTGATATACGACCAGCCGAAGTCCACAAGACGCTTGTCGACCATGGCGCGGGCCGAGGCCAGCACCTTCTCCTGGCTCACGCTGTTGCCCCAGCAGTTCCACGAGTTCCAGCCCATGGGCGGGGTGAGGGCTATGCGGTCGCCCACGACGATGCGCAGATCGCGCTGGTCGACACCTAACGAGTTGACGGCACGCAGCGTTATGCAATACTCGCCGCGCTCCGAGAGACGGCCGGTGATGATGCCCGTTTCGGCATCGAGCGTGATGCCCTCGGGCATGTTGTCGGCCTCGAAGCGCATGGGACGCTCGCCGCTGGCTGCAATGGTGTAGAGCACGGGCGAGCCGGGGCGTACACCGAATATGCGTGCGCTGTTGATGCGCGGTGTCGGTGCCGGTTTCGGTGTGAGGATATATGCCGAATAGTCGGGCATATCGACCTTGACGGCATCGCCCGATTGTGCCGTAGAGCACAACGGCACGAGTGCCAGAAGCAGTAAATCGAATAGTTTGAGTCTCATTGCAGATAGTTTTAAGTCTGTTAAATCATTACAAATATACGAATAAGTGAGGGCAATGCCAAATTTCTTTTCCGTGAAAAGTGGCATTCTGCTTCCGCGCATTTGCTCGCCCAAATGGGAAATACGTCAGTATGTCCCATCTGGGCGATCTTCGTTTGCGTTGCATAATACCGCTTTTGACGAAAAAATAGGTTGTGGTTCTTTGGAGGTTTTCCGTAATAAAGCGGTCAATTGCTTCCGCGCACGCGTTTGTTCTAAAAGGCGCAGTACATATAGCTATGTTGTTAATATCCCAATTTAACGCCGTATTAATAATTATTTCTCTTTATAATTTGCCGATACCGGCAAATGTTGCTATCTTTGGCATCGAAATCGGAATCATACTTGCCGATAGACGGAGTTTATGGAGTATATTTCAGTAGTCGCATTCGCCGAAAAATACGGCATTTCGGAGCGCACGGCGCGGAATTATTGCGCCGAAGGTAAAATCGAGGGCGCGTTCCTCACGGGAAAAACATGGAACATTCCCGCCGATGCCGCTTTGCCCGCACGCAAACGCCGCCGCTCGAAGCTCTCGCCGCTGCTGACCGCACTGCGCGAGCAAAAGGCCATGCAGCTCAAAGGCGGTATTTACCACCGCACGCAGATCGATCTGACCTACAACTCCAACCACATCGAAGGCAGCCGACTGACGCACGACCAGACGCGCCATATCTTCGAGACGAACACCGTCGGCATCGAGGGCGAAAGCCTCCGTGTAGACGATATTATCGAAACGACGAACCACTTCCGCTGTATCGACCTCATTATCGACCGCGCCGAGGAACGGCTGACCGAATCGCTGATTAAGGAACTGCACGCCCTACTCAAATCGGGCACCTCCGACAGCCGCAAAGAGTGGTTCGCCGTCGGTGCCTACAAACGCCTGCCCAACGAAGTCGGCGGCAACGAAACGACCGCGCCCGAACTCGTAAGTCGGGAGATGAAAGCACTCCTTGCCGAATACAATGCCAAGCGGCAGAAATCATTGGCGGATATCCTCGATCTGCACCAGCGTTTTGAGATGATCCACCCGTTTCAGGACGGCAATGGACGTGTCGGGCGGCTCGTGATGTTCAAGGAGTGTCTGGCAAACGGCATCGTACCGTTCATCATCACGGACGATTTGAAGATGTTCTACTATCGCGGTCTGCAACGCTGGCCGCAGGTTCGGGAGTATCTGACAGACACTTGTCTGACGGCGCAGGACAACTACAAAGCGGTACTCGACTATTTCAAGATCCGGTACTGATGTCGTGTTCTGTCATTCTGAGGAGCGGTCGTCGGCCGCGACGCGAGAATCTCTGTTTTGGCCGACATGTGCGCCGTAGGACGGACAAGTGTGTTCCCGACCGTGAGACTCCCACGTCGCCTGCGGCTCCTCGGAGTGATAGTCTTTTGCCCAAGTCTTTCCCAGATTCTTCACTCCACTGCGTTCCGTTCAGAATGACAAATAATCTGTCAACACTCCACCTCGGGACGCGTAACTTAGCTTGCCACGCCCCACATGGAGCGCGATAAATCGCGCGACGAAAGCCCCTCCCGAGGGAGGGGTATGGGGTGGGGTCAGAATTGTATAACGGCGTAAGCCGTAGCTTCGGTGGCCGATATTGGTTATGCGATTGTAAATCGCGACGTGAGAATCTCTCTCGGTCGGCCAATCGCACTTAGAACGGCGAGACTCCCACGGTCGGGCAAAGCCCTCCCTCGGAGTGACAGCAATGCGTCATTCTTCACTCCGCGTTGCTTCGCTCGACAAGCCCACCCTTTCGAGCCGATAACGCAATACGCGCAACGCCGGTGGGAAGACGTTGCGCGTATGAGGTGTAAGCGGCGGAGCTGTCGAGTGTAACAGCCGTCGGCCGATCAGAAGCGGAAACCGATGGTAGCCACGGCGATATGACGGTCGATCGATGTGGTGAACGTTCGGCTCTCGATGTCCTGCGAGGCATCGTCGGCGGAGATGGCGTAGAAGAGCTTGTAGGCCGTCTGATCGGTCTTGCCGTATTGATAGGCCAGGTCGAGATAGACCGTGTCGTTGAGCTTGAAGCCCAGACCTGCCGTGATGTATGTGCTCTTGGTGGGTATGGGCGTGGCGGCTATGATCGAGTCGTCTTTGAGCATCGACGAGTTGTAGATATAGCCCAGACGCACGGCTAACTGCGGCAGCAGATACGCCTCGGCACCCACGCGCACGGTGTTCGATCCCTTGCAGTAGTTTTTGAAGTGGTTGTAATCGAGTCCCACGGGATTGCTGCCGGTGTGTATGCCCTGGTACCAGTCGCGTTCGTAGTCGGCCGATACGATCACACGGTCTGCGATGGTATAGGCTGCGCCGAACATGAGTCGTGCCGGTGAGGAGAAGTTCCACGAATCGGGTCCGCTGTCCTCCCATGTGCCTACGCCGACGTTGTCGTAGAAGAAGCCGTCGCGGTCGAGCTGATAGCCGTCGGGATTATTGCCTGCACTGTATGTCGACGACCACATTGCGGCATCGTAGCGCAATGATACTGAATACCATGTAGGCGTGTGGAACGCTACGCCCAAGCGCAGGTCGTCGATGGGTCGCCATGCCAGACCGAATTTGAGATTTACACCCGTGCCCGATAGTCTGAGGCTCTGCTCGTAGTTCATGTATTCGAGCTGATAGGGCATATCCTCGCCCGAGGGATATATGTCGTCGACGTAAGTGTAGTTCTCGCCGTAGTATATGCTGCGTTTGTACTCGACGCTCTGTATGCCAAGTGTGGCACCCACGTAGAGCCGGTCGTTGAAGTTCATGCCGAGAGTGATGGCATACTCGCCGATCGAACCGCGCGAAGAGACGGTCGTAAACTGGTCGATCTCCGGTGCCGGTGCGGCGTTGTAGGGGTTGCCTATGCGGTCGATGAACCACCCTTCGGAATCTTTGTTCGTCAGACCGTTCTTATAGGCCAGCACCGCACCCCAGTAGTAGGGGTTGTCGGGGAAGTCCATCGTGCCGTTGGCATTGGTCTGCAAGCCGTCGATGTTGGAGAGCGTGCAGAATATGTTGGCCATCGTCGAGGTGTAGGGGTTGCCGAACGATGCCAGCGACGAGGTGTGGTTGAAGTCGGCTATGCGGTTGTAGACCACGCCCACGTTGAGGTTGACCAGCGAGCCGGTGCCCTCGTAGGCCGTGAATACGCCGCCTATGCTGGCCATGCCGAAGCGGTTGTTGCGCTCGTGCTCGAATTTGTCGCCGTCGCTCTTGGCGCGTGAGAACTGCAACATGGGCGAGAGGCTGATGTCGCTCTTGATGTACATGCCGATGCCGGCAGGGTTGAGCGAGGCCGACACCATGTCGGCTCCCAGTGCCGTGAAGGCGTTGCCCATACCCATCGAGCGTGCCGTGCCGTAGTTGTGCGAGGTGTAGCTCATGGTGTATATGTCAGTCCACTGCACCACGTCGTGATTGAGTATCGAGCCTCCGAAGTCGAAGCTCTGTGCCGATAGCAGGCCGGTGCTCAGAAGCAGTGCGGCCGCTGTAATTATCTTTTTCATAACCGATGATCTTTATTGTGTTGTCACTCTGTCAAAAACCGTGCAGGGCGGCCATATCGCCCTGCACTGAGATTCTTATCTGCGCGAACCGCCGCCACCGCCGCTGCGATAGCTGCCCGAGCCGGAACTGCCGCCGCTGCGGTATGAACTGCCCGACGAGCTGCCCGAGCTGCGGGTCGACGAGCCGCTGCTGCGATACGAGCTGCCCGAGTTCGACGACGAATTGTTCTGTCGGTACGACGACGAGGAATTGTTGCGGTTGTTCGACGAAGATCCGTTGCGGTTGTTGCCGCCCGATGACGAGCCGCGATAGGTCGATGTGTTGCCGCTGCCCGACGAGGATCCTCTGTTATTGTTATTATAGTTCGAAGACGATCCCGAACGGGTGCCGCTGCCATTCTGACGGTAGTTGCCGCTCTGACGGTAGTTGCCGCTGCCGGCCGTGCCGCTCGACTGACCGCGGTCGGTGCGGGTGCCGCCGTTGTAGCGATTGCCGTTGCCGTTGCCTGTCGAGGTGCCGTAGCTGCCGCCGCGATTGCTGCCCGAACCTCCCTGATATACGCCGCTGGCTGTGCTGCCGCTGCGGCGCGACGAGGTCGATCCGCCGTAGTTTACGCGCGTGGTGGGCGAGCTGTAACGCGATCCCGAGTTATAGCGGCCGCCGTTGAAATTGTGGTTGGGACGACTGTTCGACCAACTGCCGCCCGGGCGGTGCATAGGCGGACGGGGAGCCGGTCTCCAAGGACCGCCGTGCCAGCCATGCCAGCCGTGGTGCGGATAGTAGCCTCCCCACCACCAGTCGTAGTGCGGGTGGTAGCAGATGTTCCAGTTCCAGTCGTACCACGAGTAGCGAGGATAGCCCCACCACGAGTAGTAGAACGGATCTACGCGGAAGTTCCAGCCCCAGTTCCAAGGCGAAGAGTAGATTCCGAAGGTGACGTTTGTGGCACCCCACGAGCCGAACATCGAGGTGATATAGCGCGGCTCGACCCACACCTGATCGCCCGAGACCATGACATTGTAGAATGCAGGATCGTAGGCCGAGGCGTAGAAGTATGCGCGATTGGTCGAAAGGTTGTAGTAGCTCGACGGCATGCGGTATGTCGGCGAGTTGAATCCGTAGAGACGACGTGCGTAGGCACTCTCGTAGTTATCGGCCAACACGCTGTTGTAGGTCGGCTCGGCCGATGTCGAGGCATAGTATTGCTCCTCGGCGGCTGCGGCGTTGGCTTCGGCCAGCATGGCCTCCCACTTGGCCTGTCGCGCTTCGGCCTCGGCCTTCTGCAATTCGGCCTTCTCCTTGACGCGGCGCGCCACCATTGTTTTGTTGTTAGACGTGTACAGATCGCCCATGCTGCCCGACGAGGTGCCGTATGTCGAAGCGCAACCCGATGCGCCCAAGGCCGCCATCGCCAATCCCAAGATGAAATTAAATGCTCTCATAGCGTCTCAAATTTAAAATTCGTTTTCATGCACCTTCTCCGGCCTGGTCAGAGTCCGGACAAGTTGGACTCTGCTCTCGGCTTATCGAAAGAGTCAATATTTATCATAGAACGAAAATCGTACCGTTCGAAGTATATTCCCCCATTACAAAGATAGGCAATTTTTTCATACTACGAACTTAATTTCAACAGAACGCCGTTTTTTGGCGGTGAACAGCCGTTTTATAGAGGTGAATCGCCCGATCGGAGTGCCGGTCGGGCGATGTTGCAGCGTAAGGTTATCGTTTCAAGGGCGAATCAGGCTCCTTTGCCATGACGGCATAGAAGAGTTTGTCGACCAGCGACGGACATATCTTTTTGAGAATATGCGTACCGCGTCCCTCCCACTCCATCAGGCAGAGACGCTTGCGGCGGCGTATGCCGCGCGCCACGATGCGCGCCACCTGTTCGGGTGTCATCATCTTGCCCTCGTTGCGCGGTGTGGCTCCCTGCGTGGTGCCGTCGGCCGTCAGTGCCGAGAAGCGGACGTTGGAGGCGGTGAAGCCCGGGCAGGCGACCATGACGTGCAGCCCTTTTTTGAGATTCTCCACGCGTATGGTCTCCAAGAAACCCGTCATGGCGTATTTCGAGGCCGAGTAGCCTGTGCGTCCGGGCAGTCCGTGCAGACCTGCCACCGACGATATGCCCACGAGCGAACCTTTGGAGCGTTGCAGATAGGGCAGCGCGTATTTGGTGCAGTTGACCGTGCCCCAGAAGTTGACGTCCATCAGCCGGTGCAGCACCGACAGGTCGCAGTCGTCGAACAGCGCGCGCATCGACAATCCTGCGTTGCAGATCAATACGTCGATGCCGCCGAAACTCTCCACGGCCGTCTCGATCAGATGCCGGCAGTCGTCGGCATTCACCACATCGGTGACGGCGTAGACGGCCTCTCCGCCGTTGGCGCGAATGCGTCCGACTATCTCGCGCAGCTTATCCTCCTGACGTGCGCCGAGGACGACCTTTGCGCCGTCGGCCGCATAGACCTCGGCCATGGCTGCACCTATGCCCGACGAGGCTCCGGTGATGACGACCGTTTTTCCTTTCAATCCCATTCCCATTGATTGTATTTGTTTTAGATTATTATATCTCTATTTGCAGTGTGTCGTATGCCGCCTCGACATTGTCGGGCAGCCGCCGGCCGATCTCTTCGTGCAAACCTATCTCGTGCGACATGTGTGTCAGATAGGCCTTGCGCGGGGCGATGTCGGCTATGAGCGCGAGTGCCTGCTCGACATTGAAGTGCGAGTCGTGTTCCGCCCAGCGCAGAGCGTTGACCACAAGAGTGTCGACTCCGCGCAGCCGTTCGATGTTTTCGGGCGGTATGTAGCTGAAATCGGTCAGATAGACGAATCGCCCGATGCGATATCCCGTCACGCGGAAGCGCGATGAGTGCTCTCCGGCAATGGGCGTGATCTCCATGCCGCCGGCCGAAAAAGGTGTGTCGGGATCGATCTCGTGCAGGCGGATCTCGGGCACGCCGCGGTATTTGTCACTGGCGAAAGCGTAGTCGAAATCCTTTCTGACGCACTCGGCCGTGGCGTGCGTGGCGTAGATGTCGACAGGCCGTATGGTAGGGTAGTCGACGAAGTTGAGCGCACGCACATCGTCGATGCCGCCGATGTGGTCTTTGTGCTGGTGCGTGAGCAGTATGGCATCTATCTGTCTGACGTCGGCGCGCAGCATCTGCTGCCGGAAGTCGGGCCCTGCATCGATGACGATGCGCCGATCGCCGCACTCGACCATGGCCGAGGTGCGCAGCCGGCGGTCGCGTCTGTCAGTCGAGCGGCATACGCGGCATCGGCAGCCGATGACGGGCACGCCCTGTGATGTTCCGGTACCGAGAAAAGTCACTTTCATGAATACAAAATTACGATTTTTTTTCGGCAACGCGGTATGCGACACAAGAAAAAATCCGGACAGCACCATAAAGACACCGTCCGGAACCAACAACTATTATGAAGGACTGAATACTGATTCTTGCGAATCGTATTGTCGTGCAGGACGGAGCGGCCGCATACATCGGCCGCTGCCTGCGATTACATGCACTGCTCGATGTTCCACACGAAGGCGCGCGAACCCTGCTGCTCGGTGGTCGAGTCGATCTCCCGCAAGGCCTCCAATACGGGCTCTACCTTCGAGTCCTCGACTACGGCCAGAATAGAGGTGTTCATCGACGGCCATGCGTGGGTGCCGTAGTGCGGTTCGCCTTCGAACGAGCCGCGTCCCTCGGTCAGTGCCCAGCGCGTGAAGCCGCGTATGCCCAGATCGTCGAGCATGGAGTTTATGCGGTCGGTCAATGCCTGATTGTATGATATGAATACTGCTTTCATGGTTTTACTCTTTGTTGTTTTTTTTCTGCAACTGCGACTTTATGAATGCCTCCTGCTCGGCCAGACGACGCGCCTTGCGTCGTGCCTTGCGCTCCTTGCGTCCCTCGAACATGGCGTAGAAGGCCGGTACGATGAACAGCGTAAGGAACGTAGAGAACGTCAGACCTCCGGCAACGGCGATACCCATGGGCTGCCATGTCTCCGATCCCTGGCCTATACCCAATGCCATCGGCACCATACCCAAGATCGTGGTAAGCGAGGTCATAAGCACCGGACGCAGACGGCTCTTACCGCCGGCGATGACGGCATCTTTGAGATTGGCACCGCGCTCGATCAGAAGGTTCATGTAGTCGACCATCACGATACCGTTCTTTGTCACGATACCCACGAGCATGATGGCACCGATAAGGGCGATGATCGAAAGCGGGGTGTTGGTCGCCCACAACGCCACGAATACGCCGGTGAATGCGAACGGGATCGTGAACATGATGATGAAGGGGTAGATCAATGACTCGAACTGCGTGGCCATGACGATGTAGACCAGTATGATGATCAGCACGAGCAGCGTCATGATGTCGCTGAACGCATCGCCCTGATCCTCGATCGAACCGCCGATGTCGAGCGATATGCCCATCGGGGTGTCGTAGTTGGCGATCAGCTGCTGCACCTCGGCCACTACATTACCCAATGCCTCGCCGGCACCCAGCGATGCCTCGACGGTCACCACGCGCTGACGGTTCTCGCGCTCGATCTCCGGTGTGGCATACTCCTCCTCTACGGTGGCGACCTCGCTCAGACGCACCGGCCGGCCGGTAGAGGTGTAGAGCACGATATCCTCTATGTCTTTGAGAGACGTGCGGAACGGCTCGGCGTAGCGTACTATGATGTCGTACTCGTCGCCGTCCTCGCGGAACTTCGAGCACTCGTAGCCGTTGATACGGTTGCGCACGAACTGCGAAGCCGTGGCACTCGACAGGCCGTAGTAGGCTAATTTCTCGCGGTCGAAGACGACGTTGTACTCGGGACGCAGATCGTCGCGCGAGAGCTGTACGTCGCGCGTACCCTTCAACTCCGACATCTTCTCTTTCAGGTCGTTGGCAACCATCATCGCGTCGTCCATGTTGTAGCCGAACACCTTGATTGTGACGTTGCTCGATCCGCTCATGCCGCCCGACTGTCCGCCCGGGGTCACCGTGTAGGTGACGATCTCGGGTATGCCGGCGAGATCCTTACGTATCTCGTCCGAGATCTCGTATATGGTCTTGCGCTTCATGTCGGTCTTGCGCGGCATCTTCAAGTTGTAGTTGATGATGTGCGAACCGGTGGTCTGCATAGCTGCGAATGCGTTGCCCGAAGAGTTGGCTCCGGCCGAGGCCGATACCAAATATACTTCGGGATATTTCGTATATATTATGGAGTCGATCTCGCGTGCGATCTTCGAGGTGTACTCCACCGAGAGGTTCTGGTCGAGCTTGATCTCCATCGAAATACGGGCGTTATCCGTTGCAGGGAAGAACTCCGTCGGCACGCTCTTCAACAGTCCGAGCGATACGAAGAATACGCAGAGAAGCACGAATATGGTCGATTTTTTCCACTTCACCACGAAACGCAAAGCTCTCTCGTAGGCGTTGTCCAACCAGTTGAGTGCCTTGTCGATAGGCTTGTAGATTATGCCCAATCCCTTGTAGGTGTGGGCACCGCCGTCGATTTTCAGCATGTAGGCCGAGAGCATCGGGGTTAGCGTGATGGCCGCCGTAGTCGATACGCAGACGACGATCGTCACGATCCAGCCCAACTCGCGGAACAGAATACCCGACAGACCCGAGATCATCGTAAGGGGCAGGAACACCGCTACGACTACCAACGTGGTGGCTATGACCGACAGCCACACCTCGTTGGTGGCATAGATGGCCGCCTCCTTGGGCTTCGATCCGCGCTCGATATGCGTGGTGATGTTCTCCAATACCACGATGGCATCGTCGACGACCATACCGATGGCGATCGAGAGTGCCGAGAGCGATATGATGTTCAGGGTCGATCCTGTGGCGTATAGGTATATGAACGAACATACCAGCGAGATGGGGATCGTCAGACAGATGATGAAGGTGGCGCGCCAGCGGCCGAGGAAGATCATCACTACCAAGATGACGAATATGAATGCGTACATAAGCGTCTCGGCCAGTGAACCGATGGCATCGGTAATCTCCTGCGAGCTTTCGTAGATTGTCTCCACCTCGACATCTTTGGGCAGCGTGGGGACTATCTCCTTCATCTTGTCCTGCACGGCGTGCACGATGTTCACCGTATTGGAGCCCGACTGTTTCTGTATGATGACGCGCACGCCCAAACGGCCGTTGATACGCTCGTCCATTGTGGCTTTCTCCAACGTATCGCGTATCTCGGCTACGTCCGAGAGCATGACGGTGCGGCCTCCGGCGTTTGATACGACGATCTTCTTGATCTGGTCGCTGAAATCGAACTCGCCGTCGGCTTTGACGTTGAATGTGTTGTTGCCCACGTCGATCGTACCGCTTGGAACGTTGACGTTTTCGGCAGCAATCAGCTGTCCGAGCGACTCGATCGTGAGATTGTAGGCCTCGATCTTCTTGGGATCGACGTTGATCTGTATCTCACGCTCGGGGGCACCGATGACCGATACCGAACCCACACCGTTGATACGGTTCAGCTCGTTGACCATCTTGTCGTCGAGAATCTTGTTCAGAGCGGCATAGCTCTCGTCGGCCGTCACCGCAAGCATCATGATCGGAATCATCGATGACGAGAACTTGAAGACGGTGGGGTAGTCCACGTCGTCGGGGAGCAGCGACTGCGTTCGGCTCACCACATCGCGCACCTCGTTGGCCGCCTCGGTAAGGTCGGATCCGTATTCGAACTCCAACGACACCATCGACACATTGTCCGACGAGCGGGAAGTGATCTTTTTCAGGTTGTTGACCGTGTTGAGGTTATCCTCCAACACGCGTGTTATGTTTGTCTCGATATCGGAGGCGTTGGCTCCCGGATAGGTCGTAATGACACTGATGTAGGGCACCTCGATATCGGGATACTGGTCGACGCCCAGATTGCCCAGAGAGAACAATCCGAAGACGATGACGCCTATGAATATAAGTGCGACCGAGATCGGTTTTCGCACCGCGGTTTCGTATATTTTCATCTTCTAAATATCCAAAAGGTTAATTGTTCTTCAACTCGATCTTGGCACCGTCGCTGAGCTTGGTGAGAGCCGTCACTGCAACCTGCTCGCCGGCCTCTACGCCCGAGAGAATATCGATGCGGTCCTCCACCTGGCGACCCATCTTGACCGAACGGCGAACGACAGAGTCGCCCTGGATCACATATACGTAGTGCTCGTTCGAGCCCGACTGCTTCAATATGGCCACGTCGGGTATCATCACGCCCTGCTTGCTGCCCATGTTGAATGTGGCGCGGGCATACATGCCCGGACGCAGTCTGTTATGAGTGTTGGGCACGGTAACCTCCACCTTGAAGGTGCGTGTGGCGGTGTCGAGCGCGGGGTAGATCAGCGATACGCGACCCTCGAACGTCTCGCCCGGGTAGATGTCCACTGCAATCTCTACGGGCATGCCCACCTTGACGTTGGGGAAATACTGCTCCGAGACGTTGGCCATCACTTTGAGCTTGTCGATCTGCATGATGTGCAGAATAGGCTGGTTGGAGAACAGGTCGCCCGACTCGAAGTTGCGGGCTGTGACAACGCCCGAGATGGGGGTGCGGATCTCCGAGTTGCGGCGCAGGTTGTCTACGACCTCTTTCTGCATGTTGTATTGGTTCTGGTACTGCACTAACTGCTGCTCCGATATGCCTCCGGCTTCGAATACGGGCTTCATACGGTTGTACGTATCCTCGACGATGCTCAGCTGAGCCTCCTGCTGACGCAGTGTGGTCTTGTCGAGAGTGGCTACCACCTGATTGGCCGCAACCCTGTCGCCCACGTCTACCAGAATGCGCTCTATGTGCAGACCCGATGCCGCAGGCGTGATATCGTTCTCCTTGTAAGGCTCGATCTCCGAGGTGTAGGTCTCGGTAAGATATACGGTGGCCTCTTCGGCGGCCGTGCTCTTCGTAAGCACGCTCTTCTGTGTATCCGCCTCGGCGGTCTGTTCGCCCGATTTCGAATTCGAATTGCAGGCAACCATTGCGGCGGCCGCCATAATCAACACTAAATCTCTTTTCATAACTGCTTCAATCTTTCTATATTTTTTTATCTTTTTCTTTCGATCTTATTCGCGGTTGGCATATTCGTCCGTACCGGCCACCTTGTCGTATTCGGCCTTCGACGAGAGATAGTCGTAGATCGACTGCGAGTAGTTGAGCTGAGCCTGTGTGAGCTGCAACTGCGCGCTGTTCAGTTCGAGGATCGTTCCGGCACCCGCGCCGTAACGCGTGTACGATATGTCGTATGCCTTCTGCGCCTGCTCGACGGTCTGCTCGTTGGCGAGCATCGTCTCGCGTGCGGTCAGCAGATTGTTGATCGACTGGCGTATCTGCAAGTTCACTCCCTCGGCGGCGTATTCGCGCTGAATATCGAGCTGTCGGATCTGGTTGCGTGCCGAACGCACCTGATTGGTCTTTGAGAAGCCCGAGAATATGGGAATCGAGATCTGCAAGCCGACGTTGATCGGGTGCTGCCACCAGAAGCTGTTCGACGAGGCTTGTGCCACCGATTCGGCCGTGCCGCCTTCGGGGGTATTCGCTCCGCCGCCCATCATGCTGCCGAAGTCGAGACGCTCCATGTCGTTACCTGTATATATGGCCGAGCCGAATGCCGCGATTGTAGGCATGCGCTGGGTCTGGATCAGCTTCACCTGATGCTCCAACAGTTCGCGCTGCAAGTCGAGTGTACGGAGCGACGAGTTCTGCGATATGTCGGTCGAGAGGTTGTCCGAGCCCAAGAGCACCTCTGTGCGCATGTCGTCGAGCGAACCGCTCACCTCTATCTCCACATCTTCGGGGATCGACAGATACATCTTCAACTGCAATTTGCTAAGCTCTATGGCGTTCTCGGCCTGAACGACCGACGGACGCAGATTGCTCAGCTGCACCTTGGCCGTTATGTAGTCGTACTCCGAGGCCACGCCGTTGCGGTACTGCACTTCGGTGTTGTCGACCACGCGCTGCGTAGTTATGACCGACTCCTGCAATACGCTGAGCGACTGCTCGGCCAGCAGCACGTTGTAGAATGCCGTGCGGACGTTGGCCACAAGCTCTATGCGCGAGTTGCGCGCACTCTCCACGGCCGAGGCCATCTCTGTCTTGTTCATCTTCAACTGACGGTACACCGAGGGTACGAACAGTGCCAGCGATATGTTGCCGGTTGCCGTCAGAGTGTTGTCGGCTCCGAATGAAAGGCCCTTGGCCATCTCCTGCTTTACGATCGAGCGCGTGTATTGTCCCGACGCATCTATCTGCGGATAGAGGTTGGCCAAAGTCTGTTTGCGAACATAGTCGTAACGCTCGATCTCCAAATCGGCCACCTTTATGGTGGGGTTTTCGCTGAGTGCCATCTCCAATGCCTCATCGAGCGTGAGTGTCAGCTGTGCGCCCGCCGTGGCGAAGGTCATGACTCCTGCGCACATCATCATAAAAAACTTCTTCATTCCTAACTTAATATCTAAATGTTTCACTTGTGTTTATTTCCCTGTGCCTATAACGCCATATTGTAAGGTTTATTGTTCATCTCGCGCAGGCAGAAATCGCGAATCACCTCCATGCCTGCGGGTGTGGCCATGCCGCGCAGGTAGGTTATTATGGCATATACCAATATATCCTCCTTGCGATATGTCTCTTCCGGCAGCCAGATGCTTCGTTGTGCGAGCATGTTGTTTGCCGTATTATAGAGAATAGCCAGCGACAGGTCTATGTTTATGCTCTCCATGAACCAGCCCTGTTGTATGCACAACTCTATCCAATGACGCATATCTTGGAGACTCTTGGACTCGAATTCATTGATGAGTTTCTCGTAGACCTTGGGGTAGAATTTGCTCATGTTCTCTCGCATACGGTTCGTGATGGCGGCGTTGTCGGACATGTCTTTCAATCCGACAAGCATCATCTCCAAATAGTTGCCGACATTCTCGAAACGCTGTTTGCTCTCCTTTTCGTGATCCTGCATGAACTTCACGATGCATTGGTAGAGCAGCTCCTCCTTGTCGCCGAACATCTCGTACAATGTCCGCTTCGACACACTGAGCTGACGGGCTATGTCGTCCATGCGCACCGACTTGATGCCTTGCGCAATAAACATCTCCATCACTTGATTCAGTATATGGTCTCTCTGCGTCATAACCGATAATCTCTAATTTTGACGCTGCAAACATACTACATAAAACTTGAAAAACAAAAAAAGTTTTGATGTTTTTCGTGTTTTTTTAACATTTTTCCATAATCGGACAGTTTTGTTTCCGGTTTTGCGAGCGGGATTACAGGCCGCAGAAACCGTCATTCTTAGCAGAGTGTAACGCCGTTAAGAATCCGGTTGGGGAAGACATGACCACTCTGTCACTCCGAGGGAGGGCGCATGCCCGACCGTGGGAGTCTTGCCGTCGGGAGCATCGTTTGTTTCCACAAAAAAAAGAGATTCTCACGTCGCAGTCTGCGACTGCTCCTCAGAATGACAGTATGATGGGAATCATCTCCAAAGAACTATGCGCAGATTTTTCGTCAAAAGCGGTTAGTTGCAAGCCGCACGTGAAAAATCCGCAGATGGGCTGTACCGACGTACTGCCCATTTGCGGATTTAAACGAGGCGAAGCAAATGACCGCTTTTCACGAAAAATCAGAATTCGGAGGTGAAGTGGAAACGTATATCCTTGAAGTTGTCCTGCGCCAGCGCGAGCGCGTAGCTCGTGTCGGCAAGAAATACGTCGCGGCCATGCTTGTCGATGGCCATGTTGGTGTGCTTGCGCCGCTTGAAATCTGCCAGCTGCTCGGCATTGTCGCTCTCGATCCAACAGGCCTTGTAGATGGAGATAGGCTCCCAGCGGCACATGGCACCGTACTCGTGTTCGAGACGGTACTGTATTACCTCGAACTGTAACGCACCGACGGTGCCGATTATCTTGCGGCCGTTGAGCGACGAGGTGAAGAGCTGCGCCACACCCTCGTCCATAAGCTGATCGATGCCTTTGGCCAGCTGCTTGAATTTGAGCGGATCGGCATTTTCTATATAGCGGAACAGCTCGGGAGAGAATGAGGGTATGCCGGTGAACTTCAGCTTCTCGCCCTCGGTGAACGTGTCGCCTATCTTGAAGGTTCCGGTGTCGTGCAGACCCACTATGTCGCCCGGATAGGCGAAGTCGATCACCGACTTCTTCTCGGCCATGAAGGCCGTGGGCGACGAGAATTTGAGCTGCTTGCCGCTGCGCACATGCAGATAGTTGCGGTTGCGCTCGAATACGCCCGAGCATATCTTCATGAAGGCTATTCGGTCGCGGTGGTTGGGATCCATGTTGGCGTGTATCTTGAAGACGAAGCCGGTCATTTTCGGCTCCGACGGCTCGACGCGGCGGGTCTCGGTGGTCGAGGGGCGGGGCGAGGGGGCTATGCGTATGAAGCACTCCAACAACTCCCTCACGCCGAAGTTGTTGACCGCCGAACCGAAGAACACGGGAGCCACCTCGCCGCTCAGATAGGCTTCGCGGTCGAAGGGATCGTAGACACCCTCCACCAGATCGATGTTCTCGCGCAGCTGCGAGGCGAACTTGCCGCTGATGTAGGCATCGAGTTCCGACGACGACAGATCGTCGATCTCCACGGTCTCGGCATCGGCCGTCTGCCGCTCGTCGCTCAGGAACAGCGACAGATTGTGCTCGTAGATGTTGTAGACACCGCGGAAGGTCTCGCCGCTCGATATGGGAAATGCCAGCGGGCGCACCTTGATCTGCAACTCGCGCTCCACCTCGTCCAGCAGATCGAACGGATCCTTGCACGGGCGGTCGAGCTTGTTGATGAACACCATCACCGGTGTGCGGCGCATGCGGCAGACATTCATCAGCTTGCGTGTCTGCGTCTCGACACCCTTCGCGCCGTCGATTACGATGATGACCGAGTCGACGGCCGTCAGCGTGCGATAGGTATCCTCGGCGAAATCCTCGTGACCGGGCGTGTCGAGGATATTGATCTTCACGCCGCTGTATTCAAATCCCATGACCGACGTGGCCACCGATATGCCTCGCTGGCGTTCGATCTCCATGAAGTCGGAGGTCGCGCCCTTCTTTATCTTGTTGCTCTTGACGGCTCCGGCCACATGTATGGCACCGCCGAAAAGCAGCAGTTTCTCGGTAAGGGTGGTCTTACCGGCATCGGGGTGGGATATGATGGCGAACGTCCTGCGCCGCTTGATTTCGTCGATTAAAGCCATTTTCGCGTTTGTTAAGTAATTCAGGTTGCAAAAGTACGAAAAATTTTCGGGCGGCGAAACTCTCCGGCGGCAAAGCGTGAACATTTCTCGAAAAAAATTCGTACATTTGCCACATTGTAATCTTACGGACAATTATGCAAACAATCGATACGATAGTCGAAAGTTACGGGTGGCAGGGAGTTGCGCTGACGTTCATCGCCCTGGTGCTGTTCGGCATACAGTTTTACTACTACGGCATAGCCTATCGACACATATACCGCTACCGCATGAACCGCCGCTTCAAGCAGCGCAGCCAGCAGCCGCCCGTGTCGGTCATAGTGGCACTCTACGGCGAGAACCGCGAGTTCGTCGAGGAGCGTCTGCCGCGTCTGTTCGAGCAGGATTATCCCGATTACGAGGTCGTTGTGGTATATGTGGGTGCCGATTGCGAGTTCTACGAGAACCTGCGTCTGATGAGCGGCAGCTATGCCAATCTGTCCACTACGCAGATCAAGGCCGACTCACGGTTCCCGATATCGGTCAAGATGGCCTTGAATCTGGGCATCAAGCTGGCGCACAACGATTCGCTGTTGTTTACCACGCCCGACGCCATGCCGCGCGACAACGAGTGGATCACCTATATGGCCTGCGGGTTCGAGCGTGCACAGGTGGTGCTGGCCTACTCGTCGCTCACCCGTGGAGGCAACCGTCTGGCAGACTACCTCACGCGCATGGTGGAGTTCCACCAGGCCGAAGACTGGATCGTCGGGGCCATCGATAACCGTCCATATTGCTCCGCCCGCACCAACTTCGGCTTCACGCGCAAAGTCTACGACAAGGCGCGCGGATTCAACCATCTGAACATGAACATCGGCCATAACGACCTTTTCATCGAATCCGTCACAAGAAAGCGTCGTGCCGCAGTGGTCATGTCGCCCCATACGATCGTCGACGAGACCCGCTGGGGAGGCATGCGCTGGTGGTGGAAACGCATGCGCTACTACGGTTCGTCGTATTCGCTCTATCCACGCGCCGCACGTAACTTCTCGGAGTGGGAGAACGGCAGCCGCCTGCTCTTCTTCGCCGTCGTCGTCACGGCTATGGTCTGCCTGCCGCACGAGTTGAAGATCGTCGCGGCACTGCTGCTGCTGCTACGCTACGCCGTGGTGCTCTACACCACGCGCAAGGTGTCGCAGCGTTTAGGCGAGCGCGGCATACTGTCGCTCTACTGGATATACGACATCTTCGGCGTGTGGATACACTATGCGCTGAGACTCTCTCTGTTACGCAAAAATCCCGACGTATGGAGATAGACGACTACATCGTAGCCGACGACAGACGATTGGTGGCATTGGTGCTCGAAGGCGATCAGTCGGCCTTCGAATATCTGTTCAACCGCTACCGCGAGGCCATCTACCGATTGTTCGTGCAACGCATCGACGACGTGAACGATGCCGACGACCTGTTGCAGGAGACCTTCATCAAGGTCTATATCAATATCGACCGCTACTCGCCCGACTACACTTTCGGACAATGGGTCTATACCATAGCTCGCAATACGCTGATCGACTACATACGCCGCCGCTCCGACGACATATCCATCGACGAGCGTTTCCTTTCGCCTGCCTCGCCTGCGCCCACGCCCGAGGAGAGCGTCATAGCGGCACAGCGGCGCATGCAGTTCGACGCATGCCTGATGCACCTTACACCTGTCTACCGGCAGCTCATCGAGATGCGTTTTCTCGAAGAGCGTTCATACGAGGAGATCGCCGAGACGCTCGGTCGTCCGATGAATACCGTCAAGACGCAGATACGCCGTGCCAAGGAGGCTATGTGTCGGCTTATTGTCGAAAGAGAGAGCTGAAACACCTCAGAGTCACGACATGGAGACAATAGAAAAATACTTCCCCGAGATCACGCCGCGGCAGCGCGAACAGTTCGCCGCGCTGAAAGAGCTCTACACCGAGTGGAACGCCAAGATCAATGTCATATCGCGCAAGGATATCGACTCGCTCTATCTGCGCCACGTGCTGCATTCGCTGGCCATAGCACGCGTATGCCGCTTCGAACGCGATGCCCGCGTGCTGGACGTAGGCTGCGGCGGCGGTTTTCCGAGCGTGCCGTTAGCCATAATGTTTCCCGAGACACGATTCACGTCGGTCGACTCTATCGGCAAGAAGATAACCGTGGTGCGAGGCATCTGCTCCGGTGCCGGCATCGATAACATCGACGCGCGCCACACACGCGTTGAGCAGCTCGACGGCAGGTTCGATTATGTCGTCTCGCGCGCCGTGACCGACATGTCGACATTCGTGGGCTGGGTGTGGGGCAAGCTGCAACGCGGACAACACGGGACGCTCCCCGCAGGCATACTCTACCTCAAAGGCGGGGATCTTGCGGAAGAGATGGCGCGCACGCACCGTAAATGGCGCGAATATGCCATATCGGAGATGTTCGACGAAGAGTTCTTCCAGACCAAGAAAGTAGTATATATGCAGTATTGATGTGGCGGCGCATATCCGATCGGCAGGGGTGGCGGCCGGTGTTTTGCATAATGTCTTACTGCTCGCATTTACAGTATGTTATGAATGCGTCCGAGCGACTCGCACCGCGCGGGATACCCTGTGCGGATTGTCAATAAAAGATCACAAAATAGCATAAAAGGTTCATATTTGCCTCTATTTCGGGGCAATGTCCGAATTATTTCTTATCTTTATCGGGCGTTATCGCGGTGCAGACTGTGCGGTGATGCGAAAATGACAGTGCGTCGGATTGACTGAAAACGACACTCGGCAGAGGACTAAGCGAATGTAGGACAAGTTATTTATTTGCCGCCTCTGTCGGTGTCGTTATCGTTTCGGGTGTACGGCGGCAGCGCGTAGTGGTGCTTCGATTCCGCGGTGGCTGTCTCTCTGAAATGCACGAATCGCGCCAAATGCTCTCCGGAGGCATCTTTGCCGAATCCTCATGCGAAGATGCCGGACGGAAATACGCATGGACGGCATACATATACGCCGTCCATGCGGTCAAATAATCCTTCCGGCTATTATTTATGCCCTACGGCCGCAGGCTGCCTGGCCGAAGCCTTATCGGCAGGGTCGGCCGCCGCAAGAGCCTCTTCAAGATCGATCCCCAGAGCCGCCGCCACGCCTCGGCCGTACTCGCTGTCGGCACGATAGCAGTTGCGCACATGACGCTGCTTGATAAAGAGCTTGCAGTCGCCCATGGCGCGTGCCGTATTCTCGCATGTAGCTTTCCGGTCTTCGCCCGACATCAGCCGCCACAGCTTGCCCGGCTGCGTGTAGTAATCGTCGTCGTAGGCTCGCTCGTCGTAATTGTAGGCATCGCCGTAGAGCTTCAGCGGCGGCTCCTTGACCGACGGTGTGTCGTGCCATTCGCCGAAACTGTTGGGCTCGTAGGCCGGCGTGCGTCCGTAGTTGTCGTCGGTGCGCATCTGCCCGTCGCGATGATAGGAGTGCACAGGGCATCGCGGGCGGTTGACCGGAATAAGATTGTGGTTGACTCCCAAACGATAACGCTGCGCGTCGCCGTAGGAGAATAGCCGCCCCTGCAACATCTTGTCGGGCGAGAAGCCTATACCCTCCACTACGTTCAGCGGATTGAATGCCGCCTGCTCCACCTCGGCGAAGAAGTTTTCGGGATTGCGGTTCAGTTCCAGTATACCCACGTCGTGCAGCGGGAAGTCGCCGTGATACCACACCTTCGTCAGATCGAACGGATTGATATGGTAGTGGCGCGCCTGCTCCTCGGTCATCAGCTGCACCTGCATCTTCCAGCGCGGGAAATCGCCGCGTTCGATAGCCTCGAACAGATCGCGCTGATGCGACTCGCGGTCCTTTGCTATGACGGCTTCGGCCTCGGCGTCGGTCAGGTTCTTTATACCCTGCAACGTGCGGAAGTGGAACTTCACCCATGTGCGGCGGTTAGCCTTGTCGTAGAAACTGTATGTGTGGCTGCCGAAGCCGTGCATGTGACGGAACGACGCGGGTATGCCGCGCGGCGACATGGTGATGGTCACCTGATGCAGAGCCTCGGGGAGCAGTGTCCAGAAGTCCCAGTTGTTGTCGACGCTGCGCATGCCCGTGCGCGGGTCGCGCTTTATGGCATGGTTCAGATCGGGGAACTTCAACGGGTCGCGCAGGAAGAATACGGGCGTGTTGTTGCCCACTAAATCCCAGTTGCCCTCGTCGGTGTAATACTTCATGGCGAAGCCGCGTATGTCGCGCTCGGCATCGGCTGCACCCCTCTCGCCCGCGACAGTCGAGAAACGCACGAAACACGGTGTCTTCTTGCCCACGCGCGAAAAGATCGATGCCCGCGTCCACCGTGTGATGTCGTGCGTTACGGTGAATGTGCCGTATGCACCCGAGCCTTTGGCGTGCATTCTCCGCTCGGGAATCACCTCGCGGTCGAAGTGCGCCAGCTTCTCCATGTACCACGGATCCTGCATCAGCGCAGGACCGCGCTGACCGGCGGTGGCTATGTTCTGGTTGTCGGCAATAGGGCGGCCGTTCTCGGCCGTAAGTCTTTTTTTGTCCATAATCCGAAGAGTTTTTTGTTTGCTCTGCGGACAATCCAAAACAGTGCCACGGCCGGCAGTGCTATGCCCTTCCTGCTTAAAACGCGTAACCTATGCCCAATCGCACGGCACTCATCTGGAAGCCATCGATGGTCATCGATTTGAATCCGAGCGACAGATGCACCCTGCCGCCGCCGCGCATATCGATGGCCATACCTATCGCAGGCTCGAAAAAGATGCCGCCGCACTCCTGCGCCTCGTTCGATATGGGGACGTTCGAGCCGACCTGTGCCGAGAAGAAGAGCCGCGTGCTGCTGTGCGAGTTGACGTAGGCGCGTCCCTCGACCGACAGCGGCATGAACCACATCGCATAGTTGTAGTCGTAGCCGTATTCGGATAGGCGCATGGCTCCCGCGCCCAAGCCGACGAAGAAGTTGTCGCCGATGTCGACACCGTGTACTGTTCGCAATTCGAAGCCGTGCATCTGTTCGACGCTGACGGAGATGCCGTAGCCGAAATCCACCGAGCCGCGATAACGCAGCGGCGTCTGCGCCTCGGCCGACACGAATGCCGTCAGCGCAAGGACGACGATCAAAAAAGATTTTTTCATAATAGGACAAGTTTATCGGTTAGTCGACCATAAATATACGAAATTTTATCGGATAACCAATCATTTGCGCTAAAAAAACTCTTATGCGGCGCATCGGATTTCATGATTGGAAATTTTTTAGTATCTTTACATACGGACAGCATCTCGATTTTTGCATTTACCGCTATATATTTTTATATATGACAACAAGATACACATATACAGCATTTGTGCTGTCGGTCATGGCACTCTTGGCTTCGGCATGTGACAAGACGTGCCGAGGCGTATTGGACAGCAACGTCGTAGATAAGACCTACCGCTTCGAGATCGTCAATCAGAGCGGCATAGACCTCAGCCTCTCGTTCGAATCTCCGGCCATGCCTCCCGAGCAGATCGACTTCACGGCCGACGGCAGCCGCTTCGAAATAGCGATTGCAGCAGACGAAACGCTGTCATGGGTCGAAACCGTAAATATCATGATGCCGGAAGGCACTGCTGTCAACGGTTTTATGTGGTCATGGGTGCGCGACCTGCGCATAGATTATTCCGACGGAGTCTGCGTCGACGGGCAGTCTTTGCCCGAAGATCGCCGTCCGACCGAGATGCGGGCATATGCCATTATCGGCACATCTCGGCCTGAGAGCGGCACCGGCAGTATTGACGGCACAGCCCGATATGTCTTCACTGACAGCGACTACCGCTATGCCGCAGAACGCGCCCGAAGAGCCTCGCGATAATTAATTGCGGATGAATTGCCTTTAAATCGCAGAAAATTGCTATCTTTACGCCAAATTGTATATTGAAATGAGTTGCAATAAAAAACATATGCCCGAGATGGGGCGCGGCTGCCGTTTCTGCGATTGCGGCGACGAAGTATGCGCACAGCCCGTCGAAGGGTGCTTCAAACTCCACGAAACGGCATGGTTGGAGGATTATCCCGACAATCTGCCCAACGACATATTCGAGGTGCGCTTCAAGAATACGCGCCGCTCCTATTACCAGAACGTCAACGGATTGGATCTGCATCGCGGCGACATAGTGGCCGTCGAGGCCTCGCCCGGCCACGACATAGGCATCGTCTCGCTCACGGGTGACATGGTCGCCAGACAGATGCGCCGCGTGGGCTTCAACCCCTTCAACGGCGAGTTCAAGAAGATCTACCGCAAGGCCAAGCCCTACGATATCGAACGCTGGCAGGAGGCCATAGCTTTGGAGCATGAGACCATGATCGCCGCACGACAGATTGCCGCCGACATGGGACTCAACATGAAGATCGGCGACGTGGAGTACCAGGGCGACAAGATCAAGGCCATATTCTACTACATAGCCGACGAGCGCGTCGACTTCCGCGAGTTGATCAAGGTCTTCGCCGAGCGTTTCCGCATTCGCATAGAGATGAAGCAGATAGGTGCCCGACAGGAGGCCGGCCGTATAGGCGGTATCGGTGCTTGCGGGCGCGAGCTGTGCTGCGCCTCGTGGATATCGAGCTTTTCGAGCGTCACGACCAACGCCGCACGCATGCAGGAGATCTCGCTCAATCCTCAGAAATTAGCCGGACAGTGCTCCAAGTTGAAGTGCTGTCTGATGTACGAATACGACGTCTATGCCGATGCTCGCCGCGACATGCCGCGCGTGAGAGAGCCGTTGCAGACGCTCGACGGCGAGTACTACCTCATCAAGAGCGACCCGCTGGCGCACACCATGTCGTTCAGCAGCAGCCGCGATGCCATGGCCAATGTGGTGACTCTGCCCGTCGGCCGCGTGCGCGAGATACTGTCGCTCAACCGAGCCGGCAAGAAGGCCGAGACGTTGGAGGGCGAGGGTGCCTCGACTGCGGTCGAGGAGCCGACATATCGTCACGAGGAGGACAGCATCACGCGATTCGATTCGAAGAACCGCCGCAGCAAACGCAACAAGCGCGGCCGAAACAACCGCGACACGCAGACGGGCGGCAAGGAGAGCGGCAAGGAGGGCGGCAGCGAACAGCCCATGCAATCACAGCCCAAGTCGGGCGACAACCGATCGGAACATCGTCGTCGGGAGGATAACCGCGCCGACCGACCGTCGCAGGGACGCGGGCAAGCCGACGGCGAGAGCGGTCAGCAGCAGTCGCGCCGCAGCGACCGCAATGCCAACCGCCGCAACCGCGACAATGCGGCTGCCGAGCAGAACAGAACAAGACCCGATAATAATGCCGTTTCGGCGCAGCAGGATACAGCGAACAACGATGGCGAGCAGCGTCGGCCGCGCGGCAACCGCCGTCCGCAACGTCGTCGTCCTCAGCATGGCGATGCGCAGGGTGCACCCCGCGGCGAGAAGCAGCAGGGCGGCAGCGACAATAACGGCGGCGCACAACAATCGTAAAGGTCATGACACTCCGTGCAGGACATATAGCCGCGGCGGCATGCGCAGTGTGGCTTGCGTCGTGCTCGTCGGGCGGCACCACCGTCGAGATGCACGACATGGACGATCTGCGGTGGAGCGAGGCGGCGCAAATCTCCGTCGACAACGACGACACGCTGTCGATGCGCACGCTGAGTGTGGTCGTGCGCTACAACCGCCGGCTGCAACCCGATTCGGTCTGCGTAGATATCGCCACGCTGACCCCCGATTCGCTACGCTTGGAGGAGCGTTTCACACTGCATATCCCGCCTACCGACGAGGTGCGTCCCGTGGAGCGCGTATTCCCCTACCGCCGCCATGCACGCCTTATGCGACAAGGCACCTACCGATTCACGATCACCCCGTCCGACGAAATAGCTGGCATAGAGTCGGTGGGGCTGATGATCGACAACGCCGATTAAATCATATTTTCAGATGGGAAAAGACAAACTGCGCAGATTTGCCGAAAACCTCACATTCGACTGCCTCATACAGCCCGAGTTCGACGAGATATTCAAGAACGATCATCGACTCAAAGGGCACTGGCACAGCGATTTCTTCCACAACGACCGCCCCATAACGCTCGAACTCGGCTGCGGCAAGGGCGAATACACCATAGCTCTGGCCGAACGCAACCCCGACCGTAATTATATAGGTGTCGACATCAAGGGCGCGCGCATGTGGCGCGGTGCCAAGACCGCCACCGAACGCCAGATGGGCAACGTGGGATTCATACGCACGCGCATCGAGTTCATCACCTCGTTCTTCGCCGAGGGCGAGATCGACGAGATATGGATCACATTCCCCGATCCGCAGCTCAAAAGCCGCCGCGCCAAGAAACGCCTCACCTCGCCGCTCTTCCTCGAACGCTATGCACAGATGCTCGCGGCCGACGGCGCGATAAACCTCAAAACCGACTCGCAGCACCTGTTCCGCTACACCTCGGCCGTCATCGAACGTTTCGGCCTGCGGTGCGAAGCGGCCAACGACGACATCTACGGCTCGGGCTTCGCCGACGAGACGCTGTCGGTCAAGACGGCCTACGAGCAGATGTTCCTCTCGCGCCGGCTGCCCATCACCTACACGCGCTTCACGCTGGGCGGACGCAGCCGTTTCGAGGAGTTCGACTGGGAGGGCGACGACATTCTCGACAAGGATTGCGAGCCGCAGCGCGCAGGATTATAACCATTTCCGACTCAAAGTGCAAATATAATACTTCCACGGTCGAGTGTTTCTCGACCGTGGAAGTATGCGTTTGTCAACCCGAAATGCAGATTCTCACGTCGCGTGCACGGCACGCTCCTCAGAATGACACGAACGCAACAAAAGTCATTCTGAACGAAGCCGCGCGTAGTGAAGAATCTGGTTGGGGACGACATGACATGGTAGTCATGTCGAACGTCAGTGAGACATCTGTGGACGACAAGGCCTATCGTAATTATATGACTACGTAAATAATCGCGCACAGATTTCTCGCTCACGCTCGAAATGACACCTCGCTGTCACTCCGAGGGAGGGCACATGCCCGACCGTGGGAGTCTCGCCGTCGGGAGCGTGATTGCCTCCACTAATATATATGTCAGCCAAAACAGAGATTCTCACGTCGCAGTCATTCGACTGCTCCTCAGAATGACAGGGTGAGCATATCAACCTCGCACATCGTTCCCAACCGGATTCTTTGCTGCGTTCAGTATGGCACAATAAAAATCGGTGCGAATAGGCTGTACTCGACGTACTGCCTGTTCGCACCAATGATTGAGGTGACGCTATTGGCGTCGTTTCATGAAAAAAGCCTAAAAGAAATCCGAATAATCGTGAGACTTTGCGGCTTTCTTGGCAATATTCTCAAAGTTGTCGACATTGCTTACGCCATCGGCTACGGTGTTCTTCAAGATGTTACTCATGAAGAATGCCACCACCAAGCATAATATGCCGATAACGGCCAATGAGTTCTTCTTGCCCTCTCTCTTGTCGCAGATGATGCCGTAGGCAAGCAGCGCGATAGAGACCAGAGGCAGATGCCACAAAACGGCTGTGGTGTAGAGCCGGTTGAGGAACGTTCCGCTGTCGGATACCAATCCGATGAAGCAGAGCAGCAACAGTCCTGCCGCTATGATCGTACCAGCTACCGTCCAGCCATTGGCATTGATCTGTATGGGCTGCGGAGCGGGCTGGGCAGCTGCCGGCTGAACAGGCTGTGCGGGTTGCACGGGCTGTGCAGGCTGGGACTGAACTGCGGCAGGCGCGGGCGCACCGCACTGCGGACAGAACGAAGCATTGTCGGCAATGGGATTGCCGCATTCGTTACATGTCTTCATGGTCGTAAATTATTTGAGTTTCTTGCCTGTTGCGAGCATGAACGTGCATGCGGCAGTTACCAAACCCGAAAGGAAGAAAAGAATAGCTCCGATGTGATTAACAACAGCCATGCCAGCAGCAATAGCCTCCTTCATATCGGCTGAGCTTTTAGTACTGGTCTCCGTATGACCAAATACCGAAGCCGTAACGGTGCAATCGGCAAGACTAAGCCAGCCGATCAGGCCCAAGATCACGCACAAAACGGCAGCCCAGAAAGCCAAAGCATACTGCTTATAAAGCACGCCAGCAAAGGCAACAGCAGCGAAGATAAAACCTAAAATACCGTACCACAAAGTGATACCGAGATTTGAAGAAAGGCTTCCTGACGCACCAAAAACCGAGGCTAAGCCTGACGCAACGCTAGTCATACTGTATTTGCACCACGGCAGGAATACGAAGATAACGCCCAAAACGGCTGCGCACAATGCCACAAGAGCCACGGTGTTGTTCTTGTCGACAACGGGCTTGCGATAGTCGATGCTCTTCAAAGCGTTGAAATCGGGAGTAAGCTGATTGAAATCCATAACTTTAAAATTTTTATGATTAATAAATTAAAAGGATTATATCCGTTAAACACATAAATCGTAACCTCTCGCTCCGGTAACGGCCGCATGTCTTGTCTGCGTCCGCCAAATATTTGAGCGGTATACATATACAAAAATATGTAATTATTCGTGACAATGCAAATTTTCGACCTTTTTTCTTCATTTTGTCTTCAATGACAGGGCGGGGTGTCACTCCGAGGAGCAACGCAGTTGCGACGTGGGAGTCTCGCGGTCGGGAGAGTGTTTGCAGGACGGAGATTTGTCGACCAAAATAGAGATTCTCACGTCGTGCGTTCCGCACTCCTCAGAATGACAGGGCGAGAGATTTTATATTCCACAACCAGATTCTTCGCTGCACTTCGCTCCGCTCAGCTCAGAATGACAGACAGAGGAAATTGTCTCCTAAGCACCTCCAACCCACTTTTTCGTCAAAAGCGGTATTATGCAACGCGCAACGAACATTGGGCGGACGGGCTGTACTTGACGTACTGCCCGTTCGAACAATGAAGCGAGCGGACGCAGAATGCCGCTTTTCACGAAAAAGAGACGGGAAAGAAAAAATAATTTTATTATCTTTGTACAAAGCAAACGAATTTTTTACAGGAAATAATAATGAGCAATCCGAAATACTCTTTGAAGGAGGTGAAGCGTGATGACCGGAGAATGGTCAGAGCGTTTTTGGATCTCCCCAAAAAGATCTACAAGGGCAACCCCAACTGGGTGTGCCCGTTCGACGATTCGATAGAGGCGGTGTTCGACCCCTCGCGCAACAAGCTCTTCGCCGACGGCGAGGCCATACGCTGGGTGGCATACGATGAAAAGGGCGAAGCTGTGGGACGCATAGCGGCCTTCTACGACAAGGAGCACGCATACAGTTACGAGCAGCCCACGGGCGGCTGCGGCTTCTTCGAGTCGATAGACGATCAGCAGCTGGCCGACACGATGTTCGATGCGGCACGTGAGTGGCTCAAAGAGCGCGGCATGGAGGCCATGGACGGCCCGGTGAACTTCGGCTCGCGCGATGCGTGGTGGGGACTGCTGGTACAGGGCTACGAGTTCCAGCCGCTCTACGAGAACCCGTATAACCCGCCGTACTACAAGGCGTTGTTCGAGAACTACGGCTTTCAGAACTATTTCAATCAGAATACCTATATATGGAAGGTCTACGACGACTCGATAAACGACGTGGTGTACGACCGCGTCAAGCGTCTGATGTCGACCCCGGGCTACCGGTTCGCGCCGCTGGGCAAGGGCGATCTGCGCCAGGCCGGAGAGAATCTGCGCCTGATATATAACAAGGCATGGGCACTGTTCACTGGCGTGAAACCCATGTCGAGCGAAGATGCGCAGTCGATGGTCAAGATGCTGCGGCCGATCATCGACCGCAATCTGATCTACTTCGCCTACTTCAACGACGAGCCGATCGCCTTCTTCGTCATGGTGCCCGATCTGAACCGCATCATAGGCAAGTTCAACGGCAAGTTGAACCTTATCAACAAACTGCGGCTGATGTGGGACTTGAAGGTGCGCCACAAGAGCGACCGCATATTCGCCATCATATTCGGCATCACGCCCGAGTTCCAGGGCAAGGGCATCGAGTCGGGCATGATAAAATATATGTTGGAGGACTACATACGCACCGATAAGAACCTCTATCGAAGCATAGAGTTCGCATGGATAGGCGATTTCAATCCGGTGATGAACCGCATGGTCGAGCGTTATATATGTGCCAAGAAGCATAAGATGCACACCACGTACCGCTATCTGTTCGACCGCACCAAGGAGTTCACGCGGTGTCCGTCGCTGGCACTCAAACGCAATCGGTGACGGCAATGTTATGACTGGCCGCAGGGAGGCGGGGCAGGCCGGAGCGAACCATAGCGCGACAAACCATTGCAAGCCATGCACCATGTCGCAGCAACCTTGCAAAGAATTGATACAAATAACGAAAACCTTAAAACATAGAGATTTATGAAAACAACGGCATTTACCAAGTATCATATAGAGAACGGTGCCAAAATGGCCGAATTTGCAGGCTACAACATGCCCATCGAGTTCTCGGGCATCAACGACGAACACATGACCGTGCGCGAGAAGGTCGGCGTGTTCGATGTGAGCCACATGGGCGAAATATGGGTCAAGGGTCCTCGCGCCGAGGAGTTCTTGCAGCACATCACCACCAACAACGTGGCCAAGTTATTCGACGGCAAGGTGCAGTACTCGTGCATGCCCAACGGCCGCGGCGGCATCGTCGATGACATTCTGGTCTATCGCTTCTCGGCCGAGAAGTATATGTTGTGCGTCAACGCCGCCAACGAGCAGAAGGACTGGGAGCATATCTGCCGCGAGGGCGAGGCTTTCGACCTGCGTGCGGGCGAGGAGTTGGAGAACGCATCGGCACGCACGGCACAGCTGGCCGTGCAGGGTCCGCTGGCGTTGAAACTTGTGCAGCAGATGTGTGAGGAGCCGATCGAGGATATGGAGTACTACACCTTCAAGATCACCAAGGTGGCCGGCTGCGAGGTGATACTCTCTACCACGGGCTACACCGGCTCGGGCGGCTGTGAGATATATATGTATAACGAGGACGCCGATCGCATCTGGGCCGAGCTGTGGCGCATAGGTCCGGCATTCGGCTTGAAGAACATCGGTCTGGGCGCACGCGACACGCTGCGCTTGGAAGTTGGCTTCTGCCTCTACGGCAACGATATAGACGACACCACATCGCCCATAGAGGCCGGTCTGGGCTGGATCACCAAGTTCGCCGAGGGCAAGCAGTTCATCGACCGCGAGCTGATGGAACGTCAGAAGAAGGAGGGTACGACACGCAAGTTGGTCGGCTTCAAGCTCATCGACCGCGGCGTACCCCGTCACGGGTACGATCTGACCGACGGCAGCGGCCGCAAGATAGGTCACGTGACCTCGGGCACCATGTCGCCGATGTTGAAGGTAGGCATAGGCACGGGCTACGTGGAGTCGGCATACGCCGCCGCAGGCACGCAGATCGCCGTGGAGGTACGCGGCCGCCAGCTGCGCGCCGAGGTGGTGCCGGTGCCTTTCGTGAAGATAGGATAGGTAACGATCGGTCACGGCAAAACGTGCGGATATAAAAATTCGTAAGAAAATTTTTGTATTTTTATTACGATTTATAATCTTTATTGCTATATTTGTATAGGCAAACGAAAAACCTGAAACTAAAACTTTGATAAATTATGAACGTTAAGAATTTGATGGCTGAGCTCGAGCGCAAACACCCGGGCGAAAGCGAGTACTTGCAGGCTGTGCAGGAGGTATTGGAGTCGATCGAAGAGGTGTACAACCAGCACCCCGAGTTCGAGAAGGCCAAGATCGTGGAGCGTATCGTGGAGCCCGACCGCATCTTCACCTTCCGTGTGACGTGGGTCGACGACAAGGGCGAGGTACAGACCAACCTCGGCTACCGCGTACAGTTCAACAGCGCGATAGGTCCCTACAAGGGCGGCTTGCGCTTCCACAAGGCTGTCAACCCCTCGATGTTGAAGTTCCTCGGCTTCGAGCAGACTTTCAAGAACGCGCTCACGACGCTGCCTATGGGCGGTGCCAAGGGCGGTTCGGACTTCGATCCGGTCGGCAAGTCGGACGCTGAGATCATGCGTTTCTGCCAGGCCTTCATGACCGAGCTGTGGAACAACATCGGTGTCGACACCGACGTTCCGGCAGGCGACGTGGGCGTGGGCGGTCGCGAGATCGGCTTCCTCAACGGCATGTATCAGAAGCTCGCACGCAAGTACCACACCGGCGTACTCACCGGCAAGGGTATGACGTGGGGCGGCTCGGTGCTTCGTCCCGAGGCAACCGGCTTCGGTGCTCTCTACTTCGTGCAGCACATGCTCGATAAGGCCGGCAAGTCGATCAAGGGTGCGACGGTAGCCATCTCGGGCTTCGGCAACGTGGCTTGGGGCGCAGCTACCAAGGCTACCGAGCTTGGTGCCAAGGTTATCGCCATCTCGGGTCCCGACGGCGTGATCTACAACCCCAACGGCATGACCGACGAGAAGATAGCATATATGTTGGAGCTTCGCGCTTCGAACCGCAACATTGTGGCTCCCTTTGCAGAGCGTTTCCCCGATGCAACGTTCACGCCCGGCAAGAAGGCTTGGTCGGTTAAGTGCGACATCGCTCTGCCCTGCGCATTCCAGAACGAGCTGAACGGCGACGATGCCAAGGAGCTGATCGCCAACGGCACATGGTGCTGCGCCGAGGTTTCGAACATGGGTTGCACCCCCGAGGCTATCCACGCATTCCAGAGCGCAGGTATCCTGTTCGCTCCGGGCAAGGCCGTAAATGCCGGCGGTGTGGCCACTTCGGGCTTGGAGATGACTCAGAACTGCATGCACATCTCATGGTCGGGCAAAGAGGTCGACGAGAAGCTGCACTACATCATGCAGAGCATTCACGAGGCTTGCGTCAAGTACGGCACGCAGGAGGACGGTACGGTCAACTACGTCAAGGGTGCTAACATCGCAGGTTTCATGAAGGTGGCTACTGCCATGTTGGAGCAGGGTATCATCTAATCTTTTTCGTTAAAAGGCGTCATTTACTTCGCCTCGTTCGAATCCGCAAATGGGCAGTACGCCAAGTACAGCCCATCTGCGGATTTTTCACGTGCGGCTTGTAACTAACACCTTTTGACGAAAAAGTAGGAAGTGGTGCTTTGAAGGTTTTCCGTGAAAAGCGGCATTCTACTGCCGCGCGCTCAACTGCCCGAACAGGTAGTACGATGAGTACAACCTGTCCGGGCACTTTTCGTTTGCGTGGTATAATACCGCTTTTGACGAAAAATTAGGTTGTGGTGCTTTGAAGGCTATTTCCACCGTTCTGTCATTCTGAACGGAATGTAGTGGAGTGAAGAATCCGGTTGGGGACGACAAGGCGGCCGTCCTGTCATTCTGAGGAGCAGTCATAGACTGCGACGTGAGAATCTCTCTTTTTTGCAGACAAACTTCCGGTGCGACACATACGCTTCCGCCTGCGAGACACCCGCGTCGCAACTTCGTCGCTACTCGGAGTGACATGGTGGTCTTGCCTTCCCCAACCAGATGTTTCGCTTCGCTCAACATGACATTCGTTGTGTTCTGTCATTCTGAATGTAGCAACGCGAAATGAAGAATCCGGTTGTGGACTATGTGCGAGGACAATATGTCCACTCTGTCATTCTGAGGAGCAGTCATAGACTGCGACGTGAGAATCTCTTTTTTTGCAGACAAACTTCCGGTGCGACAAATACGCTTCCGACGGCGAGACTCCCGCGTCGCCTGCGGCTCCTCGGAGTGACAGACAGACGGATAAGTTTTCCGCCGATTTTCCTCTGCCTCTGCCTAAGATCAAGGCTGATCCCATAGAGGTCAACATGTTGAGATACAGAGATAAAAGAAAGACCGCAGAACGATTGTCCTGCGGTCTGCTCGTAGTCGGGATGACAAGATTCGAACTTGCGACAACACGCCCCCCAGACGTGTACTCTAACCGGGCTGAGCTACATCCCGAGCTTTTTTGCGATGCAAAGATAAGAAAAATATATCAAACTGGTACGGTTTAGCGAACTTTTTTTGTAATTTTGTTGTGATGAGAAATGCGATATATACTTTCGTGACGCTGTTAGTAATTTTGCTATCAGTGAGTTGCAACCATAAAAATAAGATCTCGACAGAGGATTTTTCAGTCGCTCTATATACTCCCCGCTATGCCTGCGGCTTTGAAATATGCGGCGACGAGCATGGAAATTCGCTGATCCGTGTCACTCGGCCGTGGCAGGGCGAAGGCGAGATGCCCGAGCAGACACTGCTGATCCTGCGCGACGATGCGCAGCCGCCGACCGACTATGCGGGGCAGTGGATCTCGGGTGCGGCCGAGCGGGTCGTCTGCATGTCGACGAGCCATGTGGCGATGCTCGCTGCCGCGGGTTGCACCGAGGCTATCGTGGGAGTCTCGGGCAAGCAGTACGTGTCCGATCCGCAGGTGGCCGCAAACGATGCTGTGGCCGATGTCGGCTATGATCCCAATATCGACTTCGAACGTCTGGTAACGCTGCGTCCCGACATAGTGCTGCTCTATGGCGTATCGGGCGAGAATACTTCGACCACGGCTAAACTGCGGGAGTTGAAGATCCCGTATCTGTATATAGGCGATTACGCCGAGCAGACTCCTCTGGGCAAGGCCGAGTGGTTGGTGGCCGTGGCCGAGATCGTCGGCCGAAGAGAGTCGGCCGAAGAGGTGTTCGACGGCATAGAGAGCTGTTACGCCGCCATACGCGACAACTGTGCGCGTTTTGCCGAGCGGCCGCGCGTGATGCTCAACACGCCCTATCAGGAGGTGTGGTACATGCCCTCGGACGACAGTTACATGATACGGCTCATAGAAGATGCCGCAGGCGAATACATATATAAAGGTGTCAACCCCACGGGCGGCTCGAAGGCCATCGGTCTGGAAGAGGCCTACATGCTCGTGACCGATGCCGACGTGTGGCTCAATACGGGCATGTGCGCTACGCTCGACGAGTTGCTGGCACTGACACCCAAGTTCGCCGCAACGCGTC
Organism: Alistipes sp.; assembly: GCA_017936685.1. Taxonomy (GTDB): domain Bacteria; phylum Bacteroidota; class Bacteroidia; order Bacteroidales; family Rikenellaceae; genus Alistipes. Next base: position 158,948 of record JAGBFA010000009.1, read on the forward strand.
TTGTGCGCGAGGGACGCATCTACAACAATAACCGCCGTCGCACGCCTGCCGGAGGCAGCGACTTCTGGGAGTCGGCCATAGTCAATCCCGATATCGTTCTGCGCGATCTTGCGGCCATCATACATGCCGATGCCGACGACGATTCGCTGTATTACTATCAACGTTTGAAATAGTGAAGATGTCAGGTTCGCGTACATACATACTCTTTGCCGTGCTGATTGCAGCTGCCGCGCTTCTTTTCGTCGGCGACCTGCTGATCGGAACCACTGCCATACCCCTCGGCGACGTGTGGGCGGCACTGACCGGCGGGGCCACGAGCGAGGAGTATGCCGTCATCGTGCGCGAGCTGCGTCTGCCGAAGGTCATCGTGGCCGCCGTAGCCGGTGTGGCTCTGTCGGCGAGCGGATTGCAGATGCAGACACTGTTCCGCAACCCGCTGGCCGGGCCTTATGTTCTGGGCGTTAGCTCGGGTGCTACGCTCGGCGTGGCTCTGTTCACCATAGGTGCGCCGATCATAGGATTGTCGGGCAATACTGCTGTCATGGCAATGGGCACGACGGGCATGGCGTGGTTAGGCTCGGCAGCCATATTGCTGCTTGTGATGATGCTGTCGCGCCGCATACGAAACATCAACGTCATACTCATCATCGGCATGATGCTCGGCTCGACCATCAGTGCCGTGGTTGGCATATTGCAATATGTCGGTACGGAGGAGTCGCTCAAAGCCTTCGTGGTGTGGACCATGGGTTCGCTTACGAATGTTACGGGCGAGCAGCTGACGTTGATAATCCCGATCGCAGCCGTCGGGACGCTGTTGTCGGTGGCCGTGATAAAACCGCTCAACATGCTGCTGTTGGGCGAGGGTTATGCTCGCACGATGGGACTCGACGTGGGACGCACGCGCACGCTCATATTCATCTCTACGACACTGCTGGCCGCCACCGTAACGGCCTTTTGCGGGCCGATAGGCTTCATCGGGCTGGCCATGCCGCATCTGGCGCGCATGACATTCCGCACCTCGGATCACCGCATACTGATGCCTGCCTCCATTCTGTGGGGCGTGGTGGCCATGCTGCTCTGCTGTGTGGTGTGCGATCTGGTGGCGCGCGGCGGCGTGATGCTGCCCGTCAACACCGTGACCTCGCTTTTAGGCATACCCATAATCATCATAGTGGTAATGCGTAACCGAAACTCAGCCGCATGATAGAACTACGCGACATACGACTTGCATTCGGCCGTCGGGAGCTGATCGCTTCGGCCTCCGCCCGCTTCCGCGCCGGCACGATCACCGCGTTGCTGGGACGCAACGGCACGGGCAAGAGCACGCTGCTGCGCGCCATGGCTGCGCTCGGAGCCGTAAGTCATGGCGAAATACTCGTCGCAGGACGTCCCGTCGGAAGCCTCTCCGCCGCGACGCTGGCACGCAGCATAGCCTTCGTCAACACCGACCGCATACATGCCGAGAACATGTCGGCGCGCGAACTGGTCGCCATAGGCCGCTCGCCCTACACCGACTGGATAGGGCGCATGGGCGACGACGACCGCCGCATCGTCGACGAGGCTTTGCAGACAGCCGGTATAGCCGATATGGCCGACCGCATGATCGACACGATGTCGGACGGCGAGTGTCAGCGCGTGATGATAGCGCGCGCATTGGCGCAGGCAACGCCCGTCATACTGCTCGACGAGCCTACGGCATTTCTCGACATGCCCAACCGCTACGAGCTGTGCACGCTGCTGCGCCGGCTGGCGCACGAGCACGGCAAGTGCATCGTATTCTCGACGCACGATCTGGACATAGCACTGTCGCTGTGCGACGATATAGCACTGATCGACTCGCCCGACCTGCATGTCATGCCTACGGCGGAGATGATCCGCAGCGGCTGCATCGAGCGTCTGTTCAGCAGCCCTTATGTGCGTTTCGATGCCGCCACGCAGAGCATTACGCTCGTCGAGCAGCCGTCCGAGAGGTAAATTTTGGGCGTTTCGGCATTTTTTTCTGCAAACATTTTGTCGAATAAAAATCTTTTCCTATCTTCGCACCGCTAAACTCCTAACCATCTAATGGCGGAGAATAGCGGTAAGGCCCATTCGTCTATCGGTTAGGACGCAAGATTTTCATTCTTGAAAGAGCAGTTCGACTCTGCTATGGGCTACACTTGGCGCGTCGTTCCACCTGCGTGGAGCGGTGCGTGCGGTTTAAAAGCATCGAGGAGCGGGTCGCAAGACCTATCCGCAACCGGCCACGGCCGGCTAATACCGAGGGGGGGGGAATAAGAAAAACGGAAAATTCCGGAAACGAGGATTTCCACTCTTCGGCAAATAAAAAAGGGCGAAGAGGCCGGACAGATATGGGCGGCACTCGGAGTCATAGAAAAGAGAAACAAAAAAGTAAAAAATAAAAACTGAGAATTATGGCAAACCACAAGTCATCGAAGAAGAGAATCCGCCAGACAGCCACCAAGCGTGCACACAACCGTCTCTATCACAAGACCGCACGCAATGCTGTGAAGGCTATGCGTAACACTACGGAGCGCAGTGCAGCTGAGGCTCTGCTGCCCAAGGTAAGCTCTATGCTGGATAAGCTCGCCAAGCAGAACATTATCCACAAGAACAAGGCGGCCAACCTTAAAAGCTCGCTTACTCTTCACGTAAACGCTCTCTAATCGAGTGGGGTAGGGTATTCGCCCTACGGTTTATATATCGAGGCTTCCATGCGGAAGTCTCGATTTTTTTATGCGCAGTGCCGATTCTCAGTCTATATGCCTGCTCTGTCATTCTGAGCGATAGCAAAGCGAAGAATGACATATTGCATGTAGAGACTCCCACGTCGCCTGCGGCTCCTCGGAGTGACAGGGTGGGATTGTCATTTCGAGCGAGAGCGAGAAATCTGTGCGAGGATATTTCCGCAGTCGTATTGTCTTATCTTCCACAGATTCTTCACTTCGTTCAGAATGACATACATTTCGTCCAGTCATTCTGAGGAGCGGTCATAGACCGCGACGTGAGAATCTCTTTTTTTGATTTGTCCGATAATCGCGTTCCTGACGGCGAGACTCCCACGGTCGGGCAATGCCCTCCCTCGGAGTGGCATTGCCTTGTCATTCTGAGCGATAGCGAATAATCTGGCTGGGGGCATAATGACATACTCAATATGTCATGTCGAGCATATTCTTAAATAAAATCGGTGTGCCGAAATCGATATTTCGGCACACCGACTAAAATCCTGCGACAGAATCAATATCCGTAGACCTCGAAGCCCTCGCGCATGTGGTCGGGATCGACATCGAGCAGCGTGCAGAACTCCTCGAACTGTTCGTCGCTGCGCTCCGAGTATGCCTTGGCGTATGCCACGATGCGACGGTCCAGCTCCACGACCATCTCCTGAATGGTGGGAACCATGACATCGTCGCCCGAGGTTTCGCATATCTCGATCATCGAGTCGATCTCGGCGGCCTCTTCCATAAACTGCGCCACGTCTTGGGCGGGAGTCGTCAACGTCACTTCTACAGGTTCGGCTTCAACCTCCGCAACCGTCTCTGCCGACTGCGCCGAGGCAGCGTCATCGGACTGTGTCTTGCCGCTCTTGCCGCCGCACGATACGGTAGCGAAGAGTATGGCGGCCGATGCCGCCATGAAAACCATATATTTCATAATCGTTGTATAATTATTTGACAACCGGTTATTAAATATGTCTCGACATCTACACGTGCCGAGTCGATCTCTGCCTCGCGGCAAAACTCCGTGAACGAACCGTCGCCGCGGCCGCGGTACTCCGCGGCATAGCTCCACCAGCGCGCGTCGAGTTCGCGGCTGCGCACGGCCAGTGCCGAGATCATGGAGTCGGTAGCTGCCAGACACTCGCCGCGCCGCACCTCGTCCGGCTCGGCCAAGGCTTCGCGGCGCAGGCCGCACAGAGCATCGTAATCGGCGGCAAGCGACGCATAATCGGCCGACAGCCGTCGCGCCTGCTCGGCAGGGGATACCGCTGCCGGATCAGATGTCGCAGCCGTCCTCTTGTCGCCGCCTCCGCACGCCACCGCTGCCACTGCTGCGACCACAAGCCAGAGACTACATGCAATCCTCATCGCACGTCTCCGATTCGTTGTTTTCCGGCTCGGGCTCCGGTTCGGTCACAGGCGGAAACACCTCGCCGCGCTGCAACTTGTATGCCAGCCGATAGAGCGACACGCGGGTCATGATCTCCTCCAAGTCGGCCGTTACTTCGGCGTAACGTCGATCCACCTCGTCCATCTGGTTGCCGTAGCGTTCCAGCAGCTCGTCGGCATTGTCGTCGTCATAACCCACGGCATCGAGTGCCTCGGTGATGCGTGTGCGCTCGGCTGCCAGTGCTGCGAGCTGGCTCTCGGCCTCGGCCGCTTCGGCTGCGATCTGCTCCAATTTGCGGCTGTCCTGCTCGGGTGTGGTCAGTTCCAACTGCCATACACGGTCTAAAAATGCGAGTTTGTCGTCGATCTCAGCACGCAGTTCCTGGTCGGTTTGCTGTTGCTGCTGATATTGCTGCATGACGTTTGCCGCATCGGCCAGAACGTCTGCCGTAAGCTCTTTGAAACGCTCGGCTGCGGCACCGTTGATGTGCCGGCGATAGGCGAGTTCGTATTCGTTGGCCAAACGCTCCAAATCGCGCAGTTCGGCTTCGGTTTCGACAGTGCGGCTACGGTCGATGATGATCTGTGCATCGATCGAGGGCTTGGTGATCTTCACCTCGCTGCCGCAGGCGGTGCACAATGCCACGCCGGCTGCCACGGCGGCCAAAGCGGGGATAATACTCTTGATATTGGTTTTCATGTCGGCAGTGGATTAAAATGTAAGACCTTCGTTGCAGATTTCTAAAAATTCGGTATAGACATCGCCGCCCAGCTGCGTGCGATAGGCCTCGCAGTACTCTGTCAAACGCTCGCGTGCCGACTTGAACTCCTCGTAGCTGCCTGCGCATATCGCCTCTTCGCAGAGCGTGGCGGCATTGTCATACATCTCTCCGACGGCGAACTCGTCCAATACGATGCCCTCCTTGTCGCGGCTGCATGCCATTGACAGTGCTGCCGCCGTTAACAGTATTACGACTCTTTTCATCTCTATAAATATTGTTTTTACTCTATTCTACATACAGCACAAGGCCTTTGAGATACTCTCCTTCGGGGTGGTATATGTTCACAGGGTGGTCGGCCGGCTGTGTCAGCTGGTGCAGTATGCGCACCCGGCGGCCGGCGATGGCTGCGGCCGAAAAGACCGTGGTGCGGAACAGGTCGCGGCTGACGGCCTGCGAACACGAGAAGGTGAAGAGTATGCCTCCGGGGCGTATCTGCGACAAGGCGCGGGCATTGATCCGCTTATATCCCTGCAAGGCATTGCCCAATACTTTGTGGTGCTTGGCGAAGGCCGGCGGGTCGAGTATGATCATGTCGTAGCGGTCGCCGATCGATTTGAGGTACTCCACCGCATCGCACGCAAGTGCCGTATGGCGCACCTCGTCGCCGAAATTGAGCCGCACATTCTCTGCCGCTAACTGCACGGCACGCTCCGAAGCGTCGATCGAGCACACCTCCGCGGCCCCGCCGGCAAAGGCGTTGACCGAGAAACCGCCCGTATAACAGAACGTGTTGAGCACCGTGCGCCCCTGGGCATAACGCCGCACCAAATCGCGGTTGACTCTCTGATCCAGAAAGAAGCCTGTCTTCTGCCCGTGCTCCCAGTCGACGTTATAAAGCAATCCGTTCTCTCTGACCACATTGCTTTTGCCGGTCGAATGACCGAACAGATAGCCGTCGACCGCCCCCAGATCGGCCTTGAAAGGCAACGTCTGCGAACTCTTGTCGTAGATGGCCGTGATCTGCTCGCCGTAGCACTCGCGTATGGCGGCGGCAATAGCTGCGCGCGAACGGTACATGCCCACCGAGTGGCACTGCATGACGGCCGTCCGGCCGTAGATATCCACCACTAACCCGGGCAGCGAATCCCCCTCGCCGTGTACCAGACGATAGCAGTCGGTGTCGGCGTTGTCCGTGAGCGACAGCGTGCGGCGCACCTCGCGTGCTACGGCTATGCGCTCCGCCCACCAGCGGTCGTCGATCGGCTCCTGCTCGAACGACAACACACGCACGGCGATCGAGCCTATCTGATAGTGTCCGCGGGCGATGAAATCGCCGCGCGAGGTGAATACATCTACTAAAGCACCCTCCTCGATGCCCTCTATCGAGCAGTCGACGCGTTCGATGGCACCCGAGAAGATCCACGGGTGGCGTCTTAGCAGCGACTCCTCCTTCCCTCGGCGAAGATATATGCGGGGCATATCCATAATCCTATTGTTCATAATGCACTCATTTCAGGTTTGTCGGCCGAGCTTTGCGCCCGACGTATGCGATCGAGTATCTCGATGCAGATCCACGCATCTATGGCGGCGTACATCTTTTGCTGTCCGGTGAGCTCGGCAGCCTCCCAGTTGCTCAGCCGCTGCGCCTTCGACACCCTCACGCCCAACGTGATGGCTGCTATCTTGCGAAGGCTCTTCTCCTCTATGCCGCACGTTCCGGCTTCGGCTTGAAGATCGACGAAGCCCTGTGCGTCGAAATCTCTCAATACGTGCAGCGAGCGCATGTCGCCCGCCACGTCGGCACCGACTTTGATTATGCGTTTCGAACAGAGTATCTTCAATATGCGGTTGTCGAGACGTATGCGACACAATCTGAAAAGATAGCATGTCTTGGGTGTCGACAGCTGTAACAGTGCCACGCGATTGGTGACACCTGCGCGAAACGACGGGCGCGTCTCCGTGTCGAAGCCTATGACAGGCCACCTCGACAGATCCCTGCACGCCGCCTCTATCTGCGACTCTTTGTCGACAATGACTATGCGGCCGTTGAAGCGAGCCGTGGGCATCGCCGTTATATCGTCGTTGGATATCGTAGCTGCAAATGACATTCAGGTAAAATTAACAATTTGCAAATTTACTCAATTATTGCGAGTTTTCCATCGGCTGCGACCGAAATTTTGCCCTCGGCGATCAACTTGTCGACGGCCGCCACCGCCGCGGTCTCGTTGCCGCCGACGGCAGCGATCAGCTCGCGTACCGGCATGGGATTGTTTTTCAACGTGTTGACGATCTTGCCTTTGACGACTGCCGATGTCGAATCTTTGCGTCGGGCAAGACACACGTCGCACACGCCGCACGGGCGGGCATCGGTCGCGCCGAAATAACGCTCCAACATTACGCTGCGACACTCGTCGTCGCTGCCGACATAGCGCAGCATGCTGTCGAACCGCTCGCGCATCATGTCGAAGCGGCGGCGATAGGTCTCCGGGGCGATATAGAGATCGGCGGTCGGCAGACGCTCCGTATCGAAAAATATCATCGGCGAGCGCGCCGAGGGGATATAGCGTATGACGTGCATCTGCCACAGCGACTTGAACATCTCTCTGACACGGTATATGTCGTAGCCTGCCGCTGCCGCTATGCGTTGCTCGTCGATGGGGCGGAAACCCGTGAACACGCCGTTGCAGAGCCGCAGCACCACGCGTATGAAGTGGTCGTACTCCTCGCGGTCGATGCGCAGACGGTAGAGATCGTCGCGGCCTACGCAGAACATTATGCGTGCCGGATTGTCCGTCTCGTCGGTCAGAGTCATGTAACCGTTCTGCTGCAACAGTTTCAGCGCGCTTACGACCTTGCCCGCATAGAGCCGTTCGCGGCGGCAGAAGTCGTGTATGTTGAATACGAACGATGCCATCTGACCGTCGCCCACAGCCACTTGCAGATAGTTGCAGATGCGTTCGTAGATGTGCTTTATCTCGTCGATGGGCGGAAACTCCGACTCGAAGCGTTTGACTATGCGGCTCTCGTCGTCGGGTGCCGCCAGCAGCACGGCATAGCTGCGGCGCGAGTCACGCCCGGCACGTCCCGCCTCCTGATAGTAGGCCTCCAACGAGTCGCACATGGAGTAGTGCACCACCAGACGCACGTCGGCCTTGTCGATACCCATGCCGAAGGCGTTGGTCGCCACCATGATGCGCACCTTGCCCGAGAACCACTCGTCCTGACGTATGGCGCGCTCCTCGTGCGGCAGTCCGGCGTGATAGAACGACACCGAGTGAGAGTCGGCACGCAGACGCTCGGCAAGCTGCTCTACACCCTCGCGGGTGCGCATATAGACTATGGCCGATCCCTCGACGCTCGACAGTATGCGCGTCAGCTGCCCGTATTTGTCTTCGGTGTGCCGCACCACATACGACAGATTGGGGCGCGCGAAGCTGCTGCGCAGCACATGCGGCTCGTCAAAGGAGAGCGACTCCATGATGTCGCGGGCAACGATATCGGTGGCCGAGGCCGTCAGAGCCAATACCGTAGCCTGCGGAACGAGCCGCCGCACCTCGGCTATGCGCCTGTACGACGGCCGGAAGTCGTAGCCCCACTGAGAGATGCAGTGCGCCTCGTCGACGGCCAGAAACGCCACGTTCATGCGTTGCAGACGTAGACGGAACGTATCGGTCGCCAGACGCTCCGGTGCGATATATAAAAACTTCACGTCGCCGTAAGCACAGTTATCCAGCGCAATGTCGATGCGGCGGGCGTCCATGCCCGAGTGCACCGCCACAGCCGATATGCCCAATCGCCGGAGCCTGTCGACCTGATCCTTCATCAGCGCGATAAGCGGCGTAATGACTATGCACAACCCCTCGACAGCCATCGTCGGCACCTGATATGTCAGCGACTTGCCGCCGCCTGTGGGCATCAATGCCAGAGTATCGCGCCCCTCGACGATCGACTCTATGATCTCTCGCTGCATCGGGCGGAACGACGTGTAGCCCCACCATTGCTTCAAGACCTCTTCGAGCGGTGCCGTCAATTTATGTTGTGGCGATTCCATATTGCAAAAATACTAATTTTTCCGTGAAAAGCGGCATTCTACTGCCGCTCCTCGTCGTTCGACAATGGGCAGTACACCAGTACAGCCCATCGTCTCACTCTGTCGTCGCGTGGTATAATACCGCTTTTGACGAAAAAATTTTCCGTGAAAAGGCGTCATTTGCTTCCGCGCGCTCGTTCGTCCGAATAGGCAGTACGTCAGTACAGCCTATCCGTCCTCACATCGTTTGCGTGGCAACTAACCGCTTTTGACGAAAAAATGGTAGTGGTTCTTGGGAGGCTATTTCCACCCGTCTGTCATTCTGAGGAGCGGCCGACGGCCGCGACGTGAGAATCTCTTTTCGGAAAGACAACCGTGCTTTCATACGGCGAGACTCCCACGTCGCCTGCGGCTCCTCGGAGTGACAGGGCGAGCGGCCAGACTCCCACGGTCGGGCATATGCCCTCCCTCGGAGTGACAGGTTGTGTGTGAAGAGACTCTTACGTCGCAACTGCGTTACTCCTCGGAGTGACAGAGTAGTCCTGTCGTTCCCAACCGGATTCCTCACTTCCGCTCGGAATGACAAGGTATAAAATGTCATTTCGAGCCAAGTGAAGAATGTGAGTGCGAAGCATGATGCGGAAAAATTTGTCGTGTTCGCAGATTTTTATTATTTTTGCCATGACTAAACGGTCTCTTAAAGACATGAAACTGAAAAACGGATATAAAGTACGCGAGATGGCCGGCGAGCATGTGGTGATCATGCAGGGTCGCTTGGGCAGTGACCTGACGCGCATAATATCGCTCAACGAATCGTCGCTGTATCTGTGGCAGGCCATCGACGGCAAGGATTTCGATACGGAGTCGCTGGCCGATCTTCTCGTCGGGCGTTACGACATCGATCGCCAGACGGCATTGGCCGATGCCGGCCGCTGGGTCGAGAAGCTCGCCGAGTGCGGTCTTGTGGAGATGTAGTCGATTGCAGGAAAACGGATACGAAGATGAAACGGACGGAGAGGATATTGGCATTGCTGCTGCTTCTGATCTACATGACGGCGAGCACGGGCTCGTCCGCCGCGGCTCTTCTGTGTCCTCTTCATCACGGACATTGTCATCACGAACATGTGCACCACTCCGAGGAGTGCGTATGCCACGGACTCTCGTTCGAGGATTCGTGCCACGGTCACATGCACGTGCAATATACGGGCGCATATGCCGATCGTATGGACGATTTGCGTCAGACGTTCCTCTCGTCGCTTCTGTTGCATGCAGCCATAGTATGCAGCGTTGTCGATGAAATATGTCCGCCCGATACCGACTTCGTCGACGGATATCCTTTCGTCGGTACGCCGCCGCCATTGAGCGAGGCTCATGCGCGGGTGGCGTCGCTTCGCGCCCCGCCCGCTGCGGTTTAAGTTGTACCGGAGGCGATAGCGACATCGCCCCCTGTTGGTCATATCTTAAACTCAAAGCGGATAATATGAAAAAATCAACACTTATCTTATTTATATTGTTCTGTCCCATCGTAGTTTGGGCGCAGAACATCGGCGGCCGCATAGTAGCGGCCGATACGGGCGAAGCACTGCCCGGAGCCTCTATCTTCTGGCAGGGCACCACAAGCGGCACCACAAGCGGCACCGACGGCCGTTTCACGCTGCCGCGCACGGCAGAGACCTCTCTTCTGACGGTGGAGTTCCTGGACTATGCCACGCAGCAGATCGACGTTGCGGCCGACATGAACGACATCACGGTGGAGATGGCCCCCGGCGACGAGATATCGATCGATGCCGTGATGGTGGAGACGCGCCAGCGCGGCAACTACTCCAAGCAGAGCGGCATCACGCGCAACGAGCAGATATCGTTCGCCGGTCTGTGCAAGATGGCGTGCTGCAATCTGGCCGAGTCGTTCGAGAACTCGGCATCGGTTACGGTGGGTTACAGCGATGCCATATCGGGTGCGCGACAGATCAAGATGTTGGGTCTGGCCGGCACCTACACGCAGATACTCGACGAGAACCGTCCCGTGATGCAGGGCTCGGGCGCATCTTACGGCCTGAGCTACACGCCCGGCATGTGGCTCAACTCGATACAGGTATCGAAGGGCGTGGCTTCGGTCACGGCCGGACACGAGGCCATCACCGGACAGATCAACCTCGAACACCGCAAGCCCACCGACGACGAGCGTCTGTTTCTCAACCTCTATTTCGACAGCGAGCTGCGTCCCGAGATCAACCTTTCGACGGCCTTCCCGCTGACGGCCGACAAACGCCTGTCGACCGTTATACTGGCTCACGGCTCGATGGATACGCGCCGCTACGACCACAATCACGACGGTTTTGTCGACATGCCCAAGGCCAACCAGATCAATGTGGCCAACAAGTGGTTATACCAGACCGCGGGCGGCACGCAGATACGCTGGGGCTGGAAAGTGGTCAACGAGGAGCGCACGGGCGGTCAGATGGATTATCGCAACTCCATGCGCGAGCAGATGTGGCAGAGTGTCGCCACCGACGCACCGATCTACGGCTCGAAGATCCATAACCGCGACATCAACGCCTACCTCAAAGTGGGAATACCCATAGGCGAGGAGCAGGCATTCGGCGGCGACGAGGCAGATGCCGTGCAGAACAATCTGGCGATGATATTCGACTACGACAACTACTCGACCGACTCCTACTTCGGTATCAACGACGCCAAGGTCGGCGAGAATGCGCTGTCGTTCAATATTATGTATGCCCACTATTTCTCGAAACGCTCGTCGCTCAACGTCGGTGCTTCGGCGCATGTGCGCATGCTCGACAACGACTATTTCACCCGCACGGTCACAGACGGTGCAATCGCCGACGCATGGTCGCTCACGGGCAGCAGCACGCTGTCCGAGCCGGGCGTATATGCCGAATACACCTATTCGATCAAAGACAAGTTCTCGCTCGTGGTGGGCATGCGCGCCGACTACTCGACCGTCGGCGGCCAATACTATATCAAGAACATGGACGACCGTGTGCTGTTCACACCGCGCTCGCACCTGCGTTGGAGCATCACGCCGCGCACGACGCTGCGTGCCTCGGCCGGTATGGGCTATCGCCGTGTCAACCTCATCACGGACAATATCTGGGTGATGACCACCTCGCGCACGATACGTCTGGCGGACGATCTGCTCGACGGCGGCGACGACATGGAGTCGGCCATAACCTTCGGCGGCAGCCTGTCGCAGACGTTCCGTTTGGCGGGCGACGACCAGGCCACGATCAGCTTCGACTACTTCCGTTCGCAGTTCTTCAACACTATGGTGTTCGATCAGGAGAATGCCGCGAATGAGATCGTCATATACAACTCGAAGGATCGCGCCTACACCGATAACTACCAGATCGATTTCAACTGGACGCCCGTGCGCGGACTCGACATATTCGCCACGTTCCGCTACACCAACTCCCGCATAACGCTCGACCGCGGCGGCGAGAAGATCGGCGTGGAGCGTCCGCTGACCTCGCGCTACAAGGGACTGCTGAACGTGCAGTATTCGGTGCGCCGCTGGACCTTCGATGCCACGGCACAGTACAACGGCCCGATGCGCCTGCCCTCGCTCGACGGCAACCTTTCCGAGGAGCGTCTCTCGCCCTCTTACCCGATGTTCTACGCGCAGGTGAGCTACCGCGCAAGCAACCTCACGCTCTATGCCGGTTGCGAGAACATAGGCAACTACATGCAGATGGATCCCATTCTCGGTGCTTCGGCACCATATTCGCCGGGCTTCAACTCGTCGGTGGTATGGGGCCCGCTGATGGGACGCAAGTTTTATATAGGATTGAGACTGAACATATATTAAAACCAAAATAGAATGAAAAAGATCATCACACTGTGCCTTGTGGCACTCATGACCGTGGGCATAGCCTCGGCACAACAGAAAAAGACGGATAAGAAGACAGTAACCACCGAGTTCCTGACCGACATCGACTGCCCTCACTGCGCAAAGAAGATCGACAACACGATCCCCTACGAAAAGGGCGTCAAGGAGGTCAAGGTGGACGTGCCGACCAAGACGGTCACCATCACCTACGACCCCTCGAAGACCGACGATGCCACCCTTATCAAGGCTCTGGCCAAGCTGAAAGTCAAGGCTGAGGTGAAGAGATAGAACTCACGTTCCGGCTATAATGAATACGGGCACCTGTTGCAGGTGCCCGTATCTGTTATTTACGCTTGTGCAGGATTAGTTGGTCCACATCGTGTATTGATTGTAGACACTGCCGCGATTGACTATCTTTATGGTGAACACCGTCGTATAGTATGGAATAAATGCCACATAGCAATCGTCGGTATAATCGTCGTCCTTGGTTATCAGATTTCCGTTGGCATCATATACATATACATCGAGATCGGTATCGCCGTCACCCGATACGAATACTTCGGCAGTCGAACCTGCATAGAACTTTATACAATAAGTATCCGTAGAGTGAGCCAAAACTCTTTCAACGGTTTTTGATGGTCCGTTGACGCGGCCGCGGCTTACGCCGTTATCGACCTTCACCTGATCGGCCAGTGCCAGCAATGTGGCATCGCCGTCGGCATACTTGCGGGCATCTTTGAGCAGCTGCTCGACCGAAAGCTCCGCCTTTTGTGCCTTGTCGTCGGCCGTGCCCTCGCCCTTGTCGAACGACTCGGGGGCAAGCTCGTGAGTGGGTACGCCGCTGAGAATGCGTGCCGCCTCGATCAGAGCCGATGCCGAGTAGGTCTCGTAGCCGTATCTGGCCAGATCCGATGCTAAACGCAGCTGCGTCATCTGTTCGCTTGCGGGTTGCTGTGCCTCGCCCGTCTTCTCCTGAGAGAACGAGATTTGTGCCGTGGCAATGAATGCCAATGTCAAAAAGATTTTTTTCATGGTAAAATTTATTTAAGTTAAACAAAAAAGGTTAATCCAACATGATAAATGCCGCCCAGTCCAGATCGGGATACTCGGCTTTGGTGCTTTCTTGTGCTGCACGGAATGCTTCGTGACGCTCCATGCCGCCGGTCAGATTGCGGTAAAACTCTGTCATCATATATTGCGTCATATCGCTGTGCACCTCCCAAAGAGTCATGATGATGGTACCGACACCGGCCTGTTTGAAACCTCGCTGCAATCCGAAAACACCGTCGCCCGTCACCTCGCCCTGTGCGGTCTGACATGCCGACAGTACGACCATATCGACCGACGAGAGATCCATATCGGCTATCTCGCGCGCAAACAGCAACCCGTCTTCGCGATCGTCGGGGGCAGGATTGCGCTTGCCCGACATTACCAATCCCGACCGCAACATGGGCGACAACTCTTCGTCGGTAGACTGGTAATCCGCTTTGCCTTCCATGTAAAAACCGTGTGTGCCTATATGCAGCAGTTCGAACTTCCGGCCCGACAATGCCTTGAACGACTCCTCCACGCCTTTGTCGCCGACAATCAGTTCGGGACGTATGCCGCGATTATCCAGCATGGCTGCAATGTCGACCGCCTCACGATAGGTTTGCGGCAATTCGCTGCGCGGCACCTCGTTGCCCGATGACGAGCCGCGCGATACTCCCAGATCGACATCTCGATATGCCCTTGTCGCCTCCGACAAGGCCTCGTCGCCCATTTCGTAATTCAATCCACCGTATAATACGGCATTGCTCCATTTCGTTTCGGTGCGATCGTGGCATAGCTCACGAGTCGACGACAATCTACGCAGCGTATATCGGTCGTCGGCTGTTCGTCGGTCTTCACCCGAGGGCCTGACGGCACCTATATTCATCATATTCATAACTCCGTCGGCCGAGAAATAGACAGTCTCGCCTTCGGCTATATATGCTTGCAGCGGCTGCCATATCAACGACCATAATTCGGTTATTTTAAAGCTATTATACAGCCGCCGGTTTTGCATCTGATCGAGACTTACATATTTTCGTAGCACCGACTCGCGGCATAGCTCCACCATGCGGGGTGTCTCCCAGCCGCGGCGCAATACGACGGCCACATACAACGGATCGGACTGTGCGTCTTCGCCGTTGGCCAGTCGCATGAACTCTATGGCTGCTTCGTGCTCGCCGAGCCGACTCTGCACCTCGCGCCAGCCTACCGTATGCTCGCCGGTCATGTCGCTGTCGATGCCCATGCGGCGCACGGCCGTGTTTATGTCGCGTTGGGCAGCCGTCATAGCCTCGCGCAGAAACTGCATCTGCGTGGGATCGCCGCCTCGCATCGACATGTTGTCGAGCCGCGCCGACAACTCTTTCATCTGGGCATAACGCTCGCGCACGATAGAATCGGGGTGCTCGGTCAGCATGCGGTCTATGCGGTTGCCCGCGCTCAGCAACAGCCCTTTCATCATCAGACTGTAATCGTAGGCGCACGAGGCAAGTATCGATTGCCGCTCCTCGTCGCCGCGTGCCGCCTCCCATATCTCCTTAAAGAGGTTCTGCTCCGCTATCGTGCTCCAAAAACGTTCGCGCTCCTCCGACGACAGATTGTAGAGTTTGTTGTCTATCTCGGCCTTGATGTTCTCTATATAATTGTCGGCCGTGGAGCGCATGCACTCCATGTCGCCGATATGTGCCGCGCACGACATCATCTCGCAATAGAATGCCGGAGTGCACATCGGTGCGTATTGCTCCGAATAATAATTATTATAGGTATCGACAGCCTGCTGCCAATCCTTTGTTTTGTAATATAGTTCCGACTTGCCGAGTTCGAGCCAAGCCCGATCTTCTTTCAGCATGTCGTATTGCAGAGCGAGATTTGATGTCTCCAAAGACTTTTCGTAATTCTCCTGCGTATAGTATGAGTCGCTGATCAATCCCAATACCCATACTTTCTCCTCGTCGCTTTGCAGCCGGTCGACCATCGACATCACCCTGTCGGCCAGCGTGGCGGCAAACTCTTGGTGGTGACACGCTGCCAGTATTGCCGCGCATTTGGCTGTACAGATCAGATCGGGAGACAAAGATTCATCGTTATATTCGCATGTCTCGATATAGTGTAAAATGTAATTATAGAGTATCTCGTATGCCTTGTCGAAATTGCCCAAGGTGTAATATATCAAGGCGATATCGGCAATATCATACGGGACGATGTTTTTTATAGGAATACCGTTATAGTAATTCAATGCCGGTTCTATTATGTCGAGAGCCAGTGCGGTATCTCCGTCATAGCAGAATGCCTGATTGGCAAGCATCATAGATGCCAATACGAATATCTCTTCGTCGCACTGAAATTCGGTAAGTAGCGGGTTGAGGGGGCGACCGACGCTTAGGTCTCCCGGGTGTATTTGTTTCCAAACTTCACGAAGCATCTTCGTAAATTCAGAGCAGTATTGTGCGTATATTTCGTTGCAGTTATCGTCTGTAAACTCATAGGGAACACACCCGGGCAAATAGTCGGCGAATCGATATCCTGCCTCGCGCAATTCGTTGCGATATGTCAGAAAATCTGCTACGGTCTGTAAATCGGTATTTGCATTTTGTGTCTCTATGGAGGAGAATATGTTATCGCAAACTATCGATCCATATCTATTCGTGTACTCCTCTTTTGCAATATTAAGAAGTTCGCTGTGTTTGCCGATTGCTTGAGATGACGTAACTAATATACTACCTAACCATACTTCCGTATAAGGAGGTAATGTATATATTGTCAGTTTTATCAGATCGTGGGCGTTATTCGTGATAAGTTCATATTGCTCGGCATTAAAGGCATTTGCCACAGCATCGCATATCTCGAACTCCAATCGTTTGGGTACATTGCTTGAATAGCTGCGGAAATTACTGTACAGTCTTATATACAATCCCTCCGGAGCGGGATCGATGTTTTTCATATATGTATCGTCGCCATACAGCATATATTCTATGTAGTGCAGATAGTTATAACACCAATTTTTTACTCCTAATGTTTTTAACTCTTCTGCATTCATAGCATAATTGGACATACAGTAGGCCAGTGTGCAGAACTCGTTTAGCAGTCCTCCGACGGCTTCGCTGGGTGTGCCTTGCGACAGATATTGATCCACCAGCATCTCACGCCCCATGGCCATGCGGCGGAACATCTCCTCCTCCGAGGCCAGACGCTTCACTGCGGCGTTCATGCACGGCAGGTAGTGACTGCGTATGGTTGCAAGCGATATTTTGTCGATATGGGCGGGCAGCAGGGTAGTGATGCGCGACACGAAATCGAGCAGGTGCGTCCGGTCGAGTCCGGCGACGAACTCCGGCAAATCCATCTGCACGGCTGCATCGGGATCGAGGTTCAGCCGACCGAGACAGTCGTTGATTTGCGCACACTTCTCGCACGTCGGGGAATCCGAATCCCCTGCGGGGTGTTGCGCCGAAGCCGTAGTGGCGATCGATAACACCGATGCGACAACGAGTATCGTACGTATGAATTTCATTGTTGTTATGTTGGCGGCACCGGGGTTAGTCTACAAACAGAAAGCGTGGTGCCGATGGCTTATTTCAGTCAAGCAGGCCTTAGGAAACCTCAGAGTATAAAATAAGCAACAGCCCACGCCTATACCCCGAAAGGTACGACGCGGTAAGATGTCGGCCTGTTCTCTACTCTGATCGAAGTTCCTAAGTTCGCTTGACGAGAATGCCTTACACTTCCGTGTTTGTTAAAATGTCGATACAAATATAACAAACATTTTCCGGAAATGCTCGTTAGGTCGGAGATCTTTTGCTGTTGCCAGTACAAAATTCTGCAAAACTCTGCAAAAAAGCAATATTGCGACTCTTTTTTATTCTCTTTGCGTGAGATATTGTGCCCTGTCATTCTGAGGAGTGCGGAACGCACGACGTGAGAATCTCTTTTTGCGCGGCAATAGCACTACCGGCGGCGGGACTCCCGCGTCGCAACGTTGTTGCTCCTCGGAGTGACAGTATCGCAGACCTTGCCGTCCCCAACCAGATGTTTTGCTCCGCTCAACATGACATACCGCGTGTGTCATTCTGAACAAAGCAACGCGCAGTGAAGAATCTGGTTGGGGTAGACTTGCGAGGACGATTTGGCCGCCTTGTCATTCTGAGGAGTGCGGAACGCACGACGTGAGAATCTCTTTTTGCGCGGCAATAGCACTACCGCCGGCGAGACTCCCGCGTCGTCTGCGGCTCCTCGGAGTGACAGTAGTGAGTGAAGTGACTCCCACGGTCGGGCATACGCCCTTCCTCGGAGTGACAATTCGGGCGGAGAGACCCCTGCGGTCACCATATCCTCAAAAACGGACTTGGCGGACAAGCGGCCGATGAGTCGTAAATTCGGACGCGTGCGGCCAAAATATTTTGAGGCAAGTAGTGACTACGTTTGTAAAAAATGTGTATCTTTGCCGCCGAAACATGATGTGGAAGGATTTGGACTGATTGCAAACCACAATAAAAAATTGCTAAAACAGCATCTTTTATTCGACAATCTCCCACTTCCATACGTTTAACTGTTTAATTTAAAACTTTTAAAGTATGGCTTTTTTATTTACATCGGAGTCGGTCTCTGAGGGACACCCCGATAAGGTGGCGGATCAGGTATCCGACGCCATTCTCGACGAATTTCTGCGTCACGATCCCGAGTCGAAGGTGGCGTGCGAGACGCTCTGCACCACGGGTCTTGTGGTCGTGTCGGGCGAGGTGCGCTCGCAGGCATACGTCGACATACAGGGCACGGCGCGGCGCGTCATCGACCGTATAGGTTACAATCGCAGCGAGTATCAGTTCGATGCGGCGTCGTGCGGCATCATGTCGGCCATTCACGAGCAGTCGTCGGACATCAACCGCGGCGTGGTGCGCGAAAACAGCGACGATCAGGGTGCGGGCGACCAGGGCATAATGTTCGGTTACGCCGTGGCCGAGACGCGCGAGTATATGCCCGCCACGCTGATTCTCTCGCATGTGATACTCAAAGAGTTGGCTGCTATCCGCCGTCAGGGCGAGGTGATGACCTATCTGCGTCCCGATGCCAAGAGCCAGGTGACGATCGAGTATGACGATCTGCGTCGTCCGGTGCGCGTACACACCATCGTGGTGTCGACCCAGCACGACGAGTTCATCACGGCCGGTGCCGGTCTTAGCGAGGCTCAGGCCGAGGAGGCCATGCAGCAGCGCATACGCGAAGATGTACGTACCATACTCATTCCGCGCGTCAAGGCGCGTTTGGAGCGTGCCGGCGACAAGCTGGCCGACTTGATCGGCGACGACTATATACTCCATGTCAATCCCACGGGCAAGTTCGTCATCGGCGGCCCTCACGGCGATACGGGCCTGACGGGACGCAAGATCATCGTCGATACTTACGGCGGCCGCGGAGCGCACGGCGGCGGCGCATTCTCGGGCAAGGACTCGTCGAAGGTCGACCGCTCGGCAGCCTACGCCGCACGTCACATTGCCAAGAACCTCGTTGCGGCAGGCGTCGCCGACGAGATGCTGGTGCAGTTGAGCTACGCCATCGGCATAGCGCAGCCGCTGTCGATCTATGTCGACACATACGGAACGAACCATCTGCCGATCAGCGACGGCGAGATCGCCGAGCGCATAGGCAGCCTGTTCGATCTGCGTCCGGCAGCCATCGTGCGCCGCTTTGGTTTGAAGAATCCCATCTTCGAGGCCACGGCATCTTACGGACACTTCGGCAACCGCCCCTACACCGAGCGCGTCACCTTGTGGCGCGAGGGAGTCGAGGAGCAGCGCGAGATCGAGTTCTTCGGCTGGGAGCGTCTGGACGAAGTCGACCGTCTGCGCAAGGAGTTCGGATTGGAGTAGAGGCCGAACGCAACGACAAGACAAGTCCGGCAGCGAGATGCAACATCTCGCTGCCGGATTGTTTTGCGTATCGCGCCGCCAGAAAGGTCGTTTCTATATCTGCCGCACGACAGAGGCGACCTTGTATTGTCGTCGGTCGGACAACAGTTCGTCGAGCTGTTCGCTGAGACTGTCCTTGCAGCAGACATCGTCTATGACATCTATGACGACATTTTCGCCGTCGCAGGACCTGTATGTCAGACGATGGCACCCTACACCCTTTCTTAATATTATGGTATTGTAGTCGTTGCTCTCGATGAGTTTCAGTCTGCCGTCGCCGCTCTCTCCGCCCTCCTGCTCGAAGATCTGCATCAGATATGAGTAGTCGTCATTGTTGCATATCCAGTCCCAATAGAAATAGATATCCGTGTCGTGTTCGCTCTTATCGATCAGCTCCCAGTCGTCGAACGACAGATCTGTATCGAAATAAGTGTCGCGGTCGTATCCTTTCTCGCCGCCGGATAGATGCCTTAACGCAAGGTCGTGATCGTGGTATGCACCGGAAAAGACATCTTCTCCGGCATGCGCCAGCCCTATCTCATCGAAACGGCCGGTGCCGATGATTTCGAGTGCCTGCTGCGCGACGCTCTCGGGAGAGTCGGTCTCCGCTTCATTGTTGTTGTTGCCGCATGATACTGCGCCCAGCAATATCGACATTGCAATCAGCTTCTTCATCTATCTTGGGGGTTATTGTCGCGGTTTTCAATTATTTATACCTGTATGCGCTGAACGCTACCTGCCGACGGCCTTTGCCCATGCCGTTTCGAGGTATGCGGCGTGGGTCTGCGGATATGAGTCGTGCGGAACGTGGCACGTGACACCGCAGCTGCGCGGAAGAGCTATCGTGCCCCTCGATCCGTAGTCGCTGTAAAACGTCGGCGTGTTGTCGTGCCATATAACCGCTGCCGAGAGACTCTTGCGGAAGTCGGCGAGCAGTTGCGCCCCGACGTTCATCGACTCGACATACTGTTCGAGATCGAAATAGAGATGGGGGTCGAATCCCTCGTAACCCTGTATCGACGACACGTCGGCCGGCGAGTGTCCGACGGCCATCACGCTCTTCATGCTCTGCGCCAGTGCCTCCAACTTCGAGCAGTCGAACAGCGATATGGTGCCCGAGTCGTTGCGGTAAAGCGACATGAACGTCTGGCATACCTCGGGCAGCGAGTGGTCGGGGGTGAAGAGCAGCGGTATGATCTCCTTATAGGGAAATCCCGAGCCCATCACCTCGGCGGGCGAGGCTATGATGCGGTCGGCCGTCTTGCGTAGGTCGTATAGAGCCTCGACAGATGCCATGAAACATGCGTCGAAGAGTATGTAGTCGAAGTGCATGCCCGACAGTGCCTTCACCAGATCGGGAATCTCCATGCAGTCGTAGCCGTCCTGCCCGAAAAACCGCGGCGCGGGACGCGGAGCCGCCGATGTGCTCGGGCTTTGGTTGAGGTAGAGATCGAATATGTCGGAAGGCACCCACCCTCCGCCGTGCGACGAAAGGACGAGTCCGTAACTCTCGGCGGGCATCGTCTGGCGTATCTTGTCGAGAACGCCGGCCATGAACTGCGGATCGACGGTCGACTGCGAGATGTTGTACTCCTCGATGACGCGCTGTTTGGGAATGCCGTTGTCGACGATGAGTTCGGTCAGGCGGGTGTAGTTGCCGCGGTCGTAGAATATGGCGATATGTCCGTCGTCGGGAATGGCATCGGCCGCCGACATTATCTTTCCGAGGTTATTGTCCATGAATGTCTCCAAACCGTTGTCGCCGCCCATCATGTAGACGATAAGCGTGTGGCTGCGCTCCGGCTGCGGATCGGGATCCGGATCGGGCGAAGGGGTCGTGGGATCGTCGCCGCCGCACGATATGGCCAGCGAACCGGCCAGAAGAGCCGCGGCAAGGAGAATGAATCGTCGTCTTTTCATAACAGTATATAAATTTATGTACTTGCAATCTATTACAAATATAAATATAATTATCGGACTCGCCGGCATTTCCGAAAAAAAATGCGTCGCACCGCAGTTTTTTTTACCATGAAATATCGAAATTCCCAAAAAATTGTTATCTTGCAAAACAATAATGACAACTTTAAATTTCAAATGCTTTATGAAAGGACTCAGACTATTTTTCTCTGTCGCATGTGCGACACTTCTGTCGGCTTCGTTCGTCTCATGTTCGGACGATGAAGAGCCGATAACCCCGCCCCCCCCCGTTAAGGATCCGAGCGTAACCGTTACGGCCGGTGTCGCTGCCGAAACGACGTTATCGTTCACCATAACTCCCGAAAATGCAGAACAGTGTGCATACATCTGCGTAGAGAAGACGCAGACCGTACCTGCCGCCGAAGAGATACTGGCGAGTGCAGGCACTCAGGTGTCGGCCGCCGAGGCTACCACGGTAGAGGTCGCCGACCTTGCGCCCGAGACCGAATATGTGATCGTTGCGGCTGCGAGCGACGGCAAGAAGGCCGTTCTGTCGGAGAGTATCACCATGACCACACTCGAAAAGGGTGCGGTGGCGATAGCATTCGACACGGCTTCGGCCGGAGTCTACACCGGCAATGCCACCCTCGTTTTTACCGAGGCGACGGATACCTACCAGCTCTCGCTCGACTTCTACTACGACAGCAGTTCAAGAGTCCTGCCCGCAGGCACCTACACCATCGGCAGCGGCTCTGCCCCCGGCATGATCGACAATAACCCTCGCTACACCTTTTTATGGCTGAAAAAAGAGGGTGAGACCCCTCTGCCGATCGCATCGGGTACGGTGACAGTGGCCATCGATGAGAACAATGCCTATGACATTGCGGCCGAGCTTGTGACCGATCAGGGCGAGTTCACCGTAACCTATAAGGGCGACATCGAGGGCATCTCGTTCACCTACGACATCACCTCTGCGGCCGCCAAGCGCATCGAACCCAACAACGAGCTCCCCGGCGAGTACTATCTCAAACTCAACGATGCCGACTGGAAGTTCGAGATGGTTCTCGACCTCTATGCCGACCCCACGTCGACGACGCTTCCCGCAGGCACCTACACCGTCGGTGCCGACAAGACCCCGGGTACGGTAGGTCCGGCCAGCTGCATCGACATCTACTCGCCGTACAGCAATGACCGCTTCTCGGAGGGTACGGTGGTGGTTACCAAAGAGGGCAACACCTATACGCTCGACATGAACCTCGTAGGTGAAAGCGGATTGGAATTTTCGGGTACGTTTACGGGCGAGATAGCCGACATGGAGCGTGCTCCGAAAGCTACCGAGATAGTGATGGACAAGGCCGTGGCCGGAGTCTATACGGGCAATGCCACCATCACCTTCACCGAGCAGACCAATGCCTACCAGCTCTCGCTCGACTTCTACTACGACAGCAGTTCGAGAGTCCTGCCCGCAGGCACCTACACCATCGGCAGCGGCTCTGCCCCCGGCATGATCGACAACACCCTCAGCTACACCTATCTGTGGCTGAGAAACGAGTCGCAGACTCCTCTGGCACTTTCGGGTACGGTGACCGTGGCCATCGTTAACGACGCTTATGACATCGTGGCCGAACTGACTACCGATCAGGGCGATTTCAAAGTTACCTACAAGGGCGATGTCGAGGGCCTCTCGTTCACATACGACATCACCTCGTCGGCCGCCAAGCGTATCGAGCCCAACAACGAGCTCCCCGGCGAGTATTATCTCAAACTCAACGATGCCGACTGGAAGTTCGAGATGGTTCTCGACCTCTATGCCGCCACGGATTCGACCACTCTGCCCGAGGGCACCTACACCGTCAGTGCCGACAAGACCCCGGGTACGATAGGTCCGGCCAGCGGTATCGACATCTATTCGCCGTATAGCAACGATCGCTTCTCGGAGGGTACGGTAGTGGTTACCAAGGCAGGCAACGTCTACACGCTCGACATGAACCTCGTCGGCGAAAGCGGATTGAAGTTGTCGGGTACGTTCACTGGCGAGATAGCCGACATGGCGCGTAACTAAAAAATATGCAGATCAGGCATGGGCGACTGCCGCATGTGCAACTCGGAATGCGGCAGCCGTCGATGTCGATAATAGTAATAGGATACTTAAAGAATCGATAGACAATTATGAAGAAAATGTTTTTCAGATATACGGCGGCGATGCTCTCTATGGTCGCTGTGCTGTTCGCCGTATCATGTTCCGACGATGGCGATGAGAACGAGCCGGCAGATAATCTGTCGGTGACGCTGACGGCCGGAACGGCTGCGACCAATTCGCTTACGTTCAACGTTAGCCCCTCGGGTGCAAAGCAGTGCGCATGGGTGTGCGTCGAGAAGGGCAAACCGGTGCCCGCTGCCGCCGAGATCCTTGCGTCGGGCAATTCGGCACCTGCCGACAGGGCCTCATCTCAGGCTGTCGCCGACCTCGCTCCCGCAACGACATACGTCATTGCCGCGGCCGTGGCTGACGGCAACGGCAAGACCGCTGCCTCGCAACCCCTCGAAATGACCACCGCAGCCGAGGAGTTCGACGGATATGCCGCCGATGTTCTTATCGAGGCGGTATATCGCACCGACAACGCCGCAGCCGCAGGCAACTATTTCATTGTGATCTCCAACGCACAGCCCGCAGCCGACAACATGCCGGCCGAGGTGGGCGATTTCCAGATGGCTCTCGACCTCTACAACGTTGCCGACGACGATGCCGTGAATGCGGCTCTGCCCGTGGGTACATACGAGATAGAGACCAACCTGTCGGCATTCACATGGAACCCGCAGTATTCGGCACTCTACATTCGCACGGCCGAGGGCGGTGACGGCGTGACCACGTCGCCTATGGTTGCCGGCAGCGTCACTGTAACGCGTGCGGGCATGAACTACACGATAACGGCCGATATGACCCTTTATTCGGGCGAACAGCTGAAAGTGCGCTATGTCGGTGCAATTCCGTTCGTCCAGGGCGGAACGTCGGCATCTGACCGTTTCCAGACCCCGCAGGATATCACATTTGACTACTTGCAGGGACGTTTCTATGCCAACTGGTTCTATCCCCATGCCGACGATATGAACGTCGAGATGTTCAGCGGCACGTTCGACGACAACAACAATCTTGTCGACGGCTATTATATGACCTTGCCCGTATATATGACAAAGGCCGAAAATCCCGAGACGGCACAGCCTCGCTTCGTCGAGGGTACCTATCGGATCGTGACCACCCCGGGTGCCAGCGTCGACAATATCCCCTATACGATCACCTACGGACAGTATGTCGAGGTGTTCGGTCAGATGGTCGAGGTGGGTGCATATCTGACCCATGTGGACTCTAAGACCGGCAAGCGCACGCTCGGATTGATAACCGCCGGTACGGTCGATGTGAAACTCGCCGGCAATACCTATACGATCGCCATCGATGTCACTACCGAGGAGGGCGTATCGATAAAGGGTTCTTACGAAGGTGCAATGGCATCTCGCAACTTCTGCGACAATACGAGCATGCCCGCACGTCCGTGGAGCACGCTTACGGCCGATTACTCACTCGTGCTGCCCGCGACCACTATCGCAGGCGCGTTCTATATGGGCGAATATCTTGTGCCGGGGCAAGAGTCGTGGATCGTCAACGTGATGAACGACGGCGGCGACATGATAACCGCCGAGATTATGGTTCCGGCCGGCAACGGCTTGACGATGCCCGTGGGTACGTTCGACGTTTCGTCGTCGCTGGGTGCCAATACCGCAATCCCGGGATTCCAGACTTACGGCGGCAATATCGTCTATACGTGGTATGGCGATCTTGGCAGCAACGACTCGGAGGGTTACACGACGCGTCTGGCTCCGATATCGGGCGGTACGATGAAGATCTCGAAGGTGGGCGATCAGCATAAGTTTGAGTTCGCACTTATCGACGATGCCGGACACAATATCACCGGCGAGTGGACGGGAGCGGTCGAAATTATGGACGCGACACAAGATATGGGTACGTCGGCAAAACGCTGCCAGCTCAAAGCCCCTGCACTCAGATAATCCTGCCTCCGACAGACCGATAGGCGCATATCGCCGCAAAGGTCGACCAATACGCAAATCGCCTCCTCCCTTATTGGGAGGAGGCGATTCGCATTTTTAGGGAGCATTCCCCTCTGTAAAATAAAAAAGCGAGACTGCCTCCGCATAGGAGATAGCCCCGCATTAAATGTTTTCACAACGGAATGAATCCTTATTGTGATTTGCTTTTAAATCTGTACTGCAAATATAATATAAAGTCAGCAATATTCAAAACTTTTTTGTATATTTACATACACTTTTAAATCTATGATATAATGAAGAAACGTATTCTCGGACTGGACTTGGGTTCTGCCAGCATCGGGTGGGCTGTAATAGAGGAGCAAAGCGAAGAGGTCGTTGATGAGAACGAATCCCTAAGCAACCCCCAACCATCGGATAAGATACTCGGAATGGGCAGTCGCATAATTCCTTTGAATCCAGATGAAAGCACACAATTCTCCAAAGGTCAGGCGTTGACGAAGAACGCCGACCGCACGAAAGCTCGTGCGCTGCGCAAAGGTTATGACCGCTATCAATTGCGTCGGGCATTATTGCTGAAAGAGTTGAGTCGGCTTGGTATGTATGACGGACATACGTTGAGACTCTCCAAACTCGACTTGTGGGGATTACGGGCCAGGGCTGTCGATGGGCAGGTTTCGCTGCCGGAGCTTGGACGGGTGTTGTGCCATCTGAACCAGAAACGCGGATACCGTTCCGTTAAATCGGATTTTGCGGATAAGGCCCAGACCGATTATGTCCGTAAGATCATGGAGAATTATGAAGCGTTGCAAACGCAAAGCATAACCATCGGCCGATATTTTTATGACAAGTTGGCCTCTGATCCGGCATATCGTTGCAAAGAGCAAGTCTTTCCGCGCGTGGCATACGAAGAGGAGTTCGATAAAATCATATCGTGCCAGCGTCAATTCTATCCTCAGATTTTAACTGCTGACGAGATAAATCGTTTGCGCAATCACATCATATTCTATCAGCGGCCTCTCAAATCGTGCAAACATTTGGTCGCGCGATGTGAACTCGAACGGTACGATGAGGAGAAAAACGGTCGTATATATAATCGTGGTCCACGAGTGGCTCCGCGTAGTTCGCCGTTGTTTCAGGTATGCAAGATATGGGAGAGCATCAACAATCTGAATATTCAGAACAAGACGAATGTGACTTTGCCGGTATCGATAGAGCAGAAACGTGCGATATTTGACTTTATGAATACGCATGACAAGTTGAAGACTGCCGATCTGAAATCCATTCTCGGCATTAAATCCAAAGAGTGGCTGTTTGGTAAAGCCGTAGGTACGGGCTTGCAGGGCAATATTACTTATTGCAATATTGCCAAAGCCCTCGGCGGAGAACATAGGGAGTTGCTTGCGTTCGAACTGAAAACTGCCGACGGCAATGTGGTAGATACCGAGACGGGAGAGTTGAGCAGGATAATAGACGATTCGTTCGAGCGCGAGCCTTTGTACCGATTGTGGCATGCGTTGTATTCGATAGATATAGACAGCCTTCGTTCTACGCTTGTAAAGCAGTTCGGAATATCGGACGAGGATACGCTTGATAAGTTGTGCAAACTCGATTTCGTCAAGAGTGGATACGGTAATAAGTCGGCTCGCGCCATACGCAAGATATTGCCGTATCTGCAAGAGGGTAAGTCGTACTACGAGGCGAAGATGGCTGCCGGATACGACGACACCCCGCTTACTAAAGAGGAGAATGAAGAACGTCCGCTTGCCGACGATTTACGGCAAATATCCAAGGGTGAGTTGCGACAGCCTGTCGTAGAGAAGATTCTCAATCAGATGGTCAATGTCGTCAACTCGCTTATGTCGGAGTACGGCCGTTTCGATGAGATTCGCGTGGAACTTTCGCGCGATCTGAAACAGACTCGCGAAGAACGCGAATCGGCATACAAAGCCATGAACAAGGCTCAGAATAAAAACAAGGAGGTTGCAGACATAATAAATAAAGAGTATGACGGCATTACTGTTACACGTTCGCGCATATTGAAATACAAGTTGTGGGAAGAATCCAAGCACTGTTGCATATATTGCGGACAGCCTGTCAACGTGAAAGAGTTCTTACGCGGTTTCAATGTCGAGATTGAACACATCATTCCCCGAACGATGCGGTTCGACGATAGCTTTTCTAACAACGCTTGTGCATGTCGCAAGTGTAATAAAGAGAAGAATAACCGTACGGCATACGACTATATGCAAAGCCGTGGCGAGAGCGAGTTCAATGCTTATGTCGAACGTGTGAATGCGATGGAGATATCGAAAACCAAACGTCGGAATCTGCTGACTCCTGCCAGTGAACTAACTGATGATTTCATTGATCGTCAGTTGCGCGAAAGTCAATATATTGCAAAGAAAGCCAAAGAGATGTTGCAGTCGGTATGCCGTAACGTATATTCGACCAGCGGTAGTATAACCGATCTTATACGCCGTGTTTGGGGGTGGGACAACATACTTCACGATCTCAACGTTGAAAGCTATCGCAATGCAGGACTGACGGAGGTAGTCGAACGTGAAATAGACGGTCAAAAAAGTATGCAGGAGCGTATATCGGGCTGGAGTAAGCGTATGGATCATCGCCATCATGCCATCGATGCCTTGACTATTGCCGCGACTAAGCAGGGATATATCCAACGTATAAGTCATCTCAATACTTTACGCGATGTCGCATTTAGGTCGTGGAAAGACCAGGGTGAGCAGCAGATCGAAAAACTCCGGCAGTTGGAGCATTATATCAAGATCCAACCCCATTTCTCTACGGCAGAGGTTACGAAAGCCGTAGACGAGATCGCCGTATCGTTCAAGGCCGGCAAGCGTGTTGCTTGCCCGGGAAGGAATATCTACCGCACGGGTCATGGCAAATATACCCAGAAAGGTATTATCGTGCCGAGAGGTGCACTTTGTGAAGAGAGTGTCTACGGACGGATATGCGATAGCCAAACGGGAAAAGATGAGATAGTTGTTAAATACAAATTGTCCAATATTAAGGCCAAAGATGTCGATTCCGTTGTCGATATCGCTATTCGGGAGATTTTGCGCAAACGGTTGGAACAATATGGCAATGATCCTAAAAAGGCATTTGCCGAACCGGTGCTCGATCATCAGGGGCGAGTTATCAAATCTGTAAGATGCCGCACGGGATTGTCTGCTGTGGTTCCGTTGCGATACGATGCAGAGGGCAACCCGATAGCTTTCGTCAAACCGGGCAACAACCACCATGTGGCTATCTATGAAGATGAAAACGGAGTATTGCAGGAGCATATCTCTACATTCTGGCATGCAGTTGAACGTAAAAAGTACGGCTTGCCTGTGATTATTACTCGTCCGCATGAGGTTTGGGAGCATATCACCGACGATATGCCGCAATCGTTCATCGATATGCTGCCTGCGCGACAGTGGCAGTTCCGGTTGTCGATGCAGCAGAACGAAATGTTTATCATGGGCATGAGTGACGAAGAGTTCGACGATGCCATGGCAACAAACGATTATGCCGCATTGAGCAGGCACCTTTACCGAGTGCAAAAACTTTCGTCGAAATATTACTGCTTCCGTCATCATTTGGTAACTACGACAGATGATAAATATAACGGTAAAACAAACGAACAGGTATCTATACAGATGAAGAAACTGATAAGGATTCGGAGTATGGGTGCTTTTGTTGAGCAAAATCCGCATAAAGTTCGCGTCAGTGTTACTGGAAAAATTACGAAAGCATGATAAAACGAACCCTCTATTTCGGCAACCCCACCTATTTAAGCGTGAAACTCGGGCAGTTGGAGATCCGACTGCCCGAGGTGGAGGGCAACGATACTTTGCCCGAAGCGTTCAAGACCTCGATGGTAAAGAGTGTGCCGATAGAGGATATAGGGGTAATCATACTCGACCATAAGCGTATAACTATAACCCAGGCTGCACTTGCAGAGCTGCTCGACAACAATACTGCGGTTATTACCTGTAACGACAGCAGAATGCCATCGGGGTTGCTTCTGCCGCTGTCGGGTAATACGGTACAATCCGAGCGGTTTCAAGATCAGATCGATGCATCTCTGCCATTGAAAAAACAGTTGTGGCAACAGACCGTACAGTCTAAAATACTCAATCAGTCCGCCGTATTGCGCCGTCGCCGACAGCTCGATTGCGGGAATATGTCGGCATGGGCAAAACTCGTAAAAAGCGGTGATCCGGATAATATCGAGGGGCGTGCCGCAGCTTTCTATTGGCCGCAGATGTTTGGCTGCATTGCAGGATTCCGGCGCGATAGAGAGGGCGTTCCGCCCAATAATCTGCTTAATTACGGTTATGCGATATTGCGTGCCGTGGTGGCGCGTTCGCTGGTCGGCAGCGGATTATTGCCGACATTGGGCATACATCATCATAATCGATATAACGCTTATTGTCTTGCTGACGATATCATGGAACCGTATCGCCCTTATGTAGACGATCTTGTTGCCGATATGGTCGACAGCGACATCGATTGCACCAATCTCTCGACCGATGTGAAAAGCAGGTTGCTTTCCATACCGGTGATCGATGTTGTAATCAATGATCGACGAAGTCCGCTTATGGTTGGAGTCGGTATGACGACGGCATCGCTTTATAAGTGTTATAGTGGGGAACAACGCAAGATATCATATCCTATAATAGAATGATCGAACGTTTCAGTGAATACCGGATTATGTGGATTTTCGTCTTTTTCGATCTGCCGACCGAGACAAAACGCGAGAGAAAGATTTATGCCGATTTTAGGAAGAATCTGATCCGCGACGGATTCACCATGTTTCAGTTCTCGATCTATCTGCGTCATTGTCCCAGCAGGGAAAATGCCGATGTGCATATCAAACGGGTGAAAAAGATGCTTCCCAAAGATGGGTATGTTGGTATTTTAACTATAACCGATAAACAATTTGGTCAGATGGAGCTGTTCCGCGGCTGCCAGTTGGTGACCCCCGATAATCCTACGCAACAACTCGAACTTTTCTGACTGCATAGAAAAAGGATTTGCTCCTGCACGGGGCAAATCCTTTAATCAAACACCGGAAATTTTATTCCCAATTTTCTTTGTAACAAACACTAATACATCGTATTATGCGAGTCGTAATGTGTTTGATATGTCAAAGATACAAATTTAAAAGCAAATCACAACTCCTGCTATTCCGTTTGTCATGATATATCAATGTGTTTGATATGTCAAAGATACAAATTTAAAAGCAAATCACAACCCGTGCATGTGTTTCCATCTGTCGAATAATAATGTGTTTGATATGTCAAAGATACAAATTTAAAAGCAAATCACAACCGTTAAATACATGTTTAAGTACGATGAAAAAATGTGTTTGATATGTCAAAGATACAAATTTAAAAGCAAATCACAACGGTTAACTTCTCGTAGAGTGCCAATTCGCAATGTGTTTGATATGTCAAAGATACAAATTTAAAAGCAAATCACAACGATAACTATACAGAGTTCCCACTTGGCTACAATGTGTTTGATATGTCAAAGATACAAATTTAAAAGCAAATCACAACGCTAATCCGCTTGCAGCACTTGTTGCCGCCAATGTGTTTGATATGTCAAAGATACAAATTTAAAAGCAAATCACAA
>JAGBFA010000010.1 GCA_017936685.1 Alistipes sp.
GAAAACAACCCAAGCACCACCAACCATCTTTTTCGTCAAAAGCGGTTAGTTGCAACGCGCAACGAAAATTGGGCGGACGGGCTGTACTAATCGTACTGCCCGTTCGCCCAATCGAGCGAGCGGCCGCAAATGACCGCTTTTGACGAAAAAGTCACAAAGAATTAGCGGATCTTCTTAATAATCTCCCCTCCGTGACGAATGGCCTCCTCGTTCTGCGGCAGCATCTTCCATGCACGCTCGGGCAGAGTGTGCTTCAATCCCTCCATGACGTTCTCCATCTTCACCACAGGGCGTACTTTGAGATAACCGCCTAAGATCATGGTGTTGAAGAGCTTGGCCTGTCCCATACGGGCGCACTCAGCTGTGGCATCGATAGTATAGATGCTGATGTCGGTGCGAGTGGGGTGGTGAGTGATGCCGTTGGTGTCGTAGATCAACACACCGCCGGCCTTGACCATAGGCTCGAACTTCTCCATAGACTGCTGGTTGAGCACCACAGCCACGTCGAACTCGTGAGCGATAGGTGACGAGATGGGTTTGTCGGACAATACGACCGTCACATTGGCCGTACCGCCACGCATCTCGGGTCCGTAAGAGGGCATCCACGTAACCTCGAAATCCTGCATGACACCCGAGTAAGCCAGAATCTTACCCATAGTGAGGACACCTTGTCCTCCGAAACCTGCAATAATTACCGTCTCTTTCATAGTGCTTACTCTTTATTGTCCTTCAAATCGCCGAGTTCGTAGAACGGCAGCATATTCTTCTCCAACCACTCGTTAGATGCCACGGGCGAGAGTTTCCAGCCGCTGTTGCAGGTCGATACGACCTCCACCAGAGAGAAGCCCTTGCCGGCCATGGCATTCTCGAATGCGTGACGTATGGCCTTCTTGCACTTGCGCACGTTGGCCGGAGTGTGGACGCTCTGACGCGTCACGTAGCATACGCCGTCGAGGTGCGCCAGCATCTGAGCGATCTTGTAGGGATAGCCGTTGAGCTTGGGATCGCGGCCGTAGGGCGTAGTGGCCGTCTTCATACCCAGCAGGGTAGTGGGTGCCATCTGTCCGCCAGTCATGCCGTATATGGCGTTGTTGATATATATAGCCACGATATTCTCGCCGCGGGCAGCCGCATGAATGGTCTCGCCCGTACCGATGGCCGACAGGTCGCCGTCGCCCTGGTAGGTGAATACCATCTTCTCGGGGTGCAGACGCTTGATGGCCGTAGCCACAGCGCAGGCACGGCCGTGAGCAGCCTCAGCCCAGTCTATATCTATGTAGTTGTATGCGAATACCGAGCAGCCTACGGGCGATACGCCGATCGCATCGTGCTCCAAACCCATCTCCTCGATAACCTCGGCAACGAGCTTGTGCACCGTACCGTGGCTGCAACCCGGGCAGTAGTGCATGACATTAGGCAACATCAGTTTCGACTTGCCGTAAACCATATTTTCCTGTTTGATTTCAACTTCTGCCATAGTCTTATCTCTTGTTTATAAGTTTCTCTTTAAGAGCCGTAAGCACCTCGTCGGGCGAGAACATCATACCGCCCTGACGGCCGTAGTGCTCGACGGGAGCCAGGCCGCCGACGGCAAGACGCACGTCCTCGACCATCTGTCCGGCATTCAACTCGGCCGACAGGAAGCCCTTGACACCGCGCTCGGCCAGCTCGCGTATGGGATTCTTCGGGAACGGATAGAGCGTGATGGGACGCAGCAGACCGAGCTTGATGCCCTCGGCGCGAGCCATCTCCACCGTAGCCGAGCATATACGAGCCGACGAACCGAAAGCCACGATGACATAGTCGGCATCGTCGCACTGGATAGCCTCGTAACGCACCTCGTTATCCTCCATAGCCTTATACTTGGCTTGCAGGCGCAGGTTGATCTGCTCCATGACCTCCGACTTCAACTCCAACGAGGTCACCACGTTGCGCTCGCGCGAAGCGGGCTTGCCGTAGATAGCCCACGACTTGCACTCCTCGGCGATCTCCTCGTTGGTCTTGCGCGGACGCTGGGGTGCCAGCACCACCTTCTCCATCATCTGACCGATAGCACCGTCGGCAAGGATCATTGCCGGATTGCGATACTTGAAAGCCAGATCGAAAGCCAGACCCACGAAATCGTGCATCTCCTGCACCGAGTTGGGAGCCAACACTATAAGGTGGAAATCACCGTGTGCGCCACCCTTGCAGGCCTGGAAATAGTCGCCCTGCGAAGGCTGGATCGTACCCAGACCCGGACCGCCGCGCTGGCAGTTGACAACCACGCAAGGCAGCTCGGCACCTGCCAGATAGCTCAAACCCTCGCTCATAAGGCTCACGCCGGGGCTCGACGACGAGGTCATGACGCGCTTGCCCGTAGCGGCACCGCCGTAAACCATGTTGATCGAAGCCACCTCCGACTCGGCCTGCAACACGACCATGCCGGTGGTCTCCCAGGGCTTGAGCTCCATAAGCGTCTCCATAACCTCCGACTGGGGAGTGATGGGATAACCGAAATATCCGTCGCAACCGTAGCGAATAGCCGCATGTGCTATCACCTCGTTGCCCTTCATAAGTTTTACCTCTTTCTCTGCCATAACCTATTCGAATTTTTGGCGGTACACCGTAATACAACTGTCCGGACAGATAATGCCGCACGATGCGCAGCCCGTGCATGCGTCCGGATTGACCATGACGGCAAACGGATAACCCTTACCGTTCACCTCGCTCGACAGACCGAGAACGTCGCACGGACACGATGCCACACAGACTCCGCAACCCTTGCAATGCTCGGTATCGACTACGATTTTTCCCTTGATTTTTGCCATAACGACAATCCTTTATTTGTTTGTTAATAGTTTGTTTCTCTCGGCTTTAAAATTAAACCTAACAAATTTAACAATTTTTTTGCGGATATACTAAATTTTCCGAAATTATTTTCGACCGAAAGTTACGATATGTCACCGAGTGCGACAAATATTGCGTCGGGCGGCATTTTTATCGCGCAAAATTTTGCGGGGGGGGGTAATTTCGTATATTTGTACACAGTATTTCGAAACATTAATAACAATCTTTGCTTATGGCACTTTTCAACTGTCCCGAATGCGGAGCACAGATCTCCGACAAGGCCGCCGCATGTCCCAAATGCGGAGTAACGATCAACCCTGCCCCCGTAGCCATTAACGCTCCCTTGCGCCGCACGCCGCGAATATCCGACCGCACGGCAGTGGGCATCATTGCTGCAATGGCCGCCGTCATGTATGGTCTGACAATGATTCCGTGGTTTATTACACTCGACGATTTCCAGCATTATATAAACATAACAGCCTCGTACTGGGGCATAGCGGCCACAGGATTATCATTAGCAGCGACAGGATTTGCATTTACCAAACAATGGCTCGTATCGACAGCTACGACAGTCGCAGGCATGAGTGCCGCAACGGCTGCATGTTTCGATTTCAAAAACAGTATCATTATCGATGCTCCGGCCACAGACATACCGGATCATAAAATCATCTATGCATACATGACGATATTTTTGATCGCAGGGGCAATAGCAACCGTAATCGGTGCGATAAAATCCGCAGACAAGCACCCCGACGAAAGCGAAGCATCGGCAAGCGGATCGTGGACTCAGCTTGCAGGCATAGCCATGTGTGCCATACTTTTGGCAAGTTATTATACGACGTGGAGCAAGTTTACGATAAATGAAACATCTTTGCCGATTATGGGACAAGAGTACATACTATCCAATCCGACAACAATATGTATTTGGATTGCGATATTCGGCATATCGACCGGTCGCTGGATCGCCACAGCCATTGCCGCAGGAATAAACATGCTCTACGGCATCTATACGCTGACTACCGACGGATTCTCCGGAACATACCGAGGATTTTACGATTATGATTATGAAGAGACGACTTTCGCGGGCGGAATATATTTCATGATCTTTGTGGCCGCCATGCTGCTTGTGCTATCGATAATAGCCGAAAGGCAGCAAAGAACGCAAAAGTCTGAGGCATAAGTACCTGCGTCCGGCCATGACCGCACGAAAAAGCCCGCGCATCGGATTGCGCGGGCTTTTCTGCAATATGGTCTAACGCTGTTACTCGTCGAACGAGTGGATCACCACACCCGAGCGCAGCTTCGGCTCGAACCACGTGGTCTTGGGAGGCATGATGTTGCCCGTGTCGGCGATGTCGATCAACTGCTGCATCGAAACGGGGTAGAGCGCGAAGGCCACCTTCATCTCGCCGCTGTCGACACGCTTCTGCAACTCGCCCAGGCCGCGGATACCGCCGACGAAGTCGATACGCTTCGACGTGCGCAGGTCCTTTATGCCGAGCACCTTATCCAGCACGAGATTCGAGAGGACGGTAACGTCCAGCACGCCGATGGGATCGTGGTCGTCGTAGGTGCCGACCTTGGCCGTCATCGAATACCACTCGCCGTCGATATACATGGCGAAGTTGTGCAGTCCGGCGGGAGTGTAGATCTCCTTGCCCTTCGGCTCTATGTCGAAGCTCTCGGCAACGGCGGCCATGAACTGCTCCTTGCTCAAACCGTTGAGATCCTTCACCACGCGGTTATAGTCGATGATGCGCAGCTGCGAAGCGGGGAACGTTACGGCGAGGAAGAAACAATACTCCTCGTCGCCCGTATGCTTGGGATTGGCAGCCATGCACTCCTGACCCACGCGCGCAGCGGCAGCGGTGCGGTGGTGACCGTCAGCCACATACAGCGCAGGAATCGTGCGGAAGATCTCCGTGATGCGATCGTTGGTCGCCTTGTCGCGGATCACCCACATGTGGTGGCCGAAGCCGTCGGCAGCCGTGAAGTCGTAATCGGCGGGCGTCGACTTGACGATGCCGTCGACGATGGCGTCGATCTCGGCATTATCGGGATAAGTGAAGAATACCGGCTCGATATTGGCTTTCTGGTTGCGGACATGGATCATGCGGTCCTCCTCCTTGTCGGGACGCGTCAGCTCGTGCTTCTTGATCGCACCCGAGAGGTAATCCTCGAAGTGGCAGCACATTGCCAGACCGTACTGCGTGCGGCCGTTCATCGTCTGAGCATATATGTAATAGTGCTCCTCGCCGTCCTGTACGAGCCAGCCTCGCTCTTTCCACAGGCGGAAATTCTCCATGGCCTTCTCGTAGACCTGCTGAGAGTGCTCGTCGGCAATGGGATCGAAATCGATCTCGGGCTTGATGATATGCAGCAGCGAACGATCCGTAGCTTCGCGCTTGGCCTCCTCGGAATTGAGTACGTCGTAGGGACGCGATGCCACCTCGGCAGCATACTCCTTGGGAGGACGTATTCCTTTGAATGGTTTGATTCTTACCATAGTCTGTTCTGTTTTTACTTGTTCACACGGAAACGCTCGTTACCCGTGGCAAAATAGTCGACGATCTGACGTGCGGCGGCAAGACCTGCGTTGACATTGGCCTCGCCCGTCTCGGCACCCTGCTTCTTAGGCGTAGCGAAGAAACGCTTGCCGAAATTTTCGGCGAACTGCTCGGCAGCCTCAGGGGCGATGTCGGTAACATATTTCAGATCCTCGCGCTCGGTCATGGCACGCATCAGACCCTCCTCGTCGATAACCTCCTTGCGGGCGGTGTTGACGATGGTGGCACCCTTAGGCATCGACATGGCCAAATCGTAGCCGATCGATTTCTTGGTCTCGGCCGTTGCGGGAATATGCAGCGACAGATAGTCGGCGGCAGCATACAGCTCGGCGACAGAATCGACCTTGCGCACACCGTCGCGCTCGAATACGGCAGCATCGGTGATGAACGGATCGAAAGCGACAACGTTCATGCCCAGAGCCTTGCCCTTGACACCCACCAAACGGCCGACATTGCCGTAGGCGTGAATGGCCAGCGTCTTGCCCTTCAACTCCGAGCCTGTGCCGGGGGTGAAGCGGTTGCGCGCCATATAGATCATCATGCCCAGAGCCAGCTCGGCAACGGCATTGGAATTCTGACCCGGGGTGTTCATAACCACGATACCGCGTGCCGAAGCGGCAGCGAGATCGACATTGTCGTAACCGGCACCGGCGCGGACAACGATTTTAAGCTCCTTGGCGGCATCGATCACCTCGGGCGTGACCTTGTCGCTGCGGATAATCAGCGCATCGGCATCAGCCACAGCCTCCAACAGCTGAGCCTTATCGGTATACTTCTCCAACAGTGCAAGCGTATGGCCTGCGCCCTCGACTATTTCGCGAATACCGGCGACAGCCTCCTTTGCAAAAGGCTTCTCGGTAGCAACTAAAATTTTCATACTCTTCAACAATGATGTGAAATTAATCGTTTTATCAATCTCCTTGTCCAGCATGTACGGGACAATCATCGCAGACATCTGCCGGGATTATTTGTGAAGCTGCTCGAACTCCTGCATGCAGGCCACCAGAGCCTCGACGCTCTCCTTAGGCAGCGCGTTGTAGCACGATGCGCGGAAACCGCCCACCAAACGGTGCCCCTTGATGCCTACCATGCCGCGCTCCTTGGCGAATGCCATGAACTCGGGAGCCAGATCCTCCTTGCCCTCGGCCATGATGAAGCAGATGTTCATCAGCGAACGGTCCTCCTTGGCAACAGTACCGCGGAACAGCGGGTTGCGGTCGATCTCGGCATAGAGCAGCTCGGCCTTCTCCTTGTTGCGGCGATAGATCTCCTCGACACCGCCGATCGACTTCAACCACTTCAACGTCTCGTTGAGCACGAAGATCGGGAATACGGGAGGAGTATTGAACATCGAGTTATTGTCGACATGGGTGTTGACGTTGACCATCGACGGCAGGTCGCGGACAACTTTCTGCAACATGTCGTCGCGAATGATGACGAACGTAACGCCGGCGCAAGAGAGGTTCTTCTGAGCACCGCCGTAGATGATGGCATACTTCGACACGTCAACCGGACGCGACATGATGTCCGACGACATGTCGGCGATCAGAGGCACCGGAGAGTCGATATCGGTGTGATACTCCGTACCGTATATCGTGTTGTTGCAGCAGATGTAGAGGTAGTCGAGATCCTCGGGTATGGCGTAGCCCTTGGGTATATACGAGAAGTTCTTGTCCTCCGAGGTAGCCAGAACCTCGACCTGACCATAGTGCTTGGCCTCCTTGATGGCCTTCTTCGTCCAGACACCAGTGTTGACATAACCGGCCTTCTTGCCGAGGAAGTTGGCGGGCATATGGAAGAACTGGGTGCTGGCACCGCCGCCCACAAAGAAGATCTTATAGTTGTCGGGAATGCCCATCAACTCGCGCATCAACGCCTGAGCCTCGTTAACGACGCTCTCGAACTCGGGAGTACGGTGCGATACAGACAGCAGCGACAGGCCGGTGCCCTTGAAATCCATGATTGCCTTGGCGGCATTTTCGAGAACCACATCGGGAAGGATAGAGGGTCCCGCATTGAAGTTGTGTTTTTTCATAATCGTTATAGTTTAGAGTTTATACGTTCCGTGCGTTTTCACAGTTACACAAAGATAATAGAATTTCGTCAAAAAAGATATATTTTCGCAAAATATTTATCCGAAGTAATAAATTATCACGATTTACCCCGTATTGACTACGAATCGTTACACGCATACCGCGATTTTCCACCCGATCGATATTTCATATTAGGTTATTTTTAGCTATATTTGCACCTATATTAAGAAAAGAGTTCTACCATGATAAAATCCATGACTGGTTTCGGCCGCGGAGAAGCCTCGCTGCCGAACAAGAAAATAACGGTCGAAATCCGTTCGCTCAACTCCAAGCAGCTCGATCTGTCGGTCAGAATGCCGTCGGCATACCGTCCGATGGAGTACGACATACGTTCGGCCGTACAGCGCGCCGTACAGCGCGGAAAGGTCGACATATCGATCAACGTGGAGTGCGCCGCCGCAGACAATGCCGGCAAGATCGACCGCGAGATGTTCAAGGCCTATCTGCAACAGACGCTCGACGCACTGAGCTACGCGGGCATCGATGCCGATTACGATGCCATCGTACCGTCGGTGCTGCGCATGCCGGGAGTGATATCGGTCGAGACCGAGTCCATATCCGAAGAGGAGAAGCAGGCTCTCACGGCAGCCGTCGAAGAGGCATTGC
Source organism: Alistipes sp. (assembly GCA_017936685.1). Lineage (GTDB taxonomy): Bacteria > Bacteroidota > Bacteroidia > Bacteroidales > Rikenellaceae > Alistipes. The sequence continues at coordinate 8,096 of JAGBFA010000010.1, forward strand.
GAAATATCGACGCTTTCCGCCGGCAGGAGGGAGAGATACTCATCAAAGACCTGCTCGAACGCGTCGATAAGATCGAACGCTACAAGCAGGAGGTCGAACCATATGAAAAGGCACGCAGCGAAAACATAAAGAGCCGCATACGCGAGAATCTCGCCAAGCTATCCATCGAGGTCGACGACAACCGGTTGGAGCAGGAGATGATATTCTACATCGAGAAACTCGACATCACCGAGGAGAAGGTGCGATTGTCGAACCACTGCCGCTATTTCCGCGAAGTGGCCGCCTCGGAGGAGGGCGTAGGCCGCAAGCTCGGATTCATCGCGCAGGAGATGGGACGCGAGATCAACACACTCGGCTCGAAAGCCAACGAGTCGACCATGCAGATTCTCGTGGTCAAGATGAAAGACGAGTTGGAGAAGATCAAGGAGCAGGTACTCAACATATTGTAACGACATGGGCAAACTCGTCATCTTTTCGGCACCGAGCGGTTCGGGCAAGACTACGATCGTCCGCGAGCTGCTTGCGATATTTCCGCAATTCGAGTTCTCCATCTCGGCCACCTCACGCGCACCGCGCGGGCAGGAGCGCAACGGCGTCGACTACTACTTCCTCTCGGGCGAAGAGTTCCGCCGTCTGGTCGAGCAGGACAGCTTCGTAGAGTGGGAGGAGGTCTATGCCGGCACGTGCTACGGCACGCTGCGCAGCGAGACGGAGCGTATATGGAGCAAGGGCAACGTAATCGTGTTCGACGTGGACGTGATGGGAGGCATCAACCTCAAACGCATCTTCGGCGGCGATGCCTGCTCGATATTCATCATGCCGCCCTCGATCGAGGAGTTGGAACGCCGTCTGATAGGCCGCGCCACCGACAGTGCAGAGGTGATAGCCAAACGCGTTGCCAAGGCCGAGTTCGAGATATCAAAAGCCGGGCAGTTCGACCATGTAGTGGTCAACGACGACCTCCGAGAGGCCGTTGCCGCCACACGGCACATAATCGAGGACTTCTTGAAGTAGCGCGGCGATGAAGAAACGAATGATGCTATATTTCGGATCGTTCGATCCGATACACAAAGGGCACATCGCACTGGCCGAATATGCCATAGACAAAGGTCTGGGCGACGAGGTGGCGATGATCGTATCGCCGCAAAACCCGTTCAAGGCGGCCACGTTGCAGACACCCGAGATGGACCGCTTCGAGATGGCCGAAATGGCATGCGCCGATTCGCGATACCCCGAACAGATACGTCCGTCGGCCATAGAGTTCATGCTCGAAAAGCCGTCGTACACGATCCGCACGCTCGACTATCTGAGAGACAATTTCGGCGCGGAGATGGAGTTCGCCATAATGATCGGCAGCGACAACACGGCACGGCTCGACGAGTGGCGCGACTACGAACGCATACTTACCGAATACCCCATATACGTATATCCCCGTCGCGGTGCCGAGGTCGAGAAGTTCCGCGACCGCGTGCATCTGCTCGAAGATGCTCCGCTCGTAGATTTCTCGTCGACAGATGTCCGGCAGGCGGCCGAACGCGGCCAGGACGTTGCGCCGATGGTGGGGGAGCGCGTGGCTGAGTACATACGCCGCAAGCAGCTGTGGACACCGGCAGGCCGCATCGTGCGCTATACATCGCTCATCGAGCAGCAGCCCGACTGTGCGGAGCTATACGTCGAACGCGGCAAATGCTACTTTCAGCACAATGAGTGGGGCAGTGCCATCAACGACTTCAACCGCGCACTGAAACTCGATCCGCAATGCGGCGAGGCCAAGCAGTTCATCGAGATGGCCGAGGAGATCCTCGCATTCCGCTACACCGACATATACAATCCGTAGGAAGATGATCGAAATAGACGACAAGATAGTAAGTCTCGACATTTTGCGCGAGCAGTTCGCATGCGACATATCGCGCTGCAAGGGAATATGCTGCGTCGAGGGCAATGCGGGAGCACCGCTCGACATAGACGAGGTGGACACGCTCGAAGAGGAGTGGGATAATTATGCGCCATACATGACCGAAGCGGGACGACAGTCCGTCGAGCGGCAGGGATTCATGGTCATAGACGAGGAGGGCGACTACACTACGCCCCTCATCGACGATGCCGAGTGCGCCTATTCGTTCACCGAGAACGGCGTAACATACTGCGCCATCGAACGCGCCTACCGCGAGGGTCGGACATCGTTCATCAAGCCCATATCGTGCCACCTCTATCCCATACGGCTGATGCGCTTTTCGAACGGTTCGATCGGCCTGAACTATCATCGCTGGGAGGTATGCCGGCCGGCATGCGAATGCGGCAAAAAGCTCGGCATACCGGTTTACAAATCGCTGCGCGAGCCGATCATAAGACGCTTCGGCGAGGAGTTCTACCGGGCATTGGAGTGCGCCGCCTCGCTATTGGAGCAGCAAGACAAACAACAATAGAATCATGGATATAAAGATATACATAGCAACAGCCCTGTCGACGTTCGCATTACACGGAGCATGGGCACAGCAGACGACCCAGACTGCGCAGGAGTCCGCCGACACCACCCTCCGCGCCGAGCAGCAGATCGACAGCGCGGCACTCATACGCCGCCAGACACCGGTACGTCCCGTGCACACATTGGGACAAGTAGAGCCCATCGACACGCTGTCGACGGGCAACGACGCACTGCAAATCGTGCTTTTCAACGACAATACGTGGCGATACGTGCTCACGAAAGACTACGTACAGGACAGCACCGTCTTCGCCGACCACTGGGTAACGCAATCGGTGCACGCCTACAACGATGTCGAGCTGTCGTCGCTGCCCGATGCCACCGTAATATCGCTGGTCGACTCGCTCAAAAGCTATCACTATCCATACAAGGGACGCGCCGGTTCGCGCTACGGTCTGCGCCGCGGACGGCCGCATCAGGGCATCGATCTGCCGTTGAAAACAGGCGATCCCATATACTCGACCTTCGACGGTCAGGTGCGTTTTTCGGGATATAACAACGGCGGATACGGCAATCTGATAATCATTCGTCACAACAACGGTCTGGAAACATTCTACGGCCACTTATCGGAGCGTATGGTCGAGCCGGGCGACTGGGTGGTGGCAGGACAGCAGATCGGCAAGGGCGGCAACACCGGACGATCGTCGGGACCGCACCTGCACTTCGAGGTGAGATACAAGGGGCAGTCGTTCGACCCCGAACGCGTGATAGACTTCGAGACGGGCATACTGCGGCGCGAGGAGCTGCTTTTAAAGCGTCGTCATTTCAGCATATACTCCAAATTCGATCAGAATTTCGACGACGAGGAGGCCAACGAGAAGCAGGACGAGGCCGAGCGCAAGGCGGCCGAGGCCATACAGTACCACACCATACGCAAGGGCGATACGCTCGGGGCCATAGCCCGCAAGTATCACACAACGGTCAAACGTCTGTGCCAGTTGAACAACATGAAAGAGACCACTATTCTGCGATTAGGCAAACGCCTGCGCGTGAGATAGCCGTAAGACGAGAAGAAAAATGCCGCCTTTAAAAGGGCGGCATTTTTCGTTGCACACATCTGAATACATCGTCGGGATAACAAACATCGCTTAGGAACAACCCCTGCGCCGGCGCACCGGCACTCGATCGCGACAGGTCGCGCGAGAGCAATATATCCTCGAAATCTTCGGGCGTGTAACGTCCGCGGCCTACATCGACAAGCGTTCCGACTATGGCGCGCACCATGTTGCGCAGAAACCTGTCGGCACGTATGGTGAAGTGCATCGACTCGGCATCGTCGCGCTGCCATAGGGCATGCGTGACGTGACAGATGTTGGTCTTGTTGTTGGAGTTTAGTTTGGCGAACGACGTGAAATCGTCGCAGCGGAGCAGACTCTCGGCCGCACGGTTCATGGACTCGATATCGACCGGAACGTAATACTGCCACGCCCGCGAGCGATGGAACGGCGATTTGCCGCTGCGCAGGAAATAGGTGTATTCGCGCTCGACGGCATCGAACCGCGCATGGGCATCGTCGCGCACGCGCGTCACCGACGACACTGCAATATCTTGCGGCAGGACGAGATTGAGCTTATACACCAGCTGACGCTCATCATCTATTGGTGTAGGCGTATCAAAGTGTGCCACGTAATACGACGCATTGACACCTGTGTCGGTGCGGCCTGCACCGGTGATCTCGACGGCAGAGCGCAACAGCATCGAGAGTGCCTGCTCGACGGTTTGCTGAACGGAGGGTGCACTGGTCTGACGCTGCCAGCCGCAGTATGCCCCTCCGTCGTATTGCAATTCCAGAAAATAACGCATCGCTCGATATTACAGATGTATGGCCGCACCCATTGCCGCCTCGGCAGCCTCCATCGTCGCCTCGTTCATCGACGGGTGGGCGTGTATGGTGCGGGCTATGGTCTCGGCCGTGATGCCGAGGCGTTTGGCTAACGTAGGCTCGGCGATCATTTCGGTCACGTTGTGGCCGACAAGGTGTGCGCCTATCAAACGGTCGTCGGCATCGAATATCAGCTTGACGAAGCCGTCGCGCTCGCCGGCGGCAGTGGCCTTGCCCGATGCCGTATAGGGGAATCGGCCGACCTTGTAATCGATGCCCTTGTCGCGTGCCTGCTGCTCGGTAAGACCCACCGACGCCACCTCGGGCGAGGTGAACACGCACGAAGGAATGGTCGAGTAGTCGATCGGCTCGGGCGACAGACCGCAGATATGCTCTACGCAGTGTATGGCCTCGGCCGAGGCCACGTGTGCCAATGCCGGAGTGGCTATTATGTCGCCTATGGCATATACCCCCTCGACAGAGGTGCGGTAGTGCTCGTCGACGACGATCTTGTCGCGCTCGACGGCAATGCCCAACTCTTCCAGACCTATATTCTCTATATTGGACTTTATGCCCACGGCCGACAGCACGACATCGGCCGTAAGCGTCTGCTCGCCCTTCTTGCCCTCGACGAGTACGTTGCAGCCGTCGGGCGTTACGTCGACCTGCTTGACGCTCGTCGAGGTCATCACCGCAGCACGCAGCTTGCGGAAGGCACGCTCCATAGTCTTGGCTGTCTCCTCGTCTTCGAGCGGCATTATCTGCGGCATATACTCGACGATGGTCACCTTGACACCCAGCGTCGCGAAGATATACGCAAACTCGCTGCCTATGGCACCCGAGCCCACGACGATCATCGTCTGGGGCAGGCTGTCGAGCGTCAGAGCCTCGCGCGAGGAGATGATGCGCTTGCCGTCGACAGGCATGAACGCCATCTGGCGCGGACGTGCGCCCGTAGCCAGAATGACGGCATCGGCCTGGTAGCTCGCACCCTCAACCTCGACCGTATGCGGCGAGGTGAGACGTCCGTGACCGGCAATGACATCGATGTTATTCTTCTTGAAGAGGAACTGCACGCCCTTGTTCATGGTCTCGGCCACAGTCCGCTCGCGCTGCACGGCCTTCGCCCAATCGACGCGCACCTCGCCGTCGATGGCTACTCCGAATCCCGCCGCAGCCTTGCAGTCGGCATACACCTGTGCACTGCGCACCAACGCCTTTGTCGGTATGCAGCCCCAGTTGAGACACACACCGCCGACCTCGGCGCGTTCGACCACCGCCACACGGCGGCCCAGCTGAGCGGCACGTATGGCGGCCACATATCCGCCCGGGCCACTGCCTATGATTATAATGTCGTATTTCATCGTAAAGTTATGTTGTTGAAATTAAGGTTGTCGATATTCAGGTTACTCCACCACGCGCAGCACCTCGCCGTTGTCGGCGGCTACCGCACGCTGCCACTTCTCGTTATAGCCCGGCCACTCGATCTTGCCCGGTATGCCGCGGCCGTTGCCGTTGTCGATGAAGCCGTCGGCATTCTCGCCCTTGACGTTACCGTCGATATACTTTATTAAAAGGTATCGGTCGAGTGCCGTCCAGCGGTCAAACAAATTCTGAGCCGTCGAGCAGCTGTACTCGGTCAGATAGCGGCGCGCCTTGCGCGGACTCATCGCAGCGGCGGCGGCATCGATGCGCTCCACCTCGCGAAGTCTCTCAGTCTCCCACTCGTCGACGACCTTGCGCACGTCGGCAGCGATGGCATCGTAGCGCAGATATGCGAAGTTGGCCACGCGGTTGAAGAGCCAGAAAGCCGAGGTGGGCGAGTATTCGAGCATCGTGCCGTTATCCTCCGACAGACACTCCGGAACGGCCGTCGTGTTGCAGTATACGGGCGTGAGGCACGAGGTGGCGGCATCGTCGACACCGAACCACAAAATACCGGTCTTGCCCTTGCGAGCCTGGCCCACGAGCCAGAAACCGGTCTGCTGCGTGGCCGTGGCGCGCTCGTTGCAATACTGCTGGCCGTCGACCTCGAAATACATCGGACGCCAGCGGTAGGGCAGAGCGTGACCTCCGGCACCCAGGTCGGTCGTCATATCCATGGGCGTGCCCTCGTAGTGGTCGCGCATGGCATCGAAGACCACCTTGGGCGAGACCTTCTCGCGCGGCTTGACCCACAGCGGCATGCGGTTCTCCTTGTTGTGTCCCATAGCGTAGTCGACATATCGGTCCATATCGTCGGCAACGGTGCGGAAGAAGCTCCACACGCGCGCCTCGCAACCGCGCATGGCACCGAAGTCGAGCGGAGCGTATGCATCGGCAAAACTGAAATCCTCGTCCGAGCCCTCGTAATATCCCATCTTACGCGCCAGCTCGACCACATCGGCTGCATAGAGGCAGTTCTCGGGGTCGTCCTTGGGGAAGGTGGTGATACGCGCCTGATTGGCATGCGCCGAGACGTAACCGTCGGGTATGCGCCGTGCAACCCACACGACGCCCTTGCCATGCTTGCCGCGGCCGATAAGCTCCATGATCCACGCCTCGTCGGCATCGGCTATCGAGAACGACTCGCCGCTGGAACAATAGCCGTAGGTGTCGGCCAGCGAGACGATCGTGGAGATGGCCTCGCGTGCCGTGCGCGCACGCTGCAAGGTGATGTAGATGAGCGATCCGTAGTCGATGCCGCCCTCGGGATCCTCCAACTCGTGGCGGCCGCCGAACGTCGTCTCGGTGATGATGAGCGAATGCTCGTTCATGTTGCCGACCGTGGAGTATGTCACGGCAGCCTGCTCTATGTCGCCTATATAGCGACCGGTGTCCCACTCGTAAACGGGCATCAGCGCAGCAGCCTTGCGCAAAGGCATGTAGTGATAGAGACAGCCGTAGAGCTGGTGCGAGTCGGCGGCATAGCTTACAAGCACCGAGCCGTCGGTCGATGCGCCGCGCGTGACGATAAAGTTGGTGCATGCGCTTGTCGGCGAGATGCTTGCTAAAAGCATGGCCGCAGCGGAGAGTGCGATAGAGAATCGTTTCATAAATTCATTATTTCGTTTTTAATTGTTTCTATTCAGTCAAAGATAGAAAATAATTTCCGAATTTTGGCTTCGAACGGCGAAATTCGTAAATTTGCGGTCGGATAACTGAGTTTACAATGAGCATAGCAACACGTCTGGACAAGCTGCGTGCGACACTGCCCGAGGGCGTGGAGCTTGTAGCCGTATCGAAATTCCACCCCGCCGAACGCCTTATGGAGGCATATCGCGCCGGACAGCGCGTATTCGGCGAGAGCCGTCCGCAGGAGATGGCTGCTAAACACGATGAATTGCCCGCCGACATACGCTGGCACATGATAGGTCATTTGCAGACCAACAAGGTGAAGATGATAGCACCGTTCGTAGCACGCATCGATTCGGTGGACTCGGCGCGTCTGATCGACGAGATCGACCGGCAGGCACTGCGCTGCGGCCGCTGCATAGAGATATTGCTGGAGGTGCATGTGGCCGACGAACAGACCAAATCGGGCTGGGATATCGACGATCTGCGGGACTACATAGCCTCGGGAGCACTTACGGGCAAGAGCGGCATACGCGTGCGCGGACTGATGTCGATAGCCACCAACACCGACGACGAGCAGATCATACGCCGCGACTTTGGCCGCGTGCAGGCTCTGTTCGAGGAGTTCCGGCCGCTGTTCGGCAGCGATTTCGACACGCTGTCGCTCGGTATGTCGGACGACTGGCCGCTGGCCATAGAGTACGGTTCGACGGCCGTCCGCATCGGCACGGCCATATTCGGCGCACGGGAGTATTAACACGGCCGATGCCGCATCTGCGAGGCTCGGCTGCGCGCCTGCATCGGCGGCAAAGAGTGAAATCGGTGTCGGGCATATCGGTTTTACAATTATTTTCGTTATCTTTACACGTTTAAAATCCAAGCTATGAAAGCAGCTGTAATAGGATATGGCAAAATGGGTCACGAGATCGAACGCATACTGCTCGACCGCGGCCATACGGTGGAGCTTATCATCGATCAAGATAATGCCAGCCAGCTCGATGCCGAACATTTGGCCGGCATCGATGTGGCGTTGGAGTTCTCGACACCCCGCACAGCCTACGACAATATCAGGAAGTGCATCGAGGCACGCACGCCGGTGGTAAGCGGCACCACGGGCTGGACGGATCGTCTGGGCGAATTGGAGGAGTTGTGCCGCAGCAACGGCGGCGCACTGTTCTATGCGTCGAACTTCTCGCTCGGAGTCAACATCATGTTCCGCCTCAACCGCCGGCTCGCCGAGCTGATGCGCGGCCACTCGGAGTACGACGTGCGCATAGAGGAGACCCATCACACCGAAAAGAAAGATTCGCCGAGCGGCACGGCCATAACGCTGGCCGACGACATCATAGCGCGCTCCGAGATGAAGCGTGCGTGGATCAATTCGCCCTCCGACGACAGATCGCTGTTGGAGATAGCATCGTACAGAGAGGGCAAAGTGCCGGGCATACACACCGTCACCTACCGCTCGGAAGACGACGTGCTGCAACTGCGCCACTCGATCACCAACCGCCGGACGCTGGCTATGGGCGCGGTTGTTGCTGCCGAGTTCGTGTGCGGACGCGAGGGCGTATATACGATGGACGACTTACTGAAATAACTTTTTTGAGATGAACAGCATACGCAACTTTTTCAAGCGCACGGGAGAGGTTCTTTCGAACCGCTGGTTTCTGTTCGCGCTGACAACTGTAATATTCGTTCCGTTCGTTATATGGACGGAGTGCTGGTGGCTGATGATCGGCGAGGCGTTGATATACGATCACTTTATATCGCACCGCATACGCACGTGGAACCGCCGCGCCTGCGAACGCAGCAAGGCATGGCGCATAATCTATGCAGTGTGGTGTGCCGCCATCTTCGCCGTGGTATTCGGCACGCTGGCGCACATGCTTATCTCGCGCTGGACCACGCCCTATCTGCTCACGCTGCTGCCGTTCTTCGCATACGCGCTGTGGTATGAGCTGAAAGGGCAGAACACGCTCTACCGCAAGCTCTACGAGTGGGTGCACGCCATAGTGTTCGCCGTCATCGTGGCCTCGCTGATACACAAATTCCTGTTTCAGATGTATGTCATACCGACCGGTTCGATGGAGGGCACGCTGCTGCCCGGCGACTACATAGCCGTCTCGAAGGTGACATACGGCCCGCAGATGCCTATGACACCCATCGAATTTCCGTTCGTGCACAACACCATGCCCATGTCCGACACCAAGCCCTCGTTCAGCCGCAGCTGGCAGCGTCCATACCGCCGTCTGGCCGGCATGCGCGACATCGAGCGCAACGACGTGGTGGTGTTCAACTTCCCCGAGGGAGATACGGTCGTGCTAGAACTCGCCGCATCGAGCTACTACGACATATTGCGCGAAACGGCCATCGACATGGAGAACGCCGACCGCGAGCAGGGCATCACGCGCCGCAATGCCGATTACACCAAGATAGCCCGCCAGTACATAGCCGACCGCTTCACGTTGGCGGTGCGTCCGGTCGACAAGAAGGAGAACTACATAAAGCGTTGCGTGGCTCTGCCGGGCGATACGCTGCGCATAGTCGACGGCAATGTCACGATCGATTCGCAGCCGCAGGCCTCAATACCTCACAAGCAGTACGACTATATGGTCTACAAAATGGGTGCTTCGCGTCCGCAGCAGCAGATAATCGAGGACTGCCAGCTTGCACAAGCAAAGGCTGAAAACGTCTCGGTGGAGCGCAAGTTGCAGTATCAGGAGACATTCCCCCACGCCGCACAATACCCGTGGACGACCGACAACTTCGGCGGCGAGGAGGGTCTGTGGATACCCCGGGCAGGTGCCACGATAGCCCTTACGACCGACAATCTGCCGCTGTACCGCCGTATAATAGAGGTGTACGAGGGTCACTCTCTCGAAGTGGAGGGTGATGACATATTCATCGACGGGGTGCTGAGCGACAGCTATACGTTCGCCATGAACTACTACTTCATGATGGGCGACAACCGTCACTACTCGGCCGACTCGCGCTACTTCGGATTCGTCCCGGAGGATCATATCGTCGGCAAGGCATCGTACGTATGGCTCTCGATAGAGCCGCAGGATCCGCAGAATCCCAAGAGCCTGTTCAAGCGCATACGCTGGAAGCGCATGTTCGAATCTATCATCTAAGCGGAGCAGTGGAGAGCGTCAACGACAGTTACCTGACAATCGACGGCGAGGCGGAGGCCATATACAAGCAGCTGAGCAGCAAGTTTCTGGCCTATGCCTATCACGTCACATCGGAGGAGCAGATACACACTCTGATAGAGGCTCTGCGCAAACGCTATTACGATGCCACGCACCATTGCTACGCCTATCGTCTCGGTCACGACGGAGCCGTGTTCCGCGCCAACGACGACGGCGAGCCCTCATCGACGGCCGGGCGGCCGATACTCGGACAGCTGCTATCGCACGAGCTGACCGACTGCCTGATAGTGGTGGTCAGATATTTCGGCGGCACCAAATTGGGTGTACCGGGGCTGATACAGGCCTACAAAGAGTCGGCGGCGGCAGTAATAGCGCAGAGCAAAATAGTCGAAAGGACGGTAGACGAAGTCTTCGAGGTGAGCTTCTCCTACATATCGATGAACGACATCATGCGCATAATCAAGGAGATGCAGCCGCGGATAGCAGGACAGCAGTTCGACAATCTGTGCACCATGCGGCTTGCCATACGCTCGTCGCAGGCCGCAGAGCTGAAAGAGCGGCTGTCGAAAGTCGAAGGAGCCGTCGTCGAGCAGATAAACCAGTAACAACGACACCATGTCAAAACACGATAACGCAATATATATCAAGGGCGCACGCGTCCACAACCTCAAAAACATCGATCTCAGGATACCGCACGACACCCTCACCGTCGTCACGGGTCTGTCGGGTTCGGGCAAGTCGACGCTGGCCTTCGACACCATATTCGCCGAGGGACAGCGACGCTATGTGGAGAGCCTGTCGGCATACGCACGCCAGTTTCTCGGCCGCATAAGCAAACCCGACGTCGATCTGATAGAGGGCATAGCTCCGGCCATAGCCATCGAGCAGAAGGTATCGACACGCAATCCGCGCTCTACGGTCGGCACCTCGACCGAGATATACGACTATCTAAAACTGCTCTTCGCACGCATAGGCCGCACCTACTCGCCCATATCGGGCGCAGAGGTGAGGTGTTACAGCGTCGACGACATAGCCGAGCGGGTCAATGCGGCAGGCGAGGGCACACGCACCGTGATAGCCGCGCCGCTTGTGCTCGCCGCAGGGCAGAGCATCATCGACAAGCTGCTGCAATTGATGGGCGACGGCATACTGCGCGTCATCTACCGGGGGCAGACGATGCTCATGGAGGAGTTCATGCCGACGATCGATCAGAACACCGATGCCGGCGAGATACTCGCCGTAATCGACCGTGTACGCGTCGAGCGGAGCGACGACATGCAGACACGCCTGCGCGACTCCATAGCCCGCGCACTGAACTACGGCGACGGCGTAGCCGCCATCGTCACCGACCGCACGGAGATCTTCTCGTCGCGCTTCGAGCTCGACGGCATCAGGTTCGAGCCTCCTACCGAGCATCTGTTCAGCTTCAACAATCCGTTAGGCGCATGTCCGCGCTGCGAGGGCTACGGCAAGATCATAGGCATCGACGAGGATCTGGTGGTGCCCAACAAGTCGAAGACCATATACGAGGGAGCCATAGCCTGCTGGAACGGTGCGACGATGGGAAAATGGCGCGAGCAGCTGATCCTCAACGCCTCGAAATTCGACTTCCCGATACACACGCCATACCATGCCCTCACGCACGAGCAGCGCATGACGCTATGGCGCGGCAACGAATATTTCCACGGACTGAACGACTTTTTCGACTACATCGACCGCGAGCGGCGCAAGATACAGTTCCGCGTGATGAAGGCCCGTTACACGGGCAAGACGCTCTGCCCCGACTGCGGCGGCACGCGCCTGCGCCCCGAAGCCCTCTACGTCAAGGTCGGAGGGCGCAACATTGCCGAGCTGACGGCGATGAACGTCGATGCGCTGATCGAGTTTTTCGACACGTTGCAGCTCGACGAGCACGACACCAAGACCGCAGCGCGCATCATGACCGAGATACGCAACCGATTAGGTTACCTGTCGGACGTGGGGTTGGGTTATCTGACGCTCGACCGTCTGTCGTCGACCCTTTCGGGCGGAGAGTCGCAGCGCATCAACCTCGCCACGTCGCTGGGCAGCAATCTCGTGGGTTCGCTCTACATACTCGACGAGCCGAGCATCGGCCTGCACCCGCGCGATACAGACCGTCTTATCAAGGTGCTGCATCAGCTGCGCGATCTGGGCAACACGGTCATCGTAGTCGAGCACGAGGAGGAGATCATACGCGCGGCCGACTACATCGTGGACATAGGACCCGAAGCCGGAGAACTGGGCGGCAGGGTAGTATTCGGCGGAACGCTGCCGCAGCTGCTCGCTGCACCGGCCGGCACATCGCTCACGGCCGACTATCTCACCGCCCGCAAGTGCATAGCTCAGCCGCAATGTCCGCGCGGCTGGTCCAAATCGATCGTCGTGCGCGGCGCACGGGAGAACAATCTGAAAAACATCGACGTGCGCATACCGCTCGGCGTAATGACCTGCATCACCGGTGTCAGCGGCTCGGGCAAATCGTCGTTAGCTATGAGCATACTCTATCCGGCACTCAAACGCATGTTGAGCGACACGGGAATGGCCCCGGGCGACCACGATTCGATCGACGGCGACTGGCGGCTGCTGAACAATGTGGAGATGGTGTCGCAGACTCCGATAGGCAAGTCGACGCGCTCCAATCCGGTGACATATCTGAAAGCCTACGACGAGATACGCCGTCTGATGGCCGACCAGCCATACGCCAAGCACACGGGTATGACGGCCGCACAATTCTCGTTCAACATGCCCGGCGGACGATGCGAGGAGTGTCAGGGCGAGGGCGTAATAAAGGTCGGCATGCAGTTCATGGCCGATGTGGAGCTGACTTGCGAAGCCTGCGGCGGCAAACGGTTCAAGCCCGAGATACTCGAAGTACGTTATCGCGACCGTTCGATATACGACATACTGGAAATGACCGTCGACGATGCCGTGGCATTCTTCGGCGAGGATACGGCCAATACCACCTGCCGACGCATCGTCGAGAGACTCAGACCCTTGCAGCAGGTGGGATTGGGATATGTGAAGCTCGGGCAGTCGTCGTCGACCCTTTCGGGCGGAGAGTCGCAGCGCGTGAAGCTCGCTTCGTTCCTCTCGAAAGAGAACTCGCAGGAACACATAATGTTCATCTTCGACGAGCCGACCACAGGACTGCACTTCCACGACATACACAAGCTGCTGGCGGCATTCGACGCACTGATAGCCAAAGGCCACACCATCGTCATCGTCGAGCACAACATGGAGGTGATAAAGTGTGCCGACTGGATAGTCGATCTCGGCCCCGAAGCCGGCGACGGCGGCGGCAGCCTCGTAGCCGAAGGCACGCCGGAAGAGATCATGAGCTGCTCGGCAAGCCATACGGGCAGATTTTTACGACAGCACAATGAAAAGTGAATTTGAGACATACGTTCTCGACAACGGCATACGCGGCATTCACCGGCAGGTGCGCAGCAACGTGGCGCACTGCGCCCTGGTGATAAACGCCGGCAGCCGCGACGAGAAACGCTCGGAGTGGGGCATGGCGCACTTCACCGAGCACGCGTTCTTCAAGGGCACGGAGCACCGCCGCGCCTATCAGGTCAACTGCCGGTTGGAGAACCTCGGCGGCGAGCTGAACGCCTACACCACCAAGGAGGATACGACGCTGCACGCGACCACGCTGCGCACCGACTTCTCGAAGGCGGTCGAGCTGATCGCCGACATAGCGTTCCACTCGACATTTCCCGAGCGCGAGCTGGCCAAGGAGCGCGAGGTCATTGCCGATGAGATCAACACCTACAAGGATTCGCCCTCGGAGCTTATTTACGACTGCTTCGAGGATATGATCTTCCGCGACTCGGAGTTGGGACACAATATTCTGGGCACCAAGGCGGCTCTGAACCGCTACTCGACACGGCAGATCGTCGACTTCATCTCACGCACGCACACTACCGACCAGATGGTATTCTCGTCGATCGGCAACTTCTCGACACGCACGGCGCAGCAGGCGGCCATGCGTTACATGGCCGGCATACCGGCTTCGCGACGATCGTTCACGCGCATGCAAGCCGCCGATTACACCCCGTTCGAGGTGGCTCAATCGCGTCACACGCACCAGACGCACTGCATCATAGGCAATCGCGGCTACGGCATATCCGACCCGCGGCGGCTGCCGTTGGCTCTGCTGACCAACATATTGGGCGGCCCCTCGGCCAACTCGCTTCTGAACATCACTCTGCGCGAGAAACACGGACTCTCGTACAACATCGAGGCGAGTTATACGCCCTATACAGACGACGGTCTGGTGGCCATATATTTCAGTTCGGACCACTGCAATGCCGACCAGTGCATAGAGCTTATACACAAACAGATGGAGCGGCTGCGCACCACGCCCCTGTCGGCTCGTGCGCTCTCGACGGCCAAAAAGCAGTTCATAGCCCAGATGTCGATCTCGATGGAGAGCAACGAAGGCTACATGCTCGGCGCAGGCAAGAGTTATCTGATACACAACGACATCGACACTTTGGAACAAGCCTATGCCAAGGTCATGGCACTCACGGCATCGCAGATAACCGACGTGGCCGAAGAGGTGTTTACAAATACGTCGCAACTGATATACATATAGAAACTTTCACCCCGAATATGGAACCGATAGAGAAATACGTACTCGAACACTCCGCGCCCGAAGAGGCGTTGATGCACGAATTGGAACGCGAAACCTATCTGCGCGTGCTCAACCCGCGCATGATCTCGGGTCATGTGCAGGGCAAGTTGTTGGAGATGATCGTGCGCATGCTGCGCCCGCGCCGCATACTCGAAATAGGCACATTCACCGGTTACTCGGCACTCTCGATGGCTGCCGGACTCGACGCAGGCGGAGTCATAGATACCTGCGAGGTCGACGACGAGTTGCAGGATCTGGCGCAGTCGTTCTTCGACCGCTCGGCCTACGCCGACCGCATCAAGTTGCACATAGGGTCGGCACTCGACATAGTGCCGCAGCTCGGCCACCGCTACGACATGGTCTTCATCGACGGCGACAAGCGCGAATATCCGGCCTATTACGACATGCTGCTCGACGGCGGATATGTCGGCAGCGGATCGTACATGCTGGCCGACAACATATTATGGTACGGCAAGGTGACCGATCCCGTCACGCATCACGATCGTCACACGCAGGCCATCATCGAGTTCAACGACAAGGTCCTGGCCGACGACCGCGTCGAGAACATCATCATACCGCTGCGCGACGGTATCAATCTGATAAGGGTGAAATAGGGTATGCGACGCACGATAATGACAATCCTGCTGCTGGCGATAGGCACTTCGCTCCTTACGGGCGAAGCGGCGGCACGCCGTCGCAGCGGCCGCAGTCATGGCAAGGGACGCGGCATCGAGGTGGCCTTTCTGACCGATCTGCACATAACGCCGAACAACGACAACGACTCGATCATCGAGTCGGTAATCGACGAAATCAATGCCGGAGGTTACGACCTCGTGGTCGTCGCAGGCGACATGACCAACATGGGCAGCTGCGAGGAGCTGCGCAACATACACCGCAAACTCGCACGCCTGACCGCTCCGCAGATCGTTGTGGCGGGCAACCACGAGACCACATGGTCGGAGAGTGCGTGCACGGAGTTCGAACGGCTGTGGGGACACGACAGCCGCACGTTCATGGACATAGGCGGCTATCGCTTCGTAGGTTATCAAGCAGGCCCGTTCATGAAGATGGCCGACGGCACCGTGCGGCGCGAGGATCTGCACTGGGTGGACTCGGTCATGGCGGCGACACCCGACCGCATGCGTCTTGTCAGCGTGTGCCACTATCCGCTATCGAACGACGTGACCAACCGCCGCGAGATAACATCGGTACTCCGCACGCACGGCGTATGCGCCACGCTGTGCGGACACTACCACACACCGAGCCTCAACAACTACGATTCGATACCCGGCATACTCGGCCGCGCGCTGATGCTGCGCCGCGACGGCAAGCCCACATACGGCTATACGACAATACGTCTGGCCAACGATTTGATCTACGTATCGGAGAAGCTCTTAGGGCTGCCCGCCACGCCGCAGTACGTCATCAAACAGGGTTTCAGCTCGGAGGTGGCGGCACTCCCGTGCGATCCGCCGATGCCGAAGCTCGACATGGGCGGACTCGATGCCGAGTGCATCGTGCAGGACAACGGATCGATATACACGGCCGCGGCTGTGGCCGGATCGACGATCTGCTACGGCAACTCGCTCGGGCAGATCAAGGCCTGCGACACCGACACCCGGCGCGAGATATGGTGCAGGCAATTCTCGTCGGCGATATACTCCTCACCTATATATTATAACGGGACGATCATAGCTGCCACCGTGGACGACGGACTCGTGGCCCTCGATGCCCGCACGGGCGATACGGTATGGAGCAACGACTCGCTCGAAACAACGATCGGCGACGGCATCATAGCCGACGGCGCACTCTACATAGGCATCGACGGCAAGATGATGCGCATCGACCCCTCGGACGGACACATAGTGTGGTGCTTCGACTTCGGCTCGGGGCAGCCGCAGGGTCGCCCCGCAGTGGCCGACGGCAGGGTGGTGTTCGGGGCGTGGGACTGCCATCTATACTGTCTCGACGCGGCAACGGGCAAGATGGAGTGGAGCTGGACCAACGGCAGCAGCAACCGTCTCTTCTCGCCCGGGCACATCGTGCCGCGCATAGCGCACGGCAGGGTGATGATCGTGGCTCCCGACCGCTACATGACATTCATCGATCTGGCGACGGGACGGCAGCTGTGGCGCATCAAGGAGCGAAAGGTACGCGAGACCACCGGCATAAGCGACGACGGAGAGCTGTTTCTGGCCAAGACCATGGACGGCGAGATGATAGCCGTCGCCACGCGGTCCGACGCATACGCCGAAGAGTGGGTGGCAGATGCCGGCTGGGGATACGACCACAACTTCTGTCCGATAACGATTCGCGACGGCATTGCCTACATGGCCAACCGCACGGGCATGGTGGCCGCCGTCGACACAGCCGACGGCCGGCTGCTCGCCGTGGCCAAGCTGGCCGACTCGTCGGCCAACGAGTTTACGCTCGACGACAGCGGTCGTCTGTGGGTGACATTCATCGACGGAAGGATCTATCGGATAGGAAGATAAGCCCGAAGCAGGCAATACCCGAAACAGGATTGTCGGAAAATGTGGATAAGTTGTACAAAACTTATCCTGTTCGGGTGTTTGTAATTAGCCGGCAAGAGTCTATTTTTGTTCGTCGATTCGTATCGAATACAAAAGACCCAAATAATTAAATCTTTCTGCTATGAGCAAACGCAATCTTTTTAGATTAGTCTTCTCGATGCTATGCGTCGCGACAGTCGCCCTGTCGGGAGGCTGCAAGGAGGACAACACGGAGCAGCCGGCTGCTCCGACGATCGAACTGTCCGCCTCGGCCATCGACTTCGCCCCGGAGGGCGGTACACGGCAGCTGACAATCAAGACCAACTGTGCATGGGAGGCATCGGCCCCGGAGTGGGTATCTCTCAACCCCGCCTCGGGCGAGAGCACGCCCGAGGGCGCGAGTGTCGACATCACCGTCCTGCCGACCGAGACGGAGCGTGAGGCCGAGATCATATTCACCGCCCGCGGCACGGCAGGCGACACTGCCGCAAAGAGCCTGCAAATAAGGCAATCCGCCGGCGAGGAGCCCGAGGAGCCCGAGGGCGACATAACCATTCCCGAGATCATAGCAGGCATGACAAGCCAGCAGACGGTGCTCGATGCCGACAATGACCGAACGCTGATAGCCGTGGTGACCACCGATCGCGAGGGCGGCAATTTCACCAGCAAAAACCTCTGCGTCATGACGCCCGGTGCCACCGAGAAGGGCAACGGACTGACTCTCTACGGCAGCAATCCGGCCATCGACCCAAGCAACGAGACATTCGATCTGAAAGCCGGCGACAAGATCAAGATCACATTCAAGGCCGGTATGGCGCGCATAGTCAACTACAACGGCCTCTACGAGGTGACAGGTTCGGCAACCGACGAATGGGTGGAGATAGAGAAACTTGGCAGCACCGAGCTGTCGCCCATAGCCGCTGCGGCCGAAGAGTTGGCCGAATATCAGTCGATGCTCGTGGCCATAGCCGATGTGCGTTCGACGGCACGCGCTGCGGAGTGGGGATCGGCGACATCGACCCGCACGCACACCTTCACCGCAGGCCAGACACCCGTCACAATATTCATTCAATACGGCTCGCCCTCGTTCGTCGACAAGTATATAGCTCCCGACGTGACGGGAACGCTCAAAGGCGTGGTGACCGTCTACAAAGGCAACGCCCAGATCATGCCGCGCTCGATAGACGACGTGGCCGACTTCGTGGGCGACGGCCCGCAGGAGGTGACCTCGTTCTTCTACAACGACTTCGACAAGGAGATAGTGAGCAAGGTCGACGGTTCGTGGCTATATTGCGACGAGTGCGACGGCTGGAAGAACGAGAAGGGTACGGGCATAGCCGGTCTCGAATACGAGGTGAGCGGCGTATCGCCGCGCTCCAACGAGCCTTCGAACAGCACCTATTCGGACTATGCCGGTTCGGGCGGCAACCTCATACTGTTCAGTTCGGGCGTGACATATCTGTCGATCAACAAGATCGATGTCGGCACGGAGCGCAATCTGCGGCTCACGTTCGGAGCCATGCGCTACGACATGCAGGCCGAGGACAACCGTTTCCGCAAGGAGGATATGAATGTGCAGGTGAGCCTCGACGGCGGTCGCACGTGGTCGTCGCCGCTGGCATATACGCTCAAAACCGAGGGCACGGATCACTACTGGTCGCAGGCCACGTGCGACTTTACCTTGTCGCAGGCGGCCGATAACGTATCGGTACGTTTCACCTCGCTCACGTCGAGCACCAACCGCATAGACGATGTGGAGCTTGCGGCAGGCGACGGCGGCCAGACGGTCGACGGCACCGGAGCGCACGATCCCGCAGCGATCCGCACGATAGCCGAGGTGACGGCAGCCGACAACGGAGTGTATACGATCGAGGGTCAGGTAGCAGCAACATATACGCGCGGCTTCGTGGTGAGCGACAGCACGGGCGCAATGGTCGTATATCAGGGCAACAACCCCGAATATGTGGCCAAAATAGGCGACTCGGTAAGGGTATGCGGTGTAGTCACCGAACCTTATTACGTCAAGCAGATGTCGTATGCGGATATCACGCTGCTGTCGTCGGGCGAATACACCTACGGCACACCAGCGGAGTATGACCAGACGAAGATAGCCGGATTCATGCAATCACCCGCGACGGAATATGTGCGCATCTGCGGCACTATGACCGATGCTTCGACCATAACGCTGGCCGACAGCGACATAACAGTGGAGATGCCCTATCTGAGCGACGGAGCGATAGACCAGACGCTGATAGGCAAGCAGGTGAGCGTCGATGCCTATACCATAGGAACGGACCGCAACCGCACCAAGATCACGGTGATGCTCGTCAAGCTCGAAGTGGCCGGCGGCGACGTGGTGGTATCGGCTCTGCCCGAGATATTGTCGTTCGCGCCGCAGGGAGGTCAAAAGAGCATTGCACTGACACTCTACAATGCCGAGGGCTGCACGATCTCGGCAACGGCCGACAACGCAGGCTTCACGGCAGCCGTGTCGGGCGACAAGGTGACGGTGACGGCCGCAGAGAACACCTCGTCGCAGGATATAGAGGCCAAGCTCACCATAAGCGTCATAAAGGGCAGTCAGACCATGGCATCGACCGAGGTGCGCCTGACGCAGGGTGCAGCCGCACAGGGCGAGTTCATCACGGTGAAGATGACGGCACTCGACATAATAGCCAACCGCAACGGTGCCACCGAACTGTTGAAAGGTGCCTATGGCAACCAGAACGTCGACAACAGAGACTCGTGGTACACGTGGACGCAGTTCGGCTACGACATGGCCGGAGCGCGCATAGGCATCTCGCAGCGCGGAGTGATACCCGACTGTCTGCAAATGCAGGGCAATGGCAGCGATGCCAAGAAGATGGGCATAATCGCCAACATGAACTCGCTGGGACAGATCGTCAAGATAGTCATACGCACCAAGAACGAGAGCTACGAGCCCAACCACACGTTGTTCGTGGGCACGGAGTGCTGCCCGTCGCAGACCGCAGCAGAGGCCGTAACGACCTCTTCGCCCGACACGATCAATCCCGACAAGGTGACGATCTACGAGCAGACCTACGACCTGTCGCAGGGCAACTACACCTTCTTCAAGATGCACAACAACAACGCCGGCGTGGCATACGTCGACTCGATAGAGATAACCTACAAAAAGTAGGGTAGCGCAAAGGCAGCCGCCGTTCACGGCGGCTGCCCCGACAACGACAAAGCCCGCGGTTTGCACCGCGGGCTTTTATCGTCGACCTGACAGATAGGGATCAGATCAGATCCAGCTCCTTTTTGATCTGCTCGATCTTGGCGTCCAGCTCGGCCTGCACCTTCTCGAACTCGTCGACTGAGGGCAGCACAGTCTTCACGCCGAAGTAGAACTTGATCTTGGGCTCGGTACCCGACGGGCGCACCGATACCTTGGTGCCGTCGGCCGTAAGCCACTGCAATACGTTGCTCTTGTCGGTGATGCCCTCGATAGGCGACTTCTTGCCCGTAGCGACATCGAGCACCTCCAATGTCTTGTAGTCGTAGATCTTCACAACGGGCGACGAGAGGATCTCCTTGGGAGGATTCTGGCGATAGTCGACCATCATCTTCTGGATCTGCTCGGCACCGTCCTTACCCTTGCGCACGACGTTCACCAGACCCTCGCGGAAGAAGCCGTACTTGACGTAAAGCTCCTGCAACCACTCGTAGAGCGTCAGACCCATCGTATCCTTGGCCCATGCGGCAGCCTCGGCCGCCAGCGAGCACGAAGCCACGCCGTCCTTGTCGCGGACGAAGTCGCCGGGCAGATAGCCGAACGACTCCTCGCCGCCGCCGATATACTTGGCCTTGCCCTCGTTCTCGCGAATGATCTTGGCGATGAACTTGAAGCCGGTGAGGCAGTTGTAGCACTTCACGCCGAAGTGCTCGGCCACGGTGTCGGGCATCATCGACGTTACGATGGTCTTCACGACATACTGGTTGCCGTCGATCTTGCCCAGCTCGGCCCAGCGTGTAAGCTGGTAGCACATCAGCAGCACCAGAGTCTGGTTGCCGTTGAGCAGCACATACTCGCCCTTGCCGTTGCGCAGAGCCAGACCTATGCGGTCCGAGTCGGGGTCGGTGGCCATAGCCAGATCGGCTCCCTCCTTGCGGGCAAGCTCGATGGCCATAGACATGGTCTTGCGCTCCTCGGGATTGGGCGACTCGACGGTGGGGAAGTTACCGTCGAGCACGGTCTGCTCGGGAACAGAGATGACATTGGTGAAGCCCCAGCGGCGCAGCGAAGCCGGAACCAGGCGCACGCCGGCACCGTGCAGTGGAGTGTAGACGATCTTCATGCCGTTGTGGCGGGCGATGGCCTCGGGCGAGAGCGACAGCTCGTGAATCGCCGCAAGGTATTTCTCGTCGAACTCCTCGCCCAGAATGTGGATATTCTCGGCATTGGCACCCGTCAGCACCTGCGAGTTGGAGGTGATCTTCTCGACCTCGGCGATGATGTTGACATCGTGCGGCGAGGTGACCTGCGAACCGTCGGTCCAGTAGGCCTTGTAGCCGTTGTACTCCTTGGGGTTGTGCGACGCGGTCACCATCACGCCCGACTGGCATTTCAGCTCGCGAATGGCGAAGCTCAGCTCGGGAGTGGGGCGCAGTGCGTCGAACAGATATACCGTAAAGCCGTTCGAGGCGAATATGTCGGCCACACGCTCGGCGAACATGCGCGAGTTGTTGCGGCTGTCGTGAGATATGGCTACGCGGATAGCCTCGCCCTCGAAGTTGCGTTTGAGGTAGTTGGCCAGGCCCTGAGTGGCGGCACCCACGGTGTAGATGTTCATGCGGTTGGTGCCGGCACCCATGATGCCGCGCAGACCGCCCGTACCGAATTCCAGATCCTTATAAAAGCTCTCTACCAGTTCGTTTTTGTTGTTGTCGATCATCAGACGCACCTGCTCTTTGGTGGCATCGTCGTAATCGCCGTCGAGCCACTGCTGGGCTTTCGACATGACCAGTTTTTCTAATTCGTTCGTCATATTGTATCAGTAATATTTATATAATATACGGATTGTCCGTCTGTTTTTCCGTATGCAAATATAATAAAAATAATTCATTTCCTATATATCAACATCTTAAATTGCGTCCGCCGAAAATGCCGTTTTTTCCATACATAAAAAATTCTGAATTTGCAAGTCATTTTGCGGTATATTTTTATAAAATTATCCACATATTTGCAGTGTCAAAAGTGAACCACGAACGGCATTTTTCAACAGGTCGCATTCAACCTTAACACGGCCAGCAAGATAGACTATCGTTCGACACATTTCACCGACAAACAGAGAAAGCAGCGAACCGATGATTACAAACGCACGAACATACAACGATGTTTGGCAGAGTTGCCTTGACCGTCTCGAAGAGTCCATCACCGAAGAGGAGTTCGTGAAGTGGTTCAAGCCGATCGTGCCGATGGACTTCGACGGAACGAACCTGCGCCTGCGGGTGCCCAACGAGAGTTACGTCGCAAATATCGAAAAGAACTATCTGCAATTTCTGCGCCCCATAATCGCCGAGTTCTACGGCCGTCAGACCCGTCTGCACTACGCCGTGCCCCGTGCCAAGAGCCAGAGCGTGGCGGTCAATGCCGACACCACGGCCATATCGCAGTTCAATACGCAGACCGATACCGCAAATATAAAAAATCCTTTCGTCATACCGGGACTGAGGAAGATATTTATCGATCCGCAGCTCAACCCCAACTACACCTTCGACAACCACATCGAGGGAGAGTGCAACCGTCTTGCCCGTTCGGCCGGCATGTCGGTGGCCGTATCACCGGGCAACAACCCCTTCAACCCGCTCTACATATACGGAGATTCGGGTTTGGGCAAGACGCACATAGCGCAGGCCATAGGCCATGAGGTACGCCAGCGTCACCCCGAGTTGCAGGTTCTGTACGTGTCGATGAACAAATTTCAGGCACAGTTCCAGACGGCATACAAGAACGGCGAGATCACCGATTTCATACACTTCTATCAGATGATAGACGTGTTGATCATAGACGACATACAGGAGCTTACGGGAAAGACCGGAACGCAGAATGCCTTTTTCAACATATTCAACCACTTGCAGCTGGCGGGCAAACAGCTCGTACTCACGTCGGACAAGCCGCCCGTGGAGTTGAAGGACATCGAGCAGCGGCTCATCACACGCTTCAAGTGGGGCTTGTCGGCACCGCTGAGCATTCCCGACTATCAGACCAAGTTGAAGATCATACGCGCAAAGGCGCAGCGTCTGGGCGCGCAGATCTCGGACGACGTGGTGGTATATCTGGCCGACAACATATCGGCCAATGTCAGGGAAATCGAGGGTGCGCTGTCGTCGTTAGTGGCCAACGCGTCGTTCCTCGGCCGCAAGATCACCACATCGCTGGCAAAAGAGATATTGAAGGTGTATGTGAAGCTCAACCAGAAGGAGATCACCATCGAGCACATAACCAAGGTCGTGTGCGAATATCTCAACATCGACAAGGAGAGCTTCAACTCGTCGAAGCGCACGCGCGACGTGGCACAGGCGCGGCAGATAGCCATGTATCTGGCCAAGCAGCACACCAAGGCTCCGCTGACGGTCATCGGCTCGGCCATAGGCGGCCGCAACCACGCCACCGTATTGCACTCGTGCAAGGCCGTAAGCGACATGATGGATACCGACAAGAACTACAAGCAGCAGATCGAAAAGATCGAGCAGATCATACTGGGCAAGGCGTAGGGCGCGAGCGGAAACGACGCGAACGACGGATCGGACGATCTGCATCTGAACAGATTGATAATCAACAATAATAAATATCTCGGAAATTGTCTTGTATGGCAATTTCCGAAACAGTAATAACACTTAAAAAAGGAGGTCGGAACACAGACAGAAAACGAAATGGGCGCAAATGGTATATGAAGCTCGGAAGAGCGACATTCCACAGGTTAACAACAAAGATAAGCCGCTCTGAAATGCGCGGCACAATCAGTAACCCGAAAAAAGCGTCTCCATTCATACAACTTGAAATGAACAAATAAACAGATATTGGGCTTTTAGCTCTTGTTCTCTCTTTATCGAATACCGCCAAAACATTCGCTGTATGAGGACAAGCCGACTGAAAGTTCACGTTTAGGCGTGGACTATTCTATTGCTTGTTATACAGCAGGTCACTTGGCGGTAACCGGATAAAGAAACAAGCGAAAAGAGTGGTTGCACGCCTTTTTCATAAACACAAAACAAATGAAAAGAGATTTGCGGGCTATGATAATGGCCCTATTGACGATCTCCGTATCTGCCATGTTCTTCACGGCATGCAGCAGCGATGACGACGATAACGGCAATACGGAAATCAAAGGCGACTATATCGCCACGACAGATGTGAAAACGGCAACACTGAGAGATAACAAAGGCGGTCTAAAAGGACTAACTATTTACGAAGAATTTAATAATAAGTACACTTTAAGTCTTTCATGGGGTCAAATGTGCCTAATCCCTCACATAAGAACAGGCGGGAAATGGGAACTGAACTACGATAGCCATGTTCAAGGAGCTCCTTTGCGCAATATCAACATTATAGATTGTGGAAAATTAAGTTCAATATCCGATGTAACCTCAAAAGTCGAAATTATTGAACATTATCACGATTGGCCTTCCGCGCAGCCAGGACATGGCTACGCCGCATGTTTCCTTACGGAGAACGGCACCGAAGAGTATTTGCGCATATACATAAGCAACTACAAGTTAGACGGCGACGGCGCGCTCGAAAGCATAACGGTAGAGTATCAGCTGTATTGAGTGCAGCAGCAACCGACGGATCGGACGGACACTTATTCGGGTGTCCGTCTTGTTTTATAGCGAGACAATCGCTATCTTTGAGTCATGGATCAACCCAAGATAGAGAGACTGCTGCGGCTGATGAAGATGCTGACGGCCAATACGACGCTGACGGTCGACGAGCTGGCCGAAAGACTCGGCATGTCGCGCCGGACGATATACCGATATATCGACACATTCCGCGAGGCGGGCTTCGTCATCAAGAAGAGCGGCGAGCACATTCGCATCGACAAGGAGTCGCCGCACTTCAAGGATATATCGCAGCTGGTGCACTTCACCGAGGAGGAGGCCATAATACTCAAACGCTCAATAGAGAACATCGACGAGGGCAATCTGCTGAAACAGAATCTCAAACGCAAGCTCTATTCGGTCTACGACAATCGCACGCTGGCCGACACGATCGTAAAGGGCGGCAATGCGGCCAACATACACTCGCTGATAGAGGCCATCGAGGAGCGCAAGTGCGTCGTTCTGCACGACTACCGCTCCTCGCACACCGGCTCGACAGCAGACCGCGCGGTAGAGCCTTTCGCCTTCACAACCAACTACGTGCAGGTGTGGTGTTTCGATACGGCCGATCGCACCAACAAGCTCTTCAGCACCTCGCGCATAGGCTCCGTGGAGCTGCTCGACCAAGAGTGGGCGCATGCGCAGGAGCATTGCGAGGGCTACACCGACGCTTTTCGCATAAGCGGCCGGCAGCGTCACCGCATAGTGCTCGAAATGGGTGTCATGGCGCACAACCTGCTCATCGAGGAGTTTCCCCTGGCCAAGCGCGACGTGGAGCCGTGCGGCGACAACCGATGGAGGCTCACCACCGACATAGCCGGCATGCAAGGAGCCGGAAGGTTTGTCATAGGGCTGTTGAACGACATACGCATAGTCGAATCGGAGCAGTTGCGGGAGTATGTCCGAAAGTATATTGCCGCATACGGCAACGTCTGAAATCGCGTCTGCCAAAAAATATTTTCACATCAATTTCAGCTGTGTCATAAGTTGTCACTCGGCTGCGGTTACTTTGCATCGTGAACGAAATGTAAAACTTCAAAAAACGTTACGATCATGGGAATCATCTATTCGATCCAGTGCAACCATTGCGGCACGCTCACCAAGCACTACAACGCCGCCGACATGGCCACCCTCAGAAGCTGTCTCGACCGCAGCCGCATACATGTCGAGACCGACTATGCCATACGCTGTCCGGCATGCCGTCACCGGCTGAACACCACCGAAGAGGAGTTTCTCTCGCAGGTGAAGATGGAGCCGGTATGGCAGTAGAAGCTATGCAATACATATTCAAAATTCAAACAGTCTCAATCTGAAACAACACCGCAAAGTATGAATTCGACAGAAAACAATCCGCTTAACTATAAGTTCACACCCAAAGATTATCTTTTGCTCATCTACGCAATAATCGTATATGCTGTCGTCTGCGCAGCAATAGCCATTCCTATATTCTGGCTACTGTCAAAGTGCCTTCCCCTGCTGATCGGGGCAATAGTTTTTATTCCATGGTTTTGCAGCGCATTAAAAGAGGGAAGCAAAGTATAAACCGACAGAGCTAACTTTACAAACTCAACCCGGTATACAGGTACGGGCAAAGTGGCATTGCCGCCGAGAACGAAGTATCAAAATACCAAATACATTATCATGATGTACATTCTGTATATAATCGGAGCCATTCTGTTTCTGCCAGAAGCACTAAGAATGGGCGCAAAAATTAAAAAGTAGCGGCAGGGACAGACCCGAAAACGGAAAAGGCAAAGAGTCTATAATAGATAAAAAACTCGCGACAAGTGCCGTACTTAACAAAAAAATCACTAAATTTGAGGGTATATTTATACATTCGAAGCATTATGACTAAATTACAAGTAGGAGACATGGCTCCGGATTTCGCGTCGACCACGCAGGACGGAGAGCCATTGACGCTGGCCGACCTGAAAGGCGGACGGACTATCCTGTACTTCTACCCGAAAGACAATACCTCGGGCTGCACGCTCGAAGCAAAGAGCCTGCGCGACGGCAAACAGCAGCTGGCCGACATGGGTTTCCGCATCGTAGGCGTGAGTCCCGACAGCGAGAAGTCGCACCGCAACTTCTGCCAGAAGCACGAGTTGAACTTCACGCTGCTGGCCGACACCGACCGCAGCGTATGCGAGGCTTTCGGAGTGTGGGTCGAGAAGTCGATGTACGGCCGCAAGTATATGGGCGTGGCACGGACGACATTCGTCCTCGACGCCGAAGGACGCATAGAGCGGATATTCGACAAGGTGGATACGAAGAACCACTATCAGCAGATAATCAAGGCATACGAAAACAAATAAAACAGACACATATATCATGGCGGATAAACAACAGGTAAATGCAGACAAGCTCAAAGTGCTGTCTGCCGTAATGGACAAGATAGAAAAGGATTTCGGCAAGGGTTCGATCATGCGTATGTCGAGCCAGGCCGCGACCGACATACCGGTCATACCGACCGGCTCGATCACGCTCGACATGGCCCTGGGCGTGGGAGGTTATCCCAAGGGACGCGTCATAGAGATCTACGGTCCCGAGTCGTCGGGTAAGACGACGCTGGCCATACACGCCATTGCCGAGGCACAAAAGGCGGGAGGCATAGCGGCATTCATCGATGCCGAGCATGCGTTCGACAGCTACTACGCGCAGAAGCTGGGCGTAGATGTCGACAACCTGCTCATATCGCAGCCCGACAACGGCGAGCAGGCACTCGAAATAGCCGACTCGCTGATACGTTCGAGCGCGATAGACATAATCGTGATCGACTCGGTGGCGGCACTGACACCCAAGGCCGAGATCGAGGGCGACATGGGCGACTCGAAGATGGGCTTGCAGGCGCGCCTCATGTCGCAGGCACTGCGCAAGCTGACGGCAAGCATATCGAAGACCAAGACCGTCTGCATATTCATCAACCAGCTGCGCGACAAGATCGGCGTGGTTTACGGCAATCCCGAGACCACCACGGGCGGTAACGCGCTGAAATTCTATGCCAGCGTCCGCATCGACATACGCCGCACGGCAGTCATAAAGGACGGCGAGGAGCAGCTCGGAACGCGCACCAAGGTGAAAGTGGTGAAAAACAAGGTGGCACCTCCGTTCAAGCGCGCCGAGTTCGACATCATGTTCGGCGAGGGTATCTCGAAAATAGGCGAGATAATCGATCTTGGCGTAGATTATGGTGTCATCAAAAAGGCCGGTTCGTGGTTCTCATACGGCGACAAGAAGATCGGTCAGGGACGCGACTCCGTCAAGGAGGCCTTGAAGAACGATCAGGCACTTGCCGACGAGGTGGAGGCAAAGGTGCGCGAAGCCATGAAGGCCGGCAAGAAAGAGTAGAGGTTTATTATAAACAACTCAATAGGGTAGTTTGCCATGAATTACACTGCCGAGGACGAATTATTGATAAGCCAGCGATGGGACGAACTGGTCGACTCCTGCAAGCGGGCTAAGATATGTCGCAACGAAGAGGATTGGGACTTCATACGACGTGCCTTTTTCCTTGCCAAAGAGGCGCACAAAGGCGTGCGGCGACGCTCGGGCGAGCCGTACATACTGCACCCCATAGCTGTGGCGATGATCGTAGTCAATGAGATCGGACTCGGAGTGAAATCGGTCGTGGCGGCTCTGCTGCACGACGTAGTGGAGGACACCGACTACACGGTGGAGGACATCGAACAGACGTTCTCACCCAAGATTGCGGCAATGGTCGACGGCCTGACGAAGATGGCCGGTGTGTTCAACACCGAGGCTTCGATGCAGGCCGCCAACTTCCGCAAGATACTGCTTACGCTCTCGGACGACGTGCGCGTGATAATCATCAAACTCGCCGACCGGCTCCACAACATGCGGACGCTGGGTGCCATGCCTCTCGACAAGCAGATCAAGATCACCAGCGAGACGATATACCTGTTCGTACCGCTGGCATACAGGCTCGGATTATATGCCATAAAGACCGAGTTGGAAGATCTCTGCATGAAGTATCGCTTTCCCAAAGAGTACGAAGAGATATCGCGCAAGATAAACGATACCGAGCCGGAACGTCAGGCCTATATCGAAAGGTTCATAGCACCGATAGTGGAGGTGCTCGACCGCGACAACATCAAATACGAGATCTCGGGACGCATAAAGAGCGTTTATTCGATATGGCAGAAGATGCAGCGCAAGCAGATATCGTTCGAGGAGATATACGACATATTCGCCATACGCATAGTGTTCCAGGCTTTGCCGTTCCCGTCGGAGAAGACCCAGTGCTGGCAGATATATTCGTCGATCACGGACATATACACACCCAACCAAAACCGTCTGCGCGACTGGATAAGCATACCCAAAGAGAACGGCTACGAGGCGTTGCATTCGACCGTAATGGGTCCCGACGGCATTTGGGTCGAGGTACAGATACGCACGCAGCGCATGGACGACATAGCCGAAAGAGGCTTTGCCGCACACTGGAAATACAAGCAGGCGACAATATCGCAGGACGAAGACGAGTTAGACAAGTGGCTCAAAAAGATCCGCAACGCCTTGAATGGCCCGACGGAGAATGCCATAGACTTCCTCGACAACTTCAAGTTATCGCTATACACATCTGAAATAGTTGTATTTACGCCTAAGGGGAAAGCTCTAAAACTACCCAACGGCGCAACGGCATTGGATTTCGCATACGAGATCCACACAAACATAGGCAACCACGCCATAGGTGCCAAGATCAACCACAAGATCGAACCGATAACGGCGCATATCAACAGCGGCGACCAGATAGAGATCATCACCGCCGAGACCACTCACCCCAAAGCAGAGTGGCTCGAAGTGGTCAAGACAAGCAAAGCGAGACAGTCGATAAAGAGCTTTCTCAAACGCGAGCAGCAGAACAACATAGAGCGCGGCAAGCAGATGCTTTCGCATCAGCTCGAACGCAATAACGTCATGCTCAACGGCCGCGTATTGAGAAAGATCATGCCCGCCTACGGGTGTCGAAACAAAGACGAGCTGTACAGCAAGATAGGCGCAGGCATCATTTCGCTCGACAATCTCGACAAGCTGTTGAAGGAGAATGCGTCGAAAAAGATACTCAAATTCTGGAAACTGTTTATACCCGGCAGCGGCTCCGATTCCGGCATCGACGATGAAAATGCGGATACGGCGACAGCGGAGAACGGACAGGCGGAGCAGCCGGAGTTCGTCATTGCGGAGTGCTGCAATCCGATACCGGGCGACGCAGTGGTAGGGTATCGCGACACGGAGCACAACCGCATCATAGTGCATAAATCCGACTGCGACACGCTGACCAAGCTCGCGGCACAGTTCGGCGGCAATATCGTCAAGGAGGAGATCAAATGGTCGCAGCAGAAGGCCGTATCGTATCTGGCATCGGTCGAACTGCACGGCATCGACCGCACCGGAATAATACTCGATCTGACGAAGATCATAACAGCCGATTTCAACATAAATATGCGCACCATAAGTCTCCAAAGCCACGACGGTATTTTCGAAGGCACAATAGGTCTTTATGTAAAGAACATCGAGGATCTGAACGCCATACTCGACAATATACGCAAGATAAAAGGCATCGAGAGCGTAAAACGACTAATAAACAACTGACATGAAGCTGATACCGATCATAGCGGTCGTTCTGTATATGTTCGTATCCAGTATTTCCGACGCAAAGAAACGGCAAAGGAGGATACGGGAAGCCGAAAACGAGATAGAGGAGGACCAGACCGAGGTTGAATGCGAAGAAGAAAATACCCACACGACACAGACGCACGATCGGTTGGAATCGCTGCTAAAACAGTTGACAGGACAGGCCTCCGTACCATGCGGAACAGCGAGCAACGGCAAATGTAGTCCGGCACACAGCCGCAGACAAGACGACAAGACAGACGGCGATGCCGCACAAGTCGGCCGAGGTTTGTGCGAACGGCAAAACGGCCGCGATGAGAACTCAGCTAACAGTACACCCGCCCACATAGCACAGATGCCGGCATACAGCCTGCAAAACGGCAATACGACCGCACAAGGAGATGACGGGCGCGACAGCGAAACATATAGCCTGCAAAACGGGAATACGGCAGCAACCGACAAAACAAGAGCAGCGACTAAAAGCGAACGCGAGACGGAATCCACCGAAGAGAGCGAGCATACGCTCTCGCAAGAGTTCGATCTGCGTCGCGCCGTCTTGTATTCGGAGATACTCAAACCGAAATTCGACAACTTTCAAGACTAAACAATAAACGCATGGCAACGATTTTTTCACGCATCATAGCCGGAGAGATTCCGTGCTATAAGATCGCCGAGAACGAGCGGTATTTCGCCTTTCTCGATATCAATCCGCTGGCAAAAGGGCACACGCTGGTCGTCCCCAAACGCGAAGTGGACTACATTTTCGACCTCGAAGACGAGGAGCTGCAAGGTATGATCGTTTTTGCAAAGCAGGTAGCAGCACAAATCAAGAGCAAAATAGAGTGCAAAAAGGTGGCAATGGTGGTTCTGGGACTCGAAGTGCCGCATGCGCACATACACCTGATCCCTATGAACAGTGAAAATGATGTCGATTTTCACAAAGATAAACTGGTTTTAACCCCAGAAGAGTTCTCGGAAATAGCAAAATCCATAGCAGAACGATAGGGTAGTCTGACAGGAACATATCTTTTATTAACAGGCAGATAGCTGAAATTATGGGCTATCTGCCGTTTTTGTTTTTAACATAATGTATCTCGAAAATACTTCAACAAAAATTTTACATTTATAAATAATCGGATTATCCCGATTTTGATATATGCCCACCTCTATAATGACATTTGTAACAATAAAATCTACCGACCAATGCCGCACCCAATACAAATGTATAATTAACACACCTGTTAATAATTGTTAATAGTTACATACGTACAAAGTCGAAGCGATCCCCATAAAGCCTCGCAAACCATCGAAAATACGTTGATTCAAAAATTAAACTTACAAAATATACTGCTGATAATCTATGATTTATTGGCTATACATAAATCAAAATATATGCACAAATGAGTAAACACGCATATATATGGCGGTGCGCTATCATCACGCATTATTTCGCAATATGATATATTATATACCAATATTTTAAACCATAATACATAAATCAATTTTACATATAATGATTTTGGCCGTATTTAACGATAAATATAGTCATTACAGTTGTAAACATTATCCACAATAATATTCGCATCACAAATGTAATAATATTTGCTTTACAAAAATATAATGATTATATTTGTAAAAATTATCGGAAATGACCTCGAAATTGAACCAAATACTCGAAAGCGAGCACCTGACGGCAACCAAGCTCGCAGAGATACTCGAAATACAGCCCTCGGGAATCTCTCACATTTTACGCAACCGCAACAAGCCGAGTTATGATTTCGTCGTCAAATTGCTGCGACGCTTTCCGCGTATAAATCCAGATTGGCTGTTACTCGATTCCGGACAAATGTACAGAGACGATGATCCGGCTGCACCGGCGGCTGTCGACGAAAAAGTCTCTCCGGAGGCATCGACGGGAACACTGTTCGACAATCCGACAGACATGGCCAATCGTGCGAACAATGCGGACATCTCCGCCGCCAGTACCCAACTATCGGCGGCAGAACCGGCAAGACAAACACTGTCCGTCAATAACAAAGAGATTGACCGAGTGATAATATTCTACACGGATCAAACCTGCGAGTGCTATAAAAACAAGTAACACCTTATATATATAAGGTAGCACAATAAAAGGCTAAGAGTCATTTACCTCATAGCTAATTGCATATGTGCTGCTTAGCATAGGCTGGATCGATGTCGCCCGAGGAAATAGCAATGGTAATTATCCCTTCACCAGAAGTATATGATCCAGTCCGCGTCCAATTTATTTATATATAAGAAAATGTGTGCAGTTTGCAGATAATCGAGTTTTTTCATATATTTGCTTCTGCAAAAATGGATTTGATAAAATTCATAATTGCACCGGTTCGCCCTCTGTTGTTACGTCCGTTAACAACAGAGGGTATTTATTACCTGCCACCATTTAAAAGAAACATCGTGTCATTCTGAACGTAACACATGTGGAGTGAAGAGAAGCTGTGAACGACACGACATGGGGCACGACAGCGGCAATAGTCACACACAGATTTCTCGCTAACGCTCGAAATGACAAAGCATAAGCAGAGGTTGAACTCCTAGGAGCCGCAGGCGTGGAGTCTCGCAGACGGTAGCGTATTGGCATGTGGGAGTTTGCCGACCAAGAGAGAGATTCTCACGTCGCGATTAGCAATCGCTCCTCAGAATGACAGGCTGTGGAATTTGCCATACGCTCAGAATGACATGGCAAATGGATATGATCATAATATTATAGTTTTGATGTGTATTTATATTAATTATTTAATCATATAACATATATACATAGCTAATTTATACGCATATAAACTCCTATCTACCCTAGTGTCGCAATATGTATATTATGTTAAATTATGTGGGGGGGGGTATAACAAAAATTTTATACTGCTATTATATCTTATATCCCGATATATTTGTATCGAACGGTCTATTTGTTATATTTAAGTATGGTACACTATACTCTGTATTGATGATATGTACGACGATCTAACGACCGCCTCCGATCTTACAATTTTTGCGTGCTGTATGACCGATAATTACGCTTAGATATAACTGTATTGGTAATTATTTGTAAAACAATACCATATGACTGATGTGAATTTTCGTTAAAACAACAAGCGGCCTAATGGATCGTAATTTGCAGTTTAATACTCTATTTACCAGCAATATATATATGTTTTTACTTTCCGTATTGTTATTGCGAGCGCAGTGAAAAATCTGTGCGCGGCTATTTCCGCTATGTCATTTTGAACGATAGCAATGCACCTCGCTTACCCTCCTGTCGGCGAGACTCCCACGGTCGGGCATGCACCCTCCCTCGGAGTGACAGCGACATGTCATTTCAAGCGTTAGCGAGAAATCTGTGCACGACTATATATTGGTCGATTGTTATCTATCCGATCGGTTTAAGATTACAATATTTATCCGGCTTGCTCCGATATCCTTGCACAGCATAAGCAAACAGTTATTCCGACACCTTATTTGCTAATAATCAGGCTTATATAATAAGTTAATAATATCTTGTGCTACAACTTGCAGATAATCATATTTTTTCATACCTTTGCCTTGTAAAGTCGAGCGACCTCTTTTTAAATTGGTTTAACACTTTATTGTTTCGGCCTTTCGCAAATACTTTCGCGAGGACTCGCGAAAGGCCGGATTTTTCAAACAAACCGGCGGGCGGTCAATTCCGCCCTGGTGTGTCAGAACCTAAATAGGTGAATTTCTATTTTTATAGAAATTCTGACCACCGCAAAGATGAATTTTAGCGCATCCATATTTGCACCGGTTCGCCCTCCTTGTTGTTTCGTTCGACGACAGCAGGCGAGGGCGACACTTTTTTTTAACCTGCTGCCATTTCAAAGAACCTCGGAGCATCGAGCTGCTGCCAT
Source organism: Alistipes sp. (assembly GCA_017936685.1). Classification (GTDB taxonomy): domain Bacteria; phylum Bacteroidota; class Bacteroidia; order Bacteroidales; family Rikenellaceae; genus Alistipes. The sequence continues at coordinate 43,154 of JAGBFA010000010.1, forward strand.
TACTGCTGAATCGCGCTCGTCAACCTGCTGTAAAGCGGGCAATCGACAGAACAGGGATTGCAGATGCCACGATATTTCGATCGATGGAGAAGCCCGTCTGCATGGGAAATACGGAGCGTCAGCACTACCCTACGACACGCCAATAAGCCTGTATATCGCTGGTAATACGCCATAGTATATTAAACATAATATCAACATTCATATTATAAATAACAATAATATACATCGTTTAAATAAACCAATACAAAATGTATTGTGATTATCGTGGCAATATGCCCCGTCAGAATTTTAATATTATATGACAGGGAATAAATTGAACAACGGCAGATTTTATTAACTTTGTGCAATAAAAAATCGACTATGAAAAACACATTCAGACAAGCCCTATCGATATTGGCTGTGATATCTGCCGTCGGGTGCGGTTCCGCAGATAAAAACAGCGAAGACAAGACCATATACGTCACCATTGCTCCGCTTAAATTGATTGTCGAGGATATAACATGTAACGATTTTGAAATTAAAGTATTAGTTCCTAATGGAGCAAGTCCCGAGACATTCGAGCCTACGGCAAAACAGATAGCCGAATTGAACGATGCACAATTAGTATTCGCAACCTGCCTGATCGACTTCGAACGAGGTTTGACCGACAGGCTCGACAACAGATCGTCGATAGTCGATCTGAGCCGTGGCATCGAAATACTGGCCGGAAGCTGCTCGCACACACATCATAACGGTCATAAACACGGCATCGATCCGCACATCTGGACATCGCCGCGAGCGTTGAAACAGATCGCTGCAAACGCATATACGGCTGTGGCACAGCAATATCCCGATTCGGTCAAGTATCGAGATGCCTATGCTACCCTATTGTCGCGCCTCGACTCGTTAGACAGCTACGTATCGCGCCGTCTGGCAGAGGCCGGAACGACGGCTTTCATGATATACCACCCGGCCTATACATACTATGCCAATGACTACGGATTGCAGCAAATAGCAGTAGAACACGAGGGCAAGGAGCCGACACCCAAGCAGTTGGCATCGCTTGTCGACATTGCCGGACGCAACGGCATAAAACATATCCTCTATCAGCCGCAATACAGCAAGGACAAGGTGAGCGGAATAGCGGCCGAGACAGGTACGCAAGCCGTTATGGTCGACCCGCTGTGCGACGATATCATTCAAGGAATAAAGGATTTGACGGATTTAATTACAGAATAGGTGGAGCCGATAATCAAAATACGCAGTCTGACCGTGCGATACGATAGTCTCACGGCCATAGACAATGCCGATCTCGACATCTACGCCGACGATTTCATCGGCATAATAGGTCCCAACGGAGGCGGTAAAAGCTCGTTGGTCAAGGCGATTATGGGCATGATTCCGCACGAAGGTGAGGTGACTATCGACGAATCGCTGTTGCGCGGGGGCAAGCCGCTGATCGGCTACATGCCTCAGATCACGTCGTTCGACAGGGCATTTCCCATATCGGTCAAAGAGGTGGTATTATCGGGACTGCAAAACAGCAAAGGTTTTTGCCGCCGCTACTCGAAAGACGACAAGCGCAAGGTCGCTGCACTGCTCGAAAGAACCGGCATAGCTGATCTTGCCGACCGTCCTGTCGGGGAGCTGTCGGGCGGGCAAATACAGCGCACGCTGCTGTGCCGCGCCATCATATCCGATCCGAAACTGCTGATACTCGACGAGCCGGCCAACTTCGTCGACAACAGATTCGAAAACGAACTCTACAACCTCTTACAGCAGCTCAACGACCGCATGGCAATAGTGATGGTATCGCACGACATCGGCACCATATCGAGCGTGGTGAAGAGCATCGTCTGCGTCAACCGGTGCGTCCATCGCCACAACTCCAACATCATCTCGCCCGAACAGCTGCACAACTACAACTGCCCTATCCAGATCATATCGCACGGCGACATACCGCACACGGTCCTCGGACACCACACGCATTGTTCGCACTGCGGCACCCAAAACGACAAGGCATAAAAATCGAACGAATATGGATATTTATGATATAAGGGAGTACGTCCTGTCGCTCCCCTTCACCGAGGAGACAACGCCGTTCGACGAGACGACGCTCGTGTATAAGGTCGGCGGAAAGATGTTCGCCGTAACCGACATGGATCATATATGGGGCGTAGTGGTGAAGTGCGACCCCGAGACCGCCATCGCTCTGCGCGACGAGCACCCGGAGATAACCGGTGCCTGGCACTTCAACAAACGTCACTGGAACGATATCAAGCTCGACGGCGACCTGTCGCGCGATTTCATCTTGGAGCAGATACGCAACTCGTACATGCTCGTCATTAAACATAATGTAACGCCCAAAGCTCTTCGCGAGGAGATACTGGCAAGCGTGGCACAGACAAGCGGACCGCTCTGCGACAAATAAAGCAGCCTCCCGATCCGCCCGTACCGAGCACCGCAGTCCGATATCACCTGTTCGAGGCAGCGGCCGACTGACACTTTGGCAGACATCGTGTCATGCAAAAGCGAATTTTTGTCACACATAACCTTAAATGCGCCGTTAAAATGGCGCATTTTTTATTTGGTATAACCTTTGTTCAATACCGGAGCGTCTCCGCAAGGAGGACAAAATGTGGAAACAAGAGAAATAATAATAACGAATAAAAACTTTGAATTATGAGCAAGATTATCGGTATTGATTTGGGTACTACCAATTCATGCGTAGCAGTAATGGAGGGCAACGAGCCCGTGGTTATTCCCAACTCGGAGGGACACCGCACTACCCCGTCGGTTGTAGCATTCACTGAGAACGGCGAGCGCAAGGTCGGCGATCCGGCCAAGCGTCAGGCCATCACCAACCCCAAGCGCACGGTATTCTCTATAAAGCGTTTCATGGGCGAGCAGTACGACAAGGTAACCGCCGACATAGCACGTGCGCCCTATGCAATAGTCAAGGGCGACAACAACACGCCGCGCGTCGACATCGACGGCCGTCAGTACACGCCGCAGGAGATTTCGGCCATCATCTTGCAGAAGATGAAGAAGACCGCCGAGGACTATCTGGGTCAGGAGGTCACCGAGGCTGTCATCACCGTTCCGGCCTACTTCTCGGATTCGCAGCGTCAAGCCACCAAAGAGGCAGGCGAGATCGCAGGTCTGAAAGTGCGCCGCATCATCAACGAGCCCACGGCCGCCGCTTTGGCATACGGTCTTGACAAGAAGAAGGACGACATGAAGATCGCCGTGTATGACCTCGGCGGCGGTACGTTCGATATATCTATCTTGGAGCTGGGCGACGGCGTGTTCGAGGTTAAGTCGACCAACGGCGATACGCACCTCGGCGGCGACGACTTCGATCACGTGCTTATCGACTACATGGCCGAAGCATTCAAGGCCGAGCACCAGATCGATCTGCGTCAGGACCCGATGGCCTTGCAGCGATTGAAGGAGGCAGCCGAGAAGGCCAAGATCGAACTTTCGTCGTCGACCTCGACCGAGATCAACCTGCCCTACATCATGCCCGTCAACGGCATTCCCCAGCACCTTGTGATGTCGCTCACGCGCGCCAAGTTCGAGCAGTTGTGCGACCATCTCATACACAAGACCATCGAGCCTTGCAAGATAGCTCTGCGCGACGCAGGCCTCGCGGCGAGCCAGATCGACGAGGTGATCCTCGTGGGCGGGTCGACCCGTATTCCGGCCATACAGAAGGTCGTCGAGGAGTTCTTCGGCAAGACTCCCAACCGTTCGGTCAACCCCGATGAGGTGGTTGCCGTCGGTGCCGCAATCCAGGGCGGTGTGCTCACGGGCGAGGTGAAGGACGTGCTTCTTTTGGACGTAACGCCGCTGTCGCTCGGTATCGAGACTCTGGGCGGTGTGTTCACCAAGCTCATCGAGGCCAACACGACGATCCCGACCCGCAAGAGCGAGGTGTTCTCTACGGCGGCCGACAACCAGCCTTCGGTGGAGATCAACGTATGTCAGGGCGAGCGTCCCATGGCACGCGACAACAAATCGATCGGCCGCTTCCATCTGGACGGCATTCCTGCCGCTCCGCGCGGTGTACCGCAGATCGAGGTGACGTTCGACATCGACGCCAACGGTATTCTCAACGTATCGGCCAAGGACAAGGGCACGGGCAAGGAGCAAAAGATCCGCATCGAGGCATCGTCGGGTCTGACCGACGCCGAGATCCAGCGCATGCGCGACGAGGCCAAGGCCAACGAGGAGAAGGACAAGGCCGAGAAGGAGCGCGTGGATAAGGTCAACGCTGCCGACTCGAATATCTTTGCCACCGAGAAGCAGCTCAAAGAGTACGGCGACAAGCTGCCCGCCGATAAGAAGTCGGCTATCGAGGGTGCTTTGGCCAAGTTGAAGGAGGCGCACAAAAACCAGGATCTCGCCGCCATCGACAAGAGCATCGAGGAGCTTAACGCCGCATGGCAGGCCGCTTCGCAGGACATCTACGCCCAGCAGCAGGCTCAGGGCGCGACGGCAGGCAACGCCGGTGCTCAGGAGTCGCAGACGGCAGGTGCCGGCAACGGCAACAACTCTCAGCCCGAGGACGTGGAGTTCGAGGAGGTTAAATAATATATAAACACTCTCTAAGGCGGGATTATCCCGCAACACAGGGGCGTGTGTCGAGATTCGTATTTCGGCACACGCCTTTTAATTTGTGTTATTCAGATAAACGCTAATCGAGGCATCGTTCCGGCAGCAGCTAACGTATATGGGATCAGTCTTAATTTCCGGTGGCGGGGAAAGGAAATTGACAAAGAGAGATTCTCACGTCGCGATTTGCAATCGCTCCTCAGCATGACCACCTAAGTCGGTCATACTGAGTGAAACGAACCGACGACAAGTCGAGGGCAGAAGAAGTAAACTTATTCTGCCGAGACGCGAAGGAGGAAGACCGAAGGTCAAGCATCTGGTTGTGGACGACAAGACCGCCATGTCATGTCGAACGTCAGTGAGACATCTGTGGACGACAAGACATGCGGCATGACAATGGAAATAGTCGCGCACAGATTCTTCACTTCGCTCAGAATGACACGACGAGAAGTTTTATCTACCCCAACCAGATTATTCGTTCCATTTCATTCCACTCAGAATAACAGGACGAGCGGTTTTATCATTCACAACCGGATTCTTCACTGCACTACGTTTCGTTCAGAATGACAGAAAACTGTCACTCCGAGGAGCCGCAGGCGACGTGGGAGTCTCTACACCCTGCTGTCACTCCGATGCAGGGCGCATGCCAGACCGTGGGAGTCTCGCCTCCCCACCGAGTTTTAAGACAATGCCCGTATATGCCGCCAAGCGACGAGCCTATACGACAAGAGGGTGTCCGACAAATAGCGGACACCCTCTCAACCGGCAGGTATGACACGGAGCGACTATTTCCAGAATCCGAAATAGTCGCCGATAAACTCCTTGTAGGCCTTATCGAACTTCTTTTTCATCTCCATATATGCCGCATCGTCGTTGAATGTCCACGATTTGGGCACATACCACATTATATCGTCGCGCTTGCAGGCTGGCGCGAGTATGGAGCCGTCGAACATGTCGGACGGAAGACCGCAGTCGAATCCCCACATTATACCCGAGGTCTGGAACTGCATGAAGCGTTCGTCGCCGCCTGCAAGCCAGCCGTATGTCATGTGGAACCGATCCATCGAGCCGAGCTTCACATTGTCGCCGTCGACATCGAAGCGCAGCATATATGTACCCTGGCCGATACTCAGATCGTTGCCGAACAGCTTCAAGAAGAGATCGACCACAAGTGCATTCACACCGCCGTCGCCCTGGCCGGGTTCGATGAGTATGTTACCCATCTTGAACTCGCCGCCGTCGATGAGCAGATAGCTGGCTCCGTCGCGCTCGATCACACCCTCCACAACCATAGGAATAAACATCAGATTGCTTTGCTGACCTCCGGCGGTATTTTTCTTTTGACCGGTGCGATAGACCTTGTCGGGGTCGAAAACGATTGTCAGTATGCCGTATTTGTCGCCCATAGGTGTCGAGATGTTCTTGCTGCCGCTCATTTCAAGGTAGAGAGGCACCCGCTCGCTGATGCTGACACCCTCGGGCGTAGTGTATGCAAAGGGGTATTCGCCCTCCCACACGCCGCCGACAGGAGCCTTTACATCGTCCTTCTCGATGAAGTTGGCCGTGACGACCATATCTTCGTACACACGGAAAGTACCATCGTATGGGGTCAAACTTCTTCTCGGGGCATCGAAGCCCGAGAATCGCCAGCCCTCGGCCGCTGTCGGAACGACCTTCACCTCATGGCCATAACCGTAGCTTCCGCCGGGCGACACCGTACCTCCCTCGGCAGGCAGGGCACGGGTCGTGACAACATATTTGGGCGAGGGAGCCGTTTTCGGGCCGAGATCCTCCGGCGGAGCCGGATCCAAAGGAGGCCGCTGCTTTATCGGATCGTTTATCCACGGAGATTCGTCCCTCCACTCGTGATTATCCGCAGCGTCGGTAGAGATCACTACGGTATATTCGCCGTCGGTATTGATAAAGCCGCGCACGAAGCCGTCGCCGAATTTAGTCTCGGCATAGGCATAGCCGTCGGCACTGAAATCGCGCATGCGAAGATGATTGTCATCGGGCATGGCCAGCCGCACATTGTAATTGGGCGATATGGCGCGCGAGCCATAGGTACCGACCACGGCAAGTCCACACTCCGAAAACTTGGCGATGTCGATATCGCCCGATACGTCGATCGAGCCGACTACCGAGAAATCGGTGTCTACGAGATAATATATCATGCTGTACGGCTCCTTTATTATGCAGGCATAGCCTCCGGTGAAGCTGGTGCCGTGAAGGGTGCCGAACTCTTTAAGGATATTGCCGTGCGTATCGACATAAGAGAGATTGTTATTGTCGATCACACGGGCAATGCCGCAACTCACAGGACCGAAAGCAGACTGAATCTCTTGGTTGTAACCGCGGTAGCGCGGCTCAATGGTAAAATTGCCGCTGCGGTCGATCATACCGATCTTATAATCGGCACCCACCATCACGGTGACCCACGCATGCCCCTCCGAGAAATCGGATACATAGTTGAACTTCGGCGGAATCTTCATCGTTCCCGCCGCATCGATAAATCCCCACTTACCGTCTTTTCTCACGGCCCGGAGTCCGTCGCGCAGCGGGCGCACTTCATACGTGCCCACCCTATCGCCCATCTTGCGGCCGCGCTGTTCCAGCTCGGGATAGATCTTCTCGCCGTTGATGTCGATATAATAGGTCGAGGGGACATAACCCGAATCGAACGTCAGCACCATACTGACACCGTCGACGAAGTCCTCCACGGTCGAAAATGTCTTGTCGAGCTCCTTGATGCGGCCATCGGTATAGAGAATGCGGTGGCCGTTCGGGGTTTTGACTACTGCCGCTCCGCCGCTGAACGCCGGCCTGCGGCGATTGGCCTGACTGCCAGCGGAACGATGTATGCACTGCCCGGTATTAACATCGAAGAACGACCACTGTCCGCGCATATCCTTAATGGCGAATATTCCCTCGGAAACGGAGGTCAGCGACACTTCGCGTGAGAAATCATTGCCGTAAACCTCTCTGTCGAGCAGCAGAAAACGTGTGTCGTCGGTGTAGTGGGGACGGTTGTATTCGGGTAAAACAACCTCCTCGCTAACCTCCGTCGTGCTCTGCTCACCAACGGTTTCGTCTTGTGCAAGACTCTCCGGAAGCTGCGCGTCCGGCTTCTCGGCATCATTGTCGCCGGAGTCGGTCACCGCCTCCCCCTTTATGACACTCTCCACTTTTTCGAGACCTTTGTTCACCTTTTCAAGACCCTTTGCCAGTTTCTTGAAGAACTGAGCTTCGGCATCGGCGGGTGTCAACAATAGCGACGCTCCCGCGAGGAGGGTTACAGATAATCGAAAGATTGCATTTTTCATTCGGCGTATGTATATTTGTTCTCCAACTCTTTGTAGCGTTCGGCTTGACTGTCGGAAAGCAGGTGTTGCTCTTCGGCCTCGGGAAGAGTCATTCCGATGATCATCATGGCATTCAAGGCATTTTCGTCGAGACCCGATGCCCATGCCTGCCGCTGTTTCTTATTCATGCCTTCGGTCTGCTTGCAGAGGATTTCAAGCTGGTCGAGCAGGAAATCGTAGTCGGCCGCCCTCATGTCGGCAGGCCTCTTTTGAATGTAGCCGTTGATACGCTCGACATCGAGGCTCTTCGCATCGACCGACTTTTCGGCCGATGCTTCTACCCTCTCCTCGGCGGCAGTGTTCTCCGATTGCTTGCCACCTTTGCTGCCGCAACCGGCAAGCATCGGGACGAAAATGGCAGCGATGGCCATCAGTTTGATAATTGTACTCATTTCAGTTAAATTATTCGGTTAATATGATTATGTCGATTCTCCGATTTATTATTGCGACATAGCCCCGTATGGATTATACAAAATTAAGATTTAAACATGTCCCCGACCTGCATATCCGTATAAATCGAGTCACAAACGACAAAAACATTGTAACAAAACATCAAACCACAAACACACCCGTCATCATAAATACTCACGACATCAATCACTTATATAGCATTCTCGCGGCGGCAAACATTTGCCGCAATCTTTATCGCCCGCAACGACCGACCGCGTATAAATCCGCTGGTACCCAACGGTCTGTCTTCTAATTCTGCGACCGGCATGCGACCGGCGAGCCGGCATGCCCGATAAATATCGGACGACGATTTCTCAATATGCAAAAAAAGAGTTATCTTTGTATGTAATTTCGACGTTAGTGGAACTTCTTATACATACCGTGGCAGAGCACCTGGAACACAACAAGCGTATTGTCGTTCCACGATTGGGCACGTTCATAGTAAAACCCGACGGAAAGACGATCGTATTCTCCGAACTGTTGCGCAGCGACGACGGCGTATTGCACGGACTGCTGGCCGCCAAAGGACTCGGCGAGTTGGAGATCGACGGCATGATAGACCGCATGATCTTCAACATACGTCACGCCGTATCCGACGGCAAAGAGTATATAATCAACGGATTCGGGACATTCGCGGCCGGAGGCAACGGCACCATACGCTTCACGCAGGCCAAGCACAAGAGCATCGTACAAGGCTACATAAAACCGGCCATACCTTTGACCGAAAACGCCGGCCGCCGCCAGGCCAAATCGCCCATAACGGCCGCACGCGGCAAGACCGACGACAAGGCAGCAGACAAGACGGACGAGCAGGCAGTGAAGATGTCGCGCTCGCAAATAGCCAATCCCGACCCATATCTGCGCGGACTCAAATACGACAAGCACAAGAAGAGCGAACGCGAAGGCACGGTCTACGTGATGTCGGGAGCCAAGCCGTCGCGTCGCCACAATATGCTCATAGTGCTGATAGCCGCCATAGCGGTAATAGGAGTAGTCAGCTATATTTTCGTCCGATTCCACAATAATCCGCCGCAGCAGGAGGTTATATCTCATGACGATATGCCGGCATACGCAGCGGACTCGTTGGATATGGCAGCAGAAATAACGACAGCAGAGGAGGCGGATCCCGCGCTTTCCGAGCAGGTATCGGAGCAGGCAGACACTACTGCTCCGCTCTCAACGGAGAGCAATTAATATAAATGGCAACAATATGACCGCAAGCGAATTAATATCGGTAAAACAGCGATTCGGCATCATCGGCAACTCCGATGCGCTGAACAATGCTTTGGAGATTGCATTGCGTGTGGCACCGACCGATCTGTCGGTATTGGTCACCGGCGAAAGCGGTGTGGGCAAGGAGTTCTTCCCACAGGTCATACACGCATTTTCGGCTCGCAAACACAACAAATACATAGCCGTCAACTGCGGTGCCATACCCGAAGGCACGATCGACTCGGAGCTTTTCGGCCACGAGAAGGGATCGTTCACCGGTGCGATAGACTCGCGCAAGGGGTATTTCGAGGAGGCCAACGGAGGAACCATCTTCCTCGACGAGGTGGGCGAACTGCCGCTCTCGACGCAGGTGCGTCTTCTGAGAGTGTTGCAGACGGGAGAGTTCATGCGCGTGGGATCGGCCAAGGTGCAGAAGACCGACGTGCGGGTGGTTGCCGCCACCAACAACAATCTGATGCAATCCATACAGCAGGGACGCTTCCGCGAAGACCTCTACTATCGACTCAACACCGTGCCCATAGCCGTACCGCCGCTGCGCGAACGGCCTGAGGACATATATCTGCTGTTCCGCAAGTTCGCCAGCGACGTGGCCGTACAATACCGCATGCCGGCCATAACGCTCGACGACGAGGCGCGCAAACTGCTCGAAGGCTACTACTGGCGAGGCAACATACGCCAGTTGAAGAATGCCGCCGAACAGATCTCGGCCATCGAGCAGAGCCGCACCATAACGGCTGCCACATTAGCCAAATATCTGCCACAGGACGAATACTCCGCTCCGACACCTATCGGAGGAGGCAGCCGGCAGTACGAAGATATGAGCAGCGAGCGCGAACTGCTCTACAAGATACTCTTCGACATGCGTAGCGACATAAACGATCTGAAACGCATGATGACCGAGGCCATGTCGGGAACCGTGCGTCAGCCCTCGGCACATACGCCCGAACACCGCGAGGTGATAGGGCTGCTGTCGCAGACGGCATCTGCCGACCAGCATCGCGCCATAGAGGTGGAGAGTGCCGAGGTGGTCAATGAGAACCCCTCACATGAGATGACCAAAGACGACATGCTGCGCGAGCAGATAATGCGTGCTCTGCGCAACAACAACAATCGCCGCAAAGATGCCGCGCGCGAGCTGTTCATATCCGAGCGGACGCTCTACCGCCGCATGAAGGCATTGGGCATCGACGAGGAGCAAACACATTAAGCCGATGAAACGATTTACGAAATATATCGCCCTTGCGATTATGTGCGCCGCGTCCGCAGCTTGCGGCTACAAGGTGTCGTACAACTTTTCGGGAGGATCGATTCCGCCCGACGCCAAGACCTTTTCGGTGGCGTACTTTCCCAACAATGCACCGATGGTGGCACCTACACTCAGCACTACCCTTACGGAGGCTCTGCGCGACAAGTTCTCGCGCCAGACACGTCTGCAACAGGTCGACGAGGCCGGCGATTTCGCTTTCGAGGGTGAGATAACCAACTACTCGTCGACGACGGCTTCGGTATCGAGCGGCGACTACGCCCTGCAAAACCGTCTGACGATCACCGTCCGCGTGACATTCACCAATGCCATCGACCAGACGCTGTCGTTCAACAACAAGAGCTTCTCGGCATACTCCGACTACGACTCCACACAGTTGCTCATCGACGTGCAGGATCAGTTGATCGAAGAGATCGTCGACCAGCTCGTCAACGACATTTATATGGCGGCAGCCGGAAACTGGTAACGACTATGACCGACTTTCAAAGATATATCGCAACAGGAGAAGGCGACCGTGCGGAGCTGTCGAGAATCGTCGACGGGCTGCTGCAACGCCACCCGTGGTTCTCGCTGGCGCGCGCCGCACGCCGAAGCATAAGCTCACAGAAAGATGACTGTCTCGGGGCATTGTCGGGCAGCCGTCTGACGGCAATGCCCGCATATCGCACAGTCGATATTGCCGCGCTGACCCGTCTTACCGAGGACGACATAATAGACCGGTTCCTGAAAAAAGATGACTACCGCATAGTTTCACAGGAGGGAGAGGTCATAGAAGAGGTGCGCACCGAATCGTCGCACGACGACGAAGCGGAGATGATAAGCGAAGAATTGGCGGAAATTTACCTCTCTCAGGGGCTGTCGCAGGAGGCAATCGACATTTATCGCAGATTAAGTTTGTTAAATTCGGAAAAAAGTGTTTACTTTGCGGAACTTATTGCGCAGATAGAAGCGAAAACAAAATATTAAAATTTATATAGCATGTATACTTTCTGTATCGTAATGATCGCCATCGCAAGTATTCTTCTGATACTTGCAGTTCTGGTTCAGAGCCCCAAGAGCGGCATGGCAGCCAACTTCGGTGCCGCCAACCAAACCATCGGAGTTCGTCAGACGACCGATATTCTCGAAAAATTCACATGGGCGATGATCGTCGCCATCGTAGTGTTCAGTCTTCTTTCGACTACGGCCGTATCGAAGAAAGGTGCCGGCCAGGAGGAGCAGTCTTTGGCAGCCAAGGTACTCAATGACAACAGCCAGAACACGGAGAACAATATCAACGTACTCGACAGTTCTATCGCTCCGCTCGACGAAAGCGCAGTAGAGGAGTCGGTTCCGGCAGAGGCACAAGCAGCCGAGGCACCTGCTACTGAGGCACCTGCTGCCGAGGAGTAGCCTTATGCGCGAAACCGAAAGCAAGATAGTCGCAAAACGAGTATCGGCCACCGGACGATAAGACTTTAAGAAATAAGACTCACCAATGGTTCGGTGAGTCTTATTTCTATCTATATGTCTGCCAACGATCAAATATCTCCTACACACAAGACATTTAAACTGCGACTATTCGATCGTCTCCGGCAATCGGTCTATTTCATAGAGTCCTTTGAATACGACTCCCGAATATACGACCGAGCCAGTCTGCTCCTCTGCTTCCACGTCCGCATCGACGGCAATCGCAAAGCACCGGTTGTCGTCGGATATAAGTCCCCAAATATCATAATGTTCGAACTCCTTGATCCGGAATCGCAGATCATCGGGACGGCATAATGTTACCTCCTTTATATCGGCCGACTTCGACATATACTCGTTCCAATCGTCTTTTCGGGAAGAACCGCCGCCCATATGGATATGGAACGCGGTATATTGCTCACTCATATAACGCACTTTGGCAAGGTAACAACCCGAGAACGGCAGACTGATTACGTCGAACGAAGCGTCGATATTACAGTAAGAAATATGTCCCTCGATCCACGGGATATAGGTACACTGTACCGCCGCGATATCATGCCCGATTTTGACAAACGGCGTTACCGGACGGTCTCGATACGTTCGGCAATGCCCATTGATCGTCTCCAATATGCTGCGATCGATTGCCGTCTCAGGTTTCAAACTTTTAAAATAGCTCAATAAAGCTCCCATACATCATTCTTTTCTCTCCTACTCTGTTTACTATTCGGCTTTTCGGATTACGCCGTCGCGTGAATTCACGACATAAAGATAGATGACGCGTCCGTCCGCACTGCAATCGGTTCGACAGGAGAAAGAAATATGCAACTAACGGCAGTATCGGACTATTTCTTATGACGTCTTACTCCCAAGAAGATGAAACGGTCGAGAAATGCCGTCCTGTACTCTCTGCCAATGGTCAGCAACCGGCCCCCTATTTTCAGACTGTTGCCCGTCAATGATTCGATATGTGTGAGATTGACTATGCCCGAACGGCGTATTCGGACAAATCTGTTCGGCGGAAGCTCCTTCTCTATGACCGCCAGATTGAACGAAACGACCATGCTGCGGCCGTTGGTCAGATGTATCACGCTATAACTTCTGTCGGCCTCCACCCACAGTATATCCTCCAACGATACTTTGAGATAGCCGTTATTTCGCCATATAAACGCATACTCCTTGACAGGCGACTCCGTATCGGACGCATGCGACGGCGTATCTATGCCCACGACCAGTTCGTCCCGAACCGACCCACCGACGACACGGACAGGCAGATCCGCCAAATGTTTCGGCAGAATAATCGTTAATTGCTTGTTTTGTCTCATTTTGGTGCATATTATCTACAAATCAAATACTTATCGGGCATCTGCGCAAAGTTGTTTTGCATACTCCCGTAATTTTGTACCAAACGCATTTGCAGATAGCCGTCAGCAAGCCCGACAAAGATATGCGCAGGCTGTCGATTCTTCGCCATCGGCCGACGAAAACGGAGTATGTCGAGACGTGAATTTCGGCATACTCCGTTTAAAATGTGAGATGACAACCCTCTCTATTGCGGAGAGCGGAATATCACCCTGCACCTCTTCAAGTCGCTTCTGCCGGCGAACGACAGCGCAAGTGAAGCAAACCCGCCGTCGGCATCACACTCCGTATAACGCACTTCAATCAGCTCCGATTCATACCGTTGGGTTGAGCCGAAGCGTTTTCGCTCGGACAGCGGCAGGATCCAGTTAATGATGGTTCCGAATGCCTCGTCGGCGGAAGCGAAGCCGGTATAATACCACACGCCACCGGATAGAGCGGCATCTGAGCCTGCGACATCATCACGGACAAATTCATAAAAAAGCCTTTCGGTCTGCTCCTCGCACGACAGCTCCGACATGTGAGCCTCCGCACGAACCTCATACTCGGGCTGCGTCTCTCTCGGCTGCCGGTTTTCGCCGCAGCCATACAGGCAGAGAACTGCCATCAATGTAATTGCGATCTGTCTCATAATATGGTATGTTTTAACCTCTGAACGTTCTTGTCTCGTCTACCCTGTCGCATGCCTGCTCGATCTTTTTCAATGCGTCCAACGCCCGTTTGGATTGCATCTTGTTTATGGTCAGCTGCAATCCGCAATGAGGGCATTCGATCCCGTTCTTATATATAAGGTCGTGAATGCTCACCGGCATGAATCCCCTGCATATCGGGCAGTGCATTCCGTATGGCCGCTGACCGTGTAGCGGCGATTGCATCTCGGACATCTGTTTTATAGGCATAATATCGATATTGAATTATTGTTTCATTGATATACTTTACATTACACAGGCACTATCTCGGCCGGATCAGAAAAAGGTGCGGAGGTATCGGATATGTCCGATGCCATATTGTTGACAGCCTTGTTCAACAGGGCGGACAGACCGCCCGGAATATCGGCCTGCCGCATCTTGACATGAACCTTCATATTGGCACTCAATCCGCCAGACCTCTGCATCGAACCCGATGTCTGCCCGCCGGTGCTTGCCAGAGCGACTCGCAGCCGCGTATCGCCGTTCACGGAATCACCGGCTTCACTTCGGCCGGCCTCGAACGAGAACGATGTTTGCTGCTGCCTGCTCGATGCGTCCAGCACCTGAATATCGAAATCGAAATCGGCCTCCTGCACCTGCAACAGAGGCAGCGGCACCAATGTCAGAACAGGTATCCTGACCGACTGCATACGCACTCCGCTAAGGTCATGGCTCCTGTAATTGAACGTAAGCATACGCAATGCACCCGTCTTTCCGGTTGCGGGATCATAGGTTTCGAAGGCTATTTTCATCAGGTAGTCCAGATACCGCTGCGTCGAGAGCGAGTCGGCATCGACCGTAGCGACCAAAGGCGCGGCTATCAGGTCTTTCAACTCCATGACCTGACTGCTTATCCTCTCCGTATTATCATTGTTCATGACTGTATGTTTGCAAATCGGTTAAAACTCCTCCGTATCGGTATCGAGGGGCAGATCTCGCGGAGATATTCTCAGCCGCAGGGTATGGATAGATTCTTCGGGCAGTTTGGACAAGGCCTCGGACGAAACCTCTACATTCAATGACGCATACTTTTCACGACGCGCAAGCCTCACATCTTTCAGAATCCTCGGCAGCATGATTTGCAGATTTGTCTGCAAACTCTCACGCACGTTTTTTCTCAGATTTCCCGACATATCCGCCGCAAACACCTCTTCCAGATCAGAATGCGACAGGAACTGCTCGTCGGCAATATAGAGAATATCCTCCTGCAACCTGTCGACATCGATCTCGCCCTCCAAAGAGATGAACTCCGCACGATGGCCGTTGAGGTGTCCGCGAAGCCTGCGGCTCAGAAAAGCCGTGAACTCCCTGCGCAGCGTCCGCTCCCGATTGAGTCGGGCGACGGGGCCTTCACCTTCGCCCGAATCGCCCGAGTGCCGTATGATCGCAGTGAGAATGCACGATACGATAACCTCCGAAATCCCCTCCGAGATCGTCCGTATGGCACGCAATACTGCTGCGTGGTCGGTTTCGCATATCTCCCCCGGCACAGACTCATCGACGAATCCGCAATGCAGCGTCAGCTCCACTTCTCCCAGAGATACCGACGGAGGAGTCAGTGCGGCCGCGCTATTCCGGTCGCGATAGGCCGGAGAGAGCCTGACCGCATACATGTTAGCCTCATGTTGCGCCGCCACCATATCGCGCAATATCGCACCCAATATCGTACTTAACCGAGCCATAGGCTTCTATCGGCCATTATTTTCTGACATTGCCTCCGTTTTGATCTGCCGGCTGCTGTCGCTTGGCGGCGTTCTTAGTCTCTTCCCGAGACTCTTCCTCCTCCATCTTGCGCACACGCTCCTGCGACTCGGCCAGATCCTTGGCACGCTGATCGTCTATGGACTTGCGTCTCTGAGTGATTGCCGCCTGCATGTCGGCCAGACGCTTCTTGTCGCTCTCCTCGCGCTCGATGCGTGCCAACTCGCGGTTCTTCTGATCGGTATATGTATCGACCGTCTTTACGACGACCTTTTTGTCGATGCCCGACACGCCGACAATATACGACGTGGTTTTGCCCTCGACCACCGGCAGGCGGAAGATCATGTTGTCGCCGTCGACCTCCCCTGTCTGCCCCGGGATCTGAATCTTCGACGGCTCGAAGATGCCGTCGCGGTTTTTATAGGTTGCAATGAGCATGAACTCCTCGCTCGGCGAGCCTTTGAATTCGAGAGAATTGACCTCCAACGTACCCGACGGATCGCATACGTCGAGACTGTTTCCGAGGATTTCGAGCACCTTGGCCAGTCCGGCAGGCATGCTGTCCTGTCCGGCCTTTACTGCCACGTCCATCGTGTACTCCACACTGTATTTCGACTCCTGTGTCGCCGTAGAGTCTTTCTTGCTCGAATAGTTGGCATGGAAGTCGGCATTTATCTTGAAAAGGCCGAGATTCAACGACGTGGAGCCGGCGACACCGGCATCGACCGAGGTGCTTTCGTTTTCTACCGTCGAGCTGGACGACGAGGCATTTATGTTGGCTTTGAATGCGATATCTATCGACTGTATTGCAATGTAGGGAATCGGGACGATGGTCAGCAGCGGGACATTGAGCTGCGCCATACGGCCGTCCTTGATGAACTGGAACGAGACGTTCACCGTCTTCTTCTCGCCGGTTTCGGGATCTGTATTGAGCCCGACCTCCTGAATGAAGTTCCACGATGTCTTGGCGGCCATGGCCTGAGCCTCGATGCAGGCTTTGAGCGGTCCGCCGATGATATTGCCGAAAGGAAGTGCGGCCAGCGCATTGGTCGCAACTTGCGACGGGGTGGTGTCGATTGCCATAATCTTTTGGGTTTAGGTGGTTGATATTTGCATGTTTCGCAGGTTTACGCAACAAATATAACCTGACCGAAATCCAAAACGACAACATGTTTTACAAACGGCGTTTTTCTGCTACGAACGACACCTGTCCGGACAAAAACCCATCTGCCGGCATGTAAGTTCGGGAATGAAGCTCCTTGATAAAAACTGCCTTGCCGCTGTATCGACTGATACAGCGGCAAGGCAGGAAATATATATTAAGAACCGAGGAGGGCTACTCTACGTCACGCACGCATCTTACATAATTGGCATCGGGACCGGTAGTGGTGCCGCCGCCGTTGCGCGGAGTAGCGGCAAACGACCACGTTGCCGGATTACGGCCGCCGCGGCCGGAAACCATGCTCGCCACCCAATAGGCCCCGGCATTAAGCGGAGTAAATCCTGCCACGCCGTACAGCGGCGTATCGCACACGGGCATGTTGTCGGCATCATACGAACTCTCGACCGCACCGCCCACGGTAAAGATGAGTGCCATCTCCATCATAGTCGGTTTACGCCAACCCTCGGGGCATGCGAACTGGCTCCATACGACTTTGTCGGCCATGGCGTCACTATTCATCACTTGGAGTTTACGAGAGATTTTGTCGAGCTCGGTTCCACTGTCATGATCCGGGGTCGTCTTCCAGTTGTCATGAAACACCTGTACCTCCGAATTATAGGCCGCAACGTATGATGAAGGCACTACGCCCCCATCGGCATCACGCGACACGATAATCGGGCCTTCCGGATCGCTCGTATCCACCCACGGATATTTCCGGCCGCCCTCGGGAGCACTCCTGACACAGCGTGCGGCAGTGATACCCTCCTTGGGCATATACAGTCCCATCCACGGCATGATGTTGTATCCCATCGCATTATCGGAAGAGACCTCTTTCGAAGTGGTAGAGCACCAGTACGAAGCATATCGGAAATTGTTGTTTTCGATGCCGTTCATATAAAACAATATCATCAGTTCCTCGTTATAAGTGGGAAGTCTGTATCCGGCAGCACTGCACTCGGCCGTAGCGTCCGCCCAACTTATGTTGGCAGCCTGGCAAGCATCGGTAGGTGCTATGAGAAATGCCGAGCTGGCATTGTCGGTATAATCGAGCGGCATCTCGTCGGGAATGACCAGCTCGACGAAATACTCTTCCGAGGGCTTTACCTGAAACAGGCTTTCGAACGGGAAGCCGATATTCTCACCGTCGACCGTAACAACGATACGGGCATTGTAGGAGAAGTTCTGAGGAATCAGATAGAGGAATCCGTCCTCCGCCGTAACATCGGTCATGGTCTCTGAGGCGATCAGGTAATCCTTGCCCTCTTCCAAACGCAGCCCGAGTTCATACTCGGTCGAAGAGTATTCGAGAGCCGGAGACCATACCACCGATTTATCATCGGCAATATCGAGCGAGAGCCGACCCTCATCTTGAATGCCGCGCACTGCGATCCGCGAGATCTTCTGGCCATGGCCTTTGACCTTGAAGCCGATCTTCGACATGACCGAGTTGAATTTCAAACTGACAGGCAGATTGACACTCGACACATTCATGCGAGATGCCGCTACGCATATATCGGTATGGCACTCTTTCGACGACGGAGTCTTATAGGTCAATACGGGGGCTCCCTGCAACGAACCGTCGCTCACACCTATGCCGTTTTCGGCACCGGCATGCGGGCCATAGGCGAAAAAGGTGATCTTGGAGTTGCCGGGCCACTCCTCGACAGGCTCGTAGGTCCACGTCCCGCCGACATTTTCAAGCAGCTGGTCGACCATAAGATTAGGAGTAAGACCTGCATTCCACGCTCCGTTGCCCGTGTCGAAAGCGAATATGCCGAGAGTTTCGGGTACGGAACCCGAAAACTCCGGAGCGAATACGATCTTCTTATTCGGGACGGGTTCGGGGACGGGGTTATCGGCAACATCATCGTCGCCGCAACCGGTTGCAGTCAGAGATAGCGAAAAAACAGCCGTTACAAGGCCAAGGCGTTTAAGCAAAGATTCGAACATCATAAAGCAAGAATTTTTAAGGTTTGTCATATTAGTTTTCAACCGCACTCACATTTTTCGTCTCAGCAAAAATAACTGACATACAAAAAAAATTCAAGCACAATCGACCCTGATAAGCGTCAATTTACGATTCAAAGGATAGAAAGAGGATCGGCACGAACGCTCAGCATGCGTCCGAGTCGTACATCTTTCTTATCTCCACACGGAATTTGGAGGGCAACATACCGATGGATTTCCGGAACGATGCCGAGAATGTCTCCGAAGAGGCAAACCCCAGCTCATAGGCGAGGGTCTTGATCTGGATATCGTTATTGCGATCCGACAGAATACGCCGTGCCTCATCTATGCGATAGGAGTTCATAAGCTGCGAGAAAGTCATGCCGCCATTGGCATTGATAGCCTGCGAGAGATAGGATCGGTTGGTTCCGAGCCTCTTGGCAATCTTGTCGATTGTCACGTCGCGTTCGCAGTAGATCTTTTCGCTTTTCATCAGCATCTCGAACTCCTGAAACAGCCTTTGTCCTTTTTCGTCGGATAACGACGATACGGTGTACTTCTGGCTCTCCTCAGCCAGTCTGTCGGACATCTCGTCGAGCCGGCGTTCCTTGCACAGGATCTCCCATTGCTGCCTCACTATCTGCCGATAACGCATGGTCTTTCTGCGGTAGGCGACAGTCAGTACGACCAGCAATACGGCCAAAACAGCCACGGCAAACACCGTCGCATTCAGTTTATGCCGTTCGTGCAGCAGATCGAGTTTTCTGTCGCGCAGTTCCTTCTCCTGTTTCTCATATTCGTACTGCACACGCAATTCATTGATAGCCCTCTCCCTCTCGATATTGAATATGCTGTCGTATTCATGGTGATAGTCGCGGTAATACGCAAGAGCCTTGCCCGGCTGCCCGGCCGCCTCATACGCCTCCGACAACCGTTGATATAGCTGATAACGATAAAAAGCGTTATTGCGCCGATCGATGAAATCGAGACCCTTTTCCAGCACGTCTACGGCCTGTCGCGGCATACCTTTGTCGATAAGGTAACTGCCGTAGTTGAGATAGGCGAGCGTATTGCTCTTCTCTTCTCCCACATGTTCGAGCGACTTGCGGTAATAGGCGACGGCCTCATGTTCCCTCCCCACCTTTACGAGGATATTGGCATATAGGCTGTAAGCCTCGGCATATTCGACGTATCGGCCGCCTGTAGCCAGAGCCGTCTCGATATATCCGAGTGCTTCGGGATAGTCGCCCGCCAAATAATACATATAAGAGGTAACGAACGAGCCGGAATATATAAGCAGCGAATCGCCGCGCTCCCGTCCGATATCGACGACTTCGAGCGAGTATTTAAGTCCGCTCTGATCGGCCCTCAGATAATATGCCATAGCCATATTATTCAGAACGACCGGATATGAGTGGCTGTCGGGACTGCGTTCGGCACATTCGAGCGCCTTCTTGAAATAGGACAGACCTCCGAGATAATTCATCTCCATCTCCGAGGTGTATATGGCCAGCGCATTGTAAATCGAGGTCAAGGCACGATAATCACCCTCTTCGGCAGCCATATCGAGAGCCTTGCCGTAGTAGTATTTCACCGAATCGTCCACTCTTCGCGCCAATGCGTGCCCGGTATATATCAATCCGTATAGGGTAGCTCTCCGATCGTTTCGTTCATGTCCCAGCTCCAACAGTCTCCTGCCGCCCGATGCGACAGCATCGAAATCGCCGCTCTTACTGCGGACGGAAACACACTCGATCAACGAGTCTACGTTCGCAGAGTGCTGTCGGGCAGAGGATCCGCACGGCAGTATCAGCGACAGAGATATTATGACAATAGTTTTGCGCAACATCGGTTTAAACGGAATTTATTGACAAAACACAATTGCCGGCAGGCAATAGCGAGACCTACTTAAAAACCCGAACCGGACGTATCGAACGTATCAATACCCTATCGGCGGCCTGTCCGACCTCGCGATCACTCCGACTGCGCAGTATCCTCCTGCTGGCGATTCACCCGCAGATAGTTCTGTATGGTCTGGGCAAGAAGCGCAGGTTCGACGTTGCGTCTGATCGACGAATCATGCGCAATGGAGATGCCTCCGGTCTCCTCCGACACGGCAATGATGATGGCATCGGATACTTCGCTCATGCCCAATGCCGCACGGTGACGCATGCCGTATGACTTCGGGACATTCTGCTGCGTTACGGGCAATACGCACTTGGCCGCCACTACCCTGTCGCCGCTTACGATCACGGCACCGTCGTGAAGCGGAGCGTTCTTGAAGAATATATTTTCCAGCAACGCCACCGACACCTTGGCATCTATGGCTATTCCACTCTCCTCGATCATGCTCAGATCGTTGCTCTGCCTGATGATGATTAGGGCACCCGTCTTCTGCTCGCCCATCTCGCGGCAGGCCGTCACGATAGGTTGCAGATCGAGTGTCGAACGGTTCTTATGCGTGTTGAAGAAGCGGCTTATGAAGTGGAAATTACTGCGCTGTCGCACTATGGATTGCAGGAAATGGCGTATCTCGGGCTGAAAAACGATCAATATGGCGATCACACCGACACTGATGATCTGACCGAGAATCGTCGACAACAACACAAGATTGAACGTGCGAACGAGTATCCACACCAAATAGATGACGAATATGCCGGCCATGATATACGGCGCATTCGTGCCTCGCATGGCGCGGTATATGACAAACATAAGCGATGCCACAAGCAGAATGTCGATGAAATCTACAAACGTAAACGGAATAAATCCCATAGCGGTAAATCGTTTTTCGGTTGCGAAATTATGAAAAAAAATACCGACTTGCAACTATGCAAGCCGGTATTTTGAAACGTTCGGCGAAACGCTACTGGTTATCTGCGGCGTAAAGCTCGTTTACCTTGGCCAGAATCAGATCCGAGATATTGAGCGTAGGCTCGGCATCTACGACCACCGCTGCGCTGAGTATCATCTTATAGCGTTTGTCGGCATTGATCTGCTCGACGGCGCGCTTCATCAGATCCTGGAAGCGGTTCATAAGCACGGCATTCTCCTCGTCGAGATTGCGCGCCTCGGCCTGCAAGTCGGCATCTTCCTTCTGTACACGCTGCTGGTAGTTGTTGATGCGCTGCTGAATGGCATCGCCCTTCTTCTGCAACTCCTCCTGCTTCTGCTGGGCATTAAGCGTGGTTATCAGACCCTTGCTGTAATCCTCCTGCAACTTGGCAGCCTCGTTCTGCAACTTGTTGTACTCGGCCTGCAAACCCTTCTCGGTATTTGCCCAGCCCTCCTGCGCCTTCTGTATCTTCTCCTGAGCCTGCTGCACCTTCTTCTGCAACTCGGCACCCTCTTTGGCATATAACTCGCTGCCGCTCAAAACATAGTCTACATTGACATAGACCACATCGCCCGATACGACACACTCGGTCGATTCGTTCTCGGCAACAGTCGTTTCATTCTTCTTCTCATCGTCCTTTCCTCCGCATGCCGCCAAAACAGTCGCAAGGGCACATGCAAATAAAAGAGTCTTTTTCATAATCCGTTATTGTGTTTTTAATTAATTTTCCATTTGAAATACAAAGGTAAGAAAATTTCTTTACTTTTGTGAAACTTTAATCTAAAAAAGTCCATTATGTACGAATATATATCTGGAACCGTTGCCGAAGTAGCTCCTGCATACGCCGTCATCGAAGCCGACGGTGTCGGCTACTACCTCAACATATCGCTGCAAACCTACTCGGCCATCGAGCACAGCGACCGCGCCAAGCTATACGTACACTTCTCCGTCAGGGAGGATATGCAGACCCTGTTCGGCTTCGCGACGAAGATCGAGCGCGAACTGTTCCGCCGCCTGATAAGCGTATCGGGCGTGGGCGGCAACACGGCGCGCATGATATTGTCGACATAC
Organism: Alistipes sp.; assembly: GCA_017936685.1. Lineage (GTDB taxonomy): Bacteria > Bacteroidota > Bacteroidia > Bacteroidales > Rikenellaceae > Alistipes. The sequence continues at coordinate 66,267 of JAGBFA010000010.1, forward strand.
ACCCCGCAGGAGCTGCAAAACATAATAGCCACCGAGAATGCCACCCTGCTCAAAAACGTCAAGGGATTGGGGTTGAAGACCGCCCAGAAGATCATCGTCGAGCTGTCGGGCAAGATGCTCGAATTAGGAGCCAGCGACCAGATGCTGGCGGCACGCAATGCGACTTCGTCGGAGACCTACGACGAGGCTCTTGCCGCTCTTACAATGCTCGGATTCCAGAAAGCTGCATCGGAGAAGGCATTGCAGGCCATCATGCGCGAGTCGCCGTCGATAGCTGTCGAGCAGGCCGTCCGCATGGCACTCAAAAGGCTATAAGGCGCGACAGAGGATCGGTTATGCGACGCTCCAAAGGATAGACCATATCCCCTTTGGTAGCGTCGTCCTCGTTCAACGGCATTATGATCTGCGAGATGACGCACCCGTTGCGATAGGCACGACAGCACAGCACCGCATAGCATATCCGCGCATCGTAATCGTCGCGGCAGTCGCACTCGACAGCGGCCTCGCGCCCCAACAGCTCTTCGAACAATACGGCATAATCACCCTGCTCCGCACCATAAAGCACACGTTCCCGACCGTCGTCGACAGCCACGGCAATCACCTCTCCGGCCACACCTCGCACCAGAGAGTCGCAGCGCGCAGCAAGTTCAGCCGCGGCACGATCGCCACTCACCGGCCGTGATGCCGTAGCCGTACAAATCAATGCCGCAACTGCAAACAGAGCCGTCGCAATACGTATTCCGTTTCGCATAACAAATCGTTTTGTCTCGGCTGCGATGCCTGCTATCCGGCATGCCGCCGCACCACGCATAGTCCGCGACATAATAAGCACCGAGCCTCGATCGTTTTCTTTGCAGCAAAGATAGGATTTTTGCAGATAAGTGATACTCTCCGGGCATCTTTGTCGCGTTAGGGCTGCAAGTTATCGGCCGAGAGGTTGCGTATTGCGATTTTTTTATTTAAATTTGCACGATTGTATGGATATGAAAAAGAGTGCACTTATAATCATACCTCTGCTGGCAGCCATGCTGTTCGCCTGCTCGGACGACTCCGACAACATATTGTCGCGCCAGCAGACCTCTATGACTTCGTATCTGACATCGGCACACTCGCCGCGGCTCATAGCGGAAGAGGATCTCGATTCGTCGCTCGAACGCTATCCGCAATACTACTCGACATTCGGACAGACGGCATACCGCTACATATCGACGCTCTACGACGAGGGACGCGACGACCGTCCCGAAGTGGAATGGGGCGATGAGGTGGAGATCCGCTACACGGCATACGTATTCGGATTCCGCAACGTCACCACCGAAAACATCTATGCCACCAACGAACTCGCATCGATCATCGCTCTGCAAGAGGCCGGACTGAACACCGAATACGAGTGGACGACCGACCCGCTCGTCATAACATTGGGTTCGACCGATATAATAAAAGGTATAGAATCATCGTTATCGGGTTGTCGGGAAGGCGATCGGGTGGAGGTCTACATGACATTCACCATGGCCTACGACGACACTGCCATCGGCGCGGTGCCATACCAATCGCCCGTGGCGTGGTATTTCACCATAGACAAAGTAACTAAAAGGAATTAATTCGCATATATGAAATATCTGTTTAAAGTTCTGGCCATAACCCTGTTGACAGTAACAGCATTAGCATCGTGCGTAGAGGAGCCGTCCGTCTCGTTCAACGAGATCGAGCAGATGTCGTTAGCCGCATGGATCGACAAATATCGCCCCGACCTAAAAGAGAACTATCAGGAGCAGGGCGGATACTACGTCGAGATCCTCGACGAGGGCTGTGCCGACTCTCTGCCAATAGCAGGCAAATCGGCATGGGTATGGTATGATTTCACGGGACGCGACCTGCAAGGCAACGTCTGCATATCGCGCAACGACGCCATAGCCCAGCAGCAAGGCAGCTACACCAACTACACGCACTATGTACCCTATTACCGTTTCTGCGGAGAGGACTCCTATTCGATGATAGAGGGCACCTATCTGGCTCTGTTCAACGAGTTGAAGATCGGCGATAAGAGCTACAAGGCACGCTACGGAACCAAGATGCGGCTCTATCTGCCTTCGTCGGTGGTTGCCAGCGGTACGGGCATGAGCGGCGACGGCGGCTATGAAGGCCAGTTCTCGCTCGACGGCAACAAGCCTATGATCGTGGAGATGACGCTCTACGGCCATGCAGCCAATCCCGTGGCATACGAGGGCAATCATGTCGACTCGTTCGCCAACATCAACGGCGGACTCTGCACCGAGCATCGCAAGGATACCTCGGACGACGATACCTCGACCTCATCGCGCCGCAGGTTCACCCGCGCCGACGGCGATGACAAGGAGGAGGAGATCGATCCCCGCCCGCTGGAATTCTTCGACGGCCGTTGGCACCAGCCCGTCGATACGCTTGCGCAGCTCTATGTCAAATATGCCTATTCGCCCGCTACGGACAAGTTCGACTTCAACGCCATAGGTGCCGACACGCTGATGTATCCCAATCAGAACATCTACAACCGCGGCAAGATCTACGGCAGCAAATCGATGGCCGCGATCGACCGCGAGATCAACGAGGCCCTCGTGGAGCGTTTCGGCAAGGGCATCGGCTACGATGAGGTGCTTACCACCGATTCGGTCACCAGCGTCGCGAAAGCCAACATCTGGTATATCACACGTCTGCTGGACGGTTATATAGTCGACACAAACATCGACGAAGTTAAACGCATCGTATATGACGAGGTGTCGTCCGAGGGGAGTGCATTGCAGTTCGACAACAGTGATGACGCGGATAACAACCTGATCCTTGCATGGCTCTATTCGATTCCCACCCTGCGTCTGGGGCAATGGGCTTCGATACTGACCGTATCGACCTACGCCTACGGCATAGCCGGCAAGACGGGTTCGACAAGCTCTTCGAGCAGTTCGTCGTCGTCGTCATACGACTGGCTCAACTACTACAATTACATGAACTACATGAACTCCTACTACGGATACTCCTACGGCGGCATGTACAACAACGGTTACTACGGCTACAACCCCTATTACTACGGTTACGGCTACCCCTCTTACGGCGGTGATGTAGAGGACGAGGAGACTACTACGGTGGTCTCGACCTCCACCGAGATACTGCCATACGCGCCGATGCTGTTCCAGATATATGTCGAGCCGGCAAAATAAAGCGGTCTCGAAACGAAAGATATTAAAAGGACATATCATGCGATATGTCCTTTTTTAATAAAAAGTCGGCAATATATTTGGCCATGTTCGAAAAAATGATTAATTTAGTAGTGGAATATAAACATATACTAATTCTTATAATTTTCAGAGTTATGATTATCACATTTAACGAACTGCGCCGCATCAAGGATAAATTGCCCAGCGGCAGCTCACAGCGCATAGCAGACGAGTTGGGTATCGATGTCGAGACCGTACGCAACTATTTCGGAGGCAAGCACCTCGATGCCAAGGCCGGTGCAGGAATACACATAGAGCAGGGCCCGGACGGTGGCGTAGTCACACTCGACGACACGACCATCTTCGACGCTGCCATGCGCATTCTCAACGAGCAGAAATAAATACGACCGGCTCACCGGAAATGTACAGGACTGTCCCGCGGGGCAGTCCTTTCTGTTTTGCCGCCATTACCGGCATTTACAAGATCGATATGCCCGCCCTGCCATTCTAAGTGTAACGTAGAATCTGAGCGAGACTATTTCCGTTACCCTGTCATTCTGAGGAGCGTGCTATGCACGCGACGTGAGAATCTCTCTTTTGGTCGGCAAATCTCTGTCTGACAACCGCACTCCCGACGGCGAGACTCCCGCATCGTCTGCGTCTCCTCGGAGTGACAGCAATGTGCTGAGACTCCCACGGTCGGGCATGTGTCCCCCCTCGGAGTGACAGCCAATGCCCTGCCAATATGAACGAGACAATGATACTTGCGCTAAACAGCCGCCGCTAACGATGCTTTTGCAGATATAACCGCAAAGCCCTTTTCGCCTGCGGGGCAAGACGTATCAGTACGAACATGGTGGGAATGGCCATCAAGGCGTAAGCCATGTCGATGATGCCGACAACGGTGTGCAGCGGTATGACCGCAGCCACGACAAGCATGGCGAGGAAAAACCAGTTGTAGTAACGGGCACGATCGGCACCGAAGAGGTACGAGGCGCACTTAGTACCGTAATAAGAGTATGAAAACATGGTCGAGAATGCGAATACGACCACAATGCCGAACAGCAGATAGCCACCTATGCCGGGCATGGCCGCATCGAAAGCACCGAGTGCTATCTGCAATCCCTTGACACCCTCGACATCGTAGTCTCCCGTGAGCAATATGGCAACGGCCGTCAGCGTGCATACTATGCCCGAGTCGAGCAGCGGTCCCAGCATGGCGACGAAACCTTCGCGCACCGGTTCGCTGTTCTTCGAGGCTCCGTGCATCATCGAAGCCGTGCCTATGCCGGCCTCATTGACCGATGCCGCACGCCGTGCACCTATCAGTGCTACACCCAACATGCCGCCGATACCGGCTCTCAGCGAAAACGCCTCGCGGAATATTGCCGCGAATACGGCAGGCACATCGGATAGGTGCGTGGCCACTATATACAGCACCAACAGGAAATAGGCCGTAATCATCGCAGGCACCAAGCGCGTGGCCAGGCGCGCTATGCGACGAATGCCGCCCAATATGACCACCGCCACGACAGCCGTAATCACGACTCCCGCAACAAGTCGGTCGAGCATCGTCATCGATTCTCCCGACGCAGAGAAGAATACCGTATCGACAGACTCCACGAGCTGGTTGGACTGATAGAGACACAACGTGCCGACGAGTCCCATAACAGAGAAGAACACTGCCAGCGGACGCCACTTTTGGCCGAGACCCTCGACGATCATATACATAGGTCCGCCCTGCAACTCACCGCGGCTGTCACGGCCGCGATACATCAGCGACAGCGTGCCCTCGAAGAACTTGGTGCCCATGCCTACCGCTGCACTCACCCACAGCCAGAATATGGCTCCCGCGCCGCCCATGCTCAACGCAATGGCGACTCCGGCAATATTACCCAGACCGATGGTTGCCGCGATGGCTCCCATCAGAGCCTCGAACGATGATATCTGCCCCTCGCGACCGTCATTGCCACGGCGCAGTGCGGCAACGGCACGGCGCAGATACCTGAACGGCACGAAGCCGGAATATATCAAAAGAAACAGGCCGCCGCCTATAAGCAATACGAAAAGCGGATAGCCGCATACGAAATCGCTCGTTCGGGTTATGATATTGTCGATCGTCTGCCACATGATCTTCTCAGAATTAGTTCTACAAAGATATTAATTTTAATAAAATTATTATCATCATAGTTTACAAACGATCTTTTTTTCGTACCTTTGATTGCGTTTTGAGATCATTTTAACAAAAACATATACGAAATGAAAAAAGTTTTATTGCTTACTCTTGCCATTACGATAATGTGGCAACAGTCTGCCAACGCATGGGGACGGCTCGGACACGAGGTTGTGATCAAGGTGGCCGAGCGTCATCTGACCGAGAAGGCCAAACGCAACATCGCCAAGTACATGAACTACGATTTGAAGACCGATGCCGTGTGGATGGATCATCATCGTCGCGACAAGGAGATCGCATACACCTCCGCATGGCATGTCTACAATGTCGACGAGAACCACAACTACGATCCCAATCCGCGTCTGAACAAGGGCGATGCCATAATGGCAATATGTGTGGCCGAATACAATCTGTCGCACTACAAGGAGCTGAGCGACTCGACCGTATTGATGAATCTGCGCATGCTACTGCACTTCGTAGGCGACATGCACTGCCCCACTCACTCATACGTCCCGGGGCCGCGCTGTTTCTGGGAGTGCACGCTCAACGGCCAAAAACAGAAGTCTTTCCACGGCGTCTACGACAAGATGCCCGAGATGCTCTACGGAAAAGCATCGGCCGAGGAGGTGGCAGCGGAGATAGATACCGCGAAAAAACGGGAGATCAAGAAAGCACAGGCAGGAACGCTGTTCGACTGGGCAAAAGACTGCGGCGACAACAACGCAGTCATCTATGAGTGGAATCCGTTTAATACGGAGGAACTTAATCCCGATACTGTCGAGCTGTCGCGCGATTTAGTTGCCCGACAGCTGCGCAATGCAGGATACAGACTTGCATATCTGCTCAACAAATTTTTCGGCGAATAATACGTTCGGCGTGACATATTTTCGGCGCAGCGGCAACGTTGCGCCGATTTTTTATAATCTTTGTCCGACGGTTCTTTGAGTGCACGCTCGAAATGACAAAACCAACCTGTCATGTCGAACGAAGTGAGATATCTGTGAAAGACAAAACCACCCATACTGTCACTCCGAGGAGCAACGCAGTTGCGACGTGGGAGTCCCTGCCACCCTCACTGTCACTCCGAGGGAGGGAAAACCAATGTCGACCACGGAGCTACGGCTTGCGCCGTCATATAATTCTGACCCCACCCCAAGCCCCTCCCTCGGGAGGGGCTTTTGTCGCGCGATATATCGCGCTCCATGTGGGGCGTGGCAGGCTTTGTTCTTCGTCCCGCAGTGGAGTGTTGACAGGTAGTCTGTCACTCCGAGGGAGGGCATAGCCCGACCGTGGGAGTCTCGCGTGCAGGGAGCGGGATTGCCTATAAAACGATGCACATGTCGTCCAAAAGAGAGATTCTCACGTCGGACGTTCCGTCCTCCTCAGAATGACAAACCAGTCTCGTCATTCTGAACGTAGTGAAGAATCTGTGAAATACAAGGCTTGCAGAACTACCCTATCAACATTGCATATCGTCATCGAACAGCCATACGATAAACAAGCGGCAACAAACCATCATAGATTTGCTGCCGCTTGCAACTTTACAGGGCACCGGCCGCCGCCACACTAATCCGAGACAGGACGAACACATTGTCCGGAGCGGCGCACGCAGACATACGACTCCACGCGATGATAGCTACTGCCGAATTCAAGGTTGTATGCCCAATCAGCACGGTACCCGTCAGGCGTAGAACTCCAATAGAAACCGTGCCTTATGGTCTCTTGGATCGACGAATTGTAACGCTTACCGGTAGCTGGGAGAAATATAGAGTTGCCGTTGATCGTACTGATAACTTTATAGCCGTTATAACCACCTTGTGTAGTCCATGTCCACGTACATTTATCTATCAACTCTTGCATCTCCTCTTTCGTCGGTATGCGCCATGATCCGCCCCAGTTGGCGCAGGCGGCATCGTATTTTGAGTTTCCGGATACATCGACGAGAAGTTTATCAAGTGTTTTACTATTCTTTCTTGTATATGTAGATTTCGCCATAGTCTCGCCCCATGCAAAATAATCTCCAGGGTCTTCCGGCGACGAAGCACCCACATTGCATGTCGCCCACTTGACGCTTAAACCCAAGTCGACATAATCATGACCGTCTATCGTACCGGAGACGGTAGTTTGGGCGTTGCCTGCCACGGCAAACAATACACTCGCAACAGTTGCAATTAATATTGATCTCTTCATGGTAATTATGTATTTGATTTATATCCAACGAAGGTATGAAAATTCCCCCCCCCTCCAAATTTTTCGAAATAAAAATGACGAGACATATAATTTTCTATTTTATAGCCGTATTTACACTATTTCCGGCAGAATATTTACGCTGTTTGTCATGTCGAACTAATGCGAGACATCTGTGAAAGACAAAACCACCCATACTGTCACTCCGAGGAGCAACGCAGTTGCGACGTGGGAGTCCCTGCCACCCTCACTGTCACTCCGAGGGAGGGCATAGCCCGACCGTGGGAGTCTCGCGTGCAGGGAGCGCGTTTGCCTATAAAACGATGCACATGTCGTCCAAAAGAGAGATTCTCACGTCGGACGTTCCGTCCTCCTCAGAATGACAGCACATTGGAAATAGGCTCGCACATATACTTCGCTATCGCTCAGAATGACAGCGCGATGGAAAGAGGTCTCCAAAGCACCACCAACCTATTTTTTTGTCAAAAGGCATTAGTTGCAACTTTTTCGATAAGTCGGACGAGCAAAGCGAAGTTTACTTCGACTTTGCCGCGGCGAGAAAAAGTGCATGAAATGAAACCGCACGTGAAAAGGACGCAGATGGGCTGTACTTAGCGTACTGCCCATTTGCGGACTTAAACGAGGCGAAGCAAATGATGTCTTTTCACAAAAAACCTACAAAGCACCACAACCTATTTTTTTTGTCAAAAGCGGTATTGTGCAACGCAAACGCCGATCGTCCAGATGGGACATACTAACGTATTTCCCATTTGGACGAGCAAGTGCGCGGCAGCAGAATGCCGCTTTTCACAAAAAAATTATTATCTTTGTACAACTTAAATTACTATTTACCTTTTTTGATTATGAAAAAATTGATCTTCGCAGCCGCCGCCCTGTTTTCGGTGACGGCATTGCAGGCACAAAGCCAAGTAATAGCCCATCGCGGCTTCCACGCAAAAGAGGGTGCGGCACGCAACACCATAGCGTCGCTGGCAAATGCCCAGGAGTTGGGCGTTTACGGCTCGGAGTGCGATGTTAACATGACAGCCGACGGCGAGCTGGTGGTAATACACGGACCGTGGCTCGGCGATAAGAACGATCCCGATCGTCTGGCCGTACAGCAGAGCGATCTGGCGACATTACGTTCGAAAAGACTCGAAAACGGCGAGCCGGTGCCGACTCTCGACGAGTATCTCGACCAGGCTGCCAAAGATTCGGACTGCAAGCTCATCATCGAGATCAAGGATCACGACACGCCTCAGATAGAGACCAAGGTAGTGAAGATGGTTCTCGATGCCGTTAAGCGTCACAAGTTGCAGGATCAGGTGGAATACATCGCTTTCCGCGAGCACGTATGCAACGAGCTGATCCGTCTGGCTCCCGCCGGCACCAAGGTGGCATATCTCAACGGCACGCTCAACCCCAAGTATCTGAAAGCCGCAGGCTACACCGGTCTCGACTACAAGATCGACGTGCTGAAAAAGCACCCGAAGTGGATCGAGGAGGCTCACAAACTGGGTCTTACGGTCAACGTATGGACGGTCAACACCACGGAAGACCTCAAATGGGTGATCGACCACAATGTCGACTATATCACCACCGACAACCCTGAGGAGGCATTGCGACTGACCCAAAAATAGTCCATGCGTTCGACATGACCGGCTTGTCGGAAAATGCCGGTTTCAACCAAATCACCCCTGCCGAGACGTGCTCCGGCAGGGGTGATTTTCGATGCAGTACGGCAACGGCACCCATGCGTTTGTTACCTATATATTAAATAATTGTTAACAATAACGTTGAAATTTTAAATATAAACACATATATGTTAATTTTGTAAACTGAAAGTTAACTACTATCTACCTAAATATGGAGTGGATCTACACATTTATGCTGGCTGTAATGGTAGTGCTTGCCATCACCGGCCTGTTCATCGGCGTGATGAACGACGCAGCCAACTTCCTCAATTCGGCTATCGCATCGAAAGCCGCCACCCTCAAAATCATCATGACAGTAGCTTCCGTAGGCATCATCGTCGGTGCGGCATCGTCGAGCGGCATGATGGAGGTCGCCCGCAGCGGCATGTTCGCGCCGGAGCTGTTTACGTTCCGCGACGTGATGGTATTATATCTGTCGGTGATGTTGGCCAATATCATTCTGCTCGACATCTATAACACCATGGGACTGCCGACATCGACCACCGTCGCGCTGGTATTCTGTCTGTTGGGATCGGCCGTGGCCGTATCGCTGCACAACCCCGACAACACGCTTTCGGAGTGTATAAAGTCGGATCGGGCATTGGCCATCGTGGCCGGTATCCTGCTGTCGGTGGTGCTGGCATTCACGTGCGGCTGCGTGGTGATGTACATATCGCGACTATTGTTTTCGTTCCGCTACAAGCCCGTGTTCCGACGTTTCGGAGCATTATGGTGCGGCATATCTTTCACGGCCATAGTATATTTCGCTCTGTTCAAGGGATTGAAGGATCTGCTTAAAGAGAATCCCGTCATACAGTTCATCGACCAGAACCTGCTGCTGTCGTTAGCGGCTATATGGGTCGTTTGCAGCATACTGCTCTACTTCGCGCAGATGTTCAAGGTGAACATTCTCAAAATCAATATTCTCGCCGGTACGTTCGCACTCGCGCTGGCATTCGCAGGCAACGACCTTGTCAACTTCGTGGGTGTGCCTGTGGCCGGCTACGACTCCTATAACATAGCCAAGGAGATGGGCGGCGACGAGACTATCACCATGGCAGCCCTTACCAACGATGCCGTAGCCAACACCAAGCTGCTGCTTGCGGCCGGCATCATCATGATCATTACGCTGTGGACGTCGAAACGCGCCCTGTCGGTGAGCAAGACCGAGCTGTCGCTCTCGTCGCAGGACGAGGGCGGAGGCGAACAATACGGTTCGACCAGTGCCTCGCGCGGTTTAGTGCGCATGGCAATGGCTATCAACGCTTCATACGAGCGCATCATGCCGCAGCGCATACAAAGAGCCATAGCCAAACGCTTCGAGCCGCTAAGCCAGGAGGAGCGCGAAGGCGGATCATACGACCTGATCCGCGCCACGGTCAACCTGACCACCGCCGCCATACTCATCTCGATAGCCACCTCGCTCAAACTGCCGTTGTCGACCACATACGTATGCTTCATGGTGTCGATGGGTTCGTCGCTGGCCGACCGCGCATGGGGACGCGAGAGTGCCGTATATCGCATCTCGGGCGTGCTGACCGTCGTATCGGGCTGGTTCATCACAGGTTTCGGTGCCATGCTCATTGCCTTCGTGGTAGCACTCGCATTGGCCTATGGCGGCAATATCGCCATAGTCATAGTATCGCTCCTATGCGGCTACATGCTGCTGCGCAGCAACTTGAAGAAGAACAAGGCGGCAGCACAGGCCGAAGAGGCGAAGCCCGAGGTCAAGAGTGCCGAAGATGCCATCAATCTCGGTATCGCCGATGTCATAGAGACCATGCGCAGCATAACCAAGATCTACGACCGCACCATGATCGCTACATTCAAGGAGAACCGCAAGGCCTTGAAGGAGGTCGTACAGCAGTCCGACGAGATCTACGAACGGTCGAAGGAGCGCAAATACGAGATCATGCCCACCGTGGCCCGCATGAACGAGCACGAGATCAATGCCGCGCAATACTATGTGCAGGTGGTGGATTATCTCAACGAAATATCGAAATCGCTCATACACATCACGCGTCCGTGCTTCGATCATATCGACAACAATCACGAGGGTCTGTCGAAGGAGCAGATCGACGATCTGATGAAGATCAACGACGATGTGGAGCAGATATTCTTCCACATAAACATCATGCTGCAACGCAACGACTTCGGTGATCTCGACCTTATAATGGAGTTGCGCGACCAGCTCTTCGAGAGTATCTCCGGAGCTACGGCCAACCAGCTGCTGCGCATCAAGCACAAGGAGACCTCGACCAAGGCATCGATGCTCTATCTGACGATCCTCAACGAGACTAAGACACTGGTGCTGCACTCGCGCAATCTGGTAAAATCGCAGCGTTATTTCCTCGAACACAAATTCGACAAGCGATGAAACTCAGATACGGACTCGAAGAGCGTCCTGCCATGCCGCAGCTGCTGGCATACGGACTGCAATGGTTTGTGCTGGCCATAGCCGTGGTAGCCACCAGCACGTTCGTGGCCACGGGCAGCGAGGCGGAGAAGATGTTTTTCGCACAAAAGATGTTCGCCATCGTCGGCATCACAACCGTCATTCAGATCTTCTGGGGACACCGTCTGCCGTTAGTGGTAGGTCCGGCCGCCGTGTTGCTCGTGGGCGTCATCACTTCGCTCAAAGCACAGGCCGAGGTCGATGCCATCTATTCGTCGATACTCGTCGGCGGTGCGCTGGTGGCACTGCTCGGCGCATGCAATGCACTGAAATATGTCGTCAGGCTATTCACGCCGCGCATCATAATCGTCATACTGATGCTCATTGCATTCACGCTCACTCCGACAATATCCAATCTGATATTCACACCGGCTCCGGCCGACAACAACCCGCAGCTCTTCGGACTGCTGTTCGCCTTGTTCGGCACTGCGTCAATGGTCGTGGCCAACCGCCTGATGACGGGCGTGTGGAAGAGCATCGTCATACCGCTGGCACTGATCATCGGCAGCGGCATATACTACACCATCTACCCTACCGACATGGTCGTGGAGAGCGACTACTCTAAGGTATCGGTTCTGATCGGCAGTTTCACGTTTGATCCGGGGTTGATTCTCGCCTTTTTCTTCTGCTACATTGCACTGCTTATCAACGACATTGGATCGATGGAGTCGTTAGGTGCCATGCTCGGTGCCGACGATATGCCCTCGCGCTGCCGCCGCGGCATCGTAATCACCGGCCTTATGAACATGCTCTCGGGTGCCGCAGGGGTACTCGGGCCGGTCAACTACTCGATGAGTCCGGGTGTCATCGCCTCTTCGTCGTGCGCCTCGCGCCACACGCTTCTGCCCGCGGCCATAGGACTGATCGTATGTGCCATGTCGCCCCATCTGATATGGATACTGTCGCACATACCCAACCCCGTGATAGGCTCGATCCTGCTCTATCTGATGGGCACGCAGCTGGCCGCATCGTTCGAGATGATGCACTCGACCAAATCAGGCTCGACATTCGCCGACGCAATGACCGTAAGCCTGCCGGTGATGATCGCATTGCTGTTCACCACGCTTCCGGCCGATGTCGTGCCGCAGATCATCAGACCGTTAGTCGGCAACGGTTTCGCCATGGGCGTGATAACGGTCATTATCATGGAGCACGTCATAAACCGCCCGCAAAAGAAGAAGTAAGGGCATATCTTTCGACATACTGAAAAAGGCCGCACCCTTTCAGAGGTGCGGCCTATTTTCGCATGCGGCGCGTCAGCCTATTTCGTCCGCAGGAAACCTATGCCGAAACGCTCCGTAGCGGCACGCTCCAACTCTTCACGCACCGAGGGGTGGGCAATGCCGATCAAGGCACGCGCACGCTCGGCCAGATTCTTGTTGCGCAGGTAGGCCGCGCCATACTCCGTGACGATATACTGAGCCTGAAAACGCGTGGTCACCACACCGGCTCCGCGAGCCAGCGTAGGCACGATCTTCGACAAGCCCTTGCCCGTCATCGAGGGCAGAGCGATAAAGCACTTGCCTCCTTCGGACAACGAACCGCCATACATGAAATCGTGCTGGCCGCCTACGCCCGAGAATATGACCTCGCCGATCGAGTCGGCGCATATCTGTCCCGTAAGATCGACCTCGATGGCCGAGTTCACGGCCATCACCCGCGGGTTCTGCCGTATGATGGCCGGATCGTTGGTCCAGGCCACGTCGCGGATCTCCACGTCGCGATTGTTGTCGAGATAGTCGTAGAGCCTGCGGCTGCCAAGCACTAACGATGCCACCGACTTGCCCGGAAGGATCCTCTTCTGCGAGTTGTCGATGATGCCCTTCTCGATGAGCGGCACCACACCGTCGGTCATGGCCTCGGTGTGCAGACCCAGATGCTTATGGTCGTGCAGGGCATCGAGCACGGCATTGGGTATGCCGCCCACGCCTATCTGCATCGTGGCACCGTCGGGTATCTCGGCGGCGATATATCCGCCTATGCGGCGTTCGATGTCGTTGGGTGTCACCGTAGGCAGCTCCACCAGAGGCTCGTCGCCCCTGACAAGTGCCGCTATCTTCGATATGTGGATCACCGGATCGCCGAACGTGCGCGGCATGTAGCGGTTGACCTGCGCTATGATCGTCTTCGAGCACTCGGCGGCCGACACTGCCAGATCGGCTGATATGCCGAACGAGCAGTATCCCTCTTCGTCCGGCTCCGAGACATTCAGCAGGCATACGTCCAACGGCACCTGTCCGCTGCGGAACAGAAACGGTATCTCACCCAGAAATGCCGGTATGGTCTGCGCCACGCCCTCGCGGATAGCCCGCCGCACATTGTTGGCCACGAAGAAGCTCACCGCCTCGAACGAGTCGATCAGCTCCCGACGCGCATACGGCGCATCTTCCCTGCCGATGGCAAATGCCGAATACACCTTCACGCCACGCAACTCGGGTGCGCGGTCGGTCATGGCTCTCACCAACACCTCGGGGATCGAGGTGCTGCCCTGTACATAGACCGAATCGCCCGAGCGAATCAGTCGCACGGCCTCGGCGGCCGTCATATATTTAATGCTCTCCATCAATAGTCACGGCTGAATAGTTGCAAACGTCTGTCGAGTTCATCGTACTGATCCTCCGTAAGGTTCGACACGCAACCGCGCAAACCCTCGCGGGCACTTCCCGTAGAGCTTAATGTTATGGCACTTATACCGTAGTATATCAGTTTGTTGATCAGTTGCTCGCTCGTCATCTCCTTATATCCGAACGTGAAGAAGAATCCGTCCGACACGTCGCGGTCGCAATCCTTGTCGTAGACGACATGGAATCCGTTGCGCAGCATGATCTCCTTGACACGGGCGGCACGGCGCGCATACTCGCGCGTGTGCCCCACGAAATCCAACCGTCCGTCGCACGCAGCATCGAACATGGCCGCCATGGCATACTGCACCGAATGCGTGACACCGGCCGAAAGAGTGTATACGATCGAATAGATGAAGTTGCGGCGCAGCTCACCGTCGTTGTCGTAACGCTCGGCCAATCCCTCGAAACAGCGTTCGGCCAACCGCGGATTGATAGCCACCAGAGCACCGCGCTGACCGGCATACGAAAATATCTTCGATGCCGAGATCAGGTGCATGCAATTATCCGTATAGCGTCCTACCGTCGGCTGGAAAGGCGGAGAGAACGGACGGCTGCGGTCCTCGCGGAAATCCATGTTGAGATAGGCCAGATCCTCCACGGCGATGCAATCGTACTTGGTAGCCAAACGGCCTATCACCTCCAACTCCTGCTCGGTCAGACACATCCACGACGGATTGTTGGGATTGGAGAATACGATTCCGCATATACGGCCGCTCGACAGCGACTGTTCCAAACGCGCCTCCAACTTATCGCCGCGGAAGTCGGCCACGTCGAACGCCTCGACGCGAATGCCCAGCACGCAACACTGCTGCTTCTGCACCGGAAAACACGGATCGATGAAGAGTATCGTATCACGCTCCTTGCGCAACTGGCTCAGCAAAAGCATTGTGGCAAATGCGCCCTGCATCGAGCCTACCGTAGGCACGAAACAGTTTTGAGGAATATCGATATCGACGAAAGCCTTGACGAAACGCGATACCGCCGCAGTCAGCGGCGCAATGCCGGTAATCACCGGATATTTGGCACCTACGCCGCGATTCAGTGCCTCGCACTCGGCCTCGATGCCGATCTGCTCGGCGGCCAACCCCGGCACACCCTGCTCCATGTGTATGTAACGCTCGCCCGTCTGCCGCTCGATGTCGGCCACGACACTGCCCAACTGACGAATCGACGCGAAGCCCAATTCGTGGGCATTGCGCAGGCCGTTGGCAATGCAGATATCGTCGACGAGCTGTTTGTTCAATGGTCTGTCCATAAGGCTACTTCTTGCTGTTATCGTATCCGGCACGCAATGCCGCAATGTTCTTGGCGGTGATCTCCTCACCCTTGCGGGCGAATATGCGGCAGATACCGGCCTCGATCTTCTCCAACTCGATATCGAGCATCGGCACGGCCGCGCCCAGCAGCACCATGTTGGCAGCCTGCGCCGGAGCACCGGCCTCGCGCGCCAAAGCCTCCACGTCGAGCACGACACGATTCGCCAGACGGTCGAGATGCGCCGTCAGATCGGTCATGTCGGGATAGTTGTCGATGTTGACGAACGGCACGCTGCTGGTGACGATCCACCCCTCGGGTTTAAGATAGGGCAGATAGCGCAGTGCCTCCATAGGTTCGAGCGAGATGATGATGTCGGCCCCGCCCAACGGAATAAGATCGCTGGCGATAGGCTGCGATGCAATACGCAGATTGCTCTGCACGTCGCCGCCGCGCTGACTCATACCGTGCACCTCGGCCTGTTTGATATACAGACCCTCGGCCATAGCCGCCTCACCTATTACCGTAGCGATGGAGAGTATGCCTTGTCCTCCCACACCGGCCAGAATTATATCTTTTTTCATAAGTCTACTGCTTTTTTTGTTGTTTGGCATGTCGCTTCAATGTCTGTATGCACTCGCGGCGCGGTATGACGACCGACACTCCGTTGTAGTCGAACTCCTCGCGCAGCACCTCCTTTATCTGATCCATATTCTTGGGCAGAGGCACAACCACGCGCACATGCGCCGGATCGACACCCACGCCCTCGCATATATCCTCCAACCGTCCCGTTCCGGCCGAATCCTGACCTCCGGTCATACCCGTGGTAAGATTGTCCGATATGACGATCACCACATTGGAGCGCGAATTGACGCAATCCAGCAGACCGGTAATGCCCGAATGGGTGAAGGTCGAATCGCCGATGACGGCTATCGAAGGCCACTGACCCGCATCGGCCGCGCCCTTGGCCATAGTCACCGAGGCACCCATCTCCACGCACGCATGAATGGCATGGAAAGGCGACAGCGCACCCAGCGTATAGCAGCCTATGTCGCCGAAGATGCGAGCGTTGTCATACTCGGCAGCGACCTCGTTCAGGGCCTTGTACATGTCGCGGTGACCGCAGCCCACACACAATGCAGGCGGACGCGGCACAACCAGATCGTCGGCCTCGCGACGCTCCAAAGGCTCCATGCCCAGTGCCGCACGCACCGAGTCGGGAGTCAGCTCGCCCATACGCGGCAGCTCGCCGGTCAAGCGTCCCTTGACCGCCACGCCGTCGGGCACCATGCCGCGCATCATCTCCTCGACCACGGGCTGTCCCTCCTCCATGACGACGATCTCGCGTGCTCCATCGGCGAACATACGCTCCATCAACGCCTCGGGCAGAGGATACTGCGATATCTTCAACACACTGTAACGACAGCCGTCGGGGCAGTTCTCCATAAGATAGTTGTAGGCTATGCCGCACGCGACGATACCGCGCGAGGGATCCTCACCGCGCTTATAGCTATTGTGCTGCGACGACTCCGAGCGGCGCAGCAATTCAGACTGCTCCTCGATAAGAGTGGCATAGCGGCGACGCGCAAACGCCGGCAGCAGGATCCAGCTGCGGACATCGTCGGGGGCTTTCATCGCATTCTGACGGCGCGGCGAAGAGGTCGTCTCCACCACTGCCCGCGAGTGCGCCATGCGTGTGGTCACGCGCATCAGCACCGGCAGACGACACTCCTCCGACAGGGCGAAGGCCTCGCCGATCATCTCGTATGCCTCCTGCTGCGACGACGGCTCCATGACGGGCATCATGGCGAACTTGCCGTAGAAGCGCGAGTCCTGCTCGTTCTGCGACGAGTGCATCGACGGGTCGTCGGCCGCCACGACCACCAGACCGCCGTTGACACCGGTCATGGCCGAATTGACGAAAGCATCGGCCGCGACGTTCAGTCCGACATGTTTCATGCAGACCATGGCGCGCTTGCCCATATACGACATGCCCAACGCTCCCTCCATGGCGGTCTTTTCGTTGACGCACCAGCGGCAGAATATCGGTTCGGCATCGGCTACACGACGCGATTCGTGCAGCTGGATAAATTCGGTTATTTCGGTCGACGGGGTACCCGGATAGGCATATACGCCGGACAGGCCGGCATCGATGGCTCCCTGAGCAATAGCCTCGTCGCCGAGAAGAAGTCGTTTCATATTATAAAGTTTTAAGGTTCATTCCGTACACTGTTTTCCCGTTTCGGCAAGACAGAAACGCGGTCATTTCAAAATTACAAATTTTATTTTACATTTGAAAGCAAATTGCCGAAAAAAGTTCGGAATCGAAAGCAAATAACATAAAAAAGCGGACGCACCTATTGTGCGTCCGCATATTGAGGATTGCCGGCAAGACTATTTGTTCATCTTGCGACGAACGGCTGCCAACATGTCGCGTGTCATCGAGTCGAGATCCCACTGCGGTTTCCAGCCCCACTCCTCGCGCGCGCAGGTATCGTCGAGCTTGTTGGGCCAGCTGCGGGCAATGGCGTCCTTGACCGGCTCCACGTCGTAGTCCATCGTAAACGACGGCACCTCACGGCGCACGGCCTCGGCTATGATCTCGGGGGTGAAGCTCATCGAGGCGATATTGAACGAGTTGCGATGCTTCAGCTTCGACGGATCGGCCTCCATCAGCTCCACCGCAGCACGCAGTGCATCGGGCATATACATCATATCCATGTAGACATCGTGCGAGATGGGACACGTGAAACGCCCCGTGCGCACAGCCTCGTAGTAGATCTCCACGGCATAGTCCGTCGTACCGCCTCCGGGCAGCGTGACATTGGAGATGATGCCCGGAAAACGCACCGAACGCGTATCCACACCGAAGCGCGTATGATAGTAGTTCGACAGCAGCTCGCCGGCAACCTTGCATACGCCGTATATCGTGTTGGGCTGCATGATGGTATCCTGCGGAGTGTTGTCGCGCGGGAACTCGCCGCCGAAAGCACCTATCGAGCTGGGTGTAAACAGCGAACAACCCTTCTCGCGGGCTATCTCCAACGAGTTTTGCAACGCGCCCATGTTGATGCGCATGGCCAGCTGCGGATTCTTCTCGCCCGTAGCCGACAACAATGCCACCAGATTGTATATGGCATCGATCTTATATTTGTCGACAACGGCGGCATAACCGCTGGCATCGAGAGCATCGACGATCTCGAAGGGTCCTGCCGCGCTCAGCGCATCGCACTGTTTGACATCGGTCGCCACGACATTCGACGCCCCGTAAATCTCTCGCAAATACGGCACCAGCTCAGATCCGATCTGACCTCCGGCACCCAAAACCAATATGCGTTTCATAAGTTCAGGTAACAATTTACAACAAAAATAAACAAAATTTGGAAATGATGTAACCTTTTGCAAGAATTTTATTACGATATGTCGACATATTTGCATCTTGGTACGACATTCGACAAAAAAAGCTACCTTTGTATCGTCTATAATATATTAGAGGTATGGCACACGATCATCACTCTCACGCGCATGTCGACACCATCGGACGCGCTTTGGTCATCGGAATTACAATCAACGTACTATACGCCGCCGCGGAGTTCGGCATAGGCATGTGGCAAGGCTCGATGGGGCTTATAGCCGACGCAGGCCACAACCTAAGCGACGTGGCCGGACTGCTGCTGGCACTCATCGCCGTCAGGCTCGCAGCCAAACGCGCATCGCAACAATACACATTCGGATACAAGAAGGCTTCGATCCTGATATCGCTCGTCAACGCAGTCATACTGCTGGCCGCAGTGGCCGCCATCGTATGGGAGAGCATCGAACGCTTCACCGACCCCTCGCCCGTAGAGGGTTGGAGCGTGGCCGTCACCGCCGCCATAGGCGTTGCGGTCAACTTCGCCGCCGCATGGCTGCTGATCAAAGACAAGAACCGCGATCTGAACATACGCGGCGCATATCTTCACATGATGCTCGATGCGCTGGTATCGATCGGAGTGGTCGTATCGGGCATAGTCATATCGTTCACCGGCTGGAACATCATCGACCCGATCATCGGCGTGATCGTCGCTGCGGTCATTGTTTACTCGTCGTGGTATCTGCTGACCGAGTCGCTGAAACTGGCCATGGACGGCGTGCCCTCGGGCATCGACATACGCAAGGTCGAAGAGTCGCTGCGGGCGATCGACGGCGTGAACGATGTCCATCACATACACATTTGGGGCATAAGCACCACGCAGAATGCACTGACAGCCCATCTGATAGTCGACGACATTTGCCGCTCGGAGCAGATCGTGGCCCGCGCCAAGGAGCTGCTGCGCGGTCAGGGCATAGACCACTCAACGCTCGAAACAGAGACCTCGCGCCACGAGACATGCGACTGCCGATGACGATTCGCCGCCCGATCGTTTTGCCGGACGGTGCAAATTGAGTATCTTTGCCATAAATACCCTGCGATGGAAAACCTGCTCGAATACGGATACTTCGGACTCTTCATGGGCGCATTTCTGGCAGCGACGATATTTCCGTTCAGCTCCGATGTGCTGTTGGTGGCTATGCTCGCGGCCGGCGGCGATGTCTTTGTCACAATCACCGTAGCCACCGCGGGCAACTGGCTGGGCGGTCTGACATCATACGGTGTCGGCTATCTCGGCAAGACCGAGTGGCTCGAACGCTGGTTCCGCATAAAGCCCGAGACCGTCTACCGTTACAAAGAGCGTGTGGCCAAGTACGGCGCATGGCTGGCACTGCTGACATGGGTGCCGTTCGTGGGCGACGTGTTCGCCGTGGTGCTCGGATTCTTCAAGGCGCGGTTCTGGCCGTCGGCGTGGTTCATGCTACTGGGCAAAGGGCTGCGATTCATTGCATGGGCTGTGATATATTATTGGATCGAACCTTTATTCTAAACAACCGTCTATGAACGAGATAGAGAAGGCGTTGCTTGCCATGCAGGATACGGCATACCGCGATTTTCACGCGCGGTTGGTGCCAACCATAGACAAGGAGCGGATCATAGGCGTCCGCACACCTCAACTGCGCGCATACGCCCGACAGATAGCCAGGCAGACGGCCTTGCGCGACGCTTTTCTGAGCGAGCTGCCGCACCGCTACTACGAAGAGAACAACCTGCACGCATGGCTGATCCCCACGCTCAGCCGCGACATCGATCATGTGCTGCGTTTGGTCGAAGAGTTCCTGCCGCAGGTCGACAACTGGGCTACATGCGACATGTTCTCGCCCAAGATATTCGCCAAGCACCCCGACGCGGTGCTCTCGCGCATACCCTCGTGGCTCGCCTCGCCGCACACCTACACCGTGCGCTTCGGCATCGTCACGCTGCTGTCGTTCTTTTTGGACGAACACTTCCGCGAGGAGCATCTGCAATGGGTCGCACAGCTGCGAAGCGACGAATATTATATAAATATGGCCATAGCGTGGTATCTGAGCGTGGCATTAGTCAAGCAGTGGGACGCTACCCTGCCGCTGCTGCAAAGCCGCAGCCTGCCCGAGTGGATACACCGCAAGACCATACAGAAGGCCGTCGAGAGTTACCGTCTCACGGCCGAACAGAAACAGCTTCTACGATCACTCAGATAACCTGCACCATGAAACGCCTTTTATCGATCCTCGCGGCAACGCTCCTCGCCGCTGCCGCAAACGCACAGCTTGCCGATCGGCCGGCGGCCATACGCCGCGATGTATCGGCATGCGACATATCGCGCCGCACCACCTCCCGCCCCGTAATAGGCATCAGCGTCAACGAAGAGGCGCGCAACAGCGTCCGGCACCCCTACACACGTGCCGTAGAGCTGTGCGGCGGCCTGCCGGTCATCATACCCATGACCGACAATAAGGAGACACTGGCCGAACTGCTTTCGATGGTCGACGGTTTGATCCTTATCGGCGGCGACGACATCGATCCCGCATACTGGAACGAGCCGCGCCACCCCCGTTTGGGCGATCTCGACACGCTGCGCGATGCCTACGACATGCGTCTTGTGTACATGGCCGAGCGCGCACACATGCCCATCTTGGGCATCTGTCACGGCGAGCAGATCGTCAACGTTGCATTCGGCGGCACTCTGTGGCAAGACCTGCCCTCGCAATGCGGCAAGGATCACCGACAGAAAGCCAAAGACTCGCTCGGATACCACAATGTGCGCTTCGCGGCAGGCTCGCGCATAGCTTCGATCATGGGGTGCGAGGTCTACAAGACCAACTCGTTCCATCATCAGGCCGTGCGCCGCGTAGCCGACGGGTTCCGCGCAACGGGCATATCCGACGACGGCGTAGTGGAGGTCATCGAGCCTGTCGACGAGCGGCAGATTCTATGCGTGCAGTTCCACCCCGAGATACTGCTCGTGCGTCACGGCAACGACGACATGCGCGCCATATTCGAGTGGCTCGTGGAGGAAGCCCGTAAATATTCGGAAAATAAAAAATAGAGATCATGGCACAAGAGATAGAACGCAAGTTTCTCGTCGACGGCGACTACAAGTCGCACGCATCGTCGTCGTCGCACATCGTACAGGGTTACATATCGTCCGATGCAGGCCGCACCGTCAGAGTACGTCTGCGCGACGATCGTGCCTATCTTACGATAAAAGGCCCCTCGACCGACGGCGGCATGTCGCGTTTCGAGTGGGAGACGGAGATTCCGTCACGCGACGCACTGCAACTGCTCACCCTCGCCCAAGGGCCATTGATCGACAAACGCCGCTATCTGGTGGAGGTCGGCGGCCATACGTTCGAGGTCGACGAGTTCTACGGCGACAACGAGGGACTTACGCTGGCCGAGGTCGAGCTGTCGAGCGTCGACGAACCTTTCACCCGCCCCGACTGGCTCGGCGAGGAGGTCACCGGCGACCGCCGCTACTACAACTCCCATCTGAGAGCCTACCCCTACAAAGATTGGAAATAGCCGCCCCACTGCGACATACTACGACACACCCGAAACAGCGCAATGTCGTCGCTTCGGTGTCCGATAAACCCTCACTGTCATTCTGAGGAGCGATTGTAAATCGCGACGTGAGAATCTCTTTGTGGAAAACAATATCGCCAGTCGTAAAATGACCGCCCCTGCACAATACGTTGCAGGGGCGGTCGACAAGATGAAATATTGTAACTAATGCTTGGTTTCTCGGTTAGTTGCCAATGCCCGATGACGAGCCGCCGCCGAGGCGTTGGCGGTCTTCGGCCGAGCCGCTCTCCACCGAACGCGCCTTGAACTGCTTGCCGGCGTTGAAGTTATACGTCACGGAGAAGGTGAACTGACGGCGCGACCAGCCGTTGACGACATTCATATCGCGGCGGAACTCGGCTTCGCGCACCGACATCTTATTGTTGCGGTTCAATAAGTTGTTGACTCCGACCGACAGAGTGAACTTATTGTCGAACAGGCGTTTCTTGACACCGAGGTTCATGTCGCCCATGGCATCGATATGCACGTTACCCGATACCAGACCGTGGTGCACATAGCCCGACACCTCGACAATAAATCCCTTGGGCAGCGTGAACGACATTTGGCCGTTGTACGATCCCATGAAGTATCGCTCGACGGGCGATGTCTCGGTGATTTGCTGTCCGAGATAGACACCCGTGGCATTGAGGTTGAACGACCACCACGGAGTGAACTGAAACGGCAGGTTGACGTTGAGGTAGTAGTTGTCCATGGTCGGGAAGTTGAGCGGCATGAGTACCAGCATATCGGGATTCTCGGTATCGACGACTGTCGTCTGCTGCATGCTGTTCTTGACGAACGAAGCTCCCAGCGAGATGGTGTATTTGTATTTGAGCACGGCCGTCAGCGACACGCTGTTGCTGTACGCCGCTTTCAGATCGGGGTTACCCGTCTGGTACATATACTCCGAGACCTTGCTCAGCGTCGGCGTGAGCTGCCAGAACGACGGGCGCGATATGGTACGCGAGTATTGCGCTATGAGCGAATATGATCCGTCCGAAGTGAGCGAGTAGGATATGTTGACGTTGGGGAACAGATCGAAGTAATCCTGCTTGACCTGGCGGTCTTTCGACAGCGAGTGGGTGTACTCGCCGCGCAGACCGGCCACTAAGCTCACACGTCCTAAGTTGGCCGAGGCGATGGCGTAGGCCGCACCTATGTGCTCGGTGTATCCGATGTCGAAGCTCGAATCATCGTCGTGAATCCACTCTCCCGTGGCGGCCAGACCGTTGTAGTCTGCTATGTTGGAGGTGTTGTTGAGCGTGTATTTCAGACCTGCCTTCAAGACTAATTTGGGTGATAATACCTTGTCTAACGACAGTGTGGCCGTACCGAGCCGGTAGTGGCTGTCCGTCATGGCTGTGTAGGTCGAGTCCTTAACACCCGCCGGTGTCGATGCACTGTTGAAATAGCGGTTGTCGTTATTGGAGGTATTGTCGGTGTAGTCGGCCAGCAGCTTCATGACCGAGCCCTTGTCGTCGACGCGCCATATATAGTTGAATGTAGCCGTTATCTGCTGCCCGTCGCCGAAACTGTCGTAGAGCGAGGTGTTGCGGGTGGCGGACATCGGGGTCGTATGTCCGGTAAGCGAAACGGTGGTCGACGGGTTGCGGTTGTACCAGTAGTTAAGCTCGGCACCTATGCTGTGACGGGGATTGAACTCGTAGACCGCACCTATGCGTCCGCCGACGCTGTTGTACTTGTTGTCGCCGGTGCTCGATCCGTCGATTGCGGCCTGCTCGGAGGTGTATGCTGTGTGCTCCTCCACCTTGTCTTCGGATTTGTTGTAGTTGTACCAGCCCGAGGCGTAGAGGTTGAGATTGTTGTGGTTATAATCGAGCGAGAACGACGGCGATATGCTCGTCAGAGCGGAGCTGACGCGTCCGTATGTGGCCACGCTGCCCATCAGACCCGATTGCATGCGGCGGCGCAGCGTGAGCTTTATTATGCCTCCCGACGACGCGGCATCGTAGTCGGCTCCCGTTTGCGGTATGACCTCTATCTTCTGTATGTCGTCGGCCGTGAGCGTGCGCAGGTAGGCCATCAGCTGCGTGTCGTCCATGTGCACCTCGCGGTCGTTGATGTAGACCTTCGAACCGCTGTTGCCGTTGATCGATATCTTCTCGTCGTTGATCCATACGCCCGGGGCGGTCTTCAACAGCTCCTCGGCGTTTTTGCCTATGGCCACGGGCGAGTTGGCCACGTCGACCACGAATCGGTCGGCCTCGCGCTTGATGAGCTGCGCCGTCACCACTACGTCGTCGATGCGTGTCTGGTCGGCCTCCAAGGTGAATGTGCCGGCATCGGTGTCGCCCGTGATCTCGATCGGCTGCTCGACGCTCTTGTATCCTATGAACTGCACCTTGATGTCGTATTGTCCCGTGCCGACTTTCAGGCGGAACGCGCCCTGATCGTCGGTCGATCCGCCCGTGGCCTGCAAACCGTTTTTGAGCAGAACGACGGTGGCGTATGCCACCGGATTGCCCTCGCCGTCGACTACGCGGCCGGTCACTGCGGCCGACTGTGCAGCGGCCGAGCCGATCGCAGCGAACAGGGCAACGACCAGTGCCGTGCAGATTTTATTCAATGATAGTTTCATAGAGCTGTTGTTTGTTTAGTTTCCGTTATTCCTGTAACGTTTTAGTGTATTACTTTACTAAGACACTGCAAATATATAACCTAATTTTTAATGATGCAAATATTCGAAAAGAAAATTCCAAGTTTTTTTCATACCATAATATAATATGTGCGGTCTGACTCTCGGTCGATACTGCTCTGCTCTTCGAAGGCATTTTCTTCGCCCGACCATATTTCGGGTACAAATTTCCCCCCCCCTCAAAAATCCAAAATTTTTGCAGAAAAAATTTACCCTATTTTGAAATTTTACACTATATCTTATATAACGAAACTCGATGCCGATATATAACATTTGAAATGAAATATTATCGGTTTCGATTCGTAACATATTGAAAATAAGGCAAAATTTTCTTGGAATATTGTCTGAAATACTATATTTTTACGTCGACGAAATGAAGCTGACGCATGATTGCAGCATATCGCAATCGGGCATTGCACAGAGTCTGACGACAAGATTCAGCCCGATATTTCGCCACCATTGCAAATGACCTTTTCAAAGGTAGTCTGTTAAAATAGTAATTGAGGAGGGTCCCTGCGCCGTGAGGTTGCGGGGATCTTTGTCTACCCCACCCTGCCGATCGGCCGACGGAATGTGTTTATGGTGTCGAGAGAGATTCTCACGTCGGACGTTCCGTCCTCCTCAGAATGACAAATCCAATCTGTCATTCTGAACGCAGTGAAGAATCTGGTTGGGGACGACATAACCACCCTGTCACTCCGAGGAGCAACGCAGTTGCGACGTGGAAGTCTCGCCGACGGCCGAGGTGCAAGCAGCCAAGAAATTTGGTAATCTCTGCAAACAATGTTATTTTTGCAATCGTATTGACTGAGAACCATGTCGAACCTGTCGAAACTAACCCTTTGCACGCTTGCCGCGCTGATGCCGTTTATGGCAGGGGCGGCCGTGATCGTCTGCGCCGAATCGCACGAACCGGCCGCGACCGCTGCTGACACGGCCTGCACGACCCACTGCGGCACTATGCCGGCAACCGCGCAGCGCGTATGTCGCATAGCATGCGTAGGCGATATGGTGCTGGGATTGAACTACCCCGACGGGTGTCTCCTGCTGGCGGAGAACGACGGAGCCGAACTATTCGACGATGTGCGCGAACATCTCGTCTCGGCCGACATCGCCGCAGGCAACTTGGAGGGTGTGCTGCTCGACAGCGGCGGCGAGCCGAAACAGGTGGACGACCAGAGGTATCTGCATCTGTTCCGTATGCCGGAACGCTATATCGGACATTTGTCGGCGGCAGGATTCGATGTGCTGACGCTGGCCAACAACCATGCGCGCGACTTAGGCTGCGAGGGATTGGAGAGTACCTTGCGGGTGCTGACATCGGCAGGCGTGGCCGCCGTCGGTATCAGCGGCAAGTGCGAAACGGCCGTTGTCGAACGCGATTCGGTGCGTTACGGATTTTGCGGATTCGCGCCCAACAAGGGAATGTGCAACATACACGACTATGCACTGGCAGAGCGACTCATCGATGAGCTGCGTCGGGAGCATCGCTGCAATATAGTGATTGTGACCTTTCACGGCGGAGCCGAAGGCTCGGCGCACAGCCACGTGCCGCGCTGCGTGGAGGAGTATGCCGGAGAGAAACGCGGCGACGTGTATCGCTTCGCCCATCACTGCATCGATGCCGGTGCCGATCTGGTTTTCGGCCACGGGCCGCATGTGGTGCGCGGCATGGAGCTTTATCGCGGCAGGCTGATAGCCTATTCGCTCGGAAACTTCTGCACGCCATACGGTGTCAACAAACACGGCCGCAACGGGTATGCGCCGATATTGTGCGTCGATATGACACCCGACGGAGAGTTCGCCGGCGGCGAGATCGTATCGTTCGTACAGTCGGGATACTCGGGTCCGCAGGCCGATGCCGAGCAGAGGGCGGCAAAGGAGATTGCGCGTTTGAGCCGCGAGGATTTCCCCGAATCGCCGCTCGTCATAAACGATGACGGCAAATTGAGCATCAGATAGAATGTGGCGCATATCTCTCATATCGGTTTTCGTATGGCTATGCGCCATACCCGCATGGGCCAAGCCCGTTGCGGCGGATATTCGCGCCGACGAGCAGCCTGCGGCCGTGTCGCGCGTCGATTCGCTGCTTGCCGAGGCCAAACGCCATATAGGGAAACGCTATAAATACGGCTCGGCGGGAGCCGATGCCTTCGACTGCTCGGGCTATACGTCGTATGTATTCGGCAAATACGGCTACAAGCTCGACCGCTCTTCGCGCGGGCAGGCCTTGCAGGGCACAGCCGTCACACGCGAAGAGCTTATGCCGGGCGATTTAGTGATGTTTGCCGGACGCAAGGTGTCGAAAAGCCGTGTGGGACACGTGGGCATAGTGGTGTCGGTGGATCGCCAAACGGGAGATTTCACATTCATACATGCCTGCTCGCGCGGCGTGATGATAAGCGACTTTTCGGCCGAACGGTATTACGTCCAGCGATATATATGTGCCCGCCGGATATTGACGCTCGACGACTACAAGATGCCGCCCATATCGATCTCCACACCAGCCGGAATACCACAGCCGGAATACGGAGGAGGCGAAATAGAGGTGCAGCCGATGGATATAAGTCGGCTGTGTCTGCCCGATCACAACCGCCCGACACATAAAAAATCGCGCCGCCGATAATCTTTCCGGCTCGTACCGTACCGAAGAACCGCTGCCGCCATCGGCAGCATCGTGCGGGAGTCGAAAATTGTTGAAAACTTATCTCTTCGGAGAATCGTTTTTTATTCGGATTTTTTGTATTTTTGCATCGACTGTCCGAATAGTCGATTAAAACCGCGTTTATTATGTTAACTTTGATCTACGCACTCATATTGTTCGTGGCATGTACACTGCTATATGTCATATCGTTCGTGGCATTGGTGGTTTGCTATCCGTTCGACCGCAAACGCCGCGTGGTGCACACCATATCGAAATGGCTCACCGACATCGTTTTCGGCCTGCCCCCCATGTGGCACCGCCGTGTAATCGGGGCGGATAATGTCGATCCCGACAAGGCCTATGTCATTGTGCTCAACCACAACTCCATGGTCGACATCATCTGTTTCTATTGCGTACCGTTGGTGTTCAAGTGGGTGTCGAAGCGCGAGGTCTACAAAATACCCTACATAGGCCGTTTCCTGCTGATGCACGGCGATATAATTATCAATCGAAGCAGTGCTTCGGAGGCTATGGGCAAGGTGATGAACGAAGGCAAGATGTGGATCGACCGCGGAGCCTCGGTCTGCATATTCCCCGAGGGTACGCGCTCGAAAGACGGTGAGATACACCGTTTCAAGGCCGGAGCATTCCTGCTGGCAAAGAAGACGGGCGCACCGATTCTGCCCGTGGTGCTCGACGGCACGAAGGGCGTGATGCGCGGCAAGCTGCGTTTCAACTGGCGCAATACCATAACTATAAGCATTCTGCCTGCAATCGATGCCGACAAGGTGGCGGCGACCGATACCAAGGAACTTATGGCCACGGTGCACGACGACATGGTGGCCGAACTGGCACGAATAAGAGGAGAGAAAAACGAGTAACGATATATGGCTGAATTGAAAAATACGGCGGCGGCATACGACGACGACGCGATCAAGACGCTCTCGCCCAGAGAGCATATCCGTCTGCGCCCGGGCATGTACATCGGCAAGTTGGGTGACGGCAGTCAGTCCGACGACGGTATCTACGTGCTGCTCAAAGAGGTGGTCGACAACTCCATCGACGAGTTTATAATGGGTGCCGGCAAGCGCATCGAGATCACTATCGAGAACGATACGGTGAGCGTGCGCGACTACGGTCGCGGCATACCGCTCAAATCGCTGTCGGCGGCTGTCAGCCAGATGAATACGGGCGGCAAGTACGGCGGCGAGGCCTTCAAGAAGACGGTGGGTCTGAACGGCGTGGGTGTCAAGGCGGTCAACATGCTGTCGAGCGCGTTCACGGCGCGTTCGGTGCGCGACGGCGAGGCACGCACGGTGACCTTCTCGCAGGGCGTGGAGCAGACCGACCGCAGCGAGGCCGGTGTCGGCGAGCCGACGGGAACGTTCATCAGCTTCACGGTCGACCGCGAGATCTTCGGCGACTACACCTACAACATGGAGTATGTCGAGCAGATGGTCAAGAACTACACCTACCTCAATCTCGGTCTTACGATCGTGCTCAACGGCAAGGCATACGTCTCGAAGAACGGATTGTTGGATTTAGTGAACGACAATCTGTCGGACAATCCGCTCTACGAACCCATACACCTCTCGGGCAACGACATAGAGGTGGTCATTACCCACGGTTCGGGCTACGGCGAGGCCTACTACTCGTTCGTCAACGGCCAGTACACGCCGCAGGGCGGAACGCATCAGGCGGCATTCCGCGAGGCTGTGGCCAAGACCATCAAGGAGTTCTATCACAAGGATTACGATCCGGCCGACATACGCACCTCGATCATTGCTGCCATATCGGTCAAGGTGACCGACCCCATATTCGAGTCGCAGACCAAGACCAAGCTCGGATCGAAAGATGTCGAGCCGGGCGTGTCGATGCGTCAGTTCGTCATGGACTTCCTCTCGACCAACCTCGACAACTATCTGCACAAGCATGCCGAGACGGCGCAGACGCTGCAACGCAAGATCGTCGACAACGAGAAGGAGCGCAAAGCCATCTCGGGCGTGCAGAAGAAGGCGCGCGAGACGGCCAAGAAGGTGTCGCTCAACAACCGCAAGCTGCGCGACTGCAAGATACACTTCACCGACAAGCACGAGCTGGCCGACCGCACGATGATCTTCATCACGGAGGGTAACTCGGCCTCGGGTTCGATCACTTCGAGCCGCGACCCGAAGACGCAGGCCGTATTCTCGCTGCGAGGCAAGCCGCTCAACTCGTTCGGACTGACCAAGCGCGTTGTCTACGAGAACGAGGAGTTCAACCTGTTGCAGGCGGCACTCAACATCGAGGAGGATATGGACAACCTGCGCTACAACAAGGTCATCATAGCCACCGATGCCGATGTCGACGGCATGCACATACGTCTGCTGCTGACCACGTTCTTCCTGCAATTCTTCCCCGACGTAATACGTCTGGGACACCTCTATATCTTGCAGACGCCGCTGTTCCGCGTGCGCAACAAGAAGGACACCTACTATTGTTACTCGGAGGAGGAGCGCGCAGCGGCCGTGGGCAAGTGCGGTGCTTCGGCCGAGATCACGCGATTCAAAGGTCTGGGCGAGATCTCCGACAAGGAGTTCAAGGAGTTCATCGGCGAAAACATGCGCTTAGACAGGGTGCGTCTTACCAAGGACGACCCGATACACGACCTTTTGGAGTTTTACATGGGCAAGAATACCTCCGACCGTCAGGGATTCATCATGAACAACCTGCGCATCGAGGAGGATATGATCGAGGACCTGATCTAACGGAGTTGATATGGAAGAGATGAAAGATAGGGATATGCGCTCGACGGCCGACAACGAGGCCGAGCAGACTGCCGCCGACAATCTGCCGTCGGCCACGGGACGGTATGACCGTCTGACCTCCGACGAGAGCGGCGTGCGCAAGCTGACGGGCATGTATAAGAACTGGTTCTTGGATTATGCCTCGTATGTGATCTTGGAGCGTGCCGTGCCCCATTTGGAGGACGGACTCAAACCCGTGCAGCGTCGCATACTCCACGCCATGAAGGTGGTCGAGGACGGACGCTACAACAAGGTGGCCAACATCGTGGGTCAGACCATGCAGTATCACCCCCACGGCGATGCCTCCATAAAGGACGCACTGGTGCAGTTGGGACAGAAGAATCTGCTGATCGACATGCAGGGCAACTGGGGCAACATCTTCACGGGCGACGAGGCTGCCGCAGGCCGTTATATCGAGGCGCGTCTGTCGAAGTTCGCGCTCGACGTGGTCTACAACAAGAAAACCACCGAGTGGATGCTGTCATACGACGGCCGCAAGGAGGAGCCGGTGACGCTGCCCGTCAAGTTCCCGCTGCTGCTGGCGCAGGGTGCCGACGGCATTGCCGTGGGACTTGCCTCGAAGATCCTGCCGCACAACTTCAACGAGCTGATCGACGCATGTATAGCCTATTTGCGCGGCGAGATGTTCCAGCTCTATCCCGACTTCCCGACAGGCGGCATAATGGACGTAAGCCGTTACAACGACGGTCTTAGGGGCGGTGCCGTAAGGGTGCGCGCACGCATATCGAAGATCGACAAGCGCACGCTCGCCATCACGGAGATACCCTTCACCACCACCTCGGAGTCGATCAAGGAGTCGATCATCAAGGCCAACGACAAGGGCAAGATCAAGATCCGCAAGGTCGACGACAATACGGCC
Organism: Alistipes sp.; assembly: GCA_017936685.1. Classification (GTDB taxonomy): domain Bacteria; phylum Bacteroidota; class Bacteroidia; order Bacteroidales; family Rikenellaceae; genus Alistipes. The sequence continues at coordinate 97,757 of JAGBFA010000010.1, forward strand.
GAGAAGGTGGAGATCATCATACAGGTTGCCGCCGACGAGTCGAGCGACAAGACCATCGACGCTCTTTACGCCTTCACCGACTGCGAGGTCTCTATCTCGCCCAATGCCTGCGTCATCAGCGCCGACAAACCGGTGTTTATCGGCGTGAGCGATATCCTGCGCCGTTCGGCCGACCACACGCGCGAGCTGCTCGGCCGCGAGTTGGAGATCAAGCTCGCTGAGCTGAACGAGGCCTGGCATGCCGCCTCGCTCGAACGCATATTCATCGAGAACAAGTTATACCAGCTCATCGAGGGCTGCAAGAGCCGCGAGGAGGCATACGCCGCCGTCGACGAAGGGCTGACCCCGTTCAAGAAGCTGCTGCGACGTGAGGTCACACTGGACGACGTGCAGCGTCTGACGGAGCTGAAATTCATTCGCATATCGCGTTACGATTCGGACAAGGCCGATCAGGAGATCAAGCAGATCGAGTCCGACATAGTTCAGACCAAAGACCATCTGGCTCATCTGACGGACTATGCCATAGCCTATTACGAGCGCATAAAGTCGAAATACGGTGCCGGACGCGAACGTCGCACCGAGATACGCGAGTTCGATACGATCGAGGCATGGAAGGTATCGTCGACCAATGCCAAACTATATGTCGATCGCGCCGAGGGTTTCTTCGGCTTCGGCAAGGGCATGAAAGATGCCGAGTATGTGTGCGACTGCTCCAACCTCGACGACGTGATCGTCATCTTGAAAGACGGCCGCTACATCATCAAGAAGATTCGCGAAAAGGATTTCTTCGACAAGAACATATATTATATAGGAGTGTTCAAGCGCAACGACGAGCGCACGATCTACAACGTGCTCTACCGCGACGGAAAGACAGGTCCTATCATGATGAAGCGTTGTGCCGTGAAGGGCATCACGCGCGACAAGGAGTACGACATGACCAAGGGAACGGCCAAGAGCGAGATACTCTACATGTCGGTCAACCCCAATGGCGAGGCCGAGGTATTGAAGGTATATTTCAAGCCGCGTCCGCGACTGAAACGCGTCATCACCGATCTGGACTTCTCGACCCTTGCCATCAAGGGACGGCAGAGTCAGGGCAATCTCTTCTCGCGTTACAGCATACACAAGATCGTGTTGAAGGAGCGCGGCACCTCGACTCTCGGCGGGCAGGACATCTGGTTCGACGAGGACATACGACGACTCAACACCGAGGGTCGCGGCCGGCTTCTGGGCGAATTCAAGGGCGACGACAGGATCGTCGTCTGGACATCGAAGAACCAATACTATATCACGGGATTCGATCTGTTGCAGCACTTCCCCGACGAGACGGTGCGTGTGGAGAAGTTCGTGGCCGGCAGAGTCTACGCACTCTGTTACTACGACGACGAACAGAAATACTACTACATGAAGCGTTTCGAGCTGGAACAGAGCGATAAGATGCAATATTTCCTCGACGAGACCGGCATGCGTTTGGTGGCCGTCACGGACAAGCCCGGAGCCAAATTGGCCGTGGCCTACGGCGGAGCCAACGCCTCGCGTCCGGTGGACATATTGTCCGTCGACGAGTTCATCGGCGTGAAGAGCCACCGCGCCAAGGGCAAGCGCATCACCACCTACGAGGTGGAGTCGCTGACATTCATCGAGCCGGAAGAGCCGGAGGAGCCGGAGCTTCCCGATAGTGGCGTGGAGGCGGCCGATGCAGACAGGAGCGAGTTCGATCCGGGCGAGATGCTGTCCGAAGACATACACGATGCCGCAAGCGTGAATTATAATGCCGAGACGGAATCGGACGACGATTTCTCGCCCGAACAGCTCAACCTGTTTTAAATATTGCCAGTCATGCTGCTGTTTCTGGTCGGATATATGGGCTCGGGTAAAAGCTCGTTGGGACGCAAGATCGCCCGACGGCTGTCGGTTCGTTATGTCGACACCGACTCGGTGATCGAACAGCGCGAAGGGGCCTCGGTGTCCGATATATTCTACTATGAGGGCGAAGAGCGGTTCCGCGAGTTGGAGCGCGAGACCATCGAGGAGTGTATCGCAGCAGGCGAAGATGCGGTGGTGTCAACGGGCGGAGGCCTGCCCGTGTGGCACAACAACATGGCACTGATGAACTCGGCCGGCACGACAGTCTATATACGTCGCACGCCCGAGCAGATCATATCGCGCCTCAGCCCCTACGGCCGTCAGCGGCGGCCCAAATTCCGAGGGCTGAGCGACGAGGAGCTGCTCGCATTCATGCGCAGCAATATGGCCGAGCGCGAACCGTTCTATTCGCAGGCGCACAAGACGGTCGATTGCACCGCAATGAACGATGCCGAAACGGTGAACTTTATAATAAACTGTTTGACTGAAAATGAATAACGAGGCCATAGGCGTATATGATTCAGGATTCGGAGGATTGTCCGTATGGCGCGAGCTGTATGACATGTTGCCGGCCGAGTCGCTGACCTTTCTGGGCGACGGCAAGAACTGCCCCTACGGCGGCCGCAGCAAGGCGCAGATCACGGCATTTGCCGATGCGGCCGTGGAACGTCTGCTGTCGGAGGGGTGCAAGATGATCGTCGTGGCATGCAACACGGCGACGGCCGCAGCCATCGACACACTTCGCAGCCGCTGGACGGATATACCGATCGTCGGACTGGAACCTGCCATAAAACCCGCCTGCGAACGCAGCCGGACACGCCGTGTAGGGGTGCTGGCCACGGCACACAGCCTTGCGGGCGACATGTTCCATCGCACGGCCGCGCGTTATGCCGCCGACGTGGAGGTGGTAACGGCCGTCGGCGAGGGCTTCGTGGAGATCGTCGAACAGGGCAGCGAGAACACGCCCGAGGCTGCCGAGGCCGTGCGCCGTGTGGTCGAGCCGATGCTGGCGCGCGGGGTTGATACCATCGTTCTCGGGTGTACGCACTATCCGTTTCTGCGGCGGCAGATCGAGGAGGTCGTCGGCGACAGGGGCGTGGAGATCATCGACTCGGGCAAGGCCGTGGCACGCAGGGTTGCCGATCTGCTCGACCGATTGTCGCTGCGCGCCGAAGAGGGACACCGGCCGCAATACCGTTTTTTGAGCTTTGCCGACGAGGAGTACCGCAGCCGGTTGCAGGCCAAAGCCTTCGATTGTACGAGGCACTGAGACGACGGCCGCATAATCGGGGACAAATCACGGTGGGCATTTGAATATGTAGAAAAAATGTAGTAACTTCGCTCGTATTATCATAGATCGGAATATATATGTTGAAAAACAGAACGGACAATCAAGAGACGGTCGAGCCGTCGACGACACGGGAAAACATACGCTGGATCACGGGATTCGTGATACTTGCTGTCGGACTGTTCACATTCTGCTCTATCCTGTCATACTTTTTCTATTGGAAGGAGGACATGAGTGCGTTGAATCCGTCGGGAGCAGTCGATCCGCGCATACCCGTCACCTTCCGCAACGTTTGCGGCGGTGCAGGTGCAAGCGTGGCCGACATGCTTGTCGGACGCGGTTTCGGTCTGTTCGCGCTGGTCATTCCGGCCGTCATATCGGTCATCGGCTGGCGCATATTCCGTTATAAGCCGTTGCGATTGAATCACTTTGCGCTCAGCTCGTTTATGATCCTGCTGCTGGGTTCGCTCACGCTGGCCTATCTGCTGGGCATGCGCTGGGATATGTTCGGCTCGGGCTGGGGCGGCGAATACGGTCTGGCTATGGACCGCTGGCTCTCCTCGAAGATCGGCGGCGTGGGAACGCTGTTAGTGATCGTGGCCGGCTGGATTCTCACGGGAGTATTCATCAACCGCAATTTCATAAAGAGAGTAAACTCGGCCGGCGAGAGCGTTGCCGACGGCGGCGAGCGCATTGCATTGTCGCTTTGGGCGCGCCTGCGCCGCAGCAAAAAGAGAGGTGCGGAGCCGGAGGCATGTGACGAAGATGTCGCCGAGCCGACACATGCACCCGTTCCGGCAGACGCGGAGCGTCCGTTGCAGCGTGTCGAGCCTCAGAGCATGACTGTCGGAGAGCAGCGTCCCGCCGCCGCGGCCGACGATGAGATGGTCATGGTGACCGTACCCGAGCCGCATCGGGAGCCGGAGCCTGCACAGGAGCCGGTATCGGTTGCGAAAACTATTGACGATGCGCATGATGCCTCGTCGGAGGAGTATCCATTCAAGGAACCCGACGAACCGGTCGTAGAGCGCACTGAGAGTCATGGCAGACAGCCGCACGAAGAGGAGGACAACGAGATGAAGATGGTGGTGCAACCACACGTCTCGGCCAAGCAGGCCGCATCGCTGCTCGAATCGCAGACTCCGCTCACCGGAGGTGCCGCCACACTCGATACGACCGACAATACCGCCGAGCACGACAATTCCTCGTCTCACGACAATGAAGATACACCGCATGAGAGTACGGCCGACAGACACAGCGAAGATGATCCCGACGGCGATCGCATGGTCATAACGGTCGAGGCCAACTCCGTCAAGCAGGTCGACGAGGACGAGGTCGACAGCGATATGTATGATCCCATGCGCGATCTGTTCTACTATCACGGTCCTACACCCGATCTTCTGGTGGACTATCAGTCGAAGACCGATATCGACGAACGCGAGATCCTCGACAACAAGGAGAAGATACGCGAGACGTTGCAGAACTTCGGCATTCCGATCGTCAACATGCACGCCACCGTCGGCCCCACTGTCACGCTCTACGAGATGGTGCAGGCGCAGGGCGTCAAAATATCCAAGATCCAGGGTTTGGAGAACGACATAGCCCAGAGCTTGAAGGCTCTCGGCATACGTATCATCGCCCCGATTCCGGGCCGCGGCACGATCGGAATAGAGGTGCCCAACCGTTCCAAACAGATCGTCTCGATGCGGTCGGCCATTCTGTCGAAGGAGTTTCAGAGCTCCAAGGCCGAGCTGCCCGTAGTCATCGGGCGCACGATCCAGAACGAGAACTTCACGTTCGATCTTGCCAAGATGCCGCACCTGTTGGTGGCCGGTGCTACGGGTCAGGGTAAATCGGTGGGTCTCAATGCTATTATCACATCGCTGCTCTATCGCAAGCACCCTGCGCAGTTGAAGTTCGTGCTGATCGATCCCAAGATGGTGGAGTTCTCGCTCTATGCCAAGCTGGAAAAGCACTTCCTCGCCAAGATGCAGTCGGAGGACGATGCCGTGGTGACCGATCCCAAGAAGGCGGTATATACGCTCAACGCGCTGTGTACGGAGATGGGCAACCGATTGGAGCTGTGCAAGATGGCCGGTGCCCGCAATATTGCCGAGTATAACGAGAAGTTCCTCAACCGCCGTCTCAACCCGCAGAAAGGACATAAGTTCATGCCCTATATAGTGGTGGTGATCGACGAGTTCGCCGACCTTATAATGACTGCCAAGGAGGTCGAGGCACCCGTCATGCGTCTGGCGCAAAAGGCGCGTGCCATAGGCATACACCTTATCGTGGCCACGCAGCGACCCGACGTGAAGGTCATAACGGGCGGTATAAAGGCCAACTTCCCTGCACGTATCGCTTTCCGCGTGATGCAGATGACCGACTCGCGCACGATCATCGACCAGCCCGGAGCCAACCAGTTGATAGGCAAGGGCGACATGCTGTTGTCGAAAGACGGCGAGCTGACGCGTATACAGTGCGCATTGGTCGAGACCAACGAGGTGGAGAAGATCGTGGACTCCATAGCCTGCCAGCAGGGTTATCCCTCGGCATACGAGCTGCCCGACTACACGCCCGAATCGGGCGGCGACGCGCAGCCGGGCTACGGCAGCGATACGAGCGACGCTCCGGTCAAGTACGACCCGATGTTCGGCGAGATAGCGCGTGCTGCGGTGTCGGGCGGACAGATCTCCGTATCGATGATACAGCGCAACTACAACGTCGGTTTCAACCGAGCCGGACGCATCATGATGCAGTTGGAGCGCGCCGGCATCGTCGGACGGCAGGAGGGTTCCAAGCCGCGCGAGATAAAGTTCTACGACATGCCGTCGTTGGAAGCCAAGTTGCAGGATCTGGGAGTATCGTGATATGATTGCTATGAAGAGAATAAGATATGCGGTGGCCATTGCGGCCATGCTGCTGCCCTTTGCGCTGCACGCACAGACCTCCACCGATTGGGTGGGCGAGCTGGCGCGCACGATGAAAGGCCGCTACGGCGTAGGTTTCACCATGCAGATGCAGGGCGAGCAACCCATGGGCGGATATTATGCCGTCGACGGCGACCTCTACTATCTGACGTTGGGCGTATCGGAGGTATACGGCGACGGAAAACTGCGCTACGAGATCAACAACGAGCGCAAGGAGGTGACCGAAGATCGTGTCAATATCGACAGCTTCGATCTGCTCAACAACCCCACGCGGGCGTTCGATTTCGTCGATTCGGAGTTCTCGTCCCAGATCGAAACCGCCGCGGCCGACAGTGCGGTCATCGTGCTGCGCCCGCGCAAGAGCGGCGAGGCCATAAGCATGATCCGTATCTCGGTGCGCCGCACGCAGCATGGGGTCGAGCCGGTGAAGGTGGAGTATGATTTCGACGGCGATAGGATCGGCATCGTGCTCGATCGCATCGAGTTCGGCCAGAGCGTCGAGGTGCGCCGCTGGAACTCGAAGTCGTACCGCGCCTACGAGATGATTTCGTTTTTGTGATATCAAAAATAACCTGAATTAAAATATTTGAGAAACCTGTTATGAAAAGATTATTTTGGATCGTTGCGGCGGCATTTGCCTTTACCGCATGCGAAGTGGACAGCGACGCGGGCGTGATGCATGTGAATGTTATCGAGAGCTTCGAGAATCCCATCGAATCGGCCGACGGACACTCGCTCGGCTATCAGAGCGATTATCTGACTTTCGAATACGGATACAACGAAGAGTGGGGATCGTGGAACGGTTTTGCCGTGTCGAAGTGCAACGAAATGGAGACGTGCGACTGGAAAAACCAATACAGCGTCTACAACGAGAACATATATTCGGGCAGTCAGTTCCTGCTCTTCTACTACGACACCTATTCGGAGGTAAAGGACATATTGTGCCGTTATGCAGGCCAATACGCCTTCGATTCGGTTTATGTCAATCTCTCGACATATACTGCTCTGGCATTGAAGAACGGCAACGGCTTCGCCCGCGCTTTCGACGAGGGAGACTATCTGAAAGTGACCTTTACGGCTCTTTTGGAGAACAAGGCAGAGGGAGAGTCGGTGGAGTTCTACTTAGCCGATTACCGCGACGGCAAACGCTATCTGGCCGAGGAGTGGGCAAAGGTCGATCTGTCGCCGTTGAATGGTGCTCTGTGGGGCATTCGCGTCAAGATGGAGACTACCGATGCCAACGAGTACGGTGCGTGCACGCCGCTGTACGTATGTCTCGACCAGCTTATATATTCGGTGGATTTCTAAGTCGCGGCAATGCCGGCTGCGATACACAGCGAGCCTGCCTCCTGATGGAGACAGGCTCGTTTTTTTTTCATGACGGCGCGCGCGGCCACGGCTATTAGGGTTCTGTCTTAAAATCCGGTGGGAGGGGTATTAGCAAAGAGAGATTCTCACGTCGCGATTTGCAATCGCATAACCAATATCGACCACAAAGCGACGGCTTACGCCGTTATACAATTCTGACCCTCCCCTAAATCCCCTCCTCGGAGGGGACTTGGGTCGCGCGATTTATCGCGCTCCATGTGGAGTATGGCAGGCTTCGTCCCGCGTCCCGAGGTGAGATGTTGGCAAGTGGTCTGTCACTCCGAGGAGCAACGCAGTTGCGAGGTGGGAGTCTCGCTGCTCCAAAACGCATTTGTCGTTCAAAAGAGAGATTCTCACGTCGGACATGCCGTCCTCCTCAGAATTACACCCTGCTGTCACTCCGAGGAGCCGCAGGCGACGTGGGAGTCTCGCCTACCCACCGGATTTTAAGACAGTGCCGCTATTCGGGTTGCGATTGCGTGCCATAAGTCCCGACAGGGTGACGGGAGCGGTGCGCAAAGTCGCTCAAATCGCCTGAAAACGGCCGAAAACAGGCTGTCCGGTTTTAAAATCGTCCGACGGAGACCAAATTCGCGATGCAGGAATTGTTTATTTGTAAAATAAACACTATTTTTGTAAGCTATATTTTACAACAAAAGCGAACTTAAATAGATAAACAATGTTGACAGAAGAGGAGAAGAATGCCGGTTTGGTCGGACGTATCGTTCGAGTAAATCTCGAAGAGCAGATGAAGTCCGCTTATATCGACTATTCGATGTCGGTGATCGTGTCGCGTGCACTGCCCGACGTCAGAGACGGATTGAAGCCCGTGCATCGTCGTATCTTGTACGATATGAGTGCGGAGCTGAATCTCTATTCGGACAAACCCACGCGTAAGAGTGCCCGTATCGTCGGTGATGTGCTCGGTAAGTTCCACCCGCACGGCGACAGGTCGGTCTACGACGCAATGGTGCGTATGGGACAGGACTGGTCGATGCGCTATCCGTTGGTGGAGGGACAGGGTAACTTCGGTTCGATGGACGGCGACTCGCCCGCAGCCATGCGTTATACCGAGGCGCGTATGCAGAAGATCACCGACGAGGTGATGGCTGACATAGACAAGGAGACCATAGACTGGACGCTTAACTTCGACGATACGATCAAGGAGCCGACCGTATTGCCGACCAAGATACCGTTGCTGTTGGTCAACGGTGCCAACGGTATCGCCGTTGGTATGGCCACCAACATGGCTCCGCACAACCTGCGCGAGGTGGTGGACGCATGCTGCGCCTACATCGACAATCCGGAGGTGGAGTGCGAGGAGCTGATAAAGTATGTCAAGGGGCCCGACTTCCCCACCGGAGGCTTGATCTACGGCTACGAGGGAGTGAAAGAGGCCTTGATGACGGGTCGCGGCCGCGTCGTGATGCGTGCCCGCACCGAGATCGAACATACGGCCTCGGGGCGCGAGTGCATCGTCATCACGGAGATCCCCTACATGGTCAACAAGGCCGAGATGATCAAGAAGATAGCAGATCTTATCAACGAGAAGAAGATCGAGGGCATATCTTATATCAACGACGAGTCGGACCGCAACGGTATGCGTATCGTCATCATCTTGAAACAGGACGCCGTAGCCAACGTCGTGCTGAACACGCTCTACAAGAACACGCCGTTGCAGTCGTCGTTTGCCGTGAACAACATCGCACTGGTGAACGGACGTCCCAAGCTGTTGAACCTCAAAGATCTGATCCATCACTTCATCGAGCATCGCCACGACGTGGTGGTGCGTCGTTCGCGCTTCGATCTGCAAAAGGCCGAAGAGCGTCTGCATATCGTGCTGGGTCTTATCACCGCGCAGGACAATATCGACGAGGTGGTCAACATCATTCGTTCGTCGAAGACGGTCGAGGAGGCCAAGCAGGCTTTGCAGACACGCTTCGATCTGTCGGAGTTGCAGTCGGCGGCCATCGTCGAGATGCGTCTGCGCGCATTGGTGGGTCTGTCGCGCGACCAGCTTATCGCCGAGCGCGACGAGCTGCGCAAGACGATCGATTATCTGACCGCCGTGCTTGCCAACGTAGGCATGCAGATGCAGATCATCAAGGACGAGCTTATAGAGATGAAGGAGAAGTACGGCGACGACCGCCGCTCGGAGATCATCTACTCGTCGGAGGAGTTCAATCCCGAGGATTTCTACGCCGACGACGATATGGTCATCACCATCTCGCACATGGGCTATATCAAGCGCACGTCGCTGGCCGAATACCGCACCCAGAATCGCGGAGGCGTGGGTGCCAAGGGCAGTGCCACGCGCGACGAGGATTTCATCGAGCACATCTACGTGGCCTCGATGCACAACACTATGATGTTCTTCACCGAGAAGGGACGCTGCTACTGGTTGAAGGTCTACCAGATCCCCGAGGGCGCACGTTCGTCGAAGGGGCGCGCCATACAGAACGTCATACAGATCGAGCCGGACGACAAGGTGCGTGCATATATCAATGTCAAGAGCCTTAACGACGAGGAGTTCATCAACAACAACTACATCGTAATGTGCACCAAGGACGGCACGATCAAGAAGACCGCCCTGGAAGCATATTCGCGTCCGCGTACTAACGGTGTCAATGCAATCGTTATACGTGAGGGCGACGAGTTGTTGGAGGCCAAGCTCACCAGCGGCAATGCCGAGATCATGATCGCGGCGCGCGAGGGCAAGGCTATCCGCTTCAACGAGAATACGGTGCGCGCCGTAGGCAGAACGAGCATGGGTGTGCGCGGTATCTCGATCGAAGAGGGCGACCAGGTCGTCGGCATGATATGCATCGAGCCCGATGCCAAGCGCGATGTGTTGGTACTCAGTGAGAACGGCTACGGCAAGCGTACCGATCTCGACGAATACCGCATCACCAATCGCGGTGCCAAGGGTGTCAAGACGATCAACGTGACGGAGAAGACCGGCAAGCTGATATCGATACAGGCCGTAACCGACGACAACGACCTGATGATCATCAACCGTTCGGGTCTGACGATCCGCACGGCGGTAGATCAGATACGTCTGGCGGGTCGTGCCACGCAGGGCGTGCGCATAATCAACCTGCGCGACGGCGATGCCATAGCCTCCGTAACGGCCGTTCCCAAGACCGAGGAGGAGGAGATCGAGGCGACAGCCGAAAATGCCGAGAATGCCGACACGGCCGCCGCACAGCAAAACGAAGAGTAGAGATTAAGATATTTAACAACCTAAGAAAATTATTATGAAAAAGTTAGTATTGATGGCTATGGCGGCGATGTTGTTCGCCATGCCGGCTGCAAATGCTCAGAAAGTCAATGCCGATGCTGCACGCAACAAGATGGCCAAGAGCGATGCTGAGATTGCAGATGCCAAGAAGAACGGCAAAGCCGCAACGTGGATCAACCGCGGTAAGATCTATTTCGACGCTTATGCCGAGCCTACGAAAAACCTCTTCCCCGAGGCACCCGAGATGGCTGTGCGCATGACCATGGGCAACCCCCTGTCGGCCGAAGCAGGAGAGCTCAACGGCGAGCAGGTCAACGTCCTGAACTACGAGTGGGTGAAGGTATATCTTGCGGGCGACAAGGTCGTTGCATGGGAGCAGACCAAGTCGATCGGCGACAACCTCTATCAGACTGCCGTCGAGGCCTACAAGAAGGCTTACGAGTTGGATCCCAAGCAGGAGACTAAGATCGCAGCAGGTTTGCGCTCGCTCACCGACGCACTTCTGATGGCCGGTGAGACCAGCATGAATATCGGCAAGTATGCCGAGGCTGCCAAGCTCTATGCCGATGCCTATGCCGCACAGACGATTCTGCCGAGCCAGCAGGCCGATCCCCGCTACCTCTACATTGCCGGTTATCTGATGACCATCACGGCATCTCTGAGCGAGGGCGATGCTGCGGTTGCAGCTTTCACCGAGGGTGAGAAGTATTGCAACGAGGCTATCGCAGCAGGTTACAAGGACGATGAGGGCAACATCTACTACTACCTGTTCCACTGCTACTACGGTCAGAAGGAGAAGGGCCGCGACGAGTATTTCGCCAAGGCCAAGAACGCTCTGTTGGAGGGTATCAAGCTCTATCCCAAGAACGAGAAGATCCTCGACGGTCTGATGCAGTTCTACACGGCCGAAGAGGGCGTGGGTGATCCCGCCGAGTTGGTCGAACTGATCGATGCCACTTTGGACAATGACCCCGACAGCTACGATCTGTGGTTCGGCCGCGGCCGCGTCTTCTTCAAGTTAAAGAACTACGACGAGTGCATCGCTTCTTTCGAGAAGTGTGCCGAGCTGCGCCCCGAGGCATTCGAGCCGTACTTCTACACCGGTTACTTCTACATCGAGAAGGGCAACGCCATGCTCGACGAGCTCAACCAGAATACCAACATGTCGAGCCAGGCATACAACGAGGCAGCCAATGCCATCAACAGCGTCTATGCCGGTGCCATTCCGTGGTTGGAGAAGGCCTACGAGATCAATCCCAACGACGAGGGTACTGTCGAGTACTTGAAGAACATCTGCTTCCGTCTGCGCGACGAGGAGGGCATCATGGCCAAGTACGAGAAGTATAACGCGGCGTTTAAGGCCATGCACGAGTAGTTTTTCGTAAGAAGCGGCATTCTACTGCTGCACTCTCAACTGTCCGGACAGGTAGTACAATCTGTCCGGACAGTTTTCGTTTGCGCATTCATTGCAGGCACTTTCTCACGCCTTGTTGTCACTCCGAGGAGCCGCAGGCGACGTGGGAGTCTCGCGGGAGAGAGTGCGACTGTCGAGCGGGAACGTGTCGTCCGAAACAGAGATTCTCACGTCGCGGCAGTTTGCCGCTCCTCAGAATGACAGGACAATGGGCATATTGACCAAGCACATCGTCCACAACCGGATTCTTCGCTTCACTTCGTTACGTTCAGAATGACACGATAAGTGGAAATAGTCAGCAAAGCACCACTACCCCATTTTTCGTCAAAAGGTGTTAGTAGCGGTGCCGACATGAAATTGGCGCGGATAGGTTGTACTGAGCGTACTGCCTATTCGCGCCAATGATTGAGGTGACGCTAATGACGCTTTTTCACGGAAAAGAAACAATTTTTCGTCAAAAGGCGTTAGTAGCAAGCCGCACGTGAAAAATCCGCAGATAGGCTGTACTCGACGTACTGCCTATTCGGACGAACGAGCGCGCGGAAGCAAATGATGCCTTTTCACGGAAAACCTCCAAAGAACCAGAACCTAATTTTTCGTCAAAAGCGGTATTATACCACGCAAACGAAAAATGCCCGGACAGGTTGTACTGATCGTACTACCTGTTCGGGCAGTTGAGTGCGCGGCAGTATAATGCCGCTTTTCACGAAAAATTAAAATTCGACGATAAGTGCCGACAAAGGCTCAACACTGCACGAAGTCATGTCGATGCTCTCTCCGGTGACTACGTCGCGGCCGACAGTGGAGAGTCGAGAGGTGATCTCGGAGTAGCGGTTCCAGGGTACGGTGACGGCGTGATCGGTGTTGTTGACAAAGACGAACACAGTATCATTGGCATCGTAACGGAAATAGGCGTATGTGTTGTTGCGGTCGACGAAGTGGAGGGTGCGGCCGTCGTGTATCACAGGCTTTGTCTTGCGCCAGTTGAACAGATGACGGGTGTAGTCGAACACCTCCTTGGCGGCACCGGTGCGCTGCGAGGCATCGAAGAGGTCGAGCTCGTCGCCCTGCCAGCCGCCGGGGAAGTCGACGCGCAGGGCAATGTGTCCCTTCGACTCGTCGAGCGAGCGGAACATCATCTCGTCGCCCGAGAATATCTGAGGCATACCGCGCATGGTCGCCAGCAGAGCCATAGAGATCTTCATTCGTGCCACGTCGCCGCCGACAACGTCGCCTATACGCTCCGTATCGTGGTTGGCCGCCATGATCATCATGCGGCTGAGATCGTGATATACGAAGTCGTGCGAGACGATGTCGTAGATGCGGGTCATGCCCTTACCCCACTCCGGATTATCGCCCGACTCCTGCAAGGCGGCACAGATGGCGTCGCGCAGCGGGAAGTCCATGATCGAGGGCAGGTGAGAGTTGAAACCGTCCTTATTCTCGTTGTCGCCCTGCCAGTAGGCTAACTGGGGTATTGAAGCAGTCCACACCTCGCCCACGATGTTGAAATCGGGATATTCGCGACGTATGGCCGCACACCACTCGCTCATGGGCATCTTCTCGTTGTAGGGATAGGTATCGACGCGGAATCCGTCGAGGTTCATGGCCTCGATCCACCATATACCCCACTGCTTGAAGTATTGCAGCAGATAGGGGTTGTCGAGGTTCATGTCGGCCATCGAGCGGTCGAACCAGCCGCTCTCCATCTGATAGAGGTCGGCACGCGAGGCGTTGGGATCCATGTTGGTCGAGAATGTCCAGTTGGACTGCGTGTACTCGGGGAAGCGATGTATCCAATCCTCGAAAGGCTCGTTGCCGTACCACCAGTGCGACGTTGCGCTATGGTTGGGCACGATGTCCATGATCACCTTCAAGTCGCGAGCGTGGCACTCGTCGACATAGCGGCGGAACAGATCGTTGGTGCCGTAGCGCGAATCGATATGGTAGTAGTCGCTGCATGCGTAGCCGTGATAGGAGCCTTGCGGCTCGTTGTCCTCCAACAGCGGAGTGCACCACACGGCCGTGGCACCCAGATCGGCGATATAGTCGAGGTGGTCGATGATGCCTTGCAGGTCGCCGCCGTGACGGCCGCCCAAAGACGAGCGGTCGGCCTTCTCGACCGTTTGGTCGGTAGAGTCGTTCGACGGATCGCCATTGGCGAAACGATCGGGCATGATCAGATAGACCATATCGGCAGTGGTGAAACTCTTACGAGCGGCCGAGCCCTCGCGGCGCGCATCGATACGATAGGGAGTATCGAAATGGCGTTTGCCCGACAAGAGGCGGATCGTGTAGTCGCCGGGCACGGCATCGTCGGCTATGGCCACATCGACGAAGAGGTAACCGGCATTATCGGCCTTGTGAATGCCCGTAACGGCGACACCCTGTCCCTCGGGGAGTATGACAACATCGTAAGAGGCCACATCGTCGCCCTGTATCATGAGTTGCAGAGGGGTCTGCATGCCGACCCACCACGACAGCGGTTCGACGCGTCGCACTGGCGACGAGGCCTTGCGCGCATAAGCCGCTGCGGGCAGCAGCAGCATGGCGGCCAGAAGGATAGATATTATACGTTTCATATAAGGTTAGATTGGTTTTTATAAGTTTCGGCAGGTTGAAAATGCCATAATATACCCCGGCAGCAGCGAGTGCCGCCGAAGCGAGCAGAGGCTGTGTTAAGGTTTTACCAATATTTGATAGTGCCACGGCAGTATGTCGCGCTCGAAGTGCTCGGGCAGCACGATCTTCTCGCAGGTCATAGCATCGCGGTATTCGCCGGCGTAGCCGCCCGTCGAGAAATCGGCATGGATCGTCCATGGCGAGAGGTTGAGTATGGCCACGACGCGGCTGCGCCCCTTTTCGCGCACGAATGTCATCATGCAGTCCTTGGCATTGTTGTCGATCTCCACCATATCGCCGCCGCGCTCGCCTGCGGCCAATGCCGCTTCCGAGTGTTTGAGCAGGCTCAGCCGACGGTAGACCTCGGTCTGGCGCGAGGGGGTGTAATCGGTTATGGGATCGTGCTCGAAGAAGGAGAACGAGTGGTCGTAACCGACCTCCTGACCTGTGTAGATCAGAGGTATGGTCTTGGGCATCAGGAACGTGAATGCCGTCATCACCTCCAATGCGTCGCCGAAGCGTTCGAACTCCGACCCGCTCCACGAGTTTTCGTCGTGGTTCGACGTAAAGCTCATGCGCATGGCCTCGGCCGGATAACGTGCCAGATCGGCATATAGCGCATTGCGCAGGTCCCACACACGGCGCGTGCCCTTGGCCACGTCGCACATCAGATGGTGTATGCCCCACTGGTAGCTGGCATCGAAAGCTCGATCGAAGAGGTTGTCCTCCTCGGCTTCGGCCAGCAGAAAAATATCGGAACGCACGGCATGCAGCTCGGCCGATACCTCCTGCCAGAACTCTATGGGCACAAGCATGGCCATATCGCAGCGGAAGCCGTCGACGGCATGACGCTCGACCCAGAAACGCATGGCATCGATCTGTGCGCGCCACACCTCGCGGTTGCCGAAGTTGAGTTTGGCCGTATCGGTCCAGTCCCACGGCACGCGCGGCGAGCCGTTCTCGTCGCGTTCGTACCAGTCGGCGGGCTTCTCGGTGATCCATCGTGCATCACGCGCAGTGTGGTTGGCCACCCAGTCGAGAATGACCTTCATGCCCAGAGCGTGCGCATGCTCGACAAAGGCATCGAAATCGGCCATATCGCCAAATTCGGGATTGACAGCCTCGTAGTCGGCTACCGAATAGAACGAACCGAGCGTGCCCTTGCGCCCCTCCATGCCTATCGGATAGATCGGCATAAGCCACACGACATCTACTCCCAATTCACGCAGGAACTCCAAACGCCCCATAGCGGCACGCAAAGTCCCTTCGGCCGTCAACTGACGGACGTTCATCTCATACAACACAGCCGAATAGCTCCATTGAGGGTGTATCATAACTTTTCGCTTTTATAAAAAACGATGCAAAGATAAGATTTTAATTCGAAGCGGCAACCTGCCGGCAGACGAATCGACGGTATTTATATGGTCAAAATGATCCACTCCCACGGCTGCAACTCGCGCTCCGCACCGGCAGCTACGCTCTGCGCAGTACCGTCGAACGAGGTGTAATCGCCCGCCACAGCCTCGGTAAAGGTCACTGTCTGCGAGTCGGCAGAGAGGTTGAACAGGCACAACACGGTATTGTCGTCAGCCGTGCGCGTGAATGCCAGCACCTCGTCGGGTGTGCCCGCCACATACTCTATCGGTGCGATATCGCTGCCTGCGGCCAACGCACGGTTGCCGTGGCGCATGCGGCAAAGATCGGTGTAGAGCTTGCGCCACTGCTCTCCGCGCGAGGTGTCGAGCAGACCATCGACGGTATCCTTCTCGAAGAACTCCAAACGGTGGTCCATGCCGATCTCCTGACCGGTATAGATCAGCGGCTGTCCCTGCGGCAGGACGAACGTAAGTGCGGCGAAGGCCGAAGCGGCATCGTGCATACGCTCGAACTCCGAGCCGCTCCACGAGTTCTCGTCGTGGTTGGAGGTAAACATCAGACGCATGGCCGGAGCGGGATAGGCAACGGCATCGGCTGCGATGTAGGCTTTAAGATCGGCGACGCCCTTTTTGCCCTGCGCTATGTCGTTCATCAGATGATGCAGCTCCCATGTGTAAGAGGCATCGAAGGCATCGTCATGCAGGAATGTCTTTTCGCCCTCGGCCAGCAGATATACATCGGAGTTGACCTCCTTTATGCGTGCGAAAGCCTGCTGCCAGAAGTCGATGGGCACCTCGTATGCCACGTCGCAGCGGAAACCGTCGACACCGCGGCCGATCCAGAAGAGCATGGCCGAGGTCATGGCCTCGCGCATGTCGGCATTGTCGTAGTTGAGCTTGGCGATATCGGTCCAGTCGTACTGCACGATAGGCAGTCCGGTCTGCTCGTCGAGCACATACCAGTCGGCATGTCCCTCGCGCCACCACTTCGCATCGCGCGAGGTGTGGTTGGCCACCCAGTCGATGATGACCTTCAAACCGAGTTCGTGAGCACGCGTCACGAAGCTGTCGAACGCTGCCAGATCGCCAAACTCGGGGTTGACGGCCTCGTAGTCGGAGATCGAATAGTAAGAGCCGAGAGTGCCCTTGCGGCCGTCGACGCCGATCGGGTGTATAGGCATCAGCCACACGATATCCACGCCCATATCCTTCAACACGGGCAGATACTCTTCGGCAGCGGCGAAAGTGCCCTCGGGTGTGGCCTGACGCACGTTCAGCTCGTAAACCACCGAATTGTACTTGTCGAATGCCGGCTCATCTGCGGCCTTGTCGGACTGCGAGCCGCAGCCGACGAGCATTGCAGCCACGGCTGCAAGCAAAGTTATCTTCTTCATAAGAGAATCAAAGGTTTATGTAGTTTATAAGTTTATTTTAAATACACTGTTTTGGTGCTCCGGTATAGAGTAGGCATCGCGCTACCCTACTCCGCCACGTCGAGCAGCCAGTCGATGCCCTCGTGCAGATTGTTGCCGTCGGTGAAGTCCCAATAGGAGTTGTTCTCCCACGTCGAGCCGTAGGCCCATGCCGCAGGATAGGTGTAAAGCCCCTTGCCGTGACCCTCGGCCAGGCCTGTCATCTCGTCGGGCAGCGACTCCGTACCCCATGTGACGAGTCCCACGCCGCCGCCGGCCTTGATATCCTCGGCCAATGCGCGCAGCCACTCGCGCTGCTTGGCGGGCGTGTAGTTCACGGCATTGGCGGCATCGTTCCAGTCGGGATAGTTGTAGGCATTGGTACACCAATCGCCCATGTAGGTGCCGTTCTTCGAGCCTGTCGTGAACGAATAGGCCGTCTCCAACACCATGATGCGTTTGCCGTATGCACGGTCGTAGTATGCGGCCAGCGAGCGGAACGACGAGTAGGTGCCCATCGAATGGCCTATGTCAGAGCCGGGATAGTACGACATGGCCACGATGTCGTAGTCGGTTGTGCCGGCCGCTTTGAGTGCGGCGATAAACGAATCGCTCTTCGAGGGATCGGCCACATGCACGGCACTGAGCACCTTGGGATTATACTTTTCGGCATAGTCGCGCACGGCCTGATGTCCGCGCCGGAGCAGGGCGGCCGTTCGCGCGGCATTGAAGCTGCCGTCGGGCGATAGGAAGTTGATATTCACCTCGTTGCCCACGGCCACGATGACGGGCAGGATACCCTCCTCGGCCAAAGTGCGCAGCGACTCGCTCACCCAATCGTAAAGGGCATTGCCGATCTCCGCATCGCTCTTGCCGCGCCACGCCTCGGGCAGGAGGTTGTGCACGGTGGAGGCGGTCGAGAAGCGGTCGCAGTCGGGTTTGAGCGTCAGCACTATATCCAATCCCTGTGCCTTGGCACATTTGGCATCGGCCACGACGCGGTCGTAGCTCTGCCAGTCGATCGTGCAGCCGTCGTAGGTGTCGAAAGGCACCATGTCGAGTTGCAGGCGCACGACGTTGGCACCGTGACGCTTGACCGACTCGTAAGGATCGGTCGGCACGCCGTTCTCGCGATAGACTAAGCCTATATCCTGCATATAGTTGGCAAACGACATGGTCGTTCCCTTATAAAAGGGGTAATCGAATGGCTGCGGATCGGGTGCCGGCGGCACGGGGGTCGGTGTCGGCGGCGTATCGTCGCCGCCCGAGCATGCCGCCAGCAGCGACATGCCCGACAGGAGAATAGCGATATAGCGTTTCATGGTCATAACCGGATTATGCGTGATTACTTCAACAGGAATACAACCGACGAGTAGCCGCCCAGACGCACCGCAGTGGTCTGACCGTAGTTGGCCGAAACGCTGTTCAGCACGGCCACGGCACGGTCGATCTCATCGTCGACGGCAACGGTCGTGGACGTAGACGAGAAGTTGTGAATGACGAGCATGCGCTGGCCCTCCTTCTGGCGATACCACGCTGCGATCTGCTTGTACTGCATGTTATCGGCATTATATACCGCGTGCTGCGTCATCTCGCCATCGGCCAAAGCCGGATAGGTGTTGCGCAGTTGCGCAAACGTGCGATAGACGTTGAGAATAGATGTTTCATCGTCGCTCTGCGAGGGTACGTCCTTGACGTTGTTCATGCCCGTGTAGATCTTGTCCATGAACGTGGTGGTCGAGCCGTCGCCCCACTTCATGGGCTGGCGCACATACTCGTCGCCGTTGTCCTTGCGGCCTACGTATCCCAACTCCTCGCCATAGTAGATATAGGGCGAGCCGCACGAGGTGAGCAGCACGGCACCGGCCAGCTTAGCCTTGTTTATAGAGTTGCCCAGAAGCGACATTGCACGGTTCTCGTCGTGGTTGGTGAGTTTGGTGGCCTCGATGAAATCCTCGCGCACCGAGCCATACAGCTCACGATACGACAGCAGGTCGCGGGCGATGTTGCAGCCAGTAGAGTTGTTCAACGCCCACTCCAAACGGTACCAGTAGGCGAACTCGAACAGCGACGGCAGGCCGTAGTAGTAAGGTGCCACCTCGTTGTAGTCGGAATAGACCTCGCCCACCATGTAGATGTCGTCGGTATGGGTGCGGTGGAAATAGTCGTTGAGCGTGGTGTAGAACTTATTCCAGAAGATAGGGTTCTCGTCCGACGAAGCGTTGTGATAGACATGCTTGGCGGCATCGAGACGCAGGCCGTCGATACCCATGTCGATCCACTTCTCGGCCGAGCGGCAGACAGCCTTGAAAGCGGCCGAGTTCTCGCAGTCGGCCGCGGCTCCGTAGTTGAGATCGGCCATATAACCCGTCCAGAAATGAGAGTGATACATGATCGACTCCATGCCCGGCAGCAGTATGTCGGCCGGATCGGTGTTCGAATTCGAAATCAATGTCAACGGCACACCCCACTCCATGGTATTGCTGCCGCTCTTGGCTCCATACTTCGTACCGTTGTTCCACGAGGTGTTCGAGGTGCGGACAAGGCAGCCCCACGGAGAGTAGATCTCCAACGAGAGCGTGTAGGTGTTGTCGCTCTGAGTGTAGAACTCCACGCACTCGGCCGGGTCGCCGAAATAGAGATATTTGCCGCTGTCGGCCGTGCCGCTGTTCTCTATAGCGTCGACCCGCTCCACCGTCAGCTTGGGCGACGACGACCATTCGAGCGTGAATTTCACCTTCTGCGGCTCGGTCGACGACTGCGTGACAGCCGAGAACCATTGTCCCGAATCGTAGCCGGCAGCACCCTCGGTGGCGATCATCGGTATGCGTCCGGCAGCTATGTCGGCCTTGGGGTCGTGCGACAAGATGAAGTAATCGCGATATGGACTCGTCTCGTCGGCCACGGCCTGCAAGAACCACGGGTGGTCTTTGCCCGTGTGGTTGATGACATAGTCCATATAGATCTTTATGCCGTGCTCGTGCGCAGCGTCGATCAGAGCCTTGAAATCCTCCTCGGTGCCATAACGTGGATTAAGGGCATAATAGTCGGTAACATCGTAACCGTGATACGACGACGCGGGGTGCGCCGGAGAGAGCCAGATGGCCGAGACGCCCAGCTCATCGAGATAATCCAGTTTGGAGATGATGCCCCGGAAGTCGCCCATACCGTCGCCGTCGGAGTCGGCGAACGAATAGATCAGCAGCTGGTAGGTTATGTCGGCTCGCTTCACGCCGTCCCACTCGTCGGGTTCGACCTCGATGCCCGTAGCCGTTTCAGCCGTCTGGCTGATGGGAACAGTGACATCGGCGGCACCCTCGGCATGCAGCCGCAAGGTGGTGCTGCGCGTGGTATCGCCCGGATTGGCCGAGACCGTAACCGAGACGCTGCGGTCGCCCGAACCGGTGGTGATGTTGGTCTGACACCACGCATCGTCCACCGTGACGATCCATTTGGCGGCGTTAGAGCTGACGGCGATAGTCTGAGAGTAACTCTCGGCGGTGAACTCCAACGATTGCGGCGAAGTCGACAGCGTAACCGCCACCGGGTCGCCCGAGGTATCATCGCCTCCGCAGCCGACAGCCAGCACGGCCGCCGACAACAGCACAACGACACAAGAGAAAAAACGTTTCATAGGTAATATCTTACAATTTAAGTTTTAATGATTGCTTTTTCATCGAAAACCGCCGCACTTGACATTGGGTGCAACGGTCTTCTCTTAGGAGCCGGAGGGTCGGTCAAAACCCTCCGGCCAAATATTAGGGTCTCAGATGATCAGACCCTGCGTCCTTTCGGTCTTAGCGACCTATCGGGCGCATCGGATCGAACTACATAGGCTCGTCCTGTCCGTACATCTTCTCGACTAACTCTATGGTCTCCTGACCCAGATCGAGATATACGCGGTATTTACCGGCAGCTACGGGAATGTTATCACCGCCCTTGGCGCAGCCTACACCCCAATTGAGATCCCAGCCGGCATCGGCGCGGAACTTCATCTCGGTTGCGGCGGGAACATCGATATCTGCCCAGAAACGGGTCCATGTAGCATTGTAGTTCATGACGATATCGTTATTCCAGTCACCGTTCAGACCGATGATACCGATCTGATCGGCAGCCCATGCCTTCGAGAGCTTCAGCGACGACTTGTCGAAGGTGAAGAAGTAGAAACGCTTTGCGTAGCAGCCGATGTTACCGCTGCCGCCCGACGAGATGAGAGTCACCTCGTTTGCCTCGGCCTCGGGAGCTGCCGCACCACTGTCGGTACCCCAGTTGCAAGAGTCGTCCCAACCGGCGATACCGGTCAGCTTGAAGCCGTTGGCAGCCTTCTCACCGAAATCGATTACGCCAGAGAACTTGGTATTCGTGCTCTTGTAGTCGTAGAGATACTGCGAAGCATCGTGGCTCCAACCGCAGTAGTCGCCGATGATCCACACGTGGGCGAACTTGTCGACGGGACGGATCTCGGTGTTGTAGGTGGTAAACGTTGCCTTCACCACGTTAGACTCGGCCTTGGTCGATTCGTTGGCCGCACCCTTGTCGTTGCACATGTAAGATACGAGTTTGAACTCGGCTGCCACGGCAGCCTCCTTCTCACCGCCGGCATTGATGAGGGCGGTGTTCATATCCTTGGCCGCAACGGTGATCTTGCCGTCGGCAATCGTGGCTGCGACCTTCTGCTGTGCAGCGAAGTCGTTGCCCTCCAAATCGACGAAGAGAGTGTACGAAACGGCAGTCTTGACACCGTATTCGGTCATCGTGTAATCGGCTGTAACAGCTGCTCCGCCATCGGTCAGCTCGCCGCCTGCGATGTTACCCAGCACAGGAGCGACGACATTCTCGGGGAGATACTGAGCGTCGATATGCTCCTGTTCGCACGACGCGAGGGTCGCACCGGCAAGAGCCAGAATCGCTATATTAAATAATTTTCTCATTTTACAATTCAGTTTTACGTGTTATACACTACAACATTAATAACCCTCGTTCTGCGACAGATTGCCGTTGGCATTGATGTCGGCAGGCGGCAGAGGCATGAGGTTCATGTGAGACTTGACAGCCTGTCCGTTTCTCACACCGCCTTTCCACTCCCACAGATAGTCGCCGGTAGTGAACTGTCCGAAGCGGATCAGATCCTGACGACGCGTGAACTCCCAGTAGAGCTCGCGGGCGCGCTCGTCCAAAACGTCCTGCAATGAGTATGAATCAACTTCGGTCAGACCGGCACGCTTGCGGACATCGTTCAAGGCAGCACGACCCTCCTCCTCGGTGGCACCGCCGCGCTTGGCGCACTCGGCAAGCATCAGGTAGGCATCGGCTGCACGGAATACCGGAACGTCGGTATCGACGAAACCGTTGGCCTTGGCGGCACTGCCGTCGTGGTTGACGTTAGAGTATTTCATCGACTTGTAGCCGCTCTCACCCTCCGAGGCATCGAACACGAGATAATCGTCGATACCTGCGCCGTAGGCCGTGTAGAACATGGCGCGCGAGTCGTTGTCGGCATCGAACTTCGAGGTGAAGTCCTTGGTCATCGACAGACCGCCCCAGCCCGACGAGATGCCGAACGAAGCTGCGTCCATGCTGCCGCCGACAGCGGCGAAGACGAGGAAGGTGGTAGCACCGTAAGACTGGGTCTCGATACCGTCCTGAGGCACAGCGAAGATGATCTCGTCGCCATTGTAGGTCTGGTTCTTGGTCCAGAGGTGGTTGTCGGCCATGAAGAGCTCGGCATAGTTGTCGTGCAGCTTCGGATATTCGCTTCTCAGCTGGCGGCACACCTCGGCGCACTCGGCATACTTGTTCTGGCCTACCCAAACCTCGGCATTGAGATAGAGCTTGGCAAGGATCATCTGCACGAAAGCCTTGTCGCAGCGGCCGTAGACATTCTGACCGGGGGCGGCCAGAGCAGAATTGGCTGCCAGCAACTCGGTGCACTCGTTGACCAACCAATTATAGAGGTCGGCGCGAGAGATCTGCGAGGGACCGTCAGAGCCTACCGAGTTGGCCTCGGTCGAGAAAGGCACGTTACCGAACATGTCGATGGCGTGATAGTAGCTCAGCGCACGCAGTGCACGGGCCTCGGCGATGAACTCAGCCTTCTTGGGGAAGTCGGCATCGCTCAGACCGGCCACATTGGCGTTGGCCTGGCGGATAAACTCGTTGCACAGACCCACCTGATAGAATATACGATAGTACATCGATACGATGAACTGGTTAGAGGTCGTCCAGCACAGGTTGTGCATGTCGGGCAGACCCGTATCGTTCCAGCAGCAGGTAGCCTCGTCGGTAGTCAGACACTGCATGTTCCACAATGCACGCATATACTGTCCGAAACCGGCATCTACACCGGAAATATCGTCCTGGCTGCCATGAGGGCCGTCAGCCTTAGAGCATGCGAGGCCTGCATAGCACTTGGCAAGCAGCCGCTCGTATGCCTCCTGAGAGTTGAGCACCTCGGCAGGCAGCTGAATATTGGGATCGATCGGCGTAACGTCCAGATCGTTCACGCATGAACTTGCGCCCAGCGTACATGCCGCAGCGAAAGTCATCAATAAAACTTTATATCTTTTCATAATTTCAATGCGGTTTAAAGGTTAGAAATTGAACTTCACACCGAGAATATAGGTACGGGGACGGGGGTAGAGGTTGTTGTCGATACCCGAGTAGATTTCGGGGTCGATGCCCTTGTAGCCCGTGATCGTACATACGTTCTGTACCGTACCGAATACGCTGAGGCTCATCTGACGGCCTGCGGGTTTGCCCAGATCGAAGCGGTAGCTGAGCGTAATGTTGTCCAGTTTGAGGAACGATGCGTTGCGCACGTAGTAGTCAGACAGATACTGAGCACCGTTGCGGAAGTTAGTATCCACGGCCGACGTAACGCGGTTGTTGACGAAGTTGTTGGTCCAGAGGTCGCTCAGCAGCTCGCCGTTCGACGAGATGTTGTCGTACACGTAGTTGCCGATGTTGGCGTGAGCCGATACGGCCAGCGTAAGAGCCTTCCACGACAGCTGGGTGTTGAAACCGATGGTCACGTCGGGAGCAGCCTTCTTGTAGCAGTACTTATCCTTCGAATCGACCTTGCCGTCGCCGTTGCGATCGACGTACATGCCCTCCATCGGACGGCCGTTCTCGTCGTAAACCTGCTGATATACGTAGAACGAGTTGGTAGGCTGGCCGGTCTGGTGTACCTGGCAGGTGTTACCTACGGCACCCGAGATACCGCCCGTATCGACACCGTAGTAGTCCTCACGCTCGTCGTCGGTGGTAAGACGCGTAATCTCGTTGCGGTTCCATGCGGCGTTCAAACCGATGTTCCAGTACCAGTCCTTGGTCTGAATGGCAACGGCGTTGATATCGAACTCAACACCGATATTCTTCAAGTCACCGATGTTGGCATTGAGGAAGTTGGTGAGGTTGGCACCTGCTGCCACGGGAGTCCAGTTCAAAAGATCCTCGGTCTTGCGATAGTAGAAATCGACGCTACCGTAGATGCGGCCATCGAGGAATCCGTAGTCGACACCAACGTTGTAGGTAGTGGTGGTCTCCCACTTCAGATCGGCATTGTAGCCGGCAGGCGTGATGGGAGCGATAGAACCCGTACCGAAGGGATAGTAGCTTCCCAGCTGGTTGTAAACATAGGTAGCCAATGACGGATAGTTACCGGCATTGAGATCCTGCTGACCGGTCTGACCCCAGCTCAGACGCAGCTTCAAAGCCGACAGAACGTCGCTGTCGCGCAGGAAGGCCTCATTGCGGATATTCCAGCCCAAAGCCACCGACGGGAACAGACCCCACTTGTTGTTGGGGAAGCGTGAAGTACCGTCGTTACGCAGCGTGGCGGTGATCATATAGCGGTTGTCGTAAGAGTAGTTGACACGGCCGAAGAACGAAACGAGGAAATACTCGGTCTTCGAGGTGCGAGGCTCCGACAGATAGTAACCGGCCGCGGTAGGCAGGGTTCCGTCGGCCTTGAACTGCTCGTTGAACGACGAGGTGTAGAAGTGCTGCCATGAATAACCGGCCATGATGCTGAACGAGTGCGCACCCAGCGTCTTGCTGTAATCGGCATAGAACTCCAAAGTCTGGTCGCGCTTGAGCTGCGAGTAGTTGGTGTGATAACCCGAACCCGACTGCATGGTATTGTCCAAAGACTGCTCGGTGCCAGGGGCAACGTCGACCGTACCGTTAGACTTCGAGATATCCAGACCGAGGTTCAAGTTCAGACGCAGATCCTCCAAACCGTGGATCTTATAGTCGATCTGAGCATTGCCGATGAAACGCTTGGCGTTCGAGATGTCGTTCTTGTCGTTGAGCAGAGCCACGGGGTTCATGTTGGCCATGCTGTTGTAGTTGTCGATAGTGTAGAGAGGCTTGCCCGAGGGGTCGGTCTTGCCGTAGTTCCACCATGAATAGCCGTTCAGACCCTCCGGATCGTAAACCGGCTTGGTGGGGTCGAACTGAATGGCCTGACCCACTGCATCGGTATTGGCGAAGCGGGTATCCATGTTCATGCCCTTGGCATTGAGGTTGATCGTGAGGTGATTGTCCAGAAGCGAGGGGCTGAGGTTGATCGACAGCGTCTCACGGGTCATGTTGCCGGTCTTCAGCGTACCGTCCTGATTGAGGTAGCCGAAAGCCACACGATAGGGAAGATTGTTCTTCTCGCCCATCTTGATGTTGCCCGACAGGCCGATGTTGCCCTCGTATGACTGTGCAAGCTGATAGATCTCCTTCTGCCAGTTGGTATTGGCCGTACCCAGAGCGCGATATGCGTCGTTGTCGGTACCGCCCATATACCATGCCATGGCCTCGCGCATCTGGTCACCGGTCATAACGTCGACATACTTCGAGTTGTCGCTCAACGATGCGGTGAAGTCGATAGATACGTTGGGAATGGCCGAGTCGTAGCGCGAACCCTTCTTGGTGGTGATGATGATCACACCGTTAGATGCACGCGAACCGTAGATGGCGGTGGCCGAAGCGTCCTTCAACACCGTGAACGACTCGATATCGCTCGGGTTGACCGAAGCCAGTGCATTGGCTACGCCCGATATACCGTCGTTCGAAACGGGCAGACCGTCGATTACCACCAGCGGGTCGTTGGTTGCCTTCAAAGACGAACCGCCGCGGATACGGATAGTAGCAGCCGAACCGGGGGCACCGTCGCCCGAGGTGATTACCACACCCGCGCTCTTGCCGCGCAACAGATCGGTCGGCGATGCGGCCAGACCCTTGTTGGTCTGATCGGCCTTGACGGTCGATACAGAACCCGTCAGGTCGTTCTTCTTAACGACACCGTAACCGATTACAACCACGTCCTCCAAAACGGTGTTATCCTCTTCGAGGACCACACGCTGAAGCGCGCTCGACGAAGCCAGCAACTGCTGCGGCTTGTAGCCGATGAAGCTGACGACGACGATGGCATCGGGGCTCTTCACGTTTAATTGGTACTGACCGTTGATGTCGGTCGTCACGCCGTTGGTCGAGTCCTGTTCGAAAACAGACGCACCTATAACAGGCGTTCCGGTAGCATCAACTACCACACCTTTAACCTCGTATTTGCCCTGCTGGCCAAATACTTGGGGGGGGGTCGCAACTGCTAACAGCGCAAGTCCCAAACACATAGTCAAGAATTTTCTCATAGTGTTTTTTGTGTTAGTTAATAAAATTAGGTTAATATATCAGTATTCTGAATATTCTTCGTTATTGTCGGGTCTCAGCAGACCTGACCTTGATGAAGTAGACGGCTGCCGAAGCCAGAAGCAGCGACACACCGGCCAGCACCAGCATCATGATCTGCTCGCCGCCGAACAACCGGAGCACCAAACCGCCGACTGCCGATGCCACGATCTGAGGCAGGCAGATAGTACAGTTGAACAGTCCGAGATAGGTGCCCATCGAATCGCCCGACAGCGCATTGGTCAGCAGCGCGAAGGGCATGGACAGCATCGCCGCCCAGCCGCAGCCGATCAGCAGGAACGAGACGAAGAGCAGGAAAGGCGTGTGCATGAAATAGGTCGAAATGAAACCGATGCCGCCGATCACCAGACTCATGGCATAGGCTCTCTTGGTGTTGCGGAACATGGGCAGCA
This sequence comes from Alistipes sp., assembly GCA_017936685.1. GTDB lineage: Bacteria > Bacteroidota > Bacteroidia > Bacteroidales > Rikenellaceae > Alistipes. The sequence continues at coordinate 125,365 of JAGBFA010000010.1, forward strand.
CCACAGCCCACAGGATCGAACCGACAGCCTGCACGGCGAACAGCACGCCGACCCAGTTGCCCGCCGCCTGATAGGCATCGGACTTGACATCGACCGTATCCCACACGGTTGCGGCAATTCCGCCGTTGGTATAGGTCCACATATACATGAATGCGAACCACGAGAAGAACTGTACCAGACCGATCTGCCAGAAGATCTTAGGCGCGTGCAGAATCAGCTGCACGAGGTTGCGCTTCTCTACATTCTCTTCTGGCTTGATGTTGTGGAAGCGGGCATACTCCTCGGGAGGCATCTCACGCACCTTGAAACCGGTGTAGAATACGCAGAGGATAAGTATGGCCGCACCTATATAAAATGAATAGATCACCGAATCGGGGATCATACCCTCGGGTGCTACGTTCTTGATACCGACCCATGTGAAGAAATAGGGGAAGAGATAGCCCACCAACGAACCGGCATTGCACAGCAGACTCTGTATGGAGTAGGCCTTGGCTTTCTGCTGTTCGTTGACCATATCGCCCACCATCATCTTGAAGGGCTGCATGGCCATGTTGATCGAGGTGTCCAGAAGCATGAGCATCACCAGTCCGAACGACATGGCCGCCTTGACCGTAAGACCGAGACTTCCGGAGTTGGGCAGGAACACCATCACGGCCACGGCAATGAGTGCGCCCACATAGAGATAGGGCTTGCGGCGTCCCCACTTGCACCACGTCTTATCGCTCCACATGCCCACGAGCGGCTGCACGAGCATACCCATCAGAGGCGGCAAAATCCAGAAATAACTCAGATCGTGAGGATCGGCACCGAGCGTGGCGAATATACGGCTGATGTTGGCACTTTGCAAAGCGTAGGCAATCTGAACGCCGAAAAATCCGAAGCTCAGATTCCACATCTGCATAAACGACAAGTCAGGTTTTTTCATTTAGGTTTATTAATATTTTTAATAATTCATCGGTTATAGCAATACAAATTTTAATATAATCGACCGAATAAACAAATTTAACAAACCCAACAGCCGTATAAATTGGACGAGTTGACGAAATTCGATACCGAACGGGAAACGCGAACTACGAACGGCATGGCTGAAAAGCCGATTTGCAAATTGGCAAAATAATGATTATCTTTGTATATGATTCTTTCTTCGCATAACGAGCACCCCAAATCCGACATGGGCAGCAAGAGCATAATATTGATATTTGCCCTATTGCACGCCGCAGTGGCCATCATAAGCCGCGTGATGGACTACTACGACGACGTGCCGCTGACGGTGCTGACCATAACCATGGTAATAGTGGTGGCTATGCGGCAGAACGTGCGCATGGAGATCATAGCCGTCATCACGTTAGTGGCCACGCTGCTCGGATTCGTCATAGGTGAGCTGCTGTGGAAGCCGATAGATGCCGTAGTGGGCAACGAGATATTGTCGCCGGCAATATCGACATTCATCATCACGATGCTCATCGGCTGGGGCACATACGCCCTGACACGCAACGGCAGCCGCTTCAAGAACTACAAGGTGGCATGGCGGCCGTCGATACCCAACATATTGATCATCGCGCTGTCGATACTGCTGCTCAGAGTGATATACGTCATAATGTTCCGCACGCATTTCTTCACCGACAAGATGATGCTCGAAACCGTACAGCACATATTCGGTAATGTGGCGGCACTGCTGATCCTATGCTGCGGCAACATACTGCTGAGCGTGAAATCGTATGCATGGTTCACCGGCAAGTCGCACCTTGCACGTCATCGCCGAAAGGGCATACTGCTCGTTTCGACGATAATCGTCATTCCCGTGCTGACCTCCATCGCCGTATATTACGACATACCGCAGATGACAGGCATCGAACACGACCCCACGCAGTTCGCCCGCATCTTCTCCGTCGCCTTCCTCATACATATAATCATATACACGCTCTCGTATTTAGTGCAGCACGTGGTCGCCTCCAAACGCGAGCTGCGCACCGAGCGCGAACAGAAGCACAAGGCACTGTATCAGTACAACCGGCTCAAACAGCAGATCAATCCGCATTTTCTGTTCAACTCGCTCAACATACTCGACTATCTGGTGCAGGAGGGATACAACCAGCGCGCCAGCGGGTTCATACGCAAACTGGCCAACATCTACCGCTACATGCTCAGCAACGACCAGAAGCCGTTGGTAAAGCTCAAAGAGGAGATCGATTTCGCCGACATGTACGCCGATCTTCTGAAAGAGAGGTTCGTCGACGGGCTGACCATAGAGAAGCGCGTCGATCCCTCGCTATACAATATGTATATAGTGCCGTGCTCGTTGCAGCTGCTCATAGAGAACGCCACCAAACACAACATCGTATGTGCCGAGGAGCCGCTGCATGTCGAGATCTTTTCGCAAGAGCGTCACATTGTGGTTCGCAACAACTTGCAGCCGCGCACGGCCAGCCAGCAGTCCACCCGTCTGGGATTGGCCAATATACGCCAGCAATATCTCGACATAACCCGCAACAACATAATAATAGAGAAGACAGAGAGTGAATTTATCGTAAAACTACCGTTAGTATAATGCTCAGGACACTTATCATAGAGGACGAGATCCCCGCCCAGATCACGCTAAAAAAGCTGTTGGACAAATGCGCCGACGACTGCCACATCGTCGGCACGCTCACCTCGGTCAAATCGGCCGTCAAATGGCTCGACGACAACCCCGGCGGAGCCGACGTCATATTCATGGACGTGGAGCTGTCCGACGGCGTATGCTTCGACATATTCGAGCGCACGACAATCGATGCCAATGTCATAATCACCACGGCATACGACAACTACGCCATCAACGCATTCAAGGTCAACAGCGTCGACTATCTGCTCAAACCCATCGACGAAGAGGAGCTGAGACGTGCGCTGGAACGCTGCCGCAAATCGATCGAGGCGAAAAATCCTGCCGGTATAGAGACCTTGATAAACTACTTCTCGCAGGCATCGCAGAGCAGCGGCAAAGGCTACAAAAAGAGATTCATCGTAAGGGTAGGCGAAAAGATCGTCATCATACCCGTCGAAGAGATCGCCTACTGCTACTCGGAGGACAAGAACACCTATTCGGTGACCAAGAGCGGATCGCGCCGTCTGCTGGACTACTCGCTCGACTCGGTGCAGGAGATGCTCGACCCCAGGATCTTCTTCCGCATATCGCGCAGCTACATCGTATCGATCAACTCCATAGAGAACATATCGCGTCATTTGGGCACGCGGCTCAAACTGCAACTCAAACCCAAGACCGACGACGAGGTCATGGTGAGCCGCAGCCGCACTTCCGATTTCTTGGAGTGGCTCGACAACAACTGATCGCGGCATGGAAGCGGCACGATGCGCCGGTAATATCGCATTGTCCGAGTTTTTTATTTCATGTGTTGTATTTTTGACAAATAACATCTATCTTTGCAGCCACTATGAATATGTTTTGACAGAGACTTAACAAATTCAGATATCGCCACATGAAAGATTTTAGACTACTTGTCATAGGTATCGCTCTTTTGCTGTGCTCGTGCAACGCACATAAGCGCGTGCTGTATCTGCAAGACGTGAAAGACGGGGCCGAAGTGAATATTCCCGAAGACTATCAGATCAAGATCAAGCCGCTCGACCAGCTGACCATCATCGTCAACAGCAAGAACCCCGAACTGGCCGTTCCGTTCAACTCGTCGACAAGCTACAACGCACTGTCGGGCATACCCACGTCGGGCAACATCAACAGCAACAATCTGCAAGTGCTCACCGTCGATGAAAACGGAGTGCTCAATCTTCCCATCATAGGCAAGATCAAGTGCAAGGGCATGACCCGCGCGGAGTTGTCGCAAGTCATTGCCAACAAGATCATCGAAGGAGGATTGATCGCCGACCCCAACGTCAACGTCCGTTTCGCCAACATGACCATATCGGTGCTGGGCGAGGTGACGCGTCCCGGACGCTTCGAGATTGCCAAGGACCGCATCACCATACTCGAAGCCTTGGCTTTGGCAGGCGACATGACCATCTACGGTAATCGTGAGAACGTAGCGGTAATACGCGAGCAGGACGGCAAAAACATCGTATCGGTGCTCGACCTGCGCTCGAAGGAGATATTCGATTCGCCGGCTTTCTATCTCGAACAGAACGACATCGTGATGGTCAGCCCCAACAAATATAGGGCGGCCTCGGCAGAGATCAACCAGAACCGCTCGTTCTGGATCTCGCTGGCCAGCACTGCCATATCGCTGGCTACGCTGTTAGTCACCATCACCCGATAACTAACGACATAACAAGTCAAAGGTCATAATGAACAACTATCCGACAAAACAAAACAACGACAACGCAAAACTCGGAAAGTTTACGTTGCAGGATTTTGTACAATTAATACTATCCAATTGGTATTGGTTCGTATTGTCGATGCTGATATGCTTAGGCTGCGCGGCATTCTATCTGCGTCGCACGGCCCCCGTTTACCAGCGTTCGGCATCGGTACTGGTAAAGGACTCGCGCAAGGGTTCGAGCGCGGAGATATCGGCATTCAACGATCTGTTAGGCGGCGGCATACGCCGAAGCGTCGACAACGAGATATACATATTCCAGTCGCGCCGCCTGATGGAGGAGGTCATCGGCAAGCTCGATCTGACCATACAATACACCCAAAAGGGGCGCATCAGAGTGATGGACCTCTACGGCCGCTCGCCCATTTTGGTCAAATACGTCAACGCCAAGCCCAACGAATCGGGCAAATTCAATGCACATATCGTCGATGAGCAGACGGTGATGCTGTCGGATTTCTCGGTCGACGGCGATTTCCACGCCACCGTCAGCATGGGCGATACGATCTCCACCCCCATGGGAATCATGACCGTGCGTCAGACACCCTACGTATCGCAATATATCGACCGCGATATAACCATCAGCAAACTGCCTCTCAACGAGACCATCGAGGCCTATCGCTCCAAGCTGCAATGCGAGATCCGCGACAAGCAGGCATCGGTCATCAGCCTGACGATGAACGACGTAGTGCCCAAGCGTGCCGAAGATGTCATAAACGGCATAATCGATGCCTATAACATCGATGCCATAAACGACAAGCGCACGATTTCGGACATCACCGAAAAGTTCATCAACGACCGCCTTGCGATTCTGGGCAAGGAGCTGACCGAAGCCGACAGCGACGTTGCCGCATTCAAGCAGGCATACAAGATTTACAGTCCCGAGGAGGAGGCTTCGCAAAGCGCGACGGAGCTGAGTTCTCTGAAAAGCCAGTCGCTGTCGCTCGAAGGGAGTCTTGAAATGGCGCGTTACATACGCGATTTCATCAATAACGACACCTCGGAACGCAGCCTTATTCCGGCGGCCACGGTAACGATGAGCGGTGCTTCGACCGCACTGGCATCTCAGATCTCAATCTACAACGAACAGGTGCTCAACCGCCAGCGGCTGCTTGCCAACTCTTCGGCTAACAGCCCCGTAATCATCGAATTGGAGAACAACATCGCCGCCATGCGCGAAGCAATCATATCGTCTCTCGATTCGCATATCAAGGGTCTGTCGCTACAACTCGACAACATACGCCGCGAGCAGAACATAGCCGACAGGCGCATAGCCTCGTCGCCCGTAAAGGAGAAGGAGCTGTTGTCGATGAGCCGTCAGCAGAAGGTCAAGGAGGAGCTGTATATCTACCTGCTGACCAAACGCGAAGAGAACTCGCTGACCGGTGCTACGGCAGAGAGCAACGCGCGTATCATCGATACGGCCTACGGAAGCAACAAGCCCATCAGCCCCAAGAAGACCCTCATCTACATTATCGCAGTAGTTCTCGGCGCGGTGATTCCGTTTGCGATGCTCTACATAATAGAGTTGCTCAATACCACCGTAAGAGGCCGCAAGGAGATCGAAGAGTCGCTCAGCATACCATTCCTGGGCGATATTCCGACATACCACGGCAAGGCTGAACACGGCATTGCAGTGCGCGCCACGGGTCGCGACACGGTGTCCGAGGCATTCAGAATCCTGCGCACCAACATGAGTTTCATGAGTATCGACAGCGAGCAAAAGGTGATCCTCATAACCTCATCGACACCGCACAGCGGCAAGACATTCGTGTCGACCAATCTGGCCATGACATTGGCCACCTCCGGCAAGCGCGTCCTGTTGATGGACTTCGACCTTCGCCGCCGCACCCTGTCGAAACAGTTGGGACACCGTTCTGACAGACGCGGTATCACGGGTTATCTGTCGGGTGCGATAGCCAAGCTGGAAGATGCCATATCGAAGACATCTATCGACGATAATTTCGATATGATGTATGCCGGCATTCAGCCGCCTAACCCCGCCGAGATGCTTATGTCGCAGCGTGTCGACAACATGATCAGCGATCTGCGCAAGATGTACGACTACATAATTCTCGACAGCACGCCGGCAATGGCTATTGCCGATGCCATGATCATCGACCGCGTGGCCGATCTGACGATCTACGTCGTGCGCCAAGGCTACCTCGACCGTCGTCAGCTGCCCGACATAGAGAAGCTGTATCGCGAAAAGAAGTTCCACAACATGTGTATCGTACTCAACGGCGTAGATTCGACATCGAAGACATACGGTTACGGCTACGGCTATGGATACGGATATTACGGTTACGGCTATGGCTACTACTGCGACGATGAGAAGCGATCGACGTGGAAGAGATACAAGCATAAGTTGAAAAAACTGTTCAAGAAACGTAAATAACAGCAATCATGGCAAGCCGAGGAGTGACAATAGCCGTAGATTTCGACGGGACATGTGTCGAACACGAGTATCCGCACATAGGAGCCGATGCCGAAGGTGCCGCGGAGGTTCTGCGCGAATTAGTGGCTAACGACTGCAAATTGATCCTCTACACGATGCGGTCGGGAGCCTTGCTCGAAAAGGCTGCTAACTGGTTCAAGGAGCGTAATATTCCGTTGTACGGGATCAATGAGAACCCCAGCCAGACGTGGAGCGATTCGCGTAAGGTGCATGCCAACCTCTACATAGACGATTCGGCATTGGGCTGCCCGCTGCGCTTCGTCGACGGAGTGGCACACCCTGTGGTCGACTGGCAGAAAGTAAGACGCCAGCTCGTCCTCGACGGCATACTCGACTGACAACCATACACGACCGACAAATAGAATGAATAGGCTGCCGACACGCAGCCTATTTATCGATAATAAAGATAGATACGACAATCCCCGTTATCGAAATGAAAATCATAATCGACAAAGCCATACCCTTCGTCGAGGGGGTGCTCGAACCATTCGCCGAGGTCGAATACATCGACGGCGACAAGATCGACCGTCGGCACGTTGCCGACTGCAACGCCATGCTGATACGCACCCGAACAAGATGCGATCGGGCTCTGCTCGACGGATCGGCCGTCGACTTCATCGCCACGGCTACGATAGGCTACGACCACATAGACACCCGATACTGCCAGTCGAGAGGTATCACTGCCGTCCGCGCCGAGGGGTGCAACGCCCGCGGCGTGTTGCAGTGGGTTGCGGCGGTACTGGCACGCCTGCTCTCAACAGACGGCCGACAGCCGCAACAATGCACGCTCGGTGTGGTGGGTGTCGGACACATAGGATCGATCGTGGCCGAGTATGCCCGCGCATGGGGATTCAGGGTATTGTGCTGCGACCCGCCGCGACAGGCACGCGAGGGCGGAGACTTCATCTCGCTCGCGGAGTTGGCCGCGCAGTCGGATATCATGACGCTGCACACGCCGCTCGACAAAACCACACGCCACATGGTCGACAGCCGGCTGCTTGCCTCGATGCGCCCCGATGCCACGATCCTCAACGCCTCGCGCGGAGAGGTGGTCGACACACGGGCATTGCTCGCCTCGGGACACCGTTACGTGCTCGATGTGTGGGAATCGGAGCCGAATATCGATCGTGAGGTGCTGCAAAACGCCATGCTGGCGACCACCCACATAGCCGGTTACTCGGCTCAGGGAAAGGCCAATGCCTCGGCCGCCGTGATACGCAAGTTAGCAGCACACTACTCTCTGCCGCTGACAGGGTGGTATCCGCCGCAGGTAGCGTGTGTGGAGGCTCGCCCGATAGGCTGGGAGCAGATGTGCGGCACGATCGCCGAATATTTCGACATCGAGGCTGAGACACGCCGATTCAAGTCGGATCCCTCGCAATTCGAACATATCCGCAACACATACCGCTATCGGCAAGAGTATTTTTAGATTCAGTCTTAAATCCGGGGCGGGGGTAAGAGAGATTCTCACGTCGCGATTTGCAATCGCTCCTCAGAATGACAGGACGGCGGACATATCATTTTACACATATTCCACAACCGGATTCTTCGCTCCGCTCAGAATGACAGAACACAATATGTCATGTCGAGCGAAACGAGACATCTGTGGACGACAAGACATACGACATGATACCACAGAGGAAATAGCCTCGCACAGATTTCTCGCTCACGCTCGAAATGACACGCATCTGTCACTCCGAGGAGCCGCAGGCGACGTGGGAGTCTCGCCGCCCCACCGGAATTTAAGGCAGTGTCGATTTTTAGATGCAGGGAAAGATATTTTCAGCATAAAATATGTATCTTTGAATTTGCCGAAGATACTACGTCTCGGGCGAAAAGCAGGTTCGCTTGCTTTTTTTCTCTCGACTTATTCGCACTTTGGCTGCGCCGAAGATACTTCGTCTCGGAAAAAATGCAAACGAGTTTGCTTTTTTCTCTCGACTTATTCGCACTTTGGCTGCGCCGAAGATACTTCGTCTCGGAAAAAATGCAAACGAGTTTGCTTTTTTCTCTCGACTTATTCGTATCTTTGCCCGAAATAAACCGTCAGATGAAACTGTCGCCGATACGAAAAATACTCTCGGTGGTCAATCCCGAGACTGCGCACAACATCGCACTGCGGCGTCTGCGCGCCATAGGAGCCGTTCCGGCAGGCAAGTGGTTTCTCGGCAAACGGTATGCCGAGAGATCGCCTATGTTGGAGCGCGAGGTATTCGGCATGAAGTTTCCCAATCCGGTGGGAGTTGCCGCAGGCTACGACTGCAACGGCGAGGCGATAGAGGAGCTGGCCGCAGCAGGCTTCGGGTTTGTCGAGATAGGCACCGTCACACCGCGCCCGCAGGCAGGCAACCCGCGCCCCCGACTGTTCAGAATGCCGTCGGCGGGAGCCATGCTCGACCGGACGGGTTATCCCTCGAAGGGGCTGGAATACGTCATGGGCAGGGTTCGAAACCGCCGCCGCGGCATAATCGTCGGCTGCAACATCGGCAAGAACACCATCACACCCGACCATGCTGCCACAGGCGATTACCTGAAAGTGTTTCGCAACATGTATCAGTATGTCGACTACTTCTCGATAAACGTCTGCTGCAACACCTCGTCGAAGGTATATGTCCCGACATCGAAAGATGCCATATCGGAGTTGCTGGCACCGCTGTTCGAGTTCCGCCGCGGACAGAGCGACTATCGTCCCATACTGATTAAAATATCGCCCGATCTCTCGACCGAGCAACTCGATCAGGTCGTAGACGCACTGGTGGAGCTGCCGCTGGACGGCATAGTGGCCGTTGCCGGCACGCTTTCGCGCGACGGGCTTACCTCGGCCGAGCGCGCATACGCCGACAGCAAGGGGGCAGGTGCCATAAGCGGAGCACCCCTCACGCGCCGCGCCATAGAGACCGTAGCATACATACATCGCCGCTCGGGAGGATTCTACCCCATCATCGGCTCGGGAGGAATGATGTCGCCCGAAGATGTGCGCGACATGCTGGCCGCTGGAGCCTCGCTCGTACAGCTGAACACCGGCATCATCTATCACGGCATAGGGCTGGCCGGCAAGATATGCCGCTGGCTGACCGCCGCCGCAAAGGCCGAGCAGAGTGCAGCAGCCGGCAACAAGGCATCGGGCACGGCCGCCGAATCGGAGCAGCCGTCTCAGAAAGAGCGTTCATAACAACTGCACAATCCACACATTACATAGAGAGATGAAAGCAACCGTCGTAACAATAGGTGACGAAATTCTCATAGGTCAGATCGTGGATACCAATACCGTATCGATCGCCCGTCATCTCAACTCGGCCGGCATATCCGTCGTGGAGAAGCTCTCCATAGGCGACGACGCCGACGCCATCTGCGACACCCTCCGACACGCATTGTCGATAAGCGACATAATCATCATCACCGGAGGACTCGGCCCCACCAAGGACGACATTACCAAACATACGCTGACCCAATTTTTCGGCAGCCGCCTGCGGTACGATGAGACCGAGGCTGCGCACATACGCACGCTGCTCGCACGCCGCGGCATAGAGTTCGGCCCGCTGAACCGCTCGCAGGCCATGGTACCGGAGTGCTGCACGGTGCTGCACAATGCTCACGGCACAGCACCGGGCATGTGGTTCGACTGCGGCGACGACGGCTCGAAAGTGGTCGTATCGCTGCCGGGCGTACCCTTCGAGATGGAGCATCTGATGCAGGACGAGGTCATGCCGCGCATAAAGAGCCGCTTCGAGCTGCACTCCATAGTCCACCGCACGATGATCACCCGCGGCATAGCCGAATCGGTGCTCGCCGCCACCATAGCCTCGTGGGAGGAGTCGCTGCCCGAGGGCGTGAAGCTCGCCTACCTGCCTTCGCCCAACATCGTGCGCCTGCGACTGTCGGCCTACGATGTAGACGGGGCGGAGATGGCAGCCGTCATAGACAACGAATTTTCGAAACTCTACACTATCATACCCGACAACATCGTCGGATTCGAAGATGCCACCGTCGAGAGAGTCGTGCACGACCTTCTGACCGAGCGCGGTGCGACGCTCGCCGTAGCCGAGAGCTGCACGGGCGGTGCAATAGCCTCGAAGTTCACGGCCATGGCCGGAGCATCGGCCTACCTGCTGTGCGGCGTCGTGTCGTACAGCAACGAGGCCAAGCGCGACGTGCTGGGCGTCGACATGAACGACATAGAACGCTACGGCGCGGTGAGCGAGTGCGTGGCACGGCAGATGGCCGAGGGCGTGCGCCGCATCTCGGGTGCCGACTACGCCATATCGACCACCGGCATAGCCGGTCCCACGGGCGGCAGCGAGCAGAAACCCGTCGGAACGGTATGGTTCGGCGTGGCCACACCCCAGGGGAGCTATGCCGTCATGCGCAACTCGGGCACCGACCGCGGACAGGTCATAGCCCGCGCATCGGCCTATGCCATAGAACTGTTGTTGAAAGAACTGACTAAATAAACCAAACTAAAAAAACGGGAGATATGATACAATCGATTCTCGATACCGATCTCTACAAGTTCACCACCTCGTACGCATACTTCAAGCTCTATCCCGAGGCACGGGGGACATTCACATTCCTGGATCGCGACCGCACGCAGTACGACCAGCGTTTCATCGACGATCTGCGCCACGAGTTCGAGGCCCTGTCGCGTCTGTCACTGACCGACGAAGAGTTCGAATACATGATCGCCAACTGCAAATACATTCCGCAAAACTACTTCGAGTGGTTGAAGGGATTTCGTTTCGACTCCACCAAAATCGACGTGCGTTTAGACGAAGAGCAGCATCTGCACATCGACGTTACGGACTACATGTACAAGGTCACGCTCTACGAGATAGCCGTGCTGGCCACGGTATCGGAGCTGGTCAACCGCCGCAACAACGTCGACATAGATGCCATGATCGGACGCTTGGAGCAGAAAGAGGCCATAGCGCGCGAAAACGGCATGACATTCTCCGACTTCGGCACACGCCGCCGCTTCTCGTTCGACATACAGCGTTTGGTGGTGGAGCATCTGCGCGACCACGAGTGCGGCTGCGTCGGCACGTCGAACTGCTATTTGGCCATGCGATTAGGCATAAAGATGGTGGGCACCTATCCCCACGAGCTGCCGATGTTCATCGCAGCGGTCAACGGCGGTCCGCGCAATGCCAACTACCTTACTATGGAGGACTGGGTGAAGGTCTACGACGGCTATTTAGGCACGGCTCTTACGGACAGCTTCGGCTCGGAGGTATTCTTCAAGAACTTCTCCAAAAAACACGCCTCGCTGTTCGACGGCGTGCGTCACGACTCGGGCGACCCCATCACCTTCATGAACATGGCCATAGCGCGCTACAAGGAGCTGGGCATCGACCCAATGACAAAGACCATCGTATTCAGCGATACGCTCGACTTCCCCAAGGCGGCAGCCATAAAGAAGGCTTGTGAGGGCAAGATACGCTGCTCGTTCGGCATCGGCACCAACCTTACCAACGACACGGGCAACAAACCCTGCAACATCGTCATGAAGCTGTCGCGATGCCAGATCAACCGCCGCCAGCCCATGGAGTTGTGCGTCAAGCTGTCGGACGTTCCGGGCAAGGAGATGGGCGACCGCAACGAGATAGAGGTTTACCGTTATCTGCTGCGCAACTGGAATTCGGCCGGAAAAACCGGCAGAAACGCATAATCGGTTTGCAATATCGAAAAATTTTACTAACTTTGTGCGCTTTTGTGCATGGTAGCATGAAAGACAAAAATTTAAACGACAATGAAAGTTTGCGAAATCACAGGAAAAGTTGCGATCGTGGGTAACAATGTTTCTCACTCGCATATCCGTTCGAAGCGCAAGTTCAATCCCAATTTGAAGACTAAGCGTTTCTGGTCGGAGGAAGAGGGTCGCTGGATCACCTTGAAGGTATCGGCAGCCGGCATCAAAACAATCAACAAGAAGGGTCTGGCAGTTGCTCTGCGCGAGGCTAAGGCACCCAAGTCAGTTTACTAAAATCGGTTTGAGAAATGGCAAAGAAAGGTAACAGAGTTCAGGTGATCTTGGAGTGCACCGAACAGAAGGAGAGCGGCGTTGCAGGCATGTCACGCTACATCACCACCAAGAACAAGAAAAACACTCCCGATCGTTTGGAGCGCAAGAAGTACAATCCCTATCTGAAACGTGTGACTGTACACCGTGAAATTAAATAATTTGTGAGTAGAGTATGGCAAAGAAAGTAGTTGCAACCCTGAAAACGGGTACGAGCAAGAAATACACGAAGTGTATCAAGATGGTGAAGTCTGAGAAGACCGGTGCCTATGCCTTCCAGGAGCAGAATCTGCTCAACGACGAGGAGATCAAGGCATTCTTCGCTCAGAAATAGTCGATATTTCGTCCATCTTAGACGATGTTATTAGTTCATTTTCATAGATCTTCTCCCATTTCGGCATAGTCCGGACAACGTTCGGCCCTGCGCCCTACGCAACGAAAAGGTCTTCTGAACTAATACAAAAGGCAGCCTCAGTGCTGCCTTTTGTGTGTTTATGGCTCTACCCTGCCGCCACAAAGAATCTCCGCCTGCCTTAGAAAAAAAGCAAATATCGACCACGAAGCTACGGCTTGCGCCGTTTTATAATTCTGACCCCACCCCAAACCCCTCCCTCGGGAGGGAAAACCAACGTCGACCACGGAACGACGGCTTACGCCGTTATATAATTCTGACCCCACCCCAAACCCCTCCCTCGGGAGGGAAAACCAACGTCGACCACGAAGCTACGGCTTGCGCCGTTTTATAATTCTGACCCCACCCCAAACCCCTCCCTCGGGAGGGGCTTTTGTCGCGCGATCTATCGCGCTCCATGTGGGGCGTGGCAGGCGTTGTTACGCGTCCCGTGGTGGGGCGTTGGCAGACACTCTGTCACTCCGAGGAGCCGCAGGCGACGTGGGAGTCTCGCCGCCCACTCTGTCACTCCGAGGAGCAACGCAGTTGCGACGTGGGAGTCTCGCCGTCGGAAGCGTATCTGCCGTGCAGGAATTTGCCTACCGAAAGAGAGATTCTCACGTCGCGATCTTCAATCGCTCCTCAGAATGACATGGCGGGCATATCGTCCTCGCACATATTCCCCAACCAGATTCTTCACTGCGTTAAGAATGACACGACACAGGGAATAGTCTCCAAAGAATTATGCGCCACTTTTTCGTCAAAAGGCGTTAGTAGCGGTGCCGACATGAAAGTGGCACGGATAGGCTGTACTCACCGTACTGCCTATTCGCGCCAATGATTGAGGTGACGCTAATGACGCCTTTTCACGAAAAAGTCACGAAAAAGTTACATGCGTGTCGGAACAGATATCCCCAACAACGCCATAGCACTCTTTATGACGCGTGCCACCTGAGCGGCAAGTTGCAGACGCATGCAGCATATAGACTGGTTCTGCTCGCGAAGAATGGAGTGATCGTGATAATAACCGTTGAAGAGCTTGGCCAGATCGTAAGCGTATGAGGCTATGAACGACGGCGAGAAAGCCTCACCGGCAGCTGCGACAACCGACGGATAGTCGGTGAGCATCTTGATGATCTCGATCTCCTCGGGCAGATAGCTGCACATGCCCGGGGCATCGTAGGCTATGCCGCCCTGCTCGGCCTTGCGCAGAATGGAGCATATACGCGCATGGGTATATTGGATAAACGGACCCGTGTTGCCGTTGAAATCGATCGACTCGCGCGGATCGAACAACATGGTCTTCTTGGGATCGACTTTGAGTATGAAGTATTTGAGCGCACCCAGACCTACCATAGTCGACACGGCATCGGCCTCCTCCTTAGAGCAGCCGTCGAGCTTGCCCAGCTCGGCCGACATGTCGCGTGCGGTCTGCACCATGTCGGCTATAAGATCGTCGGCATCGACCACAGTGCCCTCGCGCGACTTCATCTTGCCCTCGGGCAGTTCGACCATGCCGTAAGAGAGGTGGTAGATGTTGTCGCTCCACTCGTATCCCAATTTCTTCAAGACGAGCTTCAGCACCTGGAAGTGATAGTTCTGCTCGTTACCCACCACGTAGATCATATCGTCGAGGTTGTTCTCCTCGAAGCGGCGCAGTGCCGTGCCCAGATCCTGCGTCATGTAGACCGAAGTGCCGTCGCCGCGCAACAACAGCTTCTGATCCAGACCGTCGGCCGTGAGGTCGATCCATACGGAGTTATCCTCCTTGCGGAAGAAGATGCCCTTCTTCAAGCCCTCCTCGACGAGGCTCTTGCCCAACAGATAGGTTTGCGACTCGTAGTAGACCTTGTCGAAATCGACTCCCAACGCCTTGTAGGTCACATCGAAGCCCTCGTAGACCCAGCCGTTCATCTTCTCCCAAAGGGCATACACCTCGGGATCCTTGGCCTCCCAGCGGCGCAGCATCTCCTGCGCGGCAAGCATTATGGGAGCCTTGCGCTTGGCCTCCTCCTCGCTCATGCCACCGGCAACGAGCTCGGCGATCTCGGCCTTATAGTGTTTGTCGAACTCGACATAGTATTTGCCCACTAAGTGGTCGCCCTTCATGCCGGACGATTCGGGCGTTTCGCCGCCGCCGTAGAGCTGCCATGCCAGCATCGACTTGCAGATGTGTATGCCGCGGTCGTTGACCAGATTGACCTTTATGACGTTGTGGCCGTTGGCCTTCAAGATGCTTGCGACCGAATATCCTAACAGGTTGTTGCGGATATGTCCTAAGTGCAGAGGCTTATTGGTGTTGGGCGACGAGTACTCGATCATCACCGTGCGGCCGGTAGGTGCAGCCTGACCGTAGTTCTCGGCCGAGACGATCTCGGCGAAACGGGCTGCCCAGAATGCCGGCGAGAGCGTCAGATTGAGAAATCCCTTTATCACGTTGAATCCGCCTATCTCGGGGTTGTCGGCCACGATGCGCTCGCCTATCTCCGTGGCCGTGGCCTCGGGCGACTTGCGGCTGCTGCGAAGCAGCGGGAACACCACCAGCGTATAATCACCTTCGAACTCCTTGCGGGTCTTCTGAATCTGCAACTGCGCACCGCACCCGTCACCGTAGAGACTCTCGACGGCACGTGCGGCGGCACTCGATATGAAATTCTCGATATTCATAATCCGATACAACGTTATAATTATAGGTTGCAAAGTTACGTTTTCTTCCTGAATTTTCCGACTCCCCGACTCCAAAAAATGCAAAAAGAGCCGGCGGCAGGCATCGAATCGGGCTGTGCAAGCACCAAAATATCGCATATCGACTGGCAGAAGTGCCATAGGCAACACGAGCGGCAGTATGTTTTCCGATATATTTCCCAACGCCGACAATGCTTTTCCTGTCGTTTTTTTTCGTATCTTTGCCATATAGCTACTTGACAATTATGAAAAGATCACAATTCGCACTATTGACTGCCGTCGGCGCAATGGGAAGCGTGCCGGCAGCAGCCGATGCGGCGGCACCCGTCGCTACCAATGCTTCGGAACGCCGTCCCAATGTCATATTCATACTGATGGACGATGCCGGATACGGCGATTTCGGCTGCTACGGGCAGGGCAAGACCGAGACACCCAACATCGATTCGCTCGCCTCGCGCGGCATAATCTTCACGGATATGTACTCGGCGGCTCCGCTTTCGGCACCGTCGCGCTGCTGTCTGATGACCGGCCTGCACTCGGGACATGCACAGATACGCGCCAACGACGAACAGACGTGGCGCGGCGATGTGTGGAAGTTGGGAGCCATGGAGCGCGATCCGTCGCTCGAAGGTCAGGCCCCGATGGAGGCGGGAACCACGACCATAGCCACGCTGATGCAGCAGGCCGGATACAAGACGGCCATGGTAGGCAAGTGGGGACTGGGATCACCCACGTCGGAGAGTACGCCCAACAAGATGGGATTCGACTTCTTCTACGGCCATCTGTGCCAGCGCATGGCGCAGAACTACTATCCGCAGTTCCTCTATCGCAACGCCGAGCGCGAGTATCTCGGCAACCGATTTATGGAGTTGGGCGACCGTCTGCCCGAGGGTGCCGACCCCTACGACAGATCGAGCTATGATCCGTTCAAGGGTGACACGTATGCCCCCGACGCAATGTACGACAACATATTGTCGTTCGTCAGAGAGAACCGCGACGAGGAGTTCTTTCTGATGTGGACCACCACTGTGCCGCACAGTGCGCTGATGGCACCCGAAGAGTATGTCGATTACTATGTCGGGAAATTCGGCGACGAGGATCCCGTCTACAATGCCAAAGGGTACTTCCCGTGCCGCTATCCGCGGGCTACGTTCGCAGCCATGATCTCCTACTTCGATTATCAGGTAGGACAGCTCATAGCCGAGCTGAAGCGTCTGGGCATATACGACAACACGATCATATTCTTCACCAGCGACAACGGACCGACGCACAACGCCTACACGAGCACCACATGGTTCGATTGCGCCCACCCGTTCCGCAGCGACCGCGGCTGGACCAAACGTTCGCTGCACGAGGGCGGCATACGCATGCCGTTCGTGATTACGTGGGGCGATAGGCTGACACCGCACGTGAGCGACTACATAGGATTCTTTCCCGACATCATGCCCACGTTGTGCGACATCGCCGGCATAGAGACACCACGCACCGACGGCATATCGATGCTGCCGATGCTTACGGGCGGCGAGCAGCCTCAGCACGAATATCTCTACTGGGAGTTCCCGCCGTTCCACGGCGAGCGCGGCTGGCTGTCGGTGCGCATGGGCAAGTGGAAGGGACTGGTGCGCGACGTGGCCGACGGCAATACGCACATGGAGCTGTTCGACATCGTCACCGACTGCCGCGAGACGGTCGATCTGTCGGCGCAGCACCCCGAGATCGTCGAAAAGATGTGGCAATACATCAGAGAGTCGCACAGCGAAGTGGATAACCCGCTGTTCCGGTTGGAGATAACATATCCCGACAAATAGATGGCAATAAGATATAAGCGATATGATAATCATATCGCTTATATCACAACTCAACGGATTCTACAAATTTCAAAAGGTCACAAACTTGCTGTGTATTAAAAGACAACTGGTCGAATAGTTGATGAGCTTTAAGTTGCTCAATAGCAGCGGTTGAATTCAATACGCCATTCTCATATAATGATATCGTTGCATAAAGTTTATCATCGGCCACAGGCCCCATTATTAAATCCATATTATGAGAAGTATCGCCGCGACGATTACTCACGACAAAATCAAGCCATTCAGAAGTTGCACCATCAAAACGCATTATATTATATCGAGTGTCATTCAATACACTATCATCTAAATCAAAAACTGATACAACAGCGCGAGCATTACCGTCTTTTTCTCGATTCTTCTTTATTCGTGCCCACTTTTCCGCCTGTTCACGACTTGTTGTCGTATAAAAGCCCTTACCAAAATCTGTTTTTGACCGACTTCGGCTAATCGATGGCTTGCGAACCGTAACTATCGATCCATGGTATAATCGCATAACTTACCTACGTTTTTTTATAAACATGTCTATCTCATGCAAAATATATTCAGTGCTCTGCGAATGCAACACATCAAAATTATTTATAACAAACTTATCGATTCCCATATCGTGAAATTTTGCCAGCACTCCTGCCGATGGCAGACCGTCACGCAACCGATATTGTTCGATACAGAATATCAGAAACTGATATTCCGACTTGGACATATACAATTTTCTACCATTGCTCTTCTCGGTTTCTAAAAAATCATAAAGCTGAAAACCGCTATAATACCAAAGTTTAAGATTGGGATTCAGCAGGTCATGATACAATTCAGAATTATAGAGATAAAACAATGCATCATCAATCGATAATCGCTTTCTCGCTGATATTATATCGGCTAATTCCGCAACTTTAAATGGCAGAATTGCTATTTCTGTGGGTTGTTTCATATTTTCACAAATACCAACAATATACCTAATTTATATGCAAATATATTAATAATTCACCAAATAACAAGCCAGATTTACCATGCGCACCAATCATATTGCAAAATAAATTAATACGGCCACACCCTTTACAGCAAAAAGGCATATCATACAAATATATCTCGCCTGCTATCAAAATAATGCGACGATAAGTTTTATAGTCCCCAACAGAATTCTTCGTTACACTGCGTTTCACCCAGAATAACAGGACAACCACAATGTCACTCCGAGGAAGGGCATTGCCCGACCGCGGGAGTCTCGCGGGAGGGAGGGTGTTTTGGCTGTGGAAGTTTGCCAACCACGAAAAAGATTCTCACGTCGCAGTCATTTGACTGCTCCTCAGAATGACCGGACAAGCGGTTTTGTCGTCCACAACCAGATTCTTCACTCCACTACGTTGCGTTCAGAATGACAGCGTGATGGAAATAGGCTCCAAAGCACCACAACCCAATTTTTCGTCAAAAGCGGTATTATACCACGCGACGACAGAGCGAGACGATGGGCTGTACTGGCGTACTGCCCATTGTCGAGCGACGAGGAGCGGCAGTAGAATGCCGCTTTTCACGGAAAACAACCCAAGAACCACTACATAATTTTTCGTCAAAAGCGGTATTATACCACGCGACGACAGAGCGAGACGATGGGCTGTACTGAGTGTACTGCCCATTGGCGAGCGACAAGTGCGCGGCAGTAGAATGCCGCTTTTCACGGAAAACAACCCAAGAATTATGCGCCAATTTTTCGTCAAAAGGCGTTAGTAGCGGTGCCGACATGAAATTGGCGCGGATAGGCTGTACTTACCGTACTGCCTATTCGCGCCAATGATTGAGGTGACGCTAATGACGCCTTTTCACGAAAAAGAACTACTCTTCGTCAGTATCGGTATAAGCCTTCAACAACTTGTCCTGTACGTCAGAGGGTACCTGCTCATACGATGCGAACTGCATGGTGTAGGTGGCGGCACCTGAGGTAAGAGACGAGAGCGATGTCGAATAACGATAAAGCTCGGCCAGAGGCACACGCGCATTGAGACGGTCGAAGCCCTTGTCGGACTCCATGCCCATGATCATGGCGCGGCGGTTTTGCAGATCGCTCATCACAGAACCCATATATTCGCTCGGGGTGAGCACCTCGACATTGTAGATAGGCTCCATGATCTTGGGACCGGCATTGCGGAAAGCCTCCTTGAAGGCGTTGCGGGCAGCCAGCTTGAACGAGATCTCATTAGAGTCCACCGGGTGCATCTTACCGTCGTAGATCACCACGCGGATATCGCGAGCATACGATCCCGTAAGCGGACCCTCGTCCATCTTCTCCATGATACCTTTGAGGATAGCCGGCGTGAAACGGGCATCGATGGCACCGCCGACGATAGAGTTGTAGTATTGCAACTTACCGCCCCACGGCAGGTCGTACTCCTCCTTGCCCTTGATATTGACGGTTATATCCTTGCCGTTTACCTTGTATTTCGAAGGCTCAGGTATGCCCTCGTAGTAGGGTTCGATGACCATGTGAACCTCGCCGAACTGACCCGATCCGCCCGACTGCTTCTTATGACGATAGTCGGCCTGCGCCACCTTGGTGATGGTCTCGCGATAGGGGATCTTAGGTGCGAAGAACTCCATCTCCATCTTGTTCTCGGTCGAGAGGCGGTATTTCAGGATATTGAGGTGATGCTCGCCCTGTCCCTGTATGATGGTCTGTTTAAGCTCTTTCGAGTATTCCACCAGAATCGTGGGATCCTCATACTTGGCATCGTTCAGCAGCTTGCCTAACTTCTCCTCGTCGTTCTGCTCCTTGGCCTTGACGGCGGCACGATAGCGCGGCTCGGGGAATACGATAGGCTCGACGCTGACCATCGAGGCCGGTGCGCAGAGCGTGTCGTTGGTGCGCGAACCCTTCAGCTTCACCGTGCAGCCGATATCGCCGGCCGAAAGTTCGGTGACCTTGATGCGGTTCTTGCCGGCCACGGCAAAGAGCTGCGAGAGCTTCTCCTTATTGCCCGTGCGGCTGTTGGCAAGCTCCATACCCTCGGTGACCTTGCCGCGAATGACACGGAAATAGGTGATCTCGCCGATATGCTGTTCGAGCTGACTCTTGAAGATGAAGAGCACCGTGGGCTGATCGGCCTCAGGGTGCAGCTCCTCGCCCTCGGTCGAGAGGAATGCGGGAGCCTTCAACGGACCCGGAGCCACGTTGATGATGAACTCCATGAGTCGCTTGGTGCCGATGTCGCGCTTGCCGCTGGCGCAGAATATGGGCATGATGTCGCGCTTCGACACGCCTAACTTCAAGCCCGAGCGGATATCGTCCTGCGTGAGCGAGCCTTTCTCGAAATAGAGCTCCATCAGAGCGTCGTCGTAGACGGCGGCAGCCTCGGCCAGCTCCTGGTTGAGAGCAGCCGCACGGTCGGCCTCCTCGGCCGGTATTTCGAGCTCCTCGCGAGTGCCGTTCTCGTCCTTGAAGCGATACATCTTCATCATCAGCACATCGATGAACGCATCGAAACCGGCACCCTGATTGACGGGGTACTGCACGATGACGGGCTTAACCGACGAGTTGGCGGCGATGCCCTCCACGGTGGCCTCGAAGTTGGCCTTGTCGCCGTCGAGCTGGTTCACAACGCCGATGAGCGGCTTGTTGAGTATGCGTGCATAGCGCGACTGCAACTCGCTGCCGACCTCCCAACCGTTCTGCGCATTGAGCACCATGACACCCACGTCGCCGACCTTGAAAGCCGAGAAGAGGTTGCCGCAGAAGTCGTCCGAACCGGGGCAGTCTATTATGTTGAGCTTGCGCTGCATGAATTCGGTAAAGAGGATAGTCGAATAGATCGAGCGTTTGTATTCGTGCTCGATATCGGTATTGTCAGAGAGCGTGTTGTTAGACTCTATACTACCCCTGCGATCGATGACCTTACCCTCGAAAGCCATTGCCTCTGCAAGGGTAGTTTTCCCCGCGCCGGGCGCACCTATAAGAACGATGTTCTTAATCTCTTTTGCTGAATAATTTTTCATATATCCGTAGTTTTTAGGTTTATATACGTGTCGTCAAATTTCGCATTCGGAGTATTCGAAACGGCCTTAAAAGGCTGAAACGATTATCGATTATAAAATTAAGCATTTTTTTCGGAACGACCAAAACATTGTGCCCCAAAATCCGCAATCATGCAAAATTTTGCCATACGCATTACTTATGTTATATTTGTGCAATGGAACGACGATACACTGCTCATGCGCCCCGTCTGCGCGCGGCAACCGGCTGCCGGCATATCAGAAAGATATCGGTCGATGCAGGCTTCACATGCCCCAACCGCGACGGCACGCTATCGCACGAGGGGTGCACCTTCTGCCGCAACGACGCCTTCACGCCGGCCTACTGCTCGGCCCGCAAGAGTATCACCCGTCAGATCGACGAGGGCATGGCCTTTCATGCCGGCCGCCGCGGTGAGGCCGACGGCTGCATAGTCTATTTCCAGTCGTACTCCAACACCTACGCGCCGCTCGACCGGCTGGCAAGCCTCTACCAAGAGGCACTGCGACACCCTGGCGTGGTCGGGCTGGTCATAGGCACGCGCCCCGACACGGTCGACAGCGAGAAGCTCGACTACATAGTCGGCCTTGCACGACAGCGATACGTGGCCGTCGAGTACGGCATCGAGTCGACCGACGACGACACGCTGCGGCTCATCAACCGCCGACACAACTTTCTGACGGCGCAGCGTGCCGTGGAGCAGACCGCCGCACGCGGCATCGACGTGGGTGCGCATTTAATTCTCGGCCTGCCCGACCAGAGTGCCGCGACGCTGATCGCACAGGCTCCGATCATAGCACGGCTGCCGCTGACGAGCGTAAAGTTCCACCGGCTGCAAATATTCCGTTCGACACCTATGGCCGAGCTGTGGCAGCGCGAGCCGAGGCGGTTCGCCGCATGGAGCGCGGAGGAGTATATCGACATATTGGCCGAGATAATACGCCGGCTGCCGCCGTCGATGGCCATCGAGCGGCTTTCGGGCGAGGTGCCGCCGCGTTATCTTCTGACGCGGCCGTGGCAGGGCGTGCGCAGCAGCGAGCTGTGGGGCATGCTCGACCGGCGCATGGAGCAACTCGACGCACGGCAGGGCGACCTCTGTTTCGACAAGCCGTCGGAACGGCGATAGCGTGCCGGTGCACGATATTTGCCACTCGCGGAGAGTGCTATTTATCATTTTATATCTATATTTGCCGAAAAATTAAGCGAATCATGAATATTCTGCAAGAGATAAAGGAGAATCGCAGCATCGCGTTTTTCGCACGCATCTACGGCAAGCTGGCCGCACTCACACTCATCGTATGCGCACTGCTGCGCATAGTGCTTCTGTTCAATCCGCAAACAGTCGACACGAGCTTCTCGGCCATAGAGTGGATCGAGATATTCGGCATAGGAGCCATCAACGACCTGTGCATCATCACCATAGCCTATGTATTCATCTGGCTTTACATGACGCTTTGCACACAGGCCAAATACCGGCGGCCGTGGGGCTACGCGATATTCGCCCTGCTGATAGCCCTGTTCTGTTACACCACTTTCGCCGATAACATACTGCACGAGTACGGCAGCGTGGCACCGCTCATAGGTTCGCTGCTGACGGCACTCGTGGCCGTCATATTCGGCATCAAGCTCTTCTTCGAGCGTGCGCGGCGGCCGATGACCGTGTTCGGATTCGGGCTGCTGCTGTGCATATACGTGTGCGTCATTGTGTTCAACGTCATAAGCGAATATGTCTTCTGGGACGAATTCGGCGTGCGCTACAACTTCATCGCCGTCGACTACCTAATCTACACCAACGAGGTGATAGGCAACATCATGGAGTCGTACCCGATAGTTCCGATGGTGGGCGGCATGCTCGTGGTGACGGCCGTTATCGCATGGGGCATGTTCCGCCGCGATTTCCGCCGCGTGGAGCTGTTCGAGGGTTGGAGATGGAAAGCCATCGTATCGCCCATATACATCGTGGCGGCATTGGCGGCCTTCGCGCTCGTCACGCTCAACACACGACTGCAACAGACCCCCAACGTCTACCTCAATGAGTTGCAGGCCAACGGCGTGTACAAGTTCTTCGATGCCTTCTTCAAGAACCGCATCGACTACAAGCAGTTCTACCCTACGCTCGACGATAGGGAGGCATGCCAGATGATCTATGCCGAATACGGCTCGACGGGGGACAACCTGCGACACATAACCTCCGAGGGCGAAGAGCAGCGTCCCAACATAGTGCTCATCACACTGGAAAGCATGTCGGCATCGTTCATGGAGCGATACGGCAACGGCGAGCACCTGACACCGGCACTCGACTCGCTGTGCCGCCAGGCCATCGTCTTCGACAACATGTTCGCCACAGGCAACCGCACCGTGCGCGGCTTGGAGGCCGTCACGCTCTCGCTGCCGCCGTGTCCCGGACAGAGCATCATCAAACGCGAAGATCATGCCGACATGAACTCCACCGGCCGCATGCTCAAACAGCAGAAAGGATACTCGGTGACCTACTTCTACGGCGGCATGAGCTACTTCGACAACATGAAGGCGTTTTTCGGGTCGAACCACTACGACATCGTCGACAAGGAGAATTACTCGCCCGACGAGATCACCTTCGCCAACATCTGGGGCGTATGCGACCAGGACGCATATAATAAGGTATTGAAGACCCTGCGCGAGAAACATCGTGCCGGTGGGCAGCCCTTCTTCGCCCATGTGATGAGTGTCAGCAACCACCGCCCCTACACCTATCCCGACGGCTGCATATCGATCTCTCCCACGGAGAAGGTCAGAAGCGGCGGCGTGATGTACAGCGACTATGCTCTGGGCGAGTTCATCGAGAAGGCGAAACAGGAGGAGTGGTTCGACAACACCGTATTCGTCATCACGGCCGACCACTGCGCATCGAGTGCGGGCAAGATAGAGATTCCGCTCGAAAAGTACCGCATACCGGCTCTGATCTACGCCCCGTCGCGCTTCGAGCCGCAAGTTGTGGAGAAAGTGACATCGCAGATCGACATCATGCCCACGCTGTTCGCGCTGCTCGACATGGAGTACGACTCGCACTTCTACGGCCGCGACATACTCGCCGAGGACTACCCCGAGCGCGCATTCATCGCCACATATCAGGATCTGGGTTACTTGGAGGGCGACACTCTGACGATCATGTCGCCGCGCAACGCCAACTCGCGGCACGGTTTGACCGACGGCGTAAAGCAATACAGTGTCAGAAAAATCTCCGACAGCGAGTACGACATGCAGCCCGTCGAGACCGTCGACGAAGAACTGGTACGTCGCGCCGCGGCATACTATCAGACCTCGTATCTCTGGAATTAACCGCCCGACAGAGAGTCGTCGGCACTGTCTTAGATTCCGGTGGCGAGGCGAGACTCCCACGGACGGGCATGCGCCAGCCCGCGGAGTGACATGATGGTGGAATATATACAAAATGATATGCCCGCCGTCCTGTCATTCTGAGGAGCGTGCTTGCTCGCGACGCGAGAATCTCTCTTCACCTTTTCTCCTCCATTGGAATTTAGGACAGAACCAAAGTCTCTGTCATAACGGCCGAGGCGGCGTGTCATAGATCGGACGCGTCGTTTGCCGGATCGCCTACGCGCTCAGTGTGGACGAATGTACCCTCGGGCAGATCGAGTGAGGGTCGCTCGGCGAAGAGTCCGAACAGAGCCGATCCCGATCCCGACATCGACGCGTAGGCGGCACCGCCCTGCACAAGCCGCCGTTTCAGATCGGCTATGCGAGGGTGGGCGGCGAAGATATGCGCCTCAAAATCGTTGACCACAGCCCCCTGCCACTGCTCCACGGGCAGTTGCAGATCGCGGCAGAGATCGCGCTCGGGCACGCGCGGCACCACACCCGAATAGGCCTCGCGCGTCGATACGCCCTCGTCGGGCTTGACAACGGCGAGCCACCACCCGTCGAGCGACAGATCGACCGGAGTCATTATCTCGCCGCGGCCGGTGCAGTATTGCGGCGTGTTGCGCACGAAGAAAGCCGTGTCGCTGCCCAATTCGGCCGCAGCACAGATCAGCTCCTTCTCGCCGAGCGAGAGTCCGAACAGCCGGTCGACGGCCATTATGACAGCCGTGGCATCGGCCGAGCCGCCGCCCAGACCGGCCCCGAACGGCACGCGCTTGTCGAGCGATATTCTCACTCCGTCGATGCCATAACGCCTGCGCATCAGGCAGAACGCCTTGACACACAGGTTATCCTCGGCCGCGCAGTCGATGGCAAGACCACTGCCCTCGAACTCCACACCCGTCGATCCGGTGCGCTCCACATCTACCCGATCGTACAGACCTCTGACGGGAAACATCACGGTCTGCAACTCGTGATAGCCGTCGTCGCGACGACGCACCACCCGCAAACCCATATTGATTTTGCAATTAGCCGAAATACGCATAACACGATCTTTTGTGTGCAAACGCAAAGGTAGCGAAAATTTCGAGCACGGGAGTGCGAAATACCGATTGTTTTTCGTAACTTTGTGACGGCTTACGGAAAATATATGACAATGTTTTCACATACAATAAATTAAAACTTTTACAAACTATGATTTACTCACACGAAGTGCAACAGATGTGTTGCGTGAAGAAGGGAGCTAACCACCAGTCGGCTCCGATTCCGGAGGAGGGCAAATGGGTACGCGCCAAGGAGATCAAGGACATCTCTGGTCTTACTCACGGTATCGGCTGGTGCGCACCGCAGCAGGGCGCATGCAAGCTGACGCTCAACGTCAAGAACGGTATCATCGAGGAGGCTCTGGTGGAGACCATCGGCTGCTCGGGCATGACTCACTCGGCCGCCATGGCATCGGAGATCCTGCCGGGCAAGACCATCCTGGAGGCACTCAACACCGACCTCGTTTGCGACGCCATCAACACCGCCATGCGCGAGCTGTTCAAGCAGATCGTTTACGGTCGCACCCAGTCGGCTTTCTCGGAGGGCGGTCTGGTGATCGGTGCTTCGCTCGAAGATCTGGGCAAGGGTCTGCGTTCGCAGGTAGGTACGATGTTCGGCACCAACGCCAAGGGTACGCGTTATTTGGAGATGGCCGAGGGCTACTGCACCCGCATGGCACTCGACAAGGACAATCAGGTCATCGGCTACGAGTTCGTACACCTGGGCAAGATGATGGAGTTCATCAAGAAGGGCATCGAGCCGGCAGAGGCTTTGGAGAAGGCAAAGGGCACTTACGGTCGTTTCAAGGAGGCCGTCAAATATATCGATCCGCGTCAGGAGTAGTTATTAACCTTAAACACAACAAAGATTATGGCAAGTTTATTTGAAAGCTACGAGCGCAGAATCGACAACATCAACGCTGTGCTTGCACAATACGGCATAAAGAGCATCGAGGAGGCCAAGGCCATCTGCGACCAGAAGGGCATCGATCCCTACAAGATGTGCGAGGAGACTCAGCCCATCTGCTTCGAGAACGCTAAATGGGCCTACGTGGTAGGTGCCGCCATCGCCATCAAGAAGGGCTGCAAGACGGCTGCCGACGCTGCCGAGGCCATCGGCGAGGGTTTGCAGGCATTCTGCATCGCCGGATCGGTTGCCGACGACCGCAAGGTAGGTATCGGCCACGGTAATCTGGCCGCACGTCTGCTGCGCGAGGACACCCAGTGCTTCGCATTCCTCGCAGGCCACGAGTCGTTCGCTGCCGCCGAGGGTGCAATCAAGATCGCCGAGATGGCAAACCGCGTTCGCAAGAACCCGCTGCGCGTGATCCTCAACGGTTTGGGCAAGGACGCCGCACAGATCATCTCGCGCATCAACGGCTTCACCTATGTCCGCACCGAGTTCGACTACTACTCGGGCGAGGTGAAGGAGATAGAGGCTATCCCCTACTCTGACGGTCTGCGTTCGAAGGTTCGCTGCTACGGTGCCGACGACGTTCGCGAGGGCGTTGCCATCATGTGGAAGGAGGACGTCGACGTATCTATCACCGGTAACTCGACCAACCCCACACGTTTCCAGCACCCCGTTGCAGGTACCTACAAGAAGGAGCGCGTACTGGCAGGCAAAAAGTATTTCTCGGTTGCTTCGGGCGGCGGTACCGGCCGTACGCTCCACCCCGATAACATGGCAGCAGGTCCCGCCTCTTACGGTATGACCGACACCATGGGCCGTATGCACTCGGACGCTCAGTTCGCAGGTTCGTCATCGGTTCCGGCACACGTCGAGATGATGGGCTTCCTGGGCATGGGCAACAACCCGATGGTAGGTGCTACGGTGGCTGTGGCCGTTGCCGTCGAGCAGGCTATGAAATAGTCCTACCCACAAGACAACTCTACCACGACGGGACTTGCACGATGCAAGTCCCGTCTTCATTTACCCCACACTACCCAACCGCGCCCAGTCGTCCCCGCCTCGCCCTAATCGCTCTCCCCGGTAGTTCTCTCCCCAGCCGTTCTCCCCGGTCACTTTCACCTGTCGTTACCCTCTGTGTCGTTCTCCCTTGCCGTTCCTCACCTGCGCCCCACCTCGCACATTGCTCCGCCGAATTTCCGCCGTTCCTCCGGCATTAAGAGAATATAACACAAACAGAATTTATATAAAGGCGTAAGCCATCATTTGTTTATGCGGCCGACTTTTCATATATTTGCATACGAATATTTGCATGACCGAATACGCACAAAATCAATAGCAATATAAAACAGCAAAAACATCTTGTATTCGCAACAAATTTCAATCAAGATTAAAAGACGGTTATAAATTACAAATATTCAACCAATAAAATTATCGAACTTTATTAAAAAATATAATTTGTTATGGCCAAGATATTTATAAGTCATTCTTCGAAAGACAAAGAAGTTGTCGATCTATTCAAAAATATAATCCTTAATGCTGGACTTGGTATTTCAGACAATGATATTGCATACACCTCCGCTCCGGAAACCGGTGTGCCTACTGGGGGCAATATACCACAATATATTAAAGATAACATTGCCGACAGCGATTTTGTATTTTTTATGATCTCGGACAATTATCGCCAGAGTGAAGTTTGCCTAAATGAAATGGGCGCAGCGTGGGCTTTGGATAAAAATATCAAGCCTTTGCTCTTGCATAATGTATCGTTCGAATCTGTAGGCTGGCTATATAGAATGAATCTATGTGCAAAAATAGATGATGCGGACAGATTAGATGAACTACGGGACGAATTTTTGGATAAATATGATTCTCGCACCAAAACAGCAGTATGGAACAGGCAAAAAGCTGAGTTTATTACCCAAATAGCAACTTTAACTCCAAATAACACTGCGCTTATTAGCATAGATAAGCAGCCAGAAGATACAGAAGAATTGGGTTTATTGGATTATCGAGAGGCTTTTGATAATCACTTGAATTTATTTTTAGAAATAGTATTCGTATTAAATAATGAAATGAATCAACTAAATGATAAAACAACAACCCGAGTAAAACAGTTATCATCATTAAATCCTCAGGTTCCCAACCCATCGCAAGCCAGAGGAATAATGATGCAGTCTGCACAAGATATGAATCAAATGTCAGACGCAATCAATAGCAACGCACCTAAATTATCGGAATATTTCAAAATAGCCATTGAGAATGCTATTCACATGCAAGAATGTATTGATATTGAGCAAAACACAAAAGAAGAAAACAGGAAAGCGTTAAACGATTTGATCCAATCCATGATCTCAGCCAAAGACACTACAAGTCAAGGCAAAGATGCATTATTAGGTATCCCAGATATGGAAAAGTCCCAAATTGCAGCAAAGAAGAGACTTGCGAAAGGCTATTCGACCTTAATAGCTGTCTACGATGAATGTATAACAAAAGCGACCGAACTTCTAAAAGCATGACGTTATGTCTACACCGACTTGGATAGGAAAAGATAAGGTTGTCAATCATCATCACAATGTGCCGTATCGGGTGCTGGGATACAAGTCGGATTTCGAGCCAAGGATAATAGAAATATACACCAAATCACAAACATGAGATTTTTGGCAATCGGACATTGCAATTCTTCCGAAATAGCCTTATCTTTATAGGAAAATTGGAAATATTATGAAGAGAGTGCTATTTTCGATAGTAGCGATAGCGATGGCCGTACAGGGATTTGCCCAGACGGGATATGTGCCGACAAAAGAGAATATCGCGGCGCGCGAGGAGTTTCGCGACGCGAAGTTCGGCATATTCATTCATTGGGGATTGTATTCGATGCTCGCCTCGGGCGAGTGGACAATGACCAATCGCGACATCGATTACAGGGAGTATGCCAAGCTGGCCGACGCCTTCTATCCCCACCGGTTCGACGCCTCGCAGTGGGTCGAGGCGTTCAAGGCGGCCGGTGCCGGATACGTATGTTTCACCTCGCGCCACCACGAGGGATTCTCGATGTGGGATTCCGACTGCACCGACTACGACATAGTAGATGCCACGCCTTTCGGCCGCGACGTGGTGGGAGAGTTGGCCGAGGCGTGTCACCGCGAGGGGCTGCGGCTGCATCTCTACTACTCGCACATAGACTGGTATCGCCCCGACTGTCCGCGCGGCCGCACGGGATTGGGCACAGGACGGCCTACACCCGAGGGCGACTGGCCGGCTTACTACGCATTCATGAATGCGCAGCTCACCGAGTTGCTGACACGATACGGCAAGATAGGTGCCATCTGGTTCGACGGCGTGTGGGATCAGGACGGCAACCCCAGCTTCGACTGGCAGCTGAGCGAGCAATACGAGTTGATACACCGTCTGCAACCGGCATGTCTGATAGGCAACAATCACCACATGAAGCCCTTTGATGGCGAGGACATACAGATCTTCGAGCGAGACTTGCCCGGCGAGAATACCGCCGGACTGTCGGGACAGCAGATCGTATCGCTGCCGCTCGAAACGTGCCAGACGATGAACGGCATGTGGGGCTACAAGAACACCGACCTCGACTACAAGTCGTCGCGCACGCTGATCCGCTATTTAGTGTCGGCCGCCGGCCGCAATGCCAATCTGCTGCTCAACATCGGGCCGCAGCCCGACGGCGCACTGCCCGACAAGGCGTTGGAGCGTCTGCGCGAGATGGGCGAGTGGCTGTCGCGCTACGGCGAGACGATCTACGGCACACGCGGCGGCATCGTCTCACCGCGCCCGTGGGGCGTAACGACGCAAAAGGGCGACAAGCTCTATGTGCATATCCTATCGCTCGACGACGATGCGCTCTATCTGCCGTTAGGCGAGCGCAAGGTGAAGGCGGCGCGTCTGTTCGACGACGGAAAGGCCGTATCGTTCCATCGCGAGCGCGGCGGCGTATTGCTGCGCGTGGGCAAGGTGCCCGACGTGACGGATTACATCGTCGAGCTGACGCTCGAATAGTGGATCGGAGATCGGAAATATCGTCGGCGCAGCGGAAAGTTGTGCCGGCGATTTGCGTATGTGGATCATAAACACTAACTTTGTGCCTTGAATTAGGTTAGTCAAAGTTTTCAAACATGTTATCGCACACCACTCGTCGGGGCTTGACGGCTCTGTCGCCGATCGTCGTTTTGCTCGCCGTATATCTCTTAGGATCGATCATTGCGGGCGACTTTTACCGCATACCCATAGCCGTGGCATTCGTCGTGGCATCGGTCTACGCCATAGCCATATCGTGCGGCCGCACGCTCAACGAGCGCATCGCCATATTCTCCGAAGGGGCGGCCAATCCGCGCATAATGTACATGGTGTGGATATTCGTTCTGGCCGGAGCCTTCGCCGCCTCGGCACGCGCCATGGGTGCGGTCGACGCTACGGTCAGCCTGACACTGGCCATGATACCGGCCGACTTCCTGCCGGCAGGCATATTCGTCGCCACATGTTTCATATCGATGTCGATCGGCACCTCCGTGGGCACCATCGTCGCACTCACGCCTGTGGTGACGGGACTGGCCGCACAGACCGGCTGCGACACGGCGTGGCTGGTGGCCATAGTCGTGGGCGGAGCCTTTTTCGGCGACAACCTCTCGTTCATATCCGACACTACCATAGCCGCCACGCAGACTCAGGGCTGCTCCATGCGCGACAAGTTCCGCTCCAACTTCAAACTTGTCATACCGGCCGCCGCGGCGACATTAGCCATATATCTGTTCAGCGGAATCGACATTGCAGAGATCGCGGCCGAGGTAGGCGGCGTCGAGTGGTTGAAGATAATACCCTATCTGATAGTCATCGTCACGGCACTGTGCGGTGTCAACGTACTGGTCGTGCTGCTGACGGGCATCGTCTCGACGGGCATCATAGGCATAGCCGACGGGGCATTCGACATAGTGGGACTGTTCGCCGCCATGGGCGAGGGCATACAGTCGATGTGCGAACTGATTATCGTCACGATGATTGCAGGCGGGCTGCTCGAAACGGTGCGCCGCGGCGGCGGCATCGACTTTCTCGTGGGCCTGTTGACGCGGCGCGTGAGCAACCGCCGCGGTGCCGAGGCCTCGATAGCGGCTCTCACGGCACTGTCGAATCTCTGCACGGCCAACAACACCATAGCCATACTCACCGTCGGCGACATTGCGCGCGACATATCGCAGCGTTTCGACATCATGCCGCGCCGCGCCGCAAGCCTGATGGACACCATATCGTGCTTCGTGCAGGGCATCATACCCTACGGCGCGCAGCTGCTGATGGCATCGGGACTGGCCGCCGTATCGCCGCTGGCCATCATACCCCACCTCTACTACCCCATCTGCATAGGCATCACCGTGGCCGTGTCGATCATCATTCGCCGGCCGCGGGCATAACCGACCGATGATCGTGCCGCAAAAAAAACAGAGCGTCGCACCATGACGATGCGACGCTCCTCCACTAACAAACAATACTATCATTAAACCGGAAGACTCCGATACGAAAGTCGAGTGCCTAAAACAGATGATGCGCTACCGTCAGACCGGCCATGACGATCGAGACCATGCTCATCAGCTTGATAAGGATATTGAGCGAGGGGCCCGACGTATCCTTGAACGGATCGCCCACGGTATCGCCCACCACCGTCGCACGGTGACACTCCGAGCCTTTGCCGCCGAAATTGCCCTCCTCGACGAACTTCTTGGCATTGTCCCACGCACCGCCCGAGTTGGCCATGAATATGGCCAGTACGAAGCCCGAGCCTAAGCCGCCGACCAGCAGTCCCATGACTCCCGCCACACCGAATACGAGTCCCATGACCACGGGAACGATGATGGCTATGAGCGAGGGCATCAGCATCTCGCGCTGGGCACCGCGGGTCGATATCTCGACGCAGCGCGCATAGTCGGGCGTAGCCTTGCCCTCCAATATGCCCTTCACCTCGCGGAACTGACGACGCACCTCCTCGACCATGCTCTGTGCGGCGCGGCCCACGGCATTCATCGTAAGGCCGCAGAAGAGGAACGACATCATGGCACCGATGAATACGCCCACCAGAAGCGTCGGATTCATCAGATTGATCTGGTAATAGTCCATGAAATCGAGTATCGATGCGTCGGCCACGTTGATCTCGGCTCCCGAAGGCATGACGAGCACCTTCTCGCCGATATGTTGCAGGCCGATCTTGATCTCCTCGATATATGATGCCAGCAACGCCAATGCCGTCAGGGCGGCCGAACCTATGGCGAAGCCCTTGCCCGTCGCGGCTGTGGTGTTGCCCAGCGCATCGAGAGCATCGGTACGGCGGCGCACCTCCTCGCCCAGGCCGCTCATCTCGGCATTGCCGCCGGCGTTGTCGGCTATGGGACCGTAGGCATCGGTGGCCAGCGTTATGCCCAGTGTCGAGAGCATGCCCACGGCGGCGATGCCTATGCCGTAGAGACCTAAGCTGAGATTCTCGGCCGAGAGCATGTGCGATATGTCGAAGCCGATGGCGCAGAGATACGACAATATGATGGCCACACCGATGGTTATCACCGGAATGGCGGTCGAGATCATACCCAGACCCACGCCCGATATGATTACCGTCGCAGGACCCGTCTTGGCACTCTCGGCTATGCGCTGCGTGGGACGATAGGAGTGCGAGGTGTAGTACTCGGTGGCCTGACCTATGATGATGCCGGCCACAAGACCCGTAATCACCGAGAACGATATGCCCAGCCAGTTTTGCAGTCCCAGAGCATAGAGAATGACGAACGTCGCCGCAGCGATAAGCGCGGCACTGGTGTTGACACCTATACCCAACGAACGCAGCAGCTGGCGCATGGTGGCACCTTCGCGCGTGCGCACTAAGAATATACCCGCAATCGAGAGCACGATGCCCACGGCGGCGATAAGCATAGGAGCCATCACGGCCTTGGTCTGCATCTCGAAGTCGCCCACGCGTGCGAAAGCCGCGGCACCCAGAGCGGCCGTAGCCAGTATCGAACCGCAATAGCTCTCGTAGAGGTCGGCACCCATGCCGGCCACGTCGCCTACGTTGTCGCCCACGTTGTCGGCAATGGTAGCCGGATTGCGCGGATCGTCCTCGGGTATGCCCGCTTCGACCTTACCCACCAGATCGGCACCCACATCGGCCGCCTTGGTGTAGATGCCGCCGCCGACACGGGCGAACAGAGCCTGAGTCGAGGCTCCCATGCCGAAGGTCAGCATGGTGGTTGTCATCACCACTAACTTCTGCGCACCGTCGGCATCGACGAAACGGTCGAGAATCACATACCACAGCGATATGTCGAGCAGACCCAGACCTACAACCACCAGTCCCATCACGGCACCGCTGCGGAAGGCGACCTTCAAACCGCGGTCGAGCGACTGTCGTGCGGCATTGGCCGTGCGCGACGAGGCGTATGTGGCCGTCTTCATGCCGAAATAACCGGCCAGAGCCGAGAAGAAACCGCCGGTCAAAAAGGCAAAGGGCACCCAGCGGTTCTGCACGCCGAGTCCGTAGGCCAGAAATGCAAAGAAGATGGCAATCACCACGAATACGACGATCACCACCCTGTATTGCTGACGCAGATAAGCCATGGCTCCCGAACGCACATGCGCAGCTATCGTCCGCATACGCTCGGTGCCCTCGCTCTCGCGCTTCATATTCCTATAAAAATAGAAAGCGAATGCCAATGCCACCACGGCAGCCAAAGGCACGATCCAAAAGATAGGAATGATACAATCCATAGAGATTAGGTTTAATATTAATAAAAGGTAGATAAATGTTTGCGTCCTTATACTGTTTCGATTTTATATCGACTACACTACAAAAATAGTTATTTTTTCTTATTTTATACTAAAAATACGAAATTTTATTTCGAATCGAAATATAAGAGTTTCGAAATAATCCCACACAGAGATAAACGACAAAGGCGCGGCCCCAATAAAGAGGTCGCGCCCGCATTTATTATATATGTAATAATCAACAGATTACACTACAACATGCAACGAAGCATGTACGCACTTGCCTAAACCCGAACGACTTATCGCCCGACGGCAGCCAACTGCTCCAACCGCTCGACGAACACCGAGAAATCGGTGTGCGAATCGGCGAACTCGTCGTAGGAGTGCTCCGTATCGCCGCACTCGGGCACGTCCGATATCATCTTAACTGCCACCACCGGCACCTGCCCCATCATAGCAGCAGTCTGGCATACGGCCGTGATCTCCATGTCGAACAACGCTCTCCGGCAGCCGAAACGACGCTTCACCTCGCCGATGATCCCGGCATCGACGAACGAGTCGCCCGTAAAGACTATATCGTCGTCGCAGCCCTGCAAGGCGTATGGATCGGTCATCTCGGGAATGAACCCGTCGGGTATGACGCAATCGTGATAGCGTGCCACCGAAGGCATCACCACCTCGCCCTGCCGGCGGCCCGAAGCCGATGCGGCATAACCCACCACGGCAATCATGTCGAAGCCCTCGGCCGAGGTGCACAATGCACGTGCCGTGGAGGCCGCAGCGCAGGCCTTGCCTATGCCGCACAGCACCACCGTATAGTCGTTCACCGTCGAAGCGGCCTTGTCGAGTGCCGCAAGCATGTTGCGATTCTCGCGCTCTGTGGGGGTAAGTACGAGTATGCGCATTACAACGAGGTTTTATAGATTGCACCTATTCCCGCCCGTTCGGCCTCTTCGGGCGAGTAGAGACAGCGCATATACTCGGCCATGGCACTGTTGGTCGACTCGATGGCGTAGAGTCCGGGATTGCCGCACTGCACCTCGTTGAGTCCCACTATGTCGTCGGCCGAGTGCAGCGGAAAGACCTCGGCATAGACCTTGGCCAAAGCCGCGCGTATCTGCTCCGCGTCGACATCGTTCATCGTCGAGAGATAGAAACCCGTCTTGCAGCCCATCGGGCAGAACGACACTATGCGGCTGCCGATCACCGGATCGAGACGCAGATAGTAGGCCATAAGGTGCTCGATGGTGTGCACCTCGCCCGAGCCTAACGGGGCATGCGCCATCGGCGCGCGGAATCTCAGATCCCACGAATAGACGGCCAGATCATCATTTATGGGATATACCGAGCGCAGATACAATCCTGCGCCGAGCGTGCGATGGTCGACATCGAACGACGAAACTACCGATTTTTTCATCTCTTCAAATAATTTTAACTCTGCAAAATTACTCAAATCCCGACAAACGGCAAACATTCTGACGGATTATCTCCTCCTATCTCCGCGCCGGCCGCATGCTCCGGCACACAGGCCGCTGCCCGTAAGATAGTCGGAGCGCGCCCGCAACCACTTGCACGATACGATAAAATTGCGTAACTTCGCGAGAATTATAAAAACAGACTGCATGAAAACTACCGATCCGGCCTCTCGCATCGTCTTTCTCGACTACCTGCGCGTAGCCGCATGTTTCATGGTGATTCTCGTACACTCGATCGAACCGTTCTATCTGGGCGGCGAGGGCACCTACATAGCCTCACCAAGCGACGCCTTCTGGGTCACGCTGCTCGACTCGGCCCTGCGCGCCGCCGTGCCGCTCTTCGTCATGACATCGAGCTATCTGCTCTTCCCCGTCAAGGGCAGCACGTCGGAGTTTTTCCGCCGCCGCGCGGTGCGCGTGCTCCTGCCCTTCATCTTCTGGGCGATAATGTATGCCGTCGTCCCGATGTGGGGATCGGGCGGCGAGACAGACGCAGCAGGCAATCTGCGCCACCTCGCCCTGAACTTCACCGACAATGCAGGGCATCTGTGGTTCGTCTACATGCTGTTGGGCATCTACATTCTGATGCCCGTCATATCGCCGTGGGCCGAGCGGCTGACACGCCGCGGCGAGCGCATATTCCTCGCCGCATGGGCCTTCACCACACTCGTCCCGTTCCTGCATCAGGCGGCCATAGCCCTGTTCGGCCGTGCCGAGATATGGGGCGAAGCCAACTGGAACGAATTCGGCACGCTCTACTACATCAGCGGCTTCATCGGCTACGTCATATTAGGACACTACATACGCCGCTATGTCGACTGGTCGTGGCGGCGCACACTGGCCGTGGCCATACCGCTCTTCGCCGCAGGATATGCCATAACGGCGGCGTGGTTCTGGCACTGCA
Organism: Alistipes sp.; assembly: GCA_017936685.1. Lineage (GTDB taxonomy): Bacteria > Bacteroidota > Bacteroidia > Bacteroidales > Rikenellaceae > Alistipes. The sequence goes on from JAGBFA010000010.1 coordinate 162,534, forward strand.
TACCCTCCGAGTATCCGGTCAACGCACCGATCGATCTGGCCGTCGAGATGGAGATGAGCTGGCGTTTCTGCTCGACGGGAGTAGCCATGACCACCGTTGCGCTGTTCCTGATCTTCAAGAAATTCTCCCGCCCGGGCAGAGCATATCCGCTCGTCGAGCGTCTGTCGCGCCTGAGCTACGGCATCTACCTGATGCACATATTCGTGCTGACGGCCGCCTACGACATCATTTCGCAATGGGCGTTGGCGACACCCGTCACAATGCTGCTCACGGCTGCCGCAACGTTCGTCGTTTGCGCCGTGGCGACACGCATCATATCGCTGATACCCAAAAGCAAATATATCATAGGATAATGAAATTCCGCACCGAAATAGAGATCGAGCCGCTGCCGCGACGAATCGACTACGGCAGCCGCATCATGTCGATCGGCTCGTGCTTCGCCGAGAACATGTCGCACCGGCTCTCGCAGGCCAAGTTCCGCGCCGAGCTGTCGCCCGCCGGCATCGTCTTCAATCCGGCATCGATAGCCGCCGCAATCGAGATGTTCTCCTCGCGCCGCCGCATATCGGCAGACGAGCTGCTCTCAAACGGCGACGTATGGTTCCACCACGACTTCCACTCGTCGCTCTCGTCGACCGACCGGCGGTCGGCTGCCGAAGCCATGCAGCAGGCCGTCGACCGCGGGGCCGAGATGCTCTCGCGCGCCGACTGGGTGATCATCACCCTCGGCACGGCATGGGTCTACCGGCTGCGCACAACGGGACGCATCGTAGCCAACTGCCACAAGCGGCCGGCGGCCGACTTCTCGCGCGAGATGCTCGACTGCGACACCGCCACGCAGCTGCTCGACAGGCTTGCCGAAGGGGCACTCGCCGGCAAGAACATCATACTCACCGTCAGCCCAGTGCGGCACTTGGGCGACGGGCTTCAACAGAACTCGCTGAGCAAGGCCACGCTGCGCATAGCCGCACAACGCTGCGCCGACCGACACGACAACGTCGTCTACTTCCCCTCGTTCGAGATCCTCAACGACGACCTGCGCGACTACCGTTTCTATGCCGACGACCTGACGCACCCCTCGCCGATGGCCGTCGATTACATCTGGGAGCGGTTCGCCGAGGCGGCACTCTCGCCGCACGCACAGCAGTTCATGCCCCGCATACGCAGCGTGATGACGGCAGCGGCACACCGGCCGCACAACCCGTCGAGTGCCATATACAAAGACTTCTGCCGACGTCAGTTACAGATAATAGAGTCCATGCCCGAGATAAATTTCGACAAGGAAAAGGCCTATTTTCTCTCGATGTTGAAAATAAATTAGTAAATTTGTCGGTTATTCCGATAAAGAGTATTCGACAATGAGATTGAAGATCATAATCGCCACCGCCCTGGCACTATGCCACCTGTCGGCCGTTTCGGCCGGACAGCCGCGCCTGACGATCAACATAATAGTGGGTTCGATGCGCGCAAGCGATCTGGAACGCTATGCCGACAACTTCACCGACGGCGGATTCCGACGTCTGATGCAGGGCGGAGCCCTCTACCGCAACGCAGCCTACGACTACATGCTGACCACAACGCCCGTATCGCTGGCCACGATCGTCACGGGCGCACAGCCCTCGGTGCACGGCATCGTGGGCGAGGGTTGGTACGACTACACCGACAACTCGCTCGTCGGTCTGATCGACGACGACAAGGAGCAGAGCCTGCGGTTCAGCACCGGCTCGGGCAACTACTCGCCGCGCCGTCTCATAGCACCCACGCTCGCCGACGCGCTCCTTGCCTCCAACGACAGCAGCAAGGCCGTATCGATCGCCGTCGACCCGGTGGCGGCCATCGTCATGGCCGGCAAGTCGGGCGAAGCCTACTGGGCTGAGGGCGTGCAGACGCACTGGACCACGTCGAGCTACTACGTGCGCACGCTGCCGCAATGGATCGAGCAATACAACCTGCACGACACCAATCAGTTCTACGAGCTGTCGCGCTGGACGACGCTCTACGACTACGACAAATACATCAACTCGGAGGTATCGGTCATCGAGGGAGTGAGCAACACTTCGGACAAACGCGTGAAGCTGGTCGAGGGCACCGATCTCAAACTCGCCTCGTCGCGCATGGGACGCATGCGCTACACGCCCGCGGGCAACACCATGATATTGGAGTTCGCCACAAGCATGATAACCATCGGCAAGTTAGGCACTGATGCCGATCCCGACATACTCAACATCTACCTCGATCCGGCGCGTTACATAGCCGAGGCCTACGGACCCGAATCGGTCGAGTACGAAGATATGCTCTATCGCTTGGACAAGGATTTGGAGGAGTTCCTCACCTTCGTGACGGCACAGTTCGAGTCGCCCTCGCAGCTGCTCGTCACGCTCACCTCCGACCACGGCACCAGCCCCTCGTACAACCCCTCGGGCAAGCGGGCGGCCGAGAGGTTCAACCACCGGCAGATGGAGGTGATAGTAAACGCGTTTCTGGGCGCACGCTACGGCAGCGACAACTACATCACGGGCTACCGCAACAATGCCATATATCTCGATCACAATCTGCTGTATCGCAAGAATATCGAGTTGGATACCATACAGGAGCAGATCGCGGCATTCGTATTGCAGTTCCGCGGAGTGTCGCACGCGCTGTCGGCACGCGCCATGCGCAACACCTCGTTCGGCGAGGGTACCGGCCGCTCGATGCAGCGGAGCTTCTATCCGGCGCGCTCGGGCGACGTGGTGATAACGCTCATGCCCGGCTGGATCGACGAGCGCGACGACTGCCGCTCGCTGTCGGGTTCGGCCTACAACTACGACCGCCGCGTGCCGATGATAATCTTCGGCGGAGGTATAAAGGCGGCCAGGATCGACTCGCCGACCGACATCACCGATCTGACGGCAACCGAGGCATACATGCTCGGCATCGATGCTCCGGCGGCCGCGAGCGGACGCATACTCGACGAGGCAAGAGATTGACGAACGACAAACAACACTATAAGACATGAAAGATTCTGTTCAGGAGCAGATAATAGAGGAGTTCTCGATATTCGACGACTGGTTGGACAAGTACGACTATCTGATCGAGTTGAGCGACTCGCTGCCGGCCATCGACGCCTCGCACCGCAACGAGAAATATGTGATCGAGGGGTGCCAGTCGCGCGTATGGGTCGATGCCGAGCTGCGCGAAGGCAAGGTATATTACTCGGCCGACAGCGACGCCATAATCACCAAGGGCATAATAGCCCTTCTGATCAGGGTGCTCAACGGCCGCACGCCGCAAGATATAGTCGATGCGGACCTCTACTTCATCGATGCCATAGGCCTGGGCGAAAACCTCTCGCCCACACGCAGCAACGGACTGAGAGCCATGATCAAACAGATGAAACTCTACGCCCTGGCATTCGCCTCGGGCAAGGAGGCATAAACACTAAAAAACATGACACCGGAAGAGATACTCGACGTCGAGAAGAACATCGTTCTGACGCTTAAAAACATATACGATCCCGAGATCCCGGTCAACATCTACGATCTGGGACTGATCTACGAGATCGACTTCGACCCCTCGGGCGAAGCCAACATAAAGATGACGCTCACGGCACCCAACTGCCCCATGGCCGACATGCTGTTGGAGGACATAAACCGCGAGGTGGGCAAGGTGAAGGGGGTCGAGAAGGTCAACATCACACTGACGTTCGATCCCGTGTGGGACAAGAGCATGATGAGCGAGGAGGCACTCATCGAACTCAACCTGCTGTAAGCCCATGGCCGCCACCCCCGAAGAGCGTCGCCGCGAAGCCGCACGCCGTCTGATGGCCGACACCGATGCCGGAGCCTGCGGCCAGTATATCGCCGCACTGGATCCGCTGCGCCGCGCCGAGCTTTACAATGCGCTGGCGTTCGAGCGGTTGGAGCGCAAGAACCGCGACATAATGTCGATCTACGCGTCGGCCGGCGAAAACTGGAACCAGACATTCTACATCATGCTGCTCCGCACCATCGGCGGCATGGACAACCGCCGTCCGTTCGAGGAGCTGGCACGCCGCGCCACATACGCCATGGCACTGCGCGAAAGGGACTCGCTGCGCAAGATCGAGGCGTTGCTGATAGGCACCTCCGGACTCTTGGAGATATATCGCGACGACGACTACACCATCTCGCTCAAACGCGAATTTTACCATCTGCGCAACAAATACGTCATATCGCCGCTCGATGCCTCCGACTGGCGGCTAACAAAGATATATCCCCACAATCACCCCACGCTGCGACTGGCGCAGATAGCGGCATTCATCTACGACAACGAGCTGGTAATGAACCGCATCATCGAGTGCTGCACGCCTCAGCAGGTCTACGCGCTGTTCCGCTCCGAGGCCTCGGACTACTGGACCACGCACTTCACGCCGTCGGCCGCCTCGCGGCAGATCACCAAACGCATAGGCCGCACCAAGAGCGACCTGCTGGGTATCAATCTTGTGGCGCAGATGCAATTCGCCTACGGCAGCTACACGGCCTGCGAGATGCTGCGCGACCGCGCCGTGACGCTGTTGGAGCGCATAGCACCCGAGGACAACCGCTACACGCGGGAGTGGAACCGATACGGGACGCTGGCCGCAAACGCATTCGACAGCCAGTCACTGCTGCAACTCTCGCGCGAATATTGCGCCGAACGCCGGTGCGAGCAGTGCCCCGTCGGCACGCGATTGATAAAAAAGGCCGTGGAAGATTGCGTAATAGCGGAAAAATGAGTATTTTTGCATGATATATTAACGATAATAATTTTTCACTATGGATATAGTTACCGGTATAATCAAACTCTTCTTCGGTTCGAAGACCGAGAAAGACCGCAAGGAGATCATGCCATACGTCGAGAAGATCAAGGCCATCTACCCCACCATCAAGGAGTTGAGCAACGACCAACTGCGCGAGCGCAGCACAGAGCTGCGTCGGCAGATAGCGGCATTCATCGCCGACGACGAACGGCACATAGTCGAGCAGAAAGCACTGTTGGAGCAGGCCTCGACCTCGCTCGAACAGAAAGAGCGCATCTCGAAAGACATCGACGTCACAACCAAACGCATCGACGAGAAGATCGAGCAGAAGCTGGAAGAGATCCTTCCCGAGGCTTTCGCCATAATGAAAGACACGGCGCGCCGCTTCGCCGAGAACGAGACAGTCGTGGTCACGGCCACCGACTTCGACCGCGATCTGGCCGCCACGAAGGACTTTGTCACCATCGAGGGCGACAAGGCCGTGTACAGCAACCACTGGCAGGCCGGCGGCAACGACATAAAGTGGGACATGGTGCACTACGACGTGCAGCTCTTCGGCGGTGTGGTTCTGCACAAGGGCAAGATCGCCGAGATGGCCACGGGTGAGGGTAAGACACTGGTGGCAACGCTGCCCGTATTCCTCAACGCACTGGCAGGCAAGGGCGTGCATGTGGTGACCGTGAACGACTATCTGGCACGACGCGACTCGGAGTGGATGGGTCCGATGTATCAGTTCCACGGTCTGTCGGTAGCCTGCATCGACAACACGCAGCCCAACTCCGACGCCCGCCGCAAGGCCTACATGTCGGACATCACGTTCGGTACCAACAACGAGTTCGGTTTCGACTACCTGCGCGACAACATGGCTTCGTCGCCCAAGGATCTGGTGCAGCGCAAGCACCACTACGCCATCGTCGACGAGGTCGACTCGGTGTTGATCGACGACGCACGAACGCCGCTCATCATATCGGGTCCCGTGCCCAAGGGCGACGACCAGATGTTCAACGAGTATAAGCCCGCCATAGAGAATCTCTACAACTTGCAGCGCAACATGGTCACCGCGCTGGTGGCCGACGCACGCCGTCTCTTCGCCGAGGGCAAGACCGACGAGGCCGGCATACTGATGCTGCGTGCGGGCAAAGGTCTGCCCAAGTACAAGGCGTTGATCAAGTTCCTGTCGGAGCCGGGAGTGAAGGTGCAGTATCAGAAGACCGAGAACATCTATTTGCAGGACAACGAGAAGCGCATGCCCGAGATCACCGACGAGCTATATTTCGTCATCGACGAGAAGCTCAATTCGGTGATTCTGACCGACAAGGGCAACGAGGTGCTGTCGCGCTACTTCAAGGAGGACGGTTTCTTCGTGCTGCCCAACATCGGCGAGCGTGTGGCCGAGATCGAGCACAGCGGTCTGTCGGCCGAGGAGAAGGCGCAGCAGCACGACGCGGTGATCAACGACTACTCGATCAAGTCGGAGCGCGTGCATACGGTCATTCAGCTCTTGAAGGCCTATTCGATGTTCGAGCGCGACACGGAGTATGTGGTGATGGACAATAAGGTGAAGATCGTCGACGAGCAGACGGGTCGTATTCTCGACGGCCGCCGCTACTCCGACGGTCTGCATCAGGCCATCGAGGCCAAGGAGGGCGTGAAGGTCGAGGCCGCCACGCAGACCTTTGCCACCATAACGCTGCAAAACTACTTCCGCATGTATCACAAGCTGGCCGGTATGACCGGTACGGCCGAGACCGAGGCATCGGAGTTTTGGAGCATCTACAAGCTCGACGTGGTGGTTATCCCCACCAACAAGAAGGTCATTCGCGACGACCGTCAGGATCTGGTCTACAAGACGGCGCGCGAGAAGTATAACGCCGTCATTGCCGAGATCGAGAAGCTCGTGGGCGAGGGTCGTCCGGTGCTGGTCGGCACCACGTCGGTGGAGATATCCGAGCTGCTGAGCCGCATGCTCAAACTGCGAGGCATCAAGCACAACGTGCTCAACGCCAAGCAGCACCAGTTGGAGGCACAGATCGTCGCCGAGGCAGGCCGTTCGGGTCAGGTGACCATAGCCACCAACATGGCAGGCCGCGGTACCGATATCAAGCTCACGCCCGAGGTGAAGGAGGCGGGAGGTCTGGCCATCATCGGCACGGAGCGTCACGAGAGCCGCCGCGTCGACCGCCAGCTGCGCGGTCGTGCCGGACGTCAGGGCGACCCGGGATCGTCGCAGTTCTTCGTATCGCTCGAAGACAACCTGATGCGTCTGTTCGGCTCGGCGCGCATTGCCTCACTTATGGACCGCATGGGTCTGAAAGAGGGCGAGGTGATACAGGCCGGCATGATGACCAAAGCCATCGAGCGCGCCCAGAAGAAGGTCGAGGAGAATAACTTCGGCATACGTAAGCGACTGTTGGAGTACGACGACGTGATGAACTCGCAGCGCGAGGTGATCTACACACGCCGCCGCCACGCCCTCTACGGCGAGCGTATCGATATCGATCTGAACAACATACGCTACGACTTCGCCGAGAAGTTCGTGGAGAACCACGAGGGTTGTCCGTTCGAGGACTTCAAGGTGGAGCTTATCCGCGAGGTCGCGCTGCAACCCTCGTTCGACCAGGCCGCATACGAGGCCGCCAAGCCCAAGGAGCTGGTCGAGATGATCGTGGCCGATCTGCGCGCCTTATACGAGCGCAAGGCCAAGATGATCGCCGACACGGTGCGTCCCACCATGGAGCGCATCTACGAGGATCGCAAGGACAACATGAATCTGCGCATAGCCTTCCCCATGACCGACGGCCGTCTGGTATATCAGATCCCCGTCGAGTTGCAGAAGTGCAAGGATACGGAGTGCGCCGAGATATACAGGGTATTCGCCAAGGTGGCCATGTTCACCACCATCGACGACGCATGGCGCGAGCATCTGCGCGACATGGACGATCTGCGCCAGAGCGTGCAGAACGCCACCTACGAGCAGAAAGACCCGCTGTTGATCTACAAGTTGGAGTCGTTCCAGCTGTTCTCGAAGATGTTGGAGGGCATCAACCGCGATGTGCTCGCACTGCTCGACAAATCGTCGTTAGCCGTGCGCGAGAACAACCCCGAGGCCATGCAGCGTCAGCAGGAGCAGCAGCAGCGTCCCAAGATCGATGTCAACAAGTTGCAGGCATCGCGCATGGCCGCAGCCGCTCAGGCAGGCCAGGGCGACAAGGGCAAGACGGCACCGATCAAGGTCGACAAGCACATCGGCCGCAACGATCCGTGCCCGTGCGGCAGCGGCAAGAAATACAAGCAGTGCCACGGCAAGGGATTGTAACAGTGTTTCGGACAATGGGCTATCAGGAGGAGAAACAACGACAGTTCGACCTGCGCTATCTGCAAATGGCGCGCGTATGGGCGGAAAACTCATACTGCGTGCGCCGCAAGGTGGGTGCGCTGTTAGTCAAGGACAAGATGATCATATCGGACGGCTATAACGGCACGCCCGCCGGCTTCGAGAACATCTGCGAGGACGACATGGGCAAGACCAAGCCTTACGTTCTCCACGCTGAGGCCAACGCCATCACCAAGGTGGCCAAAAGTGCCAACAACTGCGACGGCTCGACGCTCTACGTCACGGCCTCGCCCTGCATCGAGTGCGCCAAGCTGATCATTCAGGCCGGCATCAAACGCGTTGTCTACTGCGACTCATACCGTCTGGAAGAGGGTCTCGACCTGCTGCGCCGCGTCGGCATCGAATGCGTACAACTATCCTTAGAGGAGTAAGACACGAACGATATTAAAAACAAACATAGGAGGGCACAATGCCCTCCTATGTTATTTATACTCGGCCGGCACTCTTCGGCAGCCGAATATTCTGTAATTTAAATACGCTACTATCAAAATGACTGTACACAGGACCGTCCATCACGCCGAAAAGCCGCAGGCGGCATGGTCATCGTCCATTGCTCGACAAGACGTTATTTACCCGGCTCCGCTTTTTCGAAATCTATCTGGTAATAATCGAACTCAGGTTTCATCATAGCTCCGGTGGCGGCATCTATGCCCCATGCAAGAACATTGGCAATATTGATAACCGACACGGCATTGAAGGTCTTTTCGATGATAAGCATAGCCGGTACATAGCCCTCCACCTCGGCCTTAACCACAGTGTCGTCGAAGCCGCGTTTCACCTTCACTGAATATGGGAACTTCACATTGGTGTATTTACGACCGTCGACTGTCAAGGTAGCCGATTCGCCGGTCAGGTTCGAATCGAAAGTTACCATCTTCTTCGATCCACAAAATACCGTTGCACAAGATGTCATGCCGCATGCCGCAAACAAAAGCGACGCATAACGCAGTGATTTCATAACTGTAAAATGACAATTACTCTCCCGACCCCGAATGAGAAACCCATAAATAAAGAAAGTGTGAGGTCGATTTGCCTATCTGGTTCGAGGTTCTGGAATACCTTCACAACAAATAAACAATACCCCACACCCGTATTGGGAATGGAGTACAATTACCCCATATACATACCAATACAAGGTGACGAGTGTGTTGCCGTCCTTGTTGTGATTGAAATTTTCCAGATTTCGAACCAAGGATAAAAGCTAATACACTTTCACTTAATATTTAATACGCCGACACAACTATCGACATTACAAAGTTAAAAAATATTTATCTTATTGCAATATCTTTTACAAGAAAACAAACAGCCATCATCACGCAACGGCCTACCCCGTTACACAATCATATTCCACAAACAAATGTCGACCACCGAAGCAACAGTTTGCGATGACAGGAAGTTGTCACTCTGAGGAGCAACGAGGTTCGACGTGGGAGTCTCGCGGACGGGAGTGCGGTTGTCCGCCGGAAAGTGCGGTTTGTCTGCCAAAAGAGAGATTCTCACGTCGCGTGCATAGCACGCGCCTCAGAATGACAAAACCGATCTGTCATGTCGAACAGAGCGAGACATCTGAGAAAGACAAGGCTTGCCGAACTACCCTCTCGACCTTGCATATCATCATCGGACAATAATAGAATAAACAAGCGGCAACAAACCTTCAAAGATCTATTGCCGCAATTTTATTCAACAATTTTCGATACGATCTGAATTATTTGATTGTGACTATATATCCACGGATATACTCTAATATTCGACCGGCCTTGCCGGTATATGCGGGACATTTCAAACCACGCACAAATCAATCAAATGCGCTGCGCTTCTATTTCGAGACAGGCCGGACACATTGCCCGTAGTAGCGGTAACGCCAATACGTGTCGCGACTGCTGCTGCGGAAGTAGAGGCTGTACGCGGACCGCAGAATGCCCAGTTCGGGCATGGAACTCCAATAGCCTCCGTCCTCTCCGGCGAAGTAGAGCGACGACCCGTAACGCCAACCGGTGGCAGGGAGGAAGATGGAGTTGCCGTTGGTTTTACTTGTTACCTTGTAGCCGTCATAATCGCCCTGTGTCGTCCATGTCCAGGTACAATTACTAATAAGCTCTTCAATCTCTGCGCTTGTCGGCATACGCCACGAGCCGCCCCAGTTGGCACGAGCAGCATCGTATTTCGGACGACCTGAGATATAACCGGTATTATCGTTATAAGCCTTGCTGTTTGCCTCCGTATAAGTGGATTTTGTTGTCGTCTCGCCCCACGCGAAATAATCTCCGTAATCTTCCGGCGACGAGGCTCCGACATTACACGTGGCCCATTTGACACTCAGACCCAAATCAACATAGTCGTGCCCCTCTATCGTACCGGAAACGACAGTTTGGGCGTTGCCTGCCACGGCGAGCAGCACACACGCGACGGTTGCAATCAATGTAGTCTTTTTCATAGTAATAACTCCCGCATACGGTTCATACTCTACAAAGATATAAAAAATCCCCCTACGCAAACTTTCTCGAAATAAAATACCGCAAATATATGATTTTATATTTTATAGGTCGTATTTACGCGATTCGCAGCAGAGAGTTTACTGCGTATTGTCATGCCTAACTAAATGGGGAATCCGGTTGGAGAGTGACACGTCTTATCGACCTCGCACATCGACCCCAACCAGATTCTTCGCTACCGCTCAGAATGACAGTGTACTGTCACTCCGAGGGAGGGCATAGCCCGACCGTGGGAGTCTCGCGGACGGGAGTGCGATTGTCCGCCGGAAAGTGCGGTTTGTCTGCCAAAAGAGAGATTCTCATGTCGCAGTCTATGACTGCTCCTCAGAATGACAGGAAAGCGGAAATCGCTTCCAAAGAATTATGCGCCAATTTTTCGTCAAAAGCGGTATTATACAACGCAAACGAAAAATGCCCGGACAGGTTGTACTGATCGTACTACCTGTTCGGGCAGTTGAGTGCGCGGCAGTAGAATGCCGCTTTTCACGGAAAATTATCGGCGGCGACTATTACGCCACTCTATGATTTCGGGCGTGAGCTGATCGAGCCGATCGACCCAACGACGACGGTCGATAAGGCTCTGACGATAACGGTCGATGCGCTCGGTGATGGGGAAGGTCGGACGGCGGCGCGAGGCGGCATCGGCACGGCGCGACGGACGTATGGTGCGGTCGAATACGGCGTTGCGGGTGGGACGACGCGAGGCGAACCAGTCGAAATCGGGCAGTTTGAGCACCTGTGTCTCGGGTATCTTATCCATGGGATAGACGATATATTCGGGGTGGTCGCGATAGGTGATCTTGTCGATCTTGCCGCTGTCGAGATAGAAGGTGACATCGGCACTCTCGATATACATGAGTCCCTGCACCTCGTCGGACTCTTCGTCCTCCTGCAAGTAATAGATGGTCTGGGCATTGCCGTTGACATCGTTGCGATAGACCTTGCCGCCGGAGAAATATGCCGTCATCTTCTTGCCCTTGACCTGGTTGTAACGCACGGTATCGATCTGTGCGGCCATGATCGGACGGTCGATAAATTCGGCACGCGTGATGGTCTGGTTCGCGGTGTAGATATCCATGAAATCGGAGGTCACCTGGTTGGTCTCGTTCCACAGTATGGGTTCGATGAAGAGGTGTATCACCGAGTCGGTGTTCATCGTAACGAGCGAGTCGCACACCATTTGCGAATCGGTGCGATACATCTTCACATTGCGATAGGCCTTGATCATGCGATAGACGCTGTCGGCAGGTATGGAGTCGGCCACCTCTACGGCCAGCGAGTCGGCAGCCAAAGAGTCGACGGCGAGCGAGTCGCGTGAGAGCGAGTCGAGCGCAGACTCTCTCTGCACGAGCGAATCGACGGCAAGAGAGTCGACAGAAAGCGTATCGGTCGACAGAGTGTCGACGGCATACTCCTCGCCGGTGTACTCCACGCCCTTGCGGGCAGCTTTGGCCTTGGCCGCGTCGATGCGTTTGCGACGGCGCATCTCCTCCTTCTGCCGCTGCTGCTCGGCACGCTGCGTATCGCGTTCGAGAAGCTCGGCATTCTTGGCCTTGCGGCGGGCTATGATGGTATCGAGCTTGACCTTGGCAATGGAGTCGCGGCGCAGCTTGGCGGCCGCCTTGTCGCGCTCGGCCTGCTCTTTCAAAAGGCGGCGACGCTCCTGTTTGTCGAGCGGTGCGGGCGGCTCCGAGAGCGAATCGGCAGCAATGAGTGCCGTGGTATCGGCCGCAGCCATCGAGACGGAATCGGTCTGTACGGCCGCATCGGCGGCATCGGGCACCGGTTTGGGCTCGGGTGCCTGCGACATGTCGCCGAACGAGATAGAGCTATCCTCCGGCTCCGCGGCAGCGTGCGAATCGGCACCCTCGGCGGCCGGCTGCGGCGCGGTGCCGGCATCGATGCCGGCGGCATGCTGTTCGGGCAGAGGCTCGGGCAGAGGCTCGGGTTCCGGTTCAGGTTCGGGGCGTGCCGAGATGGTATAGAGCCATACGGTATCGGCACACATGAAGACCGAATCGGGCTGCTTGGGATCGTAGTTGATCATCGACGGGCGGCGCGTGATGAAGGCGTTGCCGGGCTGCTCCCAGTATTCGCCATAGTCGGCGAAGCCGAGCACCTTTTGCAGCGTGTCGTCGACCTGTATGTCGTGGCGGGCTATGATATGCCCTTCGGTGCGGTAGTAGTCGAGCGAATCGCCCCACATTTCGCGCTCGGCCGAGAGAATATAGCCGTTGCGCGTGATCTTGTAGAGATCCAGCTGCTTGTCGTAGGTTCCGGCATCGGCATACATGTATTCGTCCTTGTCGTTCCACATGTGGGTGTCGGTGAAATACTGCGCATAGTCGGTCTCGACGTTGTAGATAACCGAATCGCCCGTCATCTCGTAGCGGTCGTTGCGCATCTCGACGTTATCGACGGCGATCAGATCGTGGGTGTCGGTATAGTAGTAGCCGCGGTCGGACTCCAACAGATTGTCCTTGTTGACGGCATAGCAGCCGCCGTAGAACTCGCCCACCTTGGCGCGGGTGTCGAACGTACAGTTGTAGGTGTACATCGTGGCATCGCCGTCGACGATCTTCACCAGATCGGAGTAGACCGTGGCGCGGTTCAGATCGCGGTTGTACTCGGCGCGGTCGCCGTAGATGTATGTCGTATTCTGGTTGATGAGCACGTTACCGAAGCACTCGAAGCTCTGGTTGCCGTAGCGCACGGCACTGTCGGCAAGGATAACGGCACCGTTGTGGTGGGCGGCGAAGTTGCCGACGAGAATGAATATCGTTGAGTCGCCGTAATCGACCATATAGGAGTCGTCGGAGATCATGTCGATCATCTTCTTCTGCCCACCCTGCGTCGGCCGCTGCTGTTGCGCCAGAGTCGGAGACTCCATGCGCGCGTAACCGCCGTGCGCACGGCCGGCAAGGGCATACAAGAATGCTCCGGCCACGGTCAGCAATACGGCCAATGTCGATATTCCTCTGCCACGCATATTCCCGATAGGAGACTATTTAACCCAATTTTTGTTGTGGAAGTCACCGTTGCGGAACTCGGGCGAAATGTAGACGTACATGCCGTCGATCTTCTTCGACAGCCACTCCTCGAACACGCGCTCCTGCTTGGCCTGCAAGGCCATCTCTTCCAGTCGGATATAGTCTTCGTCGAGCGAGGCCGTATGCGCCGGAATGATCTCCACCAACTTGACGATTTTGCTCAGCTCGTTGCCCATAAGATCGGTCGTCTGGAACGAATCCGATACCTCGCCCACTTTCAGGCGGCGCAGGGCGTTGTAGTCGTCGAGCGACTTACCGAAGTCGCGGCCGAAATCCTCTTTCAGAAAGCGTGTGGCCGTCAGACGCGCTCCGTCGAACGAGCCGGTGCGCTCCAAAATATCGTGGTTGGAGACGATACCGCCGTTCATCTTCGACGAGGCGTCGTCGGAGAACTCCAAGGCGGCCTTCTCGAACGATATGGAGTCGCGGCGTATGAGACGCGCTATGCTGTCCAACTGCCGGCCGGGTTCGGCACGCTCCTCGCGCGTGAAGGTCGGACGCAGCAGGATATGGCGGCAATGATATTTGTCGCCCTTCTTGTCGATAAGTTCGATGATGTGGAATCCGAACTCGGTCTCCACTACCTCGGAGATCTGGCCCGGACGCAGTTTTTCGAGAGCCTCGGCAAACGGTGCCACATAGAGGTTGGAGGGAGCGGGATCCATCTCGCCGCCGCGTATGGCCGAGCCGTCGATCGAATACATGCGCGCCAGCACCGAGAACTTGGTCTTGCCCGTAATGACACGTTCGCGCATATCCAGAAGACGCTCCTTGGTGCGCTGCTTGGCCTGAGCCATCGATGCCGGGAACTTGGTGATCTGGGCATATACGTACTGCTCGCCTATGACCGGCAGGCTGTCCTTGTCGATGCCGTTGTAGTATCGCTCCACTTCGCCCGGGACCACAGTCACCTTGCTCACCACCTCGTTCTGCATCGACTGGGCATAGAGCTGCTCCTCGTAACGCTGACGCAACATCTCGCGATAGTTGAACACGGCCATGTGCTCCTTGGCTTCGAGGTTGGCGATGCCGCCCTCCTCCTCGATGAGATTCTGAATGTAGGCCTCGATACGCGAGGTAACCTCGCCCTTGTTGATATCGACCGAGTCGATCAGTGCCTGGTTATAAAGCAGTTTCTGTTGCAGCAATGCCTCCAACGCCTCGTTCATGGGGTCGCGGTCGGAGGTGTATCCCATCTCGCGACGCTGCTGCACAAGCTCCTTGGCATAGGTCTCGACATCGGAGTAGAGGATCGACGATCCGCCCACTACGGCCACGACCTTATCCAACATAACCTGACGACGCTGCGCCGTCGCATTGTCGGTCGCAGCTATCAATATGACGGCCATGGCGGCCGCCGAAACGATCTTTTTAAACATATATGTCAATTTTCTCTATTTTCCAAACTGTCGCGCAAGGGCTTATCTTCGCCGCTTTGCTCGCGGGTCTGCTCAGGCTCGCCCGAGGCCGGATCGAATATGCCGATGCGTCCTTTGCGCATGGCATCGCCTCGCAGCTGCTCTTCGTAGCGCGATACGATCTCGGCACGCCGCTGCGCATACAATATGCGGCGTATGTCGCTCTCGACACGCTCCAACGGCGCGGTCTGCCCCTCCTTGGCCACGGCATCGATCATAAAGCAGAATACCTGACCAGAGGCGGTCATCTGCTGCACGCCGCTGCGGGACAGCAGATCGTCGTAGGAGCGCGAGCGATCTGTGGGCAGATTGCTCAGAAAGTCGGAAAAGCCGACCCACGACGAACTCATGTCGACCAACTGCAACGAGTTTTTCTCGCACAGGGCGGCCAGCTCGGCCACCCGCTCGGGCGAGTCGTGCGTGGCACGCACGGCCTCGACGAGCTTCGACATGTTGCGATAGCCCTGCGGCACCTTCACTATCACGCCGCGGACGAGGTTGTGATCGAGCTTGAACGTATCGCCGTGAGAGCGATAGTAGGCGGCGATCTGCTCGGGGGTTATATCGGGATCGATCTGGGCATCGATATAATACTGGTCGAGCTTGCGCATTATAAGCGACTGGCGATAGCCCTCGACTAATTTGTCGATATCCTGCTCCGAAGAGGAGAGCAACTCGGAAGCCTTGCGCATCTTCAACTGTTTCATGATCCAGTTGTCGACGTAGAGGCGTGCGAACGTAAGGCTGTCGAGCGACGACAGCCCGGCCGGCATATCCGCCATCATCTCTTTGACGGTCAGATACTCCGAGTCGACGCACGCAATGACACCGGCAGGCCTTTCCGGCTCGGCATCGCTACGGCACCCGACCCATAAGGCCGCGCACAAGGCACAAACTATGACTGTTGTTTTCCGCATAATAATCTCACAAAGATACGTTTTTTACTTCAAACAAACGTATTACTCCGTAATAATATTATCGTGCGGCAGGATTTTTATCCACGGCCGACGCTCTTCGAAGAGTCGAGGCGGCGTGCATGACACCGACGGCAACGGCCGCCAAAGCCAACGCATAGATGATGAAATATGCCGACGAAGAGTCGATCAACTCGCCCAGAGTCTTATCGCGATACTCCAACACCTGCATAGACATGGCAATGGCGTTGTTGAACATATGCAGTATTATGCAGGCATAGATCGAGCGCGTCAGCAGATAGATATAGCACAACGCCAGTCCGGCAAGAAAAGCATCGATCATCACGGCCGGTTGCAGGTGCATCGCAGCGAAAACGGTCGACGATGCGACAACTGCCGCAAGCACACCCATATTCCGGCGGAGCATCTCCAACAGCAGACCGCGGAACAGCAGCTCCTCGGCCACAGGAGCCAATACGACGACGGACAGGAGCGTCCAGCCGCCGCGACCGTAGTCCTGGGAAGGCACGGGCAGATGCGACAGCAGAGGATCGATGACCACGGAGAGAGACACCAGCAAGATCAAGCCCCACAGCAATATGCGGGGATCGAAACCTTTGCGCGAGTGCATCACCGCACCGCTGCGGCCGTATATTCGGCGGCGATATGCGGCCACGGCAGCCACAGCTAAAAACGAAGCGCATACGCTTATCACGGCCGCTCTCTGTCCTGCGGCAGAAGCCGCCGCCCGAACCGAGGCTTCGGCAGTCGGGGCCGCATCGACCGTCTCGGCTACCGGGAAAAGAGCGGAGGCAAATATGCAGATATATTGCGCCGCAACATAAACAGCGATGAAAACCGCGATGTCGCGCAAGGGGGCTATCCACCTCTTCATAATGATATACCGTTAGTTAATAACACGATGTCTTAATCTCGGCCGCGGCGGCACCGATACTCGGACAAGCTGCCTGACCGACAAAAATCGAACAAAGATATGCAATTTTACACAACCGCCGCCTATTATCCGATTTAATTTATTAAATTTGCCCGAATAATCTTTTAACTCGAAAGGTGTATTATGGCAAAAGTTGTTGCATTGGCCAATCAGAAAGGCGGTGTGGGTAAGACCACTACGGCCATAAACCTGGCCGCGTCAGTGGCCCTGATAGGGCGTCGGGTACTGTTGCTCGATGCCGATCCTCAGGCCAACGCCACGTCCGGTCTGGGATTCGACATCAATCTCGACGGCATATACGAATGTATAGTCGGCGAAAAGGAGCCTGCGGAGGTGACGCTGCACAGCCAGGACGTAAAGAATCTGTGGCTGTTGCCGTCGAGCATCAATCTCGTGGCGGCCGACACCGAGCTGCCCGCAATGGACGATGCCCACCACATAATAAAAGGCATAGTGGACAAGGTGCGCGACCGGTACGACTACATATTCATCGACTGCTCGCCCTCACTGGGTTTCACCACGGTCAACATACTGACTGCGGCCGACTCGGTATTGATACCCGTGCAGTGCGAATATCTGGCATTGGAGGGGCTGAGCAAGCTGCTCAACACCATAAAGAAGATAAAGGGCGGATTGAACCCCTCGTTGCAGATCGAGGGATTCGTGCTGACGATGTACATGCGCAACCGTCTGAACAACCAGGTGGTGGCCGAGGTGCGCGAACACTTCGGCGAGCTGGCATACGACACGGTGATACAGCGCAACATACGTCTGGGCGAGGCTCCGTCGCACGGCAAGCCCGTCATGTTGTACGACGCCGCCGCAACGGGTTCGGTAAATTATCTGAATCTGGCACGCGAATTTCTGAAACGAAACGAAAAAAAATAGACTGCTGATCATGACAGTACAGAAGAAAAAGGGACTCGGCCGCGGACTGGACGCGATATTCGGCACCGACGAAGCTCCGCTGCAATCGCGTCCGATGAGCCAAATGGCAGAGATTGCCGTCGGCGACATCACACCCAACCCCACGCAGCCGCGCACGCAGTTCGACGAGGAGGCACTGCGCGAGCTGGCCGACTCGATATCGCAGTTGGGCGTGATACAGCCCATAACGGTAAAACGCACCGATGCAGGCAAATACATAATCATCAGCGGCGAACGTCGCTGGCGCGCCTCGCAGATGGCGGGCATCACCACCCTGCCGGCATACATACGCGAGGTCGACGACGAGAATCTGCACGCCATGGCATTGGTGGAGAACATACAGCGTCAGGATCTCAACGCGATAGAGATCGCTCTGGGCATGCAGCGTCTTATCGACGAATGCGGCCTTACGCAGGAGGCCATGGCCGAGCGCGTGGGCAAGAAGCGTTCGACCGTATCCAACTACATGCGTCTGCTCACGCTGCCCGCCGAGGTGCAGCTGGCACTCAAAGAGGGCATCATATCGATGGGACACGCCAAGGCCATAGCCACGCTCGATGCGGAGAATCAGATGCGCGCACTGCGCCGCTGCATAAAGAAGGGTCTGTCGGTGCGTCAGGCCGAAGAGCTTGCACGCAAACTATCGGCCGAGACCCCGTCGGCCGCTGCCGCTGCCGACGACGAGTATCCCGAATCGTATCTGCGGCTGATCGAGCAGATGGAGCGCGTATTCTCGGAGAACATCAGCATCAAACGCTCGAAAAAGGGCGGAGGACGCATTGTCATAGATTTTGCAGACGACAGCGAGATAGAGAAATTCATAGATCGTTTCAATACCGTAAAATAAGACGGCACACAGAGGCGTTATCGTAATGCAATGAGACTATCCGCATTGAAATATCTGTTGTTGACGGCATTGCTCACGGCAGCAGTCGGCAGTCATGCGCAGGCGCAGCAGGCGTTGCGCGGCAATGTGCGCACCATACGCCAAGGTGCGTTAGTGGCCGTCGATTCGCTCGCACTGCAACGTGCCGACTCGTTAGCCGTAGCTGCGCGCGACTCGCTGCACAGGGCGCGTTTAGACTCGATAATAGGCCTCTCGGCCGACATGGATTTCATGGCCGAGACCGAGCGCGACTCGCTGCGCAAGGCAACGGAAGAGCGTCTGCTGCGCGATTCGGTCGCAGCCACTGCGCGAGACAGCGTCGATGCCAAGGGACGCAAGATACGCTACAAGGCCAACGGCGAACGCCGCTACCCTTTCATCAGCGACTCGATGAGCCTGTCGAAGGTGTGCTGGCTGTCGGTGCCGCTGCCCGGATTCGGACAGATATACAACAAACAGTACTGGAAATTGGGCATACTCTACCCCGTAGTCGGCACGTCGATAGGTCTGTTCGCCCATGAGAGCGGCAAATACAAGCCCTTGAAACGACAATACGACCAGTATCTGATCGACAACGGCTACACGCGCACGCCCGAGCTGGACGCGCTGCAAACCGAGATGATACGCCACAACACCCGCCGACAGATATATGCCGGTGTGGCGTTGGCCACATACATATATTTCATAGGAGATGCGGCCGTCAACTACGCCACCAACGACGTGTCGGACATAAAAAAGGCCACTACCCTATCCACTATATGCCCCGGCGCAGGACAGATATACAACAAGAGCTACTGGCGAGTGCCGATAGTCATAGGAGGTCTGGCCTCGACCATATACACCATCGACTGGAACAACCGCGGATACAAACGCTTCAAGACAGCGTATGCGCTGCGGGTCGACTACCAGCAAAATCCCGACAAGTATCCAAACGGATCGCCCGACGAGTTTCACGGAGCCTACTCGGAGACATTCCTCAAAAACCTGAAAAACAGCTATCGGCGTAACCGCGACCTCTGCATACTGCTTACAGCGGGAGTATACGTATTGCAGATAATCGACGCCCACGTCGATGCCCATCTCAAAGACTACGACATATCGGACGATCTGTCGATGGAGATAACGCCATATTTCGACTACACGATGATCCCGTCGGTAGGCACACGCCCGACCATAGGATTCAACGTAAACCTAAATTTCTAACCGCATTTGCCGATGACTGCCCGAAGAACCGCACACACACTGCTTGCATTACTGCTGCTAACCGTATTATCCACACCCGAACTGTCGGCCGAACAGCTCTTCAAACGCCGCAAGAAACAGCGTGTACAGACGCAGACAGAAGCCGCAGTCGAGCAGCAGAACGAGCAGGTCGCGGTAACCGAGCCGGAAGCGGAGGAGTGTTCGCTGCCGGTGGAGCAGCCGCAGCGCATGGCACGCACACCGCACGAGATAGACTCGCTGACGGCACTATGGCGCAGCTTCAACATGAAGAACTCTTACGACGATTTCTTCCGTCAATACATCGATTTCGCACAGACCGCCACCCCGCCGCAGCCCGACCGTCTCGACTCGGTCTACGCGGAGCGTCTGCGCGCGCTGATGTCGCCCATACCGCTGCCCTACAACTATTTGGTACGGCAGGCCATAGACCGCTACACAGGCTCGCAGCGTTCGTCGATGACGCTCATATTGTCATACGCACAGCACTACTTCCCCATGATCGAGCAGGAGCTTATACGCGAGGGTCTGCCGGTGGAGCTGCGCTCGCTGGCCGTCATAGAGTCGGCATTGAAGGTCAAGGCCGTATCGCGCATGGGTGCCGCCGGATTGTGGCAGTTCATGCCCTCGACGGGCAAGAGCTACGGATTGGAGGTCAACTCGATGGTCGACGAACGTTACGATCCCTTATCGGCCACGCGCGCCGCATGCCGCTACATGAAGGAGATGTATGCCGTCTACGGCGACTGGCTGCTGGCAATAGCCTCGTACAACTGCGGTCCGGGCAATGTCAATAAGGCCATAGCCAAAGCCGGCGGCGATGTCAAACTGCACGACAGATCGTTCTGGGACATATACGAATATCTGCCGCCGGAGACCCGCGGCTATGTGCCCGCATTCATCGGTGCCACCTACGCCTACGCCTATCACGCCCTGCACGGCATAAGCTACGACGAGCCGCCCATGCCCATAGCCGTAGATACCGTAATGATCGGACGCCCGATACACCTCGAACAGATATCGTCGACGATCGACGTATCGATCGACGCGCTGCGCATGCTCAATCCGCAATACAAGCTCGACATAATACCCGCTACGACCAAGCAGTATTGTTTGGTGCTGCCGACCGAGCGCATGAGCGACTTCATTTGCAGCCAAGAGGCCATACGGCAAAAGGATTCGCTCTATCTGAAAGAGTATCTCTCGCCTGCCAACATCGACAAGAAGAAGGCGCAGGCTCCGGCCGCGACATATCACATAGTGAAGAAAGGCGATACGCTCGGAGCCATAGCACGCAAATATCACGTCACGCAGAAGCAGCTCATGTCGTGGAACAATCTTAAAAACGCCGACCGGCTGAGCATCGGACAGCGCATCAAGGTAAGCAGATAATACGCAAAGTCAGCATGACGACGATCTTAGAACACGACGATACGATAGTAGCTCCGGCCACAGCCGAGGGCGGTGCCATGTGCGTCGTGCGCATAAGCGGCAGGCGCGCCATAGAGATATGCGATGCCATGTTTCGCGGACGCAGGCCGCTCGGCGAAGCCAAAACTCACACGCTGCACTACGGAGAGATCGTCGATCGCGACGGCCGCACGATAGACGATGTCGTGGCGGCCGTATTCCGCTCTCCGCACTCCTATACGGGCGACGACACGGTGGAGATATCGGCCCACGGCTCACGCTACATAGTATCCGAGATAATCCGTCTCGCGATAACTGCGGGCGCACGCATGGCACGCGCCGGAGAGTTCACCTCGCGCGCATTTCTGGCCGGACGGCTCGACCTGTCGCAGGCCGAAGCCGTGGCCGACATCATCGCCTCCGACTCGCGATGGTCGCACGCCGTGGCCTCAACGCAGATGCGCGGCGGATACTCCGACATGCTCCGAGAGCTGCGCGACAAGCTGCTGCACCTCACGTCGCTGCTGGAACTCGAACTCGACTTCTCGGAGGAGGACGTGGAGTTCGCCGACCGCAAAGAGCTGCGCGACATACTATGCGATGTACAGCGTCAGACCCGCAACCTTGCAGGGTCGTTCGCACTGGGCAACGCGCTGAAAGAGGGTGTAGGCGTAGCCATCGTAGGCCGCCCCAACGCAGGCAAAAGCACGCTTCTCAACCGCCTTGCCGGCGACGACCGCGCCATGGTATCCGACATAGCGGGCACCACGCGCGACACGATCGAGGCCACGGCCAACATCGACGGCGTAGTATTCCGCTTCATCGACACGGCAGGACTGCGCATCACCGACGATCGGCTCGAACAGATGGGCATGGCGCGCACACGCGATGCCATAGCCAAGGCACGCATCGTGCTGCACCTCATCACGCCCGACGATCCGGCCGAGGAGATCATATCGACAGCACTGTCGCAAACATATATCCGGCTGATAAACAAAATCGATCTGTGCTCCGATGCTGATGCGCCGGCAACTAACAACGAACACACCGGCGACTCGCCGGTTTCGTTGGCAGCAAACAGCAACCGCAACATGTGTGACACACAGGTTGCGCCGACGGCAGAAACCGATCGTGGCGCAGAGAATGCAGCGCAGAGCACAATGCGCATATCGGCCAAATACGACATCGGCATCGACGACCTGCGCCGACTGTTGCGCTCGACCGTAGCCACCGAAGCGGTTGCTGGCGGCAGCATAGTCGTATCCAATCTGCGACACTACGAGGCTCTCACCCGTGCCGACGAATCGCTCGCGCGCGCCCTCGATGCCCTCGACAACGGCCTGCCGGCCGATCTGCTTAGCGAGGATATCCGCCAAGTCCTCCACGCCTTAGGCGAAATCACCGGCGAAATCACCACCGACGACATTCTCGCCTCGATCTTCTCGAAGTTCTGCATCGGGAAGTAACGATTAGAAATCGCAGTACCAAGGCATTGTACGGATATTGTCGAATATTTGTCCATCATACACACGTAAAGCCATTGCTATTGCACACCGTTTTAAATTATAATAGTAAATTTGAAATACCAAAAACAACTTTTTCGTTAAGCCAAGCGCAGAGTCGTGCTTGCACAATCTATGTCAAGGCGAGAAAAAGTGCAAGAATTTGGACTTTCTCGTTTAGCCGGACAAGCAAAGCGAAGTTTGCTTCGACTGTGCCGCGGCAAGAAAACAGTGCATGAAAATAAACAAAAGACTACAAGAATGGAAAAAATCGAATTGACATCGCTTGAGCTTGAAATGTTGGAGCGAGACTTGCGCGGTGAATTTTTCCCACCGGAACAGACCGATGAGGAAAACAAAGCATTTGCTAATGTCATAAATAAGGCTGATACTCTTATGAGAAAGCTCGATGCTTACGATGAGCTGGGCAATAGCCTAATGGAGTGGTTTTACCGCAAATATAAGGCACAAGAGGCAAAAAAAATTATCTTGCAGCAAGATCATTAGGCATTATCCATCGAGTCCCAATAGTCCATATCCATTTTCATGACTTTAAGGATCTTCTCGGTTTGCAACCCCAGGCCATAATCATAAATATATTCTGTCAGTTGCTGACCATTTATCAAGATAATAGTCGGTGTGCCGTTGAGACTCTCCACGTAGTCTATTGCCCCTTTGGTATAATCCGAGGTTGTGATGAATACTCCTTTCTTAGATGGTGTTCCGGCAACGGCTCCGACAAAACTTTGAACCTCGTGTCGCTGGACATTATTACCTGTCGCGTATCGTTTTGCCTGTATGGAAATATGATTGAATCCTAAAATATCTTCTTTAATAATACCATCGATTCCACCATCATTAGAGAGTTTTGTAACTATACCGGAATTTTTGACCTCGCCGCCATATCCCATAGCTTGAAGTAATTTCACGACTAATCGTTCAAATTCTTGCGGCTGCTTACTTAATATCGTAGTGAGAATTTGAGATTGCACGTTCTGCTTTATTCTATCATATGAATCGGCCAACTCCTCTTCCGGAGTCTGTTCGTCATCACTTTCTGTTTGGAAAGAGGTATTATTTATAACATTGTTTTTGGAATTCTTTTTCAGAGTCTTCGCGTTTACAGTTTTTTTGATAAACTCGTTTATTTGTTCTTTCGTGTATGAAGAGAGCATAGACAAGCCCTTTTCACTGATTTTATAATCGCCTCTTTGAGGTTTTTCCACAAGTCCCGCAATAAAAAGATACGATAAAGCCCATGAAATGCGATCTAAAAAGATTTCACCATTTCCAGAAGGATACCAAGCGTTCATTTCCTCTTCCGTCAATTGAAAATGCTTAGCCAAAGGTATGCGTAAATCCTTAGCTCTCATAACGACTCCGGTACTTAACTCTTTAAGTGCTTGTATCCGGATTTCTTCAAACTGCGGTATCATAAATTTATACTATTTGAATGTTATTACAAATATAATGATTTTATCATCAACGTGCAAATAAACAATCCGTTGATACGCCCGTATGACTAATTGATATTCTCGGCATCATATACGATCATGGCAGTACCGTTAACGGCATATACAGATGTCTTAGATGCAATATCAATGGCATCGCTCATCTTATAAGGAGCGGCCTCCACACCGGCACCACTGCAAATGCGCTCTGCAAGATCTTTCATTTCAACAATATATGAGAGATGAAGAGCCTTTCTAAAATAGGGATAGTGACCGCAATAGATTTTGGTTATGCCCTGCTCTTTCATTATCCGCTCCATACGCACACACGATTCATAATAGGTTTTCATCGGGACATGCGGGCGCAGTTGCAGCCACACCTGGCCCGAGCCAAAGGCATCACCGCTATAACAAGCATTCCGACTCTTATCCAGAAGGACAATAGACCCGGGGGTATGCCCCGGCATCAACACCACTTCCACCTTGCGGCCTCCGAGATCGAATACATGGCCGTCCTGTATCCAGTTGTATTTCCCGCCAAAAGGAGTGCTGCGGACATCTTTATCGGCAGGGTGCATATACACCTCATCGAAATAGGCGATATTCCCTGCATGATCCACATGGTTATGAGTAATGACCACATATAAAGGTTTGTCCGTGATTTTACGCACCACCTTATCCAAATCCGTACATTTTGTACCGGTGTCTATCAGCATGGCGCGGTCATTGCCTTCCAGAATGTACATCGTAGTCATATCTTTGGTCTCCACCACCCAGGTCTTCTCTTCAAGCAGACTGACTGTCAGTTCATCGTTTTTATATACCTCCTGTGTCGAGGGCGCAACTACGTCCAACGGCTGAATGTAGGGTTCGTCCTGGGTGCAGGGTCTCCACTCGGGCAATGACGCGCCGTTGGGATCCCCTGTTCGGGCGAAGTTCGTCCAATAGCTTACCATACGTTCGCTCAACTCGTAGTCACCCTCCTCCATCGGACGCCAGCACTTGCCCAACGTTCCGAACATATACCATAATTCCGAAGAGTGGAACGCACCTTTCATCTCGCCGAAGCCGCCCGCCTGAGCCATATCCTCGCCCGGCAGATCGCGGCAGAAACAATATACATAAGCCGGCTGCCGCCCCAATGACTCCTGCAACAGGCTCCACTCGACAGCCGCTTTCTTCATGACCTCGGGCGATATGTCTTCCGAGGTAAAACCTATCATATACGAAATATCCGCCGCCTCGCCGGCCTTGGCCACGTCATTCATGGGAGCAGTCAGCAGCTCGCCGTCTATACATGGGCTATACGGCAATCCGCTGAACTTCTGCTGCTTCATCATATATTTCATCAACACTTCCTGAAATCTCTCCGCAGGCCATTCGCGCATCTGCTCCAAAGTGACGGCTCCCGCCTCGTCCCACATCGCCTTGCCCGTCTGTTCCGCCTCCGCCAGAGGCTTTGCCGCTATGATTCCACCCAGACCGCCGCCGCTCTGGATAATGGCTCGGCGGATATATCCCTTTGTCAAGGGCGAAGAGACCAAGGCCTGGACGCTGCCTGCCCCTGCACTCTGCCCCATCACCGTGATGTTGTCGGGATCACCTCCGAAAGCGGCGATGTTGCGCTTCACCCAGCGCAATGCCGCCAGCTGGTCGAACAGACCGTAGTTGCCCGATCCTCGTCCGCCGTTCTCGGCGGTCAGCAGCGGATGCGAAAGGAATCCGCACATACCCAGACGATAGTTGACCGTCACCAAGATAACACCTTTTCGGGCATAGGCATTACCGTCGAACTCCACTTCGTGCCCGTATCCGCCCATGTAGGCACCTCCATGAATCCAGAAGATGACGGGCAGTCGGGCATCTGTTCCGGCCGCCGGTGTCCAGACGTTCAGGTAAAGACAGTCTTCGCTGCGCTTGGGGTCGCCCTCCTGATAAAACTCCTTCCAATAGAACGTACCTGCCGTCTGGTCGCTCTGCAACGAGGCGGCACCGAACTCATCGCACTTGCGTATGCCCTGCCAGGCCGGTGCCGGCTGCGGCTTCTTCCAGCGCAGATCTCCCACCGGAGGTGCCGCATAGGGAATGCCTTTGTAAACCGTGATTCCGTTTTGTCCGGCAACACCCTCTATCTTGCCGCTCTCTATATCCAGAATCGGGTTCTGAGCATGAAGACCGGCCGATACAAGCATAAAAGCAGCGATAAATCCCAACTTTCTTTTCATCGTTCCAATATCGATTTAATAAAACATCTGTATATTTTCTCCAAATATAACGATTCTATAATTGACTGACAAATAAATGTAGTGTCGATATGCACGCATTCGGCATATTTTGAAATACCCCTCGTTTTTCGAGAGCTGAACTACACATATCAGATTTGTTTATGCGCAGATAAAAATATATGATCGGCCAACTGTTGTCCGGTTCATAAAATTATCATACTTTTGCCATAGATAAACAAACGAAACAAACTTAAAAACAGAAATCATGAAAGAGCTGAAAGGAACACGCACGGAGAAGAATCTGTGGGAGGCGTTTGCCGGAGAGTCGCAGGCGCGCAACAAATACACCTACTTCGCATCGAAAGCCAAGAAAGATGGCTATGTACAGATAGCCAAAATCTTCGAGACCACGGCCGCCAACGAGAAGGAGCATGCAGAGATATGGTTCAAGCTGCTGGGCGGCATAGGATCGACGGCCGAGAACCTCGCTGCCGCCGCTGCCGGCGAGAACTACGAGTGGACGGACATGTACGCTTCGTTCGCAAAGACCGCCCGCGAGGAGGGATTCGACGAGATCGCATTCCTGTTCGAGCAGGTGGGTGCCATCGAGAAGGAGCACGAGGAGCGTTACCGCAAGCTGCTCGCGAATGTCGAGGGCGGATTGGTCTTCTCGCGCGAGGGCGACATGATCTGGCAGTGCTCGAACTGCGGACATATCCACGTAGGCAAGCAGGCACCCGAGGTATGCCCCGTATGCGCTCACGCACAGGCCTATTTCGAGTTAAAGGCGGAAAACTATTAATCGGTCATATCGAGGTATGATTCATGCAGGCTCTGCTCCGTAATTTGCGGTGCGAGCCTGCTTTGCATATGCGTACCTCTTATTTTTCTATCGACGGATATGATACAGATAATCATCGCCCCTTTCGTCGGGACACTGTTGGGCGCATCGTTCGTGCTCTTGGCACGGGAACAGATGTCGGGCATACTGCAAAAGAGTCTGCTCGGCTTCGCCTCGGGCGTTATGGTCGCGGCATCGATATGGTCGCTGATCATACCCTCGTTGGAGATGTCGGCCGATATGGGCTCTGCGGCATGGATTCCAGCTGCCGTGGGCATTGCGGCGGGAATGCTGTTCCTGCTGCTGCTCGACAATCTGATTCCGCACCTGCATATCAACTCGTCGGAGCCGGAGGGCGTGAAGACGCATCTGGGACGTTCGTCGATGCTCGTGCTGGCCGTGACGCTGCACAACATACCCGAGGGCATGGCCGTGGGTGTCGTGGCGGCAGGGGCTTTGGCGGGCGACGTGTCGATAACGATGACCGGTGCCATGGCACTGTCGATGGGTATGGCCATACAGAATATCCCCGAGGGTGCCATAATCTCGCTGCCGCTTCGCGCCGAGGGCAATTCGCGCCGACGTTCGTTTCTCTACGGTGCCATGTCTGGCATAGTGGAGCCTGCGGCCGCCGTCGTGACGATACTGCTGATCGACCAGATGCTGCCGCTGATGCCCTATCTGCTGGCATTCGCAGCAGGCGCGATGCTCTACGTCGTAGTGGAGGAGCTTATACCCGAGGCCCAGCAGGGGCACCACTCCAACGTCGGGACGATCGCCTTCGCCGTGGGCTTCATCGTGATGATGATCCTCGACGTGGCATTAGGATAAGCACGCAATGACGACAATGGCACACGGTCTGCCACTCCGAGGAGCCGCAGGCGACATGGGAGTCCCGCAGGCGGAAGAGTGTCAATCTATACAACGGTGCACATGTCAACCAAAAGAGAGATTCTCACGTCGCAGTCATTCGACTGCTCCTCAGAATGACAAGACGGGCATATCGACCATGTACATATTCCCCAACCAGATTCTTCGTTCCATTTCATTCCACTCAGAATGACAGAACGGAGGAAATTGTCTCCAAAGAATTACGCGCAGATTTTTCGTCAAAAGGCGTTAGTTACAACGCAAACGACGTGAGGACGGATAGGCTGTACTGACGTACTGCCTATTCGGACGAACGAGTGCGCGGAAGCAAATGACGTCTTTTCACGAAAAACTTCCAAAGAATTACGCGCGGATTTTTCGTCAAAATGCCGGATATGCAACTTTTTCGATAAGCCGAACGAGCAAAGCGAAGTTTACTTCGACTTTGCCGCGGCGAGAAAAAGTGCATGAAATGAACGCGACGACAGAGTGAGACGATGGGCTGTACTGACCGTACTGCCCATTGGCAAACGACGAGGAGCGGAAGCAGATGCGGCGTTTTCACGGAAAACTTCCAAAGAATTACGCGCAGATTTTTCGTCAAAAGCGGTTAGTTGCAACGCGCAACGAAAATTGGGCGGACGGGCTGTACTTGTCGTACTGCCCGTTCACCCAATTGAGCGAGCGGAAGCAAATGACCGCTTTTCACGAAAAATCAAAAGAGGTATTTCTCATTCTTAACCTTCTTAACCAACTGAAATACATGCTGCCACGCCTCCTCACCGAAAGTGGTGCCGACAACCTCTATGACCTTGCCTGAGGTGATGGCACCGATGGTGCCGCACTGACGCAAGGTAAGGTCGTCGCAAAGACCGGACAGAAAACCGGCTGCATAGAAGTCGCCCGCGCCGGTGGTATCGACACGCTTGGCGGCTGCCATGATGCCCACATGCACGACCTCGTTGCCGCGTTTTATGAGCGCGCCCTTCATGCCGATCTTGACCACGGAGAGCTCACAGATCTCGGAGAGTGCCTGCAAGGCGTTGAGCGGCTCCTCCTCACCGGTGAAGGTGCGCGCCTCGTCCTTATTGGCAAAGATGATGTCGACATAGTCGCTCACCAAGGCATGCAGGAAATCGAGATTCTCGGCCACGACATTGAACGAGGCCAGATCGATGGCTATTTTCAGACCGTGCTTCTTGGCCTTCTGTATGGCCGAGCGGATAAGATCGTGATCCTGCACAAGATATCCCTCTATGTAGAGGCAGTCGTAGCCGTCGAACATCTTTTCGTCGATGTCGTCGGCCGAAAGCTCGCTCGCCGCGCCCAGATGGGTGACCATGGTACGCTCGCCGTCGGGCGATACGAGCGACACGCATTTGCCCGAGCGTTGTGTACTGCGCAAGATGAATGGCTCGATGTTGAGATTCTGCAACGCCTGCTCGAAGAAGTCGCCGGTGGTGTCGGCACCTACCTTGCCGATGAAGCCCACGTCGCAGCCTAAGCGCGCCATGGCGCGTATGGTGTTGGAGGCCGAGCCTCCGAGCGACAGCGAATAGGGATATCCGGCAACGCTCTTGGATATTTGTGTCTGGGTTGCCGTACCCACCAGGCTCATCGAGCCTTTGGGCAGCGAGAATTGGGAGAGCACCTTATCATTGGGCAGATTGACCAACATGTCGGTCAGGGCATTTCCTATGCCTATAACACGTTTCATCTATCGGGTTGTTTCTGTTTGGGTTAGTAGCGTTCTATCAGATCGACAATATCTTCACCAGATCGATATCGTCGTGATCTATGCGGTGCGAATGGTTGGTAGCCTTGGAGAAGGGAACGTAGACCAGTTCGCCGTTCTTGACACCTATCATCACATTGCGCTGACCGTCGCTCAGAGCCGTTATCGCAGCGGCACCCATACGCGAGGCCAATATGCGGTCGGCAGCCGTGGGCGAACCTCCGCGCTGCAAGTGACCGAGGATCGTCACGCGGGCGTCGTACTCGGGGAACTCCTCTTTAATACGCTGTGCCAGGCCCATGGCTCCGCCAGTTTTGGGGTTCTCGGCAACAAGCACGATAGCCGAGTTCTTGCTCTTGCGGAAACCGCGGTTGACCAGATCGGCCAGCTGGTCGATTTCGGTCTCCATCTCGGGAATTATCGCCGCCTCGGCTCCCGAGGCCAGTGCGCCGTTGAGCGCGAGGTCGCCGGCCATGTGCCCCATGACCTCGACGAAGAACAAACGCTCGTGACTGGTGGCCGTGTCGCGGATCTTGTCGACGGCCTCGACTATGGTGTTGAGCGCCGTATCGTAGCCTATGGTGGCATCGGTGCCGCCCAGATCGTTGTCGATCGTGCCGGGCAGGCCGACGATAGGCACGTCGTATTCGTCGGCGAATATGCGTGCGCCCGTAAGCGAGCCGTCGCCGCCGATTACCACCAGTGCGTCGATACCTGCGGCGCACATGTTGTCGTATGCCGTCTTGCGCCCCTCGGGCGTGGTAAACTCCTTGCAGCGTGCGGTTTTGAGGATCGTACCGCCCTGCTGTATGATGTTACTCACGCTGCGCGAGGTGAAGTCGTCGATCTCGTTGAACACCAAGCCGAAGTATCCGCGCTTGATGCCCTTGACTTTGAATCCGTTGTAGATGGCCGTGCGCGTCACGGCACGTATGGCGGCATTCATGCCGGGGGCATCACCGCCCGAAGTCAGAATACCTATTGTCTTGATAATAGCCATAAATCCAAAAATTTATAGTAGTCGTACACAAATGCTGCCGACATGCAAAAATAGTAAAAAAATCGAGATGTCGGCCTACGGTGCCGTAAAACAGCCACGTTGCGGCCTATTGTCTCTCCGTATCGATCACTTTGCCGTTCTTGTCGTAGAGCGGCTCCTCGGGCAGCAGATACCACAATATGAAGTAGGCGAATACCGACAGCAGAGCCGGCAGCGCGAGGATAACGGTCACGGCACGCACCGTTCCGACCGGACAGTTGATATACTTCGACAGGCCGCCGCACACACCGGCCAGCATGCGTTCGTCGCGCGAGCGATAGAGATGCGTCGGATAGTCGTATGGTTCGGGCGCAGGCTCCGACACTGCCGGAGCAGCCGTTTGCGGCCGTCCGACGGCACTCTGCGCATGTTCGCGCACGACGACTGCCGAGTGCTGCTCCCTGCGGGGAACGCTGCGCAAGGGTTGCGGTTCGGGCTCTATTGCAGAAGTCCCGATCACCTCCTCCGCATCGTCGATGATCTGCTCGGCATCGACATTCGGCACAACATCGGCTATACGTCGTCCGAACGACTCGGGAAGTCCCACGGCCGCCTTGGCCTCGTCGACCTCGTGCAACGATACGATCAGCCGACCGGCCTTGACCTTAGCCGCGAACAGGCGCGCTATGCGCGATTCGATGTTGTCCATCGAGCCGCTGTCGGACGCGGGCAAGCGCGAGGCTATATCGTCGAGATAACTCTCCAAAGCTGTGTATGCCTCCTCGTCCATAGTAAACGGCTGAGAAGCGATATTGACATTGACGGTCTTTTTCATAATCGGTGACAGTTAAATATCTTTTCTTTGCAAAGATACGAATAAGTGAGGGCAAAAGCAAACTTGTTTGCATTTTGCCGAGCGAGAGTATCTTCGGCGATAACCAAAGATACGAATAAGCCGAGAGAAAAAAGCAAGTTTACTTGCATTTTTTCCGAGGCGAAGTATCTTCGACGATAGCCAAAGACACGAAGAAAATCGGATAAAACGGGCAAACGGGGTGCAATAATGTAAGTGATTGAAATGCACGGCAACAATGGGTAGAGGCTTATGTATGATATAAACTTCGGCAAAATTTATGCATCGACTCTACGCAGATAACACTATGCGACTATGAAAAAGCTGGGTTTTGCAATTTGTCTTACGATCGGTTCGATGGGGTGTTCCAAGGAAGATTTCCAAACTCCAAGCCCTGAGCGTGTCGTAATTCAGGCACAAATGACTTTGGAGGATACCGGAGCCTTGACCCGGACGGCGATGAGCGGCTCCACGGCTTCGTTCGTCGCCGGAGACAAGATCGGAGTGTCGGAAACGCTGACGCAGCGCAGCAACGTGCCATACACCGCCTCCGGCAGCGGTTCCTCGATGACATGGAGCACACCCGCCGCCACGGCCATGTACTGGTTCAACTCCACGGCCACGCATACCTTTTATGCCTATTATCCGTACAATGCCGCCAATAACGGCAATGTAGTCCCGATCCCCGTACTGGCCAACCAGACGTTCGGACCTACGCCCGACGTGAATGCGGACATGCTCGTCGCCGGTCCCAAAACGCAGGTGCGCGGCACAGGCGGCAATGCCGTGGCGTTTACCGGTTCCACGGCGTTCACCCACGCTTTCAGTCTGCTTAAATTCACGATCTCCACCTCACTGATTTCTACCTACACCCTGAAATCGATGACGCTCAGAGGAGGCAACACGACCGTGACTCCCGATAAGCCTTACGGAATGTTCAACACAGTCAACACGGTTTCCAAGGTGGGTTACGACCTCGTCGCACGCTCGCTTTCGGTTACGACGGCCAACAATACGGCGGCCAATTTCGCTCAGTCGGTCACCAGACCCATCGCTTCGACCGGGCTGCTCGGCAGTATTCCGATCACCGTCTATGCACTCGTACTACCCGGCCTATATACCGGAACGGGGTTGCTGAACCCGTCGGTTCAGGTGCAGGTCTCCTCGCTGCTGGGAGGCGAGCAGCAGACCGCGGTGATACCGCTCAATGTGACCAATTTCCGCCCGGGATACATGTATTCTTTCAACGTGCAGATCGGCAACGGTCTGATCGATATACTATAAATAATTCAACGAACCAATCCTTTAAATTCCAACTATTATGAAAAAGATGATTTTACTCGCTTGTGTGGCCATCGGATTGGCTGCCTGCGACAAGGACGATGCCTGCTCTCGAAGACAGGAACAGGACGATAACGTGATACATTTCTACCCCTCGATCGTTTCCGCGGACATGGACACACGTACCGCCTACTCAGGGAGTACGGCTTCCTGGATCTCGGGCGATGCCATCGGCGTCTATGCCGATCGCCCCACGGGCAATCCTCCCACCAATGTGCAGTATTCCTACAACGGCACGGCATGGACGACCTCGACCAACCTCTACTGGACAGACGGCACCACCGCCCATAAGTTCCTCGGTTACGCGCCTTATGCCGCTGCGAATACGACCTACGCGGCCGTCAAGCTGCCTTCGCTGGCCGGACAGACCGGTGCGATCGATCCGACGAAGGATTTTCTGATCTCGAACAACGCATGGACCACCGGTGTCACACGTCCGGCATCGGCACCCTACTCGGTCTCGCTCGTCTTTACTCATGCCCTGACACTGATCGAGTTCGATATCTCCGTCACCGGTTTTGCCGCCAACACGACGCTGACCAACTTTACCACCGCAGTATCGTCGGGCGGCGCGCTGATTACGAGCGATGCCACGACTTCGACCATCAACCTTACTACGGGCGCAATCACCGCAGGCACCACGGCCAACACCGTCACGGCGACACCGGGCACACCTCCGACCCTGTCTGCCACCCCCACCAAGCTCTACCTGCTGATCCTGCCGGGCACCTATACGTCGCCCACGCTCGCCGTCAACCTGAGCGAAGCCGGAACGGCTGTCAGCGTACCCGCCTCGGCGATCGGGACTACGACCTTTGCACCGGCGACCAAATACACCTACGCCGTCAACGTGACCCGTACAGCGATCACGATCTCGAATCCGAGCATCACCGACTGGATCTCTGGTACCGGCGGCAACGTCAATGTCCCGCTCTAACAGACGGCCGATGTCGGTTTCGAAGATATAACGAAACTTCCGTGGCGTAGGATCGTCGGTTCTACGCCACTGTGTTCCGTTCAGAATGACAACACGGAGGAAATAGCCTTGCACAGATTTCTCGCTTTCGCTCGAAATGACAGGGAGATGTCACTCCGAGGAGCAACGAAGTTGCGACGTGGGAGTCTCGCGGACGGCAGTGCGTTTGCCTGCCAAAAGAGAGATTCTCACGTCGCGTGCATAGCACGCTCCTCAGAATGACAGGGTGGGAATATCGTCCTCGCACATTGTCCCCAACCATATTCTTCACTCCACTACGTTGCGTTCAGAATGACATAATGGAAATAGACTCCAAAGAATTATGCGCCACTTTTTCGTCAAAAGCGGTATTATGCAACGCAAACGAAGATCGCCCAGATGGGACATACTTTCGTATTTCCCATTTGGGCGAGCAAGTGCGCGGCAGCAGAATGCCGCTTTTCACGAAAAAGTCACGGAAAAGAGCTATCGTATTGTTATGACTACACCCCCAGTAAACCATCGTCCGGGCAGTGGAAGACCGCCCATGTCGCAGTAGTCGGTGGAGGTGATGTTGGTGGCATCGACATAGATCTGCCAGATGCCGCGAGTCCACGACAGACGGGCATCGAGCAGGCCGTAGGGCTTATAGTCGCGTATCTCGGTCTGCGACGAGTCGCCGACGACGGGATAGAAAGTATAGCTGCCGTTGCGGTCGTAGACCGAACCGGTGACGGTAAGCGAGATGTTTCTAAAGAAACACAGAGTGATGCTCGCCGCAGTCTTGTGACGCATGAAATCCATAGCATTGCGCGTCACCAGAGCCTCGTCCTGCGAGCAGGTGACATAGCCGTAGCTGAGGGTGGCACTGCGCACCACACCTTTGTCGGAGCGATAACCGCCCATGATCTCCGCGCCGAAAGTCGACAGCGAGTTGGTCTGCTCGGAGTGCCATTTGCCGGCATACTCGCCCGACTCGTGCCATACCCAGTCGATGATGTTGCGGCCGTCGCGATAGTAGACCGATGCCGCGGCCGACCAGCTGCCCTTGCCGTAGGCGGCGTTGAAGCGGTAGGTTATGGCCTCTTCGGGTATCAGATCGAGGTTGTTGACCTGTGCCGGCGAGGTGTAATAGAGGTCGGTGAATGTCGGCAGGCGCATCGACTGCGAGGCTCCGGCCTCGATGTCGAGTCCGTGCACAGGACGGTATGCCACCGAGACGTTCCACAGCGCACTGGTACCGTAGGGCGTGAAGGCAGCACCGACGGCTCCCGAGAGCGACACCTTGCGCCAGTGTTTGATATGACGCAGCCAGAGGTTGCCCACATTGCGCTCATCGGCGCGCGTGTAGTCGCCATGAGGCGTGTCGAGCACGAAGCCCAGGTTGGTCGAGAAGATATGGTTGTAGATGTAGTCGCCGCCGAGCGAGGTCGTGCCGGCCGCCCATTGCAGGTGCGCCGTAAGGTCGGCACCTACGTTGTCGGTGACATGGCGGTTCAGGACCGTGCCGCGCGTCCAGTCGTAGCGATCATAGTTGCGGCGGTAGTTGACGCTGCCGTTGAAGGTCCATGCGCCGGCGGCCTTGCTCCAACGTAGCGAGCCGAGTGCCGTGGAGGTCTTCTCCCACTGATCGGGGTTGTAGCCCCCGTAAAAACCGTTCGAGCCGAAAGCGCGCTGCTGATATCCGGCCTGGAAGTCGAATATGCCGGCACGCTCGCTGCGATAGGTGGCACGCGCATAGGCGTTGACATTGTCGTAATCGGTATTGTAGCGATAACCGTCGCTGCGCCTGTAAGAGGCGGCACCCATCACCTGCAATCCGCCCGAGGTGACGGCCCCCGAAAGCGAGCCGTAGGCCGAGCCGTAGGATCCGCCCGAGCTCTCGAAGCGCAGATAGCGCGGGTGGAGCGGAGCCGTGCGTATGTTGACCGCACCGGCGTAGGCACCCACGCCCGCCACGTCCTCGATGAGTTCGATATGCGAGATGCACTCGATATCGATCGGAAGCGAGTGGGATTGATGCCCCGTGCGGGCATCGGTGAAATTAATACCGTTGAGCATGACCTGAGTCTGGTCGAATGATCCGCCGCGAACCGATATATCGGCCTGCACGGCCTTGCCGCCACGTTCGCGAATATCGATCGACGGCGTAAGGCGCAGCGCAGCCTCCATGGATTGGAGAGGCGCAGCGGCCGCTACATCGCGGTCGAAAAGCGAAGTCTGGGTCATCACACTCCTCACGGGCGAGGATTTGTAGCCCGTGACCGTCACCTCGTCGATATTGAGTATTTTACTCGTCGAGAGGCTGTCGGCAGTCTGGGCCGATGTGACCTTGGTGGCAAGCAAGAGGATCGACATAGTCACCGAAAGCACTCCGATGGTCACGTAGCGTCCGATGCTCGCGAAGGCCGCATAGCCCTTGCGAGACCAACGACGGAACCGCGGAGGATTCTGTTTGCTTGTCTTCTTCATCTTGTTTGACAATTAGTTAATAAAATAATTCAGCGGTTCGTCCACGCAGCGCGCTACAAACGCCACGCGGGCAAACCGCCGCAAAGGTATAAAAAGATATGAAAATCCCGCCTGTTTTCTAACCGAACATGGACTCGAACTCCTCCATAGGCATCTTCACCACGCTGCAACTGCCTATGCCGGTAGGCAGTACGGCGTGGATATCGTTCTGCTGCCGTTTCTTGTCCTTACGCACCTCGCGCAGCAGACGCGCCGTAGGCACGGGCGGCAGAAGCGTGAAACCGAAGCGTGTCAGCAGGGCGCATATACGGTCGCGGTCTTCGGCCTGCAACACGCCGTGCCGCACCGCAGCATCGCAGATCATCGCCATGCCCATGGCAACAGCCTCGCCGTGGTTGATCTCGTGGGCGCACTTCTCGATGGCATGCGCCATCGTATGACCCAGATTGAGCAGACGGCGCACACCCCCCTCGCGCTCGTCGCGCTCGACTATGTCGGCCTTGATGCCGACGCACGACCACACGATGTTGCACATCGTCTCGGGATTGTCGATAAATGTCTCCACAGGCTGTTTTTCGAGATATTCGAACAACTCGCGGTCGGCGATCACGGCCGCTTTGATCACCTCGGCCATGCCGGCGCGCAACTCGCGTTTGGGCAGCGAACGCAGCATCTCCACGTCGGATATGACGAAACAGGGCTGCGTGAATGTGCCGACCATGTTTTTATAGTCGTTGACATTGACTCCGTTCTTACCGCCCACCGAGGCATCGACCTGCCCCAGCAGCGTGGTGGAGATAAATCCGAAATCGAGACCGCGCATGTATGTCGCCGCCACGAATCCCGTCACATCGGTCACGATGCCGCCGCCTATGCCGAGCAGAAATGTCGAGCGGTCGGCACCCAGCTCGATAAGCCGCTTGTAGACCCGCTGCACGGTCATAAGCGTCTTGCTCGCCTCGCCGTGACCTATGACAATATAGTCGAAGCGATGCACCAGATCGGGATAGAGACGGTCGATGTTGGCATCGGTGATGACCACGACGCGCCGGCGCGGCAGCACGCGCGGCAATACGGACTCTACGCGTCCGACATATATTTCGCACGATCCCTTGATCGAAATCGTTTTGTTCATAATGACGACAGGTTCTACAACGGAGCAAATATAATACATATTTTTCGAAATTATCTCGTGTTACCTCTGCCTGCCGGTCAAAAATCCTGCCGATCGGCGACATGCTCCGGCGCGGCATGAAAGTTATTTTTACCGGTTCAGTCTTACTTTCCCATGGAGGGGAGAGGAAATAGGCAAAGAGAGATTCTCACGTCGCGTGCATAGCACGCTCCTCAGAATGACAGACCCGACGAGTCATTCTGAACGAAGCAACGCGGAGTGAAGAATCTGGTTGGGGTAGACAAGGCTTGTCGTCCACGCACATAGTCCCCAGCCGGATTCTTCGCTGCGCTCAGAATGACAGAACAATGGAAATAGTCGCGCACAGATTTCTCGCTCGCGCTCGAAATGACACAATGCTGTCACTCCGAGGAGCCGCAGGCGACGTGGGAGTCTCGCCGACGGGAATTTAAGACAGTGACTTTTTTATCTGTATGATCGATATTTATTGTCGAAAAGTTTGCAAACAGAACAAAAATGTTTATCTTTGTAACAAACGCCAACAGTATCCGAAGTGCAACGCGGGCATTTACACTCGTTACACCGTAACATGTCGAGGAGCAGATCGTACAACCGGCAAATTTTATTACCTTTAAAAACTTTTATTATGACCTACAACCGACATTCGTGCATCGCAGCCTTGGCAGCCATTGCCGTTACGGCATCGTGCACACGTGATTATCAAGCCCAGCCCGAGCCGAACCCCTCGCCCGACAGCCGAAGCTCCGAGACGGAGATTCCTGTGGCAGAGGCCGTAGCCGCTCTCAACCGCTTTCTCGATTCGACCGACCCCGTCACGCGCGGCGGCCGGAGGACGATAGCCCGCATCGACCGTGTATCGGCTGCCGACATGTTTTCGGCTACGACACGCAGCGAAGAGGTGCCCGATGCCGGCGATCTGCTCTATGTGGTCAACTTCGCAGGCGACGAGGGATATGCCATTCTCGGTGCCGACAGCCGTCTCGACACAGTGCTTATCGTAGGCGATAAGGGCAACTTCGATCCGCTGCTATTAGGCCCGTCGCAAGATGAACCTATACCGATCGACCCCGGGCGGGATTCCATACCCTCTCCGGGATTCGACCCCGATTTTCAGATCATGCCGGGCTTGACCGCCGATGATCTCTATTGCGAAGAGGAAGACGAATATTACATCGGTGCCATAGGGAATGTCTGTCCGGTCGATGATTTGATTGTCGATCTGTTGGTCGACTACACCATGCGGCATACGATATGGGCAGGGAATAAAGAAGAAATAGATTCTCACGGCGGAAATATCATAAATGTTGACCCCTTATTGAAAACAAAGTGGGGACAAGATTATCCATTCAACTTCCATGTTCCTCTTTATTCGACCAATGGAGGGCAGTGTCCGATAGGTTGTACAACCACGGCAGCATCTCAGATATTGGTATATCTCAAAAATATCGATCTTGTTAATAAATTCGGTATTACACGATCTACATGGTTTGATTTTGAAAACTTTACAGATATAGACTGCCCATTACCTACATCTTTGGAACAGGATTTAGCCAAATTCTCATTATGTGTCGCCGATGGCATAGGTGTACATTATAATTTTTTAGGCAAAGACGGCACATTTGCATTACCAGTACAAGTACAGAAATATTTACAAAGATTAGGATATAATGTACAGCGTAAACTTGGTTTCAACGAAAAAAGACAAGATCAAATAATTGAAAGTTTGCAAGATGGTCGTCCTGTTTTTATCGGAGCATTGGATAAAAAAGCATGCAAAAAAGGTGGTCACGCATGGGTCATCGACGGTTGCAAGTTTCATTTCGATTCCAATAACTATTTCAATCACTGCAATTTTGGGTGGAGCGGAAAAAGCAACGGCTGGTACTATTATAATCTTTTCGACTCTTCCGATCCAGGTGTTGAACTTGATGACCCCAATTTGATAAATAAAAACTTCAACCATTATTCATGGTGGTTTAGAATATTAATCATTAAATAGAGATAATATGAAACGCTACATTATTATATTCACATTATTGCTGTCGCTGGCCGGGTGCGATATTCCCCAGACCGGCACACGACCGGGGTATATTTACGCTTATGTTTATTTAGATATTCCCGACACCAAAATAACATACGACTCAAAAACTTTTACAATATTGCTATACAATAAAAAGTCGATACACGGGACATACGCCGACGGACAAGATTACGCATTCGGCCAATCTATAAGAAAAAACCGCTACTATGAATTATGCGAAAAGTTCGGCGACATAAATCCCGACGGATATCCATGTTCAAGCGAAGACGTGATACTGACTCCCGAGGCTTCATTTGAAATAGTCAGACGCGTCTCGGTTGTCAGCGACAACGATTGGAGTACGGATCGGGCTGCCGGCGAATCGCTCAACGATATGTTCACAATACGTTATTTCTCCTACTTCCCGTACATAAGCAGCCGATATACGGGAGCACCGATAACGTCGTTCACCAAACCGTTATCCGATCTGAAAGATGACGAGATGAAGCTGATCATGAATAATATAGAATTGGGTTGCGCTACCCGACCGACAGCGGCGCAACATCATACACTGACCATTTCGTTCGATCTCGACACCGACCGCACGGTGACATACGAGGTGGAACTGGATTTCGCGGCAACGGAAGTACAGTAATGGGAAGAATAGATTGAAAAGATATGAAAACACATAAAATCCTGTACATACTTTGTACTGTATTGATACTCGCATCTTGCGAGGCACGCCAGTCGGCACAGAAGGTGCCCGGGAGTATTGAGAAATACTATTCTTGCAATGACGGTTCCGGAAGCTGCGAAGTTGTCACACTGAACGACGAATGTACAATTACATTTAAACTCGGCACTTATCTCACAAGCGATTATGAATATGCTTTCGGGAGCGACAAAATGACATATTATGACCTATGTGCCAAATACGGCGACATCATTCCCGACGGCCGGTGGTGCACAGATTATAACAGCAGCAATACATACGGAGATGCACTCGCCGAATCGATCAGGGGAATACATGTCACAAGCGATACGGCATGGGACGAAGGGCATGATGCACATGCTCTGTTGGACGATATATTCGTTGTAAGATATTATACGTTTTGGCCTTATGTACAGAACGGCTGGACAGGCGAATACATGACATATTTTGAGAAACGCATCAGCGATTTGGCCGAGAACGATCTCTACTTCATATCATACGTCGTCAAACTGAGTACGACATGCGTCCCTACCGTCGCAGCGCAACACACCCTCACCGTCGAGTTCCTGCTCGATACGGGAGAGACAGTTACCTACGAAGCAGTCATAGACTTTACGGCTACGGAAGCACAGTAACCTGTTTATGTAGGATCGGTCGATCGACCGATCCTACAATATCGGCAACAGAAGAGCCATGAAACCGCAATTAAAATACATATTATGCGCATGTTGTTGCGCTCTGGCAGTCAGTGCGTGTTGGAGACCTTCCAATACGTTTTTGCACCACTATAAATCGCCGGGGTATATATGCACATATAACAATCTTAATAGTATAAAAACATATTCGAACTATACACAAGATCGGCCTGCATTATTGTATATCCATACGGCTTATTATACAGGAGCAGAGGATTATCTTCTATCCGGCGATCAAAACTACTATGGCTTGTGTGTCAAATACTCAGACTTAAAGCCTGGCGGGCATGACTGCCACACGGAAGGCGGCGAATTTTTCGGATCAGGGGCTGTCGCCATTGCCGAAGCAATCGACGAGATACATATAACAAGCTCCGAGGATTGGGACGCAGAACATGCGGCAGGGACATTGCTCGACGATATTTTCTTTGCCGAGTACGACTCCCACTACCGTTATATCCGCAACAACTACACGGGCGAACCGGTCGAGCATTGCCGCAAGCCTCTGGCGGATATACGGCCGGGTGATATGTATCTCGCCCACAAGATTTCATTCAACGCCGAAACATTGCCGACCGTCGCCACGCAACACACCCTCACCGTTGAGTTTCTGCTCGATACCGGAGAGACGGTTGCCTACGAAGCAGTCGTCGATTTTGCAGAGGCACACAACAATTAACCGAAATATGAAACGCTGCATTATCATAATCACATTATTGCTGTTGCTGGCTGGGTGCGAGGTCCGAAAGGTTGGATTTCGGGCTGGATATATATCATGTTATATGTATTTCAATCCCGATGAAATCAACGTAACATACGAATCCGGAACTGTCTCTATCGAGTTGAGTTCAAGCAATCCCAATCGCGATATATATGTAGACTCGCACAGTTTCGTATTCGGAGACAACCCGCTATTGGCCGAACGCTATTACGCATTGTGCGAAAAATTCGGTGACATCAAATCAGACGGATTCGTTTGTTATGATCCGAGTTACAGCATATATCCGTTCGCATGTTTCGAGATCATCAATAGTGTCTCGATCATCAGCAACAACGATTGGGACACCGAACACCCGGCAGGATCGCTTTTAAACGATATGTTCACAATCACATACTACACCCACTATCCGTATATCATTAACGGTTATACGGGAGAACATATCACAGAGGTCACCAAACCTTTATCCGAATTACAAGACGACGAGATGAAGCTGATCCAATATTTCATACATTTGAGTTGTACCATACCGTCGACCGCAGCGCAACATCATACGCTGACCGTCTCGTTCGACCTCGACACCGACCGCACGGCAACATACTATGTGGAGCTGGATTTTGCGGCTACGGAAGCATAGCACATATAAAATCCCATAAAAGACTCTCTCGGAAGAGTTTTTTATAGGCGCACCTAACAAATATTATATTTAACTACGCCATGAAGAGATCGATTTTGACAATAATGATTCTGCTCTTATGCGGCACTGCGGCCGCACAACAGACAGACCTCTACGGCGCACCTTTCAACAGTCGTCCGCAAGCGAAAACAGAGTCATACAGACATTACAGGGCGTTGGGTGTCAAGCCGCCCTATGCGCAGCAGCATGAGTTCCGTATAGGATACGGAGTATTGGCCACTACCGGCGACGGCGAATCGATCGGCATGCGCACCTCGCCCAATGCCGACCCTGGCAACGAATATCGAAATATATGGTGGCGTTACGACCGTATGGGTTACGACGTGCGGCACGGCATGAACGGCTGGCGATGCACCGAAACGGTGAGCATCGGATACCTCTACCACATCAACCGCATGGTGCATGCCGGTGCGACGATAGCATATTTCGGTGCGAGCGAACGCAGCGCGACGGATCGTGTCCGATACAAGTTCGACTCGTGGGCATTGACAGCCAAACTGCGCTTCGCGTGGTTGTCCCGCACGGTAAAGATATATTCGGAGATCGGCATAGGCATGGGCATAGGACGCTTCTCGCGCGCCAAAGCCGATATATTGCATAGCCATCAATGGGTATTGGATATAACCGGATTCGGCATCTCGGCA
Organism: Alistipes sp.; assembly: GCA_017936685.1. Lineage (GTDB taxonomy): Bacteria > Bacteroidota > Bacteroidia > Bacteroidales > Rikenellaceae > Alistipes. The sequence continues at coordinate 205,826 of JAGBFA010000010.1, forward strand.
GGCAACAGGCTGTTCTGGTACGGCGAGATAGGCTGGGGTGCAAACGGCCTGTTGCGCACGGGCATAGGGTTCCGATTCGTCACCCGCAAGGCCAAAGCACGTGCCGAAGCAGAAACGGCGCGGCGAATCGCCGAACGCGCAGTCGCACACTGACGCAAGCGGCCGCCCGACGGAGTATCGCAAATAGCATCGGCCGCCGCCGTGTGCGGCCGCGCTCGTCGGGAGTGCATATCTTTTATGGTTTTGTGTGGAATTGTCGCTATTTTTTCGTACTTTTGCCGCGATAAAACAATGAAGATATGCGAAAATTACGCAATATTGCAATCATCGCGCATGTCGACCACGGCAAGACCACTCTCGTCGACAAGATGATAATGCAGGGGCACCTGCTCCGCGACAACGAACAGGCGAGCGGAGAGCTTATTCTCGACAACAACGATCTGGAACGCGAACGCGGCATTACGATTCTGTCGAAGAACGTATCGGTGATATACAAGGATTACAAGATCAACATAATCGACACCCCGGGACACGCCGACTTCGGCGGCGAGGTGGAGCGCGTGCTGAACATGTGCGACGGCGTGCTGCTGCTGGTGGACGCTTTCGAAGGCACGATGCCGCAGACGCGGTTCGTATTGCAGAAGGCTCTGGCACTCGGCAAAAAGCCGATCGTGGTGATCAACAAGGTCGACAAGCCCAACTGCCGCCCCGAGGTTGTCAACGAGCAGGTGTTCGATCTGATGTTCTCGTTAGGTGCCACCGAGGAGCAACTCGACTACAAGACCATATACGGCTCGGCCAAGCAGGGCTGGATGTCGCATGTGCCCACCGAGCGCACCGACTCCATCACCCCGCTTTTGGACACCATCATCGACGAAATACCCGAGCCGGCCATCGTCGAGGGCACGGCGCAGATGCTCGTCACCTCGTTGGAGTATTCGCCCTACGTGGGTCGTATCGCCGTGGGCAAGCTCACGCGCGGCACGCTGCATACGGGTGAGAACGTCACACTGGCCAAGCGCGACGGCAAGACGATGATACGCTCGAAGATCAAGGAGCTGATGGTGTTCGACGGTCTGGGCAAGAAGAAGGTCGACGAGGTGCAGTGCGGCGAGATCTGCGCGCTGGTAGGTATCGACGGCTTCGAGATCGGCGATACGGTGTGCGACTTCAATAATCCCGAGCCGCTGCCGCCCATCGCCATCGACGAACCTACGATGTCGATGCTCTTCACCATCAACAACTCGCCATTCTTCGGCAAGGACGGCAAGTATGTCACCTCGCGCCACTTGAAGGAGCGTTTGGACCGCGAGTTGGAGAAGAATCTCGCACTGCGCGTGGAGCCGGGGCAGAATGCCGATTCGTTCATCGTCTACGGCCGCGGCGTGCTGCATCTGTCGGTGCTGATCGAGACCATGCGCCGCGAGGGTTACGAGTTGCAGGTGGGACAGCCCAAGGTCATAATCAAGGAGATCGACGGCGTGCGCTGCGAGCCTATCGAGGAGATGACCGTAGACTGCCCCGACGAGTATGCCGGTACGGTCATAGAGCTTACCACGCGTCGCAAGGGCGTGCTGACCAACATGGAGGCCTCGAACGAACGCACGCGATTGGAGTTCACCATACCCTCGCGCGGCATCATCGGCCTGCGCTCCAACATGCTTACCGCCACGGCGGGCGAGGCCATCATGACACACCGTCTGAAAGACTTTGAACCGTGGGTCGGCGAGATAGAGATGCGTACCAACGGTTCGATAATTGCATCTGAGACGGGTACGGCATACGCCTACTCGATCGACAAGTTGCAGGACCGAGGACGTTTCTTCATATCGCCCATGGAGCAGGTCTATTGCGGACAGGTCGTCGGCGAGCACACGCGAAGCAACGACATCACGGTCAACGTGACCAAGGCCAAGCAGCTGACGAACATGCGTGCCTCGGGCTCGGACGAGAAGGCCTCGATAGCCCCGCCCGTGATATTTTCGTTGGAGGAGGCGTTGGAGTATATCAAGGAGGACGAATATGTGGAGCTTACGCCCAAGGCCATGCGCCTGAGAAAGATACTTCTCAACGAGGTCGACCGCAAGCGCGCCGCCAAATAACGCTCGAATAATTCAATACATAACGTATTTATCATGGATAAGAAGATAGGTATCGCCTGCGACCATGCGGGCTACGAGATGAAGGAGTTTTTAGTCGGCTACCTCGGCAGCAAGGGATTCGATGTCATGGATTTCGGCACCGACTCGCCCGAGAGCGTCGATTATCCCGATTATGCCCACCCGTTGGCCGATGCCGTCGAGAGCGGCGAGCTGTCGCGTGGCATAGGCCTGTGCGGCTCGGGCGAGGGCATATCGATGACTCTCAACAAACACCAGGGCATACGTGCGGCACTGAGCTGGACTCCCGAGATAGCCCGTCTGTCGCGCCAGCACAACGACTCCAACGTGTTGGTGCTGCCGGCACGCTTCATCGACAACGACGAGGCCATGGCCATAGTCAACGAGTGGCTCGCAACAGAGTTCGAGGGCGGCCGTCACCAGCGTCGCATAGAGAAGATGCCGGTGGAGGCTTGGCGCAATGCCCAGCAGCGCAACGACTGACGCACTATCTGCGCACAGCATAAAAAAGGATCGTCTGCCGACAGACGATCCTTTTTTATGTGCCCTCCGGCAGCCGCTACAACATCTCGATCAACTCCTCGTTGGTATAGGCATAGGCACCGTAGCAGGTCTTCAAATAGGCAAGACCCGAGAGATAATCCTCCTCGGTGAACGAGTCGGTCGCCTGCTTTGCCACAACCACGTCGTAACCCAGACAATAGGCATCGGCAGAGGTGTGACGCACGCACATGTGAGTGTGCAGACCCGTCATGATGACGGTCTTAACACCCAACTCGCGCAACAGTATATCCAGATCGGTCTGGAAGAAACCGCTGTAACGACGCTTAGGAACCACATAATCGGCAGCCGACAATTTCAGTTCGGGAATCACCTCGGCACCCTCGGTACCTGCTATGGCATGGTCGCCCCAAAGTTTGAGTTCGCGATCGATGCCCGCTACGTGCGCATCATTGCAGAAGATCACAGGCACACCCGCCTTGCGCGCAGCATCAAGCAGTTCGGCCGTCGCCGGAACTATCGCCTTGCCGCGGTCACAGGCCAAGGCACCGGTAACGAAGTCGTTGAGCATATCGACGACCAGCACGGCCGCATTTTCCAGTTTTTTCATTTTTTCGACAATCAGTAAAAATGTTTTACACAAGAATTATCGCGCAAATGTAACAAAATATTTCACTGCATGACACCCCCGCGCACGAAAAATAATGCGAGTATGGCGACTGACGGCTTGTCGTCCACACTGTCACTCCGAGGGAGGGCATTGCCCGACCGCGGGAGTCTTCACACATTGCTGTCACTCCGAGGGAAGGCACATGCCCGACCGTGGGAGTCTCTTCGCACAACCTGTCACTCCGAGGAGCCAAAGGCGACGTGGGAGTCTCGCAGGCGGGAGCAATGTTTGGTGCGTGAAGGTTTACTGACCAAGAGAGAGATTCTCACGTCGGACGTTCCGTCCTCCTCAGAATGACAGAACAACGTGTCATTCTGAACGCAGTGAAGAATCTGGTTATGGTAGAATGGGCATATCGGCCTCGCACATAGTCCCCAACCAGATTCTTCGCTACATTTCATTCCGCTCAGAATGACATAGCTGTGTGAATAGTCTCCAAAGAACCACAACCCTCTTTTTCGTCAAAAGCGGTTAGTTGCAACGCGCAACGAAAATTGCCCGGATAGGCTGTACTTAGCGTACTGCCTATTCGGGCAATCGAGCGAGCGGAAGCAAATGACCGCTTTTCACGAAAAAGTCAAAAAGAGTTACTTGGCGTAAGATATAGAACGAGTCTCTCGAATCACGGTGATCTTCACCTGACCGGGGTAGGTCATCTCGTCCTGTATCTTCTTGGCTATGTCGTGCGACAACGACTCGGACTCCTGATCGGAGAGCTTGTCGGCACCGACGATAACGCGCAGCTCGCGACCGGCCTGTATGGCGTAGGTCTTGACAACGCCCGGGTATGAGAGCGCGATATCCTCCATCTCTTTCAGACGCTTGATATACGACTCGACCACCTCGCGACGAGCACCGGGGCGTGCGCCCGATATGGCGTCGCAGACCTGAATGATGGGGGCTATGAGCGAGGTCATCTCCACCTCGTCGTGGTGAGCACCGATGGCATTGCATACGTCGGGTTTCTCCTTGTATTTCTCGGCGAGCTTCATACCGATGATTGCGTGCGGCAGTTCGGGTTCGTCGTCGGGCACCTTGCCTATATCGTGCAACAGACCGGCACGGCGTGCAGACTTGGGATTAAGACCCAGCTCCGAAGCCATGATACCTGCGAGGTTGGCCGTCTCGCGGGCGTGCTGCAACAGGTTCTGGCCGTATGACGAACGATATTTCATCTTACCTATCAGGCGCACCAGCTCGGGGTGCAGGCCATGTATACCCAGATCGATGGCCGTGCGTTTGCCGACCTCGACGATCTCCTCCTCGATCTGCTTCTTGACCTTGGCCACGACCTCCTCGATGCGTGCGGGGTGGATACGGCCGTCGGTGACGAGCTGATGCAGTGCCAGACGCGCTATCTCGCGGCGCACGGGATCGAAGCCGCTGAGGATAATGGCCTCGGGCGTGTCGTCGACGATGATCTCGATGCCCGTAGCAGCCTCCAAAGCGCGGATATTACGGCCTTCGCGGCCGATGATGCGTCCCTTGACCTCGTCGGAATCGATGTTGAACACCGTCACGGCATTCTCGATGGCCGTCTCGGTAGCCACACGCTGGATCGATGCCACCACGATGCGCTTAGCCTCCTTGGTCGCCGTCAGCTTGGCCTCCTCGATGGTCTCGCTGATATACGCTGCGGCATCGGCCTTGGCCTCGCCCTTCATGTTCTCGATCAAGATGTTCTTGGCCTCTTCGGAACTCATGCCCGAGATCTGCTCCAAACGAGAGTTCTGCTCCTTGATGATGGCGGCAAGCTCCTCCTTGCGGCTCTGCATCGTGGCCATCTGGGCGTCCATCTGCTCGCGCACGCGGTCATTCTCGGCGCACTTTTTATCCAGTTCGCGCTCCTTATGCTGCAAGTTGGCCTCCAACTGCTTGGCGCGCTGCTCGCTCTGAGAGAGCTTCTGGTTGCGCTCGTTGACCTGACGGTCGTGCTCGCTTTTAAGCTGGATAAACTTCTCCTTGGCTTGGAGGATCTTCTCCTTCTTTATCATTTCGCCGTCTGCAACAGCCTTCTCGACGATCGACTTCGAACGAGCCTTCACGCCGAAGAATGCCGCCAGGCCACCGATGACGGCACCTGCTATGGCAGCGACAATCAATATTACAGTATTCATATTATAGAATATTTGGTTAATAAATAGTGTTTTCCAATAGTTCGTACTCTTCAATTACATGTCTCGCCCCAACGATGCTTCGACAGCTCCGTGCCGCCTAAGCCGCCGGCATGTCACTCGCGGCACGACTCCACCGTAGCGTGACGATAGCCGTCGATCTTGTTCCAGTCGCCGCGCGTAAAGTCGGGCACGGCCACCGGCATGCTGCCGTGTTCGAGCGATATGGCCGTTAGGGCACCTATGGCCGACCACTCGGCGGCATCGTAGACGTCCTGGTCCAGTGGCAGGCCGTTGCGCAGGCAATATACGAGACGGTAATCCATGATGAAATCCATGCCTCCGTGACCTCCGACCTTGCGTGCCATCTGCTCGATATCCTCGACGATCGGGTGCTTGTAGCGAGCCATGATCTCCTGTTTGGCCGTCTCGGAGATGAATCCGTGAGAGGAGAGGTTCTCGTGATCGGGCAGCTCCGACGAGAGACGATCCTCGCGGAACACATACCCTTCGACGGGATATTTGTTGGCAAAGCCCTCAGTGCCCGTCAGCTGGTACATACGGCTGTACGGACGCGGCGTATAGACGTTGTGTTGCAGTTGGATCGTGCGGCCGTTGACCGTCTTGATCAGCGTCAGCGTGTGGTCGCCGTTGGCGAAGCTGTCGACGCCCATCTTCTCGCGAGCCAGTTGCAGGCCGTTGACCGAGGGTGTATCCATCGCCACGAGGTAGTCCATGCGGTCGCCGCGATGTATATCGAGCAGCTGGCATGCGGGGCCGAGGCCGTGAGTGGCATAGACATCGCCGCGGTGCTGCTGGTTGAAATCGAGTCGCCAGTTACCCTCGTAGTAGTCCCAGAACTCCTCCAAATTGTGGATATACGAACCCTCGACATGGAGTATATCGCCGAACAAGCCGTGCTGCGCCATGTTGAGCGTCGTCAACTCGAAAAAGTCGTAGACGCAGTTTTCGAGCATCATGCAGTGACGCTGCGTGCGCTCGGCCGTATCGACTAACTGCCAGCACTCTTCGAGCGTTGTGGCTGCCGGCACCTCCACGGCCACATGTTTGCCCTGCTCCATAGCATAGAGTGCCATCGGCACATGCGTCTGCCACGGGGTGCAGATATAGACCAGGTCGATATCGTCGCGGCGGCACAGCTCGCGCCAGCCCTCCTCGCCGTCGTATGCGGCCGCCATGGGGAACCCACGGCGGGAGAGTATCTCCTGCGCACGCTCCACGCGGTCGGCATGCAGGTCGCACAGGGCACGTATCGACACACCGTCGATATAGGTGAAACGCTCCACCGCTCCCGGGCCGCGCATGCCCAGTCCGATGAATCCCACACGCACCGTATCGAGCGGCGCGGTGCGCAGTCCCAGCACAGAGTGCTGCCCCTCGGCACGCGGAGGCGTATCGGTTACGATCGGCCCTCCGTCCGCCTCGCTCGCTCCGCCGCAAGCGGCCACAAGAAGCGATACGGCCAAAGCGCACAATCCGAAAAATCTTCTATACAACATAATAAATCACACGTTTAATTCATATTCCCGCACCTTTCTATTCGTCGCCGCAAACCGAGACATGCGTTACTCCGCAGTGGTCGGTCAACGAAAAAGCCGGCACGATTATATACATAAAAAATCCCGCAAAGACCCCTTTTCTTGTTTGACGAATCCGCAGATCTGTCATAAGTGGGATTCCGAAGCACGCAATCTTCCAACGGTGCCCGACGGACACACCCTCGCAAGCGAGGGTCAAGGCCTGATTTTGTGACTCTTCGAGAGTTGTCCCAATGTAGTTTAATTGTGCAGTTCGCAAAGCTATAAGGGATCTATGCGGGATAGATCTCATCAATCCATGTAAAGAACCTCTGTCGGGAATCCGCCCGACAATCCGTCGAACCGGCCGCACCGCACCCCGATCCACGGGATACCCTACTCACGCCGTCCGCCGTCCACAGCGGCGCGGTCATGCCGCCGCCGTCAACGCATATACTTGTCCAGCCGTGCCGCCAAATCCTCGATGGCACGAGTATCGGCATCGTCAAACCGGCCTTTATGCTCAGTGCTCAGAGCCAAAATAGAGTAACGCAACGCCGCCATGGCCACGCAATCGTTCAGCTTGAACGACGGCACCTTAGCAAACTCCTTGATCTTGTCATTGAGCCGGCGGGCTGCCTCGCGATACAACTCCTCCTTCTCCGAGTCGACCGACATCGGATAGGACTTGCCTGCTATCGAAAGAGTTATGTTGAGTTTTGCCATAACGCTACCCTATTATAAAACAAGTTATTCGGCCTTATCGAGCATGGCAATGCATTTGTCAACCTCCCGCAATAAACTGTTGACACGCACTCTGGCACGCTCCCTGTCGCCGCTCTTACCGCTAAGCCCCAGCCCCAGCTCCATGCTCTTGACCCGAATATCGAGCTCACGCAGACGCTGTTTCAATGTCCTGTTCTCGGCAGCGAGTTCGTCACGCTCGGCTACAAGCGTGCGGCAATCGGCACTTATGCGCCGATGGTCCTCGATAAGTCTCTCAACCTGAGCCGTCAGATGGGACACGATCTGTTTATCAACCATAAATCAAGCAGCGGTAATAATACAATATATCGATCCAAAGATAATGATTTTCCGGCAAACGGCAAAATATTTCGCCGTTATCGGAGAATAATATTACAACAATTCGGCATAAAGATCGTAATCCTCGGCCGCCGTAATGCGCACATCGTAGAAGCAGCCGCGGCGCAAACGCCGCTCGCCGGCCGCAATGAGTACCTCGCCGTCGACCTCAGGCGAGTCGAACTCCGAGCGAGCGACATAGTAGTCGCCCTCGCGCGAATCGACCATAACACGCATCGTCTGTCCCACGCGGCGGGCATTGTTTTCGAGCGATATGCCCTCCTGCAAGCGCATGATCTCGTCGACGCGCGCCTGCTTCACCTCGTCGGGCACGTCGTCCGTCAGGCGCGTAGCCGAATAGGTGCCCTCCTCCTCGGAGTAGGCGAATACGCCCAAACGATCGAAACGCACCTTGCGCACAAACTCTTTCAGCTGCTCGAAATCCTCCTCCGTCTCGCCCGGATACCCCACCAGCAGCGTCGTCCGCAGCGCAATGCCGGGTATGCGTTCGCGCAGGCGGTCGATCAGGACGTATGCCTCGCGACTCGTGTGATGACGCTTCATCGAAGAGAGCTGCGCATCGGATATATGCTGGAACGGAATGTCGAGATAACGGCATATCTTACTCTCGCGCGCCATGACCTCGATCACATCGTCCGGGAAATCGGTCGGATAGGCGTAGTGCAGACGTATGGACTTCAACTTGTCGATGCGGCACAACTCGGTCAACAGCTCTCCCAGCGCACGGCGGCCGTATATGTCCATGCCGTAGTAGGTCGTATCCTGCGCAATTACCATCAGCTCGCGCACGCCTCCGTCGGCCAGCTTGCGAGCCTCCTCCACAAGCTCCTCCATAGGGCGCGATACGTAGCGGCCGCGAATGAGCGGAATGGCGCAGTAGCCGCACATCTGGTTGCAGCCCTCGGCGATCTTCAAATAGGCATAGTGCGACGGTGTCGACAGACAGCGTTCGGTCTCCAACTCGCGGCGATGCTTCGCTCCCAGACGCTCGACAATGGCCTCCCAGTCCTTCACGCCGAAGAACTCATCGACCTCCGGCAGTTCGGCACGCAGTTCGTCGGCATAACGTTCCGAGAGGCAGCCTATGACGAACAGCTCGCCTATGCGCCCCTGCTCCTTGGCCGCCGCAGCCGCAAGGATCGTATCGATGCTCTCCTTCTTGGCATCGCCTATGAAACCGCAGGTGTTGATCACCACCGCATCGGCGTGCGAGCAGTCGCTGTCGAAGACGATCTTGTAGCCCGCCGCGGCAAGCTGTGCCGACAAGTGCTCGGAATCGACCGTATTTTTCGAACAGCCGAGCGTTATGACATTTATCTTTTTCATTCGTATTCTTCTATTTATCCGAGGCTCCGAACAGCATATCGACGTTGAACCACACCTCATCGCTCTCCGAATCGGCACCTTCGCCCTCGCCCACCTTGATCACGTCGCAGCGCGTGCCGTCGTCCAAGACCACAAGACTCTGCATCTGCACCTCGGTAACCTCCAACATATTGTACATCAATTCATATTCGTCACCGACCGCAGTGACGACATACGGAGCCAGCATCGTGCCGTTGCCCGAGAAGCTGATGACGGTCAGCACGAATCCGTAGCGATACACCAACGCCGACAGCTCGGGTTCGGTCAGCGGGGTACTCTTCTGCTGCGCCGCTTCATACATCAGGCGCAACAGCTGCGGCGAAGCCGGGTCGCTGCGCTGCAACTCCAAACACTTCTCATAGGCACTGTCATACAGTCCCGATTTAAGAAGCTCGTACACAGACCTCTCAGCGATATCTCCACCCGTATAATCGTCTCTGAAAGCCCGACCGTAGTAGAGCACCTGCACGTCCTCCACCTCAAGCTCCTCGTCGGCCGCGATGAAACGCTCGGCCAGTGCCGCGAAACGTTCGTCGTCGCGCGCCTCCTCGCCCATGGCGCGGTAATCGATATACATGTCGCCGTTGGCACGCATCTTTACGAACCGGTATTCCTGCTCTGCCGAGTCCGTCGCAACCGATTCGGAGGGCGATGTCGACGCATCTTGCGTCGGCTCCTGCGCCGACAGATCGGCACACCATAAGGCCGCAGCCGCGGCACAAAGCAAAACGGATTTCATATTATCACTGTTTTTCGTCGCCGAACATGGCTCTCACGAACTCCTTGCGGTCGAACATCTTTAACTGGTCGATGCCCTCGCCGATGCCTATATATCGCACCGGAATATGGAAACGGTCGCTTATGCCGATGACTACGCCGCCCTTGGCCGTGCCGTCGAGCTTGGTTATCGTAAGCGACGTTACCTGCGTGGCCTGCGTGAACTGCTTGGCCTGCTCGAAGGCGTTTTGTCCGGTCGAGCCGTCCAGCACGAGCATCACCTCGTGGGGAGCATCGGGTATGACCTTGGCCATGACGTTGCGTATCTTGGTCAGCTCGTTCATGAGTCCCACTTTGTTGTGGAGTCGTCCGGCAGTGTCGATTAACACCACGTCGGCACCGCTTGCCACGGCCGAGCGCAGCGTGTCATAAGCCACCGACGCCGGATCGGAGCCCATCTGCTGACGCACCATCGTCGCACCGGCACGCTCGGCCCACACGGCCAGCTGGTCGATCGCCGCCGCACGGAACGTGTCGGCCGCACCGATGACCACTTTGTTGCCCGCACGCACCAACTGCGCCGCCAACTTGCCTATGGTCGTGGTCTTGCCGGCACCGTTGACACCCACGACCATCATCACGTATGGCGTACCGGGCTTGACCTCGATGCCGAAGTTCTGCTCCGAGGAGTGCGACTCCTCCATCAGCGAGGCTATCTCCTCGCGCAAGATCGAGTGCAGCTCCGATGTGTTCATATATTTGTCGCGGGCTATGCGCGCCTCGATACGCTCGATGATCTTGACCGTAGTCTCCACACCCACGTCCGAGGTTATCAGCACCTCCTCCAACTCGTCCAGCACCTCCGCATCGACGGTCGAGCGGCCGGCTATGGCACGTGTCAACTTCGAGAAGAAACCGCTCTTGGTCTTCTCCAAACCGGCCTCCAACTCCCGCTTCTCGGCCTCGGCCGCCACCTCCGGCTGCTGCTGGGCCGCAGACGTATCTTGTTTTTTCTTAAACAGATCGAAAAATCCCATATCTCCAAATATTATATCCCCACAAAAATACAAAAAATTAGGCAAGCATACAAATATCACTCACAAACTGCGTCACATAGATTGCACGGCGACACAACAGAGAGAAGAGAGTATCGACCACGAAGCGACGGCTTGCGCCGTTATACAATTCTGACCCTCCCCTAAATCCCCTCCTCGGAGGGGACTTTGGTCGCGCGATGTATCGCGCTCCATGTGGGGCGTAGCAGGCTTCGTCTTGCGTCCCGTAGGGGGGGCTGTCATTCTGAACGAAGTGAAGAATCTGTGGAAGATAAAACGTGTGTTTCTGTCACTCCGAGGAGCAACGTAGTTGCGACGTGGGAGTCTCGCCGACCGGAGTACGCTTGTCGGCCGAAAGAGAGATTCTCACGTCGCGATTTACAATCGCTCCTCAGAATGACACAGTGGAAATAGCCTCGCACAGATTTCTCGCTCGCGCTCGAAATGACACATTGCTGTCACTCCGAGGGAGGGCATATGCCCGACCGTGGGAGTCTCGCGGTCGAGAGTGTGTTTAGTGTGTGGGAGTTTGTCAACCAAAAGAGAGATTCTCACGTCGCAGTCTACGACTGCTCCTCAGAATGACAAGACGCAATATGTCATTCTGAACGAAGTGAAGAATCTGGTTATGGTAGACAAGACATGTCGTCCTCGCACATCTTTCACAACCAGATTCTTCACTACGCGTTGCTCCGTTCAGAATGACATAACTGTGGAAATCGTCTCCAAAGCACTATACGCCAATTTTTCGTCAAAAGCGGTTAGTTGCAACTTTTTCGTTAAGCCGGACGGGCAAAGCGAAGTTTACTTCGACTTTGCCGCGGCGAGAAAAAGTGCATGAAATGAACGCGCAACGAAAATTGCCCGGATAGGCTGTACTTAGCGTACTGCCTATTCGGGCAATTGAGCGAGCGGCAGCAAATGGCCGCTTTTCACGGAAAACAACCCAAGAACCACCAACTGAATTTTTCGTCAAAAGGCGTTAGTTACAAGCCGCACGTGAAAAATCCGCAGATGGGCTGTACTGACGTACTGCCCATTTGCGGATTTGAACGAGGCGCAGGAAATGACGCCTTTTCACGAAAAATTAAGCGCCGAAGTTATCGAAAAGTATATTCTCAGCCGGCACTCCCAGTCCGTCGAGCAGGTTGACTACCGACTGCGACATCATCGGAGGTCCGCACATCAGATAGATGATGCCCTCGGGCTCCTCGTGGTTTTTGAGATATGTCTCGTACAGAACGTTGTGAACGAAACCTGCGGTGTACTTCACGTCTGCTGCATCGGCCTCGGGATCGGGACGGTCGAGAGCCAGATGGAAGTGGAAGTTGGGGAAGTCCTTCTCGATCTGGTGATAGTCGTCGAGATAGAAGGCCTCCTTCAACGAGCGGGCACCGTAGAAGAACGATACGGGACGCTTGGTCTTTTCGGTGCGGAACAGGTGCATGATATGCGAACGCATGGGAGCCATACCGGCACCGCCGCCGATGAATACCAGTTCCTGGTCGTCGGGCAGGTTGTCGGGCAGGAAGAACTCGCCGAACGGACCCGACATGGTGATCTTGTCGCCCGGTTTGAGCGAGTAGATATACGACGAGCAGACACCCGGATTGACGTCCATGAATCCGCCCTTGGCACGATCGAACGGAGGAGTGGCGATACGCACGTTGAGCTTGATGATATCGCCCTCGGCAGGATACGTTGCGCACGAGTAGGCGCGTACCTGCGGTTCGGGGTTGACCATCTTCAAGTTGAATACGCCCATCTTCTCCCAGTCGGCGCGATACTCGGTATCGACATCGATATCCTTGTAGTCGACCGTGATGGCCGGCACGTCGATCTGTATATAACCGCCGCTGCGGAAGTTGAGATGCTCGCCCTCGGGGAGCTTCACGACGAACTCCTTGATGAAGGTGGCCACGTTGTGGTTCGACACCACCTCGCACTCCCATTTCTTGATGCTGAGCACCGATGCCGGCACCTTTATCTTCATATCCTCCTTCACCTTGACCTGGCAGCCCAGACGCCAGTGATCGAGGATCTGACGACGGTTGAAGAAGCCGGTCTCGGTGGGCAGAATCGATCCGCCGCCCTCGACGACCTGACACTTGCACTGTCCGCACGCGCCCTTGCCGCCGCAGGCCGAGGGCAGGAATATGCCCTTGTCACCGAGCGTGGAGAGCAGCGTCGAACCGGCAGTCACCTCCAATACCTTATCGCCGTCGTTGATGTCGATCTTCACCGGACCCGATGAAGTCAGTTTGGCCTTCGCAAAGAGCAGCAGCAACACCAGCACGAGCGTTACGGCAAGGAAGGCAACGATTGCAATTAATATGATTTTCATTCCTTAAAGTCTCTTGTTAAAGGTTTATAACTGAATACCCGTGAAGATCATGAACGCGATACCCATCAAGCCGGTGATGATGAATGCGATGCCGGGGCCCTTCAATGCGGCCGGCACGTGCGAGTAGGTGATCTTCTCGCGGATAGCGGCCATCATGACGATAGCCAGCCACCAGCCCAGACCCGAACCCAAACCGTAGACGACCGAGTCGCCGACGTTCATGATCGACTCGCCGACCTTCTGCTGCATGAAGAGCGAACCGCCCATGATGGCGCAGTTGACGGCTATAAGCGGAAGGAATATACCCAACTGGTTGTAGAGCGTCGGCGAGAACTTCTCGACGACCATCTCCACGAGCTGCACGAATGCGGCGATCACTGCGATGAAGATGATGAACGAGAGGAAGCTCAGGTCGATGCCCTCACCCAGCGCATCGGGCGAGAGGACGTACTGGTTGAGCAGGTAGTTCAAAGGTACGGTCATGACCATGACGAACGTAACGGCAGCACCGAGTCCGATGGCCGTCTTCACGCTCTTCGATACGGCGATGTAAGAGCACATGCCGAAGAAGAAGGCAAAGACCATGTTGTCGATAAATATCGAACGGATAAAAAGATTCAATGTTTCCATACTTCACCCTCCTACTTTTCCTGTAAATCTTTGTTAAACGAGCGGTGCACCCAGATGATGCAGCCGACGATGATCAAGGCCATGGGCGGGAACAGCATCAGCGAGTTGCCCACATAGCCGAAGCGCGCGATGATATCGATGCCGAACAGCGTGCCCGAGCCGAACAGCTCGCGGAAGAATGCCACGATAACCAGAATCATGGCATAGCCCAGACCGTTGCCCACACCATCGAGGAACGACTCCCAGGGCTTGTGACCCAGAGCGTAGGCCTCGACACGACCCATGACGATACAGTTGGTGATGATAAGACCCACATACACCGACAGCTGTTTCGACACATCGTAGGCGAAGGCGCGCAGCACCTGATCCACCAGAATCACCAGCGTGGCGATAACCACCAACTGCACGATGATACGTATGCGCGAGGGAATGCCGTTGCGCAGCAGCGACATCACCAAATTGGAGAATGCCGTGACGAAGATCACCGAAAGACCCATGACCACAGCGGGTTCGAGCTTGACCGTAACGGCCAGAGCCGAGCAGATACCGAGGATCTGCACGATAACGGGGTTGTTTCCGCCGAGCGGAGCCGTCAGATTGGAATTCAATTTCATAATGCTATTCCTCCTCTACGTTAATGGGTTTGACATCGGCAGTCTCGCCGTCTGAGAACGTCTCGTCGAGCACAGGCTCCGATACGGCATCGTCTGAGAGTGTAGTATCCTCAGCGGCCGTTGCGGAGAGCGAACGAAGGAAACCTTCATACTTGGCCAGTCCGTTTTTGAGCATGAGCGTAACGCCGTCCGAGGTCTTCGTACCGCCGGTGATGGCATCAACCTCGTGCAGGTTGCCCTCGTGAGCACCGCCCTTGACCAATTTGACCGATACGAAACGGCCGTTATCGTCGAAGAGTTTATGCTCCTTATACAGATTCTGATGGGGCTCGGTTGCGATCTCGGCACCTAAGCCGGGAGTCTCGCCCTTGTGGCCGAAAACGACGCCGGCAATGGTATTGCCGTCCTCTGTCAAGGCTACATAGCCCCAGATAGAGTCCCACAGACCCTTGCCCGATACGGGAATGACATAGCGTATGACACCCTCCTTCTCGTATTTAAATATAGGTAACTCGTTCTCTGCGGCAGCAAGTCCCTTCAAATCGGCCATCTTGTCCAGAACGGGTTTGGCATCGGCCTTGCCCGCAGCATCGACCTGGGGAGTGAACACTCCGTCGACGATCAACGCCGGAACGATCATCTCGTCGAAATCCTTTACGGTCTGCTCCATCGAGCCGCCGGCCATGCCCAGAGCCTCCATGATGGCAGACTTCTTCTCGTTCTCGGCATTGGCGTTCTGACGATCTTTCAGAGATGTTGCGGCAAAGGTCAACAGCGTGGCCACGATCACGACCATGACCACCGTGTACATAATGATATATGCGTTGGAATTTTTATTGATTGCCATAACTCACCTATTTTACAGTTTTAATACGACGTTTGCGACGCGCCATGTTACGCTCGACAACGAAGTAGTCGACCAGCGGCGTGAGAGCGTTCATAAACAGGATCGACAGCATCATACCCTCGGGGTAGGCCGGGTTGCAGACGCGGATCACGATGGCCAGAGCACCGGTCATGAAGCCGACGATATACTTACCCGTATTGGTCTGCGCCGAGGTGACGGGATCGGTCGCCATGAACACGGCACCGAAAGCGAAACCGCCGACTATGAGGTGCATGTAGGGAGCGATCGACATAAAGGCCTTCTTCGATGCCAGTCCGGCCGCCACATCTTCAGCGGCATCGGCAGGAATCTCGATGCTCGGAGCGATCCAGTTGAAGACAAGTGCCATGACGAAACCGCCGACGAACACGCTGAGCATCGTGCGCCACGACGACACGCCCGTAAACAGAAGTATGGCCGCACCGATCAGAATGGCCAGCGTCGAGGTTTCGCCCACGCTGCCGGGGATAAAGCCCAGAAAAGCATCGCACACCGAAACGCTCTCTCCGCTTACGGCGTTTACGCCCAACTCGCCCGTAGTCGAGAGCGACTCCAAGGCCGTGGCACCCGAAACGGCATCGCACGCATACCACACCTTCTCGCCCGACATCTGCGGAGTGTAGGCGAAGAATGCGAACGCACGCGCCAGAAGTGCGGGGTTAAAGACGTTCATACCCGTACCGCCGAATACCTCCTTGCCGAATACTACGGCAAAGGCCGTTGCCAGAGCCACGATCCACAGGGGCACGTCGACGGGCATGATCATCGGGATCAGAAGACCCGTCACTAAGAAGCCCTCGTTGACCTCATGGCCGCGCGACTGCGCGAAGCCGAACTCGATGGCCAGACCCACCACATACGATACGACGATTATGGGCAGCACTTTCAGAAATCCGAACCAGAAAGCCGAGAAACCCGTCATGCCCACCTGATAGCCGACGTTGTACATGCCGAACAGCAGTGCCGGAATCAGTGCCACGACAACGACTATCATCGTGCGCTTCATATCGTTGCAGTCGCGGATATGAGCACCCTTGGTCGTGGTGGTATTGGGAACGAACAGGAACGTCTCGAAGGCATCGAAAGTCGAAGCCAGGAAACCCAGCTTGCCTCCCTTGGAGAAGGTGGGTTTCATCTTATCTACCATTTTACGCAATCCCATAGCTTAACTCTCCTTAATCATTAGGTTAATACCGTCGCGAATAATCTGCTGGATCTCGATCTTCGAGGGATCGACGAACTCGCACAGCGCGAAATCTTCGGGCAATACTTCGTAGATGCCCAGATTCTCCATCTTGTCGATGTCCTGCGCCAGAATGGCCTTCAACAGATACATCGGATAGATATCCATGGGCAGATACTGCTCGTAGAGACCCGTCACGACGAACGGACGCTCGCCGCCGTTGAGATTGGTATCGAGACGATAGGCCTTGCGCGGGCACAGCCACGAGAAGTATGCGCGCGATACAGAGAAACGGTGCGTGCGCGGCATGGCCCAGCCTAACAGCTCGTACTTGTCGCCCTCGGGGATAACCGTTATCATGTCGGCATCGGCCGAGATGTAACCGTCGGCCGCCACCTTGCGGCCTGTCAGCACGTTGCCCGAGATGATGCGCACGCTGTCACCCTCGGCCTGACGGCGCAGGTTGCCGTCGAGGATCGAGGCCACGGGGGCACCGCTTATTATGCGGCAATACTTGGGCTCGGCCACCTCGCTGCCGACAACGGCTATGGTCTTCGACATGTCGAGACGGCCCGTGAGGAACAGACGGCCGATAAGAGCCGCATCCTGCACGCCGACAGTCCACACGATGTCGCCCTTGGCGATAGGATCGATGTGATGGATCTGCACGCCCACGTTGCCTGCGGGGTGCTTGCCCGAGAAGGTGTGATGCTCAACGCCCTCGATCGACGGCATGAAGCCCTCGGCACCGCTTTTGGCCGAGAGATGCACGCGGCCGTCGGTCAGACGCGCCAGCACCTCGACGCCGCACTGCAAGGCCTTCTGATCCTCTTTGAGGACGAAGTTGTAGTCGGGAGCCAGAGGCGCGGAATCGAAAGCCGAGACGAACACGGCCTTAGGTTTCTGCTCGGGATCGGCGATAACGCCGTAGGGACGCTGAACCAGACGGGTCCACAAGCCCGAAGCCAACAGGGTGTCGACAATCTCTTCGCGCGACGACTTGCGCAGATCGACTTTCGGGAACTCCTCGTAAACCTGCTGGGCATCGGCGTCGACAACGACATTCAGCAGCTTGCGTTTCTCGCCGCGATTGACGGCCGAGACCACTCCGCTGACGGGCGAGGTAAAGAGCACGCGGGGATTGTTCTTATCGAAGAACAACGCTCCGCCGGCCTTCACGCGGTCACCCACCTTCACCAACAATTTAGGAGTAACGTTCTCGTAATCAAGCGGGGACACGGCATACGAAGCTGCCATCGGCAAAACCGACAGCTGCTCGGCGGCGCGACCTTGAAGATTGATGTCGAGACCTTTACGTAATTTAATGTTTTTCGACATAAAATTGTTTGTTAATGAATTGAATTAGTATATTTGTTAGTCTGTTAATTCTTTAACACTATAAAACGCGTGCGAAAATAGTAATAATTTCCCGGATTTTCAATATCGGCGGCAATATTTTTCATCGAGGCACGAAATTTAGTATCTTTGGCTGCCGGCTGTGCCGAAGATACTCCCGCTCGGCAAAATGCAAACAAGTTTGCTTTTGCTCTTACTTATTCGTATATTTGCTTGCAGAAAACATGACTGAGAACGCATATATCGACATACACACTCACCGCCCCTCGGCGGAGGCGATATGTCCCTCGCAGGCAGGCGTACACCCGTGGCAGGCCGTCGACGGGAGTATCGACATGCAGGCCATGCGGCAGGCGGATATGATCGGCGAGATCGGGCTGGACTATGCCGCAGCGGTCGATCGCAGCGTGCAGGAGCAGGTGTTTCGCCGGCAGTTGGAGATTGCCGTGCAGCTGCGAAAACCGGTTGTGCTGCACTGCGTCAGAGCCTTCCAACCGACAATGGCCATACTCAAAGAGTATGATCTGACGGGCGTGGTATTCCACGGCTTCATCGGTTCGGCAGAGCAGGCGACAGCAGCCGTCGAGCGAGGCTATTACCTCTCCTTCGGGCTACGTACATTCCGCTCGCCCAAGACGTTGCAGGCGTTGCGGCAGATACCGGCAGGAGGTCTCTTCTGCGAGACCGACGACGATTCGGTCGCAATCGGCGAGATCTATCGGCGTGTGGCCGCAGAGCGCGAGACGACCGTACAGGAGCTGAAAGCGCAAATAATAACAAACTACGAAAAACTGTTTCGACGAATATGAACGACTGGTTGGAACGAACCGAACTGCTTTTGGGCGAGGAGAAACTATCGCTGCTGCGACGCGCCGATGTCCTTGTCGTCGGCGTGGGCGGCGTGGGGGCATACGCTGCCGAGATGATCGTGCGAGCAGGTGTCGGCCGCATGACCATAGCCGATGCCGACACGGTCGGCCGGAGCAACATCAACCGGCAGTTGGTGGCGTTGCACTCGACCGTCGGTATGGCCAAAGGCGAGGTGCTCGCAGCACGTCTGCGCGACATCAATCCAGAATTACAGCTGAGAGCGGTCAACCGCTATATCAAAGATGCCGAGACCGATGCGCTGCTCGACTCCGACCGCTTCGACTACGTGGTCGACGCCATCGACACACTCTCGCCCAAGCTGGCACTGATAAAGGGCGCGCTCGACCGAGGCATACCGCTCGTAAGCTCGATGGGTGCCGGAGCCAAGACCGATCCCACGCTCATGGAGATCAAGGACATATCCAAGACCCACCACTGCCCGCTGGCACACATGCTGCGCAAGCGGCTGCACAAGATAGGCATAAACTCGGGCTTCCGCGCCGTATTCTCGCCCGAGCCGATACGCGAAGGTGCCATGATTCTGTGCGACGAACAGAACAAGAAATCCAACGTCGGCACCATATCCTACCTACCGGCCATGTTCGGCATAGGCTGCGCGTCGGTGGTCATACGCGACCTGATAGGTGAAATGAATCGAAACTAACAAATAAAACCTTAACTATGACAAAGATAGTTTTCTTAGACGAGTACAGCATCTGCGGCCGCGACCTCTCGGCCGTGACCTCGCAGGGCGACTACACGGGCTACGACAACACCTCGCCCGAACAGGTCGTCGAGCGTCTGCAAGGTGCCCGGGTGGCCATATCCAACAAAGTGGTGATCGATGCCGAGGCCATGCGCCGTCTGCCCGATCTGAAACTGATTTGCGTCGCCGCCACCGGCATGAACAACATCGATCTCAACGCCGCCGCCGAGGCCGGCATCGAGGTGCGCAACGCCGTGGGCTACTCCACATATTCGGTGGCCGAGACCACACTCTGCTCGGCACTGGCACTCAGCCGCGAGGTGGTCTATTACGACCGCTATTTCAAGAGCGGCGCATACGCCGCAGCCGACCGCATGTTCTGCTACGACCGCCCCACGCGACAGATACGCGGCAAGAGATGGGGCATCATCGGTCTGGGCAACATAGGCCGCGAGGTGGCGCGCCTGGCCACGGCATTCGGCTGCGAGGTGGCCTACTTCTCCACCTCGGGTGTCGAGCGCAAGGAGGAGTACCGGCGCATGGAGCTGGGCGAACTGCTCGGCTGGGCGGATATCGTCTCGGTGCACTCGCCGCTGAACGAACGCACGCGCAACCTCATAGGTGCCGCCGAATTAGCGAAGATGCGAGAGTCGGCCATTCTGATCAACGTCGCCCGCGGCGGCATAATCGACGAAGCGGCACTTGCCGAGGCACTCGACAACAATACGATTGCCGGAGCCGCGCTCGATGTCTTCACGAGCGAACCGCTCAGAGAGTCGCCCCTCTACTCGCTGCGCGACCCCTACAAGCTGCTGGCCTCGCCTCACAACGCATGGTCGTCGGAAGAGGCCATCGACCGGCTGATAGAGTGCATCGCCGACAACATACGCAACTACATTGAAAAATAGCGCACATATTACCTAAAACAAATAAACGATAAAACAATGAAATCCAAACTGTTTGCAATCTGCGTCGCAGCCGTCGCCTTCACTGCGTGCGGCAGCGACTCTCCGCAGATCAAATCGGCCGAGGTGCCCATGGCACCTTACGCCGTATTCGAGGACGGTCTGCATGCCGACATCACGCCCGAGGGCTGGCTCAAAGAGATTCTGGTGCGTCAGAACAACGGTCTGACGAGCCACCCCGAGGCCATGTCCTATCCGTTCGACTCCAACCTGTGGGTGGGAGAGTTGGAGCGCGACTCCGAGAGCCGAGGCTCCGACTGGTGGCGTTACGAGCAGACCGCCTACTACATCGACGGACTGACCCGGCTGGGCTATCTGCTCGACGACGAGAAGCTGCTGGCTGTCATGCAGGAGAACATCGACTGGGTGCTCGACCACCCGCTGCCGGCCAAGAAAGGTGTGCCCTACACCGAGGCCGACATCGACGAGATGCTCAAACGCCACCCCTACTTCACCTCCGAGGTATCGGCCGATCCCAAGGCGCAGGCCCACAACAGACACATACGCGACGAGGTGGAGATGCAGCTGTGGATAGGCGCGCAGGATCGTCCCGAGGGACGTCTGGGCGTGGAGATAAGATCGATGGCATGGCCTTTCGCCGTCTTCTTCCGCGCCATGAAGGCCTATTACGAGGCCACGGGCGACGAGCGCATTCCCGCCGCATTGGAGCGTCACTACCTGTCGTATCCGGTCGAGGAGATCGGGCGCAACCGCTTCGTGGTCAACGTCGAGGGCATACTCTGGACATACGCCCTAACGCAAAACCCGCAGCTGCTCTCACTCGCCGAGCAGGCATGGGCGCAGGGCGGCGCGGAGCTGACGCAGGAGAACTGCCTCGACGACTCGGAGCTGCACATGCACGGCGTCACGATGAACGAGCTGATGAAGGTGCCCATGCTGCTCTACCAGTACACCGGCAAGGAGGAGTATCTGCGCGCGGCACTCAATGCCGACTATAAGATGGAGCGCGACAACATGCTCGTCGACGGCGTCAATTCCAGCTCGGAGGCACTCGCCGGCAACGACGCTCTGGCCAGCCACGAGACCTGCGACATCAGCGACTACACGTGGAGCATCGGTTACTTCCTGATGGCCACGGGTGACGCCCGCTGGGCCGACCGCATCGAGAAGGCCATATTCAATGCCGCCTTAGGTGCCATCACCAAGGACTTCAAGAGCATGCAGTATTTCTCGTGTCCCAATCAGTTTATCGCCACGGGCGACTCCAACCACAACGAATTCAAATACGGACTCACATGGATGGCATACCGCCCCATACACGAGACCGAGTGCTGCATCGGCAACCTCCACCGCTACATGCCCAACTACGCCGCCCGCATGTGGCTCAAAGATGCCGACGGACAGCCCGTAGCCGCCCTGTATGCCCCGAGCAGCGTCCGCTACGACCTGGGCGACGGCGTTACGGTATGTATCGAGGAGAAGACCGACTATCCGTTCGGCGAGAAGATCGACTTCGTTTTCAACTTCTATAAAGACGGCAAACGTCTCGACGGCAAGCAGGCGATGAACTTCACCTACCGCATTCCGGAGTGGTGCGCAGCCGACACGCCGGGCTTCAAGACCGTCAGCCGCGAGTGGCAGTCGGGCGAGGTGTTCACCGTCGAGCTGCCCATGCAGATGAAGGTATGCCACAATCCTGCCGGCGGAGTGCACGTCGAGCGCGGTCCCATCGTCTACTCATACGCCATTCCGGCCGACGTGGAGGAGGATACGCAAATCTACGAGAATCTCGCAGGCAAGGTCTCGGGCAATCCCGATTTCAAGAGTTGGAGCATGACGCCCGCAGGCAAGTGGAACTACGCACTCGACACCGACGCGCTCGACCGCATCGAGGTCTGCACGCACGACACCGCAGGCTTCCCGTTCGATCCGGGACAATCGCCCGTCACTATCTCGGTGCCCGTGGTGGAGGTCGCCGGCTGGGAGCTGGTCGACAACCGTTTCACACCGGCCCTGCCCGAGAGCATCGCCACCCGCGACGAGCAGCCGCGCTTCATCGAGCTGGTACCCTACGGCAGCACTACCCTGCGCCTGACCATATTCCCCGCCTACACGCGATAACACAGGCCGGGTCATACTACTTTCGCAGCGGGCAAAACACATGTTTTGCCCGCTGCTTACTTATAACCCTGCCACTCCGAGAGAGGGCTGTGCCCGACCGTGGGAGTCTCTGTACACACAGTTGTCACTCCGAGGAGCCGCAGGCGACGTGGGAGTCTCGCGGTTGGGATAGTAGCGGTCGTACAGGAACGTGTTTGCCGCCCAAAAGAGAGATTCTCACGTCGTGCGTTCCGCACTCCTCAGAATGACAGGGCATGAATATCTGACTCGCACGTCGTTCCCAACCAGATTCTTCACTACGTTACACTTCGTTCAGAATGACATTGTTAAGTGGGAATCGTTTCCAAAGAATTATGCGCCATTTTTCGTCAAAAGGCGTTAGTAGCGGTGCCGACATGAAATTGGCGCGGATAGGCTGTACTTGCCGTACTGCCTATTCGCGCCAATGATTGAGGTGCCACTAATGACGCCTTTTCACGGAAAATTTTACTCCTCCTGACGATAAGTATGCTCTACATAGATAGCACGCTGCATAGCCTCGCGCTTGGCAATAGAGGGTTTGGTGAAGTACTGACGGCGACGAAGCTCCTTCAAGACACCCGTGCGCTCGTACTTACGCTTAAACTTTTTCAGGGCGCGCTCGATATTCTCGCCCTCCTTTACCGGCATGATAATCATAGTTGTATAACTTTTAAAATTTTAATAATCTGTTGAATGAATAAATTGCTACGTCTCTTGGCGAGACCTACGGCCGCATGGGCCTGCGATGAAATCAATCGGAAATAGTGCTGAATCGAAGATAGGGAGCCAGCCGCGCTGCCTCCTCTGGTGAAAATATGTCGTCATCGATCATCTCTTCGATTGAACCCCAACCTCCTTTCAATTGTCGTTGTTTAACTATACGCCTCAGAGTGCGGTCCGACACATAAGGGTGTTCGGCCAAACTCTTAGGAGTTGCAAAGTTAATATCAATTTTCCGAATTTTGCAACTATCGCAATAAATTTGTTTGGAAATTTTCTCGAAATTGGCCTCCGTAACGCTTTTCAGCTCGGCGAGCTGCATGACGGAGTGGTATCCGCCGAGCAGTTCGCGATAGCGGATTATGTCGCCGACGCTCTTTTCGCCTATGCCCCACACCGAGCGCAGGGCTGCCGAGTCGGCGGAGTTGAGTTCGAGCAGTCCGTTGTCGGCCGCAGCGGCCGGACGGGCAGGAAAGATAATATACGGAGCCAGCGTGTCGGCCATCTCCTGCGTCACGGCATAGCACTCGCGAAACTCCTCCATGTCGCGTATGCCTCCGATCATATCGCGGTAACGCACGATCAGCTCGGCCTGCCGCTTGGAGAATCCCACGCGGCGCAGATATGCCGCCGAGGCGGTGTCGATGGCGAAGGGTTCGAGATGAAGCGTGCGTGCCGCGCGGCTGTCGACATAGCGGCGCATGGACGAGCTGTCGGCAGCGGGACGAATGGCATAACGTTCGCCTATTATTATATAAGGTGCAAGCAGCTCGTAGAGCGAATCGCTCACGCCGTAGCACAGCGCAACGTCCTCGGCTATGCGATAGACCTTGCCGGCCGTGCGCCACTTTATGAGATTGACGGCCACCTGTCGCGGTACGCCAGCTGCGACCATCTCGCGAAAATCGGCCTCGTTGGGATCGAACGGCGACATGACCGTCGGCAGAGTGTCGACGGCGGCAGGTTCGGCTGCGTCGGGAGCCAACAGCGGATCGGAGCTTTCGCCGCTGCGACGGTGCACAAGAAAGAGTGCCGCCACGACAAGCAGCAACAGCGGCAGCAGAAATGCCAGTCCGCGCAGATTATCCGATGTCGAAGATTTCATAGCGGCAATGTGACAGGGGTTACCACTCGGCCTTGTCGGAGAGCCACAGCTTGCGATAGCGGCGCGAAGGCGAGGGCAGCAGTTCGCCCAACCCGTACTCGGGCCAACGATCGTCTACAAGATGTATGGTTTCGGGCAGCGAGGTAGCCACATTGGGGAATCGTGCCGGATTGTCGCCCACGCCGGGGCGTTTGCTGCGGGCATCGATTATAAGCGTATCGCGCCACAGGCGCATGTCGCGTCGGGGGTCGGTGTTGGCCGCAGCCAGCCACAGCAGATCGGCACTGCGCATGCTGCCGGCCGCCTGACGGTCGAACAGCACCACATACTTCATATCTTCGATGCCGTTGCGCATGAGATACTCCTCGACATCGATCTTCTCGCGCCACTCGCGCTCGGCGTAGAGCACCAGCAGTCCCAAGCGGTCGACATATTCGGTATTGAACAGCTCCACTCCTCCGGCCGGCTGTGCCGTGCGAGGCTCACGGATAGGGCTTGCCGGCGAGGCGGGATCGATGTCGGTGCAGTCCACGGCCAGCTTCGAGCCGTAGCCCGTGGTCTTAGTCGCATGATCCAGGACGTCGAGCACACCCTCCGACCATATCAGATTGCGGTGCACGTCGCAGCGTCGCAGCAGCGAGGCAAGCACCTCCGCGCTGCGCACGTCGCACCCCTCGGGCACGATCATGAGATACTTGTTGAACATCATCTGTCCGGCACCCCACAATCCCTGAGCCACCTTGTGCGGCTGTCCGAGATAGCGTTTGGCGATCGACACCACAGCGATATTATGTGCCGTACCGGCCGTAGGCATAGTCAGGTCGACCACCTCGGGCTGCACGGCCATGCGGATCGGCGCAAGGAAGATGCGCTCGGTGGCCTTGGCTATGTAAGCGTCCTCCATGGGCGGCACTCCCACGACGGTAGCCGGATAGACGGCATTGCGGCGATGGGTGACGGCCGTCACATGAAAACGCGGATAGAGATCGGTAAGCGAATAGAATCCCGTGTGGTCGCCGAATGCCCCCTCGACGGTAAGCTCCTCCGAGGGATCGACATACCCTTCGATGACGAAGTCGCAATCCGAGGGCACCCACAGATCGTTGGTCAGACACTTGACCAGCTCGACGGGACGGCGGCGCAGGAATCCTGCCAGCAGGTACTCGTCCATGTTGTCGGGCATGGGTGCCGTGGCCGAATAGATATATGCAGGGTCGCCGCCGAGCGTAACGGTCACAGGCATGCGGCGTCCCAGACGCTTGTAGCCATCGTAGTGTCGCGCACCGGTCTTGTGGCGGTGCCAGTGCATGCCGGTGGTTCGCCTATCGAAGAGCTGCATGCGATACATGCCCACGTTCGGTATGCCGCTCTCGGGATCGACGGTATGCACCATCGGCAATGTGAAGAAGGCTCCGCCGTCGCAGCCCCACGAAGTCAGCACGGGCAGCCGTCGCAGGTCGATGTCGTCGCCCTGCCACACCACCTGCCGGCATGCGCCCGCGGCGCGCGACTTTCGGGGAAACCACTTCGACATATCGTGCAGCAGCGGCAGCATACGCAGCTTGTCCATAAGCGAGTTCTTGGGCGACATGGCATCGTGGAGCAGTGCCTCGATGCGGCGCGTGAGATCGTCGAGCGACCCGACGCCCAGAGCCATGGCCATGCGTCTGTCGGAACCCATCATGTTGGTCAGAACGGGAAAATCCGTCCCGGTATTCTCGAACAGCAGCGCGCGGCCGCCGCCCTCGCTCTTCGACATGCGGTCGGTGATCTCGGCGATCTCCCACCGCGGATCGACGCGCGCCGTGATGCGCACCAGCTCGCCGGCCGCCTCCAAACGCGATATGTACTCCGATAGATTCACCTTACTGTCAGAGTTTTATATCGTAGATCTGTATGACACCTACCAGCTTGTCGCCGTCGGCCACAAGCAGCGAATTGACCTTGTGCTGGGTCATCTTCTTCTCGGCCTCGATGAGTTTGGCCGTGGGAGCTATCGTCTTGGGATTGCGCGTGGCGATATCCATAGCTTTAATGTTGAAGAACTCGGCCTGGCGCGACTCCATGGCGCGGCGTATGTCGCCGTCGGTAACTATGCCTGATATTTTACCCTGCCCGTCGCATATCACGATAAGGCCCAGACCGCCGCGGCTGATGGTGTGTATCATCTCGCCGGCCTCGCAGTCGGGTGCGACCACCGGCAAGTTGGTCGTGCGCATGACATTGCCCACGGTCATCAGCAGCCGTCGTCCCAGACTGCCGCCCGGGTGCAGGCGCGCGAAGTCCATGGCCGTGAAGCCGCGCATGTGCATGAGCGTGGCGGCAAGAGCGTCGCCCATAGCCAGCTGCGCCGTAGTCGACGAGGTGGGTGCCAGATGCAGTATGCAGGCCTCCTTGCGCACCATAATGTCGAGATGAACATCGGAGTTGCGTGCCAGCGTCGACGAGGCGTTGCCCGTCATCGAGATGAGGCGGTTGCCGTTGTCGTGCACAAACGGAACGATCTTCAATATCTCGTCGGTCTCGCCCGAATACGAGAGTGCCAGCACCACGTCGTCGGGCGAGATCATGCCCAGATCGCCGTGAAAGGCCTCGGCCGGGTGCAGGAAGAAACTCGGAGTACCCGTGCTGGCCAGCGTGGCGGCTATCTTGCGGGCTATGTGTCCCGACTTGCCCATGCCCGTGACGATGAGCTTGCCGCGGCAGGCGAGGATCGTCTCTACGGCGCGCACGAACTCGTCGCCGAGCGACTCCTCCATGTGTTTGAGTGCCAGTGCCTCGGCATGTATGGTGCGGCGGCCGACCTCTATTATCTGTTGTTCAGGGGTTTCGTTGGTCATAACAAGGTCTTTATTACGTTTTCAAGATCGCTGAGATAGAGCATATTGGGTCCGTCCGAAAGAGCGTGATCGGGATCGGGGTGCACCTCGAAGAAGTAGCCGTTGGCACCGAACGCCTTGGCAGCCAGAGCCATGGCCGGCACGAACTCGCGGTTGCCGCCCGTCTTGCCGCCTGCGGCACCGGGACGCTGCACCGAGTGGGTGCAGTCCATCACCACGCGCGGCGCGATATGCAGCATATCGGCTATGTTGCGGAAGTCGACCACCAGATTGTTATAGCCGTAGATGTTGCCGCGCTCGGTGAGCCACACCTCGCCCGCACCCGACTCGACGGCCTTCTGATAGGGATAACGCATGTCGTCGCCCGAGAGGAACTGAGCCTTCTTGATGTTGACCGTGCGGCCCGTCTTGGCGGCAGCCACCAGCAGATCGGTCTGCCGGCAGAGGAAGGCCGGGATCTGTATCACGTCGACCACCTCGCCCACGGGAGCAGCCTGCCACGCCTCGTGTATGTCGGTCAGCAGGCGCAAACCCCACTTCGAGCGCACGTCGTCGAGCATCTGCAACCCTTTGTCGATGCCCACGCCGCGATACGACGCAAGCGAAGTGCGGTTGGCCTTGTCGAACGAGGCCTTGAAGATGATGTCGGTACCAAGCGAGCGGTTGATCTCGGCGATACGGGCTGCCACGCAATCGAGCAGCTCGGCGGATTCGATCACGCACGGACCGGCAATGATTTCAGGGATCATAGTTTTATGTTTAAGGTCGTAATATTTGGTTCAACTCCTATCCAAGCGACTGCTGTCCGGCCAAAAACCGTTCGGCACGCACCAGATCCTCGGGCGTGTCGATGCCGATGGTCTCAACGTCGCTTATGCCCACGCCTATCTTGTAGCCGTTCTGCAACCAGCGCAGCTGTTCGAGCGACTCGGCCAGCTCCAACGACGATTGCGGCAGCGAGGTCACCTCGCGCAGCGCGTCGGCACGGAAGGCATACATGCCTATGTGTTTGTAGAAGGTGTGGCGCGAGAGCCACTGGCTGCGCTCCACACCGCGCAGATAGGGGATCACCGAACGCGAGAAGTAGATGGCATGCCCCGAGGCATCGACCACCACCTTGGGCGAATTGGGATTCTCCAACGCAGCAAGGCCGTCCTGCTCCGAGAACGGCTTTACGAGCGTGGCTATATCGGTCGAGGGATCGTCGAAGCAGCGTTTCACGGCCTCGATCTGCGAGGGCTGAATGAAAGGCTCGTCGCCCTGCACGTTGATGACGGCGTCGAATCCGCCGCCCATCTTGCAAAAGGCCTCGTAGCAGCGGTCCGTGCCGCTGCGATGCTCGGTCGAGGTCATGACGGCACGACCGCCGAAACGCTCGACGGCTGAGAATATGCGCTCGTCGTCGGTGGCCACCGCCACATCGTCGACGGCCTTGGCCACCTGCGTGTAGACACGCTCGATGATAGGCCGCCCGCCCAGCATTGCCAGGGGTTTGGCCGGAAAGCGCGTCGAGGCGTAGCGCGCGGGAATTATAGCTATGAACTTCATCATAGGTCTTTATCGGTTTTTGAGTGCCAGGCGCAGCACCTCGTCGTTGGTGCGGACGTAATGGAACGTCAGCCCCTCGACATACTCCGCCTTTATCTCCTCTATATCCTTGCGGTTCTCCTCCGAAAGAATCAGTGTGGTGATGCCGGCTCGCTTGGCGGCCAGGATCTTCTCCTTCACACCGCCCACGGCCGTGACTCTGCCGCGCAGGGTCGTCTCGCCGGTCATGGCTACGCGCTCCACCACCTCGCGGCCGGTGAAGGTCGAAACGATCGAGGTCACCATGGTGATACCGGCCGAGGGACCGTCCTTGGGCACGGCACCCTCGGGGACGTGTATGTTGAGATCGTTCTCCTCGAACATTTTGCGGTCGATGCCCAACTCCTTGTAGTGCGCCATCACCCACTCGTAGGCTATGGTGGCCGACTCCTTCATCACATCGCCCAGATTGCCCGTCAGGCTCAGCTTGCCCTTGCCCGGGGTGAGGATCGACTCGATGTAGAGTATGTCGCCGCCCACCTCGGTCCATGCCAGACCCGTCACCACGCCGACCATGCCAGCGATGTCGTAGCGGTCGTTCATGAACTTGGGCTTGCCCAGCATCTTCTCCACCTCCTCGGGCGAGACGGCTGCATCGTAAGGCTCGTCGAAAGCGATCGACTTGGCGCGGCGGCGCGCTATCTTGGCTATATGTTTGTCCAACGAGCGCACGCCCGATTCGCGCGTGTAGTCCTCTATTATCTTTACTACGCCGTCCGCGGTCAGCTGCAACTGCTCCTCGGTAAGGCCGTGAGCCTTGCGCTGCTTGTCGGCGAGGTGTTCAAGAGCGATATGCACCTTGTCTTCGAGTATGTAGCCCGGGATATTGATCATCTCCATGCGGTCGCGCAAAGCGGGTGCGATGTTGGCCACATTGTTGGCCGTGGCGATGAACAGCACCTTCGACAGGTCGTACTCCGTATCGAGATAGTTGTCGTGGAAGGTGGTGTTCTGCTCGGGGTCGAGCACCTCCAACAACGCGCTCGACGGGTCGCCGTGATTGCTGACGGTGATCTTGTCGATCTCGTCGAGAATGATCACGGGATTGGACGAGCCGCAGCGTTTGATGGTCTCGATGATGCGTCCCGGCATGGCACCGATGTAGGTGCGGCGATGTCCGCGTATCTCCGCCTCATCGTGCAGACCGCCCAACGATATGCGGCCGAACTTGCGTCCCAGAGCCGTGGCCACCGACTTGCCCAGCGAGGTCTTGCCCACGCCCGGAGGGCCGTAGAGGCACAATATGGGTGATTTCAGATCGCCTTTGAGCTTTATGACGGCCAGATGCTCCAACAGTCGCTCCTTCACTTCGTCCAAACCGAAATGGTCGTCGTCGAGCTGGCGGCGCGCCTGTTGCAGATCGAGATTGTCCTCGGTCACTTCGTCCCACGGCAGTTCGAGCATCAGACCCAGATAGGTCATCTGCACCGAATATTCGGCCACCGCAGGATTGAGACGCTCCAACTTGGCCAGCTCCTTCTCGAACAGATCGGCCGTCGCTTTCGGCCACTTCTTCTTCGAGGCCGCCTCGCGCATCTGCTCGATCTCGGCATCGGGTCCGTCGCCTATCTCCTCCTGTATGGTGCGCATCTGCTGTTGCAGATAGTAGTCGCGCTGCTGCTTGTCGATCTCGCTCTTGACCTTCTCCTGAATCGAGTTCTTCAACTCCACCAACTGCTGCTCGCGCACGAGTATCTCCAACAGCTTGCGCGAACGCGCCAGCAGTCCCGGAGCCTCCAAAAGCGACTGGCGGTCGTCGTCCGACAGTTCCAGATTGGAGCAGATGAAGTTGATGATGCCGCGGCGCGAATCGATGTTCTTGATGGCGAACGCCGCCTCCTTGGGCATCGAGGGCGATATGTTGATGATGTTGAGCGCAACCTCGCGAATGGAGTCGACCAACGCCCCGAACTCCACGTTCTTGGCATCGGGCGTGGTGTCGCGGATCATCGTCACCGAAGCCTTGAAATAGGGTTCGGTGGAGATGTAGTCGCCCACCTCGATCTTTTCCAGACCGTTGAGTATTACGGTGAGATTGCCGTTGGGCATCTCCAATATCTTCAATATGCGGGCGGCCGTACCGATCTTGTACATGTCGTCGGGCGCAGGATCCTCGACGGAACTGTCGCGCTGCAACACGGCACCTAACAGACCGCCGGCCGCATTGACCTCGCGCACCAGAGCTATGCTCTTCTCGCGTCCGACCGTGATGGGCGTTATCGCCCCGGGGAATATCACCGAGCTGCGCAGCGTAAGAATGGGCAATACCTCCGGCACGGGCGTGTCTTCGATCGTGTCGTCGCCGCCCGAAATGATGGGTATCACCTGATGCTTTCCGTCGAACAGCTCCGGACTAAGACCCAAATCTTCGATCTCCTTATCTTTCTTGCTCATAAGTCTTACATGAATATTTGTGCAAAGATACTCATTATTTCTATGAAATAAACGCCCCGTCGACAAATAACGCCAAATTGTTGATAATTTATCCCGCCGGACGGCACCACTAAAAGGCGTATCGCCGCACACGGCAAATACCTCTTCCGTGCGGCAGTCATCACATTTCGCGCCGAGCGTGCTCTTCGGCAAAGCCAATCGCATATATTGGCCGCAAATGTTTTGGGCGATTGAAATTAAATTGCTATTTTTGCACGATTAATACCTATTCCGAACGATAGGACAATTATAACGAACGATATATTATGCTTGCAGACAAGTACACTCCGCAACAGATCGAACAGAAGTGGTACGACTTCTGGATCGACAAGAATCTTTTTCACTCGACACCCGATCACCGACAGCCATATACGATCGTAATACCGCCGCCCAACGTCACGGGTATGCTCCACATGGGTCACATGCTCAACAACACGTTGCAGGACGTGCTGGTGCGCCGCGCCCGCATGCAGGGCAAGAACGCCTGCTGGGTACCCGGCACCGACCACGCCTCGATAGCCACCGAGGCCAAGGTGGTGGCCAAGCTCAAAGCCGAGGGCATCGACAAGTCGTCGCTCACGCGCGAGCAGTTCCTCGCCCACGCATGGGAGTGGAAGGAGAAGCACGGCGGCATAATACTCAAACAGCTGCGCAAGTTGGGTGCTTCGTGCGACTGGGAGCGCACATGCTTCACGATGGACGATCCGCGCACCGAGGGTGTGATAAAGGTCTTCTGCGACCTCTATGAGAAGGGCAAGATCTATCGCGGCGTGCGCATGGTCAACTGGGATCCCTCGGCGCAGACCGCCCTGTCAGACGAAGAGGTGGTCTACAAGGAGTCGCACGGCAAGCTCTACTACCTGCGCTACATGATCGAGGGCACGTCAGACTACATAGTGGTTGCCACCACACGCCCCGAGACCATTCTCGGCGATACGGCACTGTGCGTCAACCCCGATGACGAGCGTTATAAGTCGCTGCCCGAGGGCGTGCGCGTCATAGTGCCGCTGGTAGGCCGCTCGATACCCGTCATACGCGACTCTTATGTCGACATAGGCTTCGGCACGGGCGCATTGAAGGTGACTCCGGCGCACGACGTGAACGACTACATGCTGGGCGAGAAATATGCTCTGGAAACCATCGACATATTCAACGACGACGGCACCATCAACGACAAGGTGGGGCTATACACGGGCATGGACCGCTTCGAGTGCCGCCGCGTGATAGAGACCGACTTGCAGAACGCAGGTCTGCTGGAAAAGGTCGAGGAGTACACCAACAACGTGGGCTTCTCGGAGCGCACGGGCGTGGCCATCGAACCCAAGCTCTCGATGCAGTGGTTCCTCTCGATGAAGGAGCTGGCCGAGCCGGCTACCAAGGCCGTGATGGAGGATACGATAAAGTTCGTTCCGGCAAAATACAAGAACACCTATCGCCACTGGATGGAGAACATCAAGGACTGGTGCATATCGCGTCAGCTGTGGTGGGGACAGCGCATACCGGCCTACTACCTGCCCAAGGGCGGTTACGTGGTGGCCGAGACCGTCGAGCAGGCCGTGGAGAAGGCGCGCGCCAAGTCGGGCGATACGACGCTGACGGCGGCCGACCTGCGTCAGGACGAAGATGTGCTCGACACATGGTTCTCGTCGTGGCTGTGGCCTATCTCCGTATTCGACGGCATACGCCACCCCGACAACGAGGAGATCAACTACTACTACCCCACCAACGATCTGGTGACGGGTCCCGACATCATCTTCTTCTGGGTGGCGCGCATGATCATGGCCGGTTACGAATATCGCGGCCGCGAGCCCTTCGGCAACGTATATTTCACCGGCATCGTGCGCGACAAGCTCGGCCGCAAGATGTCGAAGCAGCTGGGCAACTCGCCCGACCCGCTCGACCTGATCGCCAAGTACGGTGCCGACGGCATGCGCGTGGCCATGATGCTATCGACCTCGGCCGGCAACGACGTGATGTTCGACGAGGCTCTGTGCGAGCAGGGTCGCAACTTCGCCAACAAGATATGGAACGCCTACCGTCTGGTATGCGGTTGGAGCGTCGACGAGAAGCTCGCGCAAAGCGATAACGACCGTCTGTCGATCGAGTGGTTCCGCGAGGTGATGCGCCGCAACATAGCCCAGATCGACGAGGCTTTCCGCACGTACCGCATATCTGAGGCATTCATGCAGATATACAAACTCTTCTGGGACGATTTCAGCGGCTGGTATCTCGAAATGGTCAAGCCGGCCTATCAGTCGCCCGTCGACGTGAAGACCATGGCCGCGACGAAGCACTTCTTCGACGAGCTGCTGCGCCTGCTGCACCCCTTCATGCCCTTCGTCACGGAGGAGATATGGCAGGATCTCGCACCCGAGGCCGACTGCGAGTCGATCGTCGTGGCACGTCAGCCGCAGATCGTGCAGGAGGCCGACGAGCGTCTGCTCGCACGCTTCGATCTGGCGCGCGAGGTCATATCGGCCGTGCGCAACGTCCGCAAGCAGAAGAATATCGCCCAGAAGGAGGCTCTTGCGATGAGCGTTATCGCCGACGAGAACTACCCGGCAGAGTATGCCCCCGTCATTGCCAAGATGGGCAACCTGTCGTCGATCGACACCGCGACAGAGAAGGATCCGTCGGCAGCGGCATTCATCGTCAAGACCACGCAATACTTCATTCCGCTGGGCGACAAGATCGATCGCGAGGCCGAGCGCAAGAAGCTCGCCGCCGATCTGGAATACTACGAAGGGTTCCTGGCCAGCGTCATGAAGAAGCTCTCCAACGAACGCTTCGTGCAGTCGGCACCCGAAAAGGTGGTGGCCAACGAGCGCGCCAAGCAGGCCGATGCCGAAGCCAAGATCGCAGCGATAAAGGAGCAGCTGGCAACGTTGTAACAACTCCTGCCGAGGCTCGCATGAGTCTCGACAGGCACGCAAGCATAAGATGGAGATTACGATATATACCGACGGATCGGCCTTGGGCAACCCCGGGCCGGGGGGTTACGGCATAGTGCTGCTCAGCGGGCAGTTCCGCAAGGAGCTGTCGCAGGGCTACCGGCTGACCACCAACAACCGCATGGAGCTGATGGCCGCATGCGTGGCGTTGGAGACGCTGAAGTTCGCAGGCAGCGACGTAACGATGTACTCCGACTCGAAATATGTCGTCGACGCCGTCAATCTGCGGTGGGTATTCGGCTGGGAGAAAAAGGGCTTCGCCGGCAAGAAGAATCCCGATCTGTGGGCGCGGTTCCTGAGGATATATCGGCAGCACAACGTCCGCATGGTATGGGTCAAGGGGCACGCCTCGACCGTCGAGAACAACCGTTGCGACCAGTTGGCCGTGGCGGCGGCATCGGGCGGCAACCTCTTAGAAGACGCGGGATACTCGCCCGACAACAGTTAACCACAAGAGCACATGCGCTTGAAGAGAAGATATGCGGCAGCACAGGATAATGATCGCGGGGGGGGGAAGCCCCTTATCCCCCGCAAGATAGCCTACGTCGCTACCGTATATCTCGCCGGTATGGCATGCTTCACGCTGTGCCGTCTGATATTGTTGTGGCGCAACTTCTCGCTGCTCGATTTCGGTGTAGACAACTCGGCGCAATGGATATGGGAGGCACTGCTCATGGGAGTGCGGTTCGACAACGTCGTATCGTTCTATCTGCTGGCACTGCCGTTGCTGCTGCTGCTCGTGGGTCAGTTCATTCCGCGATGCTACAAAGCGTTGGCGCAGACGGCCAAGTGGTGGATTACGGTCACCTACTCCGTGGCCATAATGATGTGCGTGGGCGACATACCCTTCTTCGAGCAGTTCCGCATACGTCTCAACGCCGTGATGTTCAACTACGTCGACGGCGATATGGGTTTTGTCGTGCGCATGGTGGGCGGAGAGTGGCAGTACATACTCTTCTCGGTAGCAGCCATCGCCGTGGCCGGATTGTTCGTATTCGCCAATCTGCGTCTGGCGCGCCGCTGGGCTATCCATCACGCCGAGGCGACACCTCGCCGCACCACGATCATTCTCATCGTCCTGTGTCTGCTGACACCGCTGTCGATACGCGGCCGTCTCAGCCGCAAGAGTCCCATAAGAGTGGGCACGGCATACATATCCAACAACGCTTTCATCAACCAGTTAGGGCTTAATCCCGTCTTTACGCTGATGCGCTCGTCGCTCGATATGAACGGCATGCAGTTCGAGGTGCAGGAGAGCGGCCGCGCACGCGCATTCGCGGCATGGGAGCTGGGACGCGACAGCGATTTCGGCCGACACTTCGAAGCGCACCCGTCTCCGTTCAAAAACGTCGTGGTGCTGCTTATGGAGAGCAACACGGCCGACCGTCTGCGCTCGGAGGGCAGCCGCGAGGGTCTGTCGCCCAATCTCGATACGCTCGTCACGCGCGGCCTATACTTCCGCAACGCCTACTCGACGGGCATTCACACCTACAACGGGGTCTACTCCACACTCACGTCGTTTCCGTCCTATTTAGACAAACACACGATGAAGGCGAGCATCATACCCTCGCTTCACACCATACCCGAGCAGATGATGCAGCAGGGCATGTCGACCATATTCTTCACCACCCACGACGCGCAGTTCGACAACATGAGCGGATTCGCTCTGGGCAACGGCATTCAGAGTGTGGTCTCGGAGCCGGACTACGACAGCGGCGAGGTGGTGAGCACCTTAGGCGTGCCCGACCACGTGATGTATGACAAGGCACTCGAAATATTGGACGCAAAACATGAGGCGGGACAAAGGTTCTGCGCCGTGATGCTCTCCTCGTCGAACCACCCGCCGTACAACATACCCTACGGCATCGATTTCAAGCCCAGCAGCCGCGAGGCCTCGACACAGGTGGCCGAATATGCCGACTGGGCCATGCGCCGCTTCCTCGATCTCGCCTCGACGCGCGAATGGTTCGACTCGACGCTGTTCGTCATCACGGGCGACCACGGCAAGGCCATCGACAACGACTATGCCATATCGCTGTCGTACAACCACATACCCATCTTGTTCTACTCGCCTGCCAACATCGCACCCGAGCTGCGCGACGACATGGCCTCGCAGATGGACATCATGCCAACCGCCGCCGGCATGTTGGGTTTGGAGTTTGTCAACCGGTCGTTCGGCATCGACCTGTTGAGCGAAACGCGCCGCATAGTACCGTTCTCGACCGACCATGAGGTGGCCGCCATCGACTGCGACTGGCTCTACGTGTATAGCTATTCGGGCGAGTTGGAGTATCTCTACGACCGCACAGCGACAGGCGACGACCGCTACCGCAACGTAGCCGAAGAGAACGGCGATGTGGTAAAGCGCATGCACGAATACGCCGCCTCGATGATGCAGGCCGCATGGGACATTCATCACAACTATACGAGCGATCTGGATCTCGACAAAAAACAGTAATCGCCCATGAACTGCCACACGATTATTAGCGTCAGAAACTATAATTTTGCACAAAACAATTAATGCAATGACAGATATAGACAGAAAGATGCGTTCATACGGATTGCTCAATCTACAAGAACTCGATCACACCATTCGTGCCGATATACGATATGCCACGTTAGACAACTTCACCGGCAAGATCCTTTATGTCGACAAATTTGGTCTGTATGCAGAGCAAAGACTTGCACGCGCCATTTGTGCAGCAAATGCCGATCTTTCCACCATGAAACCCGGACATACTATCGTTGTTTTCGATGCCGCCCGCCCTTTGCACATACAGAAACAAATGTTCGACCTCGTAAAAGGCACTCCCTCTGAGAGATATATCGCCAATCCTTATAACGAGGTTCCCGGAGGCTTTCACAACTACGGTATGGCTGTCGACCTATCGATATGCGATCCAGAAGGAAATCTGCTCGACATGGGGACACCCTTTGACTCCTTTTCCGAACTTGCCCATGTAGGCGATGAGCGCAACATGGTGGAGAAAGGACTTCTTTCTCCCGACGCATATGCCAACCGCATGTTCCTGTACAGTATAATGGGACGACACGGACTGTTGCCATATCCGTTCGAGTGGTGGCACTATCAACTCGAACAAAAGGAATCCGACAAGAACCGCCACCCGATACTCGATTTCTAACGCCCAAATAACCCGCCATGAAAAAAGATAACTATACTTCCGGATTTGTAAGATTCGTCAGTAAATATCCGCGCCGCATAAAGGTGTCGATGATGTTTATTATTATTGTACTATGCGCATTACTTCTATTTTTTGAATTCGGCAGCGAGGCGAATTTCAAGAAAAACGTATATTATGAGATTATAACCGGTATCACGTTCACTACAATCACGGTTTTTATTATCAGCATTTTCAATTGGATAATCGGTACAAAGGAGATACAGGAAGTGCAACGCGATAACACTCTACAACAGATGATGGATCTACTCAGCGGAAATACCCCAGACAAGAATAGCATCATCAATGAACTCTACTCGCCGGAAGCCACTTCGCGTATTCTTGAAAATGCTTTATCGCGTCTAAACCGTCGTCTTGCCCAAAGTTACTGCCAAATGGCCTCTTGCAAGGAAGATGTGATACGCGAAAATTTTGACTACGACATAAGCATGTTCCAAAATAATAACGGCAGTTTCAGCATGGAACAGAACTTAAAATACAAGCGTTATTTCAGACTTCCCGAAAAAGCCTCTTCGGAATGTTATCTGCAATGCGGGTTTGCTTTCAGCACCAACGGACTTAACAAATTGTTGGAACAAAACTCATATTTCCTACGCGAGGAAATTACCGATCCGGCACTTGTCAACCAATTAAAAACAGCCGCAAACAATAACGATGTCGCCATGATAATCGGCATACTGCACCTCAACATAACCACAACAATAAACGAAACGGAGTACTATGTGAAAACAGCTGATATACAGCTTGAGCCCATTAAAGACAGGGACGATGAAATTATGGGCATAATATTACGCACAAAAGTGAACTATACTGATGAAGACGATGGTTTTCGCAGTTATTTCGGGAGGGTTTCATTCGTAATTCCCGCACCGGAGAGGAAACGTTTCTATTGTGTGTTCACAGATCCAATTATAGGTTCAACTAAATTCAAATTCCGCATAGACCCCAAAATGGTTACAGATATAAATGATGTTGACTATTTGGAAGTCCTTACCCGCGCAGGTTCGGGCGTAGAACACATGAAACGAATCAGCCAATATACCATGGAGTTCTGTACTTCCGACACAATCCTTCCAAATTCAGCCATTATTGCTTTCTGGTAAATAATATCTTCGAAAGTAATTAGACTAATACACCCATAGACACGACTTACAACACTACACGAGCGATCTCGAACTCGACAAAAGGCATTGATCTCTTGGCAAAGGATTTGCGGAGCGGAGAGAGATGATTAGCTATATTTTGAAAGGCAATTATCTCCACCGAGCCATTCCTATCCTTAACGAACCGACAACAAGTCGGATCTGACATTTCGAGCACAAGCGAGAAATCTGTGCGACGCTGTTTCCACTGTCTTGTCATTCTGAGGAGCTGTCGCAGACTGCGACGTGAGAATCTCTCTTTCGCGCAACAATTCCCCGTCTGACAACCGTGCTCCCGACGGCGAGACTCCCACGTCGCAACTGCGTTGCTCCTCGGAGTGACAGGGTTGGCTGGTGAGACTCCCACGGTCGGGTATACGCCCTGCATCGGAGTGACAGACGGGTGGTCTTGTCTTCCACAGATGTCTCACAGATGTTCGACATGACAGGGTGGTCACATCTTCCACAACCAGATTCTTCGCTTCGCTCAGAATGACATTGTGCGTCCTGTCATTCTGAGGAGCTGTCGCAGACTGCGACGTGAGAATCTCTCTTTTGCGCAACAATTCCCTGCCTGACAACCGCGCTTCCGAGCGCGAGACTCCCACGTCGCAACTGCGTTGCTCCTCGGAGTGACAAAGTTGGCTGGCGAGACTTCCCGTCGCCTGCGTTGCTCCTCGGAGTGACAGGGTTGGCTGGTGAGACTCCCACGGTCGGGCATACGCCCTGCATCGGAGTGACAAGTGGGCAGTCTTGTCGTCCACAACCAGATTCTTGACCTGCGGTCTTCCTCCTTCGCGTCTCGGCATAAGAAAAACATTTCTTCTGCTCTCGACTTGTCGTCGGTTCACTCCGTTCAGCATGACACGGCGGGTTTGTCGTTCCGAGCGGCAGAGCAAAAAAGTCGCCCGCGGCTGTCAGAAAGACGGCTGCGGGCGGCAAGAGATATACGACAGGCACTACCCTACCTCATATCGCGCACGCAGCGCACGTAATATGAAGCCGTGCCCTTATCCGAATCAAGATCTATCTGTTGCAAATGGGAAGGTTGGGTAATCCAAGTCTTGTTCTGAATGGAGTAGCGCGTACAGCACATCAAAGAATTTGCCTCATACGTACCGAGCCACCATGACGACGATGTCGGATAGGGAATATAGACCGACATCAACGCCATTTCGCGGAAGTTAGGCACGCGATAGCCCTCGGGACATGGCGACTGACCGGCAT
Organism: Alistipes sp.; assembly: GCA_017936685.1. Classification (GTDB taxonomy): domain Bacteria; phylum Bacteroidota; class Bacteroidia; order Bacteroidales; family Rikenellaceae; genus Alistipes. Next base: position 245,872 of record JAGBFA010000010.1, read on the forward strand.
CTAACAAGGCTTCCAGCTCGGCGAACGAATACTTGGTATCGCTGAGCGGGCCGGTCTCGAATGCCAGATAGGTTCGCGCCATCTCGGAAAACTCGTCGGCAACCTCCAACTCCTTTGTGGTGTAGAATCGCACCGACTTGCGGTTCATATTGCTCAGATCAATACGGTAGACCGACTCTTCAACGGGCGTATCGGTGTTATCGCCAATGCCCGGGCCCGATATCTGGGTCACCGGATCGAACGGCAGATCGTCGCTCTTCAATGCCTCCTGCGCTGCGGTCTCGCTCTCGGGATCGGCTCCCAGATTGCGCACGCACCTTATCGAATAACGGCCGGCTTGATTCCAGCCCTCGGGTTCACGATAGCAGGAAGTGGATAGTCCCTCCTCCGCCCACAGGATCGTTGGCCAATTTGCGTTATTATATTGATTAGGGTTGATATTACGTGTGCTGCTGATTATATGGCTGCGCCACGGGTGGAAGCCGTCGGCATCGGTAGGGTCGTTCTCCGTATAGAGATCAGCGAGACTCTGCGGATATAGAATGGCATCGCCCGACAGACCGGCCTGACCTATATAAAAATTGGTAAGCTGCAATATGGAGGCCATATACCAGCGCAGCTCGCTGGCATCGATTACACCGTCGCCGTTGTTGTCGCGATTGCGCGACATGCACGCATATCGGGCAGTAAAGAGCGCGTTATCATCGTCTTTGAGGAAATAGGTATCGTCCTCCTCGGCATTCTCCTTGGTGAAATCGAGGTAATCCTCCCACTTTTTGCCGGTGAGCCAATTGCCCGACTTATCGACCATCTCCCACAGTCGCACGGAGTTATACAATCCGTTGCTTCGCGAGTTGTTGTCGTAATCGATATTCTTATAGGCATCTGTATAGGTATTGCCTAAGCAGCCGCCGGAGGTCGTCTCGCGAGCGTCGTAGAACCACAGTTTGTCGGCCAGCTCGTCGACCGTCTCGCAGCCCCACGCACTCGTTACGGGCGCATCGGAATCGAAGATGGATTGTATCGAACGCTGACGTATGGTCACCACGCTCGCCGTAGTCGAGCTGTCGCGGTCGGTACTGAAATGCGTATCGCACAGCAGGTGCATGACGCGGTTGGGCTGGTTGACGAATCGCTTCCACAGCTCGGGATCCTTATCGCCGGAGATGGGATTCTCTTCGTAGTAATACTCGTCGACGAAGACCGTCGCCCATATTCTGTAACGCGTTTTCTGCCCGTCAGAGTAGGCATCGTCGATCTCCGGACGGAAATCATTGCCCACGGTCCACTGCGACGGATCGTCGGGATAATCGCGCTTGCGCTGGTCGAAGCGCGTCTTCTGATCCTTGATGTAGGCCACGAAATCGACCACGTTCATCGCGTCGGGCGAATAGCTCTGCTGCGCATGGCTGTAAGGCGACGAGGGGTTATTGGCGTTGACGGGTTTGTTCACTAAGAAATGAACCCACTCATAGTCGAGTCCGTTGGGCACCTCCACACCGTTTATGATAGTGGGAGTACCCTCGCGGCCGAACGGGGTCTTGACATACCACGTCACGGTGGAGGGGGTGATAAACGCCTCGTCGAACGAGAAGGCGCGCTGGCCGTAGTGGGCATCGAACGTATAGATCGACTCCTTGGCTATATATACGTCGCCCGTGGCGGCAGGCTCCCGCTCCTCCCTCTTTTCGACCTCGGCCTGAATGCTGTCAACACCCTTGATGGTGATGTTGTAGACATAACGGGTATTGCGCTCGATGTCGTAGTTGTCGACATCCGAGCCGAAATCGCCGAGGTGGATATAGTATGTCACGGCTGCGTTGAGCTTCTGCGTGTGCGCCTCAGTCGACACGTTGACGTCCATCAGCACCTCACCCTTGATGACAAGGTAGGTGCCCTCCTCCGGCGCATTGACCCATAGGCCGTCACTCTCGTCGTATGCACCCGCGGCATCTTTTATCCGTCGATCGCGGCCGGCGAATGTACCCGCCGCGCCCTTGGCCGCAGGCCGGTTTTCGAGCATGTAGAACCCGAAGCCCGACGACTTGGCCGATACGGTCTCGAAGTTGACCTCTTCGGAGTTGAAATATCCGGTCGGCGAATCCGCCGGATTGTCGGCCGTCGCGCCGGCCTTGTCGCGCTCGCACACGAAACAGCCGCGCGGGAGGTTGATCACCTGCCACGACTCGGGGCGGAACTCCGATATGGTCTGGGTGCGGACGGCATCTTCGGGCTTGCCGTCGCCATCGGCATCATAGTCGACATCGGTCGACGAAGAGTATCCCTCGGCAACCTTTATATTGACCTCGATACGGGCGTCCAAACGATAGAGCCACAAAGTGAATCCGGTGGCTCCGTCGGCCATGATCTTATCTTTGGTAATGCTTATGTTCCCACGGCTGCCGCTCATCGGGAAGTAACCGTTGCGCGAGGTGATAAGCTGGTTGAGCGAAGCCGAAAGAGCTATCATATCGGCCTTGGAGTGAATGTAGTTCAACCTTTCGGGCGATATGTTGACCATGTCGGCATCGATGTTGGCGACGATGAATATCTCGCCTCCGGAGGCGATGAGCGGCACACGCGCACGGATACAGCCGTCGGCATCGGCATCGGTCTTATCGGACGGGGTCTTCACATACCAGCACTCGGTCGCGGCCGACCTAACGGAAGCGGCATCGGAGAGCAGCGATTTATTGTCGAAATAGTGGCCGTAGACACGCTTGCCGTCCGAATCGAATATGAACACATAGAGGTTCTGCACACGCGACTCGGCGGTCTGCTCCAACACCGAGCGGGTGCTGATGCTAACCTGATCGTAGTCGCCGCCGCCGAAATCGAGCGTTACCCACGTCTCGCCCTCACCCTCTACCGCGGGAGTGTACTCGTCGTAACGGGTGCATCGTGCGACCGACAAAGCCGCAATCATCAGTATGAGTATTGTAATATTCTTCATGACAGATACGATCAATTAAACTCTATGTTACCCTGCTTGTTATCCCACGAGTGCACGGCAAAATCGAAATCGCCCCGGTCGGGGTTGTACGACACCTCGATGAGAATATTCAGAAAATCGTTGCGCGAGATCTCCGTAACATCACTCACGGCTGCCGTCTGGCTGTCGATGGTCTGCAAATCGATCGTCTTCGAAGCAGACATGCCTTCCGGCTTCTGCTCGTATGTATACATCGAGAAGTAGGTTGCCGAAGTGGACATCGTCGTTGACGAGGTGACATACCTTCGGTTATTCGTGGTCGACCGTAAGGCGAAACCAGACCCCTGCGACACAATGGTAAACGTCTCGGCATCGCTCTGCTGATACGACAGGCCTATTGTATAAGTAGTCCACGAACTGCTTACCGTAAGATAATTGCCCGAAGAGAGATTTCGCAGGCGATATCGATTATTGCCATTCGCTTCCAGCACCCATACCCCCTTCCAATCTTTTTTTTCGATCTGCGATCTCATTTCATCGGCAGACATGGTAGGGAAATCGATCTTGCCATCAGTCGTTTCGTAGAGCCATGCGTCCTTGTCGCAGATGGCAATTTGCCGGCCGGCGGCAAGAGAGCTTGCAGGTGAAGAGCCAATGGTGTACTGCTCCACGCCCGGATAACCCAACTCTATCGTATAATTGTATTTCTCGTTAGGATAGTTATCCAGACGCGAGGCCGAGATATAGGCATCGAATATGGCCGCCGTCTGTCCCTTCCTGATCTGGTTTTGGCCTGCTCCGACCTCCGATGCGTATGACGGGTCGTCGTTTTCGATTATATAGTATCTCCCGTTCGTCGGATCCCCTGCGGTCCAGTCGGGGTCGTTGTGCATTTTGGTCATGTAATATGGGAAAGCGATGACCGACTCGCCGTAAGAGACGACGGGCGCGCCCTGCATAAAATCCAGATCGTCGAATATGTCGGCGGCACCCGGCATACGGCAGAAATAGGTCTTGTCCTTTGAGAAGTTCTCACTGAACGACAGTTTGCTGATCGACAACGCCTCCTCGCTGTAATTCTTCACCTCGATTCTCACGCGCGCATAGGTTCGATATAACGAAATGGGATCGGTGATGACGTTCTCGCCCGGTTGCAGATCGATATAGGCCAGCGTATAGAGCGGCAGCTCGTCTAACTTCTTGCGGATATAGGGCTTATATGCCGGATCCTCCGGATCCTTGGTTTCGTCATAAGCCACATTCAACTTATAATTATAGAGTGCCTCCTGCTTGAAATCGAAATTCGTTATTCCGCGACCATTGTTGCGAAGAAAATCGGTATCGTGGATCCAATCGTCGGAAGTGCCCTCTACGCCGTAGAAACGGTGCATGATGGAGTGAAGCTCGCGGACAAAGCCGTTTTTACCGGCCACGGCAGAGTGATCCGAGGGATTATCAATATCGTCCTGCGACAACGGCAGAGTGGCGTAGTTGGCCACGGCTATCAGCGCGTATTTACCGTGTTTGAGACGCTCCACATCGCCGTGCAGAGGGTTGTCGTAATTGAATGTAAGGCGCACCGTATTGCTGTGCGGAAGCAGCGGATCGACCTTGCCGTATTTGTCGCTGGTCGGATCGGTATTCACGAACCCGTTGCCGCCATAGGGCGAATCGTCTTCGCACAGCAGCGGCGTATGAATGGGTTTGGCATCGTCCGCCACGTCGTCGCCGTTGTAGATGACATGACGATAGGCCACCAGCTCCTTGTTTATGACATCGACTAAAAACACCGTTACACGGCGTATGGTGCGGCCGTCGGCCAGCTTCTCCTCGTTGCTCCACCCCGAAGCATCGCCATCGGGATCGGTCATGTTGCTGCGCGTCTCGACCGCGGCATTATATATGTCCGAAGCGCGCATCGTGACCGACAGGCTGGCAGGCTTGCGCTCGGGCTTCTGCTCGCCGTTTCCGCCGTCGTCGATGTCGTGCACGCAGCCGGTAGCGACGATGCAAAGCATCGCGACCTTGGCACATTGGATTATATTTCGCATTATCATCATCTAAAATTCAATCTGGGTCGAAGAGTATCTCATGTTCCAGTCGGCCACGGCAAGCGACAACTGCAAGTCGCTGCGACGTATCTTGACCGTATAGGTATAGCGTTTGCCGGCGCGCCAGCGGTCGTACTGTGCCGCCTGCGCGGCAGTGGGCACCTTATGGCCGTCGGCATCGACATAGTCGCCGTCATCATCGATCACCGGACCCGTATTTTTGGGTATGTTGACACGGAATACGGCCTCCTCGCCGCCGTGCTTGGTCTTGAAGCACAGCTGCAACTTGCCCGACGAGGTCTGCGGCATGATCAGAAGCCAGCCGCCGTTGCCGATGAAGGTCTCGCCCTTGGCCGTAGACTCGGCGTTGGAATCGTAGGCGTATGCCTTTTCTATCGGATCGAGCTCGCCCGTAGTCTCATTGCGCACGGTCGACATAGGCAGTCCGTTAGGCTCGCCGTCGGCACCGTAGGTGCACTTCCACTCATAGAAACGGTCGTACACAGGTGCGGGGCAGTAACTCTCCAACCACTGGAAATAGGCCTCCGACTCCGACTCCTTCGGCGGTTCGGCCGAGGTGAATATGCGGCCGCCCGACTCGCGCCGCTCGCAGAACAGAATGCCGCTCACGGCGAAATCCTCCTTTTCGGTATTCTCGAACCAGCAGGAGGTGATGACATCGGAGGTCTCGTAGTCCAACTGGAAGCAGATTCTCAACGCGGCAAGCGTATGACGGAAATATAGCTCGACGGCCTGCGCGGGATCGAAACCCTCGGCACCCGAATCGGCCTCGTTATAGGCTATGCACAGATCCTGCTGCACATTGTTGGAGAAGTATTCAAGCGACAGGGTCGAAATGTCGGACGACGTTACGGGGGATATTACAGAGGGATAGTAGGCGCGGAAGCGATACGAGCAGTCGTCGAACCAATACCTGACCGGATCGTAGTACCAGCCCTCGCCTCCGTCCGAAGTGTCGCAGCGGAGCGGCGTGCGCGAGAATATCTGCACATACTCGGGACGGCTGCTCGACGCGAGTTCGTCATTGGGGCAATAGTCGCCCCAGATGGCAATGGCATTGCCGCCTTTGGCCGGATCGCACAGATCAGCCAGATACTCCTCGCCCACACCGAGCGGTTTGCCGTCGGAACCGATAAGGCTCTTCTGCGAGGGCGATGCCGCAGCTCCGCTCACGCTGCCGAATATCATGGGCTTATCCGTTCCGACAGGTCCGGGTGAGGGCATGTCGGCATCGTGGCCGCAACCTGCGAGCAACACCGCCGCAATCATACATATATATAGTATAGGCCGTTTCATAACTGCTATATATCAAAATCAATTATCTCACACAGCAACTTCACATCGTCGGGCATCAGCGTCAGCGTGCATGTGTATCGCCGCCCCGGCTCGAAAACTATATCGAGACTGCGGGTCGACAGATGTTGCGACAATACGTTTCCCGCCTCGTTGACATAGTCGAAATCCACCGTCACGGCGCACGTCACGTGCTGCGGTATGACAAAGCGGCTCTGCCCCACGCCGCGAATGGACTTGCCGGCGACCGCCTCGCCCTCGAAGAATAGCTGAGCAGAGCGGCTGCCCGTGGTCCGCCACTGCGGCTGTCGCAGCGACGCGAAATCGCCGCACGGGAATATCTCTTCGAGCACCACGCGGCGCAGGCGTATCTCGCCAGCATCGGTTGCGGCACGGTGCATACGGAACTGCAACTCGCATAAGGCATGACGGAACGGCATAGGCACCTGACCTCCGTTGTCGGTCTTCGACAGATCGGTCTGCGGATCGGTATAGAGCAGGTCGACCTGCGCGACAGAGGTATCGACATCGTGGAAAGTCACGCCGTCGTGCACGTCGCACCCGCCCGACTCCCCGCACGGGGCATAGCCCATGAAGGTGAGCCGCAGCGACGACTCCGGCCAGTTGACCGGCTCGGCCGCACGCCACACTCCGTCGGACTCCGTCACGCGCTCGCCCGAGAGGAACGCCTCGGCACGCCCGCTGCCGCTGCTCCACGGCACATCTGCCGGAAGCGACCATGCACCGACGCAGAACTCCGCCGGAACGGCAGCACCGTCACCGCCGGAACGCACCGAAGAGTAGATGGCCGGAGCGAACCCCAACTCCACGACGGGGTCGTATGCCTCGGGCTCATCGATGCAACCCGCGGCACAGAGCGACAACGCTATCCATATACTTCGCTTCATCTCCGAAAACACTCTTTTTTCGATAGTACCTGCGGAGAGTATCACCTCTCCGCAGATCGTAATGGGGCATTTACCCTGCCCCGAAGAGATAACTAATTAATCCTTAACTATTTCCCCCCCCCTGTACTTTCGTAGTCGACTTCTTGATCTTTCCAATCCTCAACCACGGGAGCGAACGTGATACGGTTCAAGCCGGCGTTGACAGTGTAGATATAACGCTTGCCGGGCAGCCACTCTACACCTTGATCAGTGCCATAGTCAAGCGTCGACAGATCGACCGTGCGATTCTGCTCGATTTCAGACAAAACATTGCCCGCCGCATCTTTATTGGTAATGGTATATGTAATGAGAGCGATCACATTACCGTCGGTTCCGCCGTGAGCCAGCGTCTGCGGCATCATAATACAAGGCTGGGCATTGGCAACATCGGCGGGAGTGGTGGTCAACACCTGATTGGCTCCGGTGACGGGAGTAATGACATACTCCTTATTGGTGTTGGTATTTGTCCATTCGGGAGCATTATCTACATTTAAGTCCCATGAGAAATTACCGTTCTGGTGTACATGCTGAAGCTGTATCGCCTTCAAAGTAATAGTTGTATTGGCACCGAGATCGGCAACCAGACATACCTTGAACTTGATCGACGAAAGTGCATGATGGAACAGAATATCCACGCCGTTATATTCGTTTTTACCGGGAGTGTCGGCTGTATTCCTATTCTTCCTCAACTCACTGTAAAGCATATCGCGGTTACCGTTAGATATAGTTACGGCATCGGCTTTGAGTGTTTCCGGCGTACCGGTAATCTGGGGCTTCCATGTTGTATGGTCGGCCGGAGAATATGCCATGAAGGTCAGCAAACCATCTTTAGGCCAATAATAGTCCAGAGCCGGCACCCACGCATTAAGACCTAAGTTATACGAAACCGTTTCATTGGTAATGTAATTCTCACCGGCTGCCCACGAGGTAAACGTGCTTTGGTAGAATTTTGCATTGACTACGAAACTCTCGTTTTTGTCATAGAAAGTGCCGATCTCACCGGTCACACGCGTCGCGTTCTGCACGAGCGGAGCCTCGAACGATATCTTGGCATCGGTTCCGACCGAGACCTCCTCCTCGTTCGTTACGCAAGCGGTCAAAGCTATGCCGGCTGCGATGGCTGCGAAGAAAAATTTTTTCATAATGATAATAATTAAAAGTTATAAATTAATTTGTTGATTATTTTGTTTTCTGTCGTTTACGCGTCAGATGATTATGTCGGTATTGATATCGCCCCAATCGCCGACACCCGGGGTGAATCCTCCGCCCGAGTTTACCGGTTCGGGTATCTCGATGATCTCGTCGAGCAGTATCCACTGATGCTCGACGGCATCTGGTTCGGAGAACTTGTCGGTGATGTCGATCGTCGCACTGAGTGCGCGGCCGTCGACGGTGATGAAGTCGAAAGCCACTTCCAGACGGTTGTCGTGATCGGGCAGCTTGCCGAAGGTGCCGAACGTGGTGTAGATGGTGGTCAGATCGTCGCTGCGCGCCGAACGGTCGTCGGAGCGGTTCATCTCGAAATAGATCGTAGCCGGATTATCCGAGCGCACGCCGCGATCGTGCAGTATCGTCGAGCCGGCCATGCCCGTCAAAAGCGACACGGCCGTCGAGGCGTACTGCATGCCCTTGACGCGTATTTGCAGATAGTACGACTTGACAACGCTGCGGGCGGTGAAATAGTCGCCCTGCTCGTTGCGCAGCGTATCCACATAGTTGCGCGCAGGGATATGCACGCGCTGGCAGCCGTCGACGAAGAGATGATCGGGATCATAGACGATACGCTCGGAATCATCGGCATCGGCACGGCTTGGCAGATAGTTGTAGAGGTGTGCCGCAATGTCGTTGGTATAGGCCTCGACCGATCCGTAGTCGCTTTCGCGGCGCAGGACGGTGGACTCGGTACCGAAATTGTATGTCAGCAGGCAGTAGTCGCCCGGATCGGCGGATATGTAACCGTCGCAGAAGGCACCGCGCTCGTCGCGCCCCGAACCTCGCAGATAGCGTTCGCCGGCCACCTTGCCCGTCGAGGGATCGAACAGAGCCACGCGCATGACCGTCGGGGTGGCATACTCGGGACGGCGGTTGTTCTGGTCGTAAAAGCCTGTGGTGACATTGAGCAGCTCCTCGTCGATATAGACGCGGACATAGTGCGTGTTCTCGATATCGACCAACGGACGGCGATGACAGCCCGCAGCAGAGAGCAGCAGCAGAGCCAAAGCGGCATATCGCATCAGACGTTTCATCGGCGGCCTCCTTTCTTGGTGTAGTTGCACAATATGGGGCATACCAACGCTATCTCCACCTTCGTCGGACCGAAATAGTTCCATGTACCCGACTTGCTGCGGTCACGCACTAACAGCGACCAGTCGTCGGTGGGGATATAGTGGCGGTGAGGTATGCGGGCATAACCTGCCGAGATGGAAAATTCGAGATTGAGACGCTTGCATATCGGCATCGAGTAGCCGTAGGTGACTCCAACGCTGAAAAACTCGCCCTGATAGCAGCCAGTGCGCTTGGCCTGCAAGTCGAACTTGCCGCCCCAGCCGTAGAGACCGACGAAGTGGCCGACCAGCGCGTCGCGCTTGACAAGATCGGCACTCGCCTCCCTGAATCGCGGAGAGAACCACCAGCGGAACTCGCCGCCGAAAGAGAGAAATTCCAGACAGAATTTGTTGCTATCGGTCACCCACCACGGGCAGTGATGCTCGTAAAGTATGGAGAAGCGTCGTGCGATGGGCACCTCGACGGCGAAATTGAGCCATGTGGCCGCATCGTAGAGCAGATTGGTTTTCAGAGCGAGTATGGTGCGCTTGTCGCGCTGCGGCTCGACGAGTGGCTCGATGCTGCGGGTAACTTTCGGCAGCTCGATCTGCGTGGGCTGCGGCGCAATACGGCCGCCGAACGATGCAGGCACGCCGGCCAGAGGTTCGAGCTTGACGGCGGGGTGTTCCCACACGCATATCCATGTGGCCACACGCAACTCGGGCATGTGGCGGCGTATTATATAATCGTATGTATAGCCGTTGTCGAGCTGCTGCAAACGCCACTTCTTGGTGTCGTTGCCCACAGGCGCATCTAAGATGGCCAATACGCGGTCGCGGTCGGCACGATGGTAGTTGGCCTCGATCTCCTCGCGCAAACCCACCCAGTTCTCGGCCATGGGCCGCAGGATAATGCGGTCGGGATCGATTGCCGCATCGTCGCCCAGATGCTCGATGATATAGCGGCGCGCTGCCTCGGCACGCTTGCGTGCAAGCCACACGTTGTGCTCGTAGACACCCTCGGGCGAGGCATAGGCATAAATGGCTATGCTGTCGATGTGAGGCGATCGCGCAAGATACTCCTTGATGTGGTCGGTCTGACGACGGTTGTCGAGGTAATTCTCGTCGATATCTATACGATCGCGCCAATAATATATCGCGAAGCTCTCGACCACAGAGTTTCCGATAGGCTGGAATTTATCAATTCCCCCCCCCTCACATATACGCGTAAAATCCTGCGCATGAATATCATGCACATTCATCAACGCCAAAAGCGAGATCAATATCGACAAACAGTAATATTTCATTATAATCCTACCGTTTCAAATCCGTGACCCGACCGCCGCAACCGTCATTGCAAACAGATACCCGACAATCGGTTGCCCACTCTCACAGCGGCAACTCGCGAGATTAAAAAATTTGTTAATTGATGCAAAGTTATGACCTTTTTTATTTAAAAACAAAAAAATTCGGAACAAAAATCCCCCCCCCTATAAAATACCGCCAATAGCTTCTATTATGCCCTGCAAACCAATATATTACACCCCGAAATAATTTATTCGAACGAACGAACCGACGACGAAATCGAGCCTAATTTTGTACCGTCCGGCTTATCTCGGAGCGCAGACATGTCAATTCGTAACCTCTTCAACCGCCGGCAATATACGAATCGTGCCGCCTCGGACGATCCGAGACGGCACGACACCGTCGGGTGCAAACGGCATGCACCCTGCCCTATCCGCGGCTCTCCATGCTATCGGCCGAGGGGTTGACCGTTATGGTCTCCTGCTCGATCTGCCGCATGGTGGGCTGCTCCGATGCATCATGCGGCGGCATGATGCCTTCGTCGGCCAGCACGTCGTCGGCCGACAGTTGAGTCACAGGGCTCATAGCTCCGGCCTGCGGCATCGGGGCACGCCTGTCGACCGGACGTCCGTCGCGCTCGGCCACACATGTATTGTCATTACTCTTTTGCTTCATGATCCAAGGATTTTATCACCCGTTCCAGAGCAAAAGTCGTACCGGCACGCCCCCCCGACATCGCATGCGCGAACGAAGAATCTGGTTGTGGACGACAAGGCCATCGTACTGTCACTCCGAGGAGCCGCAGGCGACGTGGGAGTCTCGCCGGCGGGAGCAAGTTTGGTGCACAGGAATTTGTCGACCAAAAGAGATTCTCACGTCGCGTTCCACAGAACGCTCCTCAGAATGACAGGACGAGTGTTTTTGTCGTCCACAACCAGATTCTTCGTTTCATTTCATTCCACTCAGAATGACAGAACAATGGAATAGTCTCCAAAGCACTATGCGCTACTTTTTCGTCAAAAGGCATTAGTTGCAAGCCGCACGTGAAAAGGACGCAGATGGGCTGTACTTAGCGTACTGCCCATTTGCGGACTTGAACGAGGCGAAGCAAATGATGCCTTTTCACGAAAAAGTCACGAAAAAGTTGTATCTTTATACCCAAAACTATTATTGTCATGAAAAGATTTCTACTGATGATCTGCGTGGCCATGTGTGCCATGACCGCATCGGCACAGCAGACCACATACCAGACCCAGCGAGACATTTGCTATGCCACCTCGGAGGATCAATATGCTGCGGAGAGATGCAAACTCGATGTCTACTACCCGCAGGATACAACGGGCTGTCCGGTGGTGGTGTGGTTCCACGGAGGAGGTCTCACGGGAGGCAACAAATACATACCGAAGCCGCTGAGAGAGTGCGGCATGGTGGTGGTGGCGGTAAACTACCGTCTGATGCCTAAGGTCGACATAGAGGAGTGCATAGACGATGCGGCCGCAGCCGTGGCATGGACGTTCAATCATGCCGAAGAGTACGGCGGCGACGTGCGCAAGATATTCGTCGCAGGACACTCGGCCGGCGGCTACCTCACCTCGATGATAGGATTGGACAAGACGTGGCTGGCGAAATACGGAATCGATGCCGACTCGATAGCGGCACTGGCACCGTTCAGCGGACAGGCCATAACACATTTCGGATACCGCCAGCAGCACGGCATAGAGGCCACGCGCCCAACGATTGACTCGTTAGCACCGCTCTACCATGTGCGCGGCGATGCACCTCCGTTGATAATCATATCGGGCGACAGGGAGCTGGAGCTTTACGGCCGCTACGAGGAGCAGGCATATTTCTGGCGCATGATGAAACTCAACGGCCACACCGAGACCTACCTCTACGAACTCGACGGCTTCAATCACGGAAAGATGGCCACGCCGGCGTTCCACATTCTCAAAAACCACATAGCAGCCATAGTCGCAAAGAGCGGCGGGAAAAGCGAATAGCGGCATAGCACGTCATTGCCGCGCAGCGGCGGATCGCACCTCCTCGCCCGATGCAGGGCGGATTATTCCGTATCCTGTTCGGCCGCGGCTTCCGTCTCCGGCTCGGCACCTTCCAGAGCCTTGGCCGACTGGCGTTTCTTGGTGGGCAGGCCGAGCTTGCGCAGACGCTCGCCCAGACGCACGATGTTGTTGTTGCCCGTACGCAGGCGTTTGTAGGCATCGTCGTACTTGGTGCGGGCCTGGTCCAGTGCCGTGCCGACACCCTCCAACGACTCGGTGAACGCCACCAACTGATCGTAGAGCTTGGTGGCCTTGTCGACGATCTCGGCCTGGTTCTTACTCTGGGCATCTCTGCGCCACATATCGGCCACCATCTTCAACAGCGCGAAGAGGTTGGTCGGCGACGAAATGATAACTTTGCGGGCGTATGCGTCCGACCAAATGGCGCGATCCTCCTTCAAGGCCTCCAAAAAGGCGGGTTCGGCCGGAATGAACATGATGACGAAATCGGGCGAATCCAGCAGCCGCTGGTACTCCTTTGCGGCCAGTTCCTGCACATGGCGGCGCACCGAGGCCACATGTTCGGCCATCAGACGGCGACGCTCCTCCTCGCTCTCGGCCGCGGTGTAGCCCACGTAGGCCGTAAGCGACACCTTCGAGTCGATGACGATCGACCGCTCCTCCGGAAGACGCAGTATCACGTCGGGGCGCAGATTGCGGTTGTCGTCGTCTTTGAGGTTGGTCTGCACCTCGTAGTGCAAGCCCTTGACAAGACCCGTGCTCGACAATATCGTTTCGAGGTAGACCTCGCCCCAGTCGCCCTGCACCTTGGAGTTGCCGCGCAGAGCGTTTGTGAGGTTGGTCGTCTCGGCGGTGATCTTCATGTTGAGCCGCATGAGGTTATCCAGCTCGTTCTTCAAGGCTCCGCGCTGCTCGTTCTCCGAGGCGTAGATGCGCTCGACACGCTCGCGGAAATCGGATATATTGTCTTTGAATGGTTTCAGAAGCAGATCCAAAGACTCCTTGTTGGTCTGCCGGAACTCGCGCGACTGCTCGCCGAAGATCTCGTTGGCAAGGTTGCGGAACTGCGCCTTCATGGCCTGCTCGGCACGCTCCCTTTCTCGGGCGAGCGTCTGTTCGGTCTGCTCGCGCTCCTGCTGCATCGTCCGCTCACGCTCGCGCAGAGCCGCCGCCTCGCTCTCGGCCCTGACGCGCGCTACGCGCTCGTCGACGAGCAACTGCCGCTCGCGGGCTATCTCCTCCTGCAAACTGCGCTCCGACTGCCGGTGCTGGTCGCGCTCGCGCGCAAGCTCCGACGAGGAGCGTCTCAGCAGCATGGCCAGCACGGCCACTGCCGCGGCCATGACGACCGATATGATGATATATTCCATATAGATAATCGATTTTACGGCGCGGCATCTGCTGCACCGAGTACAAAGGTAGCAAACAATCGTCAATCCGTTACCGATATTTAGTAAGAATTTTGTACTTTTGCCTGCATAATCGAAAATTGCACGATATTATGAAACGTATCATAGCTCCGTCGGTGCTCTCGGCCGACTTCGGACACCTCGAACGCGACATCGAAATGATCGACCGCAGTGCGGCCGAGTGGGTGCACATCGACGTTATGGACGGTGTGTTCGTACCCAACATATCGTTCGGGTTCCCCGTGATGAAACCCATACGCAAGGCCACGCGCAAGACGCTCGACGTGCATCTGATGATCACCGAGCCGGAACGATACATAGAGCGGTTCGTCGAGGCGGGAGCCGACTACCTCACATTCCACTACGAAGCCACGATGGACATACACGGCTGCATCGAGTCCATACACCACGCAGGCGCACGCGCCGGCATATCCATCAAGCCGGCCACCTCGGCCGAGGTACTGCGCGACATTCTGCCGTTAGTGGATATGGTGCTGGTGATGAGCGTCGAGCCGGGGTTCGGCGGACAGTCGTTCATGCCCTCGGCCGTGGAAAAGATACGCAGCCTCGACGAGATGAAGCGCGAAGCGGGGTTGGAGACCATCATCGAGGTCGACGGCGGCATCTCGTCGGCCAATGCACGGCTGCTGTTCGATGCGGGAGCCGAAGTGCTCGTGGCGGGCAGCTCGGTATTCGGCGCACCCGATCCCCACGAAGCGATCGAAAGAATGTTGAAAGCCTGAGAGAAGATGATTTCGTTAGACAACCTTACCATAAGCTACGGAGGCTGGACTCTGTTCGACAACATCTCGTTTCTGATAAACCCCAAGGACCGAATAGGTCTGGTCGGCAAGAACGGCGCGGGCAAGACTACCCTGCTGCGCACCATCGTGGGCGAGCAGCAGCCCACCTCGGGTGCGGTCACCGTCAACGGCGAATGCACGATAGGCTATCTGCCTCAGCAGATGCGCGTGGCCGACACGACGACCCTTATGGACGAGACGGCAAAGGCATTCGATGAGGTGCTGCGCATAGAGGCCGACATCGAGCGTATGACGGCCGAGATAGCCGAGCGCACCGACTTCGAGTCGGCCGAATACGAAGCTCTGCTGCACCGCCTCAACGAGGCCAACGACCGTTATCATATCCTCGGCGGCGACACGCGCGAGGCCGACATCGAGCGCACCCTGCTGGGTCTGGGCTTCCGCCGGTCGGATTTCAGGCGCGCCACGAGCGAGTTTTCGGGCGGCTGGCGCATGCGAATCGAGCTTGCCAAGCTGCTGCTGCGCCGTCCGTCGATATTCCTGCTCGATGAGCCGACAAACCACCTCGACATAGAGAGTATACAGTGGTTGGAGGATTATCTGCGCTCGTACAACGGCGCGGTGCTGCTCATATCGCACGACCGTGCATTTCTCGACAACGTCACAACGCGCACCGTGGAGCTGTCGCTGGGCAAGATATACGACTACAAGGTGCCCTACTCCAAGTTCGTCGAGCTGCGGGCCGAGCGTCGCGCCCAGCAGATGGCCGCATACCAGAATCAGCAGCGCATGATCGAGAAGACCGAGGAGTTCATCGAGAAGTTCCGCTACAAGCCCACCAAGAGCAATCAGGTGCAGTCGCGCATAAAGCAGTTGGAGAAGATCGAACGCATAGAGGTCGACGAGGAGGATCTCTCGCGCCTCAACATAAAGTTTCCGCCGGCACCGCGTTCGGGACAGATCGTGGCCGAGGTAAAGCAGGCGGGCAAGGCTTTCGGCGACAAACGCATATTCTCGGGCGCGGAGTTCACCATAGAGCGCGGGGCCAAGATAGCACTGGTCGGCCGCAACGGCGAGGGCAAGACCACATTCGCCCGCATGCTCATAGGCGAGCTGGCTCCCACCGAGGGCGAGATACGCATCGGTGCCAATGTCAACATAGGCTACTACGCACAGAACCAGGACGATCTGATGGAGGGCGAGTTCACCGTGTTCGACACGCTCGACAGGGTGGCCGTGGGCGACATACGCACGCGGCTGAGAGACATACTCGGAGCGTTTCTGTTCCGCGGCGAGGACATCGACAAAAAGGTGAAGGTGCTCTCGGGCGGCGAACGCTCGCGTCTGGCCATGGCGCGTCTGATGCTCGAACCCTACAACCTGCTGGTGCTCGACGAGCCGACCAACCACATGGACATGCGCTCGAAGGATATTCTGAAAAACGCACTGATCAAATACGACGGCACGGTGGTGGTTGTATCGCACGACAGAGAGTTTCTCGACGGGCTGGTCGACCGCGTCTACGAGTTCCGCGACGGCGGCGTGAAGGAGTATCTGGGCGGCATCTACTACTTCTTGGAGAAGCGCAAGATCGAGTCGCTCAAAGAGATCGAGCGCAAGGCACCCGCCGCACAGCAGACCGAGCGCAAGAGCGAACCGCAGGGCGCGGGCAAGCTCTCCTACGAGCAGCGCAAGGAGCAGGAGAAGCTGTTGCGCAAGCTGCGCAAGAATGTGGAGACGATCGAGGCGGAACTGGCCGACATCGAGCGGCAGATAGCCGCATACGATGAGAAATTCGCCGCCGCCACAACATACGATGCGGAGGACTACCGACAATACGAGGATCTGAAATCGCGCTGCGAGCACATGATGCACGAGTGGGAGAAGGCCAGCTACGAGTTGGAGATAACCGAGCAGCAATGATCTTCGGCAGTATAAACAACGGATAATAAAACAACAGTATATGGAAAATATCATTTTCGGCATACGCCCCGTGGCCGAGGCCATCGAGTCGCACAAGCAGATCGAGCGTCTCTACATTCGTAAGGGTGCCGAGGGTCAACTGATGACCGACCTGAAAGATCTGTGCGTGCGTCACCGTCTGCGCTGGCAAGAGGTGCCCGTGGAGAAGCTCAACCGCCTGACACGCGGCAACCATCAGGGTGTGGTGGCGCAGATCGCCGCCATAGAGTATGTCGAGGTGGCCGACATATTGGAGCGCGTGCCCGAGGACGAGACACCGCTCATCGTGGTGTTCGACGGCGTTACCGACGTGCGCAACTTCGGCGGCATAGCCCGCTCGGCCGAGTGTGCCGGCGTGCACGGACTGATAGCCCCGCTGAAAAATTCGGCACCGGTCAATGCCGATGCCATCAAAACATCGGCCGGTGCGCTGAACAAGATACCCGTATGCCGCGTGGGATCGATACGCAACACGCTCAAAGCGTTGCAGGCTGAGGGCTTCCAGATAGTGGCCGCAACGGAGAAGAGCCGCAAGCTGATCTACGATGCCGACTTCCGCCGCCCGACGGTCATAGTCATGGGTGCCGAGGACACGGGCATATCGAAAGAGGTGCTCAAACTCTGCGACGAGCAGTTGGCCATACCGCTCATCGGCTCGATCGAGTCGCTCAACGTGGCGGCAGCCGCAGCCGTGATGCTCTTCGAGGTGGTGCGCCAGCGCATAGGATAGTATCGGCCGCAGCGATATGGCCACAATCATGCACAAGATATTGGGCGAGGTGGAGTGCGTCGCATCGGCGCGCTCACGCTCGATACGGCTGTCGGTGAAGCCCTCGGGTGCGGTGAGACTCTCATACCCGCGGCAGGCCGGACAGCGTCGTGCGCTGTCGTTTCTCGAAAGCCGTGTGGAGTGGGTCGAGGCGACACGCCGCAAGATAGCCGCACGGCAGGCCGAACTGCCGCACATATCGCGCGCCGAGGTCGAGCGGCTGCGGGACACGACACGGCGCACGCTGCCCGACAAGACCCGTCAGTTGGCAGCGCGTCTGGGCTTCGACTGCGGCCGCGTGACGATTCGCGCCGCACGCACCAAATGGGGCTGCTGCACGTCGGAAAACAACCTGTCGCTGTCGCTCTTTCTGGCCACACTGCCCGACCATCTGCAAGAGTATGTGATAATTCACGAACTGTGTCACACCGTCCACCACAATCACTCGGCAGCATTTCACGCGCTGGTAGACCGTTGCGTCGAAGGCAAAGAAAAACTCCTCGACCGTGAGTTGAGGAGTTATCGCATTCCCGTCATCGACGAGTGACAGGCCGCGCGGTGGGCACAATACGCACCAAACGCAAGTGCCTCAGAAAGCGGACGAATGCCGTCCGATCACAACAGCTTCTTCTTCGAAGTCGTGACGATAAAATCTTTCAGATAAAAGGGTTCGAAATAGGCTATGTCGACGCTCTCGCCTCTGTCGAATGCCTGCTGGGCCAGTCGCACCAGTCCGCGTGCCGACGGTGCCACATCGATCAGCGCGGCATCGGGCAGCGACTCCACGCACTTGGCCGCACCGTTGCCGAATATGACGAATCGGTGCTCGCCGTCGCGCCACCGGGCAAAGCTATCGGGCGTAATGATCTCGGCACCGACCTCGCTCAACGGCCGGCCGGCATTGTCGAAGACCTGCGCATAGACCTCCATGCGACGCGCATCGACCATAGGGCACAGACGTGCCGCAGCCCACTCCTCGTCTTCGAGATCGATGATGCCCGCCTCGAAATCCTCGCGCGCCACCTCGGTCAGCGCATCGAGCGAGCCGATGGCCAGCAGCGGGATCTGCAAGCCGTAGCACAGACCCTTGGCGAACGACACGCCTATACGCAGTCCCGTGTAGGAGCCGGGGCCCTTGCCTACGGCCACGGCATCGAGATCGTCGGGCGCAATGCCCGTCTCGCGCAACAGTTCATCGACGAAGACGCCGAGTTTGCGGGCATGGTCGCGCCCCTCGCCGCTCTCACGCAGCGAGAGCAGCTCGCCGTCTTTGGCCAGAGCAACCGAGCAGATGTCGGTGCCCGTCTCTATACATAATATAAGTGCCATATATCTATCTTCTGTTTGACTTCATTGCCTTGTCCATCTCGCGACGGGCATCATTCTCTTTCAGATACTCGCGCTTGTCGTAGGCCTTGCGTCCGCGCGCCAGACCGATGACGATCTTCACTAATCCGCGGTCGTTGAGAAAGAGTCTCAGACCCACGACCGTCAAC
The DNA here is from genome assembly GCA_017936685.1 of Alistipes sp. Taxonomy (GTDB): domain Bacteria; phylum Bacteroidota; class Bacteroidia; order Bacteroidales; family Rikenellaceae; genus Alistipes. Next base: position 265,106 of record JAGBFA010000010.1, read on the forward strand.
CCGCGGTCCTGCAACGAGCGTTGCAGCTTGTCCAGCTCCTTGCGGTTGAGCAGCAGCTTGCGGTCGCGGCGCGGCACATGGTTGTTGCACGTGCCCCACGCATACTCGGCGATGTTGACACCGCGTATCCACAGCTCGCCCCGATCGAAATAGCAGTAGCTGTCCGTGAGCGACGCCTTGCCCAGACGTATCGACTTGATCTCGGTGCCGACAAGCACCACGCCGGCCACGTACTCCTCGATGATCTCGTAGTCGAACGTCGCCCGCTTGTTGCGAATATTTACGTTTCTATAATCTGCCATATCTCACTCTCTTATCCCCTCCGCCGCACCGCAGTCGATCAAACATCGCGCCCGCGCGCCTATTCGGCATAGGTTTTGAGTATCTTTTCGGCGGGTGGAACCGGATAAAGGTAACTAATTCTTTTATCTTTGATATGTTTTACACACAACACATCTTTCTGTTTATTTTCTGTTTGCACACTGTACGGCGTAGTGATACGTCGTCGATCCGGTCCCGCCCTTTTTTATAAATCTACAATATCAATCGTTGTATCTTTTTGGCGATCTGCACCTTCACCTTATTATACTTGTTCAGGCGCGCCATGATCTCCGACTGCATCTCCTCCGAGAGGTCGTCGGCTGTGAGCAATGCCTGCTGCTCGGCTATCAGACGCTCGATGATCTTCGATTTGTAGAGCGTGATGGCCTTCGGCACGCCGTGCGACAACATCTCCTCCTCGCTCTCGACATGTATGTCCTTGCGCTTCCACAGCGCGCTGGGGACATAGTTATCGTCGGAGGTGAGCAGATCAACCGCGACGTTGCACACCTCGGGATCGGGGTGGTTGACGAAGTAGTGCGACGGTATCTCCACACCCTCGCCTAACGCATGCCACTGTTCGCGATAGGTGGTCAATATGCTGTCGTACACCTTGTTGTCGAAGTGCAGCGAGTCACTCTCCAAATCACGCAGAATCTCCGCCGCGACATTGAGCGACACCGAGTCGCGCCCCTCGCGGAACTCGAAATTGCGGTGTCCGTATTTGAGCAGATATTTTGTCAGCTCGCGTTCCAGCGCGTCGATGCTGCTGCCGGCGCGCAGATTGCGGGTCGACAGATCGTCGTCGGGTATCTGCGCGGCACGCTCCTCGGCCTGCCGCAGATTGCGCTGTCGGCGCAGGAAGTCCTCGGCCTCGCGGTCGCCTGTCGAGGCGATTCGCTTGCGCGCCACCTCCGCCACGAGCACCTGCTCGTCGATGTTCATGATCTTCGCGCAGTCCTTGATGTAGACCGCACGCTTTATCGCGTCGCCGATGATGGCTATCGACTGCACCATGTCGCTGATGGCCTCCGAGCGGCGCACGGGATCGTCGGTCGCCTCGCGCAGCAGCAGTTTGGCCTTGAACGATATGAAGTCCTCGGCATTCTCCCTGACGTAGAGCCTCAGCGCATCGGCCGTATTGGCACGCGCGAAGGTGTCGGGATCATGCTCGGGCGGCAGCAGGACTATGCGCACGTTCATATCCTCGCGCAGGATCATGTCGACACCACGGATAGCGGCATGAACGCCCGCCGCATCGCCGTCGTACATGACCGTGACGTTCTTGGTAAAGCGGCTCAGCAGACGTATCTGATCGACCGTGAGCGAGGTGCCCGACGACGCCACGACATTCTCCACACCGGCCTGGTGCATCGATATCACGTCGGCATAGCCCTCGACCATGATGGCGAAATCCTCCTGCTGAATGGCTTTCTTGGCGAAGTAGAGACCGTACAGCTCGCGGCTCTTGTTGTAGATCTCGCTCTCGGGCGAGTTCTGGTACTTGGCCACCTTCTTGTCGGTGCGCAGCGTGCGGCCGCCGAAAGCCACCACGCGTCCTGAGACGTTGTGCACGGGGAATATCACTCGGTCGCGGAAGCGGTCGCGCAGCGAACCGTCACGCTCGCTCTTGATCGAGAGTCCCGTCGACAGGAGATACTCCTCCTTATAGCCGGCCTCGCGCGCCGAGACGGAAAACAGGTCGCCATTCGACGGGCAGAAACCCAGACCGAACTTGCGGATCGTGGCATCGGTAAAGCCGCGCTTGCTGCTGAGATAGCTCAGACCCACGCTGCGCCCCTCGGCCTCGTTCAACAGATACTTCGAGAAGTAGTCCGACGCCCACGTATTCAGCACGAACATACTCTCGCGATTGTTGTTGCGGCGCACCTCCTCCTCGGTCATCTCCTTCTCGCGCACCTCGATGCCGTAACGCTTGGCCACCATCTTCAAGGCTTCGGGAAAGGTGACGTTCTCGTACTCCATGATGAAGTTGACGGCATTGCCGCCCTTGCCGCAGCCGAAGCACTTGTAGATGCCGCGCGCAGGCGACACCACGAACGACGGGGTCTTCTCCTGGTGGAACGGACAGCATGCCTGATAGTTGACGCCCTGACGTTTGAGCGTGACATATTCACCGACAATATCCACGATATTGGCGGCGGCATATATTCTGTCTATGGTCTCGCGATCGATCATTCCAGCGGATTCTATCTTGCAAAGATACTAATTTCCTACGACAATCCGATCGAATCATCGAAAATTACGGCAATGTGCGATTTTTTCACGCTCTTTGTTCACGACGATACAATATACTCTATTTTTTCATAACTTTGCACTATGGATTTCAAACTCGTATCGGAATATGCGCCGACGGGCGACCAGCCCGAGGCTATCGCACAGTTGGTGGAGTCGATACGTTCGGGTGCGCACCACACAACGCTTATGGGTGTGACCGGATCGGGAAAGACATTCACCGTGGCCAACGTCATAGCGCAGCTGAATCGTCCGACGCTCGTGCTGAGCCACAACAAAACACTTGCGGCGCAGCTCTACGGCGAGTTCAAGAACTTCTTTCCGGAGAATGCCGTGGAGTATTTCGTGTCGTACTACGACTACTATCAGCCCGAGGCATATCTGCCCTCGACGGATACCTATATAGAAAAGGATCTGTCGATCAACGACGAGATCGAGAAGATGCGGTTGAGCACCGTCGCCACGCTGCTGTCGGGACGCAGGGACGTGGTGGTGGTATCGAGCGTGTCGTGTCTCTACGGCACGGGCAACCCGGCCGACTTCCACGCCACGGCCATCGAGATAAAGGTGGGACAGGTGGTAAGCTACAAGCACTTCCTATACCGGCTCGTCGAGGCGTTGTACACGCGCACGGAGCTGAATCTCGAACCGGGAACGTTTCGCGTGACGGGCGATACGGTGGACATCATGGCCGCTTTCGGCGAGTTCGGCAACCAGTGTTTCCGCGTGATGTTCTTCGACAACGAGGTCGAGGCCATACACTCGATCGACCCTGCCACGGGACAGCGCATAGCCTCGCTCGACAGCGTGACGCTCTACCCCACCAACCTGTTCGTCACTACGCAGGAGCGCATCAACACCGCCGTGCAGCAGATATATCTCGACTTGGGCAAGCAGATAGCCTTCTTCGAAAAGGAGGGGCGCACGATGGAGGCGCAGCGCATAAAGCAGCGCGTGGAGTACGACTTGGAGATGATCAAGGAGTTGGGCTACTGCTCCGGCATAGAGAACTACTCGCGTTATTTCGACGGCCGGCCGGAGGGTTCGCGACCGTTCTGCCTGCTCGACTTCTTCCCCAAGGACTATCTTACCGTGGTAGACGAGAGCCACGTCACGCTGCCGCAGGTGCACGCCATGTTCGGCGGCGACCGCGCGCGCAAGGAGAATCTGGTGGAGTACGGCTTCCGGCTGCCGGCAGCCAAGGACAACCGTCCGCTCAGATTCGAAGAGTACGAGACGTTGACCAACACGTCGATATATGTGAGTGCCACACCGGCCGACTACGAGCTGACCAAGAGCGAGGGCGTGGTGGTCGAGCAGCTGATCCGCCCTACGGGACTGATCGATCCGCCGCTCGACGTGCGCATCACGCTCAACCAGATAGACGATCTGCTGGAACAGATCAACGCCTGCGTCAGAAAGGGCGACAAGGTGCTCGTCACCACCATCACCAAGCGCATGGCCGAGGAGCTGTCGAAGTATCTCGACCGCGTGGGCGTGCGCAACCGCTACATACACTCCGATGTGGAGACATTGGAGCGGATACAGATACTCGAAGACCTGCGCGCCGACATGTTCGACGTACTGGTGGGTGTCAACCTGCTGCGCGAGGGATTGGACCTGCCCGAGGTGGGGCTGGTGGCCATACTCGATGCCGACAAGGAGGGCTTCCTGCGCAACCTGCGCTCGATAACGCAGATCGCCGGACGCGCCGCACGTCACGCCAACGGACACGTGACGCTCTACGCCGATCGCATAACCGACTCGATGACATACGCCATAGAGCAGAGCAACCGCCGCCGCGAGAAGCAGGTGCGCTACAACATGGAGCACGGCATGATACCGCGGCAGGCGCAGAAGAGCGGTTCGGGACAGAGTCTGCTGCTGGGTGACCGCACGGCCGTAAAGCCCGACATGAACGTCTACCCCATCGCCGAGGATCACTATGCAGTGGCGGCCGACGTAAAGAAGGATTACGTCGCCGGCGAGAATATAGATGCCCTTATAGCCAAAGCCAAGGAGGATATGGAGCGGGCGGCCAAGTCGCTCGACTTCCTCGCCGCGGCACGGTTCCGCGACCGCATGTACGAGTTGCAGAAACTGCGCGAAGATAACAAATCGCACGGATCGTTACGATAAAATTTGAATTTATAGAGAGAAACTACTATATTTGTAGTAAGTAAGTAAATTAGTCTGCCTATGATATAAACCCTAATCACACAAAACCGATCTTCAAGGCCGCACGCGCTACGAATACGCTGCGGCACAACATATAAAAAGCGTTAGCTTTATACCTTGCTTTCTGAAAATCTGGAAAATTTGACGAGCAACCGAGGAATGAAGTTTGCGCTCACGTCGTTCGACGTGGGCCTTTATTCCATATTTGGTTGCACGGTTATTCCAGAGCCTCAGAAAGCAGATATCGGAGTTTTGTCCCACGTTTTTTATATGCCTGCTTCAACCTGTAAAAACGCCGCAGGGACACGGCATACAAATCATCTAACGACATGAAAAACAAATTATTCATCATCATCGCCTCGATAGCGATGGCATCATGCGCCGCCAAGGCGGAAACACCCGTCTACACTGTCACGGCCGAGGGCGTAGGCCCCATAACACTCGGCACCGAGATATCGGCCCTGCCCTCTTCGTGCGACGGATTGTACGACCGGATCGACACCCGGACGGAGATCAACGAATGGGAGGATCCGTACACCTATTACGTAGCCTACTCCGGCGACGAGATCGTCTGCGAGATATACGAGTGGAACGGACGGGTGACGAGCGCGAAAATAGTATCGCCGCGCGTCGCCACCGAATCGGGACTTACATGCCACTCTACCGTTCATGATATATTCGCCGCTGGCGGCAGCGTCGAGGTATCCAATGACGGAGCATTGAGTATGGTATGCGACAGCGTGCGCTTCGAGGTAGGCGGACTCACCGACGGCGGACGGCAAAAGGTGTTGCAGGCATATTACGGCAAGGAGTGCAAGTTCACCGAAGCGGACTTCGCGGCCGGAGCCGATGCAATGGCAATAATCGTCATGGAGTAACCGTCATCGACGAAGTGCGGCCGTGGAGCCGCATACGCACAGCTATTGGCGACGACACATAAACACTACATCTTAAACCCATTAAAACGAAATATTATGGAGACAAAGAACAAAAACGTAAACATATTGATAGTAGCCCTGGCGGCATTGCTGTTCATACTCGGCATCTGGGGACCCATAGCACAGATAAATTATACAGCATATTTTATGAGTGTCAATAAAACCGTCTCTATTGCCGAAATGGTCGATTTCGGAGATATAAATTGGAGTTTCGGGGATATTATATCTTTATTTCTAATATTTGGAGTACCGGCTATAATAATCATTGCAGCTGCAATACGTGCATTCAAACAAGCATTCTATCCCCAAGTCATAGCATGGATATGCCGCATAGCAGCCATAGCAGTAGCAGGTGTGCTCATTTGGTTTTCTATCGAGGCCAGCGGTAATGCACATATCATGCTCTACGTCGACATTCTGCTTGCAATAGCCATTGCGGTATTGAGTTTCATATTCCACAAGCCGGCACGCGAATAGAGTGCCCGCACTGTTGCCGATAGCTGAAAAGAGGGTGGCCAAGAAGTCTTAGCCACCCTCTTCGCATTTAAAGTCTGACGACGATTATCCGCGCAATTACAGCACTAACGGCTCGTAATCGAGTCCCCAGGCCTCGGCCACCTCGCGATAGACCACCTTGCCCTCAACCACATTCAGGCCCTTGCGCAGGTCGGCATCGTCGCAGCATGCTCGCTCCCAGCCCTTGTCGGCCAGAGCCAGCACATACGGCAGCGTGGCATTGGTCAGAGCCAGAGTGGAGGTATAAGGCACGGCACCGGGGATATTGGCCACGGCGTAGTGGACTATGCCGTCGACCGTGTATGTCGGGTTCTCGTGAGTGGTGGCGTGCGAGGTCTCGAAGCAGCCGCCCTGGTCGATGGCCACGTCGACCAGCACCGAGCCGGGCTGCATGAGCGACAACATGTCGCGCGTGACGAGCTTCGGAGCCTTGGCACCCGGAATCAGCACCGAGCCGATGACAAGATCGGTATCGCGCAGCTCCTGACGTATGTTGTATTCGTTGGACATGAGTGTCTTCACATTGCGCGGCATGACGTCGGCCAGATAGGTCAGACGCGGAATGGAGATGTCGCAGATGGTCACGTCGGCACCCGCTCCGGCAGCTATATGCGCCGCGGCCGTTCCGACCACGCCGGCACCGATGACCAGCACCTTGGCCGGCTTCACGCCCGGCACGCCGCCTAACAGCTTGCCCTTGCCGCCGCGGGGACGTTCGAGATAGTACATACCCTCCTGCGTGGCCATGCGACCGGCAACCTCCGACATGGGGATCAGCAGCGGCAGCGAACGATCGGCGCGCTCGACGGTCTCGTAGGCGCAGCAAACCGCACCGCTGCGGATCATGGCACGGGTCAGAGGCTCCGAGCTGGCGAAATGGAAATAGGTGAACACCAGCTGGCCGCTGCGCACCAGTCCGTACTCCGACTCGATAGGCTCCTTCACCTTTACGATCATCTCGGCCGCAGCATAGACATCTTCTATCGTCGGCAGAATCTCGGCTCCTGCCGCCACATAGTCGGCATCGGCGAAGCCGCTGTTGACACCGGCCGAAGCCTGCACATATAAACGGTGACCGCGGCGGGTCAGCTCTTTTGCTCCCGACGGTGTAAGCGCAACACGATTCTCGTTGTTCTTGATCTCCTTTGGTACTCCGATAATCATAACGATGAAAGTTTTAAGCGTTTATTGTTATTTAGCAAAAACAATATACGCATTTTTTACGGAATCTGCAAGATTTGTGCACAAAAATATCTGACGTATGCCGAATTTGCATTTCGACACACACCCAATAAGGTATGCAGAAGCTAACCCCTGAACGTATAGTATTTGGCCGCGAGAAAGCTGTAAACGGCGGATACGACGGTAGTGATCATCTTGGCCGGCGTAGCCCACACGCCTAACGACTCGACCAAAAGTTTCATCGATACATAGTTGAGCAGCAATGCTCCGGCCACCGTAAGAGCGTAGCGCGCCATCTGTCGGCGCGAGGAGTATTGCGTAGAGCGGAACGCGACGTGGCGGTTGAGCCAGAAGCCGGTGAAGAAAGTTATGGGAAAGACTATTGCCAACGAGGCTATGTGCGGCGAGACAACCACGAAGCCTAAGTCGATGAATCGCCGTGCGATGACGAAATGATAGATCAGAAAATACCACAGCGTGTCGAGAGCCATGTTCGCTCCGCCGCACACGCCGTAACGGAATATCTCGGGCGAGACCACGCGCGACAGCGGTGCGATGTAAAACGCATCGATGACAGCGGTTATGCGTCGTGCAATGCCCATGGCTGCGATCTATTTTCTGGCGGGATTGGTCCACGCCTGCGGGAAATCACTGCGGTGCTCGCGAATGAACTCTTCGCACTCCTCGCGCGTCGGTGCGCCGAACGCCGCCACGGCGAACAGCCGCCCCAGAGGGCGTATCTCGCAGCGCAGGCCCGGCACGCGCTTCAAGGCATCGGCCACAGCTCGTTCGGCATTGCTGCGAGTGGAATAGCTGCCTATGATGACGCGATAGCGTATGTCGGATTCGGCCGCAGGCTTGGTCTCGGACACAGCAGTATCGTTCTCGGCAGCAGAGGCTTCGGTCTCGGCGGCAGCAGCCCTATCCGGCTCGGCATCGGAAGCAGATGTCTGCACGCCGTCGATCGGGGTCTCCTCAGTCTGCTCCTGCTGAGACTCTGCGGCAGAGGGTTCCGCAACCGGCTCCTCGGCATCGGCCGCGGCAGGCTGCATGACGACAGCAGGCTGTTCGACTGAGCCTGTATCATCGCTCTGGGCATTCGTCATATCGCGGCAGAGCAGCCAATACAATGCACCGGCAGCAGCGGCCAATAGCAGCACGGCCGACACGATGACCGGCAAACGGTGCGAGCGGCGATGCTTGACCACCTTGATCTCTCCGCCCGCATCGGCGTTGAGCAGCTCGGTCAAGGCATTATCGGCAACGAAGCTCTTGCCTCGCAGCACGCCTATACCGTCGATAGTGAGTATGCCGTCGACGAGGCATTTTTCGATCCAGCGGTCGTAAATATCGCGAGCCGCAGTCTCGTCGATCGATGCCACGTGCGCAATCTCCTCGACAAGCGACACGCCCTCGCGGTGCGAGGTGAACTCCACCGTAAGGCGCGGCGGCAGAACAGTGCGCGACGAGGTGCCCGCCTGTGCCGGACGGCGCACCGTGCGCAAGGCTGCGATATCCGGCAGCCACACCCCGCGACCCGATACGATCAGGTTGAATATGATGTTATTTACTTGATTTACCATGCTTCTGTTTTTGAGCCTTGGCCGAGGCAGCCATCTCGCGGCACGCTCTGTCGGCCACGGCATTAACATCGGTCACGGGCTTGCGTCTGAGTGCCCACACGATCATCGCCACACCGGCTATGATGAACGGCACGCTGAGCCACTGTCCCATGTCGAGAGTCATGGCCTCCTCGAAATCCTCCTGCCGCTCCTTGACGAACTCGATGATGAATCGGGTGAAGAATATGCCGATCATGGCTATGCCGAACAGCAGTCCCGGGCGGCGGCGACCCTCGTCGCGGCGATAGTACAGCCATGCCAGAATGGCGAACGTGGCCACATAGCACAACGCCTCGTATATCTGTGTCGGGTGACGTGCCACCATCTCCGAAACGGCCGGATCGGGCAGTCCCGCATGGCGCGCCTCCATCACCTCGTGCCGCACGAAGACGAATCCCCACGGCAGATCGGTCGTATGGCCTATGATCTCCGAATTGAACAGATTGCCCATGCGGATTATGGCACCGCTCAACGGCGCGATAACGGCGATACGGTCCAATCCCCACACGTAGGGCAGCTTGTTGCGTCGCACGAAGATCCATATACCCAGCAATATGCCGATCGTGGCACCGTGGCTGGCCATGCCGCCGTCGCGTATGTCGGTTATGATGCGCCACGGCTCGGGCAGATAGACCTCCGGTTCGTAGAAGAGGCAGTGTCCGACGCGGGCACCGATGAACGTACCCATGACGATCCACAGAAAAGCCGACTCGGAAGTCTCCCGTGGCAGTCCCTCGCGGCGGCAGAAATTCGACATCAGCCGTTCGGCCACGAGTATGGCCACGGCCCACATCACACCGTACCAGCGTATATCCAATCCGCCCAGATCGACGAACGTAGGATCGAAGTCCCAAACTACGGTCAGAAAACTATGCGTCATAACGATTTCCTATTGATTCACAGTGCCGATCAGTTGTCTGCCGCATGGCTCTTTTTCAGCGTAAAGGCGAAAGTGGTGCCCACGCCCGCCTCGCTGCGCACGGTGATACGCTCGCCGTGAGCCTCTATTATATGCTTGACGATAGCCAGCCCCAGACCCGTACCGCCCTGCTCGCGCGAACGGCTCTTGTCGACACGGTAGAAGCGTTCGAACACACGGCTTATGTCCTCCTTGCCGATGCCCACGCCGTTGTCCTCCACCTCGATCAGTATCTTGTCGAGCATGTCGCGGAACTTGACATTGACGAAACCGCCCTGCCGGCCGTAGCGTATGGCATTGACGATCAGATTGACCAGCACCTGTCCGACGTAGTGTTTGTCGGCCGAGACGCGGAAGGCCGAGGGCAGGTCGTCGGCATACTTCACCGTGAGCTTTATGCCATGACGCTGCGCCTCGATCTCGTTCTGGTCGGCGATCTCCTTGGCCAGAGCCACTATGTCGAAGCTCTCCATGTTGAGACGCGTCATGTCGTTCTCCAACTTGGAGATGGTATCCAGATCGCTGATGATGTTTATCAGACGGTCGATGCTCTTTTCGGTGCGTTCGAGATACTTGCGGTTGATAAGCTCGTCTTCCAGACCGCCGTCCAGAAGAGTGGAGATATAACCCTGTATATTGAATATAGGAGTCTTCAACTCGTGAGCCACGTTGCCCAAATACTGTTTGCGGAACTTTTCGATGTCTTTCAGACGCGAAATCTCCTTGTCGTTGTCGTCGGCCCACGCCGTCAACTCCTCCGAGATATGCTCTACGTGCTTGTCTTTCAGCTCATCGACTATCTCGCCCGTATGCACGTCGCGCGACAGCACGATCGAATATATGGGTTTGAGCTTGTAGGCCACATATTTGCGGATAATGAGCAGCACGGTCAAGGCCATCAGAATATATGTCGCCACGGCGACAGAGGCCGTAAGCCACCACTGCGCTCCGAGGACGATCATGACCACCGCAACGATAAGTGTCGCGACAAATGCCGTAAGCAGCGATGCGAATTCTTTTGTCTTAATTGTCATATACGAGGTTTTAATCATTTATAATCACAAGTTTGGCCACTACGCGCCATGCGGCGGCAATCTCGCTGCGACGAATCGTCATATCGTCGTAGTCGTCTCTGTTGCGTGCCGTAAGGCGCAGCGATTCCGTGTCGTTTGCAGTACGAACTTTACGCAAAGTTACACAATTTTGTGTAACGAGCGCATACTCTCCTCCCGGAATTATCTGTGACGGCTCTATTTTTTTCAGGAAAACGTCCATCGCCGCCCACGACGGCTCGCACATGGCGCGCGACGAGCAGCGTATGGCCAGATCGCAGCCGTTGATCGTCGGCATATAGACATAGTGCGACGGCTCTTTCGAGGCGATGTCGGCAAGAGCGGACTCCAAATCATCGTCATAGTACGGTATCTGTTCGCCGCGGTCGTCGTCCGAAAGGAGCATGCGCCCCACACCGGTCAGCAGCCACACACGGTCTATCTCGGGGAAGACCCCGACGATACGGTCGGCCAGATCCCGCGAGATGCCGTTGTCGCCGCGTTTTATACGGTAAAGATTCTCCGCCCGCGACAGTCCTATATAGCGTGCGAAGTAGTTTACCGTCATGTTCGCCCACTTTATTACACTTTCGAGACGATTCCAATTGCTATCATTGTTCGTCATTTCGGAAAATTTTATTATCTTTGCGCATTGGCTCCGTAGTTCAATGGATAGAATATAAGATTCCGGTTCTTACGATGAAGGTTCGAATCCTTTCGGGGTCACTGAAAGACGGGTAGCAACCCGTCTTTTTTATTGTCCCCACTCGTCAATTATATAGTCACAAATATACGGTTTTATCTCGGATCGTGCAATATTTCACATGTTTTTCATTGCAAATATCGCGCCTTATGCAATTCTCTGTTTCGAAATGGCACACGCCTCGCAAAGTGCATATCGCAGCGGCCGTTTGAATTTACGAAATAATGTCGTATATTTGTCAGAAGATAACCGAAACCGAGAATGGGCGTAGACAGAAACATGCGAAACATCGAAAGCGACAAGGAGTTCGAAAATCGTATCCGGCCGCAGGCACTTAGCAACTTTGCCGGCCAGGACAAGATCGTCGACAACCTTAAAATATTCATCAAGGCGGCACTCATGCGTGGCGACTCGCTCGACCACGTACTATTGCACGGCCCTCCGGGATTAGGTAAAACCACGCTGGCCAACATCATAGCCAACGAGATGGGAGCACAACTCAAAGTAACCTCTGGCCCCGTACTCGACAAACCGGGCGATCTGGCCGGACTGCTGACCAACCTCAACCCGGGCGACGTGCTCTTCATCGATGAGATACACCGTCTCAGCCCCATCGTCGAGGAGTATCTCTACTCGGCCATGGAGGATTACAAGATCGACATCGTGCTCGACAAGGGACCTGCCGCCCGTTCGATACAGATCGAGCTGGCACCGTTCACGCTCGTGGGAGCCACCACGCGCAGCGGACTGCTCACCTCGCCACTGCGCGCACGATTCGGCATACAATGTCACTTGGAGTATTACGATACGCAGGTGCTGTCGGACATAGTAAAACGCTCGGCACGCATTCTCGACATATCGATCGACGACGAAGCCGCAGCGGAGGTAGCCCTGCGCTCGCGCGGTACGCCGCGTATAGCCAATGCGCTGCTCAGGCGCGTGCGCGATTTCGCCATGGTCAAGGGCGAAGGACATATCGATCTCGATATCACACGCATAGCACTGGCAGCCCTAAACATCGACTCGCGCGGATTAGACCAGATGGACAACAAGATATTGGCCACGATCATCGAGAAATTCAACGGTGGCCCCGTCGGATTGAACACCGTCGCCACAGCTGTCAGCGAGGAGGCCGGCACGATAGAGGAGGTCTACGAGCCGTTCCTCATCAAGGAGGGATTTCTCAAACGCACGCCGCGAGGACGCGAAGCCACCGAAATAGCCTATCGCCACCTCGGCTACGACTTCGGCCGCACCGACGAAAAAACGCTGTTCTGACGCCCCGAGCAAGGGCATTGCCAGACCGCGTAAACCTCTTTATACACCACTGTCACTCCGAGGAGTGTACTTTGCACACGACGTGGGAGTCTCGCCGGCAGAAAGTGCATTTTTGTAATAAGAAAGTGCATATATCAACAAAAAAAACAGAGATTCTCACGTCGCGGCCAAAAGCCGCTCCTCAGAATGACAGAATACGATTTGTCATGCTGAGCGGAGCGAAGCATCTGGTTGGGGGCGACAAGGCTTATCGACCATGCACATACTCCCCAACCGGATTCTTCGTTTCACGTTGTTTCACTCAGAATGACAGGGCGCAAAAAACTGTCACTCCGAGGAGCCGCAGGCGACGTGGGAGTCTCGCCAGAGGGAGTGCGGCTGTCGAGCGGGAGTTTGTCGACCGAAATGGAGATTCTCACGTCGGACGTTCCGTCCTCCTCAGAATGACAGAACCGACATGTCTTGTTGAGCGGAGCGAAACATCTGGTTGGGGACGACATTGCCACACTGTCACTCCGAGGAAGGGCGCATGCCCGACCGTGGGAGTCTCAACGCGCGACCTGCCGCTCTTTGCACTCGTTCGGAATAACCGTGTCTCTCGGCCGAGTATTGTTGCGAATCGCAATCTCGCAACCGACTCGATATGTGGGCACACGGCGTTCTGAGGCCGATTCGAATTAAATTCCGTTATTTTTTGTAAAATAAATTTGCAAAAACAAATTATCGGTTTTATATTTGTATCTGAACATTAACAAAATACATCACTAACAATCTAATATTGTATGCCTATGAGACACCGACCGACTCTTATTTTAACATCATTGCTGTTGCTGGCATCGGCTTGTTCGCGAGACTTCGATGCCGACGATGTGCCCGTATCCGCGCCCGAACCGGAACAGGAGCAGGGGTATGTCGTGCCGGTCGAGCAGGCGTTGCAGAGCCTCGACAACGAGCTGGCGATGATCTGCGGCGGCGACGAGACACGTGCCGCACAGCCGCGACGGCGAGTGAAGGCCGTCCGCAACGTCGCATACGCCGATGTGGCTCCCGCAACACGCTCGGACGAGATGCCCGACGACGTGTCCGACTTGTTCTATATCGTCGAGTTCGCCGACGGAGAGGGTTCGGCCGTACTCGGTGCCGACAAGCGCGTGGAGCCTGTCGTGGCAATACTCGACCAGACCGTCCTCACGCCCGAGGATTTCGCCGCGGCAGATATCCAGAGCGATGACATTACATCGTATATGACTGCTCTGATGGTAAATAGTGCAAATGGGGGAATACTTGATTTAGACTCCATCAGAGGACGCTATCCGATCTATATTGTTGATGTACCGGAGCGAGATACGATTAACAGACATAAACAGCCTGCATTATTAAGTAGCAATTGGCACCAAGGTAGTCCGTTCAATAACAAGTATCCGTTTGTAAGTTCGGGAGAGCATTGTCAGGCAGGCTGCGGTGTTATAGCCGTCGCGCAAATATTGACATACAACCAATATCCGAATGTGCTTAATATTTATGACAATCTGTTCTATTGGAATATAATCAACAAGTTGATAACGCACCCAGACGATCAATCGGCATCTGACACGGAACATTTAGCCTCGTTTATCTATAATTTAGGGTCGTTAATGCATATGGAGAATGATCTCATAAATAACAGAACCGGCACATATATAGAAAACGCTGCGAATGCAATGAGACAGTTGGGATACAGATATGTGGCATCGCATGCATTTTCATACTCCGACGCACAAGATATGATATGCAATGACAAACTCGTATTTTTAATGAACGGTTATGATTCGAAAAATGTCAACAGTCGGCACGAATGGGTAGTCGACGGCTGGAACGAATACACGGTAAGACTTTGGAGGGTGACTTATAACACGAGAAAAGGAGGTAGCAGTCCCGATCCATTGGAGATATCGAGAGAGTTAATTGAAACTACCAATGTAAAAAAGATGCACTGCAATTTCGGCTGGGGAGGAGAGTGCAACGGATATTATACGTACAATCTTTTTAAAACGAATAATTATACTTTCGACTGCAATTTCAATATGATAACATATTCATTGCCACAATAACATAATTAAATCCATAACACCATGAAACGAATATTCTTATTGGCTGCCGCTTTGGGCTGCATATCACTCTACTCCTGCGACAACGATCAGGATTTAAGCGATTTGACTCCGTTCGAATTGGAGGTATTGGAGCTTAACAATCTGATAGCCTCGCAATCGAATTTTGATGAGGAGGCTTTGCTTGACGACCTATGCAGAGGTACTATGAAAATGACATCACATTATAATATTGAAAACGGAGAAGTAGTTGAATTTAAGTGGCCGGCAGGGTTCAATGTGCCTTGCCTTCAAACTCTCTTCTTTGCAGACGGAACATGCCGCGAGTGCTACACTGAATGTACGGTAGGAATAGGTGGCAATCCGAGTGTCATAGAAGATACATATTACGAGTGTGATTGGAGATACGATAGCGATACACGATCGATAATAATGCATTACAACAACTATTTGACATCAGTCGACGGCGAACGCATCTACTTTGACGACACAGCCACAAAAGTGCTTTATTACAATACCGAGACTCATCGTCTGATACTCGAAGGCCATATATATAGTTATAGACGATATGTAATTCGCATGTCTGGCTATATCGATGTCGATCCTGCGGAGCGCGAGCGCATTATCGAGAAATACTGCGGTGAGTAAGTGAGTAAAGACCGGTTTGGTCGGATCTTTTTTCCGGTCGGCAGTCGGGGCATGTCCTCGGCTGCCGATGTTTTTTGAGAGAGCTGTCACTCCGAGGGAGGGCGCATGGCCCGACCGTGGGAGTCTCGCAGGTGAGAGCGCAGTTTTGCAACAAGAAAGTGCATATATCAACAAAAAAACAGAGATTCTCACGCCGCGATTTCCAATCGCTCCTCAGAATGGCAGAATGTGTATATCGGCCACGCACATACCACAGCCGGATTCTCTGCAACATTCGACACGATATAGATATTTCGAATCAGCCGGACATATTGTTCATTTTAGCCGATAAATTATTCCATTTATCGTCCCTACAATAATTAATTTTATTATATTTGCAATGTGTTAACCAACAAAATCATTTTTATGAAAAACCGAATCGTTATTATCGGACTATTTCACTTGTCGAATCCCGACTCCTATTTTGAATACTCAGTCGAATAAAAAAACAATCGTAACATGAAATCATTAGTTGCTAAAATTGCAGGAGCAGTTATCATTACAGTTGCAATGGTCGGCTGTAACAACGAGAACGACGAACAGCCTATGGGTCCGCGCTATGCGTTTGTCGATGAGCAAACAGTCATAGACGTAACGCCGCAAACCGAGTCGTTCGACTTGGAGTGTCTCTATCTGTGGCCTATAAATGAAGAGAGCATGTATATCCAACTGCCGATGATATCGGTCGACGCAAATCTCAGCACGGCTGTTGAAGGCGAAGATTTCATCTTCGACAAATACAGCGACAATATTACGCTGACCGGCCACAAAATACGTATTCCGGTGCAGATCATCGCCGGACGAATTACCGATGAAGTTAAGATCGTGTTCGTCATCGACGAGATAGCCGACAGGGATCTGCCGTCGCACACCACCGTTATTCTGCGACCTGCCGCAGAATAAGACAGCCTATTGCAAACGGGCTGACAACACAATAACGATCGTCGCATCGGCAAAGTCCGATGCGACGATCGGTTATTATTACAACATCAGATCATTGTTCACGCATTTATCGCATTCGTAATGATATAATGAAAGTTGTCTCACACTGATTTCTCGCTTGCACACGAAATGAAAAGCAAATGTCGACCACCGAGCGACGGCTTGCGCCGTTATATAATTCTGACCTCACCCCAAACCCCTCCCTCGGGAGGGGCTTTTGTCGCGCGATTTATCGCGCTCCATGTGGGGCGTGGCAGACATTGTTATGCGTCCCGTGGTGGTGCATTTGTATGTTGTCTGTCACTCCGATGCAGGGCATTGCCCGACCGTGGGAGTCTCGCGGGAGGGAGCGCGGTTACACAGAGGCATTTTGTCGACCGAAACAGAGATTCTCACGTCGCGATTTACAATCGCTCCTCAGAATGACAGGACAGAGGGCATGTTGTGCACAGATTTCCCGCTGGTGCTCGAAATGACAAAGGGTCGGCAACCGAGCGGCTTGCTTGCCGAAAGGCACAAAAAAGGATATGCTTCTGCAATGATGTCGATTTTTTTTGTTCTTCCTGCGAATACAATAGGATATAAGTTTGTACTTTTGTAACCGGGTAGGCCGTCGGCTCGCCCGCTGGATTTCGAATAAAGAATCAATAGGTAGACAATCATGAACGTCAACAAACTTTTAATCGCTCTTTTTGCTTTAAGTTCTTTTGCCGCAGTTTCTTGCAGCAACGATGAAGACGAACCTCAAATGCCGGCAAATGCCGTCACGCTGAATATGCCGATAGGAGACAGCGCAACTACTATCGGAGGCTCCGATGTCTATATCAACCGCTCCAACAACTTCACCTCCTCGAATTGCGGCATAGCGGATTTGGGAAGAAAGGGCGGATTTAATAGAAATCCCGAACTCTCGCAGATAGCACAGGATATGGCTGTGACACCCGGAAACTATTATCAGATATTTTCTGCCGGAAATGTCAAGACCGTTGCCGGCAAACGCGCTTATCCGATCAACTGCAACTATTACAATGTCCGCGTCGATTCTTGGATCTCCGATAAGAACAATGACATTACAGGCGCAAGGGTCAGCTATGTCGAGTGCTATCCACAGGCGAGTCGGCTTCCCGAATGGGACTCGCAGGTCAAGACGATCGATTTTTACCATGTCGGCAATCTCTATGAATATGCCTTTGACAATGACGTGGTGGTAGACCCGAATTACGATGTCTACAATTTTGAGAATTCCAATATGCAGGAGCACCTGGCGGTAGCCGTCGATGGCAACTGCATCTCGTTCTCGATATCCGGCTCTGCCTACGGCAAAGCCGAGGTCGTTGTGCTTGTCCGCCACGAAAGTCTCTATACCCGTGCGCGTTTCATCGTTCAATAACCTCTTTGCTGGCCTGCCGATAGAACTTATCTAAGCGAACGCCTTTGCGAAACAATGGACGGCGTTGGAGTCTCGCGGACGAGGGCGCAACCGCCGAACAGAGTGTGCACATCGACCAAAACAGAGATTCTTACGTCGCGTGCATAGCACGCTCCTCAGAATGACATAGCACAAAATGTCATTCTGAACGGAACGCAGTGCAGTGAAGAATCCGGTTGTGGTAGACAAGGCATATCAGCCTCGCACCGTCCCCAACCAGATTCTTCACTACGTTACACTCCGCTCAGAATGACAGGACAGAGGGCATGTTGCGCACGGATTTCCCGCCTGCGCTCGAAATGACATGACAATGGAAATAATATCGCACGGATTCTCCGTCTATCATTCGAAAAGAGATGCCGCCGTCGCTTCTGGGTGCGGAGCGGCCGAGGCGTAATTTTGCGGCGAGATTATGATTATTGGCGCAAAAAAGCTACCTTTGCAAAGTATATACCCATATTAACAGAGGTATGCGATAGAAGATGCTTGAAAAGTTAGCCAAACAGACTGCAATATACGGCATAAGCACGATAGTGGTGAGGTTCCTGAACTATCTGCTCACGCCCTACTACACGCGCATATTCGACGAGGCCACCTACGGCATCGTCACCGACGTCTATGCTCTGATTCCCTTTGCATTGGTGCTGCTGTCGATGGGCATGGAGTCGAGTTACTTCCGCTTCACCACACGTGCCGAGGAGGCGGGCGGCGACGTGGCTGCGGCCAAACGCAAGGTGTTCGCCACCACGTGGGGCGTAACGTCGCTTGCCGCGGCGGTGTTCTGCGCTGCGGTGGTGCTGCTGCGCGAGCCGCTGTCGTCGGCCATGGGCGAGGCTTACCGTTCGCATACGGAGTATATAGTGGTGGTGGGTGCCATCGTGATGCTCGACGTGTTTGCGATAATCCCGTTCTCGCGTCTGCGCGAGCAGGGACGCGCCATGACCTTCGTGGCGTTGAAGGCGGTCAACGTGCTGCTGAACGTCGCTCTGGCCATAGCTTTCGGCGTGGCGGGCTTGTACTCGTCGGAGTTCGGCGTGGGCTGGGTCTTCGTGGCCAACCTCGCCGCGAGTGCGGTGACGCTGCTGCTGATACTGCTCACGACGGGCCGGACTGTGCCGCATATCGACCGCAAACTGCTCGGCCGCATACTGGTCTACTCGCTGCCGCTGCTGATAAGCGGCCTGGCAGGCACGGCCAACGAGTTCATCGACCGGCAGATGATAAAGTATCTCGCCCCGGGCGACCACGCTGCGGCGATGGCCGAGTTGGGCATCTACGGCGCGATTGTGAAGATCGCGGTGGTGATGACTCTCTTCACGCAGATGTATCGTCTGGCGGCCGAACCCTTCTTTCTATCGAGCTTCAAGAAGAGCGATTTCGTCGAGGCCAACGCCGCGGCGATGAAATATTTTGTCATGGCTTCGATGGTGATCTTCGCCGGCATAGTGCTGTTTAAGGATCTCTTCGCACTTATCGTGGGCGAGAGGTTCCGCCAGGGCATAGGCATCTTGCCCGTGGTGCTGGCCTCGAACGTCCTAAGCGGTATATGGCTCAACCTGTCGTTCTGGTACAAGCGCGAGGAGAAGACGAGATATGCCGCCTACATCACCTTCTTGGGCTTGGGCGTGACACTGGCACTGAGCTTCCTGCTGGTGCCGCGGTGGGGCTATCGCGGTGCGGCATGGGTGCGTTTCGCGGCCGAGGCGGCTATGGTGGTATGGAGCTACACGCTCTGCCGCAAGCACTACCCCATACCCTACGATCTGCGTCGCATGGCCGAGTATGTGGCCGTCACGGCGGGCATCTACGCCGTGTCGTATTTCGTCGGCGGCGAGCTGCCGCGGGCGGCGGCAGTGGCGGTGAATTGCACGCTCTTTGCCGCGATGTTATTATATATAGTGCGTCGTGAGAGAATCGACGTCAGAGGATTGGTCGGAGCCGTAATACACAGAGGAAGAGTATGAGATTTGCCGATATAATAGGACACGACGATCTGAAACGTCACCTGGTGCGCAGCGTCGACCAGGGGCGCGTGAGCCATGCCCAGCTCTTCACGGGCGAGGCGGGCTACGGTGCGCTGCCGCTGGCTGTGGCCTACGCCCAGTATGTCAACTGCCCGAACCGCTCGGGTGGCGATTCGTGCGGTGTCTGCCCCTCGTGCGTGCAGATAGCGCAGATGGCGCACCCCGACGTGCACATGGTCTTTCCGGTCAACAAACGCGAAAAGAAGTCGGGCGAGGCGGTGCTGAGCGACCAGTTTCTTTCGCAGTGGCGCGAGATGTGGCAGTCGGGCGGCGGTTACTTCTCTGCACAGCAGTGGTTCGACAAGCTCGATCTGGGCAAGACGATGAAGGGGCTGATCACGGCCAAGGAGTCGGACGAGATCATACGCAAGCTCTCGTTCAAGAGCTTCTCGTCGGAGTATAAGGTGATGATAGTGTGGCTGCCGGAGCTGATGAACGCCGACGCGGCCAACAAGATATTGAAGATATTGGAGGAGCCGTGGGACAAGACGCTGTTCCTGCTGGTCTCGGAGCGTCCCGAGCTGCTGCTGCCGACCATCGTTTCGCGCACGCAGCAGGTGTCGGTGGGACGCATCGACGCGGCGGCGTTGGAGGCGGCGGCACTCGCTGCCGGCGCGGCCGACCGGCAGACGGCGCACGGCATGGCACGCCTTGCGGGCGGCGATCTGCTCGAACTGCGCAGCCTGCTGCGCGGCGAGACCGACTCGATGCGTCACGAGTGCTTCGAGCTGTTCTGCTCGCTTATGCGACTGAGCTACAACGACAAGCATTTGGAGCTGATGAGCTGGGCCGACGATGTGAGCGACCTCTCGCGCGAGGGACAGCGGGCGTTTCTGTCGAATGCCGCGCGCCTGCTGAGAGAGAGCTACATGATACACGCCGGAGCCGCCGAGATCAGCTACCTGTGGGGCGAAGAGGCCGATTTCTGCCGCAAGTTCGCTCCCTACATAGGCAACTCGAACATCGAGTTCCTGATCGGTGAGATCGAGAAGGCCATGGCCCAAATATCGCAAAACGGCTCGCCGCGCATAGTCTTCACGCACTTTGCGCTGGCCGTCAGCAAAACCATAAACCGCTTGTAGAGATGGAGCGCACGCAGGAGATACTCTCTGTTCTGATGTTCGGATCCGATGCCGCCGATGCCGAAAAAAAGGTCGTCGAGGCAATAAACCGCGTTGCTGCCGACGTTGGTCGCATAGAGCGCGTCTCGCAGAGCTATCGCAGTCGGGCATACGGCTTCTCGTCGGAGCGGGAGTTCGTCAACCGCACGGCCGCGGTGACGACCCGCCTCACGGCCGAGGAGCTGTTAGATGCCGTCAACGCCATCGAGGCGCAGATGGGGCGCGACAGGGAGGCGGAGCGTCGGCAGCAGCAGCGCACGGGCGAGAGATACACCTCGCGGCCGATAGATATCGACATAGTGTTCTACGGCGACGAGAGCCGTTCGACCGATCGGCTTACCATACCCTATCACTTCCTCTCGGAGCGCGAATATGCACTGCGTCCGCTGGCGGAGGTGGCGGGCGACTATCGCCACCCGCAGATAGGCCGAACGCCGCGCGAGATGCTCGCAGAGCTGACGGGTGCACAAAAAACAGAGATCAGATGAGACGTTGCAGATTTATAATATCGATGTCGGCCGTTGCGGTCTTTGCCGCCGCGACGCTTACCGGCTGCTTCAAGAAGGAGTCCTACGATACGATATACCGCATAGCGGTCTATAACCAGAACGTGTCGACCGAGGCTCCGACGCGGGCGGCCGATCTGGAATCGTATGCCTTTTATGTCGACACGACGCTGTGGCGCATCGCTTCGTGGCAGGACGCGCTGGCGCATGTGATAACCAACAAGGAGAATCCCTCGCTCAAACTCTCGCAGCCCGATGTCGTGGGCACGTTCGATGCCGAGGCCGACTTCCAGGTAGCCCTGCCGCTGACGCAGCCCATGTCGATGTTAGTTGTGGTCGACCGCGCCAATTCGATGTATGCCTACCGCAAGTATCTCTCGCCGATCAACATAGAGTCGATACTTACGCAGCTGCACATATATGCGTGGCGACCGACCTACTCGGCCAACGGCTGGCGCATAGTCAACCCCTTCCCCGACGAAGAGCGGCCGCCGATAGTGCCCTCGGAGCCGGAAGAGCCGGAGAACCCCGATCAGCCGACCGATCCCGAAAACCCCGATCCGGAGACACCGGAACAGCCCGAAAACCCCGATGCCGAGACGACGGGACAGGGCGGCGCAGAGACAAGTAACGGTAAAGTAATATAGTTGCCGACAATGAAACAAGGAATTGCAGATCGTATGACCACTGCGGCCACGGCCGTGATATTGCTGTTGTTCGCGGCGGCACTGTTCACCAAGTGCGCCTCGACGATGACACCTACCGGCGGTCCCAAAGACACGCTGCCGCCCGTGATCGTGGCCATGACACCCGATAACTTCTCGACCGAATTCCCGACGGTGAACCACCCCAAGATATATGTGGAGTTCGACGAGTATGTGCAGATCAAGGATCAGCAGAAGGAGTTTTTCACCTCGCCTGCCATGAAGAAGAAGCCGACGCTGACGCGGCGCGGCCGGGGCGTGGTCATCACCATAAAGGATACGCTGCGCGAGAACACGACCTACGCCCTGAACTTCGGTTCGTCGATCCAGGACAACAACGAGGGCAATCCGCTGCACTCCATGCGCTATGTCTTCTCGACCGGACACCAGATCGACTCGATGTACATGTCGGGCTATACGGCCGACTCCTACAAGGCCGACTCGGTAGGCAAGACCTTCATCTGGTTCTTCCCGGCCGACTCGGTGCCCGAGCCTGCGGAGTGGGATTCGACCATGTTCAACCATAAGCCCGCGGTCATAGCCCGCGCCGAGAACAACGGCATCTTCATCGCGCAGAACCTCAAACCGATACCCTATCGCGTCTACGCCTTCGAGGATACTAACAACAACATGGAGTACGAACCGTCGGTGGATCGCATAGGCTTCATCGAGGGCACATACAATCCGGCCGAGATGCCCGAGTTTTCGATATGGTTCGACTCGCTGCGCCACTACCCCTCGGCCGATCCGCAGCTCTACTTCCGCATGTTCACCGACCGCAAGTTCGCGCGTCATACGCTCGCACAGTCGGAGCGGCCTAACCGCCATCAGGCCATGCTCTATTTCGGCGCACCCGAGCCCGAGATCATATCGATCGACTTCGACTCCATACCCCGCCGACGCGTCATCGTCGAGGCGCAGTCGCGCGGCCGCGATACGCTGGCCCTGTGGTTCGACATGCCGGGCGAGGAGCTGCCCGACACCATCAAGGGCTCGATCACCTACATGAAACACGACTCGATCAACAACCTGGTCGAGACTACCGACATGCTGCGTCTGGCCTGGCGCAAGGTAGAGACCAAGGAGGAGGAGAAGGAGCGCGAACGCTTGGAGAAGGAGCGCGAGAAGGCGTTGAAGGCGGGCGAAGAGTGGGTCGAGCCACAGAAGCCCAACCCGTTCGCATACAAGCTGTCGAGCAGCGGCGAGATCAACCCCTTGAAGCACTTGGACATGACGTTAGACTACCCGTTAGTGGAGTTCGACACCCTTTCGGTGACGCTCACCTCAAAACAGCAGCAGAGCGAGGATACGCCACGCAAGCGCGCCGTAAGGCTGCTGCGCGACACGCTCGACAGCCGCAAGTGGCGCATAGAGTCGGATTGGACCGTGGGCGACGAATACGCGCTGACCATACCCTCGGGTGCCATGCGCAATGTGGCAGGCGAGAGCAACGACTCGATCGTGGGACAATACACGGTGGCCGATCCCGACAAGTATGCCACAGTCAAGATCAACGTCCGCTCGTCGAAACCCCAGATGCGTTATATCTTGCAGCTCACCAACTCGTCGGGAGCCGTGCAGCAGGAGCTGCGCGACGCTGTGGCGGGCACATACGAATTCAAGTACGTCACCGTGGGCGATGTCATGGTGCGCGTGGTGGAGGACGCCAACGGCAACGGCGAGTGGGATACGGGCGACATGGTGCTGATGCGTCAGCCCGAACGCACCGAGATCTACAAGAACAGCAACGGCGAGGAGCTCTTCACCACCAAAGCCAACTGGGAGTTCGAGCTTGACATCGACATGGACGAGGTATTCCGTCCCATCACCATGCAGTCGGTGATGGATATGCTCGAAGACCGAGAGCAGGCGCGTTTGAAGAAGCTGGCCGAGGAGCAGGCCAAGAAGAGCAAGGAGAAGGAGAAGGACGACGGCCGCAACAACCAGTCGAACTCGGGCTTCGGCTTCGGCGGCATGTCGAACACCATGCGCTCGGGCATCAACGCCACAGGACAACAACGCTAAACCGACAACGAAATGAACTTGAAACGATCGATATTTGCAATGGCTGCCGCGGCGGCACTGCTCGCCGGCCGGGGGCAGGCTTCGGCGCAACACACGCTGTCGGTGGTCGGCGGCACGGGCATCTCCACGGCGCGGTTCTATCCGACCGAGGAGACGCGCATGCTGTGGGGCACCCACGACATCGGTTTGTCGTGGCGTTATTACAGCCCCACGCCGCGGTTCGTCGGTGCCATGGGCATCGATCTGGAATATCTGCGCCGCGGATTTTCGTTCGGATACACCTACACCACCGAGATCGTCGACGAGAAGGAGATACGCAACTACCAATACTACTCGCGCCGCGTCAACTCGCTGATGCTGCCCTTGGTGTGGCAGCCCCACTTCTACATGGCGCGCAACCATCTGCGCGTCTATCTGGAAGCGGCGGTGGTATTCTCCTACAACATCTCGTCGACCTACGTCTACGACGACGATCCCATCAAGGGCAGCGGCACCTACGAGTTCAAGACCGTGCGCGACAACCGCTTAGGCTACGGTCTGGCAGGCGGCGTGGGCTTCTCGCTGCTGTTCGGGCAGGTGGAGGTGGGCGTGCGCGCCCGCTACTGGTTCGGCTACTCCGATCTGTTGAAGAACCGCAACAAATACTACGGCTACTCGACCGACGGCGACGAAAATCCGTTCTACTACTCGCCGCTGCGCTCACCCTTGGACAACATCACCGTCTGCTTCACGCTGGGCTGGCGGTTCAACAAGGGCGGCTTTGAGGAGTGGAGCGTGCGACGCGAAAAACGGCAGCGTTCGAAAGAGGCGTTCAAATACAGTCTCGACTGATAATCACGATATTGAATAGATTATAGATATGGATAATACAAGACAACAGAAGATCGCCCGTCAGATACAGCGCGACGTGGCGGAGATACTGCAAAAAGATGCGGCCGACGTGGTGCGCGGCACGCTCGTCACGGTGACTGCCGTGCGCATATCGCCCGATCTGGCCTACTCGAAGATATACGTGAGCATATTCCCCTTCGAGAAGAGTGCCGCGACGCTCGAAGCCATACGCGAGAAGGGGTGGTTCATACGCAAGATGCTCGGTGCGCGCATACGCAACCAGTTGAAGGTGGTGCCCGAGGTGGAGTTCTTCCTCGACGACTCGTTGGAGTATATCGACAACATCGACAACCTGCTGCACGGAAAGGATAAATAACCTTTGCCGCAGCCGCAAACCCTCGCTCCGATGTTGTGGTCGACGTTCGCACGACGTTATCTCTTCTCGCGCAAGTCGCATTCGGTGATCAATCTCATCGCCTCGATCAGCGTGGTCTCGGTAGCCACGCCCGTGGCGGCCATGGTCGTGCTGTTGTCGATATTCAACGGGCTGGAGCGTACCGTCGAGCAGATGTACTCGGCCTTCGATGCCGACATGACGGCCACACCCGTCAAGGGGCAGACCTTCGATCTGGCGGCCGTCGACTTCGCCTCGCTCGGCGAGGTGGAGGGCGTCGGGGCGGTGAGCGCGTACCTCGAACAGATGGCCGTGGCCTCGTTCGGAGGGCGGCGCGCCACGCTCACGCTGCGCGGCGTGGACTCGGCATATACGGCCGTGGCTCCGATCGACGATTATGTGGTGCGCGGAGAGTGGCGCACGCTCGGGGCGTGGTCGGAGGATCGTTCGCAGCGCGAGCAGGAGATAGTGGCAGGCTACGGCGTAGCGGCCGAGTTAGGCATGCCGCAGTCGGGCAGTGAGATAGAGCTGTATGCAGTCAACCGCCGGCAGTTCTCGTCGATAGTGCCCATGAGCGGCATCAGCCGCAGCCGTGCGACGCTTGCGGGCATCTATATGGTCAATGCCGATATGGACAAGGGCTTCGCCATGTGCGACCTGTCGCTGGCGCAGGAGCTGTTCAACTATCCCGGGCGCGCTTCGCACATAGCCCTCTCTATCGATCCGCACTACGACGGGCAGACGGTACGACGCAAGGTGCGGAGCGTGCTTGGCGACGGATTCGAGGTGCGCACGCGCGAGGAGAAGAACAGTTCGCTTACGCGAATCATGACATACGAGAAGCGCACGATATTCATCATAGCCTTCATGGTGATGCTCGTGGCAGCCTTTGCCGTGGTCGGAGCGGTGGTGATGCTCCTGACCGACAAACGCCGCGACATAGCCACACTGCGTGCGATGGGTGCGCAGCAGAGTATGATACGCCGCATATTCGTCGGCGAGGGTGTGCTGATGACACTTATCGGCGGCTGCGCAGGCATAATCATAGGTTTGTTATTGTGCTGGGCGCAGAGCAGCTTCGATCTGATAACCATTCCTGGTTCGCTCGTGGGCAGCTATCCCGTGAGTGTCGAAGCAGGCGATATAGCGGCCATAGCGGCGGCGGTCATGGCGGCGGGATATGCCGTATCGTCGCTGACGGTGCGCAGCGTGTTGAAACATTGAGAGTTGATATGAAACGTTTTTTACATATTGCAGCAGTCGCCGCAGCGATAGTTCTGGCGGTCTCGGCGTGCGACAAGCCCAAGGATATTCCGCCCAGCAAGTTGGTGAATATCTTTCACGATGCCTTTGTGGCCAATGCCTATCTGCGCGAAAAGAGCATCTCGGCCGATTCGTTGGAGATCTACGAGCCTATATTCCGCCGTTACGGCTACACGGCCGAAGACGTGCGCTACACGCTCTCGCGCATTGCCGAGCGCAAGAGCTCGCGCCTGAGCGATCTGATGACCGCGGTCGGCGACTGGCTCGCCGAGGAGGCTGCCGAGGAGGCCTATCGGGTGATGATACTCGATACGATCGACAACGTCGCGCAGCGCACCTTCACGCGCACGATATATGCCGATACGCTTATCCGCGCCAAGCGCATGGCCGACACCACACGGCTCAACGTGGTGGTGGAAGATCTTCTGCCGGGCGAATACACCGTGACGTTCGACTATTTCATCGATTCGCTCGACGAAAACCGCATATCGCGCGCCGAGCTGTGGCTCGAACGTAGCGACTCCTCGACCGTATCGCGCTACACCACGGTGCTCTACCGCTATCGCGACGATGCCTTCACGCGCCGTCTCACGGTCGATTCGACCCATCGCCGCCTGCACCTCAACATGTATTACCACATGCGGCACGACAAGCGCGAGCGTCCCGACGTGACGATACGCAATCTGAAAGTGGTGCGCGTGCTGCCCAAGGCCGAGGCTGTCGACAGCCTCTACCGCGAGCAGTTAGGCATCAGAATATTCAACCCCGAACTGATGTTGAACGATGAACACGCGCAAGATAGCATCGCACTATCTGTTCACGGGACAGAGGCTCGTTAGGGGCTGCGTGGTGGAGGTCGCACCCGACGGCAGCATACTGTCGGTCGAACGGTGCGACGATCTCGACTCGCAGGCCGGCGTGGAGTTCTACTCGGGCATATTGTGCCCCGGGTGGGTCAATGCGCACTGCCATCTGGAACTGTCATACCTGCGCGGTGCCATAGCCGAGGGGACGGGCTTCGCCGGATTCGCTCGCGAGATAGGGCGCGTGAGGGGCGGATACACCGACTCTCAGCGCGTGGAAGCCGCCCGCGCGGCCGATGCCGCCATGTGGGCCGAGGGTGTGGAGGCTGTGGGCGACGTGGCCAACGACACGCTGATCATGCCGGTGAAAGAGCAGTCGAATATCCGTTATCACACCTTTTTCGAGGCTTTCGGACTGACGACCTCCGCCGACTGCGTCGGGGAGCTTGCCGCCGCGGCCGCCGGCTTCCGTCAGGCATCGGTCACACCCCACTCGACCTACTCGTTGCAGGACGAGCCGTTCCGCCGCGCCGTGCACGAGGGCGGATCACCCCTCTCGATACACTTCATGGAGTCGCCCGACGAGGCGGCACTCTACTTCGGCCGCGGCTCGCTTGCCCAGTGGTATGCGCGCATGGGCTGGGAGTGCGATTTCCTGCACTACGGCTCGCCTGCCGAGCGCGTGGCCGAGTGCGTCGCGCCGGATCGCAGCGTGATGCTCGTGCACGACTGCTGCGTGAGCCGGATCGATGCCGAGATATTGCTGTCGCACTTCCGCTCGCCGCTCTACTGGGTGCTATGTCCCGAGTCGAACCGCTACATATCGCGCATGCGGCCGCCGGTGGAGATGCTGCGCGAGGCGGGCGGCGAGATCTGCATCGGCACCGACTCGCTGGCATCGGCCTCGACGCTTTCGATGGTTGAGCAGATGAAGCAGCTGCAAGGCCGCGCACCTCTGGAAGAGCTGCTGAGATGGGCCACATGGAACGGAGCCTGCGCTCTGGGTATGCAGCACGAGATAGGCTCGGTGGAGGCGGGCAAACGCCCGGGACTGGTGTTGTTGGAGTCGGTCGATATGACGACTATGATGCTAACGCCCGAAAGCTCCTCGCGAAGAATCATTTGATTGGTAACTATATGAAACTTGCAGTATGCCGGTTTCTTGCCTGTCAATTCGTCTTGGCTGGCTGTATGCTCGCGGCGAAACGCCGCGTTTACAAATCTGACCCTCCCCTAAATCCCCTCCTCGGAGGGGACTTTATTTTTGGGTGTAATCCGAAGGTTGTAGTATTTATCGTCCCCATGTCTCGCGGTCGAGCGTGCGGTAGCCGATGGCTTCGGATATGTGCGACGGGGCTATGTCGGCCGCACCCTCCAAGTCGGCTATGGTGCGTGCTACCTTGATTATGCGGTCGTAGGCGCGCGACGAGAGCCGGAGCCGCTCCATGGCGCGCTCCAACAGCTCGGCCGAGCGGCGGTCGAGCGGCGATAGCTCGCGCAGCATGCGGCTGTTCATCATGGCGTTGGTGTGAATGCCTGCCGAGGCGAAACGCTCCCTCTGACGCTCGCGCGCCGCCACCACGCGGCGACGTATCTCCTCGCTCGACTCCTCGCGGCGTGTCGACGACATCTCGGCCACCGACACCGGCATCACCTCCACATGTATGTCTATGCGGTCCATCAGCGGACCCGATATGCGCCCCATGTAGCGGTGTACGGCCGCGGCCGAGCATGTGCACTCCTTGGTGGGGTGGTTGTAGTAGCCGCAGGGGCAGGGGTTCATCGATGCAACCAAAGTGAAGTTGGCCGGATAGTCGACCGTATAGCGTGCACGCGAGATGGTTATGTGCCTGTCCTCCAACGGCTGGCGCAGCACCTCCAATACACTGTGCCCGAATTCGGGCATCTCGTCTAAAAACAGCACTCCGTTGTGCGCCAGCGACACCTCGCCCGGCTGGGGCGACTGTCCGCCGCCGATGAGTGCCACCTGCGAGGTGAGGTGGTGCGGCGCGCGGAACGGGCGGGAGGCGATCAGGCCGCGGTGCGAGCCCATTTTGCCCGCCACCGAATGTATCTTGGTGGTCTCCAAGGCCTCGGCCGCAGTCATGGGCGGCATGATGGTGGGCATGCGGCGTGCCAGCATCGTCTTGCCCGATCCCGGGGCACCGACCATCAAGATGTTGTGACCGCCCGCTGCGGCGATCTCCAAAGCGCGTTTGACATAGCCCTGTCCCTTGACATCGGCGAAGTCCTCGGCATACGCGCCGCCAGTCTCCTCAGCAGCCGACGGCATGTCGGCGACGGCAGGCTCGATCGGTCGGCGGCCGTTGAGCATGTCGGCCACCTCGCCTAACGACGCTACGCCCACCACGTCGATGCCCTCGACCACCACACCTTCGCAGACATTGTCGCACGGAAGAAACACGCGTTTCAGACCGCGCTGCCGCGCCATAGCCACCAGGGGCAGCACACCCTTCACGGCGCGCAGCGACCCGTCGAGCGACAGCTCGCCTATGAACATCGAATCCTCCGTAAGGCTGCTCTGCACCTGCTCCGTAGCTGCGAGTATGGCCACGGCTATGGGCAGATCGTAGAGCGACCCCTCCTTGCGCAGATCGGCCGGAGCCAGGTTGACTACCGTCTTCTTGGCCGTCATGCGGTACTCCGTATTTTCGAACGCGGCGCGTATACGCTGCTCGCTCTCCTTGACGGCATTGTCGGGCAGACCGACGATGTATAGTCCTATACCGCCGCCGGCTATGTTGGCCTCCGCCTCCACCCCGACGGCATCGATGCCGACTATGGCTCCCGTATGTATCTTCGCAAACATTTTTAAATATTATGTTGTACAGATCCGTAAACAAATAAAGGTACCGGAGAATAGGCTACCGGAAAATATGACTGCCGGAAGATGCGGCCGCATATAATGAAAACGTCAGAACGGAGGCTCGTCGTCGCGTCGCGCGGCGGCAGGCCGCGGTGCTGCGCCCGCACGGTTGAAGTCGTCGAACTCGCTGCTCATGCTCGTACCCAAACCACCCGCCATAGGTGCCCCCATAGGCGGCATGGCGTTGGCACTGCTCGATATGTCGTCGTACTCCTGCTGCTGTCGCGGCGGCTGCCCCGAGGCCGAGGCCATGGCTGCGGCCGTCGAGTCGTCCAGATCGGCGAACTTGGCCTGATCCTTAATGAATCGCAGCGGCACGTCCGTCACGGCACCGTTACGGTGCTTGGCGATGATGATCTCGGCAAGACCCGCCGTCGGCATGCCCCGCTCGTCGGTGGTAAGTCCGTAATACTCCGGACGGTGTATGAAGGCCACGATGTCGGCGTCCTGCTCGATGGCACCCGACTCTCGCAGGTCCGAGAGCTGCGGACGCTTCGAGCCGCCGCGGCTCTCGACGTTACGGCTCAACTGCGACAGCGCGATGATCGGCACGTTCAGCTCCTTGGCTATGGCTTTGAGCGTTCGCGAGATGAGTGCCACCTCCTGCTCGCGATTGCCGCGGGTCTCGGCCGTGCCGGCGGTCATGAGCTGCAAGTAGTCTATTATGATGATCTGTATGTTGTTGTGTATCTTCAATCGGCGGGCCTTCGAGCGGAACTCGAACACCGACAGTGCCGGCGTGTCGTCGATATAGAGCGGTGCCTGTCCCAGACACTTGGTCGAGGATTCGAGATGCTTCCAGTCGTCGATCGACAGACGTCCGGTGCGCAGGTCGGAGCTGTTGAGCTGTGTCTCGGCCACGATCAATCGGTTCATCAGCTGCACCGACGACATCTCCAACGAGAAGAATGCCACGGGCGACTGGAACTCCACGGCCATGTTGCGCGCCATGGTCAGCACGAAGGCCGTCTTACCCATCGACGGACGTGCCGCGATGATGATCAGATCCGACGGCTGCCAGCCCAGCGTCACACGGTCGATATCGGCATAGCCCGAGTGCACGCCGCTGTACTCGCCGGCGGTCTTGCTCGCCTCCTCGATCTGCGCCAGTGCCTTGGCCAGCACGTCGGAGGCGTTCTGCACCGAACGTTTGACGTGTCCCTCGGCCACCTTGAATATCTCCTGCTCGGCATAGCCGATCAGATCCGTCACGTCGACATCTTCGTTGTAGGAGCGACGCTGGATCTCCGTGGCGGAGCGTATCAGCTCGCGCTGCACATACTTCTGTGCGATGATCTTGGCATGGAACTCGACGTTGGCCGCCGAAGCCACCTTCTGCGTGAGCTGCGCCAGATAGGCCGCACCGCCCACCTTTTTCAGCTCGCCGCGCACCTTCAAACGCTCGGTGACGGTGTAGAGGTCGACCGGCTTCAACTCGCGCGAGAGATCCTCTATGGCCTTGTAGATGAGCTTGTGCTCCTCGGTGTAGAAGGCATCGGAGGTGACATACTCCTGCACGGCTATGACGCTGTCGCGTTCGAGCATCAGTGCGCCCAGCACGGCCTGCTCCAACTCGACCGCCTGCGGCGGCACGTTGCCTTCGACATCGGTCAGACGGTTGTATGCTTCACGGTTTTGTGAAGAGGGTGTGAATTGTTTTGCCATCGGTAGAAACTGTTACGGTGCGAAATTACACAATTTACGGCGAACGGCAAACTCCGGCCTGCGATATTTATCACCGTTTATCGACAACGGAGTGTTGAAAACTCCCTAATCGCGCAGTCCCAGACCGCGGCGCGACACGGCCAGTGCGGCCACCGATATGCGGCACTCGGGCATGGCGCGGTGCAACGCCTCGATGCACGCGACCACGGTGGCACCCGTGGTGAAGACATCGTCGACCAGAAGTATGTGCCGTCCGCGCAGCCGTTCGGCCGAACGGCGCACGGCAAAGAGATCCTCGACATTGTCCCACCTCTCGGCGTGCATCTTGCGCGCCTGCGAGGGGTTGTTGCGCTTGCGCCGCAGCAGGCCAGTATCGGCCTTTACGCCCAATTCGCGGGCAATGCCGCGAGCGATGTATGTCGATTGGTTGTAGCCGCGATGCAGCAGCTTGCGATAGTGCAGCGGCACGGGCACAACCGCATCGACATCGTCGTACAGCCCGTCCGCTTTAAGCTCCGCGCCGTATTGCCGCCCCAAAAGATAGGCCGTGCGCCACCGGCCGCCGTACTTGAAGCCGTGTATGGCCTCGCGCCAGCCGCTGCCGCCCGAGAAGAATAAGAGTGCCGAGGCGTGCTCGATGCGCACCAGTCCGGCCAGTCGCTCGGTCATGGGATTCTCCCTCTCGCGCCAATAACCTGTAAGAGGAGCCTTGTAGCGGCACATGGTGCAGATGAAATCGACACCGCGCGGCAACTCGCCGCCGCACACGGCGCAGCGTCGCGGGGCGATAAGCGAGAGCATGCTGCGCACTATGTCACTGAGCGTCGACATCTACCGAAATGACTACCGACTTATATTCCGGAGCGGAGTGCATCGACTCTATCACCTCGCGCATCATCTCGCGCGCCCTGCCGAACGAGGCTCCGCTCTCGATCTTGACCACGATCTCGGCGCGGTGCTCGCCGCGAACGGTCTCGACGGTCGACGAGACGGGTCCCATGACTCTCGCCCCGAACTTGCGGCGCAGCATGTCGGCCATGGCATTGGCCGCCTCGCGCAGATGCTCGTACTCCTTGCAGCGCAGTGCGAAGCGCGTCAGCCGCGAGTAGGGAGGGTATTTGAACGTGCGCCGCTCGTCGAGCTGCTGCCGCGCCATGGCCTCGTAGTCGCCTGCGGCCACCTGCCGCACCACGGGGTGCTGCGGCTGCGAGGTCTGTATCACTACGCACGAACCGCCCCTTCGGCGGCCGGCGCGGCCTGCCACCTGCATCATCAGCTGAAAGGCGCGCTCCGCAGAGCGGAAGTCGGGCGCGTTGAGCAGGTTGTCGGCGTTGAGTATGCCCACCAACGACACGCGGTCGAAGTCGAATCCTTTGGTTATGATCTGCGTGCCGACCATGATGTCGGTCTCCCCGTTCTCGAAGGCGGTCACAATCGAGCGGAAGGCACGCTCCGAGGTCGAGGTGTCGCGGTCGAGACGTGCCACGCGCGCCTCGGGGAAGAGCCGCGCGATCTCCTGCTCGACCTTTTCGGTGCCGAAGCCCATAAGGCTTACGTCCTGGGTCTTGCAGTTGGGACATGCGGCGGGCGGGGTCATCGTATAACCGCAGTAGTGGCATTCCAACCGCTCGGGCTGGCGGTGCAGCGTGAGTGTGACGTTGCAGTGGGGGCAGCGTGCCGTCCAACCGCATTCGCGGCACTCGACGTATGGCGCGTAGCCGCGCCGGTTCTGGAACAGCATCGTCTGCCCGCCGTCGGCCAGCGTTCGGGCGATGCCATCGAGCAGCACCTTGTTGAAGTGCACCTTGCGCTCGCCGCGCTTGACGGCGCGCATCGTATCGGAGACGATCACCTCGGGCAGCTCGCCCTCGCCGTAACGCTCCGTAAGATCGACCCGGCGATACTTGCCGCCGAGCGAGTTGACATAGCTTTCGAGCGACGGCGTGGCACTGCCCAACACCACTCCGGCACCGGACAGCCGTCCCATCACCACGGCGCAGTCGCGGGCGTTGTAACGCGGCTGCGTATCGGTCTGCTTGTAGCTCGGGTCGTGCTCCTCGTCGACCACGATCAACCCCAGATGGGTCAAGGGTAAGAAGAGTGCCGAGCGCGCACCCACCACAAGCTCGCCACCCGATGAGGAGGCCAACCGCAGATAGATCTCCGTGCGGCGGCGCGGCGTGAGCTTGGAGTGATATGCCGTCACGTGCGACGAGAATACGCGCTCCATGCGCTCGACTAACTGCGAGGTGATGACGATCTCGGGCACGAGCATCAGCACGTCGCCTCCGCGCGCGAGCGTCTCGGCTATCAGGTGCATGTATATCTCGGTCTTGCCCGAGCCTGTCACGCCGTAGAGCAGTGCCGGCCGGTGCTCTGCGACAGAGCCGCGTATCTCGTCGCAGGCGCGCTGCTGCGCGGGCGAGAGCTGCGGCAGCAGGAAGTCGGAAGCCGATTCGGCCTCGGCACCGCGCTCGCGCATCTGCGTGCGTATCAGATCGCGGCTGCGCATGGCGGCCAGCAGCGCAGCGTCGGCATCGATGAGCCGTCGGCGGACAAAGCCGTCGGCGGCACCCTTCTCGGCCGCCAGGGCGGCTATGCGGGTCATTATCTCGGCGCGGCGCGGCGCGCGGCGGCACAGCTCGGCTATGCGCCGTTGCAGCTGCCCGCCGTCGAGTCCAGACAGCTCCTGCGGCAGAGCCACATAGCTCTCCGTCGGCATCTTGAATATCTCTTTGGAAAACTCCTCGGCCGAATCGGCCGAAGGCTTGGCCAACGACGGCAATGCCATGCGCATCACCTCGCCTATGGTGCAGATGTAGTAGTCAGCGACCCACTCCCACATGCGCCGCTGCCACGGACTGAGGAGCGGCGTGGAGTACAGGCGGCGCGAGATGCTCTTTATGCGCCCTAAACGCGGAGGCTCGTCGCTTACCTCCCACACTATGCCAGTATAGTAGCGTCGCACGCCGAACTGCACGATCACGGCATCGCCCTCACCTATGCCCGTCGACTCCTCGAAAGCATAGGTATAGGCCGGCTGTGCCAGCGGCAATACTACCCGTGCATACAACATACTGCGATTTTAAACTATGGAGTGCGCGGCGCATCGGCCGCATCTTCTCTTCGGCAGCCGCGCCGCTGTCGGTCGGGGCATCACACCTTGTTCAGAGCGTCGAAGCCCTTGCCGTAGACACCCATCACCGAGCCTACGGTGATGAAGGCCTGCGGATCGACCTCCTTGGCCATCTTCAACAGCTGCGAGGCATCGCGCTTGCGGCATACGACCATCACGATCTTGGTATCGGCCTGCGAATACCACCCCTTGGCATCGATCACCGTCACACCGCGGTGTGCTCGGTTGACTATCATATCGGCCATGGCGCGATAGTCCTTGCATACGATGAAGACCTGACTCGACTGCTGGTTGCCGGCCATGATCAGATCGACCGTATATCCGACCACCGTCACCATGATGTAACCGTAGATCACCATGGCCATACCCGACGCGAAGTCGGTCGCGAAGAAGAGCGACGAGCCGATGATGAACAGATCGCTCGTGATCAGGATCCGGCCGTAACTTACGCGGTGGTACTTGTTTATGATCATCGCAACGATATCGGTTCCGCCCGTCGAGCCGCCTTGCAGGAAGCTCAGGGCGATACCGCCGCCGCACAATATCGCACCCAACAGCACCAACAGCAGATCCTGACTGTCGATCGAACTGGTCAGTTCGAGCATCATGTCCGCAGGGATCATGTTCTCCACCACGTCCATGGCAAACGACAGCATGAAGATGCAGTATATGGTCTTTATGCCGAAGTTCCACCCAACGATAAAGCCTCCGAATATGAGCAGTATACCGTTGATGATGAAGACGATCTCGCCGATCGACAGAAACGGTATGACATGGCTGAGCAGCATAGCCAGACCGGCCGCACCGCCACCCATACCGCCGGCGGGCATCACGCACCCGATCCAGCCGAAGGCATACATAAACATACCGAGTGCCATGAGCGTGTACTCCTTGACACCCGACAATACGGACATCGTTGTAAGTTTGACTGTCATAAAGAATCAAATTTTGCCCAAAAATACAAAAATCCCGTCAATTATCGTGGAAAAAGGATAGTTTTCGCCGAAAAGTTTTTCGGCCGCACCCGCTTCGCCTATCCTATGCCCTCCGCCCGCACTCTCGGCACAGGCCGAAAAGCCGGCAACGCGCAGGCTCCGCACCTCGCTACTCCCTGACGTAGTGCGGCATCTGGGCGGGGATCTCCAACGAGAACTCCACAAGGCCGCAGATCTCGCCCTGCCGCCGCCACGGGGTCTGGAAGATCAGCTTGCGTATGCCGCGCTTCTCGATGGTGTAGGCGTTGTCGCACCCCTGCTGCATAAGACGTGCGATGATCTGCCGCGAGCGTTCGCTGTGGCAGGGTATGATCGAGCGGCCGCGCACGTCGCCGTTGACCTGCTGCGACCGCGCATTCTGATAGAGCACGATGCCCTCTCTGTCGCATACGGTGATGGCACAGGTGTGCAGTTCGTCGCCCCACGGGCATTGACCGATTATCTCTTCAAGGTGTTGCATGGCTGTTATCTATTTGATATCGAAATCGAGCAGTGTCCCTCCGCCCATCGACAGGCGGTAGTTGGCACCGACGGCCGCGTCGAAGCGCGCGGGCGCGCCGAGCAGAATAAGATCGCCTATGCGAAGGGTCATGGCGTGCGACAATCGGCTGATGATATGATCGATAGAGAAGCGCATCTGCCCCGGGTCGAGCCGGAGCTGTTCGGTTCCGTCGACAAAGAAGCGTGCGCCGCCGGCAAGGCAGTCGATGCCGACCGTGTCGTTGGAGATAGCTGTCGAGTGGTCGAAGCCCACGGCGGCCTCCCACGGCAGCCCCTCGGCGCGAAGAGAGTCGAGCATGTCTTCGGCCGTGAAGTTGACGGCCACATGTGCCGCGTCGCAGCAGCGCGAGGCGAACCGCTCATCGATGCACTTGGCAAGGCGCGATATGCGCACGACGATCTGCGGCTCGGCTACGATGCGTCCCATGTTACCGGGCAGATAGAATGCGTCGTTGTTGCGCAGCAGCGTCGTGTCGGCCTTGATATACCATCGGGGTTCGCTGCCCGACGACGAGAAGTTGTTGATGACGGATATGATCTTCATCTCTATCGGTTTTTCAGATATTCGACCATGCGGCGTGCGAACCGCCCGCTCGCCCCCTCGTCGCCCATTCTGACGCGCAGTTCGGAGTAGTCCTCCAACATGCGGCGACGTTCGCCGCCTCCGCAGAGAATGGCCGCAAGCTCCTCGCGCGCCTCGGCTATGTCGAAATGCGAGCATACCATCTCGCGCACCGACTCGCGTTCGAGGTTGAGGTTGACCAGCGATACGAAGGGCACTTTGAGGAATATGGGGCGCAGCTTCTCGTAGATCCACATGATGTGGAACAGCACGATCTGCGGCGTGCCGATGAGTGCCGTTTCGAGCGTGGCCGTACCCGAGGTCACTAATGCCGCTTCGGCCACGGCCAGCGTCTGATAGGTCTGGTCGAAGACGATGCGCACGTCGCTGCCCGAGAGGTAACGCTCGTAGAGGCTGCGCTCGATCCAGTCGACACCCGCCACTACGAA
Source organism: Alistipes sp. (assembly GCA_017936685.1). GTDB lineage: Bacteria > Bacteroidota > Bacteroidia > Bacteroidales > Rikenellaceae > Alistipes. The sequence continues at coordinate 303,082 of JAGBFA010000010.1, forward strand.
CTGATAGGCCGGAAACTCGCGCGAGAGTGCCACCATGTCGGGCAGGTTGTCGCGTATCTCGCTGCGCCGCGAGCCGGCCAGCAGAGCCACTATCGGGCGGTCGTCCAGTCCGTTGCGCCGTGCGAACTCCTCGCGCGGGAGCCACTCGCCGCGGCGGCTCTCGATGGCGTCGACCAGAGGGTTGCCCTCGAAGACGGCTTCGATGCCCTTGCCGCGGAAATACTCCCTCTCGAAGGGGAATATGATATAGAGCCGGTCGACATAGCGTTTGATGGCCTCGACGCGCCGCTCCTTCCACGCCCACACCTTGGGCGATATGTAGTAGAGCACCTTGTACCCCTTTTGGTGGGCGAAGCGTGCGATACGCATGTTGAAGCCCGGATAGTCTATGAGTATCACCGCATCGGGCGCAAATGCCTCGATGTCGCGCTTGCACTCCCCGATCTGGCGCAGGACGGTGGGCAGATGCCGCACTACCTGTATGAAACCGAAAAACGAGGTCTCGCGGTAGTGTTTCACCAGATTGCCGCGACCTCCCGCTTCGGCCATCTTGTCGCCGCCCCAGAAGCGCAGACGGGCATCGGGGTCGGCCGCCAGCAGGCCGCGTATGAGGTTGGAGCCGTGAAGGTCGCCGCTCGGCTCGCCGGCTATGATATAGTATTTCATAATCTGTTTCGTGTCAATAGTGTAAGGTGCAGCTGAGCGTTATCACCGTTCGAGCAGATCGGGGCGCAGACAGCGCGTGCGCTCCATCGACTGCTCCTCCTGCCAGCGTTCTATCTCGGCGAAGTTGCCCGAGGTGAGTACGTCGGGCACGCGCCAGCCGTTGAACTCCGCAGGGCGGGTGTAGACGGGCGGTGCCAGCAGGTTGTCCTGGAAGCAGTCGGTCAGCGCCGACTCCTCGTCGCCGATGGCTCCGGGTATGATGCGCACGATCGAATCGGCTATGACGCATGCGGCCAGCTCGCCGCCCGTAAGCACATAGTCGCCGATGGATATCTCGCGCGTTATGAGGTGCTCGCGTATGCGGTGGTCGATGCCCTTGTAGTGGCCGCAGAGGATCATCACGTTCTGCATCAGCGACAGGCGGTTGGCCTCGTGCTGGTCGTAACGCACGCCGTCGGGCGAGACGTAGATGATCTCGTCGTAGTCGCGCTGCGATTTCAGCAGCGATATGCACCGCCACACCGGCTCGATCTTCATCACCATGCCCGCTTCGCCGCCGAAGGGGTAGTCGTCGACCGTGCGCCGGCGGTCGTCGGTATAGTCGCGCAGGTTGTGCACGTGTATCTCGGCGTGTCCGGCCTGCTGGGCGCGCCGCAGGATCGATTCGTTGAGCGGCGAAGTGAGCAGCTCGGGCACTACGGTCAATATGTCTATGCGCATCGCGGTTTAGTTTTTATAGTTGATTTCGTTGTTCAAAACCTCCGTGACGAAGGGATTGTAGAGCGATTCGTGGCCGATGTCGCTCTCCTCGCCGTGGCCGGGGTAGATCTTCACCTCGTCGCCCAAGGGCAGCAGCCGGTCGATTATCGAGCGCATGATCCACGAGTAGTCGCCGCCCGGCAGATCGGTGCGGCCTATGCTCTCGCGAAAGAGCGTATCGCCCGTCAGCACTATCTTCGACTGCGGCTCGTAGAGCGAGACGTGGCCGGGCGTGTGTCCGGGTGTGGGGATTATGCGAAGCGAGGTCTCTCCGAAGCGCAACTCTTCCAGCGTGTCGATGTCCGTGTCGGGCAGGGGTATGGCACCGGTCTTGACACCGAATATGCCGGCACTGGTCGCGGCGTTCTCGATGAGAAAGTTATCCTTGGCCGAGCATACGAACTCCACGCCGTAACGCTCCTTGACGAAGCCCACGCCCATCGTATGGTCGAAGTGTCCGTGGGTGGCCACCACCTTTACCGGGCGCAGCGAGTGTCGGGCGATGAACTCCTCCAACAGGGTGTTCTCGCGCTCGGAGAATGCGCCGGCATCGACGATGATGCACTCCGCCGTCGCGTCCCACAATATATATGTATTCTCCATCAGAGGGTTGAATACCAATCGAGCTATGTTCATGATCGTAAATTTTTACAAAAATAACGATATTTTTCCGATAATGCGTCTTACCGCACCGATTATTGACTGCCGCCACCGGCCGATATGCACAAAAAAGCGGAGACACTATCGCAAGGTCGTGTCTTCCGCATAAGTTCTGCCGCGGCTGTCAGATGCCCTGCCGCAGGCCTCTTCGGCCGCTACGCCTGCCGCCGAACCAATTTTACGACATTCTCCACATGGTGGGTGTGGGGGAACATGTCGACGGGCTGCACCGTCTCCACGCGATACATGTCGTCCAGCAGCGCAAGGTCGCGCGCCTGCGTGGCAGGGTTGCAGCTCACGTAGACTATCCTGCGCGGTGCGGCGCGCTTGATCACCTCGATGACCGGCTCGTCGACGCCTGCACGCGGCGGGTCGAGGATCACAACGTCGGGGCGGCCGTTGCGCTCGACGAACTCGTCCGACAGCACATCTTTCATGTCGCCGGCATAGAAGGTGGTGTTGTCGATGCCGTTGAGAGCAGAGTTGACGCGTGCGTCCTCAATGGCCTCGGCCACATACTCTATGCCCACCACCTTGCGCGCTCTGCGGGCGCAGAAGTTGGCGATGGTGCCCGTGCCGGTGTAGAGGTCGTAGAGTATCTCGTCACCACTCAGATCGGCCGCCTCGCGCGCCACCTTGTAGAGCTCGTAGGCCTGTGCCGAGTTGGTCTGGTAGAACGACTTGGGACCCACCTTGAACTGCAAGCCCTCCATGCGTTCGATGATATGATCCTTGCCGCGGAAGCATATCGGCTCGCGGTCGCCCAACGAGTCGTTCCACTTGTCGTTTATCATGTAGATGAGCGAGGTGATCTCGGGGAACGCGTCGCCCAGATGGTTCATCAGAGCCTCGATCTTCGCCCGGTCATTCTCGTTGAACACCACGATCACCATCACCTCGCCCGTCGAGGCCGTGCGTATGATGATTGTGCGCATCAGTCCCTCGTGGGCGCGGGCATTGTGGAATGTATAGCCGTTGTCGATGCAGAAACGCTTGGTTTCCAGTCGTATGCGGTTCGATATGTCGGCCTGCAACCAGCACTTGTCTATGTCGAGAACCTTGTCGAAGCAGCCCGGTATGTGGAATCCCAGAGCCGGAGCCGACTCTATGTCGCCGCCCGCGGCTATCTCCTCGTAGGTCAGCCAGCGGCGGTCAGCGAATGTAAATTCGAGCTTATTGCGATAGAACTGCGTCTGTGCCGACCCCAGACACGGCCTGACCTCGGGCAGCTCTATGCGGCCTATGCGCGTGAGCTGGTCGCGCACCTGCGCGGTCTTCTGCCGCAGCTGCTCCTCGTAGGGCAGGTTCTGCCACTTGCAGCCGCCGCATACGCCGAAGTGTGCACAGAACGGCTCGGTGCGCAGCGGTGATTTCTCGACGAACCTCACCACGCGGCCCTCCATGTAGCGTCGGTGTTTCTTGCATATCTGCACGTCCACCACATCTCCCGGCACGGTCATCGGCACGAACACCACCATCTCCTCGGCTCGCCCCATAGCTTTGCCCTCTGCTGCGAGCGTCGTTATTTTCAGCCCCTCTATCAAGGGGTAATCTCGTCTTTTACGCGACATAATCCATTCGGTTTGTTTGCCGCAAAGATACATTATTTTTCGTGAAAAGCGGCATTCTGCTGCCGCTCCTCGTCGCTCGCCAATGGGCAGTACAATCAGTACAGCCCATCGTCTCACTCCGTCGTCGCGTGGCATAATACCGCTTTTGACGAAAAATTGGCGCATAATTCTTTGGAAACTATATCCATTGTCATGTCATTCTGAGGAGCGGCACTGCCGCGACGTGAGAATCTCTCTCTTGGTCAGCAAACTCCTGCCCGACAAACGCACTTTCGACCGCGAGACTCCCACGTCGCCTGCGGCTCCTCGGAGTGACAGACAACCTATCCACGCCCCACATGGAGCGCGATATATCGCGCGACAAAAGCCCCTCCCGAGGGAGGGGTTGGGGTGGGGTCAGAATTATATAACGGCGTAAGCCGTCGCTTCGGTGGTCGGCATTGGTTCTGCGGCCATCGGCCGCGACGTGAGAATCTCGCTTTCGCGGCGACAAGTGCGCTTTCGTGCGGCAGCACCTCTTTGGTACGATATATGATTGCCCAAGCGGTAGATCGGGGCAGCCCGCACCTGCCGTCCGGTCGGAAAGCAAAACGGGGAATCCTATGAAAAAGATAGCATATTACGTCGTCCCGACACTCGTATGTTTCGCCGTCGGCGCACTCTCGGGCATACTGCAACACTCGGCCATCGTCGAGTGGTATCCGACGCTCGACAAGCCGGCACTGACACCTCCCGATGCGGCTTTTCCCATAGCCTGGACGTTGATATACATCTGCATGGGCATATCGTTAGGCAGACTGCTGTCGCTGGGCTATCGCCGCATAACATGGCTGTGGGGCGCGCAGCTTGCCGCAAATCTGGCATGGAGCATACTCTTCTTTACGTGCCGCTCGCCCATACTGGGACTGCTCGACATCGTGGTGCTCGACTTTTTGGTGGCCGTATATATCACCGTCACGCTGCCGCGCAGCACGCTGGCATCGCTGCTGTTCGTCCCCTATGCCCTGTGGCTGGCCTTTGCCACATATCTCAACGTATATATCTGGATTTATAATTGATACCACTATGAAAAAGTACATTTGCACAGCTTGCGACTACATCTACGATCCCGCTAAGGGAGACCCCGAGACCGGCATCGCGCCCGGCACACCCTTCGAGGATATACCCGAAGACTGGACATGCCCCATCTGCGGGCTCTACAAAGATGCGTTCAGGGTTCTGGACGACGAATAGTTATTCGCGAAAAAGATAAAACCATTGCCGACCATGAAGCGACGGCTTGCGCCGTTATATAATTCTGACCCCACCCCAACCCCTCCCTCGGGAGGGGCTTTGGTCGCGCGATTTATCGCGCTCCATGTGGGGCGTGGAACGGTTGTCTGTCATTCTGAGTGCAACGAAGAATCTGGTTGGGGAAGACAAAACCGCTCTGTCACTCCGAGGAGCCGCAGGCGACGTGGGAGTCTCGCGGTCGGAAGAGCAGTTGCCGGCCGAAAGAGAGATTCTCTCGTCGAGATTTTCAATCGCTCCTCAGAATGACAAAGTGGAAATAATCGCGCACAGATTCGCACTCCGAACGACAGGCCGCGGCATCGTCCGGCTACTCGGCGTAGTTGGTGCGCAGATAGTCCTTTATGGAGAAATGCGTCTTGCAGCGGCTGCCGCCGAGGCTCTCCACATCGGCCGTAATGCGCAAGCGACGCTCCGAAAAGACATATTCGTTGATGAATTGCAGGATCAGATCGAGCTGGTCTTCAAGCGGCGTGACGGCCAAAGAGTGGTCGACGCACCGGGCGGAATAGAAGTAATATGGTGACGAGAGCTTGTCCAGCTGGCGCGCGATGATCTGCGAACCGTAATAGCCGACACCCATCAGCGACGCCTTCTTATAGGGGACATTGCTGTCGGCATCGCCATGGAAGAGCAGCATAGGTGCAGGGGCCTTGTCCCAGTGAGGTTTGCCCGAGGTGGAGAATATGGCACCGGCACACGACACCACACCGGCGTAGCGGAAGTCGGCAGGCAGCACCGAGGCGGCCGCCGAGGAGTTGCAGATGCCGTTCTCGGCCTGCAATACGGTGATGGCACCGGCACTCGATCCGCTGATCATGATACGGCGAGTATCGATCTGCCACTCCGCGGCATGGTCGAGCACAAACAACGTAGCCGAATAGAGATCCTCGACAGCCATGTCGACGGCCCGTTTCATGATGCCGATCATGGCCTTTATATCGCCCACAGCGGCAGGGTCGACATCTTTCAGGCCGAGACGGTAGTCGATAGCCACCACGTCGATGCCATTGCCGGCTAAAAAGTCGTAATACGGGATATACGTTTCCCAATTGCGCTCGCCGCCGGCGAAGCCTCCGCCGAAGACGAAGATCATACAGGGGCGCATACCCTCGGTCGAGGGCGAGGTGTAGCGGTCGAGCATCAGCTGCTGGCCGTCGCGATCGGCGAATCGGAAGGTCGTCACAGAGACCTCGTATTTAGGTTGAGCCGCAAGGCCTGCCACTGCAAACGCAGTCATCAACACAAGAAGTATAAGCCGTTTCATATCAGTCTGTTATTTATATCAATCAATATCTTGACCATGTTCCGAGCCTCTATAAGCAATCTTTGAGCCGCGGCCACTCGCCTATCTCCATATTTTTTATCTCACCGCCGTCGATGTCGAACCTGACGGCCGTGCGCACTTTGTGAAAACCGTAGTTGCCGGCGGCACCGGGGTTGATATGCAGCAGATCGTAGACCGGATCGTACATCACACGCAATATGTGCGAGTGCCCCGCGACGAATATCTTGGGACGCACGGCCTGTATGCGCTCCACTGCCCCGGGGGCATAGTGGCGCGGCCAGCCGCCTATGTGGGTCATAAGCACCTGCACGTCACCTGCCTTGAAGCAGGCATACCGATCGTAGATGCGGTGCATGGCACTCGGATCGATATTGCCCCACACGGCGCGCAGAGGCCGGAATGCCGCAATGCGGTCGGCCAGCTCCACCGAGCCTATGTCGCCCGCATGCCATATCTCATCGACCGGCGCGAGAAACTGCTCCAACACCTCGTCGAAGGTCCCGTGCGTATCGGATATCAAACCTATCTTCATCGTTGCCCGCTCTGTTTGCTCTATGCAAAGATACGAATAAGCCGAGAGAAAAAAGCAAGCTTGCTTGCATTTTTTCCGAGGCGAAGTATCTTCGGCGCAGACAAAGTACGAATAAGCGAGGGCAATGCCAAATTTATTTCGACATTGACTTTGATACGCGGAATGTCATGTTGAGCGGAGCGAAACATCTGTGGACGATATGACCACCAGACTGTCACTCCGAGGAGCCGCAGGCGACGTGGGAGTCTCGCCGTCGGGAGCGCATTTGCCGAACGGGGTTTGTCGCCCGAAACAGAGATTCTCACGTCGCGATTTTCAATCGCTCCTCAGAATGACAGGACAGTGGGCATGTCGCGCACAGATTCTTCACTCCGCATAGCTTCGTTCAGAATGACAGAGTGGGCATATCGACCACATACA
>JAGBFA010000011.1 GCA_017936685.1 Alistipes sp.
CGTGAAAAGCGGCATTCTGCTGCCGCTCGCTCCATTGTCCGAACGGGTAGTACGTCAAGTACAACCCGTCCGCCCAATGTTCGCTGCGCGTTGCATAATACCGCTTTTGACGAAAAAAAACGGTTGTGGTGCTTTGGAAGTTTTCCGTGAAAACACCGCATCTGCTTCCGCTCCTTGTCGTTCGACAATGGGCAGTACATCGAGTACAGCCCATCGTTTCACTCTGTCGTTGCGTTGCATCTGCGGCATTTTGACGAAAAAGTGGCGCATAATTCTTTGGAGACTATTACCACCCCACAATGTCATTCTGAGCGTAACGTAGTGAAGTGAACCGATGCCAAGTCGAGAGCAGAAGAAGTTTACTTCTTCTGCCGAGACGCGAAGGAGGAAGACCGCAGGTCAAGAATCTGGTTGGGGTATATGTGCATTGTCGATAAGCCCACTCTGTCATTCTGAGGAGCGGCTATCGGCCGCGACGTGAGAATCTCTATTTTGGCGACAAACTACCTCCCGACAAACGCGCTCCCGCCTGCGAGACTCCCACGGTCGGGCGTGCGCCCTCCCTCGGAGTGACAGAGCCATGTCATTTCGAGCGCGAGCGCGAAATCTGTACAGATTATTTCCGTAGTCATATTCTTACGATAATCCTTGTCTTCCACAGATGTCTCACTTTGTTCGACATGACATGCCGTGTGAATCATTCTAAACAGAACGAATGTAGTGCAGTCAAGAATCTGGTTGGGGACAATGCGCTATGACGATATGCCTCCTGCGTCACTCTGAGGAGCGTATGCAATTGTCGGAAGCGGTGCTGTCACGGCATCAGCCCACGACCACCTCGATCAGATCCTCGCGGCGCAGATAGCGGCGTGAGAGGCGCATTACCTCGTCGGGCGTGGTGGCGAGGATACGCTCGACCGTCTGCGAGGTGGCATCGCTGCCCATGCCGCACAAGATGTTCTCGATGGTAACATCGGCTATGCCGAACGGGCCGTCGAGTATGCGCAGCATCTCGCCGATCATCATATTGCGGACCAGTTGCAGCTCCTCTTCCGACACGGGTTCGCTGCGCAGCCGTTCGATCTCGGCGTATATTTCGCGCAGCGCATCTTCGGTATGCTCCGATGCCACCTGCGCGGCTATGGCCAGATAGCCCTCGCGATCGAAGTTGACCATGGCGGCCATGACGCCGTAGGTGTAGCCGTTGCGGGCGCGCAGATTTTGCATGAGCCGCGAACCGAAATACCCGCCGAGCACGGTGGCCACCACCTGCATGCCGACGAAATCTTCGTGGCGGCGGTCGAACAGCAGGCGGCCGATGCGTATGGCCGACTGCACGGCCGGTTTATGCCCGATACGCAGGGAGTGCGTCGTGACGCACGGCGGGAATGTCGGCTGCCATACCGCCGAGGCCGAGGGTATCTGCCCGGCTATGCGGCCGACGATCGAGAGCACCTCCTCGTCGATGCGGCCGCTGCAAACGACGAAGCAGTTTTCGGCCACATACAACCTTCTGTACAACTCCGCCAGATCGTCGCGGCGCAGATCGTCGTAAAGCCTCTCGTCGGAGGATATGCCGTAGGGGTGCCTCTGGCCGAATGTCGCACGGGCGAAGGCCTCGCGCGCTATGGTGTCGACCTTGCGGCGTTCGACGGCCAGCTGCTGGCGGCGCTTGGCACAGTAGGCCGCAACCTCCCTCTCGGGGAATGTCGGATAGAGAATCACCTGCTCGGCCACCTCGGCCGTCCGGGCAAAAAACTTTGTCAGCGAGCAGAAGGTGATGTAGACGTAGTCGCGGTCGATGTTGACGTCGAACCACGATCCGTAGTAGTCGAGCCGCTCGGCTATCTGCTGTGCCGACAGCGCGGCGGTGCCCTCGCTCAGCATGTTGGCTGTGGCCGATGCCGAGAAGGGTTTGTGCTGCATGGAGGTGCCGGCGTGTACGACAAGCGTCATGCGAACCACCTCGAAGTCGTCCGCGGCGAGCGTGTATATCCTCACGCCGTTGCCGAGCGTGCGGCATGCGGCCTCGGGCATATCTACGCTGCGGGGCGTGACAAGAGGTGGCTGTTGTGGTACGTAATTGTGTATATCGTTATTTTTCATGGCTGTTGTGCGGTTCGGTTGTCGCGTCCGGTGGCACGGTAGACGAGTGTCGAGGAGTTTTCCGGCCGGAACGTGCGGCGGCAGAAGTCGGCTACGGCCTGACGCGTGAGCGAGCGGTATATATCTATCTCGCGGTTGATCAGCGCAATGTCGCCCGTCATGGCATAGAAGCCCAGATTCATGGCCTTGTTCATGACGTTCATCTCGCCCATCAGCGCGTTGGCCTCGAACTTGTTTTTGACCTTCTCCATTTCGTAATCCGAGATGCGTCCCTCCATCAGATCGCGCATCTCCGCCCACAGGGCCTCCTCGGCCTGCTGCTCCGTGGCCGAGGGCATGAGCTGCCCCTTGAATATGAACAGACCGGCATCGAGGCTGCCGAGGATATATGCGTTGACGCTCGAAAAGAGTCTGCGCTCCTTGACCAGTCGCGCCACCAGACGCGACGAGTCGCCGCCGGCCAGCAGGTCGGAGGTCATGTCTCCCAGGAAAAAGTCGCGCGAGAGGCGGTCGCCCATGTGGAATGCTATGGTCACATTCGTTGCCGGCACGTCGCGCTCCGCCACAAGACGGCGCGGGGCAGTCTGCTCGGGCTCCTGCGCTATTGCTGCGGCCGCGTGCGGCCTGTCGGCGATATGACCGAACCACTTGTCCGCCAACGCTATCATCTGCTGCTCGTCGATATCGGCCGAGATCGATAGTATGGCCTGCGAGGGCTGGTAGTAACGGTCGTAGAATGCGCGCACCTCATCGAGCGTGGCGCGCTCGATATGCTCGGGCGAGATGCCTATGGTCGACCAGCGATAGGGGTGCACCTTGTAGCAAAGTCCGCGCAGCAGCATGTTCTCGTCGCCGTAGGGCTGGTTGAGATAACGCTGCTTGAACTCCTCGATCACCACCATCTTCTCCGTGCGGCACGCCTCGACACTTATGTCGAGGTTGCGCATGCGGTCGCTTTCGAGCCACAGTGCCGTCTGAACATTCTCCTTGGGGAGGGTGATATAGAAATCTGTGTAGTCGTTGTTTGTGAAGGCGTTGTTCTCGCCGCAGGCCATCTGTACCGGCACATCGAAGTCGGGCACACTGCGCGTACCCCTGAACATCAGATGCTCGAACAGATGAGCGAATCCCGTGTGCTCTGAATCCTCGTTGCGCGCCCCCACCTTATATAATATATTGACCGCCGCTAACTTCGACGACCTGTCGCGGTTGACGGCAACTGTAAGTCCGTTGTCGAGTGTGGCCGTAGTGTACTTTATCATACTACAAAGATACTCTTTTTTTCGTGAAAAGCGGCATTCTGCTTCCGCTCGCTCCATTGTCCGACAGGGTAGTACGTCAAGTACAACCCGTCCGCCCAATGTTCGTTACGCGTTGCATAATACCGCTTTTGACGAAAAAAAGGCGCATAATTCTTTGGAAACTATTTCCACCGTTCTGTCATTCTGAACGGAGCAACGCGCAGTGAAGAATCCGGTTGGGGAAGATAAACACGTCCTGTCATTCTGAGGAGGACGGAACGTCCGACGTGAGAATCTCTCTCTTGGTCGGCATGTGCACCAATGGGCACACAACCGCACTCCCACCTGCGAGACTCCCACGTCGCAACTGCGTTGCTCCTCGGAGTGACAGAGTATCCCTAAGAAATGCAAAATACAGACGTATTCATAGCAACAGGGGCTGTCCGACAAACCTCAGACAGCCCCTATCTTATCGGTCTGGATACCGATAGTCTATTTCACTATCTTCTCCGAAGCCAAGAAGTCGGCCACTACGAAGGTGCTGCCGCCGACGAATATGGCATCGTCGGCTGCGGCAAGGCTGCGTGCCAGAGCGACGGCCTCGGCGACCGACGGTGCCGTCCGGCACTGCAAGCCGGCCTTTTCGGCCTCGGCGACGATATCTTCGGCGGCACGGGCGCGGTCGACCGATGCCCGCGTGAAGATATAGTGCGCGCGGCTCGGCAGCAGCGGCATGACGGCCGTCAGATCCTTGTCCTTGGCGAACCCCATGATGCAATACAACTCCTTGCAGGGCAGTGCCGCCAGCTGTGCGGCCACATATTTCAGTCCGTGGGCGTTATGCCCCGTGTCGCAGACGGTAAACGGCTCGCGTGAGACTATCTGCCAGCGGCCGCACAGGTGCGTGTGGCGCGCCGCATAGGCCAGACCCTCGCGGAATGCGCGGCGCGATATGGTCAGCGGGGTCTCCTCGTGCAGCAGGTCGGCTGCGGCACAGACGGTGACGATGTTGTGACGCTGATAGTCGCCCAGAAGGTCGATTTCCAACTCGTATGGCGAGTCGTCGCGCAGGCGGCGCATGTCGAAACGCTGCGTCTGGGCACCCGTGCAGCCGACACCGTCGCAGCGGAAACGCTCCTCGGCATAGACTATGCGCGAGTGTACGCGCTCGGCAGCCGCCTCGAACACGGCGTTGTAACGCTCGTCCGACTCGCCCAGCAGCAGCGGTATGCTCTTCTTGACGATGCCGGCCTTCTCCGCGGCGATCTTCCCGATGGTATCGCCCAGCAGTGCCGTATGCTCCATGCCCACGTTCGTTACGATGCTGAGTATGGGCGTGATGATGTTGGTGGCATCGAGCCGTCCTCCCAAACCCGTCTCAATGACGGCCACCTCCACGTCGCACTGGGCGAAGTAGTCGAAGGCCAGGGCCGTGGTCATCTCGAAGAACGACAGATCCAGCTCCTGCATCTTGGCCTGATGCTTGTCGACGAAGTTGACTATCTTCTGCTTGGGTATGATCTCGTTGTCGACGCTGATGCGCTCGCGGAAGTCGACCAGATGGGGCGAGGTGTACAGTCCCGTGCGATAGCCCGCCTGTTCGAGAATCGAGGCGAGCATGTGCGCCACCGAGCCTTTGCCGTTGGTGCCGGCCACATGGATCGTATAGTAGTTGCGCTGGGGGTTGCCCAGATGACGGCAAAACTCGGCTATACGCTCCAACCCCGGTTTGTAGGCATCGCTTCCGACCTGTTGGAACGAAGGCATCGACGTGAACAGAAATTCGAGAGTCTGAGAGTAGTTCATATTATTGATTTAATGCGGTTTATTCGACTAAGTGATTGCGTTTTCGCACACGGTAGGCCATGTAGTACAGCAGCGACAGCAGTGCCACGAGCGACGAGGTGCGTGCCACCCAGTCGCCGTAGACGACGTATGCCGTCTTGTCGTGACGCACCTCTATCTCCTGCGTCATCACGCCGCGCCGGTCCCAGCCCATCGACTCGACGACCTCGCCCCGCGGCGTTATGAAGCCCGACTTGCCCGTGTTGGCACTGCGGGCTATGGCGCGGCGCGTCTCTATGGCACGCAGCCGGCAGAAGTCGAACAGACGCTTGTGGCCGGGCGTATCGCCCCACCAGCCGTCGTTGGATATCACGCCCATAACCTCGGCACCCTCGCGCACGAAGCCTGCGAAGTAGTCCGAATAGAGACCCTCGTAGCAGATGGCGGGGCCCATCTTCACACCGCGGCTGGCGAATGTCTTGTACTCGGTGCCCCAGCCCAACTGACCGGATATGCCGCCCAGATCGACACCCAATATATCCCACAACCCTCTCAGCGGCAGTGCCTCGACACCGATCAGAAGCCGCCCCTTGTGGTAGATGTCCACGATGCCGCGCGGATCGATCAGCAACGCCGAATTGAAGTGGTCGTAGAAGCGTTCGCCGTCGCTGCGCGCCGTTATGGTCTGCTCGCCGGAGTTATAGTAACGTGTGGTCGTGGCACCCGATATGATGCTCGTGCCCGAATTGGAGCGGTTGAAGACGCTCATGGTCAGGTAGTCCACCACCGACGAGCGTTCGCCCTCGCAGATGCGGTAGGTGATGGCCGTCTCGGGCAGCAGTGCGAATGCGGCTTGGGGCGGCACCTCGCGCAGCAGCGATACGATGCCCTCGAAGTTGTCGTGCTCGTGCTCGCGGTCGAACTTCTCGTAGCACGGTATGTTAGGCTGTATGACCGATACGGTCACGCTCTGCTCCGAGGGTTTGTACGTGAGATATATTACAGCCGAGACGATCACGGGCAGCAGCACCGTCGCCGCAGCCGTCGCCATGCGCCTTACAGTGCGGCGGCGCAGAGCCTCGAATATGGCGATATTGGCCAGCAGTACCCACAGCGTGCCGCCGAAGACACCCGTATATTCATACCACTGCACGGCCCACACATCGCCCGAGAAGCCGTGCCCGAGAAGCAGCCACGGGAACGACATCACCTGCGCCGAGTAGTAGATATACTCGGTGGCGATCCACAACGTCACTAAAACTGTGTAGGCCAGCGAACGCGCAGCGCGCTTGGAGACGTAGTGATAGGTCATGAAAGCCACGAGATTCCAAAACGTTGATACTATCGTGGCCACGATCGGTCCCAGCGGCGAGGCTATCCACACCCACCAGATGGTGGCCGCATTCCACAGAACGAATGTCAGCGATGCCCAGCCGCACATTTTCCACCACGAGCGGCGCGAGGAATCGTAGCTCTCGCTGAGGCTCAAAAGCGGCACGAGTGCTGCAAGCAGCGTGAAGCCAGTCACCCCGAGCCACCCCGCCGAAAGCAGGGCCGCGGAGAGCAGGACGGCCGATAACTGTCGTTTCATAGGGTCGATCGATTAATCGTTTGCAAAATTAGTCAACAATCGGAAATAATCAATGCCGATCGCCGATTTTTTCAGGCACAGTCTTAAATTACGGTGGAGGGGAAAAGGAGATCGGCAAAAGAGAGATTCTCACGTCGCAGTCATTCGACTGCTCCTCAGAATGACATGTTACCTATCAACACCCCACCACGGGACGCGTAATGGAGTCTGCAACGCCCCACATGGAGCGCGATAAATCGCGCGACAAAATCCCCTCCCGAGGGAGGGGTTTGGGGTGGGGTCAGAATTATATAACGGCGTAAGCCGTCGCTCTGTGGTCGACGTTTGTTTTCATTCTGAGGAGCAGTCGAATGACTGCGACGTGAGAATCTCTGTTTTGGTCAACAAACTCTCACGCACAAAACAGCACTCCCGACCGCGAGAATCTCTTTTTGCCGATCTCCTTTTCCCCTCCACCGGAATTTTAGGCCGAACCTTTTTTCATCTCTTCGGCCGCCGCACATTAAAAGGAGTGTGCCGAAATATTAATTTCGGCACACTCCACGTAAGATATTATATGCAATAACTACATTGCCTTGACCTTCTCGATCTGTCTCTTGACAATGTCGAGAGCCTTGTCCACAGCCTCTTCGAATGTGCGGGCGCGCTCCTCGACATGTATGTCGTTGCCCGGAATGCGAAGATTGATAACCGCAACCTTGTTGCCCCTCTCCTGGTCGTGATCCAGCCGGAGCACGACATCTGCACCGTCAGACCGCTCGACAAAGCGATCCAACCGATCCATTTTCTTCTGAATAAACTCGATAAGACGCTTGTCCGCATCGAATTTCACTGATTGAATCCGTACATTCATAGGCCAAAAATATTAGTTAATATAATGTCGGGTCCCTTTTGCGGGGGATCCGTTATCTTCCGTCGTCGTGCTCGGCCGCTGCCACCTCTCGGCTGCAACGCGGGTGTGCCATCGAGTAGACCTGCTTGAGCTTGGCTATGTTGTTGTGGGTGTAGATCTGCGTCGATTGCAGGGAGCTGTGTCCCATAAGCTCCTGTATCTCCCTCAGATCGGTGCCCTCGTTGAGCAGGTGTGTGGCGAAGGTGTGCCGCAATACGTGCGGACTCTTCTTGCCGTTCACTCCGGCCTGCAACAATACGCGGCCGACGATGCGCTGCACCGTGCGCTGCGTCATGCGGTCTGCTTGCCTTGTTAAAAATAGTGCTTTTTTCGCAGATATGCAAATATTTTGCAACCTTGCAGCCTCCATGTAACGTTTTATCAGCGGAACGACTCCGTGAAATATCGGCACCATGCGCTCCTTGTTGCCCTTTCCGTGCACTTTCAGCAGCGACATGTCGTCCGACAGATCGCCGAAATCCGCCCCCACAAGCTCCGACAGACGCACGCCGCAGCAGTAGAACAATACGATGATCAGGGCATTGCGTACCCGCTCGAAATCCCCGCTCGCAATGTCGTCGCGCAGGTCGTCGAGCACCTGCTCCATGCGCGTCTCGGGCACGAACTTGGGCAGGCGGTGCGGAGCTTTGAGCAGTGCCACGCCGTTCATTACGTCGCGCTCGACGCGTCCCGTGCGCAGCAGCCAGTGCCACAGGGCGCGCAGCGAGGCCACCTTGCAGTTGATCGTGGCCGCCCCGAGTCGCCCCGACTCCGAGAGCGACATGATCCACTCCTGCACGTCCTCGCGGCGTATGGCATCGGGATCGAACTTCTTGTCGTCCACCCCGAGCCACTTCATGAAGCAGCCTATGTCGCGGCGGTAGTTGCCGACCGTCAGAGGCGAGTAACGGCGTTCGGCCGACAGGTATGTCAGAAAATCGTCAAGCATGATCTCTGTTGCTGTGCGCGCTCCGTGCTTTACATCGACGGCCGCCATTGATAATATCTCTTTCCGTTCGCGGTCGCCACCTCTACGCTTACCGACTCGTCGCAACACTTCATCTGCAACAACTCCCCCTCGGGCAGGGCGGCCGCGCCTATCATCTCCACCGTCGCCTCGGCCGATATGACGGCAGCGACGATCGCTTCGTGCCCGAGCGCGTACAACATGCCCTCCGGAGCCATCTCTACGGGCACCGGCAGCGTGACTCCCACGCCGTCGCTGCCTGTCAGCACGATGCAGTCGCCCGAATGGGTGTTGCATGCCACGGCCTCCACGTCCGGCCGCGAGATGTCGATCTTGCGGCAGCAAACGCCGTCGCGCCACAGCAGTTCGCCGTATATGCCGCTCTGCGGCCGCTGCGTCTCGGCCGGCATCGTCAGCCTCCGTGCCGTGGCTCTCTCGGCCGCATACTCCTGTCGGGTGATGTCCACGAATCCCGTTGCCGCACGCCGCGGCTCGGTGGCATCGGGTATCGCTTTTCCGGCAGCCTCCAACGAACCGATTGCCGTGTGCACGCACTCGCTCAGCTGCCGATGGCTCTGCGAGTGCTTTTTCGCGCACCGACCTAAGGCTTTACGCAGATCCTCGTCGAAAGCCTCCGCGCCTCCCGCACGGAGATAGTGTTTGGCGAGGGTGTAGCCCCAGCGGCATATCCTTCCGATATCGTTGTCATACTCCAATCGCGTCAGCAGTGCCTCGGCATGCAGCTGCATGATCATGGCATCTGTGGCGGCATCGACTCTGCGCAACTCGTGCAGACGGTCGTACAGATCGATATATAATGCCGCGCGATAGCGATCCTTGCATTTGGCCGTCATCTGCGCTACGGCCTCGTCCGCCGTCTGCGTGTCGCACTCGCACTCCGTCTGGCAGAGCTGCCGCACCGAAGCATGGAGTGAGCGCGAAGCGAGTGTCTTGCGCTGCCGCGATACATCGAGCGACTCCCAGCACACCTGTGCCGCAGCATCTGTGGCCGCCCAGCACAGGGCGCAGCACAATATCATTATATGGTATACTCTTCTTATCATGGCAATCTCCAAAGTTACTACAAAGATAAGGAATTTTCCGTGAAAAGCGGCATTCTGTTGCCGCTCCTCGTCGCTCGCCAATGGGCAGTACGATCAGTACAGCCCATCGTCTCGCTCTGTCGTCGCGTTGCATAATACCGCTTTTGACGAAAAATTAGGTTGTGGTTCTTTGGAGGTTTTCCGTGAAAAGCGGTCATTTGCTTTCGCGCACTCGTTCGTCCGAATAGGCAGTACGTCAAGTACAGCCTATCCGTCCTCACATCGTTTGCGTTGCAACTAACCGCTTTTGACGAAAAATTAGCGCATAATTCTTTGGAGACTATTCCCATTGTCTGTCATTCTGAACGTAACGCAGTGGAGTGAAGAATCTGGTTGGGGACGATGTGCGTGGCCGATATGCCCGCCTGTCATTCTGAGGAGCGTGCTTTCACGCGACGTGAGAATCTCTCTTTTACCCGATAAATCCCCGCCCGACAAACGTGCTTCCGACCGCGAGACTCCCACGGTCGGGTATGCACCCTCCCTCGGAGTGACAGCATGGTGTCATTCTGAGTGAAACGAAGAATCTGGTTGGGGGCGATGTGCGTGGCCGATATGCCCATTCTGTCATTCTGAGGAGCGGTCATAGACCGCGACGTGAGAATCTCTCTTTTGGCCGGCAAACTCTCACGCACAAAACAGCACTCCCGACCGCGAGACTCCCACGTCGCCTGCGGCTCCTCGGAGTGACAGCAGGGTGTCATTCTGAACGTAACGCAGTGGAGTGCAGAATCTGGTTGGGGACGATGTGCGTGGCCGATATGCCCGCCTGTCATTCTGAGGAGCGGTCATAGACCGCGACATGAGAATCACTCTTTTGGCCGGCGAGACTCCCACGTCGCAACAGCGTTGCTCCTCGGAGTGACAGCATGGTGTCATTCTGAGTGAAACGAAGAATCTGGTTGGGGATAATGTGCATGGCCGATATGCCCATTCTGTCATTCTGAGGAGCGTGCTTGCACGCGACGTGAGAATCTCTCTTTTGGTCGGCAAACTCCCACACCAAACACGCTTCCGCTCGGCGAGACTCCCACGTCGCAACTGCGTTGCTCCTCGGAGTGACAGCAGTGCGGCCTTGTCTGCCACAACCGGATTCTTCTCCTCTCTGCGGCATGACATTATGTCGCAGCGACTGTCAAAAACTGCCGCGATGTTCCGATTTGCGCCGCTTCGGGTTGCTTTTCACGATTTTTGCAGATCAAAAGGCGTGTTATGGAAAATAATGCGTAACTTTGAAGCAGTATGAAAAGAGTCTTTATATTGATCATCGGTTTGTTGGCGGCGTGCTGCGGCCTTGCGGCGGCCTCGCCCGCGGGCGGCTACACCGTCGATGCCGTGCCGAACGTGCAGAAGAGCAATCGCTACCGCTTCGTCTCCAATCCCGACGGCATACTCTCGGCCGAGGCCGTCGCGCGCATCGATTCGATCTGTTACTCGCTGCGTCACCGTGCCATAGCGCAGGTGGCCGTGGTGGCTGTCGACGAGATTGCCGGCGATGATGTCTACACGTTCGCCATGCAGCTCTTCTCCAAATGGGGCGTGGGGCGCAAGGACAACGACAACGGTTTAGGCGTGCTGCTGGTGCGCGACCGTCGCGAGATACGCTTCGTCACGGGTTACGGCTTGGAAGGTGTGCTGACCGACGCGCTGAGCAAACGCATACAGATGAAATACATGTTGCCCTATTTCCGCGAGGGCGACTACTCGCAGGGCATGGTGTCGGGCATGGAGGCCGTCGATACGCTGCTCTCGGGCAGCGAGTTGGATCTGGGCGGCACCGACGATTTCACCGGCGGCGAGGGGTCGCTGTGGCTGCCTCTGCTCATCGTCTTGATCTTCGTGCTGCTGCCTGTTGTGTCGGTGCTCGTGGCCGAATATCGGCGTTCGAAGTGCCCCAACTGCGGCAAGCATACGCTCAAACTGCTCTCGTCGGTTGTCGTCGAGCGCGGCCGCGGCTATGAGATCGTCGAAAAGACATACCTCTGCTCCAACTGCGGATTCTCCAAAAAGGATCGCACGCGCAACGACCGCGGCGGCGGTATGGGCGGCGGCCTGTGGTGGCTCGGCGGTATGGGCGGCATGGGCGGAGGCCGCTCGGGAGGTTTCGGCGGCGGCTTCGGCGGCGGATCGTTCGGCGGCGGCGGTGCCGGCTCGCGCTGGTAAGCGGCCGAGAGGTGTGAAACATAAATAGGATTTGTATGAACTAACACTGAATTTATTATGAAAAAACTTTTGTCGGATCGAAGTGGAAGAGTTCTCAGCGGCTTGTTCGCCGTTGCATGTGCCGTTCTCGGTTTTGCCGTATCCGCCGCTTTTGCGGCCGATCCTCGCATGTCCTCGGCAGAGTTGCAATCCGCAATCGATGATGCCCCGCGCGGTGATGCGCAATCGGTCACAGGCTCGCTCAACGGTCACGACTATGTCGATTTAGGTCTGAGCGTGAAATGGGCTACCTGCAATGTCTGCGCTGAGATGCCCTCGGACTACGGATATTATTTTGCTTGGGGCCAGACCGCCATAAAATCTGCTTATGATGAAAAAAACAGCAAGACCGACAACAAAAACATCGGCGATATAGCAGGCAAGGCGCGTTATGATGCTGCTCGCGTCAACTGGGGAGACGCATGGCGCATGCCGACGCACGCGGAGATGCAGGAGTTGATCGACAAGTGCACTTGGACATGGATTAACCAAGACGGTCATAACGGATATAAGGTGACAAGCAAGATCAACGGCAACCATATCTTTCTGCCTGCCGCCGGTTCGCGTATATGGTCGTCGTTTTACAATGCAGGAGAGGTCGGTTACTATTGGTGTTCTACACCCTGCAAGGACTTCAAGAGGCTCTCCTACTGCCTCTACTTCGGAAGCAGCTTTTACAAAATGAATAGTTACTCCCGCAACTATGGACTGAACGTCCGGCCTGTTTTGGAATAACAATGATAAAGTAAATAATATTTAAAACATTCAGTGATATGAAAAACAAAACTTTGTGGATTATCTTGGGCATCGTGGCCATAGTGGTCGTCTGGTGCATCGCATCTTACAACGGACTGGTCGGCAAGCAGGAGGGCGTTACGACCGAGTGGGCCAATGTCGAGACTCAGTATCAGCGTCGTGCCGATCTGATTCCCAACCTTGTCAACACGGTCAAGGGCTATGCCGCCCACGAGCAGTCGACCTTCGAGGCTGTGACCGATGCCCGCACCCGCGCCACCTCGATCAACATCGATGCCGAGGGGCTGACACCCGAAGCCATGGCCGAGTATATGAAGGCGCAGAACGAGGTCGGCTCGGCTCTTGGTCGCCTGATCGCCGTTGCGGAGAGCTATCCCGATCTGAAAGCCAACCAGAACTTCCTGGAATTGCAGTCGCAGTTGGAGGGTACGGAGAACCGTATCGCCGAGGCGCGCAGAAAGTACAACAACGTGGCGCGTGCCTACAACCAGTCGATACGCCGCTTCCCGACCAACATTGTCGCCGGCATCTTCGGCTTCGACCGCAAGCCCCTGTTCGAGGCTCAGGAGGGTGCTGCCACAGCTCCCACGGTGGAGTTCTGACACTCTGCACGGATATTATGCGCCGCCTTTGAGCGGCGTATTTTTTTTGTGATTATGTAAACTTCTCTCGCTATCCTGTCCCCCGCCAGACTATCTGCTCCGTCCGTGTGCATACTCGCGGCGTTCGGGCGGACAGATTTATATTTCCCATATTTTTGGAAAAACGGCCGAATAACCGCATTTAATTCTTGGAAAAACGGCATAATCATCGTTGTTATTCTTGGAAAAGCGGCCGAGATAATCGATACGCACATCGAGGGCAGGATCGTATATGCACCGGTTTATATGGTCATGTTCGTCGCAAAAAGCAATGATGCGCCGACATGCAATAAGGTCGATCTGACGGGACTGAGATAGACCTGATCCGAAGCAGTATAATCTTTTTTATATATTGTGTGGCGAAAAAATGCGGCAAGTTTTTGTATTCGAAAAAAAATGCGTACCTTTGTGGGCTTTAATGCAAAAACTAAATAAAAACAATTATGAACAATTACGAAACCGTTTTCATTGTCACGCCGGTGCTTTCCGATGTACAGGTAAAGGAGGTAGCTGACAAATTCCAGGGCGTTATCACCGAGAACGGCGGTCAGATCGTGAATTTCGAGAACTGGGGCTTGAAGAAGCTCGCGTATCCGATTCAGAAGAAGACCACCGGTTTCTACTTCCTTATGGAGTTCACGGGTGAGGGCTCGATCATCAACACGCTCGAAACGCAGTACCGCCGCGACGAGCGCATCATTCGTTTCTTAACTTTCAAGCAGGACAAATACGCCGTAGAGTACTCTGCCAAGCGTCGCGCCAAGCTTTCGAACAAATCACAGGAGGAGTAAACCATGGCACAGGAGAATACACAGCAGGGTGCATCTGAGATCCGTTATCTCAACCCCGTATCGGTAGATGTCAAGAAGAAGAAGTACTGCCGTTTCAAGAAGCTCGGCATCAAGTACGTAGACTACAAGGACGGCGAGTTCTTGAAGAAGTTCCTCAACGAGCAGGGCAAGATCCTTCCCCGTCGTCTTACGGGTACTTCGCAGAAGTTCCAGAAGAAAGTGGCTCAGGCCGTTAAGCGTGCCCGTCACCTCGCAATTCTGCCGTTCGTAACAGATTGTATGAAATAATAAAGAGGAGGAGAGACTATGGAAGTAATTCTTATCAAAGATGTCGAGAATCTCGGTTATGCCAACGATATCGTTGCCGTGAAGCCGGGTTATGCCAACAACTACTTGATTCCTCAGGGTTTGGCCAAGGCCGCTACCGCATCTGCAAAGAAGGTGCTGGCCGAGAACCTGCGTCAGCGCGCACACAAGGACGCCAAGATCCTTGCCGACGCTCAGGCTCTGGCCGAGACCATCTCTAACCTTACTCTGTCTATCGCCGTCAAGGCCGAGGAGAACAAGATCTTCGGTGCCGTTACGGCTGCCGACCTGGCCGAGGCACTCGCTGCCAAGGGCGTGGAGGTAGACCGCAAGGCTATCACCGTCGACGCCGTGAAGACTCTGGGCGATTACGAGGCTTCGGTCAAGCTGCACCGCGAGGTGAAGGCTGTCGTGAAGTTCTCGGTTGTCGCTGAGTAATTTTTGTGACTTTTTCGTGAAAAGCGGCATTCTACTGCCGCGCACTCAACTGTCCGAACAGGTAGTACGATTAGTACAACCTGTCCGGACATTTTTCGTTTGCGTGGTATAATACCGCTTTTGCCTTATCTTTTCCATGAAAAGTCGTCATTTGCTTCCGCGCGCTCGTTCGGCCGAATAGGCAGTACGCCAAGTACAGCCTATCCGTCCTCACATCGTTTGCGTTGCAACTAACGCCTTTTGACGAAAAAGGCGGTTCTGGTGCTTTGGAGGTTTTCCGTGAAAAGGCATCATTTGCTTCCGCGCCTTGTCGCTCAGCAATGGGAAGTACTCTCAGTACGTCCCATCGCTTCGCTCCGGCGTTGCGTTGCAACTAATGCCTTTTGACGAAAAATGGGGCGGTGCTTTGTAGTCGACTTCCACTATGCTGTCATTCTGAACGGAACGTGGTGGAGTGAAGAATCTGGTTGGAAACGATGTGCAAGAACGGTATACCCACCCTGTCATTCTGAGGAGCGTACTATGCACGCGACGTGAGAATCTCTCTTTTTGCCGACAAAGGTACTTTCCGGCTGGTAACTGCACTCCCGACCGCACGTCGCCTGTGGCTCCTCGGAGTGACAGCGGTTTATTATTTCGAGTGGAGTGCAGCGAGCGGGCAACATAACATATTTCATCTTCGGGTTGTTGCGTGAAATGAATTTTGTCCGATATAGATAAAATTCGCCCCTGTGAAACAACGATAAGTTCCATAGGGGCGAATAGTCATATTGGCGGCAGTAGAATGCCGCTTTTGACGAAAAAGGTCTATCTCAGGTATATATCGTTCTCGCCGATGAGTCGTCCCTCGGTGTAGAGCTGCACCTTGTAGGTACCGGCAGCAAGACCCTTGCGGCTGTAATCGTAGAATATGCTGACCGGCACGTCGTTGTTCTCGTAGTCGACCGTGCGCTCGGCCGAGGCCAGCAGCGCGTCGCCCTCGTAGGAGAACGTTATGACGTTGTCGGGCGAGAGCAGATAGCCGTCGGGCGATATGATTCGTACATAGACGGTCTTCTGCCCGGGTTCGGCCAGTTCGTTGGCCGTAAGCTCGAAGTCGACGCGCAGGCGTTCGGCGTTTCTGACACGCGACACCGACTTGCTCTTGGCGTTGAGCGGCGACATCGCTATGCCGCGGGCGCGTATTACGGAGCCTATGCGCACCTTGCTGTTGAGCTCCTCGGCCTTCTCCTCGGCCACGTCGGCACGCAGCTGCGCCGTGGAGATCTCCTTCTTGTAGGATATGTTCTCGGCTTGCAGATGTTTGTTGATGTTGTTGAGCGAGTCGATCTGCCGCAGGTAGCCCTTCATGACATCTTTCAACGTGGCCAGCTCGCGCTTGTATTTGTTGATCTGGTTGTAGTTGTAGGTCTTCTCCTTCTGCAACTGTTCGAGCATGGCCGTGGCCTGCTGATACTTGACCAGCATCGTGTCGTTCTGTATCTTCATGTTCTCGAACTCGGCCACAAGATCCTGTGCGTCGGCCTCCAACTGCGAGTTCTCCTCTTCGAGCATCTGCTTGGCCGAGGTTATCAGCTCGGCATTGCGCTCTACCTCGCGCACCTTGTTGACATATTTGGTGAAGAAGAATGCAAGGGGGATAATGATAAGTATCAGTATGACAAGCGCGATGCGGTAGCCCTTCGTAGACTTGCGCATGCGCTCCAACTCCTCGCTGTCGGCATAGCTGTCGGCGGGATAGTCTGCGCCTCCGTCATCGGTGCGGCGGTCGTCGTAGGCTCGGCGGTCGTAATCGTTGCGCGGACGGTCGTAATCGTCGTGCGAGCGACCGGTATTGACAATCGGCTCGACGACGGGCATAACGCGCGGCCGCTCGTCGCGCACTGCGTTCCGTGCAGGTGCAGGCTCTGTCGGACGCTGAGGCGCAGGCTCGCTGACGCTCTCGCGCACAGCCTCCTGTGCAGGCTCCCGTTCGGGTGCGACAGGACGTGCCGGCTGTGCAGGTCCGGCGGGCTGCACCGGTTGTGCTTCGCCCTGCTGTTGCAGACGGTCGTTGAGTGTGACGGGCGTTGCTCCGCGCTCGGCCAGAATATCGTTGAGTGTCTTGGGTGCGGCCGGTGCTGCCGCGGCGACCTCCTCGCCGCAGATCGGGCAGGCCGAGGCCTTGTCCGATACGAGATTGCCGCATTTCTTACATCTGATAAGTGCCATATCGAGATACTTGAAAGTTTCAGGTGCAAATATAACGTTTTTTCTTAGTAACCTATTATGAAATCTGCGAGAAATCCATCTTCTCGTGCGAGGCGTAACGCTCTTTGAGCCGCCTTAGTCCGCTGTTTTCGGGCAGTGATAGGGTGCGGTCTTTCGCGAGCAGGGCGACGGCCTCGTCGCGCGTGAGCTGCATGATCTGGGTGTCGGCGGCGAGGTTGGCTATGCGCAGATCGAACGCCTCGCCGCTCTGCTGCGTGCCGTGCACGTCGCCTGCGCCGCGCAGTTTCAGGTCGAGCTCGGCCAGCTGGAAGCCGTCGTTGGTCTGACACATGGCATCGAGCCGCGAACGGGCCTCGCGCGAGAGCTTGTCGCCCGACATCAGTATGCAGTAGGATTGTCCGTCGCCGCGCCCCACGCGTCCGCGCAGCTGGTGCAGTTGCGACAGGCCGAACCTCTCGGCCGACTCGATGACCATCACCGTGGCGTTGGGTACGTCTACGCCCACCTCTATGACCGAGGTGGCGATGAGTATGTCGGCCTCGCCGCGCTTGAACTGCGCCATGGCGGCCTCCTTGTCCTCGGGTTTCATCTTGCCGTGACAGACGGTGATGCGGTATTCGGGCAGCGGGAAGTCGCGCGATATCGACTCGAAGCCGTCGTGCAGATCCTTGTAATCCATCTTCTCCGACTCCTTGATAAGGGGGTAGACTATGTAGACCTGGCGGTGTTTGCGTATCTCTTCGCGCAGGAACCCGAACATCTTCAATCTCGAAGCGTCGGTGTAGCGGTATGTGCGTATGGGCTGGCGTCCGGGCGGCAGCTCGTCTATGACCGATACGTCGAGATCGCCGTAGAGGGTCATTGCCAGCGTGCGCGGTATGGGTGTGGCCGTCATGACGAGCACGTGCGGCGGCCGCTCGTTTTTGGTCCAGAGACGTGCGCGCTGCTCGACGCCGAAGCGGTGCTGCTCGTCTATGACTACGTAGCCCAACTGCTTGAATACCACCTTGTCCTCGATCAGGGCGTGGGTGCCGATGAGTATGTCGATCTTGCCCGATGCCGCGCCCTCCAACGCCTCGCGCCTCTCGCGCGAGCGGGACGAGCCTGTGAGTATGCCTATGTTGAGGGGCATGCCCTCGGTCATGCGCACCATGCCGGCATAGTGCTGGCGGGCAAGTATTTCGGTCGGGGCCATGATGCAGGCCTGATAGCCGTTGTCGACGGCCAGCAGCATCGACATCAATGCCACCATCGTCTTGCCGCTGCCCACATCGCCCTGCAACAGGCGGTTCATCTGCCGTCCGGAGATCATGTCCGAGCGTATCTCCTTTATGACGCGCTGCTGCGCGCCGGTCAGCGGGAACGGCAGCTTTTCGCGATAGAAGCCGTTGAACAGCTCTCCCACGCGCGGCATCATGAATCCGTCGCCGCGTGCCATGCGTGCCGAGCGGCGCGACTGTATTGTGAGCTGCACGCCTAACAGTTCGTCGAATTTGAGCCGGTACTGCGCCTGCCGCAACAGCTCGGGCGACTGCGGGAAGTGTATGTTGTAGAGTGCCTCGCGCAGCGGCATCAACGCGTTGCGGCGGCGTATTGCCTCGGGCAGCGTCTCCTCGATGCCGTCTTTGGCTATCTGCCATGCGTTGGTCATGATCGTCGACATGGCCTTGGTGCCTATGCCGTGCGAGAGCTTCTCGGTGGAGGGGTATATGCCTTGAAAGCCGCTCTCCGCCTTGCGCGAGAGTGCCTGCTCGACGGTCTCTATCTCGGGGTGAATCATGTTGAATGTGCCGCGATAGAACGACGGACGGCCGAATATGATATATTCGCGTCCCACCTCCACGCGCTTCTCTATCCACTTTATGCCCTGGAACCACAGCAGCTCGGTCGAGCCGCTCGTGTCCGACACCGATGCCATGAACCGCTGCTTGCGCCCCGTGCCCGAGTAGGATATGCCCGTTATGCGGCCGCGAATCTGTATCAGAGTCGATTCCAGCGATTCGTCAACCTCGCCTATGGAGTATATGCGGCGGCGGTCGATGTAGCGGTAGGGTATATGATAGAGCAGGTCGCCGACGGTGCGTATGTCAAGCTCGCGCGTCAGCAGACGCGCACGCGCTTCGCCCACGCCGCCGACGAACTTCACATCGTATGACAATGCGTTTTGCATACGACAAAGATATGTTTTTTCGGCTATTTTACCAAACGCCGCCAGTGACATGTCAGCAGCTGCCTGTCATCGTCGTAGAGGTGCATGCCGTTGCCCTGACAGTATCGCCACATCTCGCAGTCGGCGCACTGACCCTTGTGTGCCCAATCCCGCCGGCGGTACTCCGCGAAACGCTCCTGCCACACCTGCCAGAAGTCGTCGCGATAGATGTTGCCCTGCGCAAATAATGAACGGATCGAAGTGCAGCCCGATATGTCGCCGTCGATGCGGATCGAGGCTGTGCCGATGCCGGCATAACACTCGAAGAACCCGTCGCGCACGCGTGTCTCGTAGCCGCCCAGAAAGCCCTCGCAGCCGTAGCTGGCATCGATGCGCCCCTCCTTGCGCGTGCGCTCGATGAAACGCATCATCTCGGTGAACTGCTCGTCGGATAGTTGCAGCGAGATGTCCGATGCGGCGCGGCCGACGGGGAATATGGAGAAGAGCCGCCACTGGCGCACGCCGAGAGATATGAGAAACTCCTTGAACTCGTCGAGCCGCGGCATCAGTGCCGGCGTTACGCATGTCACCACGTCGGAGGCCAGCTCGCTGTCGGCCGAGATCATGCGCACGGCCTCCACTGCGCGCGCGAAGCTCTCCCTGTTGCGGCGTATGTACATGTGCTCCTGCTCGAAACCGTCGAGCGAGACGGTGATGGAGTGCAGCCCCGCGCGGATCAGCGAATCGAGCCTCGCGCGCGTCAGAGCCAGACCGTTGGTCACCATGCCCCACGGGTATTGCCGCCTGTACAACTCACGGCCTATCTGTTCCAGATCGCGGCGTACCAGCACCTCGCCGCCCGAGAGTATTACGAGCACCTTGTGCGGATCGACGTGCGGCGTGATCTGCGTATCCAACACGCGGAAGAAGTCTTCGGCCGGCATGTCGGGCGCGAGCGACTCCGCGCGGCAGTCGCTGCCGCAGTGGCGGCATTGCAGATTGCAGCGCAGCGTACACTCCCAGAAGAGCGTGCGCAGCCGGTGCTCCTCTATGTGCTGTTTGTGTAGCCGCCCGAACAGGCGCAGCCCCATGCGCTGGCGCAGACTGAGTCGTTTGCCCATTGTCAGTCGTCTGTTTTAGGACTGCCGGCCTTCGTGAGCGTCACATCGCCCAATTCGGCCTTGTAGGCACCTCTGTACCAATTAGAACCCGATTCGGGTGCCGTCTGCTCGAATTTATCTTTGACCGCCACCTCTTTGAGCGAAAATTCGCCGCCGTTCTTCTCTCCGTCCATATCGGTGAACAGCAGCATGTCGGGCAGATCTATGCCGTGCTGGTCGATTGCGAATCGTCCGTCGGCATCGCTCACGGCCATGTCGCGCAACATCGGCGTGCCGACGATGATTCCCTGTACGGGATTGGACTCCGTATCTACCACGCGCCCCGAAACGTGGAAATCTACGTATGGACAGCCGTATTCCATTTGCTGTTCATTCTCTTTGTCGCTGCATGCCGAGAATCCGAGCAGTGCCAGCAATGCCATGATGATCTTCTGTGTCATAACGATGGTGTTTTATGGGTTGATTGTTTTCTCTGTCTCTTGTCGTCCGCAGGGCTGTCGTCCGACTCGGCCTTCGTGAGCGTCACATCGCCCAACTCGGCCTTGTAGGCACCTTCGTACCAGCCCGAGCCTTTGGCCGTCTGTACGAACCGGCCATTCAGATCCACCTCTTCGGGCAAAAACTCGCCGCCGTTTTCTTCTCCGTCCCTGTCGGTGCAGCATATCTTGCCGGGCAGTGAGGCGTAGTTCTCCTCGATGGTGAAATATCCCTGGCTGTCGCTCCGCGTAGAGCCGTACTCATCGGCGGTTATCTCGATTCCGGGTATGGGATTGGACTGCGCGTCGACCACGCGTCCAGAGACGTGGAAATTCACGTACGGGCAGCCGTATTCCTCTCTGCAACCGGCAAGCGAGAAGCCGAGCAGTGCCAGCAGTGCCGTTATGATTTTCCCTGTCATGTCGATCTTCTTTTTATGGTTCATTGCAAATGGGTGTTACCGAGCATATTGCTCACCGACAAATATACAATAAAAAAATCGATTATTTGCAATCCTGCGAAAAAAAGTTATCTTTGTCCTGTAAAAAAACATAAATACTCTTCATCATGCAAACTCACTCGGTCAAGGCAGGCCGCCTGCCGTCGCTCGACATACTGCGCGGCCTTACCGTCGCGCTGATGATTCTTGTCAACAACCCGGGCAGCTGGTCGCACAAATTCGATTTTCTGGCGCACTGCCCGTGGGACGGCTGTACGCCCACCGATCTGGTCTTCCCGTTCTTTCTGTTCATCGTCGGAGCCTCTGTCTGGTTCGCCTTCCGCCGCTACGATCACCGCCTCTCGGGCAAGGCTCTGCGCAAGATTATAAAGCGCGGCCTGCTGATATGGGCGGTTGGCATCGTCATATCGAAATTCCCCTATTACGACTTTCCGGGCGGCGAGTGGATAGGGTGGCACGACGTGCGTATAATGGGTGTGTTGCCGCGCATAGCACTCTGCTATATGATCGGCTCGGTGCTGGTGCTATCCCTGCGCTCCACGCGCCGCATAGCGGTGGCGGCACTGCTGCTGCTGACTGGCTACGAGATGCTGGTCTACTGTTTGGGCGATGCCTCATTGGAGGGGTTCTTCGGTGCGAAGGTCGATACGGCACTGCTGGGCGAAGAGCACGTCTACCACGGTTACCGCAACGCCGCTGGCGAGCGCGTGGCCTTCGATCCCGAGGGCGTGATGAGCACCATGACGGCCGTGGTCAATGTCCTGCTGGGCTTTCTGGCGGCCAAGTGCGCTGCCGGTAGCGGCGATAGGCGCAGCGGCATGATGCGCGTGGGTGTCTGGGGCGGCATCGGCATCGTGGCGGCACTGGCTCTGAACACCTTGATACCGATCAACAAACCCATCTGGTCGGCCTCGTATGTGCTCTACACGTGCGGCATTGCGGCCGTGGTGTGGAACGTCGTGTCGTATTTTGTCGACCGAGGCAAGGGCGTGGGCGCAGTGGGGCGCACGTTCGAGGTCTTCGGCACCAATGCGCTGTTTGCATACGTGCTGTCGACACTCTTCGCCAAGCTCTTTGCGCAGATCAGAGTGTGGAACGCCGCGCACGATGCCCTCGTTACGCCCTACGCGCGCTGGTATGAGATGCTCGCCTCGCTGACTACGCCCGAGGTGGGGTCGATGTTGTGCGCACTGTCGCTGGTGGCATTGTGCTGGTTAGTGACATGGCCTTTGTATCGCAAACGCATATATATAAAATTGTAACATATCATGATCTCTCTTGACGAATTTCGCCGCCGACCCACGCACGCTGTGCGCATCGGCGGTTGCACGATAGGCGGCTCGGCTCCGATTGCCGTGCAGTCGATGACCAACACCCCCACGGCCGATCTCCGCGCCTCGGTGGCGCAGACCGAACGCATAGCCGATGCCGGTGCGCCGATAGTACGCCTCACGGCGCAGGGACGCAGGGAGGGCGAGGCTCTGGCCGGCATAGTGGCCGCACTGCGTGCCGACAACTATCCGACGGCCGTGGTGGCCGACATACATTTCACGCCCGAGATAGCCTTCATGGCGGCCGAGGCGGTGGATAAGGTGCGCATCAATCCGGGCAACTTCCGCACCGACTCCGGCCAGTTGGAGCATCTGGTTGAGATATGCCGCCGCCGCGGTGTGGCGTTGCGCATAGGTGTCAACCACGGCTCGCTCGCCCGACGCATCGTCGACGAGTGGGGCGATACGCCCGAGGGCATGGTGGCATCGGCCATGGAGTTCCTGCGCCGCTGCCGTGAGCTGGATTTCGACCAGGTCGTGGTGTCGATGAAGTCGAGCAACACGCGCGTCATGGTTCATGCCTACCGTCTGCTGGTCGAGGCTATGGATCGCGAGGGCATGACCTATCCGCTGCATGTGGGTGTGACGGAGGCCGGCGACGGACGCGAGGGGCGCATCAAGAGTGCGGTGGGCATAGGTGCGCTGCTGGCCGACGGCATAGGCGACACCATACGCGTATCGCTTACCGAAGATCCCGAGCGCGAGGTGCCTGTGGCGCGGCAGCTGGTCGACTATTTCGCCCGCCGCGAGGGTCGCTTCCATGTGCATCACCCCGAGCGTTATTCGCCGACGGCGTATCGCCGTCGCAGCTCTGTCGATATGCCCGTCACGCACGCCGAACTGGACGAGAGATTCCTTGTCGTCGACGCCGTGAGCGGCAATCCCACGGCCGAGTGGCGTGCCGCCATACTCGACATGGAGGGTGACCGTCCTGTGGTGATACGCCGCCGCTACGAGGGTGGCGATGCCGACGAGGTGGCACTGTTCGCTGCGGCCGACATGGGACAGCTGCTGCTCGACGGTCTGGCCGACGGCGTGTGGATCGATGCCCCCGAAATCGATGCCGCTGTGCTGCACGACATCGAGCTGATGATCCTGCAAGCCTCGCGCGTGCGTTTCTCCCGCACCGAATACATAGCCTGCCCCAGTTGCGGCCGCACGCTCTACGACATACAGACCGCATTGGCCCGGATCAAGGCGCGCACCGGTCATCTGCCCAACCTCAAAATAGGCGTCATGGGCTGCATCGTCAACGGCCCGGGCGAGATGGCCGATGCCGATTACGGCTACGTCGGGGCGGCTCCGGGCTGCATAACGCTCTACCGCGGCCGTGAGATCGTCGAACGCAACATTCCGCAGAGCGAGGCTCTCGACCGTCTTGTCGCCCTTATCGAGGCCGACGGCCGCTGGTCGGAGCCTGCCGCCGAAAAGTAGCCGCGCCGATATGTCGATGAAGAGTTACAAGGCGCGCGGCATAGTGCTCAACACCCTGAAATACGGCGAGAAGGGACTGGTCGTGCAGATGCTTACCGACGTGTGCGGCCGTCAGAGCTACATGGTGCAGGGCGTGCGCACCGCCTCGCGCGGGTCGCGCATGGCACTCATGCAGCCCATGTTCGCCTTGGAGTTCGAGGGGTTGTCGTCGTCGAAGATGTCGATGCACCGCTTCAAGGAGGTGCGCAGCGGGGTGGTGTTGCAGTCGCTCCCGTTCGACGTGCGCAAATCCACCATGTCGCTCTTCATGGCCGAGGTGCTCTATCGTCTGATCAAGGAGTCGGAGCCTAACGACGAACTGTTTGACTTCGTGTGGGGCTCCGTTGCGGCTCTCGATGCTCTCGACGAGGGCGTGGCCAACTTCCATCTGTGGTTCTTAGCCAACCTGAGCCGTCCTCTGGGCTTCTCGCCCGACAACGACTTCCGCCCGGGCTCATGGCTCGACATACGCGACGGCCACTTCACGCCCGAGCCGCCGCCCGTAGGTTTTGCCATGACTCCCGACAACGCCTCCATACTGCACGACATGCTCGAATGCGATGTGCGTTATCTGGGCGAGATAGGACTCAACCGCACCCAGCGCGTCTCCTTTCTCGAATCCATGTTATCCTATTACGCCTATCATCTCGATGCCATACGTTCGGTCGAGTCGATACGTATCTTACAGGAAGTCTTTTAATTTTCCGTGAAAAGGCATCATTTACTTCCGTGCCTTGTCGCTCAGCAATGGGAAGTACCCTCAGTACGTCCCATCGCTGAGCTCCTGCGTTACGTTGTAACTAATGCCTTTTGACGAAAAATTGGGTTGTGGTACTTTGGAGACTATTTCCATCACGCTGTCATTCTGAGGAGCAGTCGAATGACTGCGACGTGAGAATCTCTCATTTGCAATGGCGGCCGCACACTCTCGTCGGCGAGACTCCCACGGTCGGTTAAAATCCCCTCTTTCGGAGTCCCGCTTCCCGAAATACAACACCCCGAAGTTTGCAGATAACTTCGGGGTGCCGCATTATGCCGCTATGGGAATAATCGTCAGAATCGCAGTCCGATGCCGATCGAGGCGACATGTGCCGAGACCGAGTAGTTGCCCGAGAAGTAGGCGGTCTGTCCTGTCAGGTTGTTGACGAAGGGCACCGAGCCGGTGCGCTCGGGATCGGCCGACGAGACGTAGTTGTAGGCCACATCGATCGACAGGCATTTGGTCGGCCGCAGCGATACGCCGCAAGTATATGTGACCTTGGTCATAGAGGGTGTCTCGGGATTGAAGTAGTCGCTGCGCACGGGGCTTTCGTCGACGTAGATGCCGGCGCGCAGTGCCGCCCAGTCGCGCAGACGGTACTGCGCGCCGAAGCGTGTGATGACGGTGTTGCTGTAATTCTTCACCGAGTAGATGTCCTCGATCTGCAACTCCTGCTCGTTGAAGCTGACGTTGAGGTCCTTGTAACTCTTCCAACCCACCCACTGCACGTCGACGGCCAGCTCCCAGCGGTCGGTGGGGCGGAAGCTCACGCCGAAGGTGATGTTCCACGGCAGGGGCAGCTCTGTGCGGAACGTGCCCTCGTCCATCTTGGGTATGCGTCCTGTGGCCGACAGGATCTGTTTTACGGTCTCGTTGGCGTAGATTAGCTCCGCGCTGCCGCTCTTGACCTTCATCATCTGCTTCGAGCGGTAGGTGACGCCGAACGTCCATTTGTCGGTTATGTTCCACATGAAGCCGAGGTTGACACCCACGGCCACCTGCGAATCGCCTTTCAGGCGTGCCGATACGAGCGGCTGGTCGCCCACCTGCGTGATGGCCGGAGCATAGTCGCCCATGCCCACGCTTTGCAGCAGTCCGGCTATGGCGTTGTTGGTCGCGTCGCCCACGGGGAAGAACGAACGCGCAAGGTCGAACGAGCCCCACGTGATGTTGAGTCCTGCGCCGAAGCTGACGCGGTCGCATATCTTATACGATACGGTGGGCTGCACGGTGTATGCCGCCAGACTGATATCCTGTATGAGGTGCGCGCCGGCCCAGTTGTCGCCCCAGTCGAGCGAACTGCCGTATGGTGTGTAGAAGCCTATGCCTATGCCCAGATTCTTCGCGGGCTTGAAGCCTACGTATGCGAATATGGGTGTCGATATGCCGCGCTTGGCCTTTGCGTGCACCGTCGCGGGGTCGTCGTAGTTGTAGTACGAACTCGTATAGTCGGCTTTGGGCATGATGAGCGTGGTTCCCAGCGACATGTCGAATCGCGACTGCTGGAACGAGAGGGCGGCCGGATTGAAATATATCGACTCCGAACCGAGCTTCATGGCCGTACCCACATGCGCCATACCCTGCTGCTTGGCACTCAAACTGTTGATCTGGTAGCCCTCGGCACGGGCTGCCGTCGAGGCTGCGACAAGAGCCGCCAAAAGTAAAAATCTCCTCATAGATTACATATTGAATTATACTTTGTTTTCCACTTGCTTCTTTCCGCCTCGGCATGGTCGGAATACGGGTTCCGACTTGCTCTTCGGGCTTGATAGACAAGTCTGTTTGTCGCGGCAAAGGTAGCAAAGATTATTCAACGGCAATCAAATAGTGTGTGATTTTTCGCATTTCATGTCTGATACGGGAAATAAAAATTGCAATCTGCGACCAATGGGGCAATATGCCGATAAAAAATATCAGATATTTCCCCTTTATTTCAGAATATTACCATGTCTGTTGTAATGTCGTGATCCTCAAAGGGTAATGTGTCGAATATCTGACACTCGAACGCCACTCCGATCTTATATGCGCTAAATTCGGGCTGCGACATGTAGCGGTCGTAGAAGCCCTTGCCGCGTCCCAGACGCACCCCCGACGGGGTGAAGGCTCTGGCCGGAATCACAATCATATCGATCTCCGCCGCCGGACACTCCGCGTCGGCCTGCGGCTCGTCGATGCCGAAACTGCCGCGGCTCATCGTGCGCGGGTCGTAGTCGTAGAAGCTCATCACCTCGCCCTCCACGCGCGGCAGCACCACGCGCTTGGTTGCCGCCCACCGCGCGATGACCTCGTGCGTAGGCACCTCGTCGGGCAGCGACGCATATAAGGCTATGCAGCGTGCACTGCCGAATCGCTCGCTTGCCTCGATGCGCCGGAATATCTCTTCGGCCGCGTCGAGCCGCTGTTGCTGCGACAACTCCGCTATGCGGCGTCGCACCTCACGTCTTATCTCGGATTTCTCTGTCATGCTCGTATGATGTATCGTTATGCAAAAATAGTAAAAACATTGCGAACTACG
Organism: Alistipes sp.; assembly: GCA_017936685.1. Taxonomy (GTDB): domain Bacteria; phylum Bacteroidota; class Bacteroidia; order Bacteroidales; family Rikenellaceae; genus Alistipes. The sequence goes on from JAGBFA010000011.1 coordinate 27,317, forward strand.
CACACTGTCATACCGCGCGAAGCCGGATCTCCGGCTGTGGCAGACCAGACTTGTGCTTCTGTCACTCCGAGGGAGGGAGCGCGGGAGTCTCTTCGCACACCCTGTCACTCCGAGGAGCCGCAGGCGACGTTGGAGTCTCGCAGGCGGGAGTGCGGTTGTCGGGCGGTAGTTTATCGACCAAAACAGAGATTCTCACGTCGCGTGCACAGCACGCTCCTCAGAATGACAGAGTGGGAATAGCCTCGCACAGATTTCTCGCTCACGCTCGAAATGACATGACGAGCGGTTTTATCGTCCACAACCAGATTCTTGACCTGCGGTCTTCCTCCTTCGCGTCTCGGCATAAGAAGTAAACTTCTTCTGCTCTCGACTTGTCGTCGGTTCGCTTCGCTCAGAATGACAGGACGATGGGAATAGTCTCCAAAGAATTATGCGCCCCTTTTTCGTCAAAAGCGGTATTATACCACGCGACGACAGAGTAAGACGATGGGCTGTACTGGCGTACTGCCCATTGTCGAACGACGAGGAGCGGCAGTAGAATGCCGCTTTTCACGGAAAACCTCCAAAGAACCACCAACCCAATTTTTTGTCAAAAATGCTATTATACAACGTAACGCAGGAACGAGGCGATGGGACATACTAACGTATTTCCCATTGCCGAGTGACAAGGCACGGAAGTAGAATAGTATTTTTCACGAAAAATTATTACTCTTTCCAGAATATCATCGTCGACGCCGGCTTACCGTCATCACCCATGATCACTTCGCCCTTGTCGTCCACCTCGAAGAGCTGCATGATGTAGACGTTGATGCCGTTGATGGTGGTGTATTGCTTGTCGATGATGTAACCGGCGAAGCGTCCGCCGTCGCTGAGGAACCTAAGGCGCACATTGGGCTTGGTGTACGACACCTCCAACGGCTGCTGGCTGATTATATGCCCGTTTTCGGGGGCATCGGCCGCCGTGAGCGTGGCCATCTGAGTCTCTATTTTGAGCGTGTAGTAGACCGTGGCTTCATCTTCTCCGACACCCTGCGAATACCACTCCGTATAGGCTATGCTGTCGGGAATAGTCTCTTTCTGAATGTCCTTATGGGGATCGCAGGCCGTCAGAGACAGTGTCGCCGCGCCGGCCATCAGAGCTAATCGTTTGATTATATTCATAGCAATAGGAAAATTATTATCTGTCAGAACTTCCAGAACGATGCCGCAAGATTGCCCTTGGTATCGTAGAGCCACAGCGTGTAGACATTGTATCCGTTCATCTGCGCCTGATCCTTGTCCAATACGAAACCGTTGTAGAGGGTCTTCACAGTATCGGGATCCTGCTCATCGGCGGCATAGAGCGTCAGATTGGGCATTGTGTATTCGTAGGTGTAGTCCGTCGACGAATAGATGTCGCCTATGTCGTCGCGCAACACCCATTTGCAGTTCTCCCCGTCGGGAAACGTGAGCGTGACCTCGTATTTTGCGCCCGTCTTGTCGTCCTCGCACTCGCCGAACCACGATGTCTCTGCGAGCGATTCGGGGGTGGTGTTGACGCTCTTGTCTCCCGAGGAGCTGCAAGAGACGGCCAAAGCGGCGGCCGACAGTGCCAATATAAATATATGTATCAATTTGTTCATGATCGAAACAGGTTATAACGTTGTCGCAAGACAAACGTCTGTCGAGACAAAGATAGTATATTTTTCGTTACGCACCGCCATTTTTTTTATCATTGTCGGCATCGCACGTGGCTCACAACGGGATATGCGCAAAAAAAAGCCGGAAAATTTTACGGTTCACGAAAATATGCTTACATTTGCAGGCTATCGGCAGCGGCTTCGGGCCGGCATGCGCGAGGCGCAATTTTTTGTTTAACTTTTTAACGGGCGATTGTATCGCAAATTTTATTTTCCATTATGGAGCAAATCAAGAACGTAGCAAACGAGAATTTCGATTGGAATGCCTTTGAGAACGATCTGGGCGTTTACGATCAGGACAAGACGCAGATTGCCGAGGCTTACGACAAGACCTTGTCTAACATCGCCGTAGGCGAGGTTGTCGAGGGTACCGTAACCGAGATCGGCAAGCGCGAAATTACCGTTAACATAGGCTACAAGAGCGAGGGTCTCATCGCATCATCGGAGTTCCGCTACAATCCCGATCTGACGGTCGGCGACAAGGTGGAGGTTTACGTGGAGTCGGTAGAGGACAAGGGCGGCCAGCTCGCACTCTCGCACAAGAAGGCTCGTCAGTTGAAGAGCTGGGATCGTGTCAACGAGGCACTCAACAACGACGAGATCATCAAGGGTTACGTGAAGTGCCGCACCAAGGGCGGTATGATCGTCGACGTATTCGGCATCGAGGCGTTCCTGCCCGGCTCGCAGATCGACGTGAAGCCCATTCGCGACTACGACGTATATGTCGACAAGACCATGGAGTTCAAGGTGGTGAAGATCAACCAGGAGTTCCGCAACGTCGTCGTATCTCACAAGGCTCTGATCGAGGCCGAGTTGGAGGCTCAGAAGCAGATCATCATGTCGAAGCTCGAGAAGGGTCAGATCCTCGAAGGTACGGTCAAGAACATCACCTCTTACGGTGTGTTCATCGACCTGGGCGGTGTCGACGGTCTTATCCACATCACCGACCTTTCGTGGGGCCGTGTAAGCCACCCCGAGGAGATCGTTCAGCTCGATCAGAAGTTGCAGGTGGTTATCCTCGACTTCGACGAGGCCAAGAAGCGTATCGCTCTGGGCTTGAAGCAGCTCACCCCGCACCCGTGGGAGGCTCTCGACGCAAACCTCAAAGTGGGCGACAAGGTCAAGGGCAAGGTCGTTGTCATGGCCGACTACGGTGCATTCGTAGAGATCGCCCCCGGTGTGGAGGGTCTTATCCACGTATCGGAGATGTCGTGGAGCCAGCCTCTGCGTTCGGCTCAGGAGTTCATGAAGGTCGGCGACGAGGTCGAGGCCGTCGTGCTGACGCTCGACCGCGAGGAGCGCAAGATGTCTTTGGGTATCAAGCAGCTCACTCCCGATCCCTGGTCGGATATCGAGAAGAAGTACCCCGTCGGCACCAAGTGCACGGCCAAGGTGCGCAACTTCTCTAACTTCGGCGTATTCGTCGAGATCGAGGACGGCATCGAGGGTCTGGTACACATCTCGGATCTGAGCTGGACCAAGAAGGTTAAGCACCCGAGCGAGTTCACGCAGATAGGTGCCGATCTCGACGTTGTCGTATTGGAGATCAACAAGGACAACCGTCGTCTGAGCCTGGGTCACAAGCAGCTCGAGGAGAATCCGTGGAACGGCTTCGAGAGCCAGTTCGGCGTAGACTCGATCCACGAGGGTACCGTATCGGAGCTTACCGAGAAGGGTGCCATCATCTCGCTGGGCGAGAACATCGAGGGCTTCTGCCCCGCACGCCACCTCACCAAGGAGGACGGCACGACGTTGAAGGCCGGCGAGAAGGCCGACTTCAAGGTGCTCGAATTCTCTAAGGCAACCAAGCGCATCACGCTGTCGCACAGCCGCATCTTCGAGGAGGCTAAGCGCGCCGAGATCGCAGCCGAGAAGGCCGAGCGTCGTGCAGCTGCCGATGCCACCAAGTCGTCTGTAAAGAAGATCAACGCTTCGGTCGAGAAGACCACGTTGGGTGACATCGCAGGTCTGGCCGAGTTGAAAGCACAGATGGAGAAGAAGTAATTTTTCCCGTTCTCGCAGGTTATCTCACCTTAGATAACCCGCAGTTCCGAGCGGAGTGCATGCGCACTCCGCTCTGTTTTTTTGCCGGCCGCCCTGTTGCCGGTTCACTCCACTGCGTTACGTTCAGAATAATATTTGTTGCGTCCTGTCATTCTGAGTGTAACGAAGAATCTGGTTGGGGTCGACATGACCGTTTGGTCTGTCATTCTGAGGAGGACGGAACGTCCGACGTGAGAATCTCTATCGTGGTCGACAAAGGCACTTTCCGGCCGCCAGCCACGCTCCCGCCTGCGAGACTCCCACGTCGCCTGCGGCTCCTCGGAGTGACAGTACGGTGGTCATATCTTCCACAACCAGATTCTTCGTTCCGCAATGCTCCACTCAGAATGACAGACCACCTGCCAACGCCCCACCTCGGGACGCGTAACGGAGCCTACAACGCCCCGCATGGAGCGCGATTTATCGCGCGACAAAAGCCCCTCCCGAGGGAGGGGTTTGGGGTGGGGTCAGAACTATATAACGGCGCAAGCCGTAGTTCCGTGGTTGACATTGGTTTTGGCCTTCGGGGTCGGTGGCCGAGTCTCCTAAGAACTAAAAACAAATACCTCCCCAAAAAGGGGAGGTATCCGTTTTTGAGCCTTGAGGGGGACTCGAACCCCCGACCCCTTCATTACGAATGAAGTGCTCTACCGACTGAGCTATTAAGGCAACCTAATGGTCAATTCTGAGATTGACGGTGCAAATATCGTAAATATTTATTAAATTCGCACAATAAAACCCATATTTTTTTAAGTAAATGATAACTTTTTTTGTCTGCCTGTCGCTTCTGATAGCCGCATATTTCCTCTACGGCCGGTTTCTCGACCGCGTGTGCCGCATCGACCCTGAGGCCGAGGTGCCGTCGAAACGTCTCTACGACGGTGTCGACTACATGCCCATGCCCCGCTGGCGCGTCTTTTTGATCCAGCTGCTCAACATTGCCGGCATAGGCCCCATCTTCGGTGCCGTGTTGGGCGCGTGTTTCGGTCCCGTAGCTTTTCTGTGGATCACATTCGGAGGCATATTCTTAGGTGCCATGCACGACTATCTGTCGGGCGTGATCATTCTGCGCAACGACGGCCGCAGCCTGCCCGAGATCGTCGGCCGCTACTTAGGCGGCGGTGTTCGGCAGTTCATGCGCTGGTTCACGCTTCTGCTGCTGATATTGGTCGGCGTGGTGTTCCTGCGCTCTCCGGCCTCGATCCTGTCGGAGATGACGGGCTGGTCCAACTATATATGGCTCGGCATCATCGTCGTCTACTACTTCGTGGCCACACTGATGCCTATCGACAAGATCATCGGCAAGATCTACCCGCTGTTCGGTGCGGCACTCATCATCATGGCACTGTCGCTTGCCGGCGTGATCCTCTTCGGCGGCTACGAGGTCCCCGAGCTGACATCGATAACCAATGCCCAGAGCAACCCTGCGGCGATGCCTGTCATGCCGATGCTCTTCATCACCATCGCGTGCGGTGCCATCTCCGGATTCCATGCCACGCAGTCGCCGCTTATGGCGCGCTGCGCAGGCAACGAGCGCGAGTGCCGCTCGATATTCTACGGAGCCATGATCTCCGAGTCGATCATAGCCCTTATCTGGGCTGCCGTGGCCATGGCCTTCTTCCACGGTGCCGACGGTCTCGGCGCGTCGCTTGCCGAGCACGGCAACGATGCCGGCTGGGCTGTCATGACCATCACGCGCACGACGCTCGGCGTGGTAGGCGGTATCTTGGCCGTATTGGGCGTGGTGGCGGCTCCCATCACCTCGGGCGACACGGCCTTCCGCTCGGCACGATTGATCGTCGCCGACATGCTTCATATCGAACAGCACTCCATCTCCCGACGTATGGCCGTCTGCGTGCCGCTGTTCGCCGTGGGCATCGGCATCACGTTCGTCGACTTCGATGTGATATGGCGTTATTTCGCGTGGTCGAACCAGACCCTTGCCGTCATCGTGCTATGGACTATCGTGGCATGGCTGCGTGCGGAGGGGCGTTCGGTGTGGATAGCACTGCTGCCGGCACTCTTCATGACCTACGTATGCTCGTCGTTCGTCTTCGTCTCGTCGCAGTTCATCGGCATGGGGGCACAACCCATGGCATATGTCTACGGCGGCGCAGCCACGGCAGTCATAACGGCTGTAATGATCCGCATCTCGCGCGTATCGGCGAAAAACGGTTGTGTGCCGTCGCATGCCGATCGGAAAATATAGGAGCCTCTTCGCGGCATGACCGGCGGGCATGTCGTCCCGCATGCGGCTTCGGTGGCTATCCTGCGGCCGTATCGTCGGAATATGCGTGTGCATGTATATGCAGATCGTGTGCGTGATAATGCCGGTGCATTATGTCTGACAGAGCGGACAAGGCTGCCGCCTAAGCTCTGCTAATGCGGTCGTTGCCACCGATAAAATGTTTTGTTCGGGTATTCGGGTCGCGCAATCGGCGATTTTTATGTCCTATATGGGGTATGTTTTGGCGCGATAGGTATTTTTTATTTATCTTCGATTTGCCTAATAATATTATTTGTTGTTTTAATTTAGATAGTTATGATGCGATTGAAAGCCGTTGCCGCATTGTCGGCTGTCGTGCTGCTGGGTGCTTGCGACAATGACCCCGTACAGGAGCCGCCTGTGCCCGAACCTCCTTTCAAAGAGCCTGTCGCCGAGATGATCGAGTGCACGCAGGCCAATGTCGTCTATTACGGTGACGACGGCTACACCGGTGTATCGGACCTGTGGCAGGTGACATTGTACACCGATATGGATATCGACGAACAGGGCAATCCGATAGGAGCCGGACAGATCGTCTGCATCAGTTGCAACGCCAAGCAGGGCGATGTTCTCGACATGGCCAATTTAGTCGGCACCTACACCGCAACGATTTCGACGGGCGATTTCCGCGCCGGAACCTTCAACGAGGGCTACATGCGGACGATCGATCTGCCGGGCGGGGCCGTCGAGATCCCCGATTTCTCGTTCTTCGGCGATCTGGCCGAGGGCGAGACGACCTTCGAACCCGATCTGCTGCGCGAGGGCTACTGCCAGATAGAGTCCAATGCCGACGGCACCTATACCGTGTCGGGCATCATGGTGGGTACGGAGTATCTCAAACGCTACTTCACATATACGGGGGCCATAGAGCCTGTCGACCGCAGCGATGGCGGACAGCAGACTATCCCCAATACCACCCTTACGGAGGATATCCAGTTGGAGGGCTTCACGCAGGCGCGCTTGCAGGATATGGGCGACTATTTCTTCCTGCAAGATCAGTCGTATCGCATGTTCCGCCTGACACTTGCCGACGAGGGTGTCGACATCTCGGGCAGCTATCCCGAGGGCGAGGGACGTTTCCTCAAACTCGAATTCTTCGTGGAGTGGGAGGCCGACGTGACCGAGGGCATGCCCGTGGGTACGTATGATATGTGCCAGCGCACCGAATCGGGCGGCATCGAGCGTTCGCAGATCGTGCCGTGGCACACGGTGCCGGGTCTTCCCGATCAGTTCACCTCACCCTCCGGCTCGTGGTATCAGAAGATTGCGGCCTCGGGCGAGATGCCCGAATATGCCCGTTTAGCGGCAGGCAAGGTTACCGTCGAGAATATCGACGGTGTCGAGGGCGGACGCCGCATCGTCGTGGAGCTGCTCGACTGCGATGCCGACCGGCCGCACGCCGTAAAGTGCACCGTGGAGATGGCCGGAACACAGCTAAGACAGTGAAATGCGTCGGATCAAAATAGAAAATTTCGAAATAATTAATCCCGAATACCGTTATGAAAAAATTCAGATTGCTGACTCTGGCCGCACTTGTGGCCACTATGCTGTCGGTCGCGTGCGACAAGACCGATAAGAACGACCCTGCACCCGATCCCGATCCGGTGGAGCTTGTCGACCAGTATCAATGGAACAACACGGTGACCGACATCAAGTCGGTTGTGGCCGAGATCCAGATGACTCCCATGGGCGAACTCGTCACCGTATGCCTCTCGCCCGAGGCTGGCATCACCTCGGTAGACCAGCTGAATAGCGACAAGGAGCATGTGGAGATCATTGTCGACAGCGAGATAGGCGACTATCCGGATATGGTCACCGAGACCGAGACCGGCACGCGTATCGACCTTACGAAGGCTCAGGGTGCCGTCTATATCACCTATTATAAAAACGGCCGTCCCGTTGCCGAGTATGAAGACGAGACTCTGCTCGACGAGGGCTATATAATCCTTACGGAGAATCCCGCCGACGACAACCTCTCGACGGTCGACATGTTGCTCGACTTCGCCGGCAGCAGCGACTGCCTGCGCGCCAACTTCACGCTCGACGAGTCGAAGATCACCCTTCCGCGTCCCGACTACCCCGAGAACTACATCGCCGAAGATGTATTCTTCTACGAGGAGATACAGAGCGCATTCGCGTTCGATATGAGCGGCTACACCTTCGTGATGATGTCGCTCACGGCCGACTACGCCACATGGCAGGATTGCATGGAGGGCGAGGACTACATCATGATGGCCGTGGCCTCGGACGCTCTGGGCAAGACGGTCGACATGACCTCGTATGAGGATTACAGCTTCGTCAACTACTCGCCTATGTGCAAGTCGGTGGAGACCATCTCTCCGCTCGAACCCGAGACGATGGCCGTGCTGGCCGGCGGTGAACTCTATATCGCCAAGGACGGCGAGTACACCGATGCCCGCTTCTCAATCGAGACCGCCGAGGGCACGTTGTTCGAGGGCGCGGTGCGCGTACATACGCCCGCTCCCACCGACTGCATCATCTTCAACGACGAGACCAAGCCCGTGCGCGCGGCCTTCTACTACTACGATCAGTATCTCTACCTCACCCCGGGTGCCATCGACTACGGCGAGGATATCGACAACTGCTCGTGGTATCTGTGCCTTACCAAACCCGCTGCGGGCGAGACGGTCGACGTAACGACTGCGGCCGACTTCATGGTGATATTCGCCTACGACTACGGCGAGGGACAGATCGTCTCGCAGCCGGGCTCGGGCGATACGGGCAGCTATACGGTCAAGACTCTGGGCGAGAACCGCTACGAAGTCACTTTCGACGTGACCTTTGCCGACGGCAACCGCGTGCAGTGCAGCTACTCGGGCGAGTTCAAGGATTTCCTTGCCGAGCCGGTCAAGGAGAACGAGTATAAGTTCCAGGGCGTGTCGCATGCCATCAACTCGCTTGTCGTCGACACCACCTCTTCGGTCTACACCTTCTACATATCAAGCGAGGCCGGATTGACGACTGTGGCCGATATGCTCACCGCCGGCGACCTTGTTACGGTCAAGGCCGATGCCTCTATCTGCGACGGCGAGAGCTATGGCTTCTCGTCGGCTGCCGCTGCCGGCAAGGAGCTGTCGGTGATCTACAATGGCGTTACCTATAACTCTGCCGCCGGCTCGGTCGGAACGTTCTCGGCTCTGCTCTCGGACACCGATCTGGAACTCTCGTTCGCGGGCTACGGCGAGGCTCCCGACATCTATTTCAAGGGCACGGCCGTGGTAGTAAAATAACCCTATGACTATGCTTATCAAGAGATTTACCGCTATGATGCTCGCCGCCGCAATGGCGGCGGGCATCGTCGCTTGCCAGAAAGAGGAGTCGGAACCGGTCTGGCCCGAGCCCGATCCTCTGCCCGAGGCCATAGGTACCTACACCTTCGGCGATACCGTGTACGACATACGCTTCGCCTCGGTCTACGACAACGGCGACAGCTATTCGTTCATCTTTTCTCCCCTGTCGGCGCGTCCTCTGACGACCTATTTCGCCGTGGCACTGCGCAACTACTTCATCGGCGCGGAGGTCGATGTGAAGAACATCTACCACAACGACGACTACTCTTTGGTCTACGAGGATCCTCTGCATTACTATTCGCGTCTGCGCGCCCTGCGCAGCGGCACCATGTTCATCAAGAAGAACCGCAACGACAACTACACCGTAAAGGTCGACGTGGAGCTGATCGACGGCACGCCGCTGTCGATAGATTTCACGGGGGACGTATATCCCGAAGAAGAGACATCTTTTCCGTGAAAAGGCGTCATTTACTTCGCCTCGTTCAAATCCGCAAATGGGCAGTACGCCGAGTACAGCCCATCCGCCCAATTTTCGTTGCGCGTTGCAACTAACCGCTTTTGACGAAAAAGGGGCGCATAATTCTTTGGAAACGATTTCCATTGTGCTGTCATTCTGAACGGAATGAAATGTAGTGAACCGACGACAAGGAGCGGAAGTAGAATACCGCTTTTCACGAAAAAATCCCGAAAAATAAGTATATTTGCATCAAATACGAAAATACGGATATATGCTGCTGCACGACAAACTACGCGATTACAGATTGATACTGGCCTCCAACTCTCCGCGTCGCCGAGAGCTGATGACCGCGGCCGAATTGCCATACGTGCTGGCCGAGAGGTTTGAGTGCGAGGAGCGATACCCCTCGCAGCTGCCGGCCGTGGAGGTTGCGGCATATCTGTCGGAGTTGAAGAGCGAGGCCTATCCCAAGCCGCTCGCCGCGGGCGACATACTCGTCACGGCCGACACGACGGTGGTCGTCGGCGGGCAGGTATTGGGCAAGCCCGCCGATGCGGCGCATGCACGGCAGATGCTCGGCCTGCTCTCGGGCAGGGAACATCTTGTCGTAACGGGCGTTACGCTGCGCTCCGATAGTCGAAAACGGACATTCTCCGCCGTCAGCAAGGTGCGCTTCGCCGATCTTCGACCGGAGCAGATCGACTACTACGTCGAGCGGTTCTCCCCACTGGACAAGGCCGGCGCATACGGCATTCAGGAGTGGATCGGCTATGTCGGCATAACGGGCATCGACGGCTCGTTCTACAACGTCATGGGACTGCCCGTGCAGGCGTTGTGCCGCGAGTTGGAGTCGTTCGTCGACAATGAACAGGACCTTAAAACTATTTGACCATGATAAAGAAGACTCTGCTTGTTTCGCTGCTGACCCTTGCGGTCGGCTTCACGGCTATGGCCGACAAGGGCATGTGGCTGCCCTCGCTCATATCGTCGCGCATGAAGGATATGCGCTCGAAAGGATTTCGCCTCACCTCCGAGGATATCTACTCGATCAACAAAGCCTCGCTCAAAGATGCCGTGGTGCTCTTCGACGGTGGCTGCACGGGCGAGATCGTATCGCCCGAAGGTCTGCTTCTGACCAACCACCACTGCGGCTACGATGCCATACAGTCGCTCTCGGCGGTCGAGCACGACTATCTGACCGACGGTTTCTGGGCCATGTCGCGCGGCGAGGAGCTGCCCTGCAAGGGCTTGCAGGTGGCGATTCTCGTGCGCATGGAGGAGGTCACCGACCGTCTTGCGGCGGGTGAGAAGGCCGAAGCCATAATCGCCGCCGCCGAGGCCGAGGGCACGGGTTACAGCGCAGCCATCGAACAGATGTACTACGGCAACCAGCAGTTCCTGTTCGTCTACAAGGTCTTCCGCGACGTGCGTCTGGTGGGTACGCCGCCCTCGTCGATAGGCAAGTTCGGCGGCGACACCGACAACTGGATATGGCCGCGTCACACGGGCGACTTCTCGGTGTTCCGCATCTACTCTTCGCCCGACAACGAGCCTGCCGCCTACTCGCCGCAGAATGTCCCCTACCGTCCCGCGCGTCACTTCGAGATCTCGACCGCAGGTGTCCGAGAGGGCGATTTCACCATGATCTACGGCTTCCCGGGCAACACGCAGGAGTATATCACCTCCGATGCCGTCGACTACATCGCCGATGTGGCCGACCCCGTCTGCATAGCACTGCGCACCGAGCGTTTGGATATCATACGCGCAGCGCAGCAGAGCGACGCGAAGGTGCGCATACAGTATGCCGCCAAGCACGCCTCGATAGCCAACGCATGGAAGAAGTGGCAGGGTGAGGTATTGGGAATCAAGCGTCTGGGTACGGCCGATAAGAAACGCGCCTACGAGCAGCGTTTCGCCGCCGAGAACCCCGACAAGGCCTTCCTGCTCGACTCGCTGCATGCGGCCTACCTGCGCAACACCACACCCTACTACACCCGCACGCTCTTCATCGAGACGCTGCGCGCCATCGAACTGCCGCAGATCGTGCGCTTCGCCATGACCGCCAAGGACAAGGAGCGCGCCGCCGCAGTCGCCGACAACTTCTACAAGAACTACGACGCCTCGATCGACCGCGCCATAGCTCGGCGCATGGTGGCCGAGTTCCTGCGTCTTGCACCCGAGGGCACCGTTCCCGAGGCTCTGTCGCAGCTCATAGCCCGACATGGCGGTGCCGAAGCCTACGTCGACTATCTCTACGACCATAGCCGCTTCACCTCGCCCGAGGGCTTCTCGACCGACACGGCAACCGACGATGCCGCGGCCGAGCTGATCGGAGCTATGGCACCGCTCTACGATCTGTCGGCGCGCTACGCCTATCGCAACCTGAGCAACGTGCCCGACATCGAACGCTGGTACCGCCCCTACGTCAAGGCGTTGATGGAGTGGGACACCGACCGCGCATTCTTCCCCGATGCCAACCTCACGCTGCGCGTGGCCTACGGCAAGGTGGCCGGCTACGACTATGCCGACGGCGTATATCACCGTCCGCAGACCTCGTTGGAGGGCATCATCGAGAAGGATAATCCCGAGATATACGATTACGACATTCCGCAGTCGCTGCGCGACATATATGCCTCGAAGCAGTATGGACGCTGGGGCGTGGAGATCGACGGCCGCCGCACCGTGCCGGCATGCTTCATCGCCACCAACCACACCACCGGCGGCAACTCCGGCTCGCCCGTCATCGACGGCCGCGGCCGGCTGATAGGCATCAACTTCGACCGTACATGGCTCTCGACCATGAGCGACGTGGAGTTCGACGAAGAGATATGCCGCAATATTGCGGTCGACATACGCTACGTACTCTTCACGATCGATCGCGTGGGCGGCGCAGGCTACCTGCTCGACGAGATGACGTTGAGGTGACGCAGCCGAAAAACACAAGGTTAGGTTAGTTAGGTTATGGAGTTTTTGGAGAGTTTGTTCGACGGCAAGATCGACATGACGGCCATCGTGGTGCTGTCGCTGATCTGCGCCGTGGGCATGGCACTGGGCAAGGTGCATATCCGCGGGGTCTCGCTCGGCGTGACGTTCGTCTTTTTCACCGGCATTCTGGCCGGACATCTCGGGCTGAGCATCGATCCGACGATACTCACTTTCGCCCAGAATTTCGGTCTGGTGCTCTTCGTCTACGCACTGGGCGTGCAGGTGGGACCCGGCTTTTTCAGCGCGTTCCGCAACAACGGCATACGTCTCAATGCGCTGGGACTGATGGTCATAATTCTCGGCACGGCCATGGCCGTGGCATTCAGCTTCCTGCCCGGCATGTCGCTGCCCGACATGATGGGCGTGCTGAGCGGTGCGGTGACCAACACACCCGCGCTGGCCGCAGCGCAGCAGACCCTCGCGCAGATGGATCTCGATGCCACCACGCCGGCTTTGAGCTGCGCGGTCACCTATCCTTTGGGCGTGGTGGGTGTCATTCTGGCCATCATCGTCATGCGCCGCTTCATGGTGCGTCCCGTCGATATGGCGGCCCCGCAGGCCGAGCATGTCAACAACACCTACATCGTATCGATCGTGGCCGACAATCCGGGTATCATCGGTCATAACCTGCGCAAGATAAGCGAGTTCAGTCACGTGCAGTTCGTCGTCTCGCGCATCTGGCACAACGGGCGCGTGAGCGTGCCCTCGCCCGATACGGTCGTCGAGCAGGGCGACCGCCTGCTGGTCATCACCTCGCGCCGCGATGTGGAGACGCTCGAAGCACTCATCGGCCGTCGCGAGCAAACCGACTGGAACCGCAGCGACGTCGACTGGAACTCGATCGATCCGACCCTCGTGTCGCGCTCGATCATCGTCACGCGCGCCGACATCAACGGCCGCAGCCTCGGTTCGCTGCACCTGCGCAACAGCTACGGCATCAACATCAGCCGCATCGTGCGCAGCGGCGTGGTGCTTCTGGCCACGCCCGATCTTGTGCTGCAACTCGGCGACCGCGTGGTGGTCGTGGGTGAGGCCTCGGCCGTCGACAAGGCTGCCGAGACGCTGGGCAATGCCGAGCGCGACCTGAACGAGCCGCATCTGCCGGCCATCTTCATCGGCCTGATCGTGGGACTGATAATCGGAGCCATACCCATCGCCCTGCCGGGCATGTCCTCGCCGCTGAAACTGGGACTGGCCGGCGGCCCGATCATCGTCGGCATACTCATCGGCGCATTCGGCTACCGCCTGCATCTGGTGACCTACGCCACGCAGAGTGCCAACCTCATGCTCCGCGCATTGGGACTGTCGCTCTATCTGGCCTGCCTGGGTCTGAGCGCAGGACCTACGTTCTTCGATGCAGCCATAAGCTCCACGGGTGCGACGTGGGTGGCTCTGGGCTTCGCCATAACGCTGCTGCCGACCCTTGCCGTCGGCTATTACGCCATGCGTCGGCGACGCGTCGACTTCGCCTCCACGTGCGGCATGCTGTGCGGAGCGATGGCCAACCCCATGGCTCTGACCTACGCCAACGAGCTGAGCGACGGCGACCGCCCCTCGATAGCCTACACGACCGTCTACCCGCTGGCGATGTTCGTGCGCGTGCTGCTCGCACAGCTTATACTGATGATTTTGATGTAAAAATTTTGCGGTTTCGAAAAAAGTTCCTATATTTGCACGCTCGAATAGATAAGCCCAGGTGGTGAAATTGGTAGACACGCTACTTTGAGGGGGTAGTGGACGATTAGGTCCGTGCAAGTTCGAGTCTTGTCCTGGGCACCAGAAGTCCCGTCGGAGTTTTCTCCGACGGGATTTTTCGTTTCTTTTTCGTGAAAAGGCATCATTTGCTTCCGCGCACTCGTTCGTCCGAATAGGCAGTACGCTAAGTACAGCCTATCCGTCCTCACATCGTTTGCGTGGCAACTAATGCCTTTTGACGAAAAAGGGGGTAGTGGTGCTTTGGAGACTATTACCACCCAACAATGTCATTCTGAGGAGTGCGGCACGCACGACGTGAGAATCTCTGTTTCAGTCGGAAAGTGTCCGCTCGCCGGGCATGCTTCCTCCGGCGAGACTGTCTGATCGGTCGATTCCGTGCAATAAAAACGGCGGTGCGGCGTTATATATAAAATTAAGGTATCTTGTCATGCGTCGGATTGCAATGGTGTTGTGGCTGCTGGGCGGAGTGTCGGCCGTCGGAGCGCAGCCGCCGGTGGGGGATAGGGTAGAGCTGTCGGAGGCCGATTCGACGGCCATGTCCGTTTTGGAACGCTATGCGGCCTTGCCGGTCGAGGCGGTTGAGGTGTGGCAGCCCACGATGCCGGCGGTGAGGTGGCGACCCATCGAACCGGAGTCGGGCGGCACGATGCTCCCGAGTGCGGTAAGCGTGCAGGTGAAGCTGCCCAAGCCCGTCGATATGAATAAGTTGGTGTGGAAACCCTCCTCGTCGTTTTCGATCACCATCTCCAACGGCAGTGCCGGCAACTACATGCCGTGGCCCAATGCTCCGATAGGTTACTTAGATGCCCGCACGCTGTCGTTTCCCATGCCGCGGTGATCTGCTGTGGCGACGCGGGGGCTTACCGCAGGGAGCGCATTTGCCGGGCGAGAGGTTGCCGACCCAAAAAGAGATTCTCACGTCGCGGCCGTCGGCCGCTCCTCAGAATGACAAAATAGTCTACAAAGCACCACTACCATTTTTCGTCAAAAGCGGTATTATACCACGCTACGACAGAGTGAGACGATGGGCTGTACTGGCGTACTGCCCATTGTCGAACGACGAGGCGCGGCAGCAGAATGCCGCTTTTCACGGAAAATAAATTTGGTATTGCGCTTACTTATTCGTACTTTGGCTTCGCCGAAAATACTTCCGTTCGGCAATATCCAAATAAATTTGGTATTGCGCTCACTTATTCGTATCTTTGCCGGTTGTAGCTCCGAAGCTAAGGCGGAGCAGTCGAAAGATTAAACGTAAAACGATATACGAAATGGCAGTTGAATTGAAGGATCTGACCCGCAGCGAGGAGAATTACTCGCAGTGGTACAACGATTTGGTCGTGAAGGCCGGTCTGGCCGAGAACTCGGCCGTCAGAGGTTGCATGGTCATCAAGCCCTATGGCTACGCCATCTGGGAGAAGATGCACGATGCGTTGGACAAGATGTTCAAACAGACGGGACACCAGAACGCATATTTCCCGCTGTTTATCCCAAAGTCATATTTCTCGAAGGAGGCTCACCACGTGGAGGGCTTCGCCAAGGAGTGCGCCGTGGTGACGCACTACCGCTTGAAGAACGCCCCCGACGGCAACGGCGTGGTGGTCGATCCGGCGGCCAAGTTGGAGGAGGAGCTGATCGTGCGCCCCACCTCGGAGACCATCATCTGGAACACCTACAAGGGCTGGATCACCTCCTATCGCGACCTGCCCATATTGTGCAACCAGTGGGCCAATGTCGTGCGCTGGGAGATGCGCACGCGTCTGTTCCTGCGTACCGCGGAGTTCCTGTGGCAGGAGGGTCACACGGCACATGCCACGCGCGAGGAGGCCATCGCCGAGGCCACGAAGATGATCGGTGTCTACAAGACATTCGCCGAGGAGTATATGGGCGTGCCCGTGGTTGTGGGTCACAAATCGCCCAACGAGCGTTTCGCCGGTGCGGAGGACACTCTGACGATCGAGGCCCTGATGCAGGACGGCAAGGCGTTGCAGAGCGGCACCTCGCACTTCCTCGGTCAGAACTTCGCCAAGGCGTTCGACGTGCAGTTCACCAACAAGGAGGGTAAGTTGGAGTATGTATGGGCTACCTCGTGGGGCGTGTCGACGCGCCTGATGGGAGCCTTGATCATGGCTCACTCCGACAACAATGGCCTTGTGCTGCCGCCGAAGCTGGCACCCATACAGGTGGTGATGATCCCCATCTATCGCGGCGAGGAGCAGCGTCAGCAGGCTGTGGCTCGCTTCGAGGAGATAGCACGCGAGTTGGAGTCGAAGGGCGTGAGCGTGAAGATCGATGCGCGCGACAACGTGCGTTCGGGCTTCAAGTTCGCCGAGTACGAGTTGAAGGGCGTGCCCGTGCGTCTGGCTCTGGGTCCGCGCGACTTGGAGAACGGCACCATCGAGCTGGTGCGCCGCGACACGCTCGAAAAGCAGACCGTGCAGCAGGAGGGACTTGTGGATAGCATCGTCGCGCTTTTAGACGAGATACAGCACAACATCTTCCACAAGGCACTGGCCTACCGCGATTCGATGATCACGCGCGTCGACACGTGGGACGAGTTCGTCGAGACGCTCAACACCAAGGGCGGCTTCATCTCGGCGCACTGGGACGGCACGGTGGAGACCGAGGTGGCCATCAAGGAGGCTACCAAGGCCACTATCCGCTGCATTCCGCTCGACGCGGAGCCTGAGGAGGGCAAGTGCATATATTCGGGCAAACCGTCGCACTGCCGCGTGCTGTTCGCCCGCAGCTACTGATACCCCCTTTGCGATATGGCGCACATGGGCAGCAGAGAGAAGAGCATTTACCGCGTGACCTTAGTAGGGTTGGCGGTAAATGTCGTTTTATCGGCGGGCAAGATCCTCGCGGGTGTGGTCGGACGCAGCGGCGCGATGGTCGCCGACGGCGTGCACTCCTTGTCGGACATGCTCACCGATGTGGTCGTGCTTGCCTTCACGCGCCTGTCGTCCAAGCCCGAGGACGAAGATCACCACTACGGCCACGGCAAGTACGAGACCATGGCCGCCATCGTCATATCGCTCGCGCTGTTAGCCGTCGGTGCCATGATTCTGGTCGACAGCCTGCGCAGCATATCGCTCATAATGCAGGGGCACACCCTGCCGCGGCCGCACGGCATCGCGCTGGCCGCCGCCGCAGTGTCGATCGTGGTCAAGGAGCTGCTCTACCGCTATACGGTACGTGTGGGGCGGCGTGTCGGCTCCGCCGCACTGGAAGCCAACGCGTGGCACCATCGCAGCGACGCTCTCTCGTCGGCTGCCACAGGCATAGGTATAGCACTGGCATACTTCTTAGGCGAGCGGTGGCGCATAGCCGACCCGATAGCCGCCGCAGCCGTCTCGGTGTTCATATTCAAGATCGGCATCGACCTTGTCCGCAACGCGTCGGGCGACCTGCTCGACCGTTCGCTGCCGGAGCCGACCAACCGGCGCATACTCGACATCGTATGCACCGATCCGCGCGTCGGCTCGCCGCACCGTTTGCGCACGCGCCGCATAGGCTCCGACATCTCCATCGAGGTGCATATACGTGTCGACGGCCGCATGAGCGTCGACGAGTCGCACGCCATAACCAAATCCATCGAGGCCGACCTGCGCGAGGCCTTCGGCGCGGGTACGATCATATCCATACATGTCGAACCGGCCGTCAAGGCCGACACCGCCCGCTGATATCCGGACAGGCTCACCGCCGGCCGGCTTCTCGCCGCATGTCTCCCGTCGGGCGATTCACCCTCTTTTTAGGTCGTTTCGCCGATTGTGCCGCATACGACACCTGCACCGCAATATGCCTTTATATATCACTGCGGCACGTGTTTTGATGCTTCCGGCAACGAGTAATGGAGCGAAATGCGAACGATGCGGCATGTGATATATTTTGTCGTTTCGAAAAAAATTTCTATCTTGCACTCAGAAACGACAAAATATTGACACTTAAAACGTATTGCCTATCGGAAAAATTCTGCTCTTGTAACGTAATTTTTTAGGAGGAAGAGTATGAACGTGAATGTATTAAGCGACAAGATGCTGCTTAATAGCTATCTCTCGGGCGATAGGAGTGCGATGTCCCAGCTTATCGAGCGTCACTCGCGGCGCGTGCGCGACTACATCAGAATGATGGTCAAGGACGATGCCGTAGCCGACGATATATTTCAGGAAACCTTTATCAAGGCAGTCCGTGTCATCGACGAGGGTCGATATACGGATTCGGGCAAGTTCCTCTCGTGGGTGCTCCGCATAGCGCACAATCGTGTCCTCGATTATTTCCGTGCGCAGAAGCAGTCCAAGCAGGTCAACGAGTCCGATGCCGGATACGACATGTTGGGCACGCTGCGTTTTGCCGAGTCGAACATCGAAGACGAGATGGTAAGCCGCCAGATCGAGGACGATGTACGCCGTCTTATCGAGCTGCTGCCCGACGAACAGCAGCAGGTGGTCAAGATGCGATACTACTCCAAGATGAGTTTTCAGGAGATCGCCGACAACACCGACGTGAGCATCAACACCGCGCTGGGACGTATGCGCTACGCCTTGATAAACCTGAGACGAATGATCAAAGAGAAAAATTTGGTTTTAAGTTGAGTCATGCACAATAATATCGTCGGGGTGCCGTTTTAAAGGTGCATAACCAATAAAACGCGCCTATGGGAGATATCGACGAGAAAGCATCACGATCCGTCTCCGAGGAGGAGCTTTTCTACGATGGGGTCATACAGGGCGATGCGGAACTGCTCTACATCGATTCCTTCCTGTCGGAGCTTTTTCGATAAGCCGAGTTCTCTGCCGACTTGTTCGGAGAGCGTCGAGGCATGGAAAAGCGGAGGTGTCCGAGCTTTTTTCAGGAGGCAACAAGGGGTTAATTTTTGAAGGGGAGGGGAGTCTATTTTTTTGACTCCCCTTTTTCTTTTTCGTGAAAAGGCGTCATTTACTTCCGCGCACTCGTTCGTCCGAATAGGCAGTACGTCGAGTACAGCCTATCCGTCCTCACATCGTTTGCGTTGTAACTAACGCCTTTTGACGAAAAAGAGGGTTGTGGTGCTTGGGTTGTTTTCCGTGAAAAGCGGTTGTGGTGCTTGGAAGATTATTTCCATCTCTCTGTCATTCTGAGTGGAATGAAATGTAACGAAGAATCTGGTTGGGGAATATAAAACCGTTTCTCCTGTCATTCTGAGGAGCAGTCGAATGACTGCGACGTGAGAATCTCTCTTTCGGTCGGCAAACTCCCTCAGCCCAACCGCGCTCCCGACCGCGAGACTCCCACGTCGCCTTTGGCTCCTCGGAGTGACAACAGCGGGTGAAGAGACTCCCATGGTCGGGCTGCGCCCTCCCTCGGAGTGACAGTAACGTGTCATTTCGAGCGTAGCGAGAAATCTGTGCGCGATGATTTACAATGTCTTGTCGTCCACAGAAGTCTCGCTCTGCTCGGTATGACATATTTGACATACAAATTCTGTAATACAAAAAATGTAAATACAATAATTGTAAAAACAGGAATCTCTTACAGCAACAGACCAGCCGGCCGGTCTGAATCTATTTGGCAAAGTAATAATATTTGAGCCAATAGGCATAAATAGGATCCTGAAACGAAATTTCCCCTGCCTTGTAGTCGAGAATATCTTTCTCTACAAGTGCCTGTCTCGAACGTATTGCGGCAGTCGGCGAACTTATGCGATAACGATACATTACTTCGGTGGAGGTAATAGACCGCTCTCCGGCAACCAAGGCCCGCAAATAATTGAGCTGCTGAGTGGTCAGCGTTTCGGTTATGGTAACGAACAGCAGACTCAACTGCTCGACCAACGACGAATGAGCCTCTCCGACAATCTCACGCGAGCAGACATGTTCGGTCCTCAGCCATGACAACTGAGCCAGCTGCTGTACATAATACGGGTGATTTTCCGACAGTTCGACGATATAACGACATGTATCATCATCGACTTGCTTTCCCGTCGCAGCAAACCGCTCACGGATAAATCCGACCATATACGGAGTCTCTATTTTATTAAGGAATATCAGATCGCCGAACTTGTAGAAAGGCTTGGACGAATCGGTAAACACTTTCAACATCATATGCCGCTTGCTGCCATACAGACAATAGGCGACATGCTGATGTCGCTGCCAGTGTGAACGCAACCGTTTCTGAAAATAATCGGGTTCATCGAATTCCGCTATGTTTTGGAACTCATCGATACAAACCACAATCTTCAAACCTTTGGCTTTTGCAATGTTTTCTGCAAGGTCGAGAATCTCGTCGGGATTGCGTTTGACCTGCTCCCAATCGAAATCCAGCGATACATCATTGATCGGATCGTTGCCAAAAACCAGTTTGGGAACAATCTGCGAAAAGAACTTCATCGTGTTCTCGACTATCTCTTCCCAACGTGACGAGGCTGCTCTGATGACGGTTTGAGCAAGCAACGAGTAGAAATGCTCTTCATTGCGGACATTGAACAGATCGAGCGCGCATATACGCATATCCTTGTTTAGATCGCATGCCGTCGTGGCCGCCTTATGCACGAGCGAGCTTTTACCCCACCTGCGCGGCGATATGATAATCGTATTGATCAGCGATTCGAAATTCGATATCACATGTGCAGTCTCCTGCTCGCGATCGGTGAAATTCTTATCCGTCGCAATCTTTCCAAATACAAACGGGGTCTCCATACAATTTTATTTTTGTCATACAAAGATAATACAAATTCTGTAATACAAAAAATGTAAATACAATAATTGTAAAAACAGAAGTCTCTCACAGCAACACACGAACAGGCCGGTCTTCATTCCGAAGACCGGCCTGTTCACACTTATATACTTTAATTACATGACTATCCCAAGTACGATTTCAGCAGGCGGCTGCGCGACGACTGGCGCAGTTTGCGTATGGCCTTCTCCTTGATCTGACGCACACGCTCGCGCGTAAGATCGAACTTCTCGCCGATCTCCTCCAAGGTCATCTCCGAGCAGCCTATGCCGAAGAAGTAGCGGATTATATCGCGCTCGCGCTCGGTGAGTATCTCCAACGCGCGCTCCACCTCCGTTGCCAGCGACTCGCTGATAAGGCCGCGGTCGGCATTGGGCGAATCGGTGTTGACCAGCACGTCCAAAAGCGAGTTGTCCTCACCCTCGGCAAAGGGCGCGTCGACCGATATGTGACGGCCTGCCACACGCAGCGTGTCGGTCACCTTCTCCTTGGGCAGCTCCAACTCCGAAGCCAGCTCCTCGGGCGAAGGTGTGCGCTCGTGCTCCTGCTCGAAACGCGCGAAAGCCTTGTTGATCTTGTTGAGCGAGCCAACCTGGTTCAACGGCAGACGCACTATTCGCGACTGTTCGGCCAATGCTTGCAGAATAGACTGGCGTATCCACCACACGGCATACGATATGAACTTGAAACCGCGCGTCTCGTCGAACTTCTCGGCCGCCTTTATCAGACCGAGATTACCTTCGTTGATAAGGTCGGGCAGACTCAGACCCTGATTCTGATACTGCTTGGCCACCGACACTACGAACCTCAGATTGGCCTTGGTCAGCTTCTCCAACGCCTCCTGGTCGCCCTTCTTGATGCGCTGCGCGAGTTCGACCTCCTCCTCGACCGTTATCAGCTCCTCCTTGCCGATCTCCTGCAAATATTTGTCTAACGATGCACTCTCACGATTGGTGATCGACTTTGTAATCTTTAATTGACGCATAATGTTATATTACGATTTATTTCTTCCCAATTTTTAACGATCATTTTATATTACGAAAACAGCGGCCGATTTGTTTCATTCGATACCGAATTTATTTTTTTTCGGCTGCGGCCGGCAGCACTGCGGCCGGTTATGGTAATAACGTCGAAGCGGCCGAAAAATTTTATCGCCGTGCCCTGTTGTCACTCCGAGGAGCCGCAGGCGACGTGGAAGTCTCGCGGTCGGGAGCACTGTTTGTCGACCAAAAGAGACTCTCACGTCGCGTGCATGGCACGCTCCTCAGAATGACAAGACGCGATATGTCATGCTGAACGTTAGTGAAGCATCTGGTTGGGGACGACATGACATATCGACCAAGCACATCGTCCACAACCAGATTCTTCACTTCGCACGGCTCCGCTCAGAATGACAAAACACAACGAATGTCACTCCGAGGGAGGGCGCATGCCCGACCGTGGGAGTCCCGCCTCCCCACCAGAATCTAAGGCAGTGCCGTAAAAAGTTGCCGGAAAGCGGCGCAAATCACGGAAAATTATTATCTTTGCCCCGAAAAGCAGGCGTTTATGGGGGAGTGGCACGTCCACGGCTGAGTGACGCCGAAGGTAACACATTAAAATTTAAAGCATTATGCAAACTATTCAAATCAACGGCAACGTTCGCGCCGACTTCGGCAAGAAGTTCGCCAAGGCAGTCCGCCGCGAGGGTCTTGTTCCCTGCGTAGTTTACGGCGGCAGCGAGGAGGTCGCTTTCACCGTATCGGCCAAGGATCTCAAACAGCTGATCTACACGCCCAACTCTTACATCGTCGAGCTTAACATCGACGGCAAGGTCGAGAAGGCCGTTATGCGCGAGGTGCAGTTCCACCCCGTTCGCGAGCAGATCCTGCATGTCGATTTCTACCGTATCCAGGAGGGTCAGCCCGTGGCCATCACGCTGCCCGTGCGTCTTACGGGTAATGCCGAGGGTGTCAAAGTCGGCGGTAAGCTGGCTCTGTCGACCCGCAAGCTGACTGTCAAGGGTCTTATCGAGAACATGCCCGACGAGATCGTCGTAGACGTTACTCCGCTGAATGTGGGTCAGACCATCTTCGTAGGCGATCTGAAGCTCGACAATCTGACGTTCGTTACGCCCGCTACCACGGCTGTCTGCGCAGTTCGCGTGACACGTGCTTCGCGCGGTGCTGCACAGCAGTAATCGACTGTAACAGACCTAAGTTATGAAATATCTCGTTGTCGGGTTGGGCAACATCGGATCCGAGTATGCCGACACCCGCCACAACATAGGATTTCGTGTGTTGGACGCCCTTGCAGAGGCGTCCAACGTCACTTTTACCACCGGCCGTTACGGTTCGGTGGCCGAGTTGCGCCATAAGGGGCGCACCATCGTGCTGCTCAAACCCTCGACCTACATGAATCTCTCGGGCAAGGCCGTGCGCTACTGGCTCGATGCCGAGCGCGTACCGCGCGAGAATCTGCT
Source organism: Alistipes sp. (assembly GCA_017936685.1). Classification (GTDB taxonomy): domain Bacteria; phylum Bacteroidota; class Bacteroidia; order Bacteroidales; family Rikenellaceae; genus Alistipes. Next base: position 50,946 of record JAGBFA010000011.1, read on the forward strand.
GGTGGTATCCGACGACATTGCGCTGCCCTTCGGAACGTTCCGCATGCGGGCGCGCGGCAGCGAGGGCGGTCACAACGGTTTGAAGAACATCACCGAGATGCTCGGTGACAACAACTATGCGCGTCTGCGCTTCGGCATAGGCGGCGACTTCGCCCGCGGCCATCAGGTCGACTACGTGCTGGGCACGTTCAGCGACGAGGAGCGCAAGGCTATGCCCGAGAGACTGAAACTCTTCGGCGAGGCCATACTCTCGTTCGCCACCATCGGCACCGACCGCACGATGAACGCCTTCAACAACAAATAGCCGCGTCTGCGCTTTACAACAGCCGGAGCCTCACGACAACAAACGACGGCCGCAAACCCGCTGGGTTTACGGCCGTCGTCGTTTTCTGGGTTGCGGCATCAGAACGAAACGCCTATGCCTACATATACCATCTGGTTGACCTCCTGCAACTTTATCTCCTTGCGGTCGAACGCATAGCCGCCGTTGACCGTCGGCCGCGGCCGCAGCAGCGTGGCCTGATAGCCGATCATCAGATCGACATTCATCTTGCTATCCTTGACCGGCATGCGGTAGCCGCCGCCTATGCCTGCCATGCCGCCCATTCTCACTCCGTGGTCGAAGAGCATGTTGGTTCCCAGATTGAGAAAGTTGAACAGACAGTTCTTGCGCTTGCCGTAGTAGTGGTGCACGGTGGCGTAGATCGGCACCAGCGGGCCGTTGTACTGCAACTGCACGCCTGTCTCGATGCCCACCTTCCAGTGGTTGTTGAGAAAGTAACCGGCGTTGAACAGTATATCGCCGCCCATCAACTGCTTCTTGGGTATGCGGTGTGCGTTGACGGCAGCCTCATCGGCCACCTTCATGTGCTGCAACTCGTAGAATATGAAGTTGACGCGGCCGCTCGCGCCGAACTCCCAGCCCGAATAGTTGCGTATGCGCTTGGCCGCCTCCTCGGGCGTCTCGCGTCTCTTGGCCTCGGCCGCCGTGGCTATGCAGGCGAGCAGAAGCAGGAGTGTTACCAATTTTTTCATCTATTGCGATCTATGTCAAATAATTACTCTTTCACAACGCTCCGACACGCCGTTTTATTGTGCCGGTGCCGCCAAATAGCCTATTCTATGCCGCGCACATGCTTCTCCCATGCCCATGCCGCACGCAGCGTATCCTCCACCGAACGCTCGGCATGCCAGCCCAATTCGCGGTTGGCCAATGTCGTGTCGGCCCATATGGCCACCACGTCGCCTGCGCGGCGAGGTGCCACCTTATAATTGAGCTTCAAGCCGTTGACACGCTCGAATGTCGTTACCAGCTCGAATACCGATACACCGCGCCCCGTGCCGATGTTGAATATCTCGTAGGGCTGTTTGCTCTGCCCCTTCACCATGCGGTCGATGGCCGCCACGTGTGCGCGCGCCAGATCCACTATGTCGATATAGTCCCTTATGCACGAGCCGTCGGCAGTGGGGTAGTCGTCGCCGAATATGCTCAGACACTCCCTCACGCCTGCCGCCGTCTGCGTGATGAACGGCACTAAATTGTTGGGCACGCCTCGGGGCAGCTCGCCGATCAGGGCCGAGGGGTGTGCGCCTATGGGGTTGAAGTAACGCAGCGCGATGCCTCGCAACGAGCCGTAGGCCGCCACCGAGTCGCGCAGTATGTCCTCGCATATCTGCTTGGTGTTGCCGTAGGGCGATGTTGCGGGCTTGCGCGGCGACTGCTCCGTCACGGGTAGAGAGTCGGCCTCGCCGTAGACCGTGGCCGACGACGAGAATACTATGTTCCGGCGGCCGAACTCGTGCATCAGCTCCACCACGTTGACGAACGAGGTGAGGTTGTTGCGGTAGTATTTCAGCGGCTCGGCCACCGACTCGCCCACGGCCTTCGATGCCGCGAAGTGAATCACCGAGTCGAACTCATACTGCTCGAACACGCGGCGGAAAGCCTCCTTGTCGCAGCAGTCCGCCTCCACGAATGTCACATGCTTGCCGGTGATCTTCTCCACACCCTCCACGCCGCTCATGTCGCTGTTCGAAAGGTTGTCCACGATGACCACGTCATAGCCTGCGCCGATCAACTCGACCGCCGTGTGCGAACCGATATAACCGGCTCCGCCCGACACCAAAACCGTCTGTTTCATATTTTTATGTCCGTTTTTTTACATTGTTCCGTCGTCCGCCGCACCCGTTCGCTCTCTTTGCCGAACAGTCTGCGCCGCCGCCGATTGCCATTATGAATGCAAAGATACGAATAAGTCGAGAGAAAAAAGCAACTTTTCCGTGAAAAACGGCATTCTACTGCCGCGCCTTGTCGTTCGACAATGGGCAGTACGGTCAGTACAGCCCATCGTTTCGCTCCTGCGTTGCGTGGTATAATACCGCTTTTGACGAAAAAGCAGCGCATAACTCTTGGTTGACTATTTCCATATTCTGTCATTCCGAACGCATGTGAGGAATCTGTGCGAGACATGCCCGCCGTCCTGTCATTCTGAGTGAAGCAACGCGAAGCGAAGAATCTGGTTGTGGACGACAAAACCACTCTGTCACTCCGAGGGAGGGCGCAGCCCGACCGTGGGAGTCTCTTCACACTCATCTGTCACTCCGAGGAGCCGCAGGCGACGTGGGAGTCTCGCCGCTTGCCCGACCGTCGCCGTCCGGAGGCGCATACGCAGTCCCGTGTAAGCCTCTTATTCGCCCTCCCCGACATAGAGCCGCCAGCCCTGCTCCACCTCCTCGGCGACGGCCGCCGTGCCGTTCTCCACGCGCGACATGGCCGCCACCACGGCCGCCATCTCGTCGTGCGCACGGGTATCCAGTCTCCGGTCGGCATCGATGCCCGAGAGCCGGCTCACCGCCTCGACATATCCGCGCGTGTCGTTCTCCGAGGGCGGCGCATAACGGCCTATCATCGTCCGCAGCGTGTGCAGCCCGTGGCGGCGGGCGTAGCTGTCGAGCAGCACGAACATGGCGCGATAGCCGTATGCCATCGTCTCGAACTGCTTGAACTCCGCGTCGCGGCTCGGACGCACCTCGCCTAAGTAGCGCACGGCTGAGCGGCGTATGTTGCCCGGGTTGCGGTTTCTCAGCCCCCTACTCATCGCCCGCGCCCTCCTCGCGTTCGAGTCTGTGATGCACCAACCGTCCCAACCGCCTGAACAGCGGCGAGCGGCTCACCTCGGCGGCATTTTCGAGAAACGACCACAGCTCCACGCCGCACGTGAAGCCCGTGAAGAGCTTGGCTATCTCCAAGTGCATGAATCCCAATATGTGACAATCGATGATCCATGCCATCACTATGGCCACCGCCACAAAACCCAGCTTGGCCACCGTTCGCCATGCCTGACGGCTCTCGAAATACCATCTCTTCCCCTGGCGGCGCGCCACTGCGCGCGAGGCCATCACGCCCGAGACGAAATCCACCGCGATGAATCCCACCGCCGCAGCCACCAGCGGTGCTACGGGTGCCAGCATCGAGGCCAGTGCGGCCGCACAGCCGCTAACGTACCGCAATAATGTCTCCATAAATCGTGCATCTGTTTAAAATATTCGACTCGTCATCATACTCTTTATACTCCGCGGCATGCGCCTGCAAGTGCTCCGACATGCGTGCCGTCAGCTCGCGCGCCCTGCGCCGCAACGCCCGCATCAACTCGGCGCGCTGCCGCTCGTCGGCCTGCTCCATGCCCTCGCCCGCGGGCACGGCCACACCGCACGCGCCGCACCTCACGTTGAGCAGCGGCTGCACCATCACTCTCACGCATGCCGCCAGTGCAGGCGCGGCATACTCCTCCTTGAATTGCGCATACTTGCCCTCTTTGAGCCGTTCATAGAGAGCGCGCCCCATGACGGGCACCATGTAACGCCTCTCCGCCGCTGCAATGTCGCTCTCTGCAATCGCCTCGGGCGGTATGTACTCCGCATCGGCAAAGGCCATCTCTATGACCTCCGCCGCAGTTATAAGTGTTCTATATTTCATAATCTTTTCTTTTCCGTGAAAAGGCGTCATTTACTGCCGCTCGCTCCATTGTCCGAACGGGCAGTACGCCGAGTACAGCCCGTCCGCCCAATGTTCGTTGCGCGTTGTAACTAACGCCTTTTGACGAAAAAGGGGTTGTGGTTCTTTGTAATCTATTTTTTAATTTTTGTCATTTCGAGCGCAAACGAGAAATCTGTGCGCGACATGCCCGCCGTCCTGTCATTCTGAGGAGGACGGAACGTCCGACGTGAGAATCTCTTTTTTGTGGAAACAAACGGTGCTCCCGCCCGCGAGACTCCCACGTCGCCTGCGGCTCCTCGGAGTGACAGCAGTGCGAGAAGAGACTCCTACGGTCGGGCATGCGCCCTTCCTCAGAGTGACAGCCCCTCTACTCCGCCGCCTTGCCGCCCGCTATCTGTGCCAGAAAACACTGCTGGCAGGGATCCTCCGGATCGTAATCCAGCCCGTCGGCCTTGCGCGCCTCCCACACCTTCATATACATGGGCTTGGAGCGTGTCGGCGGGCGGTTGACGATCTGCAACGAGCGGCAGTCCACGCCTAAAATATCGCTCATCATCGTCCGTATGGGGTCCATCAGACGCTGCTGCTCGGCCAGAATCACCGTGTTCAACGCCACCTCGTACTCGTGCAGTATGCGCTCGGTGCTGAACCCCGACGAGTAGTCCAGGCCGCTCAGCGAACGGAACCACGAGTGTGCTATGACCATGTCGGCGGTAGCCTGTTCGTGCAGCGACTGCCAGTCGCCGTCGGAGGCGGTGTCGATGGGAATGAACCGCGAGTTGTCGCCCTCGGTGCGGTCGCGCAGCACGAACATCACCTGCCCGGGCGAGCCTGCGAACTTCTCCTCGGCGGCACGCACTATGCGGTCGGCCTCCTCCTCGCTGTCGACGATGCTGTCGAGCATCATCACGCCCGACAGCTGGAACGAGTTGTCGATGCGCGCTATGTTCCACTTGTCGGTCTTGTAGGCTATGGCCGCCACATTCAGCCCTGCTATGTAGGGCGGCACGCCGTAGTGCTCGAACATCGGCTCATAGCTCTTGTAGTGTATCACCGAGCGCAGCGTGCCGTCCTGCTGCTGCTCCATCAGTGGCCACAGCGGCAGCGTGCGCGCCTCGGTCGGGCTGAACGCCGCCCAGTCGTGGTGCAGGATCACGTGATGCGAGTCGCGCGCTATGCGGCATCGCGACGCATCTTGATGATAGAGCGACAGAAACGTGCGCCCGCCGTCGGTCACCACCTCCAAGAAGGCGTTGCCGAATAGTGCCTGGTCGCGTGCTATCCGCTCCACCACCGCGCGCAGCGAGTCGCCCTCGGCATTGGCGCACGCCACGATATGTCCCAACATCGGGTCCTTGCCGTCGAACATGAAGCCCTTGCCGGCTATGTAGTCGGCCTTGTCGTTGATTATGCGGCGGTGTGTGGTCGAGCGGCGCGACACCAATGCCAGTGCCGCCGGCAGCATGTTGTCGTCGCCCCATCGCCAGTAACGGTCGCTCTCTGTCGTGCAGCCGTTGGAGCCTGCCAGCAGCGGTTCGCTGCGGTCGGCTATGGCGGCCATGCGTGTAACGATCTTTTTATTCTCCATTCTATTCCTGTTTTTGTCTGTAAGCGAAATCGCAATCCTCGCCGCGCAGTGTCAGCACCACCGTCGGCCTCTGCCGCGGCGACAGCTCCGACAATCTCTCCACAGCCGCGAGATAGAGCGGCCGCTCGGTGCCGAAGCGCGGCGATATGCCCGCCCACAGCACCTCGCCCGAGAGCATCTCCACCCGTGCCGTCACACCCTCCTCGGCCGCCCGTTGCAGAAACTCCGCATCGAGCCACGGCGCAGCCTCGGCCGCCGGTGCCGTCAGCCGCAGCTCGTGCTCGACGCTCCACAGCCCGTGCCACTGCCGCAACTGCTCTGTATACAGCGACTTGTCCTCTGCAAGCGGCACTTCCGCCGCCAGCCCGCCATCACTCACCGTGACCTCCGCCTGCCGCTGCTCGTGCCATACGACCTCGATGTCCCGCGGGCGGAAGAGCCCGCAGCTGCGGACTCCTCCTATCGGTTTGACTGCTGTCATGGCTGTCGCCCTATGCGAAATCGACCTTCACCAGCAGCTCCTCGTCGAGGATCTCGCAGCCCACCATGAACACTGCACGCTGGCGGTTCTCCATCTCATCGGGGTTGTACCACATGCGCACCTCCGTGCCCGGGTAGTCGGCCGTGTTGACCGCCAGGGCGAGGTTGCGCCGGTCGGTCAGCATGGCGAACGACGACGAGTCGAATCCCGCCTGCGGCATGTACTTCTGCACGTTGATGTCCACTATCGGTATGCCGTGATACGACAGCGTCCTGCGGCCGGCCACCATGTCGTTGTAGGCCGCGTCGGCACCCTTCCCATCGAGATAACGCTCGTAGCTCTCGCACACGTCCGACGTCACGAAGAACGCCAGATTGCCCTCGCCTTTGAGCGACTTCAACACGGGCGATGCCTTTTTCCACATCTCGTCCAACAGCCCCGCGACCGTGTCGGCCGAGAGCGTCTTCTCCGAGAAGTCCACCACCGGAAAGTCGAACGAGGCGTTGTAGTTGCGTATCAGGGCTATGAAGCCGTCGAACTTGTTGAGCGGTGTCGAGGTGTTGAGCGTGTCGCCCAGCCACATCGAGGCGCGCAGGCTCTCGGCTATCGCCGCGCGGAACATCTCCGTCTCGGCCTTTTCCAGCTCGGTGCCCGTCAGATCGTCCATGTTGACGTCGGCGCGCCCCGTGATCAGCTCGTAGACCTGTGCGAAGTAGTCCGAAGCCGAGTATCCCACCTCGGCCTTGATCTTGTGCATCGTGATGGTCTTCTGCTTTCGCGTGGCCGAGTTGCCGCCCGTCCAGCCCGACGAATACTTCTGCAACACGTCCGCCGCCGGACTCCACATCTGTATCGTCGTCGGCACCGGCATGTTATACAATACTCTGATACCCAATTGCTCCGCATTCTCTCCCGTGAGCATGGGTCTGAAAAAGATTGTTTCCAAATCGCGACCTGTGTAGGTCTTGGGGTTTTCGATAAGTCCCATAATAAATAATTTTTTTATGCTTTTGTGCTTTTCCGTGAAAAGCGGCATTCTGCTGCCGCTCGCTCCATTGTCCGAACGGGTAGTACGTCAAGTACAACCCGTCCGCCCAATGTTCGTTGCGCGTTGCATAATACCGCTTTTGACGAAAAAGCGGGTTTTCTTTTCGTGAAAACACCACACCTGCTTCCTCTCCTCGTCGCTCAGCAATGGGAAATACGCCAGTATATCCCATCGCTTCGCTCTGTCGGAGAGTTGTATCTGCGGCGTTTTGACGAAAAAGTGGTGGTTCTTTGTTTGTTTCCTGTTTGTCATTCTGAGCGATAGCGAAGAATCTGTGCGCGACATGCCCGCTCTGTCATTCTGAGTGAAACGAAGAATCTGGTTGTGGAATATGTGCGAAGACGACAAGCCTTGTTTGCCGCAATCCGACTCTGTCCCCTCCCTCGGTTTACAGCCTGCTGTTGAAGCGTTTGGCGTCGCGGGCGTATGCCGCGTCGTTGGCCGAGAGCACGCGCTCGTGGGGTGACGGATCCTCGCGCGGCTTGATGCGCGTAGGCTCGGCGTGTTGCTGCCCCTGCCGCATGGCTATGAGCGACGAGGTGCGCACTCCGGCGGCATCGTTCTTCGCTCCCGCATCGTCCGCTGCACCCGTGCCGCCCTCGGGCAGCGGCGGACATGGCTCGTCCGTCGCCCCGATCTTTCCGCTGTGCAATATGTTGCGATCCTCCGAGAGCGGTGCGTCATGCTCTTTGTCCTCCTTGCGCAGTGCCGCCAACAGCGAGCGTATGCCGCGGCCGAGCGATGCCCGCACCCCTGTCTGCTCCGCGCCGCACGGCTCCTGACAGGCGGCGGACTCGGCGGCGGCATCGACTATCTCGTCGACCAGCCCCGCCTGCAACGCCTCCTGGGGCGAGAGCCAGCGGCCGCGGCCTCCGTTTTCGGCCATCAATGCGCGGAATGCCTCCTCGTCGCGTCCCGAGCGTGCGGCATACAGAGCCGCCAGCCGCGCATCGGTCTGCCGCAGCATGTCGGCACCGGCCTCCAACTCGGCGGCATTGCCCTCGGCGGCGCACAGTGAGTTGTGCACCAGGTAGAGCGACGATGCCGCTATCTGCCGCCGCCCTGCGGAGGCCGCCTGCGCCACGATGGTCGCCGCCGAGGCCGTGTAGCCGTAGCAGCGCGTGGTGACCTGCGCCCCCGTCGAGCGCAGGGCCTCGTATATGAGCAGCGCGTCGTTCACGTCGCCGCCCGTGGAGCGTATGTTGACCGTTATGTCGCGGCACCCGATGGCGGCTATGGCGGCCACCTGCTCGCGGAAACGCTCGTAGGTGGCCACGCGTGAGGCCGGATCGTCGAACTGCCACTCCTCGGCCACACCTATCGTACCCTCGATGTCGATCATCGCATGGGTCGATTCGTTCTTGATTTCGATCTTAGAATTCATTTTCTCGTCTGATTTTTTCGATTGTGTAGAATGCGCGCCTCACCTTCTCATACGAGCACGCTCGGCGTGCGCCCGTGCGGATCATGGCCTCGCACCGCCCGCAGCCGCGCGCCGTGAGCCGCTCCACCTCGCACCACAACATATACTGCTCGGCGCGCGAAGCGTCTATGAGTCCGTATGCCGCTATCTTCGCCACGGCACGGCCGTCGATCTGCCTGCCGAGCAGATGCCGCAGGGCGCGTCTTGTAAAATCGGTTTTCATCTCTGTCTCTTTCGTTTACATGATCTCTCAGTCGCGCATCACCCGCTGGAAACGGCATTGCGCAACCTCCGTCTGCGGATCGTAACTGTCGATGGCCGCCAATGTGAAGAGCGACGACGACTCGCCCGCCGAGAGGCGGAACCACGAGCGTATGTCGGCCCCGCCGCTCTCCAAGTCGAAGAGGTCGGCATACTCCGCCGGCGAGAGCCGCACGCCGCATGCGAACGTCTGCCGCTCGGCCTCGCTGCGCAGCATGGCATCGTAGTAGCGGTGCAGTCCCGTCAGCGAGTCGCGGTCCTCGAAGCAGAGCGTGAATCCCTCGTTCAGCTCGTCGCCCGCGAAGTGGAACGCCGCCAGCGGATAACCCTCGTCCGTGATGGGATAGCCCCACCTCTCGCCCTCGGGCAGCTGTCCCATGCCGGCGTAGATCACTATGCGCGGCGTGATGCCCGCCTCTTCGGCCTCCGAGTCGCGGTCGCCGGCACGTATCACCGCGGCCGAGGGTGCGGCGCGGCACATCTGCCTCTGCGATACGCTCGGGTGGAACAGCGGGTTGAGATGCGTCTTCCGTCCGAGCAGTGTGCCATAGCCCTCGGTGGCGAACGTCCACTGTCCTAACTCGTTGCCGTCCGCCGCGCCGAAGCGTCCCACCACGCCGTCGCCATCGCCGTAACGCCACGTTTGCAGCTCGTGCCTGCCGAGCATCGTGTCGCTCCACCGCTGCTCGCCCGAGGTCAGCTGCCGGCCGCGCCAATCCTCCGTGTGTCGCCCGAAGAAGTCGTCGTAAGGCTCTATGTAGACCTTGCGTGCGTTCTTGTCGGAGTATATATGCAGGTTGAACATGTGGCACAGGGCCTCTATCACCTCCGACTGCCTTACTTTGTGGCACGCCACGTCGGCAAACGATACGACCGATCCGTATCCCGCCTCGCCCGAGAATATCGGGCGCAGCGTGCATCGCTCCGAGAGCGTCAGCTGCTGCCCCTCCTCCGCACCGTGGAAGTAGATGAAGTTGAACGCCTTGGGTGACGATGGCGACAGCTGCTCGGGCGGCGTGCGCACCCTCAGCTCCACGTCGCGCGTGCCGCACTCCTCGATGTATCCGTCGTACAGTGCCCAGTCGCCGTCGTATGGCCGGTATGTCGTCTCGCCGCTGCGGCACACCGTCAGCGGCAGGTCGGCCGCCACGTCGGAGGGCGTGGTTATCAGCGCGGTGCGTGAGGCGAACGATATCGATCCGCCCAACCGGTATTTGTCGCCCGTCTTGTGGCCGAACACCACCGCGCGATACTGGAACAGCGGCTGCAACTGCCCCCGCCTATCCTCGAACGGGTTTGCCAACCCTATGTCGATGTCGCAGTCGCGGTCGATGTGCACCGCGTCGAACCCCCGCAGCCGCGTGCGCGAGGCTATGCGGTACTCGGTCGCATACTTTATGTAGTATTCGAACCCCACGCATATCTCTCTTGTCGGCTTGAACTGCGGCCGGCTGTCGGGGAACGACATGCAGCCTCCTGTCGAGAACAATCCGCTGCGCACCTCCCCCGGCTCGACGTCGGTCGGCGGTGTCACCGTGTCGACGAAGGCTCCGATGTTCGATGCGAACTTCGGCTCCCATGCGTAGACTATGCCCTCGGCATCGGCCGTAGCGGTTGCCGCCGCCTGCCGCCCGGCCAGGAAGTCCATCTTGGCACGCGCCGCCGCGGCATCGACATCTTCGTATGCGCCGCTCATGTAGAGGCTCCTGAACAGGCGGCTCTGCATGAACTCGCTGCACAGCTCGTATCCGGCACTCTCGAATATCGATCTGAGGATCGCCTCCACCGACAGAAACGGGTGGTACTCCTGCGGCATGAGCATCTGCTGAGGCAGCAGCAGCCCCTCGGCCGTCGAGTCCGACGAGTAGCTGTCGCGCACCACGGGTAAGAATCTTACGGCCTTGTCGCCATGCCATGTCGAGGCTATGCCGGCCGAGTCGAGCAATGTTGAAAATGCCACCTCGGAGTCCCGTAGCATCGTCAGCGACGCGCTCCTGGCCCACTCGGCACCGCCGTCGCGGATCATCACGTCGTAATATGTCTGCCCCTCGGCGCGCACCACGCTGCGCAGCGTGGCCGTGCCCCTGAGCAGCTCCACCCCGTCGACCTCGACCGAGGCCGTGTGCAGCCGCGAGTTGAACCGCTCCGGGGAGTGTATGTCGTCGGCGTTGCACATCAGCCGGTCGGTGACCGTCGTCGAGGGCAGCCTCACGGTCAGCGACCGCCCCTCGCGCCACGCCTGCATATCGGTCAGCGTCCCGGCATCGTAGGCCATGTTTATGCGCTGCGAGGCCACCGGCTCGCACGCCCCTCCGTCCAATATCACGCGTATCATCTCACACCTCCTTCCCATCTTATCTCCGCCTCCAACTCCATGCAGGCCAGCTGTTGAGGCTCGGGGTAGTCGGCGCGGCGCGTGAGCAGCCGCAGCGGCTCCGTCTTCTCGGCCGTCATTGTCCACACATGCGGAGAGAACAGCACCTCGTGCAGCGCGTCGTACTGCCGCCGCGTTTGGTAGGCCGACGTGAGCCGAACCCTGTGGCTACCGCCCGCGAGCCGTGCCGTCACGCCCTCCGTCGTCTCGGCCTCGGCCACCTGCGCCTCGGCTTCGATCGGGCGGCACAGCGGATAGGTGTGGCACTCCAACCCGCCCATGCGGTTGTACCACATCACGCGCCGCCCCTCGGCCGTCGCCGGCACCACGGTGTACTCTATCGTGCCCAACAGAGAGCCGTCGCCGTAGAATGTCACCGCAATGCGCTGCGTGCCTGAGGGGAGATCCTCCGTTCGGAGGAAGAAATCGCACGGCGTGGCATCTGTCAGAGTGTATATCTCCCTGCTATGGTGCTGCCCCTCGCCGCACGTCTCCACCACAGCCGTCAGCGACTCTTCTGCGTAGAGCGTCACCGCATCTGTCTCGCCCGCGGATATTATCCTCTGCCGCGCCTGCGTTGTCATCATCGCCGCCTGCGAGGGGTCGTATGCCGCCCTGAACACCCTGCGCGGCTCGCTCTTCACACCTGCGGCATCTACGCTCACCGTCACGGCACCCTCTGCATAGACGAACCCTGTGCGGGAGGGTATGTAAGGAGTCCTGTTTATCTCCTTTCTCAGATACGGCGCAATATCCGTCTCCGCCTGCGTGATCCCGTACAACATCTTGCGGCCTAACGTATCTCCGCTCTCCTCGTCCGTTATCGTCACCTCGACATCTGTCGCCTCTGCCGATTCCGTATCTATCTTGTATATCAACGTCCCGCCCCATGACGAGCCGTTGTTTGGTATCTCTATAAACTTCATATCTCTTGTTTTTTTTCGTGAAAAGTCATCATTTCCTGCGCCTCGTTCAAGTCCGCAAATGGGCAGTACACTCAGTACAGCCCATCTGCGTCCTTTTCACGTGCGGCTTGTAACTAATGCCTTTTGACGAAAAAATTTTCTTTTTCGTGAAAAGCGGCATTCTGCTGCCGCGCCTTGTTGCTCGACAATGGGCAGTACGCCGAGTACAGCCCATCGTCTCGCGCCTGCGGTGCGTTGCATAATACCACTTTTGACGAAAAAAAAGGTTGTGGTACTTTGTGTGCTGTCATTCTGAACGTAGTGAACCGACGCCAAGTCGAGGGCAGAAAGAGCTTGCTCTTTTTTGCCGAGACGCGAAGGAGGAAGACCGCAGGTCAAGAATCTGGTTGTGGAATATGTGCGTGGGCGGCATAGCCACCGTCCTGTCATTCTGAGGAGGACGGAACGTCCGACGTGAGAATCTCTCTTTTTGGTAGACATGCTCCTGTTCGACCGCCGCGCTCCCGACCGCAAGACTCAGAATATCGTCTCCACGTCGGCCGTGACGACGATCTCTACGCCGGCGTCGGGGCGCAGGCCGCAGCTGCGGGTCTTGATGCGAAGCTCCGCGACGAGCGCGGCGAACGGCTCCTGCGAAAGCTCCGAAAAGATCGTCAGCGCATCGTCCTGCAAGCTGTCGGCCGTGCTCGCCGCCTCGGTGTTGTCTGTCCGCAGACGGCGGCGGGAAAGGTATAGCGTCAGCGAGTATGTCGCCCGTCCGTGGCGGCGGCCGTCCACCATGCACAGCGTCGGCGGCAGCAGCCATGCGGCGGCCTCGCCGCTCTTGTCGCACAGTGCCCGCTGCACGGTGCCCGTGCCGAAGAGGTAGTTGTGACCGCGGCAGATGCGCGACATCGCCTCCGTGATTTTTTTACTGTTCATAGTCGTGCGTTTGTTTGCTGTTTTGCGGTCGCAGGATTGTCGATAATTTGACGATAAGCTGTCGACAAGTTTTCATAACTTGCCATACGATGCGGATAATAAACATGTTGCGATTGTCGATAAATTGGTGAAACGAATGTCTGTCGTGTCGATAACCGGCCGTGACGGCGGCCGTTCGGCACCCGGTAGGGTAGGGTTGCAAGACGGGATCGGTGTGGCGTTCTCTGAGTGGCCGGAGCCTTATGACAGTGCAAATATACAACCTCGCACAGCCCTTGTCAAGAGCCGGAAGCCCGTTTCCGAAAAGTTTAGAAACCTCCGCATGGTTAAATTATTTAACTTGTAATGTTTTGCAGCCGATATAAAAAATCAAAAAAATTTACATTAAGCCCCGTTTTCTCGCCGCCCTGTCATTTCGAGCGTCAACGAGAAATCTGTGCGTGACTATTTCCATTGTCTTGTCATTCTGAATGTAGCAACGCGAAACGAAGAATCCGGTTGTGGACTATGTGCGTGGCGGCATAGCCATTCTGTCATTCTGAGGAGCGTGCTATGCACGCGACGTGAGAATCTTTCTCTTGTTCGTCAAGCCCCCGTTCGATGAGACTCCCACGTCGCCTGCGGCTCCTCGGAGTGACATGGTGGTCTTGCCTTCCCCAACCAGATGTTTCGCTTCGCTCAACATGACATTCGTTGTGTTCTGTCATTCTGAATGTAACAACGCGAAATGAAGAATCCGGTTGTGGACAATATGCCCACCCTGTCATTCTGAGGAGCGGCATTAGCCGCGACGTGAGAATCTCTGTTTCGGCCGTCAAGCCCCCGCATGCAGAACCGCACTCCCGCCGGCGAGACTCCCACGTCGCCTTCGGCTCCTCGGAGTGACAGACCACCTGCCAACGCCCCACCTCGGGATGCGTAACGGAGTCTGCCACGCCCCACATGGAGCGCGATCAATCGCGCGACAAAAGCCCCTCCCGAGGGAGGGGTTGGGGTGGGGTCAGAATTATATAACGGCGCAAGCCGTCGCTCTGTGGTCGATATTTGTGTTCTCTTCCCTCGTAGCGACTCTCTCCTGCAAGACCCGCTCCCCGAGGGCGCGATTTCCGTATTGTTCCAATTTCTTATGTCGCTGATAATTAATCGTGTTGGCGATAAGAGGATCGAAAAATCGGTATTTATTATAGGTATTTAGCAGAAAAATAGTATCTTTGGGAGTTCTAAACCCGCGCGCGGGCGAAGAAAAGTGAGGAAGAAAACACAAAATATATACATATTTGGAAATGGAAAAAATAACGAAAATCGTAGTCCTGGCTAAGCAGGTGCCCGACACGCGTAATGTGGGCAAAGACGCCATGACTCCGGAGGGTACGGTCAACCGTGCCGCTCTTGCCGCTATCTTCAATCCCGAAGATTTGAACGCTCTCGAAATGGCTCTTCAAATGAAGGACCGCATCGAGGGTGCGACGGTGCATATCCTGACCATGGGTCCGCAGCGTGCCGCCGACATTATCCGCGAGGCCATGTTCCGCGGTGCCGACGGCGGTTATCTGCTCTCGGGCCGTGAGTTCGCCGGATCGGATACTCTGGCCACCTCTTACGCCCTGTCGTGCGCCCTGCGTAAGATCTGCCCCGATATCATCGTTGCAGGCCGTCAGGCCATCGACGGCGATACGGCGCAGGTGGGTCCGCAGGTGGCCGAGAAATTGGGCCTGCCGCAGATCACCTATGCCGAGCAGCTCGTCGCAATCGACGATAAGCAGATCACCGTCAAGCGTCGTTTGGAGCGCGGTACGGAGGTTGTCGTATCGTCGCTGCCGGCCGTGATTACGGTCAACTCGTCGGCCGGCGAGTGCCGCCCCCGCAACGCCAAGCGCATCATGAAGTTCAAGTACGCGCTGGCCTCGTCGGAGCTTGCCGCCGCCACGCCCGAGGCGCAGAAGTTCGTCGCCGAGCGTCCCTATCTGCAAATCGTCGAGTTCGCCGCAGCCGATGTCGATCCCGATCCCTCGCAGCTGGGTCTGGCCGGCTCGCCCACCAAGGTCAAGAAGATCGAGAACGTCGTATTCCAGGCCAAGGAGGCCAAGTGCTACACGGCAGCCGATGCTGATATCGAATCGTTGATGGTTGAACTCATTTCGAGCCATACGCTCGGATAAAATATTGGAGGAACAAGGATTATGAATAACGTATTTGTATATATCGAAATCGAGGAGCAGACCATCGCCGACGTGAGTCTCGAACTTCTCACCAAAGGCCGCGAGCTGGCCACGACGTTAGGCGTGAAGCTCGAAGCCGTGGTTGCCGGCAAGAATGTGAAACAGCTCGCTCCCGAGCTTGCCGCCTACGGTGCCGACACGGTATGGGTTGCCGACGACGAGATCTTCGCCCCGTTCCGCACGCTGCCCCACACGGCGGTCATGGTAGGCCTTATCGAGCAGCAGAAGCCGCAGATCGTCCTGTTCGGCGCAACGCCCGTGGGACGCGACTTCGCCCCGCGCGTGTCGTCGGCTCTGCACAGCGGTCTGACGGCCGACTGCACCGAGCTTGTCATCGGCGACCACAAAGATGCCAAGACGGGCAAGGAGTACACCGATCTGTTGTATCAGATCCGTCCGGCCTTCGGCGGCAACATCATCGCCACCATCGTCAATCCCGATCACCGTCCCCAGATGGCTACCGTCCGCGAGGGCGTGATGCGCAAGGAGCCGCAGGCCACGCCGGCCGCAGGCGAGGTGCGCGAGATCGACTGGCGTCCGATGGTCAAGGATACCGACCTGGCCGTTCGCATCGTCGAGCGTCACATCGAGGAGCGCAAGATCGACATCAAGGGCGCAAGCATCATCGTAGCAGGCGGTTACGGATTAGGCTCGAAGGAGAACTTCCGCCTGGTACACGAGCTGGCCGACGTTCTGGGTGCCGAGGTGGGTGCCTCGCGCGCCGCTGTCGACGCAGGCTTTACGGAGCACGAGCGTCAGATCGGCCAGACGGGTGTCACTGTCCGTCCCAAGCTCTATATCGCATGCGGTATCTCGGGTCAGATCCAGCACACGGCCGGCATGGACGGCTCGGCCATGATCGTCTCGATCAACACCGATCCGGCCGCCCCGATCAACAAGATAGCCGACTACGCCATCACGGGCGATGTCAACGAGGTGATTCCCAAGATGATTAAGTATTACAAGCAAAATTCGAAGTAATGGCAAACTTTTTTTCAGATAACAAGGATTTACAGTATCATCTTTCGCACCCGTTGATGCGTAAGATCATCGAGCTCAAAGAGCGCAATTTCGCCGATGCCGCCGTTTACGACTACGCACCGCAGAACACCGACGACGCGCTGGACTCTTATCGCCGCGTGTTGGAGATCGTGGGCGATGTCTGCGGCGAGGTCATTGCGGCCAATGCCGAGGAGGTCGACCATGAGGGTCCCCGCGTGGAGAACGACCACGTCGTATATGCTGCCGGCACCGCGCGCAATATCGAGGCCTTGAAGGCCGCCGGTCTGAGCGGCATGACCCTGCCCCGCAAGTACGACGGTCTTAACATGCCCGTGACGTGCTTCGCCATGGCCAACGAGATGGTGGCTCGTGCCGATGCCGGCTTCGAGAACATCTGGGGCTTGCAGGACTGCGCCGAGACTCTCAACGAGTTCGCCAGCGAGGAGATCAAGCAGAAGTTCCTGCCGTGGGTATCGGCCGGTGCCACCTGCGCCATGGATCTCACCGAGCCGGACGCCGGTTCCGATCTGGGTGCCGTGATGTTGAAGGCCACCTACGACGAGGCTGCCGGCCTGTGGCGGCTTAACGGCGTCAAGCGTTTCATCACCAACGGCGACGGCGAGGTGTCGTTAGTGCTGGCACGCTCGGAGGAGGGTACTTCCGATGCACGCGGCCTGTCGATGTTCGTCTACGACAAGCGCGATGGCGGCGTGAAGGTTCGCCGTATCGAGAACAAACTGGGTATCAAGGGCT
The DNA here is from genome assembly GCA_017936685.1 of Alistipes sp. Lineage (GTDB taxonomy): Bacteria > Bacteroidota > Bacteroidia > Bacteroidales > Rikenellaceae > Alistipes. The sequence continues at coordinate 67,939 of JAGBFA010000011.1, forward strand.
CTCCTACCTGCGAGTTGGTCTTCACCAACGCTCCGGCACAGCTTGTCGGCGACCGCAAGATGGGTCTTATCAAATATGTGATGTCGCTCATGAACGCCGCACGTCTGGGTATCGCAGCCCAGTCTACTGGTCTCTGCGAGGCCGCCTACCGCGAGGCGTTGAAGTATGCCGGCGAGCGCGAGCAGTTCGGCAAGCCCATCATCAAGTTCGCCGCCATCTCGGAGATGCTGTCGAACATGGAGGCCAAGACTCTGGCCGCCCGCGCCCTGCTCTATGAGACCGCGCGTTTCGTCGACATCTACAAGCAGTACAACCACATCTCGCACGAACGCTCTTTGGAGGGCGACGAGCGCGCCGAGATGAAGTTCTACAACCGTCTTGCCGACGGCTTCACGCCGCTGGCCAAGATGTTCGCTTCGGAGTATGCCAACCAGATGGCCTACGATGCCATACAGATCCACGGCGGTTCGGGCTTCATGAAGGATTACCCCTGCGAGCGACTCTATCGCGATGCCCGCATCATGAACATCTACGAGGGTACCACCCAGTTGCAGGTCGTGGCTGCCATCAATCACGTCACCAAGGGCACCTACCGCGAGCAGATCATGCGCTACGAGGAGGCTCTCTCGGCCGAGAACGTGGCCGACATAGCAGCCCGTCTGGCGGCTCTGCGCGGCACCTTCGACAAGGCTGTCGACAAGGTCGAGTCGTTAGACAAGCAGACTCCGGGCTTCAAGGATCTCCACTCGCGCCGTCTTGTCGAGATCGCCGGTTACATCATCATGACCCACATTCTCGCCCGTCAGGCAGCCGAGAATGAGGAGTACCTGCGTCCCGCCCGCATCTTCTGCAAGTACGCTTCGGCCAAGATCGCCGAGGCTGCAGCCTACATCGAGGAGTCGACCTCTGCCGATGTAGAGATGCTTCGCGCGTAATTTTTCGTGAAAAGCGGCATTCTACTGCCGCGCACTTGCTCGCCCAAATGGGAAGTACATCAGTACGTCCCATCTGGGCGATCTTCGTTTGCGTGGTATAATACCGCTTTTGACGAAAAATCGGTTCTTTTCCATGAAAAGGCATCATTTGCGTCCGCGCCTTGTCGCTCAGCAATGGGAAGTACGTTAGTACGTCCCATCGCTTCGCTCCTGCGTTGCGTTGCAACTGATACCTTTTGATGAAAAATGGCGCATGGCACTTTGGAGACTATTTCCTTTGTTTGTCATTCTGAACGAAGCAGCGCGGAGTGAAGAATCTGTGCGAGACATACCCACCCTGTCACTCCGAGGAGCAACGCAGTTGCGACGTGGGAGTCTCGCGGTCGGGAACGCTGTGCTGCACGTGGGTGTTTGCCGACCAAAACAGAGATTCTCACGTCGCAGTCTATGACTGCTCCTCAGAATGACAGGACGATAGAAATAGGCTCCAAAGAACCACAACCCCATTTTTCGTCAAAAGGCGTTAGTTACAAGCCGCACGTGAAAAATCCGCAGATGGACTGTACTGACGTACTGCTCATTTGCGGATTTGAACGAGGCGCAGTAAATGACGCCTTTTCACGAAAAAATCACGGAAAAGAGAGCGCGCAATACTGGTCATACTTGCGCATCACCTCGCTTACATAGCCGTTTGTCTGGCGGCTGCCGGTGAAACGGCCGTTGCGCACGGCCTCGCTTTCGTAATATTCCGGCTCGGCTTTCAGTTCGAGGTAGCGGCTTACCGTCTGCCACGAATCGGGGTTCTCGCCGTGGAGGCGCGCCAGGCGGCGTGCGTCCATGACATGTCCTACGCCGGCGTTGTAGCTGGCCAGAATGATACTCAGACGATCGCTCGTCGGAGTCGATGCCGGCAGGCGCAGCATCTGGTCGAGCTCCGAGAGGAGCATGCATGCCAGCCGGATATTGGTTTCAACGTCATCGATCATCTCGACCGGTATGTTGAAGTGTCGTGCCACGATGGGGCGTATCTGCATGATGCCCGAAGCTCCCTGGCGCGATACCAGATCCTCGGTAAAGCGCGACTCGCTGTAAGCTATGGCACTCATCAGTCGCCAGTCCTGCCCCTGTTCGGCAGCGATTCTTCTCATTATGTTGTCGTACTGCGATATGATGCAGGGCATCTGCTCCTGTTCGAAATCGTGCTCCATGGCGATGATTCTGTCTGCCATGGGATCGGAGTAGTCGACAGTCGACTCGAAGGCCGTAAGCATGACGGCCGATAAAAGTAAGAACGAAATTCGTTTTAACATAAAAGTCCTCATTGCGGGCTGCTATGCGGCACAATACCCTCCGTCAGTCGTAGAACGACCACGAGATACCCATCTTGAACATGAACGGATTGAGCGGATAACGGGCAACCTGAAAGTATTGTCCGTTGCCGAATAATCCCCTGTTGAGATGTTGGAATTTCAGTAGGATTCTCATGCGCTTCCATTTGGCCGATATGAACGCATCGACGTAGGGATAGTTGCCTATCTCCACTTCGCGCTGGTTGTAGAAGACCGAGAGTGCAGGGTTGTAGCCCGGAGCGTAGTACGACGTGTTGAAACGTCCGTCCAAGCCGGCCTGCACACGCAGCACGTCGCGCACGACCCAGAACTCGTAGTAATACGAGAGGAACGCGCTGAGCGTGGGTACGGGAAGCACACTCTCATCGGAGCTGAATTGCACCAATGCCCTGTGATCCAGGTGGAGTCCGCCTATGCGGAAATCCTTGCGGGCATACAGACTCGTGAGGCTGACCGTCGAGCTTGCCTGAGCGACGTTGCTCGATGCGTCGTAGTAGAGCATATCGCCCATGACGCCTTGCCAGAAGCCCAGTTCGAGGGCATAGTCCGGCACGGAAAAGTTAACCTCGAAACGAGTCACTTTCTCTTTGTCGAAAGAGTTAAACCACACATAGTGGTTTGAGAATAGATTCTCCTGCCAGAAACTCGGCGACCGGAGCTCCTGTCGGAAGCGTCCGGTGAGAATCAGCGGGTGTTCGCGGATAAAGGCTCTCAGCGTGACCTCGGCACCTATGGAGAGGTCGCCGCCGCGGTATCCCGACGGGTGGTACTTCACGTCGGCACCCCAGTCGACATATCGCTTTATCTTGCCGTTGACGGCACCGTAGACATACCAGCTGGTGCGTCGCGCACGCTCCATCTTGCCCGATACGTAACTGTCGAGCGAGAAGTAGGAGTAGGTGTGCAGGTCGACCCCCACGCCGCCGTCGAGCGTGCCGACGACGCCGTTGCGGTCCCACGGCTGAGCCTGAATGAATATCTTGTTGGAGAGCAGCCTCTCCGAGATCGAATCGCGCGTCGCGAGCGGGTTGATATACCAGTTGTCGTAGTATTCGTGCGTGGTAGGGACGTAGTTGCCCTCCTCGTCGCGGCCGCCGCGCTCGTCGGTGTAGGTGGCGTAGATGTCGGAGTAGGTCTTGGTCCATGTGTTGTACTCCAACTGATGACCCACGTATATGGCCGACAGGTCGGCCAGCGAGAAGTCGTATTCGGTGACACGTTGCAGGGGTATGGCGTAGGCCTGCTTGATGAAGAAGGCGTTGTTGCGATACTTGTTGTGCGCCTGCGAGTTGGCCAGTCGCATCGGCACGCCCGAGGGCATCTCGAATGTGGTGTCGACGATGGCCCATTCGCCCACCACGCCGCCGTTCTCGCGCGTGTCGACCATGTTGTTCATGTAGGCCGCATGCACCGAGTAGCGTTTGCCCGTGTGAGCCGCCGCCACCGAGAGGGCGTGGTTCTTGGTGCGCTGCCAGTCGTACTTGCCCATTGTGCTGCGTGCCTTGTAGCTGACGTTGACCGAGGTGGAGGGGGTGACGTTCTGCGAGTGCACCAGCTCGAAATGCTCCTCGCGATAGCGTTTCTGTCCCGATTCCAGATACATCAGATTGCTCAGCGGCGTCTTGCCGTTGTAGAAGGGCACGTTGTCGATGCGCGCCGTGTAGGCATCGTAGGAGCGGGCGAAGATGAAGTCGGGCGACTGTCGGCGGTCGAACCAGTTGATCGGCTGCGACGACTGTCCCAGACCTCCCACGGCCATGTCGCCCACGCCGCGGCGGTAGAAGACATAGTCGATGCGCCAGTCGGCGAGAACCGTATCCAACGGCTCGACCTTCACGCGGTTGAAGTCGCGGTCGATGTTCCACTTCCAGTTTTTGAGCGAACGTATCGAGTCGGTGAAATAGTACGATTCCAGAGGTCGGCGCGGACGGCGTTTTTTTGTCGAATCCTGCTCCTCGACCTCCGCGTCGGGGTTCTGCTCGTCGGGATTCTCGAAGGGGTTGCTGCCGTAGCCGGCGTTGTAGTCGGTGCCGTTGCGCTGTGCCTCGCGCTGTGCGCGTGCCAGATCCGATGCACTGATCTGCGCGCACAGCGTGGCGGGCAGCACTGCTGCGGCCACGACGAGCGTTGCGATCAACGATATGACACCTTTCGCCGGATTCATCTCAACGGTTTTCGTTACAACGTTTTATATCCGCTCGGCGCGGCCTTTGAGGATCCAGCGCAGAGTCGATACCACGATATATAAAACGATGATAAGCGCGACGGCGTATGTCGTGCAGAAAATAATCAGCAGCAACGCCGCCAGCAGGAACGTGTAGCGCAGCGAGTTTCCGCGCAGCGAGAAGTCGGCGAATTTGAGCGAGAACATGCGTATGGGGCTGATGAGCAGCAGAGCCACGGCCACGGCTATGACCAGAATCTGCTCCTGATAGAGCATTATGTGTCCCTGCTGGTACAGCACCGCAAGCGACGAGCAGAGAAGCGTGGCGGCCGGTGTGGGCAGTCCGCGGAACTCGGTGTGCTGCGTGTCGTCGATGTTGAAGCGCGCCAGACGCAACGCCGCGAAGGCGGCTATGATCAGCACGCCGAAGCGCAGGGCATACATCACCTCCGCATCGAGCTGGTAGTACGACTGCGTGGAGAGATATGCGTCGTAGAGGATCAGTGCCGGAGCCAGACCGAACGAGATGTCGTCGGCGAGCGAGTCCAGCTCCACGCCGATGGGCGACGAGGAGTTGAGCAGACGTGCCGCGAAGCCGTCGAAGAAGTCGAATACGGCCGATGCCACGATCAGATAGAACGCCGTGGTATAGTCGTGATACTGCAATGCGAATACGATCGCGGCCGCGCCGCACACCAGATTGGCCAGCGTCAGCATATTGGGCAGTGTAAAGAGTCTTATTTTCATATCAAACATGCGGTTGCGGTATGCACTACGCACCCAATTTATACTAAATATTTTGCAAAATTACAAAAAAATTTTATCTTTGCGTAGATTTTGATCAATTTAACCATCGCAGAGTCATGGACAACAATAAATATTGCGTCATTATGGCGGGCGGCATAGGCTCGCGTTTTTGGCCTAAAAGTCGTCAGGCACGCCCCAAGCAGTTCCTCGACATACTGGGTACGGGACGTTCGTTCATTCGTCAGACCTACGAGCGTTTCGCAAGGATCGTTCCCTCGGAGAACTTTCTGGTGGTCACCAACCGCCGCTACAAGGAGCAGGTGCTCGAACATCTGCCCGAATTGCGCCCCGAGCAGGTGCTGTGCGAGCCGATAGGCCGCAATACCGCACCCTGCATAGCATACGCCGCCTATACGCTTGCGAAAAAGGATCCGCACGCCACCATGATCGTATCGCCGTCGGACCATCTGATACTCGATCAGACGGAGTTCTGCCGCATCATGAACGAGTGCTGCGACTTCGTTGCCGCCAGCGATGCCCTTATGACCGTCGGCATCAAGCCCAGCCGCCCCGAGACGGGCTACGGCTACATACAGCGCATGACCTCTTCGGAGGTGAGCAAGGTCAAGAGCTTCACCGAGAAACCCAATTTGGAGCTGGCGCAGACCTTCGTGCAGTGCGGCGAGTTCCTGTGGAACTCGGGCATATTCATCTGGACGGTAGAGAACATCATAGCCGCCTTCGAGCGTCATCTGCCCGAACACCACGCCCTCTTCTCGTCCATAATGGACGACCTCTCGACCGAGCGCGAGGCGCAGGCCGTCGAGCGCGTCTTCTCGGAGTGCCGCGCCATATCGATCGACTACGGAGTCATGGAGAAGGCCGACAACGTCTATGTCCACAGCGGCGACTTCGGTTGGAGCGACGTGGGCACATGGGGTTCGATCTATCAGCACTCGCGCAAGGACCGTTATGCCAACGCCAAGTCTAACGACGACATACTCACCTACGACACGCGCAACTCCATCATCTCGCTGCCCGAGAACAAGACGGCCATCGTCAGCGGATTGAAGGACTACATCATCGTCGATACCGACGACGTGCTGATGATATGTCCGCGCCAGGAGGAGCAGAACATCAAACGCTACATCGAAGATATGCGCTACAAGAGCGGCGACAGACACATATAACTATTTTTAACAGACTATCTATATGAAGAGATTACTATTGCTTGTGGCGGCCCTTGCGGTCGCCATGACGGCCGATGCACGCCACCCGATCCCCGCATGGCTGCACGATGCGGTCATCTATCACATCTATCCCTCGACCTACAAGGACAGCGACGGCGACGGCATCGGCGACTTGGAGGGCATACGCTCCAAACTCGACTATATCCGCAGCGTCGGGTTCAACACCGTGTGGATCAGTCCCGTCTTCGAGAGCGAGTTCGAGGACGGCGGCTACGACATCACCGACTTCTATCGCGTCGATCCGCGCTTCGGCGACAATGAGGCGTTGGAGCGGCTGATAGCCGATGCCCATGCACGCGGCATTCGCGTGTGCCTCGATCTTGTGGCCGGCCACACCTCCGACAAACACCCGTGGTTCGTGGCTTCGGCCTCGGCCGAGCACAACAAGTACAGCGACTACTTCATCTGGACGCCCGACAAGGAGCACGGCAAGCCCGACAAGAAGTTCGTCGACAACGACTTCGCGCGCGGCGGCTACTACATGAAGAACTTTTACGACATACAGCCTGCGCTCAACTACGGTTACACCAATCCCGATCCCTCGCGCCCGTGGGAGCAGGCCTACGACGCACCCGGCCCCACGGCCGTCAGAGAGGAGCTTAAACGTATCATCGCCTTCTGGATGGACAAGGGTGCCGACGGCTTCCGTGTCGACATGGCCGGATCGCTGGTCAAGGGCGACGACAAGGCTCACACCGGCATACGCCGCCTGTGGAGCGAGCTGTTCGACTGGTTCGAGACGGCATATCCCGAGGGTATCCTCATGTCGGAGTGGTCGCAGCCGCAATACTCGCTCGATGCCGGCTTCGACATCGATCTGATTATCCACAACGGCCGCGGCAACAAGCTCTACCGCACGCTCTTCACGCAGACGGCCAACAACGGCACACCCACGCCATGTTACTTCGATCCGGCGGGCAAGGGCGAGTGCCGCACCTTCGTCGACGACTATACGGCCATGCGCCGCGAGACGGCACATACCGAGGGTATCGCCGCCATGCCCACATGCAGCCACGATATATGGCGGCTCAACCGCTTCGAGCGTTCGTCGCCCGAGGTGTTGAAGACCATGCTCACCTTCTTCTTCACCATGCCGTGGACTCCTATAATATATTACGGCGAAGAGATCGGCATGCGCAACATCGAGGACGCACCCGTCAAGGAGGGTAGTTATTCGTCGCGCAACCGCTCGTCGTGCCGCACGCCCATGCAGTGGGACTCGTCTGCCAATGCCGGCTTCTCGACGGCCGCCGCCGACCGGCTCTATCTGCCTATCGACCCGTCGCCCGAGCGTCCCACGGTCGAGGCCGAAGAGCAGGATCCCAACTCGGTTCTCAACTACGTGAAAAGACTCGTCGACCTGCATAAGTCGACACCGGCCTTAGGTGTCGACGGTGGGTGGCGTTTTCTTAGCAACCCCGACCAGCCCTATCCCATGGTCTACATGCGCGAGGCCGGCGGCGAGCGTTATATCGTCGCTCTCAACCCCACCTCCAAGAGCGTATCGGCCTCATTCCCTCTTGAAGCCATGCAGGTATTCGAGGTCTGCACCACCTCTGCCGGCAGTGCCAAGTTCATTATCGCTCCGGCCAAGAATCGCAACACCATAAAACTCAAGCCTATGGCGGGCGTGATATACCGCATCGAGTAATTTTTCGTGAAAAGGCGTCATTTACTTCGCCTCGCTCAAATCCGCAAATGGGCAGTACGCCAGTACAGCCCATCTGCGGATTTTTCACGTGCGGCTTGTAACTAACGCCTTTTCACGAAAAATTGGGTAGTGGTGCTTTGGAGGTTTTCCGTGAAAAGACGTCATTTGCTTCCGCTCGCTCGATTGGGCGAACGGGCAGTACGCCAAGTACAGCCCGTCCGCCCAATTTTCGTTGCGCGTTGCAACTAACCGCTTTTGACGAAAAATTGGGTAGTGGTGCTTTGGAGACTATTTCCACCGTCTTGTCATTCTGAGTGAAACGAACCGACGCCAAGTCGAGAGCAGAAGAAATTTATTTCTTATGCCGAGACGCGAAGGAGGAAGACCGCAGGTCAAGAATCCGGTTGTGGACGATGTGCGTGGTCAATGTGCCCACTCTGTCATTCTGAGGAGCGTGCTATGCACGCGACGTGAGAATCTCTCTTTTGGTCGACAAACTCCCACACGCCGAACTCGCTCTCGACCGCGGGACTCCCACGGTCGGGCATGCGCCCTCCCTCGGAGTGACAGTATGGTGGTTATGTCGTCCCCAACCAGATGTTTCGCTCCGCTCAACATGACATGCCGCGTGTGTCATTCTGAACGAAGCAACGCGCAGTGAAGAATCCGGTTGTGGACTATGTGCGAGGTCGATGTGTCCACTCTGTCATTCTGAGGAGCGTGCTATGCACGCGACGTGAGAATCTCTCTTTTGGTCGACAAGCTCCCACACGCCGAACTCGCTCCCGACGGCGGGACTCCCACGGTCGGGCATGCGCCCTCCCTCGGAGTGACAGCAGTTGTGTCCTGTCATTCTGAACGAAGTGAAGAATCTGTGCGCGACTATTTCCACCGTTATATCTTCCACAGATGTTTCGCTCCGCTCAACATGACAGGCCGGTTTTGTCATTCTTCTCTTCGCGTTGCTGCGCTCGGCATGACATGATCGGCATACGAAAAACCGGCATGCCCCGAGGGAGCATGCCGGTTGGAATCTATGTGTGCGAGCGATTAGTTCGCTGCCTTGATCGACATCTTGTCGACCCACATGCGAGGCTCGTTTTTCGAACCGTCGGTGTAGATGTTGATGCGGGTCTCGGGGGTTACGCCCGTGATCTTGATCGTATGGTGAGTGGTCTGGTAACGCTTGTTGACCTCGGCACCCTGACCGTTGAACATATCCTTGGCCAGAGTATTGGTCAGCTCGGCATCGGTAACGCCTGCCGCTGCACCGTTGACCTCGGCGATGGTTGCAGTACCCTCGGCGATAGCCACATGGAACGTCTTGCCGTTCTCGGCGGCGCAGTTATCCTGCATGTTGCCGTTGGTCTCGTCCTGGGTGTTCGAAGGCTCGTAGTAGGGCATTGCGTCGATCTCCAAGATGATGTCGCCCGTGTGGTTCACGGCGGGCAGCCAGATGTGTGCCTTCTTCGAACCGCCGCCGAACTTCAACGCACCTACGGCGGGAGCTATGTTGTAGGTCTTGCCTGCCGTGTCGTTGCCGCATATGTCCGCATAGTCCCACATGGGGAAGTATGCCGCATAGTACGACTCGTTGTTGGTGACGCGCGATATGTTGTAAACCGAATTCTTGCTGCTCGGAGCACCGAGAACGATCTGCGTGCGATAGTCGGTCACGTCGCCCTTGCCGCAGCCGTAGGCGCAGGTGAAGGGGTGGCAGCCATAGGGATAGTTCTCGAAGTCGGCGTAGAACAGGTAGCCCGAGGTGTCGGGAGCGGCATCGGTCGTTACGTCGACACCCACCCACTGCGAGTCGAGATACTTGTCGAGGTTATCCTCCGTGATGCGGCGGCGCATCTCGATGCGATACTTGGTCGCGGGGTTCAGACCGCCGTAGACGAAGCGCAGATGCTTGTAGCGAGCCAGTGCGAAGTAGTTGTAGTTCTCCATGGTGCGGCCCTCGATGGGGTTGCCGGCAGCGTCGAGCAGACGGAAGTCCACTAAGTCGGCTGCGCCAAGCTCCTGCTCGGCCAAAGCGGCGTCGGTGTACGACCACTCGATGACGGCATAGCCGTGCGACTTCTCATAGAGCTTGACGGCCGGAGCTGTGAGCGGGTTGATCTTCGATCCGCCCTCGGTCATGGCCGAAACCTCGACGGCCTCCGAATTCCACTTCTCGTCTGCGGCGTAAACGGCCGTGACGGTGATGTTATAGGTCGTACCCTCCTGCAAGCGGGTTACTTTCAGCGTGTTGGTCGTGACGTCGACGCTCTTGACGAAGTCGGGCTGAGTGGCAGATGCTATCGTCACGCGGTATGCGTCGGCACCCTCCACCTTGTCCCAGTCGATTGTAACCGACGTGCCCTCTACGGTAGCGGTTACGTTCTGAGGCTCGGCCAGAGGCTCGGTACGCTCGACGATAGAGCCTTGTCCCATGACCTTGATGTTGTCGATTATGAAGCGGCCGTTGCCGTCGGTCTGCGTAGTGAACCACTTGAATGCGGTGGTGGGACCTGCGCCCTTGACCGTAACGGTGAACTGACCCCACTGTGCGTTAGAGTAGCCGTCGTACTGAGGAGGATCGAACTGCGTGAGACCTGCTATCTGGCCGGCACCGATAATCTCCAACTGAATAGGCTCCTGTGCTTTGTCCCAGTGTGCCAGATCGAACGAGAGGACGACGTCCTGCGTGCTCGACAGCGACGATACCTTGCCCATGGCGGGGGTCTGGATCCAACCTGCCTTCGAGCCGGTGGCCATCTTCACGTATCCCGGGTGCTCGTAGACGCATACTCCGCTCCAACCGGTCATGTTGCGAGCTGCAAGAAGAGCCTCGTGGGCTGCTTCGGGATTGCCGCCCTTGAAATAGTCCTGAGTACCGCTGGTACCTGTCGAAACCTCCGACAGACCGTCGGTCTTGTTCCAGTCGATACCCTCCGATACGGTCATCTGTGCGCCGGTCTGGGTATAGCCCTTCTTGTTGGCCATCGGGTCGCCGCCGTAGATGCAGAGACTGAAATCGAAGTTCCAGATGTAGTTGTCGTTAACGACGCTGGCATTGAGCGTGCCTGCATACACCTCCACGCCGTCGATAGAGAGTTTTATGTCGATGTTCAGAGAACCCATCTCCGTAGCCGTACCTTCGATGGGCAGCGACAGCGAACCGTCGCCCTCCTTCTCGATTACGGTGGTGTAGGGTGACTGGATCGACAGACCGTCGGTCACGCCCGACATCGTCGCCTCGATAACCGCCGTCTCACCGCCTACGGCTTTGAGATAGGGAACCGAGATGTATGCCGAACTTGCCACGTTCTGTTTCACGTCGCCCTTGATCGAGGGTGTCGACACCTCGAATATGCCGGCAGCCTGCTTTACGGTGATCTCGATAGAGTCCTGAGAACCTGCCTGACGCAGATAGACCTTCGTCTCGCGAGCCTCGCCCGTATTGCGGTTGGCCGTCATGACGAGATATTGGTAATCCGAGCCGTTGCCTGCGCTCTGTATGCTTGAAGCAGCCTCCGAGTCGCCGACCGACAGCAGCAGCCAGTCGCAGCCGGTGGCTACGCTTGCCTCCCACGAGCCGTTGTAACGTACAGACAACTGTCCCGAAGAACCGTTGGCATACGCCAAACTCAACTCGTTGGTGTCGCGTTTGATGACGTTGGCCGTATCGTCGTCGTCAGTACAACCGGCGAAAAGCAACGACGTCGCTGCGAACAACATTAATAATCTTTTCATAAATGCTTGCGTTTTGATTTAGAGTTAACTATTGAAAATAGTAATTCGGAATGCATCGGTGATGCCTCCTCCCTAAATAAGATATGTCCGTTACAACTTACGGGTACAAATATATAAACTTTATTTTTCTTTCGCAATATTTCGTAAACTTTTTTTGATTGCGAAACGTATTTTCTGCTTTCGATAAGAAATCGGTTGCGATAAAAATAACAATTTTAGAACGGGCAAAACGAAATGAAACGAAAAATATTTTTGATTTTTCGTGACATTTTATTTTGATATATAGAAAATATTACATAATTTTGACATAGAATTGACGAGCTAACATAAACAAACAAACAAAAACTAATAACTAAAAACTTTAAAAAACCTACAAAAAACAACAAACAAACTATTTTCAAACCCTAAATGACAACGATTGTTATCGATTACGACTTACACCCGATCCCGAAAGTGTCATACCTATTTTTATTATATATATGTAGACCTATGCGGGGTGCAATCGAACAATTACTTAAACTGTTGTGAAATGAAACAATGTTACTCTAAAACGCGATCGACTTTGCAGAGGGGAGGGATCTTCTCTTGGCTCCGAGGATTCGTGCTTTTGCTTCTCTTTACAACCGTATCGGGTGCCGTGATGGCTCAGGGCACCGTCAAGGGTACGGTCAAGGACGAGACCGGAGCACCGATGATCGGTGTGGCGGTGTCGGTTCCCGGAACGTCGGTCGGTACTTCGACCGATGCGGCCGGTAATTATTCTATAAAGGCGGCTTCCGGACAGAAGCTGCAATTCAGTTTCTTGGGCTATAAGCCTCAGGTGATAGGCGTCGATAACCGCTCGGTGATCGATGTGGTCATGGCCGAGGACAACACCTCTTTGGAGGAGGTCGTGGTCGTAGGTTACGGTGTGCAGAAGAAGCGCGATATCGTGGGTTCGGTCGAGACTCTGTCGGCCGACAAGTTGGACGGCCGTCTGGGCACTTACCAGAATGCGGCGCGTTCGTTGCAGGGAACCATTCCCGGCGTAGCCGTATCGTTCTCCGACGGTAAGCCCAACCGCGGTGCCACCATGCGTGTGCGCGGTAACAACACCTCGATCGGTATGGGCGGCGCGGCATTGGTATTGGTCGACGGTGTGGAGCAGGCACTCGAAACGGTCAATCCCGAGGACATCGAGAGCTTCACGGTGTTGAAGGACGCTTCGTCGGCTGCCGTTTACGGTGTGCGCGGTACTTTCGGTGTGATTTTGGTCACGACCAAATCGCCCGACAAGGGTTCGGCCAAGATCAGCTATAACGGCTCGTTCTCGCTCTACCAGCGCACGGTGACCCCTGAGCTTGTCACCAACGGTTACGACTGGACCACTTCGTATCTGGAATCGTATATCAACCGCAGCGGCAGCGATCCGGCCAACATCAACAATGTGTTCCGTTTCTCGCGCCAGTGGTACGACGAGCTGGCCAAGCGTAATGCCGACCCCTCTTACGAGAAGTGGAGAATCAACAGCGGTACAGGCCGTTACGAGTATTTCGGCAATACCAACTGGTATGACCTCTTCTATCGCGACATCGCCATCGGCCACACTCATTCTGTAACCGTGCAGGGCGGCAGCGACAAGGCCTCTTACTATGTCAACGGACGTTATTTCTATCAGGACGGTATGTATAAGGAGGGCGACGAGTACTACGACCAGTACAACGTCACCGCCCGCGGTATCGTGAAGGTTCGCCCGTGGCTGCGATTGGAGAACACCACCACGTTCTACTATCGTCACTCTAACCAGCCGCAGGGTCACACCGGTGTCAACAACACCATGACTCCCGTGCGTATGATCTCTCACCAGGGTTACCCGATGACCATGCCTTACAACCCCGACGGCTCGTGGACGCAGACGGCGGTCTACACCGGTTATGCCGGCTTCGTCGAGGGCAACAACTGGCGTCGCGACCACAAGTTCGACTTCCGCAACAAGACTTCGCTTACCATCGACCTTATAAAGGACGTGCTGGTTGCCAAAGGTACCATCGGCTACTACTACAACCACACTCTGCGCGAGACCTTGATCTATCCTACGTTCTACTCTAACGGTCCGGGCATGATCGGCCAGCAGGTTGCCGACTCTTCGTTCGAGGAGCGCACCTACGACCGCGACAACATCATGGGCGATGCCACTCTGACGTGGTCTCCGCGTCTGGGCGACGATCACAGCTTCTCGGTAATGGGCGGTTGGAGCATCGACAACTACGTCTATAAGGCACGCGCCATGGAGCGTTTCGGCATCACCGATCCCGACAAACCCAACCCGAGCATGTCGACCAACAACGAGACGCTGACCTACAAGGACAACGGTTCTTACGACTGGGGTATGGTCGGTGCGTTCTTCCGCGTGAACTACGGTTACAAGGGACGCTATCTGTTCGAGGTTTCGGGTCGTTACGACGGCTGCTCGAAGCTGATGCCCAACAACCGCTGGGCCTTCGCACCCTCGGGTTCGTTCGGCTGGCGCATATCGGAGGAGCCCTTCATGGAGAATGCCAAGGGCTGGTTGGACAACCTGAAACTGCGTCTGTCGGCCGGTCAGTCGTCGAACGGTCTGCTGAGCAAGTGCTACGACTTCGAGTCGGTGATGGATATCAAGCAGAGCTCGGTATTGAGCAACGGCGCATTCATGACCTACGCTACGCCGGCCTCGCTGATCCCGTCGAGCCTGACATGGGAGAAGGCCACCACGTATGACATCGGTATCGACTTCGAGGCCTTGAACGGCCGTCTGAATGTCGTGGCCGACGTATATCGCCGCTACACCGACGACATGTACGTCGCCGGACCCGAGCTTCCCGCAGTATTCGGACAGTCGGTGCCCAAGGGCAACTATGCCGATATGAAGACCGACGGCTGGGAGGTATCGGTATCATGGCGCGACTCGTTCATGGCCGGCGGCAAGCCCTTCTCGTGGAACATCAAGGCCATGGTTTACGACAGCACCTCGGAGCTTACGCGATACACCTCTAAGACCGGTACTCTGCCCACCAACTATGCCAACAACTACTACGAGGGCATGACCATGGGTGAGATCTGGGGTTATGAGGCCGACGGTCTGTTCGCAACCGATGCCGAGGCTGCGGCTCTCGACTACTCGAAGTTCGCCAACGGCAACCAGGTGTTCGGAGCCGGTGACCTGAGACTCGTCGATCAGAACGACGACGGTGCCATCAACAACGGAGCCAACACCATCTACAACCACGGCGATCTGAAAGTCATCGGTAACACCACGCCGCGCTACCACTACTCGATTCAGGCCGGTTTCAACTGGAACGGTTTGGGTCTGAGCATGCTGTGGGAGGGCGTAGGCCGCCGCGACTGGTATCCCGCCAAGGAGTCCAACTACTTCTGGGGTCAGTACGGACGTCCCTACTCTATGTCGTTCCCGTGGTTCAGCGAGCGTTATACCGACGACAATCCCGACGTGAATGCCTACTGGCCGCGTCTGGTGGGTTACACCGGCTCGAACGCGGGCAGCATCTACTCTACGCCCAATACGCACTTCTTGCAGAAGGCACGCTATATCCGTCTGAAAAACCTCACCATCGACTATACGCTTCCCAAGGAGGTCGTTAAGAAGATCGGTTTGCAGAACTTGAAGATATATGTTACGGGCGAAAACCTGCTGACCTTCTCTCCGTTGAAGAAACATGCCAAAAACTTCGATCCCGAAGGCATCAACCCGGGCGACTCGGATATCCAGTCGACGCGAGGCAGCGACAACTCGGGTGACGGCGAGGGTTATCCCATCTTGCGTTCGTACACCATCGGTCTTAACATAACATTCTAAAACGAGTCCTATGAAAAAAATAATATATGGTCTGGTTGCCATCTCTGTCGTTGCGACGACCGGCTGCGAAAAGTGGTTGGAGCGTCACGATCCGGCAGCGATAGACTCAGTGACCTATTGGAAAGACAAAGATGCGTTGGAGCAGTACACCAACGGATTCCTCGAATCGTACACTCCCGGAGAGGGCACGATAACCTACTCTTACGACAGTTACAGCGATATCATTCAGGCGCGCAACCAGAACGATTTTCTGCAAACGGCGTGGAACTCGTCGCAGCAGGGCGGCTGGTCTTTGGGTGACTGGAAGTTCATCTACACCATCGAGTATTTCCTCGACAACTACCGCAATGTACCCGGTCTGAGCGAGGAGACCTACAATCACTACGAGGGTGTGGCGCGTTTCTGGCGTGCATGGCAGTACTTCACCAAGATACAGTCTTTCGGTGCGGTGCCCTATTACGACTATGTGCTGGATCCCAACGATCCCACGCTCTACAACAAGCGCGATTCGCGCGAGTATGTGTGCGAGCGCATTCTGGAAGATCTCAACTTCGCAGCCGATAATATCTCGGCAGCCGACGAGTATCTCGGCAAATCGAAGATCAACCGCTATGTCGCCCTGTTCCTCAAAGCCAAGTTCTGCCTGTGGGAGGGAACGTTCCGCAAGTATCACGCCACCGATCCCACTACGGGTCTGGCATGGTCGCCGGAGTACACCTCGTCGGAGGAGTTCCTGCGCGAGGCCTGCGACGCGTGCGAGAAGCTTATCGAGAACAGCCCCTACTCTTTGGTTATGGGCAACTCGGCGGCCGATCGTAAGAACATCTACCGCAGCCTGTTCGTCAACGAGACCATCAACCACCAGGAGGTGTTGTGGGCACGCGAGTATAACGACGGTCTGAACGTATGGCACAACGTGACGTGGTACTTCTGCTCGGGCTCGATGGGTCAGGGCTGGTCGCTCGACTCGGATTTCGTGGCCATGTATCTCAAAACCGACGGTTCGCGCGTAACGGACAATGCCGACTGGAAGCAGATGTCGTTCGCCGACGTATTCGCCGACCGCGACCTGCGTCTGGCTCAGACGGTCATATCGCCCGAGTACAAGAAGTACGACAAGGCGGGCAAGCTCATCTCGGCGGCTCCCAACATGACCGTTTCGGGTACGGGCTACCAGATCATCAAGTGGAACATCGACAACGAGGCCTACGAGGCATCGAAGATCTCGAACAACTCGCTCCCGATCATGCGTTATGCCGAGGTGCTGTTGAACTACGCCGAGGCTAAGGCCGAGCTGGGCGAGATGACCGACGATGTGTGGAACAAGACCATTCGTCAGCTGCGTGAGCGCGCCGGCGTCAACGGCGATCGTCCCACCGCTGTCGATCAATATCTGAACGAGTACTATGCTCAGGAGGACGGCACGAAGATCGACGATGCCGACATATTGGAGGTTCGTCGCGAGCGTTCGATCGAGCTTATCTCTGAGGGCGATACCCACACCAACCGCTGGTTCGACCTGCTTCGCTGGCACATAGGCCACAAGGCCGTCAAGCAGTGGTACGGCGTGTATATCCCCTCGCTGAACACTCCCCTCGATCTCAACGGCGACGGTGTGAACGATCTCTGCGTGGTGGCCAAGAAGGAGGACATCGGCAGTGAGCAGGGTGTGACCTATATCAACCTTGCCGAGGGTCAGTTCCGTTTGGAGCAGAGCGACCACGGTCGTCTGATGTATCTCAAAGACCGTTACTGGGAGGAGGCCAAATATCTGCGTCCGGTTCCCTATACGGCCATTCAGATCAACCCCAACCTCGCCCAGAACAAGCTCTGGGAGGGTCGTTAACAACCTGACTTCTTATGAGGGGGATCCTTGCGGTCCTCCTCATAAGTTGACTTTTTAAGGATAACATTAAAATCCTGATTTTATGAAACGTCTGTTATTTTTATTGACTGTTTGCGCTGCGATGTTCGCCTCGTGTTCGTCCGATGACGAGGGCGGCTCAGGCAGCGGACTCATCACCCCGATCGAGCAGGGTAATGACTTGTACGGTGTGATCACCGACGATAAGGGCAACCGCATGGAGGGTGTGGTTGTCAGCGACGGCTTCTCGGTCGCAGTCACCGATCAGAACGGTTGCTACCAGTTAAAACGCAGCAGCGACGCGGTATATGTCTTCTACTCTACGCCGGCCGACTGCCGGATCGAGACCGAGGGCGGCAGCCCGCGCTTCTACACGGCCTTGCAGCCCAAAGTCGAGCGGTACGATTTCCGCCTGACCAAGTTGTCGGCTCCCGAGACCCGCTTCAAGCTCTTCTGTCTGGCCGATCCCCAGTCGAAGAACGCCACCTACAATGCCCGTTTCATCAACGAGACGATGCCCATCGTAAAGGCCGAGGTCGAGTCGTCCGATGTACCGTGCTACGGCGTGACTTTGGGCGATATAGTCTATACCGAAGGCTCTACCAATACGATGAGCAACATGGTGCCCATGCGCAACGCCATGCGCACCACATTCAGCGGCGGCATGCCCATATTCCAGACCATGGGCAACCACGACAACAACTTCGCGCCCGTGTCGGCCGACGACAAGTCGTCGACGTTCAATCTGGCGTTCCAGCGTCAGTTCGAGTATGTGTTCGGCCCGATCAACTACTCGTGGAACCGCGGCGATGCGCACATCATTTCGATGCGCGACATACAATATACCGCCGGTACGGCTTCGAACAAATACGATCGTGCATTCACCGACGAGCAGTGGGAGTGGCTCAAAGCCGACCTGTCGCATGTCGACAAGGACAAGATGATCATCTTCTGCGTACACATTCCGCTTGTCAACTCCAATACGCCCCACGTGCAAGACGTGCTGAACCTGCTGAAAGAGTATAAGGAGGTGCATATCATGGCCGGCCATACGCACTACGCCCGCAACTACATCTACTCGGACAAGATGTACGAGCACATTCACGGTGCCGTCTGCGGTGCGTTCTGGTACTCGAATGTCTGCGGCGACGGTACGCCCAACGGCTTTGCCGTCTACGAGATCGACGGCACGACGATCGACAACTGGCGGTTCCGCGGCGTGAACGACCAGATGAACGATCCCTCGTTCCAGCTGCGCATGTATCGCGGCAATGCCCCCACGGGCGGCGACTACGAGCGGTTCCAGTTCGGATATGACAGCAATGTGGTTCTCGCCAACGTCTTCAATGCCGACAAGGATTGGAAGGTGCAGCTCTACGAGAACGGCGTGCTGAGCGGCGACATGACTCCCGTTGCCTACAAGAAGGAGGAGAATCCGTCGGCCGCCTCGTCGCAGGACTGGTGGGCCATCGGCTACAATGTCGGTGTGGTCGGCCGCGGCCATAGCGGCGGTACGCGCTCCAACTACACCACGGGTTGCTACCACATGTACAAGTACACGCTCAAAGATCCGTCGTCGACGGTCAAGGTGGTCGCCACCGATCCCTTCGGCCGCAGCTACGAGTGCGACAAGTTCTATTCGAACAGCGATTACACGTCGGCCACTCCGCCGACACATTAGCCGACCGGCTCCGGACACCGGAGTCCCGATCCCGATTTGTGGGTGCGGCCTGACCGCCGCACTCACACCTAAATCGTCGTCTGCGTTAGGCGCGGCGGCGCAGAAGCGAACAGATAATTTTTTAGTTGTTTTATGAATAAAGTTGAACAAGCGTTGACCCGCACCACCGATACCAAAGATCTATATATCGGCCGCGGTGTGGTATCTCGCACCGGCGAGATGTTTAAGAAGTTGTTTCCGGGCAAAAAAGCCATAATCGTCGCAGATAACAATACGTGGGAGGTTGCCGGCCGATATGTCGAGGCATCGATAGCCGCCGCAGGCATCGAGCAGCATGCACCCCACATCTTCACCGATCCGGAACTATATGCCGAGTGGCGATATGTCGAGGAGCTTGAAGAGGTGCTCTCGGCGACCGATGCCGTGGCCGTGGCCGTCGGCTCGGGCGTGATAAACGACCTCACCAAACTCGTGTCGCACCACTGCTCGCGTCGCTACATGTGCGTGGGCACGGCCGTTTCGATGGACGGTTACACGGCCTACGGTGCCTCCATTACGCGTGAGGGCAACAAGCAGACCTTCGACTGTCCCGCTCCCTACGGCTTCATCTTCGATCCGACGATCTCGGCTGCGGCACCCAAGGAGCTGGCAGCATCGGGCTATGCCGATCTTATCGCCAAGATCCCGGCCGGTGCCGACTGGATCCTCTCGGACGCCATCGGTTCGGAGCCTCTCGACGACTTCTCGTGGAACCTTGTGCAGAACGGTCTGCGCGAGTCGCTGTCGGCACCCGATGCGGTATTCGCCGGCGATGTCGACATGACCGAGGCGTTGGGCGAGGGGCTGATCATGTCGGGCTTCGCCATGCAGGCTTTGCAGTCGAGCCGTCCGGCTTCGGGTACCGAGCATCAGTTCTCGCACTGCTGGGATATGGAGAACCTCTGCTACGAGGGCAAGCACGTGTCGCACGGTTTCAAGGTGGGCATAGGCACTCTCGTCTCGACGGCTTCGATCGAAATGTTGCTCGAAGAGCCGCTCGAAAATCTCGATATAGAGCATTTGGTCGAAAATTGGAAGAGCTGGAATGAGGTGGAACAGGATATTTTGCGTATATTTGCAGGAAAACCGGGGCATATGGCCCGCGCCATGAAGGAGACCCGCGACAAATATGTCGACAAGGAGGGTCTTCGCCGTCAGCTGACGCTGCTCAAAGAGAAGTGGCCTGAGCTGAGGGAGCGCATCAAGGCTCAGATCATACCCTTCGACGAGGTGTATGCCGATCTGAAAGCCGTCGGCGCGCCATACGAACCGGAGATGATAGGCGTAACGCGCGAGCGTCTGCGCACCACGTTCGGATATATTCCCTACATGCGCAGCCGCATCACCAACATCGACATCATCTATCGCTGCGGCTTGATGGAACGATTCTCGGAGCGGCTCTTCGGCAAGGGCGGCAAGTGGGAAGTCGGGCAGTGATGCCGCAGGCGGAGAGGAAACGGTGCGGAAACGCTGCGCAAACGGGTGCTGCAATGAGGCGGAACCTCTCTGCGGACGAAGCCGGAGACTAATTTAAAACTATTTTAACATACTGCAATGGACGCAAATCAGAAGAAACTCTTCAAGTATTGGCAGACGCGAACCATCATCGTGACGATGTTGGGTTACGCGCTGTTCTACTTCGTCAGAAAGAACTTTTCATTCGCCATGCCGGGTCTTGCCGCCGAGTATGGAATCTCCAACACGAGCTTCGGTATCATTCTGGCCGTCGTAGGCTTGGTCTACGGTCTGTCGCGCTTTGTCAACGGTCTTATCGCCGACCGCATGAATGCGCGCTATCACATGTCGACCGGTCTGCTGTTGTGTGCGCTGGCCAGCTTCGCATTCGGCTTCGCACCGTCGATCTTAGGCATTGAGATCGGTGCCGCGCCCCACACGCTGATCATCATCTTCGGCGTGCTGCTGGTCATCAACAACATCTTCCAGGGCAGCGGCTTCCCTCCGTGCGCACGACTTCTCTCGCACTGGATCCCGCCTCAGGAGCTTGCCACCAAGATGTCGATCTGGAATACGTCGCACTCCATAGGTGCCGGCCTGCTGGCCATTCTCTGCGGTTTCATCATGGGACACATGGGTACCGATCTGAGCGGCGACGAGGCGAAGGTCAGCGACATGACCTACAACTATGTGACCTGCAACCTGAAAGACGATGTCAAGAAGTCGGATATCCGCATCGCCAAGGTCGACGAAGTGACGGTCGAGAAGCAGCAGGACGGCGAGGTCATAGCCTCTGTCGAATACACCTTCAAGGAGAACTACGAAGAGGGTGCCACGGTCACTGAGACATTCACCTTCGATCACGACAACTATATGGCTGTCAAGGATCTGCTCTCGGCCGATCCGAAGGCATCGGCCGATGTCATCTCCGAGCGGCTCGATATCGCTCCGGCCGAGGCCAAGGCTCTGTCGAGCATCGTCTCGCTCTCGACCAATGCCGGTGCATGGCAGTGGTGCTTCTTCCTGCCGGCCATCATCGCGCTGTTGGGCGCACTGGGTATATTCGCTTTCCTGCGCGATACGCCCAAGTCGGTGGGTCTGCCCGAGTTGGAGAACACGAAAACCTCGCTCGACGGCGAGGACAACGATCCGGCGGCATACAAGGCCTTCGTGCGCAAGAAGGTATATCGCAACAAGCTGATCTGGACGCTGGCAATAGCCAATTTCTTCGTCTACATCGTCCGTTTCTCGGTGCTCGACTGGGGTCCCAAGTTCCTGACCGAGGCGCGCGACATGTCGTACACCTATGCCGGTTGGACGGTGGCCATCTTCGAGATCTTCGGCATCATCGGCATGCTCGTGGCAGGCTGGGCTACCGACCGCTTCTTCAAGGGTCGCGCACACCGTACCTGCGTGTTCTGCATGTTGGGCACGGCCGTGTTCATGACCATATTCTACTTGCTGCCCAACGACGTGCACCCGTTAGTGCTGATCTGCGTGCTGGCAATGGCAGGCTTCTGCATCTACGGTCCGCAGGCCTTGATCGGTATCGCCGCAGCCAACCAGGCTACCAAGAAGGCGGCAGCCACGGCCAACGGTCTGACGGGCATATTCGGCTATCTGAGCGTATTCGTGTCGGGTCTGGGTGTCGGCGTTCTGGTCGATCACTTCGGCTGGAACTACGTCTTCCTCGGCATGATCGCAATAGCCATCGTAGGCATGCTGGTATTCACCTCGATGTGGGGTGCGCGTGCCAACGGCTACGACGAGCAGCAGGCATAGTCAAAGATAACACAAATCGGATACGGGCATCTTTCGCGGGTGCCCGTATCCGATTTTTTTCGGTTAGGTCTTACTTTCCGATGGAGGGTGGGGAAAAGTTGTCAAAGAGAGATTCTCACGTCGCGATTTTCAATCGCATAACCAATATCGACCACCGAAGCTACGGCTTGCGCCGTTTTATAATTCTGACCCTCCCCTAAATCCCCTCCTCGGAGGGGACTTTGGTCGCGCGATTTATCGCGCTCCATGTGGGGCGTAGCAAGCTCCGTTACGTGTCCCGAGGTGGAGCGTTGATAGGTTGTCTGTCATTCTGAGTGAAACGTAGTGCAACGAAGAATCTGGTTGTGGACGACAAGGACTGCGATACTGTCACTCCGAGGAGCAACGCAGTTGCGACGTGGGAGTCTCGCCTCCCTACCGGAATTCAAGGCAGTGCTGTAAAGGTCCGGTCAATCAAGTTTTTTCGCCTGCGGGCGTAATATTTGGCCTGCTTGAAACGTTATTTCGAAAATTATGTATAACTTTGCGTGCTTATTGTCTTCGCAGGCATAAATAACTATCGATCGGAAATGAAGCGAATTATCGGATATATAGCCTTTATGGTCACCCTCGGCTGCCTGATGGGTGCCTGCTCGGGTGTCAACCAGATCATCAAGTCGGGTGACCCGGAGTATGCCTATCAGCAGGCGTTGGAGTTTTACAAAGCCGAGAAGTGGTCGAAGGCCTCGACTCTTTTCGAGGCATGCCGCCATATCTATGTCGGTACGCCGCGGGAGGATACCATCACCTTCTACACCGCATACTGCAAGTTCAAGGAGCGCGACTGGGATTCGGCATCGCTGATGCTCGACGAGTTCCGCCGCAAGTTCGGCCGCAGCCCCTTCATCGAGCAGGCCGAGGGCATGTATGCCCACTGCTTCTTCCGCATGGCTCCCGGACCCAAGCGCGATCAGGCCCTGACCACGCAGGCCATAGTGGCCATCTCGGAGTTCATGTCGCGTTACCCTTCGTCGGAGCAGATACCCGAGTTCCAGCAGATGATCGACATACTCTCGGAGCGGTTGCAGGAGAAGAGCTATCTGAATGCCTACACCTATTATAAGATAGGCCGCTACAAGTCGGCCATCGTGGCATTCAAGAACGCCATCAAGCGTTATCCCGATTCGAAGCACCGCGAGGACATGATGTACTATACGGTCGTCTCGTCGTATCGCCTTGCGTCGAACTCCGTAGAGTCGAAGCAGACCGACCGCTATCTGTCGATGCTTGACTCCTACTATACGTTCCTTAACGAGTATCCCGAGTCGGATCACCTGAAGGAGCTGGGCCGCATGGCCAAAGATGCGCGCAACTACCTCGACAAGAACCGCATCACGGAGCCGAACGGCGAGGAGCAGCAGTCGATGCCGCAGTAAGCTAACGATTTCAGATAAAACAATATAACAAACGATGGAGATCAAGAAGAATATTCCCAACAACACCATCACACGCAAGTTGGTGGATTTGGATCGCCCGACAGGCAACATCTACGAGAGTGTCAACATCATTGCCCGTCGTGCCAACCAGATTGCTACGGAGCTTAAAGCCGAACTCAACCGCAAGCTGGCCGACTTCTCGTCGCCGAGCGACAACTCGGTGGAGGAGACCTTCGAGAACCGCGAGCAGATAGAGATATCGCGCTACTACGAGCGTCTGCCCAAACCCGTGATCATCGCCACCGAAGAGTTCCTCGACAACGAGATCTACTTCAAGCACGGCGAGGAGCAGACCGAGCAGCAGCAGTAGTTTTATTATGGGTCGGCGGTGGCTTCGGGTATACCCGATAAGCCGTCCGGCTTCAAACCATAAATAAGGTATGTTGGAGGGAAAACATATCATACTCGGAATAACGGGCAGCATAGCGGCATATAAGGCCGCTATGCTTTGCCGTCTTTTAAAGACGGCGGGCTGCCAGGTGCGCGTGGTCATGACACCCATGGCCAAGCAGTTCATCACGCCGCTGACGATGGCCACATTGTCGCGCAATCCGATTCTGGTCGACTTCTTCGATCCGGAGAACGGTGCGTGGAACTCTCACGTGGCATTGGGCGAGTGGGCCGACTGCTATCTGATAGCTCCCGCCACGGCCAATACTCTGGCCAAGATGGCAACGGGCGTGGCCGACAACCTGCTGCTGACGACCTATCTCTCGGCACGCTGTCCGGTGGCCGTGGCTCCGGCCATGGATCTGGACATGTATGCCCACGTCTCGACGCAGGCCAATCTTGCGACGCTGCGCGAGCGCGGCGTAAAGGTGATCGAGCCGGGCGAGGGCGAACTGGCCAGCGGCTTGTCGGGCAAGGGTCGCATGGCCGAACCGGAGCAGATAGTGGAGGAGATCGACACTCTGCTCTGCGAAAAAAAAAAGAGCCTCGCAGGTAGGCGTTTCATCGTGACGGCCGGAGCCACCATCGAGGCTATCGATCCGGTGCGTTATATCACCAATCACTCTACGGGCAAGATGGGTTATGCCATCGCCGGCGAGCTGGCTGCGCGCGGAGCCGACGTAAGGCTCATAAGCGGCCGCACGTCGCTGCCGGTACCGCAGGGCGTCGAGCGCGTCGATGTGCTGTCGGCTGCCGAGATGTATGCCGCCGCCACGGCGCAGTGGGAGCATGCCGACGGGGCTGTCATGTGCGCTGCCGTGGCCGACTACACTCCCTGTGAGGTGGCCGACCGTAAAATCAAGAAGTCGGACGACGACATGTCGATCCGCCTGCGCCGCACCGAGGATATAGCGGCGCGTCTGGGTGCCGACAAGGGCGGCCGCATACTGGTTGGCTTTGCGTTGGAGACCGACGACGAACAGGCGCACGCCGAGGCCAAACTCGTCAAGAAGAACTTCGATTTCGTCGTGCTCAACTCGCTGCGCGATGCCGGTGCGGGCTTTCGCGGCGACACCAACAAGGTCGCGCTGATCGACCGCAGCTCGCGCACGGACTATCCTCTGATGTCGAAGCGTGAGGTGGCCGCAATCATCGTCGACCGCATCGAGCATCTGACCGATAACCGAAAATAGGGTAGCAAGCCATGTTGAAGCATCTGTCGATTGAAAACTATGTGCTGATCGATCGTTTGGAGATCGATTGGGACTCCCATCTCAATATACTCACCGGTGAGACCGGTGCGGGAAAGTCGATCCTGCTCGGCGCGCTGGGGCTGCTGCTCGGCTCGAAAAACGAGGGTGCGGCCATGAAGGACACCGCGCGCAACTGCGTCATCGAGGCTGTGTTCGACATCGAGGGCTATGGACTGGAAGAGCTGTTCGCCGAGGAGGATATCGATTTCGAATCGCCCTGCACCATACGCCGCATCATCACCCCTGCGGGCAAGAGCCGCGCCTTCATCGGCGACGTGCCGGTGCAGCTGACAGCCCTGCGCCGCATAGGTTCGCGCCTTATCGACATACACTCGCAGCATCAGAATCTCATACTCTCGTCCGAGGAGTTCCGCACGCGCACGCTCGATACGCTTGCCGGCAATGCCGCACGTCTGGCCGAGTACCGCGCGTTATATGACGAACTGGGCAGTGCCCGCAACGAATACCGCCGCCTTACCTCCGAGGCCGAGGCCTCGCGCAAGGACGAGGAGTGGCTGCGCTATACGGTCGAGGAGCTTCGTGCCGCTCGCCTCAAAGAGGGCGAGCAGGCCGAGATCGAGCAGCAGCTCGCCATGTTGGAGAGTGCCGACAGGATCATAGAGTCGCTCTCGCTGCTGCGCTCGGCACTCGACGACGAGCAGTCGGGGGCACTGCTGACGCTTACTCGCTCGGAGCACGAATTGATGCGTCTGTCGGAGAGCTATCCTGCGGGCGGCGAGATGGCTGCGCGCCTGCGCTCGGTCATCGAGGAGTTGAAGGACATAAGCTCGACGGCTGCGGCCGAGACGGAGCGCGTAGATGCCGATCCCGAGAAGTTGCAGAAACTGAGCGACCGTCTCAACACCATCTACTCGTTGGAGATGAAACACAAGGCGGCCGATCTGTCGGAGCTGATAGCCAAGGCGGCCGAATACGAACGCCGGCTTGCCGCTATCGACAACAGCGATACGGAGCTGTGCCGCGTGCGCGAGCGTATCGAAGAGCTGCAACGCCGAAGCTCCGAGGCGGCCGAGGCACTGCATCGGGCGCGTGCGGGCGTTACGGCAGCCCTTTGCGAGAGTATCGGGCAGACACTGGCTCGGCTGGGCATAGCCGATGCACGCTTCGTGGTGGAGTTGGAGCGCAGCGCGGATTTTACCCCCACGGGCTGCGATACGGTGCGTTTCCTCTTTTCGGCCAATGCCGATCTTGCGCCGCAACCCGTCGAGCGCACCGCTTCGGGCGGTGAGCTGTCGCGCGTGATGCTGGCCTTGAAAGCGATATTGGCCAAACACTCGAAGTTGCCGACGATCATCTTCGACGAGATTGATACAGGCGTGTCGGGCCGCATAGCCGATGCTATGGGCGACATAATCTGCTCGCTCTCGTCGACGATGCAGGTGATCGACATAACGCACTTGCCGCAGGTGGCCGCAAAGGGTTCGACCCACATGGTGGTCTACAAGTCGGAGGGTCGCACCAACGTGCGCCGGCTGAGTGCCAAGGAACGCATCGACGAGATAGCCAAGATGCTGTCGGGCAGCACCGTTACCGATGCCGCGCGCGAGCAGGCCTGCATTCTTTTGGACAACGACAGACGGTTGTTCTGAGCAGCCTGCGCCGCTGACGTATAAAACTAACAAGCCGCACGACAGAGTCGTGCGGCTTATTCGTTTAATGGCAGGCTCCGGCGACAGGCATCGCCCCTGCAAGTCTCTACTGCTGCTGCTTTTTGCCGCGTTTGTCGTAGAGGAACCGGCGGATCTTCTTGGTCGGGGTCTTCACGAACTCCTCCTCGTTCTCCACCACGTCGCTGATCTTCGAGAAGCGGTTGACCTTCGAGTTGACATACTCGATTATCTCCTTCTTGATCTCCTCCTTTTTCTGACTCAGCAGCTCGGCATTGCGCGAGAGCTTGTATTTCAGTTCGTCGTAATACTTGATTATGGCATCGGTGTCGAAGTGTATGAGGGCGATGAGCCGTCCGTCCTGCTCGGTGACCACCGACTCCTGCACGAAGCGGTTGGAGTTGATCACCGTCTCGATGTCCTCGGGATAGATGTTCTCGCCGCTCGGACCCAGAATCATGTTCTTCAAGCGACCCTTGATGTAGAGCCAGCCGTCGGCATCGACCGAACCCAGATCGCCCGTGCGGAACCAGCCGTCGTCGGTGAATACGGCTTTGGTGGCCTCCTCGTTTTTGTAGTATCCGCGCATCGCGCACGGGGTCTTGACCACTATCTCGCCCTGTCCTGTCGCCGGATCGATGTTTTCCAGACGCATCTCTATGCCTTTGAGTATGGGACCGGTAGAGCCGACGCGCACCATCTTGCCGACGGCTCCGGCTAGCAGCGGCGCGGTCTCCGTAAGGCCGTAGCCTATGCCGTAGGGAAAGCGCGATTCGAGCAGGAACCGCTCGGCCTCGGGGTCGAACTTGGCTCCGCCTATGGCGAAGAAGCGCATGCGTCCGCCGAAGAGCCGTTTCAGCTGGCGGCCGGCCATGCGGTTGAGCAGCTTGCGCGACCAGCCCCAGCCGTAGAGCGTGCGCAGCAGACGCGTGCTCTCGAACTTGGGCTTGACCTTCGAGCGGTATATCTTCTCCATGATTAGGGGCACCGAGGCCATCACCGTCGGCCGCACCTGCGCGAGTGTCGGCATCAGCACCGAAGCGGTGGGCGGACGGTCGATGTATACCACCTTCGCTCCGCGCGAGAAGGGGAATATCATGCCCAACGTGCACTCGTAGGTGTGCGACAGCGGCAGTATCGACAGCAGTACGTCCTCCTGGTTGAAGTCGAACAGCGGCGGAATCACCACAAGCTGCATGCAGATGTTGTAGTGCGAGAGCATGACACCCTTGGGGCTCGACGTGGTGCCCGAGGTGTAGATTATGGCCGCCAGATCGTCGGGCTGCGGCCGGCGCAGCTCGCCTCGGGCGTGTACGGTCTGCGATATGACGTTCAGACCTTTTGTGCGTATTACTATGTTGAGTTTGTCGACGGTCGTCTTCGACAGCTTGGCGAAGAGCTTGTCCGACACCATCAGTGCCTTGGCCTCGGAGTGGGTGATGATCATGTCCAGCTCCTCGCCCGAGAAGTCGGGCAGGATAGGTACGGCCACCATGCCGGCCGTAGTGACGGCGAAATACGACACCGCCCAGTTGGGACGGCTGCTGCTGAGAATGGCGACCTTGTCGCCGGCGTTAAGGCCTGCGCCGAGCAATAGCTGCTGCACCTGCTCGATGCGCTCGCCCACCTGCCGGTAGGTCAGATCCTCGCTGCCGAGCAGCGTGTAGGCCACGCGCTCGGAGAACTTTTCGACGCTGTGCTTAACAACCTCATATAGTGTGTTGAAAGTCATGTCCGGTAGTTAAATATACGATATATTATCGGTTAAAAATCGCCGCAAGATAACAATAATTCGCTATAAATCGTTACTTTTGGGTGAAAAATGTCGGGCATGATATCGAGCGGACATATCAAACGGGCGGCTGCCGAGGCGGGTTTCGACCTCTGCGGCATCACTGCGGCCAAGTCCTTTCCGCGCAACGGGGAGGCCTTCGGCAGATGGCTCGAAAAGGGCTATCATTCGTCGTTGTCATACCTCGAACGCAACCGCGAAAAACGCTTCGACGCAAGGCTTCTTGTCGAGGGCGCGCGCGCGGTTGCGGTGTGTGCCGTAGGCTACAAGTCGCCTCTGAGCGAGGGCTATGCCCCGCAGTGGCCTGCAAAGGTGGCATCGTATGCCGCCTGCGAGGATTACCACACCGTCATAAAGAGCATGTTGCGTGCCATGATGGAGCGTCTTTGCGCCATATATCCCGATCTTCGCGGCCGCGCCTTCACCGATTCGGCTCCGCTGTGCGAGAAGCAGCTCGCCGTCGAGGCCGGTTTGGGGTGGATCGGGCGGCAGTCGCTGCTGGTAACGCCTGAGTTGGGATCGTTCGTGCTGCTGGGAGAAGTGGTGCTGTGCGACGATGTCGACCGCTACGACACCCCTTTCGAAGGTTCGATGTGCGGCTCGTGCCGGGCGTGCGTCGATGCCTGTCCGGGCGGCGCGATTCTCGACGGGCGCATGATCGACACCTCGCGCTGCATCTCGTGTCATACCGTCGAGCGGCAGCCCGACCGTAGGATCGATCTGCACGGCTGGATCTTCGGCTGCGACGAGTGCCAGAGCTGCTGCCCCTACAACCGCCGTGCGCCGCAGCACCGCAACCGGCGTTTCGATCCGCTGTTCGACCCGCGGACAATGACCGCGCGGCAGTGGCGCACGCTCTGCGAGGAGGAGTTCACGGCGCGCTTCGGCCGCACCCCTCTGGTGCGCAGCGGCCGCAGCCGCATAGCGGCCAATATAGCCGAGGAGGAGTAGGCTTGCCGCCGCCGCGAAGGGATTGGACGAAATGTTGTATTCGATTTGCCGGTTTGTGGGCAAATATTACTATATTTATTATTATATTTGCAAGTTAATATAGTTTTCTTGGAATGGTGGAATTCAATTTCAAACGTTGGAACAATATCATCGGCTGGGCGGTGTTCGCCATAGCCACGCTGTCGTATCTTTTGACGATGGAGCCGTCGTCGAGCCTGTGGGACTGCGGCGAGTTCATCGCAACCTCCTATAAGTTGGAGGTGGGACACCCGCCCGGAGCACCTCTGTTCATGATGCTGGCGCGTCTGGCTACGATGCTCGCGCCCTCGGAGCACTATGTGCCCATCATGGTCAATGCCATGAACTGCGTGGCCAGCGGCTTCTGCATCTTGTTCATGTTCTGGTCGATAACCCATCTTGCGCGCCGCATAGCCACGCGCCGCGGCGATAAGATGTCGCTGCCGGTGGCCGTGACTGTGCTCGGAGCCGGTGCCGTGGGCGCGCTGGCATACGCCTACACCGACACGTTCTGGTTCTCGGCCGTCGAGGGCGAGGTATATGCCCTCTCGTCGATGTTCACGGCATTGGTGGTATGGCTCATGCTCAAATGGGAGGAGCAGGCCGACGAGCCGCATGCCATGCGCTGGATCATACTCATCGCCTATCTGATGGGTCTCTCGATCGGCGTGCACATCTTGAACCTGCTGACCATACCGGCACTGGTGTTCATCTACTTCTTCCGCCGCTACAAGATCGCCTCCACAAAGGAGTTTCTGTGGAAATCGTGCGTTGCCACCGTTGCGGCGTTCGTGATTCTGGGTGCGGTCAACGGCGTGATCATTCCCTATACGGTGTATGTGGGCGCGGCCGTCGACAAGCTCTTCGTCAACGGCTTCGGCCTGCCGGTCAACACGGGCATCGTGGTCTTCGCGTTAGCCGCGTTCGCAGCGATGGGCTATCTGATATATCTGACGCACCGCCGCGGCTGGCGGACGCTCAACATGATTGCCGTCTGCACGACCATGATCCTTCTGGGTTACTCGTCGTATGCCTCGATGACGATCCGCGCCGTGGCCAATCCGCCGATGAACAGCAACAACCCCTCGACACCCTACAATCTGCTGAGCGTGCTCAACCGCGACCAGTACGGCAACCGCCCGCTGCTGTGGGGATCGTACTACTCGGCGCAGCCGCTCGAAATGGTCGATGAAGCGGGCAATCCCACGGGCGAATACGAATACAAGACCACCAACTATCTCAATCCCGAGACGGGCAAGTACGAGCCGCGCGAGATATTCACCGGCTACAAGTACCGTCCGGAGTTCATGCATCTGTTCCCGCGCATGTGGAACTCGCAGCGCAAGAGCGGATACGAGAACGGCTGGGTGGAGTTGCAGGAGGTGTCGGTGCGCGATGCCTACAATCGCGAATCGACCATGGAGGTGCCCATGCGGCCTGTGACGGGCGAAGTCGACGGCAAGCCGGTGACATACGGCTACGAGCCTACGCGCGGCGAGGATCTGCGTTTCTTTCTGGGCTATCAGATGGGCGACATGTTCTGGCGTTATTTCATGTGGAACTTCGTCGGCCGTCAGGACGACATACAGTTGGAGAAGGACGAGAACGGCACCTATATCCACGGCGGCTGGCTGTCGGGCATCAAGCCCGTCGACGAGCTGTTCTGCGGTCCGCAGAGCGAGCTGCCCGACGAGATGGCCTCCAACCGTGCGCGCAACACCTACTTCTTCCTGCCGTTCCTCTTAGGTCTGATAGGCCTTATATACCATCTCAACCGCGACCCGCGCTACTTCATCGTGGTGATGTGGTTGTTCGTGATGATGGGTATCGCGCTGGTGGTCTACTTCAACATCTCGCCCGACGAGGTGCGCGAGCGCGACTACGTCTATGCCGGTGCCTTCTATGCCTTCGCCATCTGGATAGGTCTGGGACTTATGGCCGTCGAGGAGCTTCTGCGTAAGATATTCAAGCGTGCGGCCTCGTCGCAGCGCGCCAAGACGGCAGTGGCCGCAGGTGCGGTTGTCGTCTGCTCGTCGGTGCCAGCGGTGCTTGCCGCCGAGAACTGGGACGATCACGACCGCTCGGGACGAACCATGGCGCGCGACATAGGCTGGAACTATCTCAACTCCGCACCCGAGGGTGCCATCGTGGTCAACTACGGCGACAACGACACCTTCCCGCTGTGGTTCAACCAGGAGGTCGACGGCGTGCGCACCGACGTGCGCGTGATGAACTCGTCGTATCTGGCCGGCGAGTGGTATATCGACGAGATGAAGCTGGCGGCCAACGACGCTGCGGGCGTACCGTTCTCGCTGCCGGCATCGAAATACAGCTATGTCAACGACTTCCTGATGGTCGAGCGGCCGGGCGATGTCATGGTCGCCGCCCAGCAGGATAAGATACGCGTGCGTTTGGACGAGGTCTACGAGCGTTACCAGACGGCCGTATCCGATGCGGAGGCCGATCGTTTGGCTTCGCAGTACAACGCCTTGGTGGAGAGCTACTCCGCTCTGGTCGACAAGGCCGACAGCATCAACCGCATGCGTCTGCCGATGAATGTGACCGATGCCATACGTTTGGTGGCTGCCGACGAGGGGTCTATGACGGCCGTTCGCAACAACGGCACGATGCGGCTTCTGGCCGATGGAGAGTCGATACCGCCGCAGGAGCGCGGCGAGGACTATGCCGTGCTGGGGCTGATGCCGGCCAAGATGCTCTCGCCCATCGACGGTATGATGAACGACTATATCCCCTCGGGGGATCTCTTCATCGATGTCGACCGTGAAGCGGCCATAGCCTCGGGCACGGTCTCGGAGCGCGACTCGGCACTCATTGTCGACAGGGTCTACATGCGTCTGGCGAAGAGTGCGTTGCAGAAGGATCAGCTGATGATGCTCGACCTATTTGCCAACTTCGGGTGGCGGCGGCCGCTCTCGTTCACGCAGGCCTATCTGTTGCAGGACTACGGTCTGACGGACTACTTGCAGTTCGACGGCTATACCTATCGTTTAGTGCCGATCCGCACCCCTGCCCGCTCGGCAGGCGATATAGGCCGCATCGACATCGACTATGTATATCCGCTCTTTGCCGGCGAGTATGAAGATGGCTCGGCCGCGGCGGCCCGCGCCGAGGTCAACGCCCCGTTCCGCTACGGCAATCTGGCCGATGCCGATGTCTATGTCGATTACTTCTATCAATACAATCTCGCCGCGTCGCGTGCCCGCGAGGGCTTCGCGCGTGTGGCCAAGGCACTTGTGCGCCGCGGCGGCGAGGAGGATATGGAGCGTGCCGAGAGGCTGCTGCGCCGCGGCATGGAACTGCTGCCGCCCTCGCAGCTGCGCTACACCATGACCAACACCATAGGCTACATCGAGGCCTACTACCAGATCGGCGCATGGCATCTCGACCGCTCGACCGAACTTATGCGGCAGGCTGTCGACGAGATGCAGCGGCTCACGGGCGATACGACCTCGGTCGAGATCGACGACTTCGACCAGTTCGCATATCGCTACGATCTGGCCGATCTCTATGCGCGTCTGATCAACTCGGCGCAGCGCACTCTGCCGGCCGAGGAGCTGGCCGAGGTGCGTGCTCTGGTCGCTCAAAGCGACGAGGAGTATGCCGAGGCCGACCGTGCGCTGAATATGGGCGACGAGATCATGGCCGCATACATTCGCAACTCGGCGCAGTATGCGCGCTACTACATGCAGTTCATGACCGATGACCGCTTTACGTTGAAGGTGAGTGACATACTTTATAACCATGTGGCCGATATAGCCGATCTCTTAGAGTACTCGCAGCGATTCGGCGGCAGTCTCGACCGTCAGATCATGCCCGTCAAGGATCTGCTGGCGGAGTATGTCAAGCGCGTCGGCGGCATCACGCCCCGCTCGGTCAACGACCCGAAGATAGTATTGGTGGCGCGCCATGTGGGGAACATATTGAAGCTGTCGGACTATTTCTACATGATGTCGCAGCAGGAGCCGTCGGCCGACGGCGGCCTGACCGAGCAGCAGATCGACGAGTTCCTCGATATGACGGCTTCGACCCACGAGTATCTGCTGCGCAATGAGGTCGGCGAGATATTGAACATAATGAATAACGAGGAGTAAACGAATAAACCGAAGATAATTATGGAAAAATTTGTGTTGTACAATACGCTCACGCGCCGCAAGGAGGAGTTCGAACCCATCGCCGCGCCCAATGTGGGCATGTATGTCTGCGGTCCCACGGTTTACGGCGATCCGCATCTGGGACATGCGCGTCCGGCCGTTACGTTCGATCTGCTGTTCCGCTATCTGCGCTCGTCGGGCTACAAGGTGCGCTACGTGCGCAACATCACCGATGTGGGTCATTTGGAGCACGATGCCGACGAGGGCGAGGACAAGATCGCCAAGAAGGCGCGTTTGGAGCAGCTCGAACCCATGGAGATAGCCCACTACTACACCGAGCGTTACCACGATGCCATGCGTGAGTTGGGCGTGCTCTCGCCCTCGATCGAGCCTCACGCCTCGGGGCATATCATCGAGCAGATAGAGATGGTGCGCCGCATACTCGATGCGGGCTACGCCTACGAGTCGAACGGTTCGATCTACTTCGATGTGGAGAAGTACGACCATGATCACCGCTACGGCCGTCTCTCGGGGCGCAACCTCGACGACATAGTGACCAACACGCGCGAGTTGGACGGTCAGAGCGACAAACGCCACTCCTACGACTTCGCGCTGTGGAAGAAGGCCGCGCCCGAGCATATCATGCGCTGGCCCTCGCCGTGGAGCGACGGCTTCCCCGGCTGGCACATGGAGTGTTCGGCCATGAGCACGAAGTATCTGGGCGAGCGTTTCGACATTCACGGCGGCGGCATGGATCTGATGTTCCCGCACCACGAGTGCGAGATAGCGCAGTCGACGGCGGCTTTGGGTCACGACTCTGCCAAATACTGGGTGCACAACAACATGATAACCATCAACGGCCAGAAGATGGGTAAGTCGCTGGGTAACTTCATCACTTTGGAGGAGCTTTTCACCGGCTCGCACAAGCTGCTGGCACAGGCCTACTCTCCGATGACCATACGTTTCTTCGTCTTGCAGGCGCACTACCGCTCGACGCTCGACTTCTCCAACGAGGCGTTGCAGGCGGCCGAGAAGGGTCTCGACCGACTGATGAAGGGTGTGGAGACGCTCTCGAAGATAAAACCCTCGGACCGCTCGACGGCCGATGTCGCCGACTTGGAGCGTCGCTGCGCCGAGGCCATGGCCGACGATCTCAACTCGCCCATGGTCATATCGGCTCTGT
This sequence comes from Alistipes sp., assembly GCA_017936685.1. Taxonomy (GTDB): domain Bacteria; phylum Bacteroidota; class Bacteroidia; order Bacteroidales; family Rikenellaceae; genus Alistipes. The sequence continues at coordinate 103,231 of JAGBFA010000011.1, forward strand.
TCGACTGGGTGCGTATCATCAACCAGGCAGCCGAGGGTCAGCAATCGTTCACCGAGGCCGACTTGCAGACGCTGCGCGCCACGGTCTCGAAGTATGTATTCGACATTCTCGGCCTGCGCGACGAGAAAGCGGCCTCTGCCGCAGGCGGCCGCGATATGGTTACGCCTCTTGTCGAGACTCTGCTCGACATGCGCATGGAGGCCAAGGCCGCCAAGGATTGGGCTACCTCCGATAAGATCCGCAACCGTCTGACCGAGATCGGCATACGTGTCAAGGATCGCAAGGACGGGTATGATTGGGAGATAGAATAGCCTGTTCGGCGTGATAGCCGTACACCTGCCGCACGATCACCGTTCAACGATGGGTGGGCAGTACGCCGGTACAGCCCATCGCTCGTTTCGCAGCGATCGACGGCATCTGCACGACTCTGACGCCGAACGATATGAAAGGGTGATAGCCGTGCACCTGCCGCACGATCCCCGTTTGGCGAGGTGGCGGCGGCGAGGTGTAGCAATATAAAAGATATAAAGTAAACGACATGGTATCGCAAGAACAGATAAAAGATGCTTCGGAGCGTTGCGACAAGTTGGAGCGTTGCTTGGACATTGAGCAGCGGCGCATCGACTTGCAGAACGAGCAGGAGCGGACCGAGGAGCCCGATTTCTGGAACGATGCCGAGGCTGCGCGCCGCCAGTTGAAGAAGGTGGCCGACATAAAGAGCTGGATCGAGGACTTCGATGCCGTCAGGCGCGGCGTTGAGGATCTGCGGCTCATGCCCGACTTCGTCGAGGGCGGCGTGATGAGCGAGGAGGAGTTCGAGCGCGAGTATGCTTCGACCGTCGAGCGCATCGAGAAGCTCGAATTGCGGCAGATGCTCGGCTCCGAAGAGGACAAGCTGGGTGCCATAATGGATATCAATGCCGGTGCCGGCGGCACCGAGGCGTTGGACTGGGCATCGATGTTGATGCGCATGTACACGCGCTGGGGCGAGGCTCACGGCTATCGCGTGAAGGTGATGGACTATCAGGCCGGCGACGAGGTGGGTGTGAAGTCGTGCACGTTGGAGTTCGAGGGCGACATGGCCTACGGCTATCTCAAAAGCGAAAACGGCGTGCACCGCATGGTGCGCCTGTCGCCGTTCAATGCCAACAACAAGCGTCAGACCACGTTTGCGTCGGTGTTCGTCTCGCCGGCGGTCGACGACACCATCGAGATCAACATATCGCCGTCGGACTACGAGTGGGATACGTTCCGTTCGAGCGGTGCCGGCGGTCAGAATGTCAACAAGGTCGAGACGGCCGTGCGTCTGCGTTACCACGGCAAGGATCCCGATACGGGCGAGCCGGTGGAGTTTCTGATCGAGAACATGGAGACGCGTTCGCAGCTGATGAACCGCGAGAATGCCATGCGTATCCTGCGCTCGAAGCTCTACCAGCGCGAGCTTGACAAGCGCATGGCCACACAACAGGCGTTGGAAGCAACGAAGAAACGTATCGAATGGGGCTCGCAGATACGCAGTTACGTCTTCGACGACCGCCGCGTGAAGGATCATCGCACGGGTTATCAGACTTCGAACGTCGATGCCGTGATGGACGGCGATCTGGACGGTTTCATCAAGGAGTATCTGTTGCAGAACGGCGGTCTGCAAGAGGATAAACAATGAGGCTTATGCGAAGAATTGCCGCCATATTAGCCGTTGCGCTCGGCACGATGCTGTCGGCTGCGGCCTGCGCGCAAACACCTGCTGTGGCCGATAGAGCGGCTGCCGTCGAGGTGGCTGCCGTCGAGGCGGGTGCCGCCGATACTGCGGCCTACATGCCGCTGCTCAGAGGCCGCCGCGTGGCCGTTCTGGCCAACCACACGGCCATGTTCTCCGAGAGCGAACATTTGGTGGATATGTTGTGCCGGTGCGGTGCAAGGCCGGTGGGCATCTTCTCGCCCGAGCACGGTTTCCGCGGGCGTGCCGAGGCCGGAGCCTCGGTCGGCAACTCCGTGGACGAACGCACGGGAGTGCCCATATTGTCGTTGTACGACGGCCGCACGCAACGTCCGAGCGACGAGGCGATGCGCTCGTTCGATGTGCTGGTGGTGGATATGCAGGACGTGGGGTTGCGATTCTACACCTATTATATATCTATGATCCGCATGATGGACGCGTGCGCCGACTTCGGCCGCGAGGTCATCGTGCTCGACCGTCCCAATCCCAACGGAGACTATGTCGACGGCCCGATTCTCGACATGCGTTTTAAGTCGGGCGTGGGGTGGCTGCCCATACCCGTGGTGCACGGCATGACCATGGGCGAGCTGGCACGCATGGCCGTGGGCGAGGGGTGGTGCAAGCGAGTGGGGCTGAGTGTGGTAAGGTGCCGCAACTATGATCATCGCACCTCCTATGTGCTGCCCGTGGCTCCGTCGCCCAATCTGCCTACGCAGCACTCCATATACCTCTATGCGTCGATGTGTCTGTTCGAGGGTACGGTGGTGAGTCTGGGGCGCGGCACCGACTTCCCGTTCGAGGTCTACGGCCACCCCGACATGAAAGATCGTGATTTCAGCTTCACACCCCGACCCAATGCCGCCTCGACGACACCGCCTCTGAGCGGCCGCGTGTGTCACGGCGTCGATCTGCGCGGGGTGCCCGACGAGCAGATACGGCGCGAAGGGTTAACGCTGCGCTATGTCGTCGATGCCTATCGCGATCTGGATATGGGCGAGCGGTTCTTCACCCCGATGTTCGAGAAGCTGATCGGTGTCGACTGGGTGCGCCGCATGATTGTCGAGGGTGCCTCGGCCGAGCAGATCGAGGCCTGCTGGCGCGACGACGTGGAGCAGTTCCGCCAAAGCCGCCGTGCATATCTGCTCTACGAGGAGTAGGTGTTCGAAAGAGTCTTTAACCCTAATAATTGGTATTATGAAACTACTCAACAGATTGTGGCTTGCGGCGGCATTCGTGTCGCTGGCTGGCGGAGTGTCGGCACAGAGCATCGCCGATCGATTCATCGAGGCCTATTCGGCTGCCGAGGAGCAGCTGCAAAACCGTGAATACAAGGCTGCCGTAAAGGGATACGATGCCGTGGAGCGCATGGTGGCCTCCGTCACGCCCGAGCAGAGGGATTCGCTCGCCGAGCGGTTCGGCTGCGATGCGGAGGAGCTGATCGACGGCATGAGTTACAATTATGCCTGTGCGCTGGCTCTGACCGGCTCGAAGCGCAAGGCGTTGGACCGTTACGAACGCTTCGTCGACGGCACCGTGGGCAAAAGCGAGCATTACAACTACGAGTGGGTTGCCGAGGAGGATTCCGATCTCGACTGCATACGCTCCGACAAACGGTTCAAGGCCGCCGCGGCGCGTCTGAAAGAGTGGTGCGACTACCGTCATATATTGCGGCAGGCCGCGCCCTACTGCCGTCAGCAGTGCGATACGCTGCCCCGGTGGCGTTATGCCGCGCCCAACGACCGCGAACTGGTGCGCGTGCGCGAATATTTCAAGCTCGACAGCATAGCCGGTGCGGGCGACGAGCTTTCGAAAATTAAGAACATACTGCGCTGGGTGCACGACAACATTCCTCACGACGGCTCGTCGTCGTGGCCCGAAGAGCGCAACTCGATCGCCATGTACGAGCTGTGCAAGCGCGAGGGTCGGGGCATCAACTGCCGCATGCTGGCGCAGGTGTTGAACGAGTGCTATCTGTCGATGGGACTCAAATCGCGTTACGTGACCTGCCTGCCGCGCACGATGGTCAGCGACTGCCATGTGATAAATGTCGTCTATTCCAATCAGTTGGATAAGTGGGTGTGGGTCGATCCCACGTTCAATGCCTATCTTACGGACGATCGGGGCGAGATGATGTCGATCGAGGAGGTGCGCGAGTGCATACTCGAAGGGCGCAAGTGCCATCTCAACGAAGATGCCAACTGGAACAACCGTTCGCCGCAGACCTACGAGCATTATATCGAGCACTATATGGCCAAGAACCTCTACTTCCTGCAATGCCGCTCGGTAAGCGAATGGGCGGCCGAGAGCAATGAAAAACAGGCGCAGCCGTGTCGCATGGTGACGCTCGTGCCCTCGGACACATACTCTTCGTGCAAGCCCGACGGGCGCAATGCCTATACCGCCGATGCGGAGTGGTTCTGGCAGTCGCCATATATCGAGTAAATCGGGATCAGGCTTAAAATCCGGCGTTGAGGCGAGACTCCCACGTCGCAACTGCGTTGCTCCTCGGAGTGACAGGGTAGTCATGTCGTCCCCAACCAGATTCTTCGTTTCACTACGTTGCACTCAGAATGACATTTTGCGTTCTGTCATTCTGAGGAGCGTGCCTTGCACGCGACGTGAGAATCTCTCTTTGCCGATTTTCTTTCCCCTCCACCGGATTTTAGGACTTAACCGTAAATAGCCAAACTAAAAAGAGTCGCCCCTCGCGGAGCGACTCTTTTAATTATGCGGCCTGCGGTCTGTTATTCGTACTGTCCGGTTTTCAGGCGCATCACCTCCTCGCGCGTCAGGAAACGCCAGGCTCCGCGTTTGAGGTTCTTCTTCGTCAGACCGGCGTAGTAGACGCGGTCGAGCTTCTGCACGGCGTAGCCTAAATGTTCGAACATGCGGCGCACGATGCGGTTGCGGCCGGAGTGTATCTCCACGCCCACCTCTTTCTTGTTCTCGTTGACGTAGGCCACCTCGTCGGCATATATCTCGCCGTCTTCGAGGGTGATGCCCTGCGTGAGGGTATCCATGTCGGCACGCGTCAAAGGCTTGTCGAGCGACACCTGATAGATCTTCTTCTTGCGGTACGACGGGTGGGTGAGCTGCTTGGTAAGATCGCCGTCGTTGGTGAACAGCAGCAGTCCCAGCGAGTTCTTGTCGAGCCGTCCTACGGGGTAGATGCGCTCGGTGCATGCACCCTTGACAAGCTCCATGACGGTCTTGTCGGCATGGGGGTCTTCGAGCGAGGTGACATATCCCTTGGGCTTGTTGAGTACCAGATAGACATTCTTCTCGCCCTCGATGCGCTCGTCGTTGAAACGAACCTCGTCGGTGGGCTTGATCTTGGTACCCAGCTCGGTGACAACGACACCGTTGACCGATACCACGCCTGCCGTGATGAAGTCGTCGGCCTCGCGGCGCGAGCAGATGCCCGACTGCGAGATGAAGCGGTTGAGGCGTATCTCGCCCGTCTGCGTGTTGGGGTTGTACTTGGGATATGTGCGCGGACGATCCTCCTCCTTGCGCGAGAGCTGACGCTTGCCCGTATCGCGGCCTGCGTGCTTGGCTCCCGAGTAGGGACGCTGAGAGTCGTTGCGACGCTCGCCGTTGCGTGTCGACGAGCCGCTGCGGTATGACTGGCGTTGTGCGGGTGCGTGATCTATGCGGTTGCCGTCGACCTCGCCGTCGGCCGTGCGGTTGCGCTCGGAAAAGTTCTTCTTGTATGCCGGACGCTCGCTGAAACGGCGGTCTGAGGTGCGGCGGTCATCGTTGTAGCGTCCGTATGACGGACGGCCCTCACCTCCGCGAGAGTGCTCGCCGCGCTGTGCGGTCGAGAAACGGCCCTCGCCGCGATCCTGCTGCGGGCGGCCGCTGCGATAGGGCTTGCCCTGCGACAGGGGACGGTTGTCGTCGGTGAAGTTGGGATTGAACGATGCGCGTTTTGCTGCGGGCTTATGACCGAAGCCCTGTCGGTATCCTGCGTCGTCGGCCTCTCGCTGAGGGCGCGGATTGCGCTCAACGCGCTCGGTGGAGCTTATGCGCTGACGTTTGTCGCGCGCGAAACGCGAAACGTTGGCCGTTGAGTCTGTGTTGTAATTTTTCATCTTTATGATATATTAAAGTGCGACAAAGGTAGCTAATTTTTTCGATATGCAACGCTTTCCTTCAATATGTATGCCACAAAAGATTGCGGCTGCTGTTTTGCTGCCATTATCAGCGGGTTATGCTCGCCGATGCGGCGCGGTTGCAGGAATATGCGCCGGCAGAGTGCGAGCGTATCGCTTTAATGTGTAACTTTGTCGCGTGATAAAACGGACGATATGAACAGACAGATACTTCGCATAGCCATACCCAACATCATATCCAACATCACCGTGCCGCTCATGGGCATCGTCTCGACGGCCATTGCCGGGCGTGTCGGCGGCAGCTCCGTCACGGCCATCGGCGCATTGCAGATCGGTGTGACGATATTCAACTTCATATACTGGAACTGCTCGTTCATACGCATGGGCACCAGCGGCCTGACGGCGCAGGCCTTCGGCGCGGGCGACAGCCGCCAGCAGAGTCTTATGCTGTGGCGTGCCGTGGCGGTGGCTCTGGGTGTGGGTGTGCTGGCTCTGCTGCTGCAATACCCCATAGGCGAGTTGTCTGTCGCGGCCATGGGCGGAGCCTCGGTCGAGCAGGATACTATGATCCGCGACTACTTCTACACGCGCATCTGGGCCGTGCCGGCGGGCATCATGCTCTTCGGCCTTAACGGCTGGCTGACGGGCATGCAGAATGCCGTGGTGCCGATGATAGTGGCCATAACGGTCAACCTGATACATATCGCCGGCAGCTACCTCTTCTCGATTGTCGGCTCGATGGGGCTGGCAGGCATAGCATTAGCTTCTGTGGTGGCGCAGTGGACGGGCGTGGGCGTGATGGCGGTCATCATATTCTGGCGGTTCCGCCGCCGCATCGTGCGCGTGCCGTGGCGCGAGGTGCTCGACATGGAGCAGATGAAGCGGTTTTTCCGCATCAACGTCGACATCATCGTGCGCACGTTCTGCATAGTGGCCGTCTACACCTTCTTCACCATAGCTTCGGCACACATGGGCGACGAGACCATATTGGCCGTCAATACGCTGCTGTTGCAGCTCTTCACGCTGTTCTCCTATATGAACGACGGCTTCGCCTATGCCGCCGAGGCGTTGACGGGGCGTTTCATCGGTGCGCGCGACGGCGTGTCGCTGCGCCGCTGCATACGTCTGTGCATCGTCTGGTGCGGCGTGGTGTCGATCGTGTTCGTGGGTGTGTATGTGGGCTGGTGGCGCGATATTCTGGCCATGATAGTCAATCCCGACAGCGGCGATATTGCCGTGCTGACCGAGGTGGCCGGACGCTACATAGGCTGGATCATCGCCATTCCCGTGGCGGCGTCGATGCCCTTTATCATGGACGGCATCATGGTCGGTGCCACACGCAGCCGCATAATGCGCGACTCGATGCTGCTGTCGACCCTCGGCTACTTCGCCATATTCTACGCCCTGCGCCCTTTGGTGGGCAACGACGCGCTGTGGTGCGCCTTTACCATCTACATGCTGCTGCGAGGCGTGTTGCAATACTTTATGTCGCACCGTCTGCACGACATATATCGGGCGGCTAATGAGTAGCCTTCCACCACGAGGTGGTTTTCAGCGCATCGGGATAACGGCTGCTCGGCAGCGAGGTCGTCACGCCCGAGTAGACCGATTCGTCGATGGGGTAGGTGCCGTATGACCCGAGTGCCGAGTAGAATGTGGGCAGCGTGTATTTGGCCACAACGCAGCGCGACAGCTGAGAGCGGAATTTGTCGAGTGCGGCCTGATCGGTGGCCGTCACTGTGTAGAACTCTCCCATGTCGAAGAACGTGTGGGGCGTCTGTCCCTCGTAGCTCTGCAAGGCCGAGACATCGTAATCCTTCGTGGCCGTGGCCAGCACTTCGCGCGCGGCCTCGGCCAGCGGCTTCAGCTCCGTGCAGTCGATCAGAGCCACCGAGCCGCAGCGTGCCGAACCGGCATACTCGTCGCGGTAGTAGAGCCAATAGCTCTCGGCTGCGGCCATAAGGTCGCTGCTGCGCCCCTTCTCCTCCATAAGATAGGGCAGTGTGCGGTGATAGGGAAATCCGCGTCCCATGATCTCGCACGGCGAGGCTATGATGTAGTGCGCCGCATCTTGCAGATCGTACAACGCCTCGATGTTGGACATGAAACATGCGTCGAAGAGTATGTAATCGAACTCTGCGCCGGCACCCTCGATGCCCTCGGCAAGCTCCGTAATATCCATCTTGACATTGTTTTCGCCGAATGTTCGCGTCGTTTCGGCTCCGGCGGCGGGAGTCCATGCGTCGTAGTGCGGACGAAGGCCGAATGTTGTGGCCGAGCCGCTGTCGGCATCTTTTCTCACCCAGCCCGTGGAGTGTCCGGCCACGATCAGTCCGTAACGCCGTGCCGGAGCTATCTCTATTATATGGCGCAGGTTGGCGGCCATGTCGGCGGCCGAGAACTCTGCGGCCGGAACGTCGATCTGCTCTATCTGCTGCTCGACGCAGCCCCCCTCGATAGGGTCGTATCGCAGCTCGCAGATGACGGCTGCGGTGCGCGATGTCTGCCGCAGATATATCACACGGCTCTGACCGAGTATGTCGCCGGCGATGGCCGTTTTCGTATCGGCTATGTTGTAGTCGAAATAACGCCCCAGACTCGTGCCGATGAAGTAGTAGATCAGCGTCTGCTCGGCCTCTGTGGGCGGCGTGGGCAGCTGGTCGATGCGTATGTCGGCTGCGGCGGCTCCGGGACAGGTGACATGCAGCGTCGTGGAGCGTGTTATCGGGAGATCGTTGCCTTCGACCTGGAACGATATCTCGTTCTCGACCGAGAGATCGATCCCGCTCACCCACTCGTCGTCGACCGTGGCCGACAGATATAGCGACTCACCGTCGGTGATGTTCGATATGCGGTAGTCGATGCTGACCTGTTGCGGCTCGGAGCCGACGCTGATCTGTGTCTTGTCGACCGAGATTACCGGTGCCGTATCGTCGGTCTTCTTGCGGCAGGCCGTGGCGAGCACGAGTGCCGCCGTCAGCAGGGTTATGTATGCGAGCGAGTGTTTCATATCATAGTGTCGTCGGACAGGGGTCGGACCGCTGTCTTGTGTATTATTTGTATTTTCTGGGTTTGAGGTTGTTGAACTGCCATGTGCGGTCGCGCTTGATCTCCACATCGTCGGGCTTGTTGCGATAGACGCGGCTGTAATCGAAGTAGAACCCCTTTTTCTTGTCGTAGGTCTTCTCTTTGAGCGGCACGTATTGCACCGTGCGGCTTATTATGCGCCCCTCGTTATAGAGGTAGCCCTTCGAGGCTAACAGGTCGTAGGCGTGCGAGAAGAGAAGCACGTGCCACGGCGAGTTCTCTTTCAGACCCGTGCCGGTCGACTCTATGGCCTGCAAGATGCCGTTGAGGTGGTTGAAATAGAGCTGCTCGCGCTCCTTGTCGCCCAGTGCGCCGTAGGCGTATGCCATCATGTTGAGCACCTTGGGGCTGAACGGATCGGCCTCCATGGCCTCGGTGCCGGCCTCTATGAGCGACTCCAACTGTCCCACCTGCGGCTGGTCGGGGTTGATGCCGGCCATGACGGCGAGCATGCGGTCAAGCGCGGCGTTGTTGGCGAACGGGCGGTAATCCTGCTGATAGGCGTAGCCGTAGTAGAGGTAGTAATACTCCTCGGCCGAGAGCGGTGATGATCCTTGCCGGTACTTCAACATCAGATTGGTGTAGTAGTAGGGCGACGAGGCGTTCATCGTGCGCATGGCGATGTCGTCCTCGTCGGGTATGCGCAGCCCCTCCGTCTCGGGCTGCTGCGCCGACAGGGCGGTAGTGAAGATGACGGCCAAAAGCAATAAGACTCTTTTCATAAATCTGCGTTTTTTACCGAATAACGCAAAAACTATCGCAAATCGTATTCGGCCATGAGCTTTGCCATGCGTTCGCGCAGCTCGCCGCTGCCCTCCACAAGCGGCAGGCGCACCTTGTCGGCGGTGAGTCCTGCCACCGACAGCGCGCACTTCACACCCGTGGGATTGCCTTCGGCGAAGAGTGCCTCGCACGCCTCGCGCAGCGTCTCGAAGGCCTTGTCGGCCTCGTCGAAGCGACCCTGCATGGCACGGCCGATGCAGTCGGTGAATCGCTCGGTAAAGACGTTGGCCGCCACCGAGATCACTCCGTCGCCGCCGCGGCGCACAAGCTCGACGGTCAGTGCGTCGTCGCCCGAGATGACCAAAAAGTCCTCCCTGCGGCCGTCGATGATCTCCTGCATCTGTCCGATATTGCCCGATGCCTCCTTTATGCCGATGACGTTGCCGTTGTCGCGCGCTATGCGCAGCGTCGTTGCAGCGGTCATGTTCGTGCCCGTGCGGCCGGGTACGTTGTAGAGTATGACCGGACACGGCGAGGCCTCGGCTATGGCCGAGAAGTGGCGGTAGAGTCCCTCCTGCGAGGGCTTGTTGTAGAACGGCACCACGCTGAGTATGGCATCGATGCCGTCGAAGCACATCTCGCCCAACTGCTCGACCACGCCTCGGGTGAAGTTGCCGCCAACGCCGGCCACCAACGGCAGTCGTCCGGCATTGCGCTCTACGATGAAGCGCAGCACCTCTCGACGCTCGTCGGCGCGCAGCGTTGCCGCCTCGGCCGTCGAACCGAGTGCCACAATGTAGTCCACGCCGCCGCGTATGACATGTTCTACCATACGCTCCAATGCCGCGTAATCAACCTTGTCGTCTGTCGTAAACGGTGTGACGAGTGCTACGCCCACACCGCTGAATCGAGTATCTTTCATGACCTTTTTATTTTTTTCTTGCATTTTTGTTTAAAACAGCGATCCCTGCACGGGGCGGTCGCTACGGTCGTCCGTCTGTTCGCTATCGGTGCTGTCGGTCTGCGCCGCGACGGCAGGTGCCGCCTGGCCTATCATCTGCATAAGCTCCTGCTCTGTGATGATGGCGATGCCCAATTTCTGCGCCTTTTGCAGCTTGGCCGGTCCCATGTTTTCGCCTGCCACGATGTAGTCGACATTGGCCGATACGGCGGCGAGGTTGCGCCCTCCATGCGCCTCGACCAACGCCTTCATCTCGTCGCGCGAGCGGTCGGCGAACTTGCCCGATATGACGAAGCTCTTGCCCGCGAGCGACTCCGAATCCAGCACCCGCTCTTCGATCTCGAACTGCAATCCCGCCTCGCGCAGACGCTCCACTATGCGGCGGTTATCCTCGTCGGCGAAGTATTCGGCGATCGACTGGGCTATCTTCGTCCCCACCTCCTCGGCCTCGGCGAGCTGCTCTCTGTCGGCTGCCATGACGGCATCGAGCGAGCGGAAATGCGCGGCCAGATATTTGGCCGTGGTCTCGCCCACGAAGCGTATGCCTAAGGCGAACAATACGCGGGCAAAGGGCACCTTGCGCGAGGAGTCGATGCTCTGCATGATGTTGGCCGCCGACTTCTCGCCTAATCGCGGCAGCGTGGCTAACCGCTCGCCCCTGAGCGAGTAGATGTCGGCGATGTCGTGCAGCATGTCGTTCTGCCACAGCAGCTCGACGGTCTCCTCGCCCAAGCCCTCGATATCCATGGCGCGCCGGCTGACGAAGTGTTCTATGCGGCCGAGTATCTGCGGCCGGCAGTGGCTCTGGTTGGGGCAGTAGTGTTTGGCCTCGCCCTCGTAGCGCACAAGCGGCGTGCCGCACTCGGGGCACTCCGTTATATATTCGAACTTGCGGCTGTCGGCCGGACGCTCCGATAGCTCCACGCCCGTTATCTTCGGTATGATCTCGCCGCCCTTCTCCACATAGACCGTATCGCCCACGCGTATGTCGAGCTGCGCTATCTGCTCGGCGTTGTGCAGCGTGGCGCGCTTGACGATGGTTCCGGCCAGCAGTACAGGTTCGAGGTTGGCCACGGGGGTCACGGCACCGGTGCGTCCCACTTGAAAGTCGACGCTCAGCAGCCGTGTGGCGGCACGCTCGGCCTTGAACTTGTAGGCCACAGCCCAGCGCGGAGCCTTGGCCGTCGATCCTAATTTGCGTCTGTCTTCGTCGCGGTTGACCTTTATCACCACGCCGTCGGTGGGGAAGGGCAGACGCTTGCGCTCGGTGTCCCAGTAGGCTATGAACTCGTCGATCTGAGAGCGGTTGCGGCAGATGCGCATATAGTCCGATATCTTGAATCCCCACTCGCGCGCCTTGCGCATGTTGTCCCAGTGGGAGTGCGACGGCAGATCGTCGCCTGCCAGCTGATAGAGCGTGCAGTCCAGACCGCGGCGTGCCACCACCTGCGAGGCCTGCTGTTTGAGCGTTCCTGCCGCGGCGTTGCGCGGATTGGCCAGCAGCGGTTCGCCCGCCGCGGCACGCTCGGCGTTGAGCCTGTCGAACGAGGCGTAGGGCATCAGTATCTCTCCGCGTATCTCGAAGTAGGGCGGATAGTCGTCGCCGCGCAGGTGCAGCGGCACCGAGCCTATGGTGCGGACGTTGGCCGTCACATCGTCGCCGCGCGTGCCGTCGCCGCGCGTCACTGCCCGCAGCAGCGCGCCGTCGCGGTAGGTGAGCGATATGGCCGTGCCGTCGAATTTCAGCTCGCATACATACTCCACCTCACCCGTCTCGCGCTCTATGCGCTCGATCCACTCGTGCAGCTCGTCGAGCGAATAGGTGTTCGAGAGCGACAGCATCGGGAACTTGTGTTCCACACTGCGAAACTCCGTGGTGATGTCGCTGCCCACCCTTTGTGTCGGCGAGTTGGGATCGAACATCTCGGGGTGCTTCGCCTCCAACTCCTGCAACTCTCTCAGCAGCATGTCGAACTCGTAATCCTCTATCTCCGGCGAGTTCTCCACATAGTATTTATGGTTATAATAATCGAGTTTTTTCCTTAGCTCGACTATTCGCTCTTTCTCCATAGTTTCGCGCGTGTGTAAATTTGTAGTAAAGATACAAATTTTTCGTGATTTTTTCGTGATTTTTTCCGTGAAAAGCGGCATTCTGCTGCCGCGCCTTGTCGCTCAGCAATGGGAAGTACGTCAGTACGTCCCATCGCTTCGCTCCTGCGTTGCGTTGCATAATACCGCTTTTGACGAAAAAATGGGTTGGTGGTTCTTTGGAGGTTTTTTGTTGTGTGTCATTCTGAATGGAGCAACGCGAAATGAAGAATCTGGTTGGGGAATATGTGCGAGGTCTATATGCTCGCCCTGTCATTCTGAGGAGCGGGCTGTGCACGCGACGTGAGAATCTCTCTTTTGGCTGCAAACACGCTCCCCGCGGCGAGACTCCCACGTCGCAACTGCGTTGCTCCTCGGAGTGACCCCCCCCCAAAAAAAAACGACAGCCCGAGTGTGGTACTCGAAGCTGTCGCTGAATCTTTCAGCCGGCGGGAGGTCACTGCCGACAGATGCGTCGGTGTCTCCTCGGCCGGAACATCATAGGCCTCCTGCGCCTCTGCACTGGTCTTATTTCACGAATGCCTCCTTGATCAGGCCTACGGCGTTGGACTCGATGGTGTGCTCGGTCGAGATGATCATGTTCATGATGGCCTTGGGCGTAGACTTGCCGTGGCCGATGGTGACCGGAGCATTGACACCCAGCACGGGTGTGCCGCCGAAGTTCTCGTAGTTGGCCTGCTCCCAGAAGTCGTTGGTAACGCCCATGCGCAGGTTGATCTGGTAGAGACCCTCGGCCATTTTCAGAATGGTGTTGCCCACGAAACCGTCGCAGATGATGACATCGGCCACCTTGCCGGTGAAGATGTAAGACGACTCGACGTTGCCCACGAAGTTGTATTTGCCGGCGGCGGCATCGGCCTCCATAAGCTGGTAGGCGGCCTGTGCCTGCGCATTGCCCTTGGCTGCCTCCTCGCCGATGTTCAGAAGAGCCACGCGGGGTGAGTCGATGCCCATCACCGATTTGGCGAAGATCGAGCCTATGAGCGCGTACTGCGCCAGCACCTCGGGCTTGCAGTCGACATTCAGTCCTACGTCCATCAGTACGGCCGGACGCGAGGTCAGCGTGGGAATGAACGACGATATGGTCGGACGCAAAACACCCTCGACGGGCTTGACGGCGAACATCGAGCCAACCATCATGGCACCTGTCGAACCGGCACTTGCGAAGCCGTCGATAAGTCCCTTGGCCAGATAGCCGAAGCCGACCGTGATGCTCGAATCGCTTTTGGCCTGAAAGGCCTTGGCGGGGTGGTCGCCCATCTCGATGACCTCCGTGGTATGGACTATGTCGAACCTGTCGGCCGGACAGCCCTCCTTGTCGAGGATCTCGCATATGCGCTCCCTGTGGCCGAACAATACTATCCGGCTGTGCTCGTTCAATCTGTCGAGTGCCATCACGGCACCTTTGACCGCAGCCTCGGGGGCGAAGTCGCCGCCCATGGCATCGAGACCTATCTTTATCATAAAGCAGTGGTTTTGCTGTTTATACTGTTAACGCACCACTTCGCTCGGCAGAACCGTATTATACGGCCGCACATGCCTGTGCAAAGCGGTGAAAACGAAAGAGCACAACCCACAGAGTTGTGCTCCCGCATAGAATCTTACTCTGCCGCCTTCTTCTCGATGGCCAGCTTGCCGCGATAGAAGCCGCACTCGGGGCATACGCGGTGATAGAGAACTGCCGAACCGCAGTTAGAGCATGTAACGACCGTCGGAACTTCGGCCTTGTAGTGAGTTCTTCTCTTGTCTCGGCGTGTAGACGAGACTTTGTGTTTAGGATGTGCCATTTTACAATGTTATTTTAAGTTTTATCAAATATCGTTTGCGGTTATGCCCGTGGGTCCGACGGATAGACTTTCGGGCAATCCTGCCTTTTTCACTCCACGCGCCTCTACGCCTTGTCCCCTGACTCGTCGTCGGAGAGCATGCGTTGCTTCAACTCCGCAAGACGTGCCATCGCCTCGTCGCCTATGCCGTGCGACTCGGCCATCTCGGCCTTGTCGGCCATGGCATCGAACTCGTCGGCTGACATGACGCCGAACCGAGCCAGCATCTCGGCATTGCACTCGCCCTCGGCATGCACCCTGCGATAGGGTAGCGAGAGGACGATGCTCTCGTAGAGGTATTGAGTCAGATCCACCTCGTCGTCGCCGGGTGAGATCCACATCTGCTCGCCGTCGTAGTCGTCGATCTCGTCGGAGAACTTCACCACAAGATCGCCCTCGAAGGCAACCGGTATGCGGCACTCTTCGAGGCAGCGGTCGCACTCGCAGACCACGCTGCCGCCGATTGTGGTGTGCAGCTCCAACATGCTCTCGCTGCGGAGCATGTGCACCGCGGCACGGCACTCTCCCGAGAGTATCTCCACGCGGCCGTAGCTCTCGAACAGATCGTCGCCGATCTCGAATTCGAAATCGTACTCCCCATTTTTGAGCCCCTTATAGGCTATCGCGTATGGCTTTGCATGACTCATTTCCGCGCATTTAGTGTGCAAATTTATAATATTTTCACAAAATGTGCAAATAATTGCTACTTTTGTGACGAAGTTTTACCTGCTATCGAAACCGAGACTGATATGCCTGAGGGATTTTCCATAGAGATCAGCAGCGATTACGCTGAGTTGTGGCGTTATAACATATCGCTGACGGGGGAGGTCGCCGATGCCGACGGCCGCCGCACGGAGTATATAGGTCGGGCGAGCGATGTTGCACCCGTAGGCTCGTCGCTCAAAGCCGCACCTGCCGGTTATGATCCCGATCGCCGCATGAACTTTACGACGGCCGCGGGCGAGAGGCTTACCTTATATATATATGTAATACCTCACACGCTGCCCAAGCAGCGCGTCGTCGACCAGGCGCGGCCTTTTGCTCTGCATGTGCGCATCGGCCGCTCGGGGGAGACGCTCTACGACCGCCGCCTGTCGATCAACCAGTGGTCGGGCGACAACATAGAGATCAAGCTCGGTGCGGAGTGCCCAGAGTGACATGTCGGGCATTCTGTCACTCCGAGGGAGGGCGCATGCCCGACCGTGGGAGTCTCGCGGGCGGGAGTACCGCATGCCGTGCAAAAGAGAGATTCTCACGTCGCGTGCACGGCACGCATAACCAATGTCGACCACCGAAGCGACGGCTTACGCCGTTATATAATTCTGACCCTCCCCTAAATCCCCTCCTCGGAGGGGACTTTTGTCGCGCGATATATCGCGCTCCATGTGGGGCGTGGCAGGCTTCGTTACGCGTCCCGTGGTGGGGCGTTGACAGGCTGTCTGTCACTCCGAGGGAGGGCATCGCCCGACTGTGGGAGTCTCGCGGGCGGGAGTACCGTATGCCGTACAAAACAGAGATTCTCACGTCGCGTGCACGGCACGCTCCTCAGAATGACAGAGCGGGCATATCGTCCCCAACCAGATTCTTCGTTACATTTCATTACACTCAGAATGACAAATGTCGAGCGGATTGGCGGGCGGCGGGGAGGAGTGCACGAGCGAAAAAATTTGTTTTTAAGCGAAATAGTCGTAACTTTGCCGCCGGTTAAACCATAAAAAACAGAATTATGAAACACGCATACGTATTCCCGGGTCAGGGTGCCCAGTCGGTAGGCATGGGCAAGGACCTCTATGATAATGTCCCCGAAGCCAAGGAGTTGTTCGAGAAGGCCAACGAGATTCTCGGCTTCCGCATAACCGACATCATGTTCGAGGGTACGCCCGAGGAGTTGAAGCAGACCCGTGTGACGCAGCCTGCCGTATTCCTGCACTCGGTCATATTGGCCAAGTCGCTCGGCGTTAAGCCCGATGCCGTTGCCGGTCACTCGCTGGGCGAGTTCTCGGCATTGGTTGTGGCCGGAGCATTGTCGTTCGAGGAGGGTCTGCGTTTAGTGTCGAAGCGCGCCATGGCCATGCAGAAGTGCTGCGAGATGCAGCCCGGAGGTATGGCAGCCGTATTGGGTCTGGCCGATGAGATCGTGGAGAAGGAGTGCGCCGCCGTCGACGGAGTCGTTGTCGGAGCCAACTACAACTGCCCCGGACAGTTGGTCATCTCGGGTGCCGATGCCGCCGTCGATGCCGCCTGCGAGCGTTTGAAGGCTGCCGGTGCGCGCCGTGCACTGCGTCTTCCCGTGGGTGGTGCGTTCCACTCGCCGCTGATGGAGCCTGCCCGCCAGGAGCTGGAAGCTGCCATCGCCGAGGCCGCTTTCGCGACGCCCGTATGTCCCGTATATCAGAATGTCGATGCCAAACCCTACACCGATCCCGCTGCCATCAAGGCCAACCTCATTGCGCAGCTCACGGCTCCCGTGCGCTGGACGCAGATTGTCGAGCAGATGATCGCCGACGGTGTCGACGAGTTCACCGAGTTAGGCCCCGGCACTGTGCTTCAAGGTCTTATTACCAAAGTAAACCGCGAGGCCAAGGCCGAGTCGAAGTCGACCTTGTAGAATCGTTTTCGGGCTGCGAGATCCATACGGCCGTTAGGCCGCATATCTATATTTGCCACGACAGGCACCGCTTTTTCCGATGGGAGCGGTGCCTGTTTGTCGTATGTGGCGGAGCATGCGAGGGGCAGATGATAATTTTTTTGTAAAAGATATTTAATAAATTGAATAATATACAATATTTTTTTATTATATTTGTCGTCGGAATATTAATATTTAATTAATACGCTGATGACCACGCTCACGAAATTCTTCGATATCGATTCCGACGCCAATCTGAAAGGCATCACCCACAAGAACAACATCATCAAACGCAACATCATTGCGCACATGGCCGTCAACGGCGAGTGTACGCTTTCGGAGCTGACGCGCGAGCTGCACATATCGGTGCCGACGATGACCAAATTGGTGCAGGAGCTGGTCGACGACAGGATCGTGAACGATCTGGGCAAGGTGGAGACTCCGGGCGGACGGCGTCCCAATGTCTTCGGACTGGCCAATTCGGCTATCTATTTCGCCGGTGTCAACGTAGGCCGCGACCACATGACATACGTTATCACCGATCTGCAAAACAACATCATAAAGGAGTCGACCGACACGTCGTTCGAGCTGGTCGACCGCTCGCAGTGCCTCGAACGCATCTGCACCAACATAGCCGAGTTCATCGACACGTGCGGCATCGAGCGCGGCAAGATCCTCGGCGTGGGCGTATCGATCGTGGGGCGTGTCAATCCCGAGACGGGACGTTCGTACAAATATTTCACATCGAGCGAGGAGTCGCTGTGCGACATCATATCGTCGCGCATAGGCATACGCGTGATGCTGGAAAACGACACGCGTGCGCGCTGCTATGCCGAGTACACCTGCGGCAAGTCGAAGAACGAGAGCAACGTGTTATATCTGCACATGGGACGAGGCGTGGCAATCGGCATCGTGATCGACGGCAAGCTATACTACGGCAAGAACGGGTTTGCCGGCGAGTTCGGCCATATCCCCTTCTTCGACAACGAGATAATCTGCGCATGCGGCAAGAAGGGGTGTCTGGAAACCGAGGTGTCGGGCATAGCCATCGAGGAGAAGATCATCAAGCTCATAAAGAGCGGAGTGAATACCATTCTGCGCGAGATGTACGACCGCGGCGAGACCATACACATCAACGACATCATAGCCGCCGCGCGCAACGACGACAACCTCTCGATCGAGCTTATCGAGGAGGCGGGCGAGAAGGTCGGCAAGGCCGTGGCGTTCCTTATCAATACGTTCAATCCCGAGACGGTGATCGTCGGCGGCAATCTGGCCGCGGCGGGCGAGTATCTGATGCTGCCGCTCAAATCCTCGACCAACAAATACTCGCTCAACCTCGTATATAAGGATACCAAGTTCCGCGTCTCGAAGATGAACGAGAGTGCCAACGCATGGGGCGTGGCGATGTTGATCCGTAACAAGGTTATAGGCCTGTAAACAGCAATCCGTCATGACGATAGATGCCTCGATATGCCGTCTTCGCGCTGTGGAGCAGAGCGACGTGGAGACCATGTACCGCTGGGAGAACGATCCGGCGGTGTGGCGCGTGAGCGGCACTACCTCGCCCTTTTCGCGCGACCAGCTGCAACGCTTCGTCGACGAGCAGCGATACGACATCTACGCCACGCGTCAGCTGCGCCTGATGATCGACGATGCCGAGGGGCGCAGCGTGGGGGCGATAGATCTGTTCGACTTCGATCCGCAGATGCGGCGTTTCGGCATAGGCATACTCATCTACGAGGAGTCGTCCCGCAGACAGGGTTACGCCTCGGCGGCCGTCGCCGCCGTGCAGCGATACGGCCGCGATACGCTCGGCGTGCACCAGATATGGTGCTCGACGGAGGCCGGCAACCACGCTGCCCGCGCGCTCTTCCGCAAGGCGGGATTCGAGGAGTGCGGCTGCCGGCGCGACTGGATATGGACACCGGAGGGCTATCGCGACGAGATCGTCTTGCAGTGGATAGCCCGGTGACAGTTGGCCGCACCGCTTACTTGCCCGACGAGGTGCCGCTCTCCAAGATGCTGACTATCGAGAAGAGCGTGAAGCAGATGGCACCGAAGCCCACTAACACGTGCGAGGGCGTGAAGTAGTAGGGGTTGACGGTGGAATACTCAGTCAGAAATGCCGCTAAAAAGAGTGCCGTGAGAGCCGTCATGACGGGTATGAGCGGTATGCGCTTGGCCAGCGGATAGTCGGCGCGCCACACCTTGGCCAGCAGCAGCACCTTGCTCGATATGCTGTAACAGATCAGTCCCAAGCCTATCATTATGCAGCCTATGTCCTGAAACTTGTCGCCGATGTTTCCTATCACGATTATCGTACCCCATACCAGTGCGGCCGTACCCATGCCCAGTACGAGCTGCGGCCAGCGGCGACGGTCGGTCTGGGTGTAGGTGTTGCGCGTCTGTCGCACGATACTGGCAACCAATGCTATGAGTCCCGTGCAGACGCAGGCTATGCCGCCCATCACCGTCCCGGCCACTAATGCCGACGGACTGCGGTCGGCATGCAGCAGCAGGATTATTGCCCATACCCACGCCGCTAAGGCTGCCAGCGTGACTATCGTGATGAGCGTAAAGCCCATGCCGCGCGAATAGGCGGCCGGATTGGGTGTCGAATCGTCGCGCTTGGAGTTTTCGGGGATCAGCGTGAAGCGCACCGATGATGTGGCCGCCGTCGAGACGCACAGGGAGATGAGTCCGAGTCCCGCCACCACGTGGCCGGCCACGAAGAGCGCAGGCTCGGTGTGGGTGCGGAATATCCAGATGCCGATGCAGAGCGTGGCCGCGGCTACGCCGTAGCCTATGGCCGGATAGACGAATCGCAATATGGGGCGGTAGGTGCCTATGATCTGTCTGATGATGGTGGCCGCCGTGCAGAAGAGTGCTATGCAGATCGATCCCAAGAAGAATATCACCGGTGCGGCCGTGAGCCGTGCCGTATCGTCGCCCGTGCAGTAGACCTGCCAGCCGAAAAACATACATATCAAGGCCATGACCAACGGTATGGCTCTGAACAAAACGCTTATTCCGTAATTCATATCGTCAATAAATATATTATGTATAAAGGTTCGTAACTCTCTTGCCGCGCTTCATCTTCATAAAACGCGCCAGAATTTGCCCGACGGACGATATTTGCGGGAATGCGGCTGCGATAGCGGCGGAATACGGGATCAGTCTTACTTTCCGATGGAGGGTGCATACCCGACCGTGGGAGTCTCGCCGAACGGGAGAACTTTGCCGACCAAAAAAGAGATTCTCACGTCGCGGCCGATAGCCGCTCCTCAGAATGACAGGACGGGCGTTTTTGTCGTTCACCACCAGATTCTTCGCTGCCGTTCAGAATGACAGAACTGTGGGAATAGTCTCCAAAGAATTATGCGCCATTTTTTCGTCAAAAGCGGTATTATGCAACGCAAACGAAGATCGCCCAGATGGGACATACTGGTGTATTTCCCATTTGGGCGAGCAAGTGCGCGGAAGCAGAATGCCGTTTTTTACGAAAAAATCACGAAAAAAATATGGCACGGGAGATATGCCAACGCATGATGATGAGGTAGCGCGACTGCGAGGGACGGTGCACCGTG
Organism: Alistipes sp.; assembly: GCA_017936685.1. Classification (GTDB taxonomy): domain Bacteria; phylum Bacteroidota; class Bacteroidia; order Bacteroidales; family Rikenellaceae; genus Alistipes. The sequence continues at coordinate 123,985 of JAGBFA010000011.1, forward strand.
CACAGCAGCAGGGTGGCGAACCACTTGAAGATCTCACCTATATATAATCGCGTGAGGCGGTGATGCAGTACGGCTCGGCGACGCTGGCTGCGGCCGGTGTTGAGGCAGAGGGCGGAGAAGTAGTCGCGCGTGAGCTTGCGCGGCGGAATGATATGATACATGACGGCGCGCGGAGTGTAGAAGCAACGCTCGCCGCCGGCCGATAGCCGCTCGAATAGTTCGCTCTCCTCGCCGCCGGAGAGTGTCGCGCCGCAGCGGCCGAGCGAGGTGTCGAATGCGCCGTAACGCTCTATTATAGAGCGGCGCACGGCCATGTTGCCGCCGCCCGGGATACGTCCTCGCGGGAACTCGCGCACACGGTCGCCGAAGTTCATCGGATTGGCTATCGGACGCTCGGTGTAGCGCGATATCCAGCGCGGGCGGCCGGTGGGGTACTCGGCGATGATCGCGCCGCCGGCCGAGGCCGCCTCGGGGCGGCTGTCGAACAGGTCGATATAGGCCGAGATGAAGTCGGGCACGATGCGCTCGTCGTCGTCGATGATGGCTATGTACTCGCCCGAGGAGTGTGCTATGCCGCAGTTGCGCGCATAAGAGAGACCCTGCCGCGGCTCCGCAACGCAGCGTATGTTCAGTCCGTGGTGCGAGGCGGCGAAGTCGCGCACCACCTGCGAGGTGTCGTCCGAGGAGTTGTTGTCCACAACGACGCACTCCCACTCTGCGGCGGGTGCGCTCTGCGCGGCGACCGAGTCGAGCGTGGTGAGCAGCTGCCGGCTGCGGTTGTAGGTGGCTATGATCAGCGACAGACGTATCATGATGCAAAGTTAGGATTTTTATCCGTATCTTTACGGCCGAATCGCTATTTTTACACAGATGAAGACACAACTCGCAATATTCGATCTCGACGGCACGCTGCTCGACACGATCGACGATCTGGCCGCTGCGGCCGATCACGTGCTGGCCGTGCGCTCGCTGCCGCGTCATACGACCGAGGCTTACCGTCAGATGGTGGGCGGCGGCATACGTATGCTGATGCGGCGCGCCCTGCCCGAGCACCTGCGCACCGACGAGTACATAGACCGGTGCCTTGCGGATTTCGTTGCCTATTATACGGAAAACATCGACCGCCGCACACGCCCCTACGAGGGCATCAAACAGCTGCTGACCGAGTTGTCGCGGCGCGGAGTGAAGATGGCCGTGGCCTCGAACAAGTTTCAGGCCGGCACCGAGCGGCTCGTCGGGAGGTTCTTCCCCGATGCCGGTTTCGTCGCCGTCAGCGGCAACCGCGAGGGCATGCCGCTGAAACCCGATGCGGCCGTGGTGGAGCAGATCATCGCCCGTGCCGGCGTCGACCGCTCGGGCGTGGTGATGATAGGCGACTCGGGAGTGGATATCGCAACGGCGCGCAATGCCGAGATACGCTCGATAGGCGTCACGTGGGGCTTCCGCTCGCGCGAGGAGCTTGCGGCGGCCGGAGCCGACGAGATAGTATCCACCGCAGACGAGCTGCGAGAGGCCATATTGGGCTAATCGAGACAGTAGGCGCGCACGTCGTCGGCCGTGATGCGGTCGTTGCAGAGTATGGTCAGACGCTCGACGGCGTTGCGCAGCTGACGGACGTTGCCTGTCCACGGCATCGACGACAACTCTGCCATGGCCTGCTCGTCGACGGTGATGGCATTGCGTCCGCGGCTCTTGCATATATCGTCGATGAAGTGATCGACCAACAGCTCCACGTCGCCCTTGCGCTCGCGCAGCGGCGGCACATGTATCACTATCACGCTCAGACGATGGTAGAGATCCTCGCGGAAGTTGCCGCGGCTGATCTCGTCGCGTATGTTCTTGTTGGTGGCGGCCACCACGCGCACGTCGACCGATATGTCCTTGTCGCCGCCCACACGCGTGATCTTGTTCTCTTGCAATGCGCGCAGCACCTTGGCCTGCGCCGAGAGCGACATGTCGCCGATCTCGTCCATGAAGAGCGTGCCGCCGTCGGCCAGCTCGAACTTGCCCTTGCGCTGACGCACGGCCGAGGTGAACGATCCCTTCTCGTGGCCGAACAGCTCGCTCTCGATAAGCTCGGCCGGTATGGCGGCGCAGTTAACCTCGACGAACGGACCGTCGCGGCGCGCGCTTTTCAGATGCATCGAGCGCGCCACAAGCTCCTTGCCCGTGCCGTTCTCGCCCATGATCAGCACACGGGCATCGGAGGGTGCCACGCGGTCGATCATGCGGCGCACGCGCTCGATGGATTCCGAGCGGCCTATCATCTGCTCCTGCCGCGCCGACGGCCGACGCTGCCGTGTGCGGGGCGCACTCGTGATCTGAGTATCGGGCTTCCCCTCTCCGGCCGCAGAGGAGAGAGTGCGCAGGGTGCCTAACAGACGGTTCATGTCGATGGGCATGGGAAGATAGTCTACCGCACCGCCCTTCAACGCCTCGACGGCCGAGGGGATCGAAGGGTGAGACGTTATGACGATGGTGGGTATGTCCGACATCTCGGGCAGCCGGTAATCGCTGTCGGCGATCATGACATCGAAGGCCTTGCGCTGCCACAGCTCCGAGGCCTCGGTCTCGTCGTCGGTAGCCTCGGTCGAATAATTCTCAAAATCAAGCCTCTCGCGCAGCGAGTTGCGCATGCTTTTGGAGTGTTCAAGAATTAAAATTTTCGTCATATCTTGTATTTATGAATAATTTGCATTTACTTTGTAGTAATAAATCCGATCGCGGTACTCTTCTGTCAGTCTGTAAATAATGCGTGAAACTGCAAAATTTTAAGCGATGACGCAAGAGCGGCTGCGCACATTGAGCCATTTTGAGTCGATAAATGGCCTATTTGTGACATTTTCAAAAGATAAAGCTGTTAGACACATATATGAAAAAAAACTATAACTACACACGCCGCAAGCTCTTTCTGCCCGAGTACGGACGGCACATACACGAGATGGTGGACTCGCTGCTCTCGATCGAGAATCGTGCGGAGCGCACGCGTCAGGCCAAGGCCGTCATCGCCGTCATGGGCAACCTCAACCCCCTGCTTCGCGATACGGCGGATTTTACACATAAACTCTGGGATCATCTGTTCATCATGTCGGATTTCAAGCTCGACGTCGATTCGCCATACCCACAACCTTCACGCCAAGAGTTGACCGTGGTGCCCAGAAAAATGAAATATTCGCAGTCTCGCATAACATTCAAGCACTACGGCAAATATACCCAGCAGTTCATACGCTCGATGGCCAAGGAGCCGGGCACGCCTTCGATCGACGAGGAGATGATCAACATAGCCCGATACATGCGTACCAAGAGTTTCGAATACAACAACGAGCACCCCGACAACAATATAATAATAAAGGACATACGTCTGATGGCCGGCGGCAGCATCTCACTCGACGAGGCCTCGATAGGCAGTATCCGCAGCGAGTATCGCACGGTGATTCCGCAGCGCATGATGCGCAACGGCCAGCGCAACAACAAGAATCAAGGTCAGAAAAACCGCCAGAACCGGCAGCAGAAAAACAACAACAAAAACGCCGTCCGGCACAATTCCTACAAATAGTTTGACGTTTTCATAAAGAAAAATGTTAAATTTGTGTCCGTTATATAACGACTTTTGGCAATATACACTTTAATAAATAATGAAGAAGTTATTATTCGCAGTCTGCATGGCCTCTGTCATGGCCGTTGCGTGCGACTCGTCCGACACCGCACCGTCGGCGACAGTCTCGGGACGACTGGTGGGCAACGATGTCGAAACGCTCTACCTTGTAAAGGCATCGGACAAACTCGACAATGCAGAGGTGATCGACTCGGTCAGACTCTCCGATAACGGATATTTCGAATTCAATATCAAGGATATAGACGATACCCCGCGATTCTATAAACTCGTCTATGCGGGCGGCCGCCCCGTGACGCTCATCATCAGTGCGGGCGATCGCATCACCGTCGATTCGGCCGGCGACATATTCCACAACTACACCGTCGGGGGATCGGAGGAGTCGGAGCTGATACGCCAATTCAACAGGGAGTATTACGACAATTACGACCGGCTGCTGTCGCTCGACGAGATGGCCGCCAACTCGACTCCGTCGCAGGCCAAGTCGTTCAACAAACAGATATATCAGACGATTCTTTCGACAGTACAGGCGCAGGCACGCTTCGTGGGTGCCAATCAGGACAAACTGGCATCGATCTACGCCATACGCCAGACGCTGCCCGAACCATACGATGATATGTTCGCGGGCATGGGCATTACCAATGCCCACCGCAACGCCATCATCGAGGCCGTGGGCAGGAGCTATCCCGATTCTCCGTACATAGATGTGCTCAAAGGCGACATGGAGTATCAGGAGGCGTTGGCCGCTCTGTCGGACAAGATCACCTATCAGCCCTTCCCCGAGATCGAACTGCCCGACATCTACTCGCAGACGCACAAGCTCTCGTCGTTGCAGGGCAAGGTCATACTGCTCTACTTCTGGGCGGCCGAGGCGGGCAACAGCAACACCGTAAATGCCGATCTGAAAAACATCTACAATAAGTACCACGACCGCGGGTTGGAGATATATCAGGTATCGGCCGACACCGACCGCGCCTTGTGGATCGAGGCCGTGCGCAGCCAGAACCTGCCGTGGATATCGGTATGCAACGGCGAGGGACCATATTCGGTGCCGTTTCGCGTATATAACGTGACCAAGCTGCCGACGCTCTATCTGATCGACCGCAACGGCGACGTGGTGAGCAGCGGCATGGAGTTCGCCGATCTCGATCGCCGCATAGCCGCACTGCTCTAAGGAGGGGCATACAGCATGTATTACTTCGCATCGGATATTCACCTCGGGGCAGGCGACCGCGCCGCAGCCCGAATCACCGAGAGCCGCTTTTGCTCGTGGCTCGATAGGGTGAGCACCGATGCCGAGGCGATATATTTAGTCGGCGACGTGTTCGACTTCTGGTTCGAGTACCGCAGGGTCGTGCCCAAGGGCTTCACCCGCACGCTCGGCAAGCTGTCGGAGCTGTCGGACAGGGGCATCGAGATACATCTCTTCACGGGCAACCACGACATGTGGTGCCGCGACTATCTGACCGAGGAGTGCGGCGTGCATTTGCATTTCGCCCCCGAAGAGATCGACCTTGCCGGACGGCATCTGCTCGTCGCCCACGGCGACAACATGAATATCAAGGGACAACCCATGCTGCGGCTGATGAATGCCGGTTTCCGCTCGCGCACCCTGCGCGCGCTCTTCTCGTGGCTCGTACACCCCGATCTGGCATTGAAGTTGGGCCGGTGGTGGAGCGGAAAGTCGCGCAAGTCGCACGGCAAGGAGCAGATAACGCCCGCGCATTTGGGCTTTCTGGTCGACTATGCGCGTTCGTACAAGGGTGAACACCCCGACATCGATGCCTTCATCTTCGGCCACATGCACCTGCCATACGAATACGACAGCGACGGAGTGAGGGTGTTGTTCATGAGCGACTGGTCGGGCGACGAGGCCTCGTATGTCGCGCTCGACGGCGAGGGCAGGCTGTCAATAAAAACATTCGATCTGCGATGAAACAATATCTCGATCTGCTGCGCACCATACAGCGCGACGGCGTGGTACGCGGCGACCGCACCGGTACCGGCACCAAAAGCATATTCGGCTATCAGATGCGCTTCGATCTGAGCGAGGGCTTCCCGCTGCTCACCACCAAACGCGTATTTCTCAAAGGTATCATACACGAGCTGCTGTGGTTTCTCAGCGGCGACACCAATATCAAGTACCTCGTAGACAACGGCGTACACATCTGGGACAGCGATGCCTACCGCTTCTACAACGAGCTGTGCATACGCCACGGCGTGCTGCCTGTCGACATGCAGACATTCGTGCAAGCCGCCGCCGACGGTATCGACTCGCCCATCGAGGGCTACCGCTTCGGCGATCTGAACCATGTCTACGGCTACCAGTGGCGCAGTTGGCCTGTGGCATACGGAAAGCATATCGACCAGATACGCAATGTCTTGGAGACGATAAAGCACAACCCCTCGTCGCGCCGCATGATCGTCTCGGCATGGAACGTGGCCGAGGTCGACGACATGGCACTGCCGCCGTGTCACGTGATGTTCCAGTTCTACGTCGCCGACGGCCGCCTGTCGTGCCAGCTCTACCAGCGCAGCGGCGATACGTTCCTCGGCGTGCCGTTCAACATCGCCTCGTATGCCCTGCTGACGATGATGATGGCGCAGGAGTGCGGATTGCAGCCGGGAGAGTTCATTCACACGTTAGGCGATACGCATCTCTACCTCAACCATTTGCAGCAGGTCGAGGAGCAGCTCTCGCGAACGCCGCGGCCGCTGCCGAGAATGCGCCTCAATCCCGACGTAAAGTCGGTGTTCGACTTCCGCTACGACGACTTCACGCTCGAAGGCTACGATCCCTATCCGGCAATCAAGGCCGAATTGTCATTCTAAAACTTTGCAAAGATGTTGAGCATCATAGTAGCCGTCTCGCGCAACGGCATCATCGGCGACCGCAACTCGCTGCTGTGGCATATTTCGGAGGACATGCGTTTCTTCCGCCGCACCACCTCGTCGCACACGGTCATCATGGGACGCAAGACATTCGAGTCGCTCGGCTGCCGTCCGCTGCCCAAGCGCGACAACATAGTCATTACGCGCGGCGACGGAGCGCAGTTCGAGGGGGTGCAGATCGTGCACTCGCTCGACGAAGCCGTGCGTGCCGCCGCAGCCGATACGGAGGCATTCGTCATCGGCGGCGCACAGATCTATGCCGAGGCGTTGCCCGTGGCCGACCGTCTCTACATCACACGCATCGACCGCGACTACACGGGCGACACGCGTTTTCCCGACTATGCGGCGGGCGAGTGGCGGTTGGTAAGCCGTGAGGAGCATGACCGCGGCGAGGAGTTCGAATACCCCTTTGCATTCGAGTTGTACGAGCGTTGCCGGTAGCTCACCGTCGCCGCCGCCCGCTTCGGAGTGCGGCAATGGCCGCGATGCCGTCGGAAAATGCGCCTTCTGTGCTGCCGAGGTGCTGGAAATAGCTGCTTCTTACGGAAAAGAGTGGAAAAAAGTGTATCTTTGCCGCAAAATAGAGAACGATTATGGAAAAATACGAATCGAAACAACAACAGATCCATCACCCGGCCGAGCGGATATTCCCGCTGCTGTCGCGACTCGATATGCTGACTCCGGCGTTGCAGGACAAGGTGGAGGAGTGGTATGCCGACGAGGACTCGTGCTCGTTCAAGGTGAAGGGTTTTACCGTAAAGCTGAGAATCGACGAAAGGGTGGCACCCAAGCACGTGAAGATCGTGGGCGACGAGGGCGGCGTACCCGTCGACTTCGCCTTCTGGATACAGCTGCACGAGGTATCGCCCTCCGATACGCGCATTCGCATGGTGCTGCATGCCGAGCTTAACATGATGATGCGCATGATGATAGGCGGCAAGATACAGAAGGGGCTCGATCAGGCCGTCGAAGGATTGGCTGCCGCGCTGAACAGATTTTAACCGAATAGCTCCTTTTGCATTATATTTGCATTACAGAGTGTTGCGACTGATAAATTAGTACGATTTTTTACTTTTTTGTTGCAAATTATTTTAAATAGGCGTATATTTGCAAACTGGTTGGAATTAGGTAATGAAGAGGGCGTGGCAGATGCCGGATCCGTTGCCTGTCCGAAATGAGAATTTATATATAAATTACTATTATTAAAAACAGATATAGTTATGACAAAGGCAGACATCGTAAATGAGATTGCAAAATCTACGGGAGTAGAGAAGGTGCAGGTACAGGCTATCGTAGAGGCTTTCATGGAGAACATCAAGAACTCTATGATCGGCGGCGAGAACGTATATCTTCGCGGTTTCGGTAGCTTCATAATCAAGAAGCGCGCAACCAAGGTTGCCCGCAACATCTCTAAGAATACGACTATTACCATTCCCGAGCATAACATTCCGGCTTTCAAGCCTTCGAAGAGTTTTGCCGGCAAGGTTAAGTAGCAGCGGAGAATAACCTATTTTAAATTATTACAACTATGCCAAACGGAAAGAAGCACAAGCGTCATAAGATGGCTACTCACAAGCGCAAGAAGCGTCTTCGTAAGAATCGTCATAAGAAGAAGTAGTGGCAATCTTGCTGATATAGGTAAAGCTAAGGCGATCTGGTCTTAGCTTTGCCTATTTATGATCGGTGCATTGTATCAAACAATTCGATTAATGAACAGAGAATTAATTATCAATGTAAATCCAACCGAGATCTCTATCGCCCTGTGCGAGGACAAAGTGCTGGTCGAGCTCAACAAGGAGCAGGTGCAGACGGGCTTCGCAGTAGGTGACATCTATTTGGGAAAGGTGCGCAAGATAATGCCCGGACTCAACGCTGCATTCGTAAACATCGGTCACGAGAAGGACGCTTTCATTCACTATCTCGATCTGGGCAACCAGTTCCTCTCGCTCAAACGCGTGGTGGCCAGCTATCAGCCGGGCAAACGCTCGATAAAGGTCGAGTCGATGAAGCTCGAAGAGAACATCGACAAGAACGGCAAGATAGGCTCGTACATAGAGGTGGGGCAGACCATCATGGTGCAGATCGCCAAGGAGGCCATTTCGACCAAGGGACCGCGTCTTACGGCCGACATATCGCTTGCAGGCCGCAATGTGGTGCTGGTGCCGTTCTCGTCTAAGGTGTTCATCTCGCAGAAGATACGTTCGAACGAGGCGAAGAAACGACTTAAAAAGGTGGCGGCCGCCGTGCTGCCCAAGAACTTCGGTGTCATAATCCGTACGGCTGCGGCCGAGGCCAAGGACGCCGATATCGAACAGGACATACTCTCTCTTATCGAGAGATGGAACAAGACTTTGGCTGCGATTCGCAAGAACCAGGCTCCGGCACTGCTGATGAGCGAGATGAACCGCGCCAATACCATCATTCGCGACTCGTTGAACGATACGTTCTCGCAGATCACGGTCAACGACGAGGCGATGTACAACGAGATACGCAACTATGTGAAGGTTATCGAGCCGAAGATGGAACGTCTCGTGAAGCTCTACAAAGGCCAGGTTCCGATATTCGATAACTTCGACGTATCCAAACAGATAAAGTCGTTATTCGCCAAATACGTGTCGCTACGCCGCGGTGCCTATCTCATCATCGAGCACACGGAGGCCATGCACGTGATAGATGTCAACTCGGGCAACCGCACCAAGGCCGAGGACAACCAGGAGCAGACCGCGCTGGAAGTCAACCTCGCCGCCGCCAAGGAGATAGCGCGTCAGCTGCGTCTGCGCGACATGGGCGGCATCGTCATAGTCGACTTCATCGACATGCACAAGGCGCAGAGCCGCCAGATGCTGCACGAGGAGATGACCCGCATGATGGCCACCGACAAGGCCAAGCACACGATCCTTCCGCTGACCAAGTTCGGGCTGATGCAGATCACGCGCCAGAGGGTGCGTCCGGTGGCCGTACAGGAGACCACGGACGTATGCCCCACGTGTCACGGTACGGGTCGCGTCGAGCCTACGATCCTGCTCGAAAAGAAGATAGAGAACCAGATACAGCTGCTGGCGTGCGAACGCCATGTGAAGTATATCAACCTCAGGGTCAGCCCATACGTGGCATCGTATGTCTGCCACGGGCTGTGGTCGCTGCGCCGGCGTTGGAGTTACAAGTACAAAACCAGAATCAAGGTCACTGCCGACCAGAGCGTGGGCATGATCGATGTGAACTACCTCAACGAGAAGGGTTCGTCGCTGTTGTAGCAGCCCCTGCCCGGGGAGGTAAAACCGACGGATTATGAGTGACATACTGCATCTTGCCGAAGGCTCGCCGAAGCTCACGCAGATCGTCGAACAGTTAAGCCGACAAAGCTCCACCGTCCATCTCTCGCAGATGGTCGGCGGGGCTTTTTCGCTCTATGCGGCCGCAGCCGTCGCCAAGGCGGGCGGCGTGCATCTGTTCGTGGCCGACGACCGCGACGCGGCGGCCTATCTGGCCAACGACTTCTACGCGCTGCTCGACGAAAGCTGCGTCTACTTCTTCCCTTCGGCCTACAAACGCTCGATCACCTATTCGCAGCAGGACGCGCAGGGCGTGGTGCAGCGCACGGCGGCCTTGACGGCCGTGAGGAATTTCGGGCAGGGCTACATCGTGCTGTGCACCTATCCCGAGGCTCTGGCCGAGACGGTGGCCGATCGCGGGCAGCTGCGCGAGCAGACCATGCGTCTGAGCGTGGGCGACAAAACGGATATCGGCAGCATCGTCGAGCGGCTCGAACAGATGGCCTTCGAGAAGGTGGAGTTCGTCTATCAGCCCGGCCAGTACTCCGTGCGCGGCGGCATAGTCGACATATTCTCATACGCCGAGTCGAAACCCTACCGTATAGATCTGTTCGGCGACGAGATCGACTCGCTGCGCCGCTTCGACATATCGAGCCAGCTGTCGGCCGAGCGTCCCGACAGCGTGGAGATCATACCCAACATGACCGAGTGCCAGGCCGAACGCGTCTCGCTGGCGCGCTTCGCCGGCGACGAGGCCACGGTGTGGTTCACCGATGCCGACATGGCACTCCGGCGCATCAACGACATACGGCGCAAACTGCTCGAACAGCTCGACGAACCCTCCACGATCAACGACTTTCTCACCTCGCGCAACGCGCTGCTGTCGGACATGCAGCAGATGCGCGTTGCGGTGCGCAAGGACAATATCAAGGAGCGTCCGGCCACATGCACGGTCGAGCTGCACACCTCGCCGCAGCCGGCATTCAACAAGAACTTCGAGATGCTGGCCGACGACATCATTGCGCAGTCGCAGCGCGGAGTGAAGACATATATCCTATCGGAGAACAAGATGCAGTTGGAGCGGCTCGACAACATATTCCATCAGATAGGCCGCCGCGAGGTGCATTTCGGCTCCCTCCCGATCACGCTGCACGAGGGCTTCGTCGATAACGATCTGCGAGTGTGTCTCTACACCGACCACCAGATCTTCGACCGCTACCAGCGTTACCGCCTGCGCGGCGAGATCAAGCGCGACGAGCAGATGACCGTGGCCGAGCTGAACGCTCTGAAAGTGGGCGACTACGTGGTGCATATCGATCACGGCGTAGGCCGTTTCGGCGGACTTGTCAAGCTCAACGACAACGGCCGCGTGAAGGAGGCCATCAAGCTGATATACAAGGATAACGACATTCTGTTCGTCAACGTCCACGCCCTGCACCGCATAGCGCGATACAAGAGCGGCGAGGGCGAGCCGCCGAAGATCCACAAGCTGGGCGGAGGGGCATGGCAGAAGCTCAAGTCGGCCACCAAGAAGGCCGTCAAGGACATCTCGCGCGAGCTGATAGCCCTCTACGCCAAGCGCAAGGCCTCGAAGGGTTTTGCCTTCTCGCCGGACGGCTACCTGCAACAGGAGTTGGAGGCATCGTTCGTGTGGGAGGATACGCCCGACCAGCAGAGCGCGTCGGAGGCTGTCAAGCGCGACATGGAGTCGGACCAGCCGATGGACCGTCTGGTCTGTGGCGACGTGGGCTTCGGCAAGACCGAGGTGGCCATACGCGCAGCGTTCAAGGCCGCCGTCGACGGCAAGCAGACGGCGGTGCTGGTGCCCACGACCATACTCGCACTGCAACACTACCGCTCCTTCTCGGAGCGGCTGAAAGACCTGCCCGTCAAGGTGGAGTATCTCAACCGCTCCAAGTCGGCCAAGCAGACGCGGCAGATCATCGAGGATCTGGCCGCAGGCAAGATCGACATCATCATCGGTACGCACAAGATACTGGGCAAGCAGGTGAAGTTCCACGACCTGGGACTGCTGATCATCGACGAGGAGCAGAAGTTCGGCGTGGCGGCCAAGGAGAAGCTGACGCAGCTGTCGGTAAGCATCGACACGCTCACGCTCACGGCCACGCCCATACCGCGCACGCTGCAATTCTCGCTCATGGGCTCGCGCGATCTGTCGATCATATCCACCCCGCCGCCCAACCGTCAGCCCATAGTCACCGAGTCGCACGTCTTCTCGGAGGAGATCATACGCGATGCCGTCGAGGAGGAGCTGTCGCGCGGCGGACAGGTATATTTCGTCCACAACCGCGTCGACGATCTTGCGAAGGTGGAGGCCATGCTGCGCCGCGTATGTCCCAAGGCGCGCATAGGCGTGGGACACGGACAGATGCCGTCCGAAGAGCTGGAACGGCTTATCATGGACTTCATCTACGGCGAGTTCGACGTGCTGCTGTCGACCACCATCGTCGAGAACGGCATCGATGTGCCCAATGCCAACACCATCATCATCGACAACGCGCAGATGTTCGGTCTGAGCGACCTGCACCAGCTGCGCGGCCGCGTGGGACGCTCCGACCGCAAGGCATACTGCTATCTGATCACGCCGCCCGACGAGTTCTTAGGCAGCGACGCGCGCCGTCGTCTGCGTGCCATCGAGGAGTTTTCAGATCTGGGTTCGGGCTTCAACATAGCCATGCAGGACCTGGATATACGCGGTGCGGGCAACCTGTTGGGTGCCGAGCAGAGCGGCTTCATCGCCGACATCGGCATAGAGACCTACCAGAAGATCATGCAGCAGGCCATCTCGGAGCTGCGCTCGGAGGGTCTCGACGTGTCGGGACTGACGCAGGCCGAGAACGATGCCATGCAGAGCGTGGGCTTCGTCGACGACGCCACCATCGAGATCGACGTGGACGCTTCGCTGCCCGACAGTTACGTGCACTCGCAGTCGGAGAAGCTCCGGTTGTACCGCGAGCTGGATTCGTTGCAGAGCGAGGAGCAGCTCGCGGCCTTCGCCTCGCGTCTGGAAGACCGCTTCGGCGAGCTGCCCGAGGCCACCGTGGAGCTGATGAATGTGGTGCGCTTGCGCCGCGAGGCCGTGCGTCTGGGCATGGAGCGGGTCAAGGTCAAGAACGGTCTTATGATCGTGTGGTTCGTCGGCGACGACTCGTCGCCCTACTACAAGAGCGATACGTTCATGAACCTGCTGCGCAAGGTGATGGCCGACGGCGACCGTTTTGTGGTAAAGCAGCACAATAATCGACTGGCCATGACCGTTAGAAGGGTACGTAACATAGCCGAAGGAATCGAGGTGCTCCGCTCGCTTTGATCGTCGGCCTTATCGTTTTGACACACATGAATCTTATAATAGATATAGGCAATACGCGAGTGAAGACGGCCGTCATGCAGGACGGAAGCGTGGTCGCGCAGCACTCGGTCGAGAGGCTCGATTGGCGGTGGCTCGATCAGCTGATCGACCGCTACGGCGACATCGCGCAGGCCATCGTATGCTCCACGCGCGAAGATGCCACGCCGCTTGCCGAGCATCTGCGACGGCGGCTGCCGACGGTGGTCGACTTCCGTCCGGCGGTTACCCCCACGCCGCTTGCCAATCACTATGCCACGCCCGAGACGCTGGGTGCCGACCGTCTCGCCGCAGCCGTAGGTGCCGCTGCGACATATCCGGGCAGGGACCTTTTGATCGTCGACTTCGGCACGGCCATCACGGTCGATCTCGTCGAGGGCGGAGCCTACAAGGGCGGCAATATATCGCCCGGCGTGAAGATGCGCTTCCGCGCGCTGCACGACTATACGGCGCGTCTGCCTCTGGCCGATGCAACCGATCATCAGATGCGGCTCGGCGACACGACACTCTCGGCCATCGAGCAGGGCGTGATGCAGGGCGTGACGAACGAAATCGAGGGTTACATGAGGGCGTTTTCCGAAAAAAATGATAAAATATCGACTATTTTTACGGGTGGAGACGCGAAATACTTTGTAAAGAGAATTAAAAATGCGATATTTGCAGACTGTGAGCTGGTGGTTTGCGGATTGAACAGAATTTTGGACTACAATGCTGATAAAGATTAAACCCATACGAGCCATTGCCGTGGCAATGCTGATGCTGCCTGCGACGCTGTTCGCACAGACGAGCAGCATCAATGCCTATTCACCCTATTCGATGTACGGACCGGGTGAGCTGGCAACACCCGGAAACGTGGCCATGCGATCGATGGGCGGCGTGGGCTTGGGTCTGCGCAACACCGGACAGATCAATATGTTGAATCCTGCCTCGCTGAGCGTGGCTCCGTCCAAGACTTTCCTTTTGGATTTCAGCCTCGACGGCACCCATTTCCGCAATACGCAGCAGAAATACGCCGACGACGGCTCGCCGCTCCGCACAGCCAAGACGGCCTATAATACGGTCAACTTCCACAACTTCGCCATAGCCTTCCCGCTGGCGCGAGGCTGGGGTATGGCACTCAGCGTATCGCCTTACAGCAGCGTGGGATATAAGGTGAAGACCACCGAGAGCAACGAGGAGATATGGGCCGACGTGGGACGCGTGGTGTACGGCTACGACGGCGACGGCGACATCTCGGAGGTTAAGCTGAGCATAGGCTGGGAGCCTGTGCGCAACCTCTCTATCGGCGTTGCCGCCAAATACTATTGGGGCAACATCGAGCGCAACTATACGGCCACGGCCGTCAACGTCATCACCGGCAGCGGCGAATATGCCTCGACGGTGGGCGTGGACAAGTATCAGGTGTCGAACTTCAAGTTCCAGTTCGGTTTGCAGTGGAACGCCATTCTCAACAGCAAACGCATATTGACCATCGGTGCCACATACGATCTGGGAGGCAAGCTCAATCCCGACAAGACGAGCTACGTCTCGACCAACAACCTGTTCGACACGCTGAACAAGTTTCCCATACGCAACCGCATCGATGCCGTGGAGCTGCGTCTGCCGCATCAGGTGGGCGTAGGCGTCTACTACCAGGATCGTCAGATAGCGTGGGGTGCCGACTACTTTTACAGCCGCTGGGGCAGCAGCAACAGCCACTACGACGAGGGGCTGTCGGGCAGCTCGATGAAGGTGGCCTATAACGATACGCATACCATAAAGGTGGGCTTCGCCATAACCCCGCGTGCCATGGACGCGCGCAACTATCTCAACCGCATGACATATCGTGTGGGTGCGCGCGTGGGCAACTACTACCAGACATTCGCCGGCGAGCGCGTCGACTGCTATGCCGTTACGGTCGGTCTGGGCTTTCCCGTCCGTCTGTGGGGTTCGTCGTCGATCAACCTCGGTTTCGAGTTCGGTGCCACGAAGGCTCCCGACTCGGCTATGATCGATGCCCGCCGTGTGGGATTGGTCAACCAAAAATATTTCAAACTGTCGTTGGGACTCAACCTGTTCAGCAGCGATACTTCGGACTACTGGTTCCTGCGTCAGAAGTATGATTAGGCAATATCCGTGAAAGAACTGTAAAAATCGCAAATAAAACCAAGATGAAAAAGATTGCAACTATTTTAATGGTAACGGCGGCTGCCGTGGCGGGGCACAAGGCCATGGCGCAGCTCGATCTGTCAGATCCGAAGTTCGCTGTGTGGGGCGAGACTGTGGAGGAGCGTCAGTCTAATCTCGGCGCAAGCAACTATCTGAAAGAGGCGTTGGACAGCAAGGACTATGACTCTGCAACCACCTATTTGCAGCAGCTTCTGAACAACTGTCCGGCTGCTCAGCAGCAGACCTTCGCCCGCGGTGTGACCCTCTACAAGAACAAGGCCGCACGCGCCAAGAGCCTGGCTCAGAAGAACACCTACATCGACTCGATCATGATGCTCTACGACATGCGCATTCAGTATTTCGGCGATCACCCCAAGAACGGCCGCGACTATATCCTCGACATGAAGGCGCGCGACATGCTCAAATACCGTGAGTCGGATCGCGAGGCTCTGCGCGCATCTCTGAAAGAGGCTATCGATGCAGCTATCGCCTCGGGCAAGATCAATCTCGATATTGTTGCCATCTACTATAAGAACCTCTGCGAGGATTTCAACTACGACGACAACGTTACGGCCGACATGATCCTCGACGAGTACGAGCGTCTGTCGCCGCTGTTTGCCGAGGTATCGGCCGACGACGAGCAGTATAAGGATACGTTCGAGACCAGCTTCGGCATGAGCGGTGCCGCCAGCTGCGAGAATCTCGAAGCCCTCTTCTCGAAGAAGCTGGCCGATGCGCCCGACGACGAGAAGCTGCTGGGTCAGGCAGTCTCGCTGATGTCGCGCGCCAACTGTTCGAGCGATTTCTTCTTCAACATCACCGAGAAGTACTACACTATAAAGCCTTCGTCGGATACGGCGTTGTTCCTTGCCCAGGGTTTCCAGAACAAGGGCGAGTCGGAGAAGGCGTTGAAGTATCTGCGCGAGGCGTTGGCCGTTGAGACCAATCCTGTGGAGAAGGAGCGGCTCTATGTGCGCATCGGTCTTATCGAGATCGGCGACAAGCACTATTCGGCCGCAGCCGAGGCTGCACGCCAGGTGCGCGGTATCAACCCCGACAACGGTTACGCATATTTCATTCTCGGCCAGTGCTACGCTTCGTCGCCCTGCGAGGACAAGTTGGGCGGAGCATCGGTCTACTGGGCTGCATACGACGCCATGAGTCAGGCCGCTTCGCTGTTGAAGGACGAGCCCGAGACGCAGAAGGCCGCTCAGCAGATGATGAACGCTTACCGTGCGGCATTCCCCGTGCAGGAGACCTGCTTCTTCGCCGATCTGACGGCGGGTTCGCGCTATACGGTGCAGTGTGGTCTGGCATCGGGTCAGGTGACCACGGTGCGTTACCGCTAAACTCCGAAAGGTCGTATATCCGATAACCATGTCATTGATTTCGACCGCACGATACGCTTTGGTAGCACTCTCTGTCGCAGGGAGTGCTACATTGCTATTCTCGTGCTCGAAGAAACCTTCCGACACGGTGTACGATCTGGAAACGCTCATGACCGAGTCGAGCGAGCATCGCACGGTGATAATGTCGGAGAACGGACGCGTGTCGTATGAGTTCTCCACGCCGCTTGTCGAGGGCTACGGCATGGCGGCCAATCCCTATCGCGAGTTCCGCCGCGGGGTGGCCATCAAGACCTTTACCTCCGACACGCTGCCGCTGGTCGATGCCACGCTGCGTGCCAACTATGCCATATACTACGAGAATCAGAAGCTGTGGGAGGCCAAGGGCAATGTTGTCATATATAAGTATAACCGCAACGAGGGCGATACGGCGGTGGTCAGCCGCACGGAGGTCTACACGCAGCAGCTGTTCTGGAATGCCAAGACGCAGCAGATCTACTCCAACGTCGACACGAAGGTGCTGCAAAGCGACGGCTGGCACTTCGGCGTGGGATTCGATGCCGACGAGTCGCTGAAAAACATACACTTCCGCAAGTATAGCAGCGAGATGGAGTTCGACATGGGCGATGACGGCGCGGACAATACGGCCGCATCTGACGATGCCGGCGGCAAGACGGTAAAACCCGCCGCACCGCAGCCGCGCCGCGACGACGGCAATGCGGAGCGGAAGCCTGCACCCGCCGTAGTCCCGAAAAAGAGCGATGAACGCAATACGCCGCAATCGATAAGCGGCGGCGGCCGCTCCATCATGCAGCAGGCCAGACAGGCCTCGTCGCAGAGACAGCAGACGTTGGGTGCGGACGACGACCGTTCGGTGCAGCGGCAGTCGATAGGCAACGCCGAGCCTCGGCGACAAACGGTTGAACAATAACCACCATAGATCATGGCAAACGACATATTACTGATCGTGACGATGCTGATCCTGTCGGCATTCTTCTCCGGAATGGAGATCGCGTTTTTGAGCCGAAACCGCCTCAGGGAGGAGATCGACCGCAAACAGAACATCGTGTTCCGCCATGTGGCCGACATATTCGCCCACAATCCCGGCAACTACATAACCACGATCCTCGTGGGCAACAACATTGCGCTGGTGATCTATTCGCTGTCGATGTCGGCACTGCTGGCTACGCTGTTCGATATGGACAACGTGGTGCTGGTCAGCGTAATATCCACGGTCATAGTGCTGTTCGTGGCGGAGTATCTGCCCAAGTCGATCTTCAAACGCAACCCAAATTTCTACTATTCGCTGCTGGCTCCGGTCATATACGTCTTCTATATAGTGTTGTATCCCATATCGCGCTTTACGACGATACTCTCCTACGGCCTGCTGCGCCTGACCGGTCACCGGACAAAGGCGCGCGACATGCAGACCGCATTCAGCCGCGACGATCTGGCCGGATTGGTCGAGGCCGATAACGTCGAGGTGCAGCACGAGGACGAGAACGATATAAAGCTGTTTCAGAACGCGCTGGACTTCGCCGACCTAAGGGTGCGCGACTGCATGGTGCCGCGCGTCGACATCGAGGCGGTCGACATCGACGATACCGACATCGACGAGCTCACCCGACGATTCGTCGACAGCCACTTCTCGCGCATATTCGTATGGCGGGAGAGCATCGACAACATCATAGGATATGTCAACTCCAAGAGCCTGTTCCGAAACCCGTCGTCGATCGACGACATGTTGATGAAGACCATCTACGTGGCCGAGACGCTGCCGCTGCAAACCATGCTCGAAACCTTCATGAAGCGCAAGGCCTCGATCGCGGTGGTGATCGACGAGTTCGGCGGTACGGCCGGCATCATCTCGCTGGAAGATGTGCTCGAACAGATCTTCGGCGATATTGAGGACGAGCACGACGTGCAGGAGATGATCGAGAAGCAGGTGGCCGAGGACGAGTGGGTCTTCTCGGCGCGGTTGGAAGTCGACTACCTGAACGAACACTACGCGCTGGGCATCGAGGAGAGCGACGAATACGACACGCTGGCCGGATATATCATCTACAATCACGACGGCATACCCACCCAGGGCGAAGCCTTCGTCATAGGCGAATACCGCTGCCGCGTGCTGCGGCGCATAGGCTCGCGCATCGATCTGGTGCGGCTGAAACGCTTGAAGTAGCCGGTGCGTATCGGCGTGTTTGCCTGCTTTGAGGCGGGCGTTATGCGGAATAGAACGGGCGCGGCATCGCAAATGACGGTCGCAGCCGGCGTAAAATCGTATGCGATAGCCAAATTATCATGCTTAACAGAATGCCGTTTCAGAAAAAATTATTATCTTTGTAAGCTATAAAGTGCATTTTTCTCCATGCGGCGTGAAACGAAGCGGTGCAGAGTTCGGCTTTGTCATGACGGAGAAAGAGAGTTACGATGAACAATAACGATAAAAATAAAAGTTTTCTATGGCAACATTAAACACATTACGAACCAAATACGGCATCGTGTTATCTATCGTGATCGCTGTCGTTCTTTTGGCGTTCATACTCGGCGACCAGCTCAACAATCGCCGGCCGCAGCAGCAGTCGGAGGATTTCAAGGTGGGTGAGATCGCCGGTAAGACGATCAACGCATCGGAGTATTATCAGGCTAAGGGCAGCATCGATGACCGTAACAACCGTATCGGTGCCGACAACGTGGCCGACATGGCGTGGAGCACGCTTATCCTCAATAACTTCATGGAGCCTACGTGCGCCGGAGCGGGCATCGTAGCCACCGAGGCCGAGATGGAGCGCATCGCAAGCCGTCTGATTCAGCAGTGGGCGCAGGAGTTCGCGCAGTACGGTCTGTCGCAGAACGACATCGTCGCCATGGCCGACCAGGAGTGGGAGCTGCGCCGCAACGGCATCAAACAGCAGATGTTGGAGTCGAAGTTGGGCGGTCTCTATGCTTTGGGCGCATATACGAACAAACTCGAAGTAGAGGATAACCTCCGCAACATGAACACCGCTTTCTCGGGCAGATATGTCGAGGTTCCCTATTCGGTCATTGCCGACGATCAGATCGAGGTGAGCGAAGAGGAGCTGGCCGCATGCTACCAGAGTAAGAAGACGAAGAATGCAGGTCTGGGCAACCGCACGATAAGCTACCTGCTGTTCGATCTTAATCCTACCGAGGAGGATCTGGCTGCCATCGAGGCTGAGGTCAATTCGGCTGCCGAGCAGCTGGCTGTGGCCGAGGGCGAGCAGATCAAGACCGTCGCACGCTCGTTCGCCGGACAGGTGTCGCCCTTCATCGGTTACGACAATATCCCCGCAGAGCAGGCCGAGGCCCTGAAAAGCGGCAAGATGTACGGCCCTGAGAAGTTGGACGAGGTGTGGGTGATGAGCCGTGTGGCCGATAAGGTCAATGCCCCGTCGACATTCACGATAGAGTGCGCCGTATTCGACGACAAGGAGCAGGCCGACAAGGTCGTGGCCGAGCTGAAAGCTGTCGATTCGGACTTCTCGAAGCTCTCTGCTGCGGTCGATACCTATAACCAGACCCGTGATTTCAACATGATGGACGAATATACGGCCAAGTCATTCATCGGCGGCAAGGTAGGCGACGTGATCTCGTATAACGAGGCCGGCAAGGTCGTCGTGGCGAAGATCACCGAGTGCGGTGCGCCGGCCGATTTCATACAGGTGGCGCAGATCGTCAAGGAGATCAAGCCGAGCGAAGCCACGCTCGATGCCGTAACGCGCCGCGCTACGTCGTTCGCCAACAAGGCCAAGGCTTCGGCCGAGGCGTTCCAGAATGCGGCGGGCGAGCTGGCCATGATCCCGCGTGTGGCAACTGTCAGCCGCGGCGACCGCGACTATCAGACCGGTGTGCGAGGCATTCGCGGTATAGATAACTCGCGCAGCGTAGCCGTCTGGGCTTACGGTGCCGAGGTGGGCGAGTCGAAGAGTTTTTCACTCGGCAACAGCATCGTAGTGGCGATGGTCACCGCAATCGACAACAACGAGTTTACTCCCCGCAACGATGCTTTATGCCGCCGCGAGGTTCTGCGTGACAAGAAGTTCGCCCAGATAGCAGCCAACCTCACCTCGTTCGACGCTGCCAAGAGCAAGTACGAGGCCGAGGTGAAGTCGTTCGCAGGAGTCAAGTTCAACGATAATCTGCTCGAAGGCGGCGAAGGCGAGGCGCGCCTGATAGGTGCCATCGCTTCGACGACCGAAACGGGCGTGGTATCGCAGCCTGTCAAGGGTAACGATGCCGCCTACCTCTTCGTCGTCGATGCTATCGATGCCGGTGAGCAGCTCGATGCCGAGGGCATAGCCAAGGAGCGTATTCCGCTCAACACCCAGCGTGAAGCGATGATACGCCAGGTTCTCGGTTATGCACTGAGCGACAAGGCGGGTATCGTCGATATGAGAGACGAACGCGTGATGTAGTCTCTGTCGGAACTACATTGGAAATATGGCTGTTGCGGCACTCGGTGCCGGTATCAATGGCAAGTTTGGAGGATTTGTCGCAAACGAATCCCTCGATCGCCCCGGGGCTGAAAGGCTCGGGGCGATTTGTTGTTATGTGTCGGATTGTGCGCTCGCGCGGTTAGCGTGACAGACTGGCGGGTATGCGTGCTCTCCACCGCGAGACTCCCACGTCGCAACTGCGTTGCTCCTCGGAGTGACAGACTACCTGCCAACGCTCCACCGCGGAACGCGGGACGAAGCCAGCCACGCCCCACATGGAGCGCGATTTATCGCGCGACCCAAGTCCCCTCCGAGGAGGGGATTTAGGGGAGGGTCAGAATTATATAACGGCGCAAGCCGTCGCTCCTTGGTCGACATTTGTCTGTCATTCTGAGGAGGACGGAACGTCCGACGTGAGAATCTCTTTCTTGACCGGCAAATGTGTTTTATGGCGGGTATGTCGCGCTCCAGACTGCGAGACTTCCGCGTTGCCTGTGGCTACCCGGAGTGACAGGGTAGAGCGTGTTGAGATTCCCGCGGTCGGGCATGCACCCTGCATCGGAGTGACATGGTGTGTGCAGAGACTCCCACGTCGCCTGCGGCTCCTCGGAGTGACAGGTTGGTTATGTCATTCTAAGTGTGGCGTATAGGCCTTTATCTGTTGTGCGGCGGCTGCCGGCGCACGCAAGGGCAATAATCAATCGCCCAGCATAAGCCACGACATGGAGTATTGCGGATAGTGGTCGTGGATAATGCCTGCCAGACGACGCGATATGTGATAGTTGCCGCGTTTGATCTGGTAGAGGTTCTCGGCATGTTTCAGCCCGAGTGTTTTGGCGAGTCCTGCGGCTGTCGTATCCAGATCGTGTATGATTGTCTCTATACGCGCCCAGTCACTGTTTACCTGCAAATCGGTGTTTTGTCTCTTCTTCTTTCTCGGCATAATAATAGGCGTGGTGCTGTTTACTCGTCTGACTAAGCCGGTCGTAGGAAACCATTACCGCAGAAAAATAGACAGTCCACGCCATACGCATGCATGACAAAACTGTGTACCTAACCTCCGGAAGTGCAAATTTCCTACGTTTGCTTAGTAAGGATTAAGTAAAATTTTGTTATTATTTCAGTGCTTTTAAGCCATACAAAGTTACACATATTTTTTTAATGTCAAAATGATTCGCCTATTATTACGCATGCCGGTAAGGGAAACATCGTCGGGTATGGCCGCGGCCGCAAAAGAAAAAAGATAGTCGTGTCAACCGACTATCTTTTCGATGAATTCGACCGCCCGGCGATAGAGCCCTTCGACGATGCGGCTGACTTCGTAGATGGTGTCGAAGCGTCGTCGCAGCGACTCTATGTAGCTGTGCAATGCCACGCGGTAGACGATCGCCGCTATTGTCATAAAGAACAGACCCACGATGAGCGAGGCTACGGTCGTGCTGCCGATAAGCTCCGAGAGCCACGTCACGAATGCTGCCGTAAGCAGTATCAGCGACATGAAGCCCGATAGCAGGAACACTACGATGGCAGTGCCTATGGGACGGTGGGAGTCGTTCATACCGGTGCCGCTTTCGGATTACTTGACAATGTCGTCGACGGTATCCTCTATCTCGTCACCGCAATGACAGCTCTTGAAGTTCCTGCGCAGCTTCGACATCTCGTCGTCGGCCATATCGCGGATCTTCTGGCGAAGCTCCTTGCCCGACTGAGGGGTGAACAACATGGCGATGGCTGCTCCGGCAAGTGCGCCGCCGAGAGCCGAAAGAATACATTTGCTTGTGTTTTTCATAATAGTGCGTTTTTTTAGAAATGACACCCGTCGAGGTGCAAACTCCAAGCCAAATATCGGGTGGGGCAAGCCGAAAAATATTAACTTTGCAGTCGTGATGACGCATCTTGCCATAAGCGTGGCATTTACCGGCCACCGATATTACGACGGTCGCGACGACGGAGTGTTGTGCGATCGGTTGGAGCGGTTGTATGCCGAGGGGTACCGCCGTTTTGTGAGCGGCATGGCACCGGGGTTCGATCTGGCGGCGGCCGAGGCCGTGGCGGCGTTGCGCGAGCGGCATGCCGATGCGGTGTTGGAGTGCGCCGTGCCATATCCGGGCTTCGAGAGCGGTTTTGCCGTGAAGGACTGCGAGAGGTTCCGTGCATTGATTGCCGCGGCCGACAGGGTGGTCTACATAGGCGAGAGTTATTCGCCGCATGTCTTCCATCGGCGCAACGACTATCTTGTCGACAACTGCTCGCTGATGGTGGCGTGGTGGGACGGCCGCCGCAGCGGAACGGGTTATACGGTGGCGCGCGCACGGCGCATGGGGCGGTGTGTGGTCAACATCTTCTCCGACGGTCAGCCCGCGTTGTTCTGACACGCTGCGGCCGACAGGAGGTGTGTCGGACAGGCATACGGGACGGCGGCGGCAATCCGGTTGCAAATAAAATATTCAATCTGCTTTGCAATCGGGAAAAAAAGAATAACTTTGTATATTAACTAATATTTATGAAACGATGAAAAACATAACCCTCTTCTGCTCGATCGTGCTGCTGTCGCTTATGTCGGTGCGTATGGCCGCTGCGCAACCTCCTAAGGGTGCCTTCTCGTTCTCGGCCGAGACGCGTTATGCCGCGCCGTTAGGGGCAGGCGACGAGTTCTCCTCGATCGACATCGATGCCGTTTTCGGCTACCACTTCAACGGCCGGTGGTCGATCTTCGTGCCGGTGACCGGTGCCACGGGGCTGTTCGATGTATCGGGCGTGAGAAGCTACGAGACGACGGTTTTAGCGGGTGTGGGCTTCGAGTATAACATCATAAGCAATCCGCGCTACACGCTGGGGCTGTCGCCGCGTGTGCAGGCTGCCGTATGCGGCGACTGGAAACATCTGAGCTACGATGTCGGGCTGCGCTGGCGGTGGGCAAGCTCGCCTTATGTGGGTTTGGGCGTGAGATATATCGACAACTACGATTCGCCGTTCAAGAACCGCTGCTGTCTCTATGTCGCATTCGGATTCACGTTGTTCTGATCGAGGCGGTACATTAATATAAGAAAGCCGACGACCCTTCGAAGGATCGTCGGCTTTTGCATATATGCGGTGGATTATTACCAGTTGAGGATCTTGCGGAAGTCGTAAGTCTCGGGATTGGCCACATACTTGCGTGCAGCCTCGTAGTCGTCGGGGGTGATGAAGTTCATCAGATTGTCGATCACCTGCTGGATCTTGTCCGAGTGAATGTCGACCAGACGGGGCGGGATCTTACCCGTTTCGGGATCCTGCAAGTCTTTCAGATAGAGGGGCGATACGTAGCCCTCCTGGCTGATGTAGACCATGCAGCCGGTCTTGCCCTCCGAGAAGAGCTTGTAGACACCCATGCCCAGTTCCGAGCAGTAGACCAAGTCGAATGCGCAGGGGGTCTGGCAGCGAACCTCGTAGCCGATCTCCACAGGGCGCGACTTGACTTTCAGACCGATCTCTTTGAGCTTCTTCTCCAAGATGTCGTTGAACATCATGGCCTTCGACACCTTGCCCAACTCGGGGTGTCCGTGCTCGTCATACGAGAAGTGAATGCCCGATTTGAGTATCTCCTCCTCCGACAGCGCGTGGAACACACCCTCAGAGATCATGGCCACACCGTAGTCCATGCCGATGATCTTGCGCTTGATGATCGACGAAATCATCATGTTGATGATCTTGTCGATGGTGATGGTGGTCTTGTTGAACATCTCGGGAATGATGATCATCGGGTAGTGGCATGCCGAAGCGATACCGAATGCGAGGTGACCTGCCGAGCGTCCCATGGCTGCTACGACGAACCAGTTGGCCGAGGTGCGAGCGTCGTTATAGACGGCGCGGCCGATGACCGAACCTGCGTTCTTGGCCGACTGATAGCCGAACGTCGGGGTGCCGGCGGGCAGGGGAAGATCGTTGTCGATGGTCTTCGGTACGTGTATGTTGGCAATGGGATACTGCTTGGCTTCGAGGAATTTGGCGATGCGGTTGGCAGTCGAGGCCGTGTCGTCGCCGCCGATGGTAACCAGCAGCTTTATGTTGTTCTGCTTGAAAAAGTCGAGATTGAAGTTCTGCTCGAAATCCTTGTCGGTGGGCTTGAATCGGCTCATGGTCAGATACGATCCGCCCTGGTTGAAGATGTAGTCGGTCTTGAACAGATCGAGATCCTCGAAATGCGGATTTTCATTGAAAAGACCCGAATAGCCGTAGTGCAAACCGATCACTCGATAGCCTTTGGCTAAAAAAGTCTTTGCCACACTGCCGACGACGGTGTTGATACCGGGTGCCGGTCCGCCGCCTGTAAGAATTGCTATTGCCTCTTTCATAGTATTTTATAGTTTTTGAAGTTAGTGCTTTCTGGTAGTGCCCGACAAGCACGATGCAAATATACTGAAAATTTTTAAAAAGTAAGTTTTTTTGTTGCTTATTCGAAAATAATTTTGTAACTTTATAACGATTGTTTAAACAGTATCGATATGCGAAGATTATTTTTGCCGGTGATGATGGCGTGCGCAGCCGTCATGGGTGCTATCGGGATAGCAGCGGCACAGCAGCGCGACAACGCATCGTCATCGACTCCTTTCAACGGCATGATCGTCGATGCCGAGGGTCGCGGCGTAAAGGCGCGCGTGGAGGTGGTCGGCAGCGACCGTTTCACCGTGGCCGACGGCAAGGGGCGTTTCGGCCTTACGAACATCTCGGCCGACGACTCGCTCAGAATATCATATAAGCGCAAGAGCTGCACCGTGCCTGTGGCCTCGCGCCGCAGTCTGCATATCGTGTGGGACAACGACGATCCCTCGCTCAACCGTGTGCGTGAGGACGAAGCCATAGCCCAGATGGGCGCGGAGTATGTCAAGCGGCGCGACCGTGTCACACCGACGGCCGGCATCTCGGGCGACCGTCTGCGCGCCACGGGCATGACCAACATAATCGACGCACTGATATTGTGCGTGCCGGGTCTGGCCTACGAAAACGGCGAATTGTGCCTTCGCGGCAGCAGCTCGCTTAATTCGAGAAGCGGAGTGCTGATATTGTGCGACGGCGCGGAGGTGCCGCGTATCGACAGTCTTAATCTCGAAGATGTGGAGTCGGTCGAGGTGGTGCGCGGTGCCAATTCTTACGGCTTCCGCGGCACGAACGGCGTGATTGCTGTAACTACCAAATCGGGCAAGAGCCGTTGAGGCGGCCGGCCGGAGGCATCGTGAGCCGTGAGCCGCACGTTCGGCCGCGGCCGGCAGCGTATGCTATCGAGGTGGAACTCAATAAACTATTTTGACATGGAACAGTATATATTGGCATTGGATCAGGGCACGAGCAGCTCGCGTGCCATCGTATTCGACCGCGCGGGCAAGATATGCTCGGTGGCGCAGAAGGAGTTTCGACAGATATTTCCCCGCTCGGGCTGGGTCGAGCACGATCCCGACGAGATATGGTCGTCGGAGGCTTCGGTCATAGCCGAGGCCATCACCTCGGTCGACATCAACGGCACCAACATAGCCGCCATCGGCATCACCAACCAGCGCGAGACGACGATCGTGTGGGACGTGGAGACCGAACAGCCCGTCTATAACGCCATCGTGTGGCAGGACCGCCGCACGTCGGAGTATTGCGACCGGCTGCGCGCCGAGGGCCGTGCCGACTTCATACACGAGCGCACAGGCCTTATCATAGATGCCTATTTCAGTGCCACCAAGATCAAGTGGATACTCGACAATGTGGAGGGTGCGCGCGAGCGCGCCGAGGCCGGCAAGCTGCGTTTCGGTACGGTCGATACGTGGTTGGTGTGGCGACTGACGCGCGGCGAGTGCCATGTGACCGATGTCTCGAACGCCTCGCGCACCATGCTGCTCAACATTCATACGCTCGACTGGGACGACGAGCTGCTGTCGCTGTTCGGCATTCCGCGCTCGATGATGCCCGAGGTGCGTTCGTCGAGCGAGGTCTACGGACATACCAAGACCACCATATTCGCCCACCGCGTGCCCATTGCCGGTATCGCGGGCGACCAGCAGGCGGCTCTGTTCGGACAGATGTGCGTCGAGCCGGGCATGATGAAAAACACCTACGGCACGGGTTGCTTCCTGCTGATGAACTGCGGCAGCAAGCCCGTAATGTCGCAGAACAACCTGCTGACGACCGTGGCGTGGAAGATCGGCGGAAAGGTGGATTACGCTCTGGAAGGCAGCATCTTCGTCGGCGGCTCGGTGGTGCAGTGGCTGCGCGACGGGCTGGGCATCATTCGCTCCTCGTCGGAGGTCGAGGCCTTAGCACGCACGGTCGACGACAACGGCGGCGTATACTTCGTGCCGGCACTTACCGGACTCGGTGCGCCGTGGTGGGACCAGTATGCACGCGGCACCATCACAGGCCTTAGCCGCGGCACGACGGCGGCGCACATAGCGCGCGCCGCGCTGGAAGCCATAGCTTTCCAGTCGATGGACATAGTCGACGCCATGATGCGCGATTCGGGCTTGAAACTCAAATCGTTGAAGGTCGACGGCGGTGCTTCGCGCAACGATCTGCTGATGCAGTTCCAGAGCGATATGCTCCGCTCGGCGGTCATTCGTCCGGGCATAACGGAGACCACGGCACTCGGTGCCGCCTATCTGGCGGGTTTGGCCGTGGGCTATTGGCGCGACATAGCCGAGATTCGCGGCCAGTGGCAGGAGCAGAGCCGCTTCGAGCCGCTGATGGAGCCGTCCGAGGCCGAACGGCTGCAACGCTCATGGCACGATGCCGTCTATCGCACGCTCTCCGACTATAATTGCAACCGTTAGAACGATTTGAAATGGAAACTGATATTTTAATCCGCTGCGTGTTCGAGTTCATCGGCACGGCGGTCTTGATACTGCTCGGCGACGGCGTAGTCGCCTCCAACATCTTGAAGAAATCCAAGGGCGAGAACGGCGGTTGGGTGGTCATCACCCTTGCATGGGGTCTGGCCGTAATGTGCGGCGTATTCATCGCAGGACCCTATTCAGGTGCACACCTCAATCCTGCCGTCTCGGTGGGTCTGGCCGTGGCGGGCAGCTTCCCGTGGGGCGACGTGGCACCCTACATCGCCGCTCAGCTCCTCGGCGGATTCACGGGTGCCGTCCTGGTCTACCTCTTCTACAAAGACCACTACGATGCCACCGACGATGCCTCGGCCAAATTAGCGACATTCTGCACCATGCCCGCCATAATGAACAAGCCGCGCAATCTCTTTTGCGAGGCCGTGGGCACATTCCTGCTGATCTTCGTCATACTCATGCTCGCCACCGACGAGAATACGGCCGCCGTGGGGCTCGGCTCCATCGGTGCCTTCCCCGTGTCGATGCTCATCATGGCCATCGGCATGTCGCTCGGCGGCACCACGGGCTATGCCATCAATCCTGCCCGCGACCTGCCTCCGCGTCTGGCTCACGCCCTGCTCCCCATCAAGGACAAAGGCGCGAGCGGCTGGGACTATGCGTGGGTGCCCGTGGCCGGTCCTATCATCGGAGCCGCTGCGGCAGCCGGATTGTATCTGTTGCTGTTTTGAGTAAAAATTCATACCTTTGCTTTCGAATGCTGCCGCGGCGTTGCAGCCCCGATCTCTGTTTTTGATGACGGAATCTGTCGTCAGGCCTCGAATTTGCACTGCGGAGCATTTGTATAACTTAAAATCGTGAAGCAATGAAAAAAGGTTTTATAATCCTCGCGGCTGCAATGTTATGCAGCTCGGCCGTATTTGCCGCAGCCGATCGTCCCGTTAAGGTCGGCGAACTGCCCCAGGCAGCGCAGACATTCCTGAAAACCTACTTCGCCAAGAGCGAAGTGGCATACGCCGAGATGGACGACGATGTGGTCAAGCGCGATTACGAGGTCGTCTTCCGCGACGGCACCAAGATCGAGTTCGACGGCAAGGGCGAATGGACGGATATCAAGTGTGTCGGACAGAGCGTTCCCTCCGCTTTGGTGCCTGCGCAGATAACCTCTTATGTCGCCGATAACTATCCGGGTGAGAGCATCATCGAGATCGAACGCGGCCGTTACACCACCGAGGTGAAACTCACCAACGGGTTGGAGTTGGAGTTTAACAAACGTTATGAACTAATAAAGATCGACCGGTAATTTTCCGTGAAAAGCGGTCATTTGCTTCCGCTCGCTCGATTGGGCGAACGGGCAGTACGTCAAGTACAGCCCGTCCGCCCAATTTTCGTTGCGCGTTGCAACTAACCGCTTTTGACGAAAAATCTTTTCTTTTTCGTGAAAAATACTATTCTACTTCCGTGCCTTGTCACTCGGCAATGGGAAATACGTCAGTATGTCCTATCCGGCGGATCTTCGTTTGCGTTGTATAATACCGCTTTTGACGAAAAATTTTCCATGAAAATGCCACACCTGCTTCCTCTCTTTGTCGCTTGCCAATGGGCAGTACGCCAGTACAGCCCATCGTCTCGCTCTGTCGGAGAGTCGCATCTGTGGCATTTTGATGAAAAATTGGCGCATAGTTCTTGGGCACAATTTCCATTGTCCTGTCATTCTGAGGAGGACGGAACGTCCGACGTGAGAATCTCTCTTTGCTGATTTTCTCTCCTCTCCACCGGAATTTAAGTCAGTGCCCTACTTGCCCGATTGCGCTCCCTGCCGGTGGGGTTTGTGCCGTTTGCCGGAATCGCATTTGCCGCGGCAGCCCATGGGCTTGCCCTGATAGCCTTTGTGGTGTGTCGGCTTTATGCTGCCGTCACGGCTGTGCGACCTCTCCGATGCCTCCCACAGGGCATACTGCTCGGGGGTCAGTATCTTGCCGGCCGATGTGCGCAGCTGCTCCTCGTGCTTCTGCATGTCGGCACGCTGCTTCTGCTCGAAATCGCGTTTGTCGTCGTGCATCTTGCGGTGAGCCTTGGCATCTTCGAGATTGGCGCGGTAGAGCCTGTCGGCCTGATCGTTGTCGAGCGACAGCTCCCTGACCTGTCTGTCGGTCTTCTGACGGGCGATCTGTTCGACGCTCGGAGTCTGTGCCCCGACGCTCTGCTGCGACTGGTTTTGCGCCGCTGCCATGCCCGACAGCATTATGCCTGCTGTCAGCGCGATAAATAGTCTTCGTTTCATAATCGAAAGGTTTAATTAAAGGTTTTAACGCTTGCGCTTATGCAAAGGTAGAGCCATTTCGAGTCTGCGATCCGGGATTTGGGGTCAAGCGGCGGATTACGGGGGTGAGGAGCCTTTGTGCTGCGGTGAAGCGGCGGCATGCGTTTTGGACGGGGCAGGGGTGCTGTGGCGGAAAAGTGTGCGGCAGCGACAATTTTTTCACAAAGTTGTTAGCACATTTTCAAAATTGTGTATATTTGCGGAAAATTTCTACGATAATCTATTATATGGTGACAGTATCTAAGAAGAAACGTTTGGTAACAAGTTTCCATAACCTCACGCCCGAACAGCAAAATGAGGTCAAAGCTCTTTATCCTCTGGGATTTGCAGAGGTGATGATGCGTATCGACAAGCCCGATGGAACATTTTTCTATGCGGTTCCGTTCGAGACTGAGGATACCTACTATTTGGTAAAGATCGATGTTAAGATAGACGATGCGGCGGAGGAGAGCGACGACGCATATTACGACGACGATTTGAAGGGAGCCGACGATCTGGCCGACAGCTCTTCGGAGGAGGAGCCTGCCGACGACGGCGGCGACGACGACTATTGATCGCATACAGACCGAAGAAGAGTCATTGCGATATACGGCAGCCGATGATCTCGGCTGTCTTTTTTTTGTCTCTTGCGGCGGGGCGGGTGCGAGATACGATAAAAAATCACCGCAGGATAACATCTCCTGCGGTGATTCTCTTGACGGTCGCTCCGACAGCCTACTTGGTGCGCTGTACGTAGCTGTTGTAACGCCACTTGGCATTCTCCTCGGCAGCCTGGAACAGCTCCTCGGCCTCGGCCGGGAAGGCCTTTTGCAGCGAGGTGTAGCGTACCTCCTTCATCAGGAATGCGCGGAACTTCGACCAGTCA
This sequence comes from Alistipes sp., assembly GCA_017936685.1. Taxonomy (GTDB): domain Bacteria; phylum Bacteroidota; class Bacteroidia; order Bacteroidales; family Rikenellaceae; genus Alistipes. The sequence goes on from JAGBFA010000011.1 coordinate 155,071, forward strand.
GGCTCCTTCGAGTCGAGCACAAATGGATTCTTGCCCTGCTCTTCGAGCGTGGGGTTATAGTGCCACAGGTGCCAGTAACCGCACTCGACGGCCTGCTTGCCGACGGTCTGCGTGCGCGTCATGCCGCCCTTGATGCCGTGGTTGATACACGGTGCGTAGGCGATGATGAGCGATGGACCGGGGTAGGCCTCGGCCTCTTTCAGCACGTTGAAGAGCTGTGCCTGAGAGGCTCCGATCGATACCTGTGCCACATATACGTAGCCGTAGGTCATGGCGATCGCACCTATATCCTTCTTGCGGATACGCTTGCCGGCAGAGGCGAACTTGGCCACGGCACCCACAGGGGTAGCCTTCGACGACTGGCCGCCGGTGTTGGAGTAGACCTCCGTGTCGACGATGAGTATGTTGACGTCCTCGCCCGAAGCCAGTACGTGGTCTACGCCGCCGAAGCCGATGTCGTAGCCCCAGCCGTCGCCGCCGATGATCCACTGCGACTTCTTGACGAGCCAATCCTTCATTTCGAGTATCTTGCGGCAGTAGTCGCAGCCGCAGGCCTCCATCAGGGGCACCAGACGGCGCGTCACCTCGGCCGAGGCGGCCGACGAACCGCGCGCGGCGATCCACTCCTGCATGGTCGACTTCAACTCGTCGGAGCACTTCTGGCACTCGGCGATGGCCTTCTCCATGTACTCCTGTATGCGGTCGCGCAGCTTCTCCACGCCCACGTGCATACCCAGACCGAACTCGGCATTGTCCTCGAACAGAGAGTTGGCCCATGCCGGACCCTTGCCCTCGGCGTTGGTGCAGTAGGGGGTCGACGGAGCCGAACCCGAATAGATCGACGTACAGCCCGTTGCGTTGGCAACCATCATCTTGTCGCCGAAGAGCTGCGATATGGCCTTGATATAGGGCGTCTCGCCGCAGCCTGCGCAGGCTCCCGAGAACTCGAACAGCGGCTGTGCGAATTGCAGGTTCTTGACGCTCTTGGTCTTGTCGACCACCTCGTTGTAACCTACGGTCTTGGTGACGGTGTTCCAGTTGTCGGCCTCGTGCATCTGCGTCGACAGAGGCTGCATGACGAGTGCCTTCTCCTTGGCCGGACAAACGTCCACGCAGTTGTTGCAGCCCGTACAGTCGAGCGGCGACACCTGTATGCGGAACTTGTAGGCCTTGGTCTCGCCCAGACCCTGCTTCCACTCCAAGCCCGTGGCTGCGGCCTGCTCGTCGGTTGCGAGGAACGGACGTATGGCGGCGTGGGGGCAGACGTATGCACACTGGTTGCACTCGATACAGTTCTCGATCTTCCACTGGGGAACGTTGACGGCGATGCCGCGCTTCTCGAATGCGGCCGTGCCGTTGTCCCATGTACCGTCCTCACGGCCGTTGAATGCCGATACGGGCAGCTGGTCGCCTTTCAGTGCGTCGATAGGCTCGCAGACGTTGCGGACGAAGTCCGAGGCTGCGCTGTCGGCGGCATGTGCGGCGGGCTTGATCTCGATCGATGCCCACTCGGCGGGAACCTCCACCTTCTCGACGGCGGCACCGCCTGCGTCGACGGCTGCATAGTTCATGTTGACGATGTCCTCGCCCTTCTTGCCGTATGACTTGTAGATGGCGTGCTTCATCTCCTCGACGGCCTTGTCGAAGGGAATGATGTCGGCGATCTTGAAGAATGCCGACTGCATGATGGTGTTGGTGCGTGAGCCCAGACCCAGATCGGCGGCGATCTTCGTGGCGTTGATTATATAGAAGTTGATGTTGTTCTTGGCCATGTAGACCTTCATCTCGTCGGGCAGCGAGGCGCATGTGGTCTCGGCATCGCCCACCGAGTTGAGCAGGAACGAACCTCCCTTTTTCAGACCCTTCAACACGTCGTACTTGTCGACATACGACGGCACGTGGCATGCCACGAAGTCGGGCGTGGTGACCAGATAGGGCGAGGTGATGGGGTTGTCGCCGAAGCGCAGGTGCGACGAGGTGTAGCCACCCGACTTCTTCGAGTCGTAAGAGAAGTAGGCCTGACAGTATTTGTCGGTCGAACCGCCGATGATCTTGATCGAGTTCTTGTTGGCACCCACCGTACCGTCCGATCCCAGACCGAAGAAGAGGGCCTCGAAGGTGCCGGGCTTGGCCATCGAGATCTCCTCGCCCACGGGGATCGAGTGGAACGTCACGTCGTCGTTGATACCTACGGTGAAGTGATCCTTAGGCTCGGCTGCGGCGAGGTTGTCGTAGACGGCCAGCATCTGTGCCGGCGTGGTGTCCTTCGACGAAAGACCGTAGCGGCCGCCGATGATCATCGGGTGCATATCCGACGAGTAGAACACGTCCTTTACGTCGAGATACAGAGGCTCGCCATTGGCTCCAGGCTCCTTGGTGCGATCGAGCACGCAGATGCGCTTCACGCTCTTGGGCAGAACGTTGAAGAGATACTTGGCCGAGAAGGGGCGGTAGAGGTGTACGGTGATGACACCCACCTTGCGTCCCTGCTTGGCGAGGTAGTCCACGCACTCCTTGATGGTCTCCGTAACCGATCCCATGGCGATGATGATATGCTCGGCATCGGCTGCACCGTAGTAGGTGAAGGGCTTGTAGCAACGGCCGGTGATCTCGGAGATCTTCTCCATAGTCTCGGCGACCATGTCGGGCACTGCGTCGTAGAACTTGTTAGATGCCTCGCGCGTCTGGAAATAGATGTCGGGGTTCTGAGCCGTACCGCGCGTCACGGGGTGCTCGGGGTTGAGCGCACGCTCGCGGAAAGCGCGCAGTGCGTCGCGGTCGAACATGGCCGTGAGCGAGGCCTCGTCGATGATCTCGATCTTCTGTATCTCGTGCGAGGTGCGGAATCCGTCGAAGAAGTGCACGAACGGAATGCGCGATTTCAAAGCCACGATGTGAGCCACACCGGCCAGATCCATCACCTCCTGCACCGACGAGGTGGCCAGCATGGCGAAACCCGTCTGACGCACGGCCATCACGTCCTGATGGTCGCCGAAGATCGACAGCGACTGAGCCGCAAGGGCACGCGCCGATACGTGGAACACGCCCGGCAGCAGCTCGCCCGATATCTTGTACATGTTGGGCACCATCAGCAGCAGGCCCTGCGAGGCGGTGAACGTTGAGGTCAGGGCGCCGCTCTGCAACGAACCGTGAACGGCTCCTGCGGCACCGGCCTCCGACTGCATCTCGACTACCTTCACCGTGTCGCCGAATATGTTCTTGCGGCCTTGCGCCGACCACTCGTCGACCAGCTCGGCCATCGTCGACGAGGGCGTGATGGGGTAGATGGCTGCAACCTCGGAGAACATATATGCAATATGTGCCGCCGCATAGTTGCCGTCACAAGTAATAAACTTTTTTTCTGCCATATTATAAAAGTTGTTTGAAGAATTTCCTAACAAAATTAACCCGTGTCAAACACAGGTATAATTTGCAATAACCGCCGCAAAGGTATATAATTCGATCGAAAAATCATAGAATTTTCAATGTTAAAATTATAACACGTTTCCGATGTGGGAGCGGGTGCGGTCGAGCGGCCTTATCGGCAGTTGCAAGACCTTGTATGTTAATGTAATATCGAAATAAAAGTTGCAAAGTTTCGTTTCGAAACATGCCGCAAAAAGATGGGATTGCAGGGCTGTTTCGAACGTCGGAGCGGAGGCTGCGGCGGCTTGTCGCGACATGATGTTTTTCCCGAAACGGCAGGGGTGGAAATGCGGCTCGCGGAGCAAAGCCGCGAGCCGTAAATGACGTGATTTTCTATTGCCGCAGAGTGGGCGGAAGAGCGAGTGAATGCGCACCGCTGTGCCGGCTGCTATTGCGGATCGGTCTTGATTTCCGGTGCAGGGGAGAGGAAAATCGGCAAAGAGAGATTCTCACGTCGCGATTTATAATCGCTCCTCAGAATGACGGGACGGCAGGCATATCATTTTTCACATATTCCCCAACCAGATTCTTCGTTCCACGTTGTTTCACTCAGAATGACACGACGATGGGCATGTCGCGCACAGATTTCTCGCTTGCGCTCGAAATGACACGACCCTGTCACTCCGAGGAGCCGCAGGCGACGTGGGAGTCTCGCCGTCAGCAGCGTGGCTGGCATGCGGGAGTCTCGCCTTCTCACCGGAATTTATGACAGTGCCGCTATTGCCCGTCGGGCTCGTGTATCGGGTTCAGCTCTCCGGTCAGGGAGTCCATGATGTAGCCCTTGACCACGATGTCCTGCGGGACGAGCGGGTGGTTGCGCACCAGGTCTACGGTTTCGAGTATGGCCGACTCCGTGTCGTCGAAGCCGTGCAGCCAGCTGTCGAGGTCTATGCCGCAGTGCTTCATCAGCGTGATATGGCTGTCGGGTATGCCGCGCTCGCGCATCAGATGCTGCATCTCCGCGCTGTCCATGCCCTGCACGCCGCAGCCCGTATGGCCTATTATCATCACCTCCCCGACACCCAATTCGTAGATGGCCACGAGCAGGCTTCTGACGGTGCTGTCGAAGGGGTTGGTGATGGTGCCGCCGGCGTTTTTGATGATCTTCACGTCGCCGTTCTTGAATCCCAATGCCGCCGGAAGCAGCTCTACAAGACGCGTATCCATGCAGGTGACGATGGCTATGCGCTTGTTGGGATATTTGTCGGTGATGAATCGCTCGTAACCCTTCTCTGCCACGAAGCGACGGTTGTATGCGAGAATCTCGTCTATCATGCGAATCTGATATAATTAATTTATGTATGGTTTGACACAGCGTTTCAATTTACGCACGGTATCTCGTGCGGTCGGCGATGATCTCCTGCATGTGGTCTTGCGCCCAGCCGATCAGGGCGTTGACATGCGGCAGCAGCGACCGTGCGCGGTCGGTGAGCGCATACTCCACGCGCGGCGGTATCTCGGCGTAGACCCGACGCGAGACGAGTCCGTCCTGCTCCAAGGTGCGCAGCGTGACGGTGAGCATCTTCTGCGATATGTCGGGAATGGCACGGAGAAGCTCGCCGAAACGCATCTTCTCGGCATCGGTGAGCGTGTAGATGACCAGCAGCGACCACTTGTCGCCTATGCGCGAGAGCACGTTGCGTATGGGGCAGTCGGGATATACGGGGCTTTGCAGAGGCTGTCTGTCCATGATGATTGTCGTTTTTTTATATAAATTCACTCTACAAAAGTAAGTAAAATTCTTCGGGAGTGCAAGTGCGCGACTAAATATCTCTGCCGGACAGTGACGCGGCGGTTGCGTTGATAATTGGATAAAATTTGTTATTTTTGTGAAAATTACAGCTTATGACTGGTCGGATATTCATATTTGCGATTGCTGCCGCGGCGGCGTTGGCGGGGGCAGGGTGTCGCTCCTCGTCGCCGTTCGACGAGCGTTGCCGCGAGCGGTTGGAGCGGCTCGATGCCACCATTGCCGACAAGGAGCGTTACGAGCAGCGCAAGCGCGCCCGCATAGACTCCATCGAGATGCGTGTGCCGACGGCGGCCGATTCGACGGAGCTGTATGCTCTCTACGGCACTCTGCTCGACGAGTACGGCAAATACGATGTCGATGCGGCACTTGGCTATGCGCACAGGAAGCTGGATCTGGCCTCGTCGCTCGGCGAGACGGCACTGACGCGACGCAGTGAGATCGATCTGGCAACGCTCTATGCCCAGTGCGGCAACTATGTCGAGGCGTTGGAGATGATTGCCCAGGTCGACACGACAGGTATGTCTACGTCCGACCGGTATGCGTGGCACAATGCGCGTTACGTGATATACGAGGGCATGTCGTTAGTGAGTGTCGATGCCGACTGCCGCAAGGTATACGTCGAGCGGCTGGACGCAGAACGGCACGCGCTGGTGGGGCTGGATCTGCCGATGACATTCGTGCAGGCCGAGATCATGCGCTCGCGGGGCGACGACGACGGGGCTTTGGAGCTTCTGTTGCAGATGTCCGACGAGGAGATAGGTTCGATTCACGGCCGTGCGGTGTGGGCCTACTCGGTGGCACAGTCGTATATCAACAAGGGCGAGTCGAACGATGCCATATATTATCTGGCCGAGAGCGCGCTGTGCGACTTGCAGACCCCCGTGCACGAGTATCGTTCGTTGTACGAACTATCCGCGCTGCTCTATGACAGGGGCGATATCGAGCGCGCCTACGAATATATAAACCGTTCGCTCAAAGATGCCCGGCAGGCCAATGCCCGCATCAACATACACTCGATAGAACGTCTGCTGCCCATAATCATCCGCTCATACGATACGCTCATGTCGCGCAAACAGCATCGGCTCAATATGCTGCTTGCCGGAGTGACGCTGCTGACGCTGCTGCTGGCCGTGGCCATGATATTGGTTCGGCGCGACAGCCGCCGTGCCGCCCGTGCCGAGCGCAGGCAGGCTGCGGCAAACGAGGAGTTGAAGACGGCCAATGCCGAACTGCTGCGCATCAATGCCCTGCTGCATGATGCCAACAATCTGAAAGAGTTGTATCTGTGCACCTATATAGATCTGTGCTCGGATTACATCGGCCGCATCGACGAGTATCGTCGCGAGCTGAACGGCGTGGCGCGCAGCGGCGGTGCGGCACAGCTGCTCGAAACATTGAAGTCGAATGCGCGGATAGATCGGGAGCTGAAGTCGTTTTACGAGCGGTTCGACCGGTCGTTCCTCGATCTGTTTCCCGATTTCATCGATCAGTTCAACGCGTTGCTGCGCGAAGAGGAGCGCGTATCGCTTGCGGGCGGGGAGCTGCTATCCACCGAACTCAGGATATTCGCCCTTATCCGGCTCGGCGTGACCGACTCGGTCAAGATCGCGGCGTTTCTGCGGCGGTCGGTGTCGACCGTATATAACTATCGTGTCAAGATGCGCAATGCCGCATTGGGCGACAGAGAGGGTTTCGAGTGTCGGGTGATGTCCATCGCAAGGCTTGATTAACTACTATTTAGCCCTTGGCTATGTGTATTATATCATTGATATATATTATATTGAATTGTGTGATAGACTACTATTTGACTACAATGCGGCTCTTTTGACGGATATTATTCATACCTTTGACTTACGTTATTGCGGATAACGACAATTTAACCTAAAACAAACTATAAACCTATTATGAAAAAACTTTTATCGCTTGCCGTGGCATCGGCTCTGATCGTAGGAGCCAATGCGCAGGAGCTGCGCTCTCCCGATGGCAATCTGCGCATGGATTTCTCGCTCGACGAGGCGGGAACACCTGTTTATAAATTGGAGTATAAGGGCAAGACTGCCGTGGCTCCGAGCCGTCTGGGCTTGAAGCTGAAGAGCAGCGAGCGCAACGAGTTCGGTTCGGACTTCACTAACCGCGAACATAAGGTCGATCCTCAGACCTCGCTTTACGACGGTTTCGTGGTGGCCGGTGTGGAGAACTCCACCTTCGACGAGACGTGGCAGCCCGTGTGGGGTGAGGAGTCGGAGATTCGCAACCACTATAACGAGATGGCCGTGACGCTTCACCAGCCGGTCAACAACCGCGACATGATCGTGCGTTTCCGCCTGTTCAACGACGGCTTAGGTCTGAGATATGAGTTTCCCGAGCAGGACAATCTGGTCTATTTCATCGTGATGGACGAGATGACCGAGTTCGCCATGTCGGGCGATCACACGGCGTGGTGGATCCCGGGCGATTACGATACGCAGGAGTACGACTACACGCGTTCGCGTCTGTCGGAGGTAAAGTCGCTGTTGGAGGCGGCCGTACAGTATAATCTGTCGCAGACGATATTCTCGACCACGGGACTGCAAACGTCGTTGCAGCTGCTGTCGGACGACGGACTCTACATCAACATACACGAGGCCGCTCTGGTCGACTACCCCTGCATGCACCTCGATCTCGATGCCGACCGCATGGTGCTCACCTCGCACCTGACACCCGATCCCAACGGCCACAAGGCCTACATGCAGACTCCGGCGCATACGCCGTGGCGCACGGTGATCGTATCGGACGATGCCCGCGACATGCTGCGCTCGCGCATCACGCTCAATCTCAACGAGCCGTGCAAGTTGGAGGACACCTCGTGGATCAAGCCCGTGAAGTATGTCGGCTGCTGGTGGGATATGATAACCGGCAAGAGCACATGGTGCTACACCAACGATCTGCGCAGTGCCCATCTCGATACGGACGATCTTTCGAAGGTCAAGCCCAACGGTACGCACGGTGCGACGACCGAGAATGTCAAGCGATATATCGATTTTGCGGCCGAACACGGATTCGATGCCGTGCTGGTCGAGGGCTGGAATATCGGCTGGGAGGATTGGTTCGGCAACAATAAGGACTATGTGTTTGATTTCGTTACGCCCTATCCCGATTTCGATGTCGATGCCATACATAAGTATGCCGCCGAGCGCGGTGTGAAGATGATCATGCACCACGAGACCTCGTCGGCCGTGAGAAACTACGAGCGTCACATGGATCAGGCATATAAGTTCATGAAGGACAACGGTTACGATGCGGTCAAGAGCGGCTATGTGGGCAATATCGTTCCCGTGGGTCACAACCACTACGATCAATGGCTCGTCAACCACTATCTCTATGCCGTGAAGAAGGCTGCCGACTACCAGATCATGGTCAATGCCCACGAGGCCGTGCGTCCCACGGGTCTGTGCCGCACCTATCCCAACCTGATAGGCAACGAGTCGGCGCGCGGTACGGAGTATCAGGCATTCGGCGGCTCGAAGCCCTCGCACGTGACCGTGCTGCCTTTCACGCGTCTGATAGGCGGCCCGATGGACTATACGCCGGGCATATTCGAGATGGATATCTCGAAGGCCGATCCCAACAATAAGTCGCATGCCAACTGCACTATTGCCAATCAGTTGGGTATCTACGTGGTGATGTCGTCGCCGTTGCAGATGGCCGCCGACTTCCCCGAGAACTACGAGCGTTTCATGGACGCGTTCCAGTTTATCAAGGACGTGGCCATAGACTGGCAGCAGAGCCGTTATCTTGAAGCCGCCCCGGGCGAGTATATCACCGTGGCGCGTCAGGCCAAGCAGAGCGGCGAGTGGTTCGTGGGCAACTGCACGGGCGAGAAGGATCATCTTTCGCAGATCACTTTCGACTTCCTCGATCCCGACAAGACCTACGTAGCAACGATCTATGCCGATGCCGACGATGCCGATTATCGGACAAACCCGCAGGCCTACACCATTCGTCAGGTGCGCTGCACCTCGCGCAGCACCCTGCGCCAGAAAGCAGTTGCCGGCGGCGGCTACGCCATCTCGTTCCGCGAGGCTACACCGGCCGACAAGAAGCTGAAGATGTTGAAGTAACAGTATATACATATTATGTTTGCAGCAGCCTCCCGACCGAAAGGTCGGGAGGCTGCTGTTTGTGGCGGATTGTTCTGTGGTACCGACAGATAGATCTTTTCAAGCCCCGCCAATGGCGAGACTCCCACGGGAGGGTATGCGTCCTGCATCGGAGTGACAGTAGCGTGTGCTGAGACTCCCACGTCGCAACGTTGTTGCTCCTCGGAGTGACAGTAAGGTGTCATTTCGAGCGCAAGCGAGAAATCTGTGTGCGACTATTTCCATTGTTGCATTAAGTCGTATAGTCTTGTCTTCCACAGATGTCTCACTGACGTTCGACATGACAGGTCGGGTTTGTCATTCCGAGGAGCGTGCCATGCACGCGACGTGAGAATCTCGCCTCCCACCGGAATTTAAGACTGATCCCAGATTCTCCGTTTCATTTCATTCCACTCAGAATGACGCATCATACTTGTCATGTTGCGCGATTTATGGCAAAAGAAAAAAGCGACCGTTTCCGACCGTCTTGGTAGTGGATAGGGGATTGACTGCGCTGCGCTTGTCTTCAAACGTCGCGACTCGGCAAAGCCGATGAATCGTCTCTGCCCTCGCTGCTTAGTTTGTCCGAACCCACAGGGTTCTTATCCCCTTATCGAGAGCGATTTATAGCAAAATAAAAAGCGACCGTTTCCGATCGCTTCTTGGTAGTGGATAGGGGATTCGAACCCCTATGTCGTGCGTGAGAGGCACGTATCCTAGCCCTTAGATGAATCCACCCTCTCTGATTGTGGTGCAAAGATAAGGCGATTTTTTTTATCTCCAAAATTTTTTGCAAAAAAAATATGAAAAATCTTTCGATGCGTACTTCGTAGGGTAAATTTACGTACCTTTATTGAGTAAATATAATTTTGCAGATTATGATGAAACGTATGGTTTTGTTGGCAGCCGCCGTTGCGGCCGTAATGGCTGTCGGCTGCCGTGGTTCGAAGAAGAGCGAAGCGACACCCGTGGTGGAGACGATCGATTTCGTGGATAAGGATTCGGGTGCGACACCTTACAGTGTCGAGCTTTCGTACTGCCGTATTGTTGATGCCGAGACCAATCCGGTGTGGTCATCGATCGAGAGTCAGAACTACGAGCATATTTTCGGTGAGCAGGCTCCCGCCGACATCGATGCGGCCGTCGATGCGATTATCAAGGGGTTTGTCGACGATTTCGTGGCTTACGACGACGATATGCCGCCGCACTCGTTCGAGTATCAGCTCAGCATATCGCAGGATAGCGAGGCGGTGCGCGGAGGGGCCGTGATGTGCTACACGACATACTATTATACATACACCGGCGGTGCGCACGGTCTGGGCACGGTGGCATACGACTGTTACGATCTGTCGAGCGGCCAACGCTACGACTTCCACTATCTTATGGAGGACGTGTGGGCGCAGGCCGTGCAGCAGCTCGTCTCGGACAAGTTGAACGAGGAGTATGGCGGCGACCTGTTCGGCACTACGCCCGAGACGGCATACGTGTCGTCGGCCGTGAAGATCACCGACGACGGCATATTGATCGATTATCAGCCCTATGAGGTGGCTCCATACTCGATGGGTATCGTCAGCATCTTGCTTACGGACGAGGAGATCGCTGCGACGGGAGCACCTGTCATCTGGCGAGCCGAGTAACGCCATGAAGATCGATCATATAGCCCTGTGGAGCATCTGCCCGGAGCGGGCCAAGGCGTTTTACGTGAGGTATTTCGGCGGCCGCGAGGGCGAGCCGTATCATAATCCGCGCACGGGCCTGCGCACGTGGTTCGTCTCTTTCGACGAGGGCGCACGCATGGAGATCATGTCGCGTCCCGATGTGACGGCCTCGCCGGCCGACGACGCAAGAGTGGGCTGGGCGCATATCTCATTCAGCGTGGGCAGCCGCGCGAGGGTCGATGCCCTGACGGCCGAACTCTCTGCCGCGGGCTATGAGGTGCTGAGCGCACCCCGCACCACGGGCGACGGCTACTACGAGAGCTGCGTGGCCGACCCCGACGGCAATAGGGTGGAGATCACCGAGTAATGTGCAATATTGCTAAAAATAGGAGCTGCCGGATATTCCCGGCAGCTCTTTGCATAGTATTAAACGGTCTTACAAATCTTCGCCGTTAGCTCGATTGTATTCGTTAGATAGTCCGAAAAAATATGCCATTCAATAGTTGCTCATGTCCATAAAATTAGTATTTTTGTAAAATATTGGAAGAAGTGCTTATTTATGACTATGAACGGATTGTCTCAAACTCCGAAGGAAGAACGTATCAAGATATTACAATCGGTTATGCCTGAAATTTTCGATGAAGGTAAAATCGATTGGGAAAAACTGCGTGCCGTATTGGGCGAAAATGTGAACATTGCCGATGAACGTTATCGGCTGAATTGGGCAGGCAAGAGCGATGCCTTTCGAGTGATGCAGGAGCCGTCGGCTGCAACGCTTGTACCGTGTAGCGAGGAGTCGGTTGATTTCGACAACACACAAAATATCTTCATCGAGGGTGAGAATATGGAGGTGTTGAAAGTGTTGCAGAAAAGTTATTTCGGCAAGGTAAAGATGATATACATCGATCCGCCGTACAACACAGGTAATGATTCGTTCATCTATCCCGACCGTTTCTCTGAAACCCGTGAGGATTATATGCGTCGTGTAGGCGACAAGGACGATGAGGGATATATGTTGCGCGACGGAATGTTCCGCAAAAATAGCAAGGAGAACGGACAGTATCACAGCAACTGGCTCAATATGATGATGCCGCGCCTCTATCTGGCAAAGTCGCTGTTGCGTGAAGATGGAGTTATATTCATCTCTATTGACGACAATGAAGTGCACAATCTTCGATTGTTGCTGAATGAGGTTTTCGGGGAAGAGAATTTTTTATCGTCGGTCGTTTGGGAAAAACGTTTTACTCGAAGTAACAACGCAAAAACATTCACGACTCTAACTGAACGGATTTTAGTATATCGGAAATCGGATATACTAAACAACATCAAAGAACCGAGAAGCGCGAAAGCAGACTCAATTTATTCTAATCCAGACAATGATCCTCGCGGTGATTGGACAAGTGTGTCATATGTTAATCCTGCGACAAAAGAGCAACGCCCCAATCTGTCATATCCGTTGTTTAATCCACTTACCCAAAAAGAGATTGTCCACCCAACAAATGCCTGGAAATATGAAAAAGCAACGTATGAACAGCATATCAAAGAGAATAGATTATATTGGGGGAAGAATGGGGAGAACACATATCCTCGATTGAAAAAATTTTTATCAGAGATGGAGGGAGGTATGGTTCCCGTAGATTTATGGAAACAGGAAGACACTGGAACTACAGACCAAGGTAGTAAGGAATTAGAGGCATTAATGGGTGGAAAGCTTTTTGATTTCCCCAAGCCAGTATCTTTAATAAAGAGAGCATTATCTATTATAATTGACAACGAAGAGACGACAGGTCTTTTTTTAGATTTTTTTGCAGGTACAGCACCAACAGCACAAGCTATTATGGAGTTGAATCATGAAGACGGTGGTAATCGAAAATATATTTGCGTGCAATTACCGGAGCTTTGTAATGAGAATAGTGAAGCTGGTAAAGCAGGATATAAGACAATAGCAGATATAGCCAAAGAGCGTATTCGTCGTGCCGGTGCAAAGATTCGTACAGAGATAGAAGCCGAGCAGGAGAAACAGAGCGGACAGTTGGATTTTGACGGTGCACATCAGACAAAGATCCCCGATTTGGGATTCAAGGTATTCAAAATTGCCGATAGCAATTTCAAACAATGGCGCAAGATTCGCAGTTCAGAGAAAGACGTATGGCAGCAGCAGGTAATGGAATTCATAGATCCTGTTGCCGATAATGCCACTGTCAGCAATATGGTTTATGAACTATTGCTGAAAAGCGGCAAGGATTTGAATAGTACGATTGAACATGAAAATGACTATTATGCTATTAATGGACGAGAGTTGATATTGATGCTGGAATCGGCGACACAGGAGACGGTGGACGCTGTACTGGCAGCCCAACCCGAAAAGGTCATTGCGCTCGACCGCCTGTTCGAAGGCAACGACCAATTGAAAACCAATACCGCCCTCCAAATGAAAGATGCAGGGATAATCTTTATAACGATATAGGATATGTTAAATGAGATTAAAATAAAGGGCTATAAATCTATAAAAGATTTATCGCTTGAATTAAAACCTATTAACATTTTGATAGGAGCGAATGGTGTAGGTAAAACAAATTTTATATCGTTTTTCCGGTTAGTTAATAATATCTATGAGCAACGTTTGCAAAATTACACGATGCAGAATCGTGCAGAGAATCTATTGCATTATGGCGTAAAATATACAAAGGAGCTATATGGTTATTTGCGATTTGCTCTAAATTCATATTCTTTTACTCTCCAGCCTCGTGATGATGGAAGTCTGTTTATAGCAGAAGAGATGAGCCATTACAAGCCTCGTAGAAATGGGTATGGAATGAGGAATATAAATGAAAGTTGCATAAAAAACTCGGATACTATCAGGAACCAATGGTTGCGAGAGTATTTACAAAGCTATAAAATATATCATTTCCATGATACGAGCAAGGGTGCACCGCTCCGCTCTGCTGCGGATGTCAATGACAATAGAATATTAAAAGAAGATGGCAGGAATCTACCGGCCTATTTGTATTTGCTGCAACAGAAATACCCGAAAACTTTAAAGCGAATAGAATTGGTTATTCAATCCGTAATGCCATATTTTGAACGATTCGATTTGGCTCCGCAGGAATTGGATAATAAGATAGAACTTGTATGGAATGATATTGAAAATCCCGACAAATACTTTGCTGCGAACGATTTATCGGATGGGAGTATCCGGTTCATAGCGATAGCAACATTATTATTGCAACCCGAATTGCCAAAAGTGATCATCATCGACGAGCCCGAATTAGGGTTGCACCCCGTTGCCATAACGAAATTGGCCGGTATGATTAAATCGGCAGCTGCACGTGGGTGTCAAATGATTATTTCGACACAGTCTGTCAATTTAATTAATCAATTTGATGCGGATGATATTATAACGGTTGATCGAAAAGATGGCCAATCGGTTTTCAATCGGCTTGATAAAAAAACGTTGGAAAGCTGGCTTGAAAATTATTCCATAGGGGAACTATGGACGAAAAGTGTAATTAACGGACAGCCTACAATGTTATGAAAAGATTGGTAGTTATTGCCGAAGGAGAAACCGAAGAAAGTTTCGTTAATAATATTCTGATTCCCTATTTCAATTCATTGGGAATTTACAATTGTATCCAGTGTTTTAAAACAAAACATTCTAACGGAGGGCTTTCTAAATATTCGTATATCAAACAAGATATTATTCAGACCATATATGAAGCAGATGTTGTAGTGACCACTATGCTTGATTTCTATCGTTTGCCATCCGATTTTCCAGGCTCAAATCAATTTGATGCCGCTATATCACACGGCCAGCAAGTTGAAGCTATTGAAAATCAAATAAAGATTGATATAGAGCAGGCGCAAAACCGACAGTTTGATAATTTTATTCCATATATCCAGCTCCACGAATTCGAAGCACTTATTTTTTCGTCAATAGAGGGAATTGATGCCTTATTTGAAAGATCAGAAGTTGATTATCGAGGTTTGCAAGATGTTATTAATAGATATCCAAATCCTGAAAATATTAATAATGGTCCCAATACCGCGCCATCTGTTCGTTTACAGAGATTGATTCCTGGATATGATAAAGTAATATATGGAGTAGAAATTATTAAAGAGATTGGGATAGATACAGTATTATCTAAATGCCCTCGATTTAGTAAATGGATTGAAAACCTGAAAGACGCTCTCTATGAAACTGACTTTTGAACCCAACTTAGAGTACCAGCAGGAGGCTATCGGTGCGGTTGTAGGGCTGTTTGAGGGGCAGGCTCTCGAAAATTCTGATTATCGCTATGGTATGCGCGAAGACGGTCAATTCGATTTCATAGACGGAGTCGGCAATCATCTTGCGCTTACCGATGAGCAGATACTTGCCAATCTGCAAAAGGTTCAAGAGCAGAATGAAGTTGCCGTCTCGGAATCGCTGGAAGGAATGCACTTTTCTGTCGAGATGGAGACCGGAACAGGTAAAACCTATGCCTACCTGCGCACGATCTATGAATTGAACAGCAAGTATGGATTCAAAAAATTTGTCATAGTCGTTCCCTCCGTGCCGATTCGTGAAGGAGTATTGAAGAATCTGCAAATTACACACGACCATTTCCAAACTCTGTACGACAATATCCCCGTCAATTACAAAGTATATGATCGCAACCGAATTTCTCTGTTGCGAGGGTTTGCTACGAGCGATAATATCGAGATTCTTGTTATCAATATCGATGCCTTTGCCAAGGACGAAAATGTCATCAATAAGCCCAATGACAAACTCAACGGACAGGAGCCGATAAAATTTATCCAATCGACATGTCCTATCGTTATTGTGGACGAACCGCAGAATATGGAGTCCGAGAAGCGGTCGGCAGCCATAGCCAATCTCAATCCGTTATGCACTCTTCGTTATTCGGCTACGCATCGCAATCGCTACAATCTGATATACAGCCTAAATCCCATAAAGGCATATGACATGGGATTAGTCAAACAGATTGAAGTAGACTCTGTGCTGGAAGAGAATTCTCAAAATGGTGCATTTGTAGAACTTACTGCAATTACTGCTGCGAAAACGAAAATTACAGCAAAAATTAATATTGATGTAAACGGCAAAGACGGAGTCAAGCGTAAAAGCGTTACAGTAAAAGTTGGAGATGATTTGTATAACTTGTCCAATAATCGGGAGATATATCGTGAAGGTTACATTGTCGAAGGCATAGATGCGTCGAACGGCTACGTTTCATTTTCCAATAACGATGTCATTTACCAAGGTCAGCAACAGGGCGGTCAAAACGACGAAATAATGAAATTCCAGATTCGTCGCACGATAGAGGAACATCTCAGCAAAGAGTTAAAGCTGAATAAACAGGGAATAAAAGTGCTGTCGCTCTTTTTTATTGACCATGTGGCGAATTACCGCTCATACGATGCTCAGGGAGTGTCTGTCAAAGGTAAATTTGCCGTGTGGTTCGAGGATATATATAATGAGTTGATTGCAAAGCCAATATATCAGTCATTGAACAAATACCCAATAGAGAAGATACATAACGGCTATTTTTCGCAAGATAAAAAAGGACAGTTGAAAGATACATCGGGTGAGACGCAGGCTGACGATAGCACTTATAATTTGATAATGAAAGATAAGGAGATGTTGTTGGATATCGACAATCCCCTGCGTTTTATTTTCTCCCATACGGCTTTGCGCGAAGGTTGGGATAATCCGAATGTCTTTCAGATATGTACGCTGAACGAGACCAAATCCGAAATGAAGAAACGCCAGGAGATCGGACGAGGTCTGCGATTGGCTGTCAATCAGAATGGTACGAGAATCTATGATAAAAATATCAATCGTCTGACTGTGGTGGCCAATGAAGCCTACAACGACTTTGCGAAGGCTTTGCAGAATGAGCTAAGAGAGGACTGTGGCGTTGATTTTGGTAACCGAGTCAAACCCAAACGAGACAGGATTGCCGTTACTTATCGCAAGGGATTTGAAACCGATTCTCGATTCATTGCTATTTGGGAGAAATTGAAAGCCAGAACGACCTATCGTGTCAAATACAATACAGAAGAACTGATCCGAAATGCAGGTCGGGCAATTAGAGACTTGCCCAAGATTGAAAAACCTTCGGTTCATTCGATTAAAAACGAAGTTGTAATTACCGGTTCTGGCATAGCTGCTCATTATAAAGGTGATCGGATATCGATCTCGCAATCGGATTATGTAATCCCCGATCTACTCGGATATATCCAGCGGCATACGGAGTTGACACGCAGTACGATAATGCGCATTATCACTGAATCCGGACGTATAGATGATTTGGCTGTCAATCCGCAGTTGTTTATGGATTTGGTGATTGCTTCCATCAAACGTGAACTTTACAAACTGATGATTGACGGCATTGAATATCGCCGATTGGGTGATTCTACCTATGAAATGAGACTGTTTGAGGATTGGGAGACCTACAAGAACGAAGATACATTTAAGGTGTTGAGAAAGGATAAGACAATTTACGATAACTTCATTCCGCTGGATTCTGCTGTTGAGAATCAGTTTGCCAAAGATTGCGAATCAAGTGACCAAGTAGAATTTTATTTCAAATTACCAGGTTGGTTTAAGATACCGACTCCAATAGGCAATTACAATCCGGATTGGGCTGTCGTATTCGAAGATGATAGAAAGATATATTTTGTTGTAGAGACAAAAGATACCGGCACATCAACGGTCGATATGTCAAAGTTGCGTCCAGAAGAGCAAGCCAAGATCAAATGCGGCATGGCTCATTTTCGCTTATTCACTGATTTGGATTATCAAGTGGTTAAAAGCTTAACTGGTTTGAGAAAATAGTTGATGAGATAATCTGCAAATTATCTGTTTCGTGGATAACATTTTTTTAATAAATGACCCTCCCGAATCGTTGCGATTCGGGAGGGTTGTTTTTCTGTGACGATGGAGACGGCCTTGCCGGTGGTCGGAGGTTATTCGAAGAACCGGTCGATGGCGGCGGTGATGCCCTGTTCGTCGTAGCCGCAGAGGGCGTAGAGCTGGGCGGGTGTGCCGTGCTCGACGAAGCGGTCGTCAATGCCGAGCATCTGTATCTCGGGGTGCAGCCCCTCGCGTGCCAGCAGTGTCACGACGGCCTCGCCTGCACCGCCCCGTATCACGCCGTCCTCGACGGTGATGATGCGTTTGAAGCGGCGGCCTATCGATGTGATCAGCTCCTCGTCGAGCGGCTTGACGTATCGCAGCGAGTACACGGCCACGCTGTGACGGCTCGCTTCAGCCGCGCGCAGTGCCTTGCCGCATGTGGTGCCGACGGCCACGATAGCCACCTCGTCACCCTCGCGCAGCACCTCGCCGCGCCCGACAGTCAGCTCTTCGAACGGCGTATCGCGCCACTCTGCGCCCTCGCCCGTGCCTCGCGGATAGCGTATGACGGTGGGGGAGTCGGTGCGGGCGGCGGTGTACATCATCTGGCGCAGCTCCCACTCGTTGCGCGGGGCGGCGACAGTCAGATTGGGTATGCAGCCGAAGTAGGCCAGATCGAAGGCTCCGTGATGGGTGGCTCCGTCCTCGCCCACAAGACCGCCGCGGTCGATGCACATCACCACGGGTAGCCGTTGCAGCGCAACGTCGTGAATGACATTATCGTAGGCGCGTTGCATGAACGACGAATAGATGTTGCAGAACGGGCGCATGCCTGCCGCGGCCAGACCGGCCGAGAAGGTTACGGCGTGCCCCTCGGCTATGCCCACGTCGAAGCAGCGTTCGGGTATCTCGCGCATCAAGATGTTCATCGAGCACCCCGACGGCATGGCGGGCGTGATGCCCACGATGCGCCGGTCGGCGCGTGCGAGTTCGAGAAGCGTCTGCCCGAATACGTCCTGATAGCGGTCTGCACCGCCCTGCGAGCGCAGACGCTCTCCCGTGTCGGGGTTGAATTTGCCGGGGGCGTGCCATGTCGGCTGGTCGCTCTCGGCCGGAGTGTAGCCCTTGCCCTTGACGGTCTGTATGTGCAGCAGCTTGGGACCCTTTATGCGTTTGAGGTTGCGCAGCGTGCGCACCAGTTCGGCTATGTCGTGGCCGTCGACGTGGCCGAAGTAGCGGAAGTTGAGGCTCTCGAACAGGTTGCTGTTCTGCAACAGCCCCTGCTTGACGGCATTGCCCGCCTTCTGCATCATGCGCAACACGGGCGGCAGCTTGCCCAGTATGCGCCACAGCCTGTTTTTGAAACGGTTGTATGCCGACGATGTCGATACTCGCACCAAATAACGCTCCAAGGCTCCCGTGGCCTTGTCGATGGCCATGTGGTTGTCGTTGAGAATGACCAAGATATTGGTGTTCGGGCTGGCTCCGGCATTGTTCAGACCCTCGAATGCCAGTCCGCCGGTCATGGCTCCGTCGCCGATGATGGCCACCACGTTGCGCCGTATGCCCTGCAACTCGGCGGCCTTGGCCATGCCGAATGCGGCCGAGATGCTCACCGACGAGTGTCCTGCGCCGAATGCGTCGTACTCGCTTTCGGCCATGCGTGGGAAGCCGCTGATGCCGCCCATGCAGCGGTTCTTCATGAATGCTTCGCGGCGTGCGGTGATGATCTTGTGCGCGTATGCCTGATGTCCCACGTCCCACACTAACTTGTCCTCGGGCGTGTCGTAGACGTAGTGCAGCGCAACGGTCAGCTCCACCACGCCCAGACTCGATGCCAGGTGTCCCGGGTTGCGCGAGCAGCACTCTATAATATATTGTCTCAGCTCGGCACAATACAGCTTCAGCTCGTCGATCGACAAACGTTTCAGGTCGGCCGGCGTCTCTACTTCGTACAGATATTTATACTTGACGTGTGACATGAGTCTACAAAGATAATAATAAGTGAGCGCAAAAGCAAATCCATTTGCATTTTGCCCGGCGTAATTATCCCTATCATCTGTATGGCGACAATAATAATTTTGCCAAATGACGGATAATCGATCCTATCTCGCGAATTTTTTGTATCTTCGCGTTGAATAGTGTAAACAGTTATGCAATACCATAGAATTTTACTCAAACTCAGCGGCGAGTCGCTTCAAGGCTCGCAAGGCTTCGGACTCTCGGTCGAGGTGCTCGATTCGTATGCCCGACAGATACGCGCGGCTGTCGCGACGGGCGTGCAGATAGGTATCGTCATCGGCGGCGGCAACATCTTCCGCGGCTTGCAGGGTGCCGGACGCGGCTTCGACCGTGTCAAGGGCGACCAGATGGGCATGCTGGCCACCATCATCAACTCGCTGGCGTTGCAGTCGGCCTTGGAGAGTGCCGGCGTGAAGTGCAAGGTGCTGACCTCCATTCGTATGGAGCCCATAGGCGAGTACTACTCCAAGGCACGCGCATTGGAGCTGCTCGAAGCCGGCTACGTGGTCATCATCGGCGGCGGCACGTCGAATCCCTATTTTTCTACCGATACGGCATCGGCTTTGCGAGGCATAGAGATCGAGGCCGAGGTGATGTTCAAGGGGACGCGTGTCGACGGCATATACACGGCCGACCCCGAGAAGGATCCGTCGGCCGAGCGTTTCGACCGCATCACATTCGACGAGGTACTCGCGCGCCGATTGAAGGTGATGGATCAGACCGCATTCACGCTGTGCCGCGAAAACGGACTGAATATCATTGTCTTCGACATGGATACCGAGGGTAATCTCGAACGCGTGCTTTCGGGCGAACGCATAGGAACGCTTGTCACACAATAAAACCTTACAGCTTATGGCTATTCGTACCCGCCGTAAACGCGGCAGCACGCTGCAACTGCTCTTGATGCTTGCCGTGCTCATAGCGATCGTTATTCTTATCATCTGGTGGCCTACGCCTGCGTCGGCCGCAACCTCTTCGCAGACTCCCGACGCACAGATGGACCGTGCCATCGTCGAGTCGACGTTGGTGCGCGGCGGCGACATGGCTCCCGACTTCCGTGTGGAGATGCTCTCGGGCGAGCACGTGACGCTCTCGTCGCTCCGCGGCAAAGTCGTACTGCTCAACTTCTGGGCTACGTGGTGCCCTCCCTGCCGCGAGGAGCTGTCGCATGTGCAGAAGGAGATCATCGACCGCTTCAAGGACAAACCCTTCGTTTTTCTACCCGTGTCGCGCGGTGAGCAGCGCAAGACCGTGGAGCGTTTCATCGCCAATACGGGCTACAAGTTCCCCGTCGCGCTCGACCCCGCACAGGAGATCTTCGGCAAGTATGCCACCAACTACATTCCGCGCAACTTCCTCATAGGTGCCGACGGCCGTGTGCTCTACGTATCGGTAGGTTACGACGAAGCCGACTTCAAGGAGTTGATAGCCAACATAGCGGAGGCTCTGAAATAATCGAAAACAATATAAACGGAAAGATGTGTTATGGATACTAAGACCATTTTGAACGATGCAACCGACCGCATGCAGCGTGCGCTCGATCACCTCGACGAGGAGTTGCTTAACATTCGTGCCGGCAAAGCGTCGGTCAACGTGCTCAACGGCGTGTTCGTCGACTATTACGGCTCTCAGACACCCGTATCGGGTGTGGCGAGCGTCACCGTGCCCGATGCCAAGACCGTGCTCATACAGCCGTGGGACAAGAATATGATACGTCTCATCGAGAAGGCCATCATCGACTCCAACATAGGCCTTACACCCTCTAACAACGGCGAGCAGATCCGTCTGTCGATACCGCCTCTTACCGAGGATCGTCGTCGCGAGATCGTGAAGTCTGTTCGCGGCGAGGCCGAGACCGCCCGCATAAGTCTGCGCAACGCCCGCCGCGATGCTGTCGAGGCTTTCAAGAAGGCTCAGAAGGAGGGCATGTCCGAGGACGAGTCCAAGGACGGCGAGGCTCAGACTCAGAAGCTGTTGGAGAAGTTCTCCAAGCTGGTCGATGCGGCAGTGGAGAAGAAGGAGAAGGAGGTTATGACGGTATAAATTTTTTGTGAAAAGCGGCCATTTGCTTCCGCTCGCTCAATTGCCAGAATAGGCAGTACGTCAAGTACAGCCTATCCTGGCAATTTTCGTTGCGCGTTGCAACTAACCGCTTTTGACGAAAAATTGGTTCTTTTCCATGAAAACACCGCATCTGCTTCCGCTCCTCGTCGCTTGACAATGGGCAGTACGCCAGTACAGCCCATCGTCTCGCTCTGTCGGAGAGTCGCATCTGCGGCATTTTGATGAAAAAGAGGCGCATAGTGCTTTGGCAGCTATTCCCACGCTGTCATTCTGAGCGTAAGCGAAGAATCTGTGCGCGACTATTCCCACCGTCCTGTCATTCTGAGGAGCGGCAATTTGCCGCGACGTGAGAATCTCTCTTTGGGGTAGTCGGGTGTATTTCGGACGGCGGGACTCCCACGGTCGGGCGTTGCCCTCCCTCGGAGTGACATGTCGGTTTTGTCGTCCACAGATTCCTCACGTGCGTTCGGAATGACAAACCAACGATAGACGCTCCGCATGGATCAGGTTCTGCATCGATTTTGCATTGCGTGTGTTCGTATAAAACCGATTCGATATGGATACCGAAAAAGACTATTCTATGCCGCGCATAGGCGACAAGGCTCCGTCGTTCAAGGCTGTGACGACGCAGGGCGAGATCGATTTTCCGGCCGACTGCAAGGGGTGTTGGAAGATTCTGTTCAGCCACCCGTCCGATTTCACTCCGATATGCACCACCGAGTTCGTGATGTTCGGTCACATGCAGCAGGAGTTCGCCGCGCTGAACTGCCGTTTGGTGGGGTTGTCGGTCGGCGCGCTCAACAGCCACATAGCCTGGCTGCGCGCGATCCGTGACAAGATAGAGTTCAAGGGGTTGAAAAACGTGGATATACGTTTCCCGTTGGTGGCCGATCCCACTATGGAGATAGCCCGCAAGTACGGCATGATACAGCCCGGTGCCAGTTCGACGGCGGCCGTGCGTGCCGTATTCTTCATCGATCCGGCCGACACGATACGTGCCATCATCTACTATCCGCTGGCATTGGGGCGCAACTTCGACGAGATAAAGCGCGTACTGGTGGGGTTGCAGACCATCGACAACTTCCACATAGCCCTGCCTGCCGACTGGTGCCCCGGCGACGACATCGTCGTGCCGGCTGCTGCCAATGCTGATGATGCCGACAAGGCCATGCACGACGCGTCCTCTGGCATGAAGTGTTACGACTGGTTTTACTGCGTCAGGCCGCTGCCAAAGGAGGAGGTAGAGGCCAAGCTGTATACCAATAAGTAGCCCTTGCTCATCGAACGACATAGGCGGGACGGTCTGTCTGTCCCGCCTATGTCGTTTTAAGCCGTATGTCGTCAGATCGCCTCGACGGTGATCTCGGCCGGTTGCAGGCCGTCGCCCTCGACATGCAGGGTGATGGTGCCCGTGTGTCCGCGCAGCGAACGCACGATGGCCAACGCCTTGCCGTTGAAGAGCTTTATGCTGCTGCCTTTGAGGCACTCCGTGCCTGCGGCATTGCCGTTGTCGACACCGACTAACTCGCCCTCGCCTTCGATGCGGAAGCGTAATTGGTTCATGGCCGTCGGCATGAAGTTGCCCTCGGCATCGACGGCATCGACGGTGATGTAGCTCAGGTCGTAGCCGTCGGCCGCGATCTGCGTGCGGTCGGCCGTCAGCGTCACGGCCGTCGGCTCCGAAGCCGTGCGGCGCGTGTGGCGCATGATCTCCTCGCCCTCTTTGTAGGCTATGGCCGTGATCTCGCCCGGCTCGAACTCCACTCCCTCCCACAGGGCGTGCAGACGCTCGTCCGTCTTGCGGCTGCGTCCTAACGAGCGTCCGTTGACGAGAAGCTCCACCTCGTCGGCCGTGTTGTAGTATGCCCACATGTCGATTCTGTCGCCCTCAGACCAGTTCCAGTGGGGGAACAGATGCAGCGTAGGCTCGTCGGTCCACTCCGCGCGGTACATATAGTAGCAGTCTTTGGGGAAGCCGCACAGATCGACGATGCCGAAGTACGACGAGCGCGACGGCCACGAGTAGGGCGTAGGCTCGCCTATGTAGTCGAAGCCCGTCCAGACGAATGTGCCCGCCGCATAGTCGCGGTCGCGCACGGCTATCCATGCCGCCTCGTGCAGCGTGGCCCACGGTGCGCGCGAGTGGTCGTAGGCCGAGCACTGGTGATGATCGGTGTCGTAGGGCAGATCCCAACGCTCGGGCACCACGTGCAGCTGCGACGACGGGTGCAGGTAGAATCCGCGGCTGTTGAGTGCCGAGGCGGTCTCCGAGCCGATGAATGGCTTGCCCGGGTACCACACGCGTACCGAGTCGTAGTCCTGCTCGTGGTAGTTGAAGCCCACTATGTCGAGCGCACCCGAGCGCAGCAGGTTGTTCATCGGGCGCGTCTCGTTGCAGCCGGCCGTGATGGGACGCGTGGGGTCGAGCGATTTGAGCACGTCGACTATGTGGCGCGTCATCAGCACGTTCTGGTTGACCTCGGCATCGCCCTCGGTCGACGAATCGTTGCCGAGGAAATTAAGCAGCAGGTTCTGCTGCTCGGCCGGCAGGTCGCCGAACTCCTCGCTCAGATCGTCCCACTGTTCGAGTATCTCGTTGCCCACGCTCCACATGATGATCGAGGGGTGGTTGCGGTCACGCTTGACGAAGTCGGTCAGATCGCGCTCGTGCCACTCGTCGAAGAAGCGGGCGTAGTCGTATCGTGTCTTGGCGCGTCGCCACATGTCGAAGGCCTCGTCCATCACCAGAAAGCCCATGCGGTCGCACAGGTCGAGCAGCTCGGGTGCCGGCGGGTTGTGCGAGGTGCGTATGGCGTTGCAGCCGTAGGAGCGCAGTATCTCCAACTGACGTTCCAGTGCGCGACGGTGCACGGCCGTGCCCAACGCACCCATGTCGTGGTGCAGACACACGCCCTTGATCTTCATCTGTCGGCCGTTGAGGCTGAAACCGCTGTCGGCGTCGAACGAGAACGTGCGTATGCCGAAGGGCGTTACATACTCGTCGAGCGTGCGTCCGCGATATTGCAGCGTGGTGGTGAGCGTGTACATATACGGGTCGTCGATGTCCCAGCGGTGGGGCGACGAGACGAGTATGTCCATCTCCACCTCGACGCTCTCCGATGCCGGTATGCGCAGGGTGCGGTGCTCCTTGCGCGACTGCTTGCCGTCGTCGCCCGTGACGCGGTTTATGATCTTTATGGTGAGATCCTCGCCGCTTCGGTTGGTGACGGTCACTACGGTGTGCACGGTGGCCGATTTGTCGCTCACCTCGGGCGTGGTGACACAGGTGCCGCTGTACTCGACGAAGATGTCGCTCGTGGTGACCAACCGCACGTTGCGGTAGATGCCGCAGCCGGCATACCAGCGCGAGTTGGGCTGCTCGGAGTTGTCGCACCTGACGGCTATCACGTTCATCTCGCCCGCAGGGTTGAGGTAGGGCGTGATGTCGTAAGAGAGCGACGTGTAGCCGTAGGGGCGGTAGCCCGCCTCGTGGCCGTTGACGTAGACCGTGCCGTTCATGAATATGCCGTCGAACTCGACGTTGACGCGGTGGCCGTCGATGTCGTCGGGCGTGGGGAAGTGCTTGCGGTACCAGCCTATGCCGCCCGGCAGCGCGCCGCCCGAGGGTGTCGAGGGGTTGTCCTTGCTGAACTCGCCCTCGATGCTCCAATCGTGGGGCAGATGCAGTTCGCGCCAGTGTGTATCGTCGTACTCGGGCAGGGCGAACTCCTCGCTGTCGCCGAGCTGAAAACGCCAGTTGAAGTTGAAATCCTCCACCGTGCGCGGCGATTGCTCCGTCTGGCAGCCTACGGCCGCGAGCAGTGCCAATATGGGTAAAAGCAGTTTTTTCATCGGTTATCGGTTTGATTTATCGGTTATCGCTGCGGCCGGTCGCTGCGGAACGGCAGTGCCGGCAGACCATAGTTGTCGCGCACGTTACCCGGTGAGAAGTTGCGGAAGCAGTAGCGCACGGCCACGGGCTCTTCGACTTCGTCTGCCCAGACGGTAAGCGTCTGAGAGTTAAAATCGTCGCGCCGCGCCTGGGCCTTGTAGAAGCGGCCGTCGGTGCCGCACACCTCGAATCCACGTATCTGGCCTTCGAGCGATAGACGGTCGTCGGCGTTTTTATAATATACGCGCATGGCGCGTCCTTCGCGCTCGGCGCGGTCGAACACGAGTCCGAGCGCGTGGGTCTTATAGCCGTATTCGCGCAATGCCCACAGTGCCAGACGTTCGCCCACCTCGCGCTTGCGGCGCGGGTGTATCTGTCCGCGCTCCCAGTCGTACACGAGATCGTTGGTCGAGACCATGCCCGTGCCCTCGACCATCGACATGACGGCCTGCTGCTGTTCGCGCAGCAGTGCGCCGCTGCCCGGGTAGCTGTCGGGGGCTTCGCCGCCGCCGTAGTCGTAGGGTGCTATCTCCACATAGAAGAACGGCAGCTTGCGGCCGAACATCTCGCGCCAGCTCTCGATCAGCGTGGCGAGCTTGTCGGCGTAGGTCGTCGGGCGGTCGGTGTTGGAGCAGCCCTGATACCACGCCACGCCCTTGAACGAAAAGCCCTGCAAGGGGTGTATCATGCCGTCGTAGAGCGAGGCTGCGCGCGAGTAGTTCTCGCCCTCGGGCAGGTCGAGCGTACCCTCGGCCCGCAGGTCGTAGTCGGTGAAACGCTGCTGCCGAGAGAGGGGTATCCACGACTCTATGCAGGTACCTCCCCACGAGCTGTCGACGATGCCCACGGGTATGCCCAAGGTGCGTTGCAGCGTCGCGCCGAAGAAGTAGCCCACGGCACTCCACTCGGCCACGCTACGCGGCGAGGCACTCTGCCACGCTCCGCCGCGAGTGTCGCCGGCGGGCTCCTCGGCGGCCGCGCGCGGCACCTTGAAGTAACGCAGTGCCGTGTTGGGTGCGGCGAGCACGACATCGGAGGCACCCTCCACGGGGCAGCCCCAGAAGCCCTTTACGGGCATCTCCATGTTGGACTGACCCGAGCAGAGCCACACCGTGCCGATGAGAATATCGGTAAGCCGGAGGCGCGAGCCGTCGTCGAGGGTGAGCGTCTGCGGCTCGAACGAGGCCGCGGGAGTCTCGATGACGATCTCCCACGAGCCGTCGTCGGCTATGCGCGCAGTGCGGTGCTCGCCCCACGAGGCGGTCAGCCGGAGTCTGCCGCCCGGGCGGTCGCTCCACCCGTGCAGCCGTATGCTGCTCTGCTGTTCGAGCACCATGCCGCTGCCGAAGATATGCGGCAGGCGCACCTCGGCGCGGACTATGCCGGCCGAGAAGAGCAGAGCAGCGATTATGATCGAAAAATGTTTCATGCTCGGCGGCCTGTCAGATGTTGTCGCCCAGTGCGGCATCTTCCGTGCAGTTGAGCTTCTCGACAAGCGAGCCGCACTGTACGGTGTAGGTGCCCTGTTCGAGATACCAGCGTGCATCGCGTCCCACCATTGCCAGACGCTCGGCCGGCAGGGTGAACACAACGCGGCGGCTCTCGCCCGGCGCAAGCTCTATCTTGCAGAAGTCGCGCAGGCGGCGTGCGTCGGGAACCACCGAGGCTACGTCGTCGTTGATGAAGAGCAGCACGCTCTCCTTGCCCGTGCGCGAGCCGGTGTTCTTCACCGTTATGCCGATGCGTATCTCATCGCCCGCCTTGAAGTCGCGTCCCGACTCTATCCTCAGATCGCTGTATTCGAATGTCGTGTACGACAGACCGTAGCCGAAGGCCCACTGTGCGGCCACCACGGCGTTGTAGTCGTAGGCTCCCTCCATCGTGCCGACGCTCTCCGAGACCTTATGGTCGTAGGTGGTCATCGAGTTGGAGTATTTGGGATAGGTGTAGGGCAGTTTGCCCGAGGGGTTGACCTCGCCGTAGATAATGTCGGCTATGGCCTTGCCGCCCTCGGTGCCGGGCAGGTAGGTGTGCAGCACGGCCTGCATGCGGTCGGCGAAGGGCTCTATAATTCGTGCGCGTCCCTCGTTGAGCACCAGCACCACGGGCTTGCCCGTTGCGGCCAGAGCCTCGGCCAGAGCGCGCTGATTGGGCGATATGGCCATCTCGGTGAGGTTGCCCGGGGTCTCGCAGTAGGAGTTCTCGCCCAGACACAGCACGATGCAGTCGACATCGGCGGCGGCACGCACGGCGGCCTCTATGTCGATGTTCTTCTCGTCGTAGTATTTGCCTGCGGGGTCGTACTCCACGCCTGCCGCGTAGACGATGTTGTCGCCGCCGCGGCTGCGCATGGCATCGAGGATCGTCACGCCGTCGGGCAGCACCTTATCGACTATGTCGCCCTGCCAAGAGTAGCTCCAACCTCCGCACAGCGGACGCATCAGGTCGGCATTGGGACCGGCCACGAGGATCTTGCGATCGGTCGTGAGAGGCAGCAGCGAATCCTCGTTTTTGAGCAGCGTGATCGACTCGCACGCAGCCTCGTAGCAGGCGCGGCGTATGGTCTCGCCCTGGAACTCGGGGTAGTCCTTGACGTAGGTGTTGGGCGTATCGATCAGTCCCAGACGCAGCTTCATGCGTATGATGCGCGCTGCGGCATCGTCGATGCGCTCCTGCGACACCTTGCCCTCCTTGACAAGCTCGACGAGCAGTGGGCAGAAATTCACGTCGTAGGGTATCATCGACATGTCGACACCGGCGTTGATCGACTGACGTATGGCGTCCTTATAGTCGACGGCGATCTTCTCGCGCGTGTAGAGGTTTACGATGTCAGCCCAGTCGGTGACTATCACGCCGTCCCAGCCCAATCCCTCTTTCAGCCAGCCTGTCAGCAGCTCGCGGTCGGCGTGGGTGGGTATGCCGTTGACCGAGGCCGAGTTGACCATTACCGACAGCGCACCGGCCTCGATGGCGGCCTTGAACGGAGCGAAATGCTTTTCGCGCAGCTCGCTCAGCGAGACGTAGGCCGGCGTGCGGTCCTGACCCGAATTGGTCATGCCGTAGGCCATGAAGTGCTTGGGGCACGAGGCTATGTGACGGGCATCGATGTGGTTGGGGTCGTCGCCCTGATAGCCCAGCACCATCTGGCGAGCCATCTCGGCCGAGAGGTAGGCATCTTCGCCGAAGCTCTCCCATACGCGCGGCCACGAGGCCTTGCGTCCGAGATCCATCGTGGGCGAGTAGGTCCACGGTATGTTGCTTGCGCGCACCTCGTAGGCCGTCAGCTCGGCCATGCGGCGCACCATCTCGCGGTTGAACGAGGCCGCTGCGTTGATCTCCTGCGGGAACAGAGGCGAGCGGTGGGTGTATGTGGCACCGTGTATGGCATCGATGCCGTAGAGCGTGGGCAGGCCGGTGTGCTTCATCGAGACCTCGTTGATCTTCTCGATGATGCTGTTCCACTGCTCGGCCGGCAGAGCCTTGCCCGGGGCGTTGAGCACCGAGCCGAACTTGAATTTCGAGGCCAACGCCTCCAACGCCTCGCCGTTGAGCACGAACGCCTTGTCGTCGGCCACGCCGCTGGTGCTGTTGCCGAGCATGTCGATGCCGATCTCGGCCATCTGTCCGACCTTCTCTTCGAGGGTCATGCGCGAAAGTATCTTCTTGACTTGTCGCTCGATGCGTGCATCGGGCTTGATTGCCACGCGACCCTGGCCGCCGGCCGCAGCCGCGACACCTGTCGTTGTGATTAATGCGGACATAATCAATAGTTTGAAAATTCTCATAAGTTTATCATTTGTTTGTTAGGTTTCCCGGTCGGGTGATGCACTTGATTATGCAAGCGCACCTACAAAGATACGGTTTTTTCGCAAGATAGCTATCGTCAGACCGTCAAAAAGAAAAACGCCGAGCGGAAGTCGGCGTTTTTTCATAAATGTGTATTATATTGATCATTATTCGATCGTCCAGGTCTCGCCCGAGCGCAGCAGATCGTCGACCGAACGGATCTTCGACGAGGCTTTCACCTCCTCGATCTGGGCTGCGACGCGGGTGTCGTAGACGTTATCCTCCTTCACGTCGCGGATCACGCCGACGGCTACGGGGTACTCGGGGTACTTCATCGCGGCCAGCATCGAGTGCAGCGTGGTGTCCTGCGTGTGGGCGTCGTGGACGAGTATATCCTCCTCGGTGTAGCCCTCCTCGCCGACGGTGACCACCTTCAAACGCATGTTCTCGAAGACGAGTCCCTTGCGGCGATCCTTGCCGAAGAGCATCTTCTCGCCGTGACGCAGCGTGATGGTGTTCTCCTCGCGCGTGGCCTTGTCACCGGCAAATGCGGCGTGGGTCTTGTCGTTGAAGATTACGCAGTTGACCAGTGCCTCCACCACGGCCATGCCGTGATGCTTGGCAGCCGCCACAAGGCAGTCTTTGGTCAGTGCGACCTCCATGTCGATGGTGCGGGCGAAGAACGTGCCCTTGGCACCGATGACCAGCTCGCCCGGGTTGAACGGCTTTTCGACCGTGCCGTAGGGCGATGTCTTGGTGATCTTGCCCAGCTTGGTGGTGGGCGAGTATTGACCCTTCGTAAGACCGTAGATCTCGTTGTTGAAGAGTATGACGTTGAGATCGATGTTGCGGCGAATGGCGTGTATGAAGTGGTTGCCGCCGATGGCCAGCGAGTCGCCGTCGCCCGTGCACACCCATACCGACAGATCGGGGTTGGCCGTCTTGATACCGGTGGCTATGGCGTTGGCACGTCCGTGGATCGTGTGGAAACCGAAGGTCTTCATGTAGTAGATGAAACGCGACGAGCAGCCGATGCCCGACACGAACGTGAACATGTTGTGGGGCTTGTCCAGAGCGTCGGCCACCTCGGGCATGGCGCGCTGCACGGCGTTCAGTATGGCGTGGTCGCCGCAGCCGGGGCACCACTTTACCTGTTGGTCGCTTTTGAAATCGGCGGGGGTATATTTGTATTCTGCCATGACTCTCTATTGGAATAAGGTGTTGAACTTGTCGCGCAATTCGACCAGCGTGAAGGGCTGACCCTCGCACTTGTTGTACTGCTCGAACGTGAACTGCTGGAATGTCTGACGCATGTAGGCGGCGAACTGACCCTCGTTCAGCTCGCAGACGATGATGCGGCGGTAGCGTGCGAGGATATCCTCCACGCCGTGGGGCAGCGGGTAGATGTAGTTGAAGTGCAGATGGGCTATGCTCTTGCCCTCGGCCTGCAACTGTGCCACCGCGCTGTGCAGATGGCCGCGCGTACCGCCCCAGCCGATAACCAGCACGTCGGCCTCATCGGGACCGAACACCTCGGGTGCGGGCAGCGAGTCGGCTACCAGCTCCACCTTGCGGCGGCGCGTCGAGGTCATCTCCTGGTGGTTGGCCGGATCATACGATATAGTGCCGCGAAGGTGATCCTTCTCCAAACCGCCTATGCGGTGCTCCAAACCCTTCTTGCCGGGGAATGCCCAGCCGCGCGCCAGCTTCTCGTTGCGGGCGTAGGGCATGAAGTCCTGCTCGGCGTGAGGCTCCACTATGGGAGGGGTGATGGTGGGGTAGTCGCTCATAGAGGGTATGCGCCACGGCTCCGAGCCGTTGGCGATGAAGCCGTCGGTGAGCAGCACCACGGGAGTCATGTGCTCCATGGCGATCTTGCCGGCCATGAATGCGTAGTGGAAGCAGTCGCTGGGCGACGAAGCGGCCACCACGACCATCGGACACTCGCCGTTGCGGCCGTAGAGTGCCTGCATCAGGTCGCTCTGCTCGGTCTTGGTCGGCAGACCCGTCGAGGGACCGCCGCGCTGTACGTCGACCACTACCAGCGGCAGCTCGGCCATGACGGCCAGACCCATGGCCTCGCTTTTGAGCGACAGACCCGGACCCGACGTGGTCGTGACGGCGAAGTTGCCTGCGTAGGCGGCACCGATCGAGGTGCAGATGCCCGCGATCTCGTCCTCGGCCTGCACGGTCTTAACACCCAGATCCTTGCGCTTGGCCAGCTCTTCGAGAATGACCGTGGCGGGGGTGATGGGGTAGGAGCCGCAGAACAGAGGTAATCCGGCCTTCTCGGCGGCGGCGCAGAAGCCCCATGCCGTGGCCACGTTGCCGTTGATTGAGCGGTAGGTGCCCTTTTCCAACTGGGCGGGGGCTACCGTATATGTGTTGGCGAACTGATGCGTGTTGGCCGCATAGTTGTAGCCGGCGTCGATGGCGCGCTTGTTGGCCTCGGCCACTAACGGGTTCTTCTTGGCGAACTTGCTCTCCAAATAGCTCTTGGCGTGATCCTCGGGGCGGTTGTAGAGCCAGAAGCAGATGCCCAATGCAAACATGTTCTTGCACTTTACAACCGACTTGTTGTCAAGTCCCATGTCGGCCAGCGCGTCGCGCGTCATGGTGGTGATGGCCGGTATGACGACGTTGTATTCGCCCAGACCCAGCTCCTCGATGGGATCGAGCGTCGAGAAGCCCGCCTTGCGGATATGCTCCTCGGTGAGCGTGTCGCCGTCGATGATGACCGTAGCACCGCGCTTGAGCCACTTGCGGTTGGCCTTCAATGCGGCGGGGTTCATGGCCACCAATACATCGCAGTAGTCGCCCGGGTTGTCGATGCGATACGAACCGAAATGCACCTGAAATCCAGATACGCCCGCCACCGTACCTTGCGGAGCGCGAATCTCGGCAGGATAGTCGGGGAAGGTCGATATGCCGTTGCCCAACAGAGCCGATGTGTCAGAAAAGAGTGTACCCGTAAGCTGCATACCGTCGCCCGAATCACCCGAGAAACGAATGACCACGTCTTGCAACTCATGTACGTTTACATTGTTCATTTGCCTGTTAAGTTTGCAGTTTAGTTATGAATTAAAGTTTGATTATACAAATATATGATAATTTATCAATCAAAGCAATATTCGGCATTATAAATCGTAATTTTTGCCGATAAAAATTATCGTTCGTGTCCGATGCGGCGGCGCAGCCTTGCCTAACATGCGGTCTGCGTAGTCCGACAAAGGCGCACGGATATCCGCGCGCCTTTGCTGAGATTCATCTGCGGTTAGCGCAGCGAACGCATCTTGCATGCCTGCTCGCGCTCTCCGGTCTCTCCGATGGCGTATGGCAGCGTGCGCGCCTCATCGGCCGCGGGAGCGAAAGTCGTGTCGGCATCGACCAGTATGCGGTGCGGTCTGCGCTCGGCGTATTTCGGCTTCAGCGGTGCGCGCATCACCGATGCGGTCTGCGAGGCGATGAACTCCTCGGCGGGCGAAGCGTCGGCCTTCGAGAGCATGACACCTGCCATCACGCCGTGACCCAATGTGCCGTTGGCGTCCTTGGCCATGGCAGCGAATGTGTACTGCGTGTCGTAAGACATGACGTAGGCACCCGAGCGGCTGTCGTACTGCACGTTGTCGGGGTTGCCCATGTCGTAGCCGTAGGTGATGAGCATCATCTCGACCCAATCGTCGTCAGCCCACGACAACCAGTCGTCGCAATAGAAGTTCGAATACCAGTGGGCGGCCGTTGCGTTAGGCTCGATACGGTAGGTGAGCAGTGCCATGCCTGCCAGCTGGCCGTATTTGCCGGGGTCGATGGCGGCAAGAGCGTCACCGTCGTAGTGGGGTCCCTGAATGAACTCGACCAATGCGTCGCTGATGATGTGCTCGGGCGTGGTGAAGACCTCGCTGACGAAGCCCTTGATGGCTGCCGCCTCGCCCGTCTCCATGTTGACGCTCATGGCATATACTATGTAAGAGGTCTCGGGTTCGAGATTGCTGTATGTGTACTGCTGGCGGCCGATGATGCCCATTTCGGCCAGATACTCGGCCTTCGTCATGCCGAAATAGTCGGCTCCCCATGCGATGGCCTCGTCCATAAGCTGCTTGACGGCCGCATCGACGCTGCCTGCCGACTGCAATGCCTCCTGGTATGTGCTTGCCTCGATGATATCCGAGTAGTAGTAGACGGCCGAAGAGCCGGTGGTGGTGACGGTGGCCGAATTGTAGGTCATGTTGTCTACCGAGATGGTGACGCTGAGCTTTTCGGGATCGCCGTCGGCCGAGAGCGTGTGTATCTTCTCCTTGACCAGAGCTGTGGTCGGGGCATCGTCCCAGCCGAAGACGAGGATATAGTAGTCGGTGTCGGGTTTGAGATTGTCGACATCGCCGAGCCACGAGGTGCCGTACGTCAGAAACTGGTCGAGCACTTCGTTGTTCTTGTAGATGCTGGCTACCTGCCACATGATCTCCTCGTCGGAAGCGAGCATGTCGCACTGGTCGGCCGGCTGTACGCTCCACAGGTAGGGATCTTCGTTGGTGGCGTTGATCGTGGCGGTGAAGCCTGCGAACGAGAGTGTTTCGAGCGAGATGCTCAGTACGTTGTCCGACGGTGTTACCGGTGTGGTGGTCACCTCCAATATCTCGGGTGCGGTGTTTACTCTGAACTCCTCGTTGATGCCGATGGCAAAGGCGTAGTATTTCTGTCCGGGCAGCAGATCGTCGCGCGTGAAGGTATCGGTGCCGCAGCTGCCGAGATTGTCGAATATGTCTTTGCGCGAGGCTCCTCTGTCGAGGTAGTAGTTAACCAACCACTCCACCTGAGCAGCGAATGCCGAGTCGTTGCCGCCGAAAGTCTGGTACGACTCCTCGTCGATGATGTTCAGAAAGAAGTTGGCAGTGGCGGGATCGGCCGTAGCGGTAATGGTGCACGAGGTCTTGGTCAGTTCGTCGACCTTGATCGAGAACGAGGCATCGGCCTGCTCGACGGCCTGGGTGCGGAACTCCGAACGATAGACCTTGGTCGTAGGCACTCCTTCGAGCGACAGACCGTAGACGTAGAGCGTGTAGTCGGTGTCGGGACGAAGTTCGCCCTGTCTCTCGTCGAGATCGCCCTTGTAGAGATTCTCGGCCAGCCACGCTCCCAGATCTTTGCCCTCGTTGTCGGCCGCTTCGATGAAGAAGAGCAGGTCGTCCTGTATAAGCTCCGTATCGGAGTTAAACTCGGCTATCTGCTCGCTCGGAGACATCATGGCCACGTATGTCATCTCCTTTTCTTGGGGCGATACGCAGAAGTGACACTCCGTTTGCGTGATGCCGTCGACGGTCAGCGTGAAATCGGTATCGGGCAGGGGATCGGGAGTCGGTTCCGCAGTCTGATCGTTGTCGCAAGCGAACGACAATACGCCCGCAGCCAGTACCATAAGAACATGTTTGAAATTCATAAAAGAAAGATTTAAGTTAATTGCTACCGTCGACTAATAATGTTATATATTTCCGATGCGCTATCGACGAGACGCACCGTCATACAAATATAGCATAAAAAAACTCTTCCCATAATATTTTTCTTGTAATTCGTTCGCAGAAGAGGGAAAAAGTGGCTTTTTGTTCGACATAAATGTCCGTCAGGGGAAACCGACAATACTGCGGCGGGAGAATTTTCTATTCCGGCCGGCAGGCTCCTGCATGCCGAACTGCCCATCTCTGCCTGCGAGACTACCTCGGTCGCAACTGCGTTGCTCCTCGGAGTGACAGCGACTTGTCATTCTGAGCGTGAGCGAAGAATCTGTGCGCGACGATTTCCTCCGCTCAGCATGACATACAAAGGTTTATGTGATTGCAGAGCGGAGTGCCGAAACATGAATTTCGGCACCCCGCTCTGCGGTACGTATCGTCATCGGAAAGGCTATTCGTAGATCAGTTCCAGATCGTCGATGATCATGCGGCTGTCGGTGCTGCCGGTGAAGTAGTCGCCCCAGCGCGAGGCCGAGCAGACGATGATAAGATGCGTGGGTCGGCGCGAGGTGGATACATATTTGAGCGGTATGGTGAACTCCGTCCACTCCTCGACGCTCTCTGAGAGAATCCACTCGCCGTAGCCTATAACGGCCGGCGAAGCCGATGAGAAGAAGGTGCCCGTATCGCGCGTGTCGATCCTCACGGGACTCTCCTCGTCGCCGCCGTACTCGGCGGCCGTCCAGTCGCCCACGGCGATGTATATGGCACCGTTGTCGGGATCACCGCTTTGGAGCGGCAGGTCGGCAGGCGACGAACCCACGCGGTTGATGTCGCCGCGGTGGTAGCGGACATATCCGTGCAGTGCCGTGGGGTGACCCTCGTAGGGGCGGCCGAAGTGCACTATGCCGTTGGTGCCGATGGTCTGTGCGAAGCGGCCGAGGAAGAGGTTGCCTGCGGCGAACTTGCCTATGCCGGCCATGTTGGGATACATCGATTGCAGCGATGCCGAGGTCGTGCCGTCGGATCCGGGACGCGGTTCCGAAAGCGGTGTGGTGAGGTTGAACTGGTCGCCCAGAGTGGTGGCACCCGGGTTGCCCGTGCCCCAGTAGGGTGCGCCTTCTAAATAGGGGAAGTAGCTCTTGCCTATTTTAGCCCACTGCTCCATGCCGCCGTTCTCCAATACGGGTGCTGCCTCGGTGGTAACGCTCTGCACCGGCGTGAGATTGTCGTCGGAGTAGGCCACAACCTCGTATTGCGATTCGGGTTTGAGCCCTGTGATGCGTGCGCTGAACCGTCCGCCGTCGGCCTTCACCTCGTCGGCTTCGATCCAATCCTCGGAGCCTTGTTCGCGATAGCGGAAACCGAGATCGGCACCGCTGCGTCCCGAGGCGTAGAGCCAGATGCTGCGCGCCCACGCATCGACCGAGGTGAACTCCACCTCCACTTCGGTCTTGACCACTTTCAGCGTCCACATCTCGGTGATGTCGAAGTAGCTCACGTCGATATGATGCACCGTATCCTCGAACGAGGTGAACGACGAGGGATCGGGCGAGTAGGTCGAGATATCTTTCGGCGCGAGTTTGAGCTGCGTTATATGTATGTCGCTCAGATCGGTATCCATCGGCACGTAGGCCGTGGCGATGTGGCTGTCGACATCGATCTCGGCCGCGCCGATCTGGTTGTCGACGCTGAAATAGCGTTCGATAGTCTGCTCGGCCGTGATAGTCCACTCGACGCTCTGGTAGAGCGACAGCGTGACATAGAGCGGTGTGCGCAGGTCGAAGGTACCGGGGAATGCCACGCTCGACTCCGCGCCCTCGGTCAGCTCCACGGCCTTGATCTGCACGGCGCGTATGTCGGTTGTCTCCTCCAAGCGCAGCGTGACGCTGTGCCGCCCGGGATCTATCTCGGGTGCGGAGAGCAGCCCGTCGGCTTCGAGCGACAGAAAGTCGAGCTTGATCACGGGATAGGGTATGTCGTTCTCGATGCAGCCGCCGAGCGCGACCGTCGAGAGCAGCGATATCAAAAGCGCGTATATTCGTCTCATCGTCTAACTCTTCTTCTTGTTCCACAGGTGTACGACCATGCCGATGTTGATGTCGGCGAGGTTGAATTTGAAGCGCAGTCCCGAGCGCGAACGGCTGCCCGTGTGTTCGCCAAGCTCGTCGCTCTGACGTATCTTGTTGTAGTACAATCCGCCCAGACCGAACGAGACGGTGGTGCAGACGTTGGGGAAGATGTACACGGCTATGCCCGGATTGAAATTCAGTCGGAAGCCGGTCGAGCGGCTGCGCGAGAATTTGCGTGCGTTGTCGCTGATGTAGGAGAAGTCCATGGTGCCGGTGCGTGCCTGCAACTCCCACTCGGCGAAGAAGCTGATGCGCCCCTTCTGATCCAATCCGGCGTAGGTGCGGTGGAAGAGCGACCATGCGTAGCTCTGGCTGCGCAGCGACATGTTGTCGAGCGAGAACGACAGGTCGTTCTGTTCGCCCAGATTCAAGCCGATGTTGCCCAGCTCGCCGTTGACGAACTGATAGCCGAACCTCACGCCCACGACGTGGTTGTCGCGGTAGGCATAGCCTACGAAGGGGTTGACCGTAGTCATGGTGCCTTTGAGGTTTATGTCGTCGAATATGAGCATCAGCTCCGTGTCTTCGGCCTTGATGGTGCCGTAGGAGGCCGTCAGGCCGATGAGCACTTCACCTCGGTACACGCTCTTGATCTTGTCTATCTCTCGGTCTATGCGTCGTTTCATCGGCAAAAAGTGTCCGCGTTCGATCTTCACGGTTGTCGAGTCGGTCCCTTTATATTGAGCCGCACTCTCCGATATGGTAAACGCCGAAGCGAGCAGTAATAGTATCAGTCTTTTCATAGCCTCGCGTTTTACAGGTAGAACGATGCGCCGAAGCCTATCGACAACAGGTTGACCTTGAAATTCATAGTGCTCGTCTTCACGTGGCCTATCTCCACCTGGTTGTGTATCTGTTTGGTGTGCTCGTAGGCTATGCCGAATACGCCGATACTGATCTCGAAGGCCATGTTGTTGGTGGCGAAAGCCACGATGCCGGGTTGCAGGCCTATCGAGGTGCCGAAGTGGTTGGCATAGGTGCCGCGGTACTTCTGGAAGCCGTCCACCACGCCGTCTTCCGACACGATGGTGGATTGCCCGCCCGAGAAGCAGAGTTGTATCTCGGTGAATATGGCGAAGCGGTTGGAGTGGCCTATGGGTATATACTGCCGCCAGAACAGGGCACCCGTGTACTCCTGCTTGATCTGGTGCATGTAGTCGACGCTGATGTTGACACCCGAGTCCTCCTCGCCGAATTTCAGAGAGGCATTGTCCATGTTGAGCATCGTGCGGCCGTAGATGAACCTGATGCCCACGGCCATGTTGTCCTTGGGCGATATGGCTATCATGGGGCTGACGTTGACCGTGTAGCCCTCGGAGGTGATGCCCTCGACCATTAGCAGCTTGTAGTCGTTGTTGCGGTGGGTCGAGTAGGAGGCCGAGCCGCCGAATATCCATTGTCCCTTGGGTACGAAGATGTTGGTGCTGCTGAATCCTCGCTGGTCGCGTGCGTCGCCCGCAGAAGGCTCCGCTGTACGGGCCGTCGGGTCGGCAGCTGCCGTCTCGTCTTCTGCTGCGGCATCTTCATCTCCCTCTGCCGCACGCTCCGCAGCAGGCATTGCCGCTGACGATTGCTCCGCCGCGTAGTCATGCTGCTGCGCCGCGACCGTGAGGGTCGCGGCGAACAGAGCAATCAGCGTAGTGGTTAACTTCTGCATCGGCAGGTGGTTAATATATCAGTTTTATGTCGTCGACATACATATACGAATCGGTCGATCCGCAGAAGTAGTCGCCGTAGGCACTGGCCGCGAACGATATCATGATGTAGTTGGGACGCTCGTCGCTTACGTAGGTCAGCTCGATGGTGCGCTCGTACCACTCCGTGGCAGCCTCCTGCGTGCGGAATACGCCGTAGGCCACGACGCCCGGCTCCTTGTCGAGGTTCTCCACGTCGAGGAACGTATTTTCGATGTCGCTCGTGTCGACTCGGCGCGGCTTCGTCCAGTTGGCCAGTATGATGACGGCCTGGTTTATGTCGGTGCCGCTGGCGGGCTTGCCGCTGTTGTAGTTGATCTGTCCGGGGTTGTTCTTCAACCAGAACGAGAGCGCACGCGGTTTGGCCGTGTAGGTGAACGGACGGCCGAAGTCGACCATACCGTTCATGCCGCTCATCGAGAACTCGCCGATGAAGAGGTTGCCTGCGGCGAACTTGCCCAGCGAGCCGATACCGGCGAACAGCGATTGCAGCTTAGCCGAAGTGGTGCCCTCCGATCCGGCGTGAACGTCGGTCTCGGGTGTGGTGAGGTTGTCGCCTACCGTGGTCGAACCCTCGTTGCCGGTCTTCCAGAAAGCGGCCTCGCCGTCGGCGTAGGGGAAGTATGCCTTGCCGGGCTTCGACCACGACTCCATGCCGCCGTTGGGGATCTGCGCTCCGTCGGGTGTGGCCAGTTGCAATGCGGCTCCCGTCTGCGTCTGGCCGATGAGCAGACGGTATTCGTACTGCTTGCCTGCGAAGAAGTCGCCGCCCGTAGCGGTGTAGGTGTCGGCTGCCGTGCGCACCGCCTCGACGCTCTTCCACTCGCCGCCCTGCTCGCGATAGGCGATGGTGCAGCTTGCAGCCGATGCCGAGTCGAATACGGTTGCGGAGAATGTCGCCGTGCAGTCCCACAGATCGTAGTTTGCGGGCAGCAGAGGATTGATACCCTGGGTCACATATACCACCTCCTGCTCGGCCTTGCCGCCGTCGGCGTCCTTGATGCCGAATGTCAGCGTGTGGCTGCCGCCGCACAATGCGGCGAAGAACTCGTCGCTCAGAGCCACGCTTATGTTCTTGTCGTCGGTGAGGGTGACGGCGATGCCCGCGTGACTGCCCGAGAGCAGATCGTAGGTCTGTCCGTCTACGCTTATTTTAAGCTCGGAGATGGTTGCCTGTGCCGATATGACGTATCGCCGCTGGCCGCCTGCGTAACGATACTCTTCGCTAAGATCGAAGCCGTCGCCGAGGATCGTCGGGTCGGGACTGAACGATATGTGGTCGTAGAACTCCTCGACCGACTCGTCGACCGTGGCGGTGATCGAGAGCATACCGTCGGCATCTTTCGAGTACTTGAACTTTACGGTATAGCGTGCGCCCGGCTTCACGTCGGCTATTACGCCCGACTTGTTTATTGCTCCCTCGACGGGGTGGGTGCCCTCGAAACGCCATGCCAACGAGGTCTCGCCCTCGGGCATGACGAAGTAGCCCTCGCCGCTCGCATCGAACGTCAGATGGGGTGTGCCCTCCGCGGCGATCGTCTCCTTGTCGCAGCTCTCGCCCACGGCAACCGTGGCCGAATAGCCGCTCTCCAACTTCTCGGCTATGGTGGCATCGTAGTCGACGGCGACGATTGTCGACAGCAGCGGGCAGTTGACCGTAACGGCGGTCACCTGGCCTGCCGTAACCGCAAACTCCTTCTCGCCGCGGAAGCTCTTGCTGCTCTTCGAGGCCGGACGTTTCTCGCCCGCCTCCACCGTCACGCAGTAGTTGTCGGCCAGCAGAGCCAGATAGCCCGGTATGTCCGCAAGCGACGTATAGCGTCGTATGAGCTGACGCTCCGTGTCGGTCACGCGGTATATCTTGACCGTCAGAGGCTGGTCGGCGGCGGGTGTGCCCGCCAGTGCTACACTCATCTTCAATGCTCCACGGTCGGCCGGAAGTATAGGCTCGTCGAGGCTCTCCTTATGGCAGGAGATGGCAAGCAGAGCCAGACAAAATATGCTGAATATCTTTCTCATGATCTGTTCCCGTTTTATTATTTGACTTCCAACTGTATGGTGCCTACGCACGGCTGGTTGTTCGAGTCGATGGCCGTAAGGCGGAAATCGGTTTTACCCGGTCCCAGTACTTTCAGCATACTCATGAAGTCCGATATGTTGAGTGTGTTCTCGTCGATGAGCGTCTTTCCGAGGACGGCATCTCCGGTGGGGAATCCCAATCCCTCCAATGCCTCCTTGTACTCTCCCGGCTCGATTAGGTTGAGGTGGTCGGTCAATCCGACACCGACAAGAGCTTCGGGGGTGAGCACATCGGATATGATGTCGACGTAGAAGTCCTTGATGCCGGCAGGCACGGTCACGCGTATTCCCACCTGCAAGTCGTCGGTGATCTCATAACGTTTGGTTATGTCGTGACCCACCCATACGATGCTCGCTCCCGAGCCTCCGTCGCTGCCGACTTTGACCGTGAGCGTGGCACTCGATGTGCGGCCGTTGTCGTCGGTGACCGTTATGGTATAGGTGTGCGTACCTTTGTAGTTGTGCATCAGTACGGCCTGCGATCCGAAGCGGATTTGCGTGCTGGTTGTGCCGGCGGTCATGATGGGATAACCCAACAGTTGCAGTATCGCCTTCGAGGCGGTGGGGTTGCACAGATCCTCGTTTGCAGGCAGCATATCGGTGTACTCCGAGAGGAATCGGGCGTTGTCCGAAGAGAGCGATACGACGAGCGACTTGATGGCCGACTTTGCCGTAATGTCGATCTTGATCGTACTCTTGAATGTGCCCTCCTCATCGAACATGTCGTCGGTCAGCTGGAACGGCTCGTCGAGATTGTGATCCTGCCAGATGATCGTGGGCAGATCGTCGTCGTCGGATATGACAGGCTCGCACATGTACGAAGCGGTGTCGAATACGATCTCCTCGTCGTAGGTCCACGTGTCGCAGGTGATGCCGATGGTGGCCGTGCCGTCGCTCGAATGCTGTATCACCACGTTGATTTTGCGCCACTGCGCAGCCTTGACATTGGGTATCTCGGCCGTCATGTTGATGTTGTCGCTCTGTCCCTTGTAGCGGCACGAGAGCGTGAGGTGCAGCGTGTTGCTGGCGGAGGTGGGGGTGAAGTATGCCGCGCGCGTCTCACCCATGGAGAATGTGGTCGAGTTGGGTTGCAGCGCGACGGTCATGGTAGTGTTGTCGGCGTCCAACTGCTCGATAAGATCGGCCGAGTAGGCAACCGTAACCTTGACGTTTTGGAGCTTGCAGACCAAATCGTCGACAGTGGTTATCTGTTTGCGCGTTATCACCACATCGCGCGAAGTGCCGTAGACGGGTGTCTCCCAGTCGACTGCGGGCATCGTGCCCGACGACATGGCCACGCGATAGACTCCGCCCGGAAGCTCGATCGGCGTAGAGGGACGCTCGCCGTAGAGAAATTCGGCTACGGTCTGGTCGGCCGAGTCGGTGACCTTGACGTTGAAGGTGTCGATGTCGGGTGCCGCGGCACGCGTTGCCGAGGCGGTGGTGCCCGACGAGATGTTCTCAGTGTCGATCATGACCGAGGCCTCCAATCCTCCCAAAGAGAGGTATCCGATATTGTCCTTGTCGTTGTCCGGCCCGTCGCCGTATTTGGCCTTGTCCTTGTCGCAGGCTGTCGAGACGGCCGCCATGGCAGAGAGGGCTATGATGATGCGAAATATCGATTTCATATTCGTAATGCGTTTTTATTGTGCGTTGTCGTTAAGTTCGTTATCGATCGTAATGCTCTCTACTGGCGTATCGTCGAGCAGTATTTCAAGTGTTGCGCTGCCGGCGGTCGACACGTCGAAGGTGACCGTGTAGAGCGTCTGTGCGGCAAGATTGTCGCGGCTCATCTCGGGCAGGGTGATCTCAACGGGGTTGCCGCCCGATACGGCAGGCTGCTTGACGGCCGTACCCGTTATCGAGAACGATGCGGGTGCCATGAATATCGGCTCCTCCGAGGGCGTGCTCACATCGAAGCTGTTGCCTGCGGCAGTGGTGAGGGTCAGCTTCCAACCTCCGGTGAAGTATCGGCGGAAGTTGTCGGTTACCGTCACCTTGACAAGCGCATTGGCGATATGTGCCGTGATGGCTACCTCGGTATTCTGGCGGGCAGTGACCGTGAAGGCCTGCTCACCGCGGAATGAGGCCTTGTCGTAGCCCTCCTCTTTGATGTTGCCTGCCGTTACGATAGCCTTGTAGCTGCCCGAGGGCAGGTAGTTGTCGGCATTGAAATCGGCTATGGCCGGCCATGACGCGACGTATTGCAGCGACGTGCCCTCTATTCTCAGCGAGAAATCCTCTGTTGCGGGCAGCGTGCAGTCGACAGCGGCACGTGTGGCGGCGACCTCGTTGTCCGACGAGCAGACTACCGTCACTGCGCCCTGTGCGTTGTCGTCGCTCGCGGCCGGATCCGAAGAACAGGCGGCCGTGAGAGCCGTTACAACCAATGAAAAGATAAGTTTTTTCATATCCGTTTGATTTTGTTTATTTCTACTGTTTGATCTGTACTCTTACGTTATCTATATATAACCAGAATGTATTGTTGTTCGCTCCGGTCTTGTGTTCTCTAACAGTTCGCCATGTAATGCGTGTCGAAGGAGTGCATGCTTGGATTGTAAAAGAGTAATCTTTGTGAGGAATATTCGTATAAGACGCCCCTTTTTCTTTGATGTAAAAATCTGCGACGAATTCTCCGGTGTCATCTCCACTTTTGTATGCGGTATTGCTTGTGACATACCCGAGGTATACGTATTGTCCGACATCGGCCGTACCTATACCGCCGTCACGACGATCCATGCCATAGTCGAAAGTAACGGTTATGTCGACAGCCGTCCCCGGTTTGAGCCCACTCATGGGTGCGGAATCTACGCGCGCTGGGTAACTGGTACTCATCTCTCGACGGCAGGCTATACGTATCGCGTTGCCGCTGCTCAAACCGATGCGTGCTCCCGTCCAACCATTGAGAAACGAAATGGCACTTTTATTTCCAGCTACCGATGCGCCGCTATATTCGCTGTCGGACTCTACACTATAAGGATTACCGTCGGAATCGGTTATCAGATCGAAATTCTCCTCTAACAGATACGGTACTGCGGTATCGAACCGGTGATATGTGTATGACTCGTATGGCTCGATGGTGCCGACATTGACTTTGGCATTGACTATGGCGTGCTCCGATTCGAACGCCAGCGTGAAGTCGGTGTCGTTCCATTCGGAGAGGTCGAAGTCGCCGGAATACTCCTTCTTGTAGACTCCCGAGGCATCGTAGGGGAATGTGGCCACCACTGCGCCCGAGGCATCGTAGACTGTAAGAGATTTGTAGTCCTCTCCCAAGTGGTTTTCGCCTACGCGGAACTCTATGGCGGTGTATTTGAACATCTTGGGTATGGCCATCTTTATCGGGGTGATGTGACCGGGCTGTGTGTCGAGACGCACATTGTATGATACGCTTTCGGAGTATTTGCGGTCGTTGCGCACCATGTAGCCGATCTCGCCCTCGACGGGTGCAGCCGACGGCAGCACGAATGCCCACAGCGTGTCGCCGGCATCGAATCCCTCGGCATTCTCAATGACCAACGTATTGCTCTGCTCGCTCACTGTCGGTGCCTCGTCGGGACGGGTGACATCGTAGGTGACGCGTCCGGTGACGGGATAGGGAAATGTCATTTCGAGGCGTGTGAACCTATGTCCGAAGAGGTTGCGCCCCTCGGGTATGGTGATCTTTACGGCGTGCATCATGTGGTGCATCGCGGCCGATACGTTAGCCGTCAGATCGGCAGAGAGTGCCTCGCCGCGGGTTGCGGACGAGATCATGACATCGCATTGCCCGTCGTATTTACCGCTTTGCACCGCCGGAATGTCGTATGAAGCCTTCGTTCCCTCCACGGCCGACGGGACGGGATATGCCATGAAATAGTCGTAGTCGCCCTGCTCCATAGCCGTTATGCGGCCGGTGAACAGAGCTGTCGAGTAGTCCGCCGAGAAGTGGCGCAGCGAGAAGACGGCCGCCTCGACGCAGTATTCGCCTGCGGCATTGCGCGCCCAGAGAGCTATTTTGTCGCCCACGCTCCAACGGGTGGTCATGCCGTCGTCGCCGATCGAT
This sequence comes from Alistipes sp., assembly GCA_017936685.1. Taxonomy (GTDB): domain Bacteria; phylum Bacteroidota; class Bacteroidia; order Bacteroidales; family Rikenellaceae; genus Alistipes. Next base: position 200,043 of record JAGBFA010000011.1, read on the forward strand.
GTGCGGGTCTCATCGCTCAGAGAGATGCCTATCGACGCTTCGATCGTCTGCGTAGCAGGCCGCTCTCCATATCCTTCGGGCAGAGGACGGCTGCATGCGCCGAGCAGCAGTATCAGCGAAACAGTCGCATATATCTTGTCTTTGACCTTCATGCGTCGTTCTTATCTATATAATAATATATATAATAGTATATATTTACGCGGATACAAATATAAAACAAACCCCGCGATTGAAAAAATTAATTCAATCAACCGAGGTTTTTTTATCACGAACAGCCCTGTTTTATCACCGGCATACCCGGTTTTTCGACGATAAAGGCTGCGATTTGTGCCTCCGTCCGATTAAATTTCGGCGGTTGTCTTTGCTTTTCTGCCGATAAATTACTACCTTTGAAACAGCATGATGAACCGTCATACGAAAAATATGTTTGCGCGCGCATTTGTCAATGTCAAACGCCGCGACGAGTTTCTCGCCTGAGAAGCGGGACGCGGCGGTGCGCCGTCTGCGTCCGCTGCCTGCCTGCTGCCGACTAACTGCCGTTAGCGGCGACAATCCTTATCGAAAAATCTTTACAAACCTTAAAACCTTATAATTATGGAATTACCATTTTCTGAATCGTATCGTATAAAGATGGTCGAACCCATACGCAAGAGTACGCGCGAGGAGCGCGAGCGTTGGATTCGCGAGGCGCATTACAACCTGTTCAACCTCAAAAGCGACGAGGTCTTCATCGACCTTCTGACCGACTCGGGCACGGGTGCCATGAGCGACCGCCAGTGGGCTGCGCTGATGCAGGGCGACGAGAGCTATGCCGGCGCGCGTTCTTACTTCAACATGAAGAACGCCATACGCGACATTCTCGGCTTCGACTACTTCCTGCCCACGCACCAGGGTCGCGCCGCCGAGAACGTGCTCTACTCGACCATAATCAAGGAGGGCGACGTGCTGCCCGGCAACTCGCACTTCGACACCACCAAAGGACATATCGAGTTCCGCAAGGCTCTGGCCATAGACTGCACCATCGACGAGGCGGCCGACACGCAGTTGGAGATACCGTTCAAGGGTAATCTCGATCCCGCGAAGCTGGAAAAGGTGCTCAAAGAGTATCCCGCCGAGCGCATACCGGCCGTGGTGCTGACCGTGACGAACAACACCGCCGGAGGACAGCCCGTATCGATGGCCAATATCCGCGAGGTGTCGGCTCTCTGCCACCGCTACGGAGTACGCTTGCAGATCGACTCGGCGCGCTTCGCCGAGAACGCCTACTTCATCAAGACGCGCGAAGAGGGCTATGCCGACAAGTCGATCAAGGAGATCGTGCGCGAGATGTTCTCGTATGCCGACATCATGACCATGTCGTCGAAGAAGGACGCCATAGTCAACATGGGAGGCTTCGTGGCTTTCCGCGACGAGGCGTTGTGGCGTCGCTGCCAGATGTTCTGCATCATGAACGAGGGCTTCATCACCTATGGCGGCATGTCGGGTCGCGACATGAACGCACTGGCCGTGGGTCTGGACGAGGGCACCGAGTTCGACTATCTCGAAACGCGTATCCGTCAGGTGGAGTATCTCGGCGCGAAGCTCGACGAGTACGGCATACCTTATCAGCGTCCGGCCGGAGGTCATGCCATCTTCGTCGATGCCAAGAAGGTGCTCACGCACGTGCCCAAGGAGGAGTTCATCGCCCAGACGTTAGCCGTAGAGCTGTATCTCGAAGCCGGTATCCGCGGAGTGGAGATCGGTTCGATTCTGGCCGACCGCGATCCCGTCACGCGCGAGAACCGTTATCCGGCTTTGGAGCTGCTGCGCTTGGCCATACCGCGCCGCACCTACACCAACAACCACATGGACGTTATCGCCGCCGCGCTGAAAAACGTCTACGACCGTCGTGAGCAGATCACTCACGGTTACACCATCACCCGCGAGTTCCCCATCATGCGGCACTTTACGGTGGAGTTGGAACCTGCCAAGTAATTTTCCGCCTTTTTCGTGAAAAGCGGTCATTTGCGGCCGCTCGCTCGATTGGGCGAACGGGCAGTACGTCGAGTACAGCCCGTCCGCCCAATTTTCGTTGCGCGTTCATTTCATGCACTTTTTCTCGCCGCGGCAAATCCGAAGTAAACTTCGCTTTGCTCGTCCGGCTTAACGAAAAAGTTGCAACTAACCGCTTTTGACGAAAAATTGGGTAGTGGTTCTTTGGAGACTATTTCCGTTCTGTCATTCTGAGGAGCGATTGCAAATCGCGACGTGAGAATCTCTATTCGGGTCGACAAACTTCCACAGACCAAACGTGCTCCCGACGGCGAGACTCCCATGTCGCCTGCGGCTCCTCGGAGTGACAGACAATCCGCCAACGCCCCACCTCGGGACGCGTAACGGAGCTTGCCACGCCATACCTCGGGATACGGCAAAAGCCTACAACGCCCCACATGGAGCGCGATAAATCGCGCGACCAAAGTCCCCTCCGAGGAGGGGATTTAGGGGAGGGTCAGAATTATAAAACGGCGTAAGCCGTCGCTTCGTGGTCGACATTGGTTTCCCCTCCGAGGAGGGGATTTACGCCGCGTCGCTACGCGACTTATGCGTCGTGACTGCTTTGGCGGCTCGGCAATTCGCAAGCGATTGCACTCGCCTGTTGAAGCAGTTAGGGGAGGGTCAGAATTATATAACGGCGTAAGCCGTAGCTCTGTGGTCGACGTTTGTTTTGGGGTCAGAACTATATAACGGCGTAAGCCGTAGTTCCGTGGTTGATATTGGTTATGCGATTGCAAATCGCGACGTGAGAATCTGGGCCTTGGGATAGCAAAGGCAATTTGTCGGCTGCTATTCGACCATACCGCGCAAGAACAGAACTCGGATACTCGGCCGGTATTCGGGGAAGAGGTGCGGAGGATTTGTAAAAAATATCCGGAAAACAGGCGGCATAAGTTGCCGGACAAAAATTTTTTATTATCTTTGCGGCGAATTAAGTACTTAATTAAACAAAAAGACGAAATGAAAAAGGGTATTCATCCGGAAAATTATCGTTTAGTGGCGTTCAAGGACATGTCGAACGACCACGTGTTTTTGTGCAGGTCCGCCGTTTCGACAAAAGAGACCATCGAGGTGAACGGCGAAACCTATCCCGTATACAAGATGGAAATCTCTAACACATCTCACCCGTTCTACACGGGCAAGATGAAGTTGGTGGACACCGCCGGTCGTGTGGATAAGTTTATGAGCCGTTACGCAAAACGCTACGATAAGAAGAACGCCAAGTAACAGACGTTCTGCCGAAAGCCAAAGAGGAGTGCATGATACATGCGCTCCTCTTGTTTTTCTATGTATTGTCATGCGGTGCGGTGGGGTATGGGCACTGTCTTAAATTACGGTGGGGAGGCGAGACTTCCACGGTCGGGTATTCGTTCTGCATCGGAGTGATAGTTTGAGTGAAGAGACTCCCGCGTCGCCTTTGGCTCCTCGGAGTGACAGGCTGCCTGTCATTCTGAGGAGCGTGCCATGCACGCGACGTGAGAATCTCTCTCTCAGTCCCTCCCTCCGCCGGAATTTATGACTGATCCGGAGTATGGTCCCGTCCGGTGGCTGAGATACGCTTGAAGGGCGAGTGCCGAAATATGAGTTTCGGCACTCGCCCTTGTCTTGACTGGCAGATACTGCGCGTCAGAGGAATCTTTCGCCCGTGCGTGTGGTGGCCGACAGACGCATCTTGCTCAGATCGTCGGGTATCTCGGCCGGAACATATACCGAGCGGTCGGTGGCGTCGTTCGAGCCGACCCATATCATATTGTTGCCGTCGCGCTCGACGGTGTATGATGTCGACCACGCCTTGCCGTCGCTGTAAACGCCGCTTACCGTATTGTTGGTAAACTCGACCGTGCCGGTGAACTTCTGCCACTCGACGCTCTGCAACTTTTGCCAGAGGGTGAACTCTCCGTCGGCCGAGATGCTGAGGTATACGGCGAATTGCAGATCGGCCGAACCGTGCCACTCGGCAAGTCTCCATTCGCCCATGATCTCTTGCAACTCGCTCTTCTCGTAGAGTCGCTCGACGGTGCGCTGCGAATATACCTTTTTGCCGCCTACCTCGACCCATGCGCGGGCTTCGTATGTCGTGTCGAACGTCAGCTCGGCCGCTGCGATGTCGACCGTGAAGCCCCCGTCGTTATTGAACACGACATTGGAAAGCGATATCCATTGCGATGCGCCTTTGGCTCTGTAATCGGCTCCGCATCTGTCCGGCTCGACGACCTGCTCGTCGACGGATACCTTGAACGATGCCACCGACAGGCGCATGCCTCCGGCTACAATAGAGAGCTGCATGTCGCCGAAGGTAGCCTCCAAGGCCGTATCCTGCGTAGTGAAATAGTCCTTCTGAGCCATCTCGGTGCCTGAGTCGACGGTGATCCATACCACATATTCGTATTGCGTATTGGGGGTCAGTCCGTCGAGGTTGATCACATAATGTTCCGTGCCGGCGGTCGTTGCGGCCGCATTGATCCACTCGCTGCTGCCTGCGACGCGATAGCGTATGCCCACCGAACGCACCTGCTGCGCCGCGCCGTCCTTGATGACGCGGGGCTGTGTGATCGATATTTTTGCTGTCTTAGATGTCGTTGTCACGTCCACTCCCTTGATCTCGATCTGGGTCGAGGCGGTGTCGGAGTCTTTGTCGCATGCGGTAAAGACCGATGCGAACAGCAGGGAGAAGAGAGTATATAAGATATATTTTTTCATGTCTGAGTATTCTGAATATTATTACTATAACCAACCTCCGTTATCCGATACGCGGTTGCGTACCACAAGGGCGAATTTGCGTGTTACCTCCATGCCGCCCATGGCCGATCCGCCGACATTCTTGCCGCCCACGATGGCCTTTACGGTGACGATGGCCGTACCGGTCTTCGAGCAGTTGATGAGCAAGATGCCGTCGGTGATGGCCGGTGCCGTGGTGATGCCCAGATTCTGCATGTCGCTATTGGATATCTCGACAGATTTGTAGGTCAGCGACTTGCTGTTCTCGCCGAAGAACTGCGAAAGCGACAGACGCTGCTCGGCTCCCGCCTGCATGTAGATGCAGGGAGTGCCCTCGACATTGCGCAGCAGACGATATGCGTCGATATAGCCCGAACCCATCTTGCCTTTCAGATCGGCCAGATTGAGCGTGAACGGACGGTCGTATGCGTCGTATGATGTCTTTGTTCCGGTCTGGTACTGGTCGATGTCCCATACCGACGTGAGCAGCAGGCTGCGGAACTCGTTGGCCGTGAACTTGCGGCCTATCTGTGCCGCATACGAGAGTCCCAATGCGGCGCAACCCGATACGTGGGGACATGCCATCGACGTACCCTGCATATAGCCGTACTTGCCGTAGGCATTGGTCTGTGTCGAATATACGGAGTATGCCACGCCGTAGGAGCTGTCGCCTCCCGGAGCCGTTATGTTGGTGCCGGTACCGTAGTTGGTATAATATGCGGCGCGGTAGTCCGACGACATGCTGGCAACCGATATGTAGTTGTAGTATGCGCCGGGGTAGCCCGGAACGTCCGATGTCTCGTTGCCCGCAGCGAATATGGCTATGCCGCCGTCGATGATGCCCTCGGCCTTGGCATTGGCGATGAAGTAGTCGATGGCCTCCTTCTCTATCGAGCACGAACGGTTGAATGCCGTGTCGCTGGTGAAGGTTCCTCCGTCGTAGCCCCACGAACATTGGAGTATGACGGCTCCGTTGTCGGCGGCATACTTTATGGCTTTGGCCGTATTGGCCATCGAGGCTCCGTCGTCGCCCGAGAATATCTGCAACGACATGACGCGCACGCCCTTGTGGGTAGCGTCGCCGCCCGCGATGCCGCATACGCCGATGCCGTTGCCGTTGACGGCGGCTATCGTGCCGGCTATATGTGTTCCGTGACCCACGTCCTGCGGATTAGACCACGATATGTTGCCGGTATTGTGAACGAAGTTGTATCCGTAGATATCGTCCTTGTAGCCGTTGCCGTCGTCGTCGCTGCCGCTCTTGCCGTTCAGCTCCTTCTCGTTGACCCACATGTTGGCGTTGAGGTCCTCGTGCGAGTGCATGACACCCTCGTCGACCACCGCCACGATGATGCGCGGATCGCCCGTCGAGAGCTTCCATGCCTCGAAGAGGTTGACATCGGCTCCGGCCTTGGCCAGCGTGCCGAGCGAACCGTCGTTCATATAGTGCCACTGGTACGAGAGACGGGGATCGTTGAACGGTGCCGCAGCGCGCGTGGCCTGCGATATCGCGGCCGGCTCGTCGCCCACTATCGGCTTGCATACCTCGGCGCGCTTGACGCGGGCATTGTACTGCACGCGCGCCACCTCCGAGATGGCGGCCAGACGCTCGGCCACCTGCTGCAAATCGGCATCTTCGTCGAACGAGAGCAGATACCACTGGTGCAGTCCCGAGCGGTGAGTGGCCTCGGTATTGGCTTCGTCGACGGGGAATACGCGTTCGATGCTTCGTGCAGAGATGCTGTTCATGATCTGGTCGACCTGCTCTATGCCCGAGCGGGTTGTCAAGGCACCGATCCTCTCGGCCGCCTCGGCCGTGAACTTCACGAGAATCTCTCCGCCGATGGCTCCGTCGGCCGAATTGATTATCTTCGAGCGTGTCGTATCGACTTCGATCTGCCGGCCCTGATCGGGATCCTGTGTGCAGGCGATCATCGTCGCAAAACAGAGAATTGATATCAGATATTTGTGCATAAATATAAATTTGTTAAATAAAGTTTCGCAAGATAGGAAATTTTTAATAAAAACAGCTATTTCTCGTTAAAAATTTTCAAAGCCTCGCTCACCGATCCGTGCAGCAGCAACAGCCGGTGGGCTTCGTCGTAGGACAACCCCGTGCCCTCGACGATCATGCGTGTGCCGCGGTCGACGAGCTTGGCGTTCGAGAGCTGCATGTTGACCATGCGGCTGCCCTTGACACGCCCCAAGGCTATCATCGCCGAGGTGGTGATCATGTTGCATATCATCTTCTGGCCGGTGCCCGACTTCATGCGCGAGCTGCCGGTGACCACCTCCGGTCCCACGACCATCTCTATGGCTATCTCGGCCTCGCGGCTCAGCGGCGAGGAGGGGTTGCTGGTGATGCCGGCGGTCAAGATGCCGTTCTCGCGGGCGCGCCGCACGGCTGCCACCACGTATGGCGTGGTGCCCGAGGCGGCTATGCCCACGAGTGTGTCGCGAGAGTTGATGTCGTGTGCTGCGAGGTCTCTCCACCCCTGTTCGGTGTCGTCCTCGGCACCCTCGACGGGCGAGCGCAGGGCACGTTCGCCGCCGGCGATTACACCCACCACCAGCGACGGCGGCATGCCGAACGTTGGCGGTATCTCCGAGGCATCGAGCACGCCGAGACGGCCGCTCGTGCCGGCACCTATATAAAACAGACGGCCTCCGCGGCGCATGCGCCCTACAAGAACCTCCACCAGACGTTCGATGGCGGGTATGGCTAATGCCACTGCGTCGGCCACCTTATGATCTTCGGCGTTGATCGCGTGCAGGATCTCGGCTGTCGACATTCGGTCGAGATCGTCGTATGGCGACGGTTGTTCCGTGATTTTCGTAAATTCCATTTGTAGATTGCAAACGAGTGTGCGTTACATTATATTGTGTCCGTGGTAGGCAATGAGTGCGTCGATTGGCGAGCGCATGATGCGCCCCGGCAGCAGCGAGTGCCGCTCGAGAGAGAGCAGCAGCCTCTCGCGGAAGAAATATGCCGTCGAGCCGACGAAGCCCACGGTGCGGCCTTCGGTGGCATACTGCATGACGTTGCGCTCGATGAAGGCGTCGAAAGCCCTGTCGACGCAGGCGGCCACGGCCGCATCGTCGATATGACGGGCGGCGAACTCGGCAAAACCGGCCAGATAACGGTTGGCCTGCGGCTGACGATATACGCGGTCGATGATCTCGGCGTAAGAGGTGGCGCATTCTCGGTAGAGTGCTTCGCGCAGCTGCTCCGACATCAGGCCTTTGAGTATGTCGGCCACGACCAGACGGCCTATGTGCGCTCCGCTGCCCTCGTCGCCGAGCACGTAGCCCAGCGGCGGGACGTTGGCCGTGATGCGCTCCCCGTCGTAGAGACAGCTGTTCGATCCCGTGCCGAGTATGCACGCTATGCCGCCGCTATGGCCGCACAGTGCACGCGCCGCCCCGAGCATGTCGCTCTCTACCTCCGTTCGGGCTTGCGGAAATCTCTCTTGCAGTGCCCGACCGATGCGCTCGGCACCCTCGAAGATGCAGCCTGCGCCGTAGAAGTACACGGCTTCGATCTCGTGGGCGGCCACATGTGGCATGACCTGCTGATCGAGCGTCGCCGAGATCTTCTCGTCGCTGCAAGCAAAGGGGTTGAGCCCGTCAGTAGCAAGATGCACCGGACTGCTGCCGCTGCCGCATATCGCCCAGTGGCATTTGGTCGATCCGCTGTCGGCTATGAGTATCATACCTTAGATTTTTTGAGCGACAACAGCCCCAATCCTGCGGCCGTCAGCGCGGCGTTGATGATAAGTATCTCGTAGCCGAAACGGTAGCCGCCGAACCATCTCTCGGAGTTGCTCTGCAACAGCAGGCAGATGACGGGAGCCGCTACGGCCACGGCCGGCACCCATCGGTCGCGCACCTCGCGGCGGCAGAGTATGCCGAAGCCGAACATGCCGAGTATGGGTCCGTAGGAGTAGCTGGCTACGGTGTAGACCAGCTGTATGACGCTGGCGTTGCCCCAGCGTTCGAAGGCGAGTATGCAGAGACACATCATGACGGCCATTGCCGTATGCACGCGCTTGCGCATGCGTGTCAGCGAGGCCTCGTCGCCGCGCTTGCGGCCGTCGAGAATGTCGATCGTGAACGAGGTGGTGAGTGCCGTCAGAGCCGATCCGGCGGCCGAATATGTCGACGAGATCAACCCCAGCACGAACAGAATGCCGACCATAAGCGGCAGGCCGCACTGCGTGGCTGCGTAGGAGAACACTGCGTCGCTCTTGTCGATGACCGCGCTTCCGCCGGCATCGGTCATGGGGAAGAGCGACTCCGCACCGTTGTGTATGCCGCGCTGGGCGAGGAATATGTAGAAGAGCGTGCCGAGCACCAAGAAGAGAAATATGACCGCCGTCTGCAATATGATGGATATGACCATGTTCTTCTGCGAGTCGCGATAGTTGCGGCACGAGAGCGTGCGCTGCATCATGTCCTGATCCAGTCCGGTCATGGCTATGACCATGAATATGCCGGAGAGAAACTGCTTCCAGAAGTAGCGTCTGTCCGAGGGGTCGTCGAAGAAGAACATGCGCGAGAAGTCGTGCGAGCCGACGCTCTCGGCAGCCTGCCCGATGCCCATGCCCAGCTCCTTCATCATGAAGACGATGCACAGTACCACGCTGCCTATCAGACACGCCGTTTTCAGCAGGTCGGTCCAGATTACCGACTGCACGCCGCCGCGGCGGGTGTAGAGCCAGACGAGAGTCATGAGTATGACGGCATTGACCCAGAACGGTATGCCGTAGGGTGTGAATACCAGCACCTGCAACACGGCGCAGATGACGTATGCGCGGATCGAGGCCCCGAGCATCTTCGAGGCGAAGAAGAACCACGCGCCGGTGCGGTGCGAGCCGATGCCGAAGCGTCGGTCGAGATACTCGTAGAGCGACACCACGCCCATGCGGTAGAAGAGCGGTATGAGCACGAAGGCTATGATCATATAGCCTACGATGAAGCCTGCGACCATCTGCATGTAGGAGAAGCCGTCGGCGGCGACCGACCCGGGGACCGATATGAACGTCACGCCCGATATGGCGGCACCGACCATTGCCAGAGCGGCCACGCCCCAGTGGGTGCGGCGGCCGCCGGTGAAAAAGCCGGCATTGTCCGTTCGGCGCGATGCCATCAGTGCCACGGCGAAAAGTACGGCTATGTAAAGGACTACGGTGATTATGACTGTAACGGGACTCATTGTTTTCAGTTCGGGTTATCGTTTGTTTTTTCCGAATGCAAATATACGCATAATTCTTCGAACTCCGCCCCCCCCCTTTGTCCGGCGTTCTTCACCCTGCGTCATAGGTCGTGCATTGACATGATGCTGTCACTCCGATGCAGGACGCATGCCCGACCGCGGGAGTCTCTGTACACGCACTGTCACTCCGAGGAGCCGCAGGCGACGTGGGAGTCTCGCCGTCGGGAGCGTGTTTGCCGCACAGGGATTTGTAGCGCAACAGAGATTCTCACGTCGCGTGCATAGCACGCTCCTCAGAATGACAGAATAGTGGAAATAGTCGCGCACAGATTTCTCGCTCGCGCTCGAAATGACAGGACACCAGAATGTCACTCCGATGCAGGACGCATGCCCGACCGCGGGAGTCTCGCCTCCCCACCTGAATTTACGACAGTACCAAAACAGCGGCGGCCGAAGAGAGACGGCAAAGGCATGAAAATCCCGGGCACAGCGGCACCCGGGAATATTCAGCAACGGCGGCTTTGGCCGTCACTTGGTTATGGTATAGATCTGATGCTCCATCTCGCGAATGTAGTCGCGCTTGTCCAACTGCGGCGCATAGACCGAGAAAACGATGGTCGTGATCTGTGCCGTATCCATATCGATGGTCGAATAGCTCACGAACGGACCGCCCATGAAGTCGCCGTAGACGTCCCACAGGCCGCGCAGTTCGAACCAGTAGCGGTCACCTATTTTAAATGTGGAGTATATGGGCGGCATCTCCTTCGAAATCTGCATGTACGATCCGGCCGACGGACCGGGGATCTTGGCCAGACGGTTGTCGATGGCACGCTCCAACCACTCGGCCGTAAGATCGGTGCGATCGGTGCAGGGATAGCTGAATGCGAATATGTCCTGGCTCATGCGATTGTAGTCCTTGCGCAGCCACAATATGCGGTCGTCGACCGTATTAGCCTTGAAATAGCCCTGCAAGATGGTCATGTTCAAGCCGGTATGCTCCTCGAAAAGGCGGCTTTTCTCCTCGTCTCTCAGATTGCGGAACATATCCAGATCACGGTCGCGCTCGGCCATCTCCAACACCCGCATAAGTGCGTCGCCGTGCTCGGAGAGATATGCCAGAGCCGATTCGGGCGAGGTGGCTTTCAGAGACACTATGATCTGCGGCTTGGCCGTATAGTCGTACTGCACCATCATATCGGTGGCGGTGCGCAGCGAATCGAACGACACGGTGAGTATGTTGCTCTGCTTGTTCAGCAGATCGTTCATGCGCTGCTTGGTGGTGTGGTTTATGTCGAAATATGTCTCGGGCGTATTCAGACGCGGCACCTGCGCCTCCAACAGCGAGCGTAGCGTATCGCCCAGTGCACCCTGCCACTGCTCGTCGGGGCATATCACCAACAGTTCGTAGGGGCGGCCGAGCGAGGTGCGGCCGTCGGACATAAGACCGCGGCAGCCGACCGACGCAAAGAGGGTCAGGCAGAGGGCGGCGAAGTATAAAAGAGATCTTTTCATAGCGATAGGTTTTTCTCGACATCTCGTCGTCACATGCAAATAGCACGCTTTTCAGGACAATGTCATCGACAAAGATAGCAAAATTTCCCGATTTACGAAAAAAAAGCTATTTTTGCAATGTTTAACTTTGATTGGCAATTTCCGATGAGAATCAATCCGCCCGGCTTCATACGCCGATTGTATCCCGATATGATATGGCGTATCGACGATCCCGAAGCCGTATTCCTCACATTCGACGACGGTCCCACGCCCGGCGTGACGGAGTGGATACTCTCGACATTGGAGAAGTACGACGCCAAGGCCACATTCTTCGTCCTGGGCAAGAACGCCGAGATGTATCCCGATCTATATCAAAGGATTCTCGATGCCGGTCACAAGGTGGGCAACCACACCTACTCCCACCAGAAGGGGTGGGGCATGCCGCTCGAACGCTATATCGAGGATATTGATTTCGCCTCGTCGATCGTGCGCTCGGAGCTGTTCCGTCCGCCCTACGCGCGTGTCACCCCCTCGCAGATGCGGGTGGTCGGCCAACGCTTCAAGATTGTGATGTGGAGCGTGCTGTCGCGCGACTACAACCGCGCCGTATCGCCGCGCAAGTGTCTGCGCGGTGTGATAAAGGACATACGCGGCGGCGACATCATCGCCTTCCACGACAGTGCCAAGTCGTTCCGCAACATGAGCCACGCCCTGCCGGCCACGCTCAAAAAGATATCGTCATTAGGATTGAAGTGTAAAATAATAGAGTTGTAGCAGATGAATATCGTAGTAGCCGTCACCGGAGCCAGCGGCGCAATATATGCGCGTCAGACATTGGAGTGCCTGCTCGCCTCCGACGAGGTGGAGTCTATTGCCTTGATCGTCAGTGATAACGCGCGCAAGGTCATATCGCACGAGGGCATCTGTCTGCCCGACGACGGCCGCATACGCCGCTTCGACAACGACGACATGACGGCATCGGTGGCCAGCGGCTCGGCCGAGTGGGACGCTATGATCGTCGTACCGGCATCGATGGGTACGCTGGGGCGCATAGCCGCCGGCGTGTCGCACTCGCTTATCGAGCGTGCGGCCGACGTGATGCTCAAAGAGCGTCGCCGGCTGATACTCGTCGTGCGCGAGGCACCCTACTCGCTCATACACCTGCGCAACATGACCGCCCTGACCCAGGCCGGCGGCATAATATTACCCGCCTCGCCGTCGTTCTATATCAAGGCCGCGACCATCGACGAGTTGTGCATGAGCGTCACGCTCCGCGCTGTGTCGATGGCTGGCATAGAGACCGAGCGCGAACGCTGGGGCGATGAGAGAAATGTATAACCATTAAATTATAATAATATGTTTTGTACCAAATGCGGAAAGCAGATCGAGGACGACGCACGCTTCTGTCCTTACTGCGGTCAGATAACCGACAACGGAGTGGCAGCCGACGAGCAGGCCTCGCCCATAGCACGCGTTTCGCACCGCAAACGCAACTGGATCATAGCCTCGGCAGCCGTCATAGCCGTAGCATTGGCCGCATTCGGCGTATGGAAGATTTGGTTCGCCTATCCCACCACGCCCGAAGCCGTCTTGACGGCATTCTTCGAGGCATGGCAGCGCGGTGACGACGACGATATGTGCCGCTACGCCATGCACGACGATGATGACAACGACGATCGTGAAGATGTGATCGAGCATCTGGCCGAGCATACCCGACTCGACTCGTTCCGTCTGGGCGAGATGTCGTGGGACGGCCGCTATCGCCGCATCGATGTCGAGTTGGTGATCGACGGCCAACCCGTTTCGGGCAACGCCCGCCTGTCGGAGAACGACGGCAAATGGACCGTCGACTGGTGGTATTGACCCGCTCGCGGCAGATAAATGGCGAATTAATTGACGATAACGTATTTTTTTTCTATTTTTGCACGTCTTTTTGCGAGATATTTAATTTAATACATATACGATTATGACAATTACAGCAGCAGACATCAAGATCGGCATGTGCATCGAAATGGACGGCAAGACCTTTATCGTCGTCGATTTCCAGCATTGCAAACCGGGCAAGGGTCCCGCATTCGTGCGCTCTAAGTTGAAGAATTTGGAAAACGGCCGCGTGATAGAAAACACCTTCTCGTCGGTAGGACAGAAGATCGAGCAGGTGCGCGTCGAGCGTCGCCCCTATCAGTTCACCTACGAGGACGATCTGGGTGCGCACTTCATGCACACGGAGACCTTTGAGGAGATCAACATCGACAAGAACCTGATCAACAACTACGACCTTATGGCCGACGGCCAGATCGTCGAGGTGATGTTCCACACCGACAAGGAGATCGTCCTCTCGGCCGAGCTTCCTCCCATCGTCGATATGGAGGTGACCTACACCGAGCCGGGCATCAAGGGCGATACGGCCTCGACCAACTCGCTCAAACCCGCCACGGTCAATACCGGTGCAACGATCAAGGTTCCCCTGTTCATCAACACGGGCGACAAGATCCGCGTCGACACCCGCACCCGCGAGTACTACGAGCGCATCAAGTAATCCGCGTGCACGACACACCGTCCGCGCTGCGCAATGGACAACGACGCGCAACGGACAACGGTGCAGCACAACTCAATACGCCACGGGAGAGCAACGATCGTTGCTCTCCCGTGCTGCATTACGGGCTCAATATGGCCACAGCTCTGTCATGTTGGACGGAGTAAACCGACGACAAGTCGAGAGCAGAAGAAGTTTACTTCTTTTGCCGAAACGCGAAGGAGGAAGACCGCAGGTCAAACATCTGGTTGGGGAAGATTAGGCTTGTTTACTTCGCACATCGTCCACAACCGGATTCTTCGTTTCACGTTGTTTCACTCAGAATGACAGGACACACTTTGCTGTCACTCCGAGGAGCCGCAGGCGACGTGGGAGTCTCGCGGTCGGGAGTGCGGTTACCGAACGGGGACTTGTCGCGCAAGAGAAAGAGATTCTCACGTCGCGATTTTCAATCGCATAACCAATAGCGACCACCGAAGCTACGGCTTACGCCGTTTTATAATTCTGACCCCAAAACAAACGTCGACAATAGAGCGACGGCTTGCGTCGTTATACAGGTTTTACCCTCCCCTAAATCCCCTCCTCGGAGGGGACTTTGGTCGCGCGACCTATCGCGCTCCTTGTGGGGCGTGGCAGACTTAGTTTCGCGTCCCGTGGTGGGGCGTTGTCAGGTGGTTTGTCACTCCGAGGGAGGGCATCGCCCGACCGTGGGAGTCTCGCGGGCGGGAGCGCGGTTGTCGGACTGGGATTTGTCGTGCAAGAGAGAGATTCTCACG
>JAGBFA010000012.1 GCA_017936685.1 Alistipes sp.
AAAAAACCGCTCTCTTAAGAGAGCGGCTGTGAACTCGCCGGGGCTCGAACGGCGCAGCCGTCGCCGGAATACCTCTGAAATAAAACATATCCTATTCCGGCAACCCGCCATAAGTGAGAGCGACGGCAAGTGCACAGCCCGCATCAAGATAATCGTTATACCGGACCGTGGCGGCAGCGGCTCGAAGAGACGGCGGCACGGGAGGCGGAGGTTCGGTGCTTGCACCGAAAGCGACAGCCTCCCGCACCGCAGGGTTTCGCAAGAAACCCCGACTGCCGCCGCAAACCCCAACACCTCGAAACAAAAAAAACCGCTCTCCTGAGAGAGCGGCTGTGAACTCGCCGGGGCTCGAACGGCGCAGCCGTCGCCGGAATACCTCTGAAATAAAATATATCCTATTCCGGCAACCCGCCATAAGTGAGAGCGACGGCAAGTGCACAGCCGGCATCAAGATAGTGCGTTATACCGGACATAGGCGGCAGCGGCTCGAAGAGACGGCGGCGTGGGAGGCGGAGGTTTGGTGCTTGCACCGAAAGCGACAGACTCCCGCACCGCAGGGTTTCGCAAGAAACCCCAACTGCCGCCGCAAGACCCGACACCTCGAAACAAAAAAAACCGCTCTTATGAGAGAGCGGCTGTGAACTCGCCGGGGCTCGAACCCGGGACCCCAACATTAAAAGTGTTGTGCTCTACCGACTGAGCTACGAATTCATTGCACCAAATGGAGTGATCTCCGTTTTTGGTGGTGCAAATGTAGGTATTATTTTTCTTTTGACAAAATAAATCGATAAATTTCGTATATTTGCAATAGTTTAATGTGAATACGCATGATCGATACGCAGAAATATTGGTATGCACTCCGAGTGACCTATCAGCGGGAGATGAAGGTAAAGGGCTACTTCGACGACCTCGGAGTAGAGACTTTCATTCCCATGCAGACCGTCGAGCGCGTAGTATCGGGACGCAAGCGTAAGGCAATCGTTCCGGCCATTCACAACCTGATATTCGTGCGCATCGAGCCGCCGCAAATCAAACATATAAAGCAATCGACCGCTCTACCCATCTGCTACATAATGAATCCCGAGAGCAAAAGCCCCGTCACCATAGACGAACGACAGATGCACGATTTCATCACCGTCTGCAACTCGCGCATAAGGAGCCTGCAATGGGAAACGATGTCTGCGGCCGAGCTCAAATCGGGCGATCGGATGGAGATCACCGAAGGCATGTTCTGCGGCGTGCGCGGTGTCATGGTTCGCCGCAACGGCCGGGGAAGGTTCGTCGTCTCGATCGAAGTGGCGGCCGTATCGATATCGATTCCGGCAAAGAGCGTCAAAAAAATAAGCGAGGAGATCCCCGCTTAATCCATCTTAGCCATCACTCGCCCTCGCGGCTGATTTCAGCCACCGTCGCACCGACGTATGATATAAGATCCGACGGCGACAGACACAGCTGCAATCCTCTGACTCCGGCACTTATATATATCTGCCCGTGACGCAGACAACTCTCATGAATATATGTCGGCAGCGGCCGTTTCATACCGATCGGAGAGCAGCCGCCGCGAATATAGCCCGTCGACGGCAACAGCTCTTTCATCGGGATCAGATCGGCCTTTTTGTTGCCCGACACCTTGGCCGCAGCCTTCAAGTCGACCGAGTGGTCGCCCGGAATCACACACACGAACAGCCCGGTGCGGTCACCTCGCAGCACGAGCGTCTTGAACACCGTCGCTATATCTTCGCCCAACTGCTCGGCCACATGCGTCGCTGCAAGGTTCTCTTCATCGACCTCGTAGGGCACCAGCCGATAGGCCACACCCGCCCTGTCGAGCAGCCGCGCGGCATTGGTCTTCTCAATCTTGTTCTTCGCCATGACTCTACTCGGTGAGGAGCGCATCTATACGCTCTATGTCTATCTGCGTAAAATCGGCGATGATCATATCCGCCTGTGTCGCGGCAAGGAAATCGGCCGTAAAGGTGGTGCTCAATGCTATGACCTTCATTCCGGCGCGTTTGCCCGCCTCGATACCGGCTTCGGCATCTTCGAACACGACGCACTGCGACGGATCGACACCTATCGCCGCGGCCGCAGTCAGATAGATCTCCGGATCGGGCTTGCACTTCGACACCTTGTCGCCGGCCACCGTCGCCGAGAAATATCGGCGCAGGTTGCAGGAATCGAGCACGAAGTTGACATTGTCGGTACAGCCCGACGAACCGACGGCGCACTTTACACCGGCCGTCCCGCAGGCCGCCAGCAGATCCGTCAGTCCCGCCACGGGGTGTATCTTCGGAGCATACAGCTCACGGTATATGGCCTCCTTTTCATATCCTAACTCCCGCAGTCCGACACTCTCGATGATGTCATGCGGCATCACGGCGCGCATGATGTCGTCATTGCCCATACCGAACACGCGACTCAACTCCTCGGCCGACTTATGCAATCCGTAACGCTCGAAAAATATTCCGAATGCCTGTTTGTGTATTTCGAGATTATCGACAAGGACACCGTCCATGTCGAAAAGCAATCCTTTCAACATCGCTACCCTGCTATTTATTGTTTGCAATATACTCGCCTACGATACGTGCCGCCGCAGCCACATAATCGGCGCACGCACGGCGGCGGTAATACTCCGGCGTGCGCTCCGAGGGCTGTGCCGAAGGCTGCGTTCCGTCCAACGCCAGCAGCTCGCGGCAGACGATCGAGCCGTTCTCCGCACGGAACTTGCCTGCGAAATCCTGCACCAGTGCATAGTTGGCCTTGCGCTGCGCCATATTCGACGGATCGGTCGCAGGCGACAGAAACCCTGCCAGCATCGACATGCCGCTGACCGTACCGCACACCTCGCGCATGCGTCCCATGCCGCCGCCGAACGATGCCGACATCTTGGCGGCAAACTCCTTGTCCAGACCTATTATATCGGCATAGGCCATCACCACCGACTGCGCACAGTTATATCCCGATTTGAAATTGGCACGCGCCGCTTCTGCGCGAGCCTCTATATCGATCTCCATAATACATTATATTTAATTCGGGCAAATATACGAATAAGTCGTAGGTAAAGCAAATAAATTTATCATTGCACTCGCTTATTCGCACTTTGGCTATCGCCGAAAATACTCTCGCTCGGCAAAATGCAAACAAGTTTGCTTTTGTCCTCGCTTATTCGTATCTTTGACTCCGTAACAAACTACTAAGACTACCTTGATTGATTATGAAAGCTAAAACATTTATCCTGCTGCTTTGCTCGCTGGCCTTGGCGCGGAGCGTCGCGGCGCAGCAAATCATGTCGTGGGACGAAGCCTACCGGCAGGCCGACAGCATGATCGGCCGTCTGACGCTCGACCAGAAGATTGCCATGATGCGAGGCTACGACAAGTTCTTCCTGCCAGGCGTGCCCGAAGCGGGCATACCCTACGTCTTCACCTCCGACGCCACACAGGGGCTGCGGCTCAACCTCAATCTGCCCGACCCGACGATGGTGCGTCAGATCGAGCGTTCGACGGCATTTCCGGCTCCGATAATGCTGGCGGCGACATTCTCGCCCGAGCTGGCACACCGCTATGCCCGCGGCGTGGGTGAGGAGTGTCGGGCATCGGGCGTGGAGGTTCTGCTCGGACCGGGCATGAACATATATCGCAACTCGCAATGCTCGCGCAACTTCGAGTATCTGGGCGAGGATCCGTTTCTGGCAGCGCGCATGGTCGAGGCATACGTTACGGGCATGCAGTCGACCGGAACGCTCGCATGCCTGAAACACTTTCTGGCCAACAACACCGAGTGGTATCGCCGACGCTCCAACTCCATAGTCGACGAACGCGCCATACGCGAGATCTACACTCCGGCATTCGTGGCAGGAATAGAGGCAGGCGCAGCGACGGTAATGACGGCCTATAACCGTCTCAACGGCGAGTGGTGCGGACAGAGTCGGCAGGTCATCACCGATCTGCTGCGCGGCGAGTTCGGTTTCCGCGGAGCCGTCATGTCCGACTGGCGGTCGATATACGACTGGCGCAAGGTGGTGGAGTCGGGACAAAACATCGACATGCCGGGCGAAGACTACTTCTACCTCACCAGCGACATACGCTCGTTGGTCGACCGCGGCGAGATAACCGAGCGACAGATCGAGGATATGATACGCCCCACCATCGCCACCTCGATAGCCTTCGGACTGTACGACCGTATCCTGTCGGGCGACAAATATCGCCCCGAACTGACAGACAGTCTGCCGGCGCACGTCCGGACATCATACGACGTGGCGGCCGAAGGCACGGTGCTGCTGCGTAACAACGGCATACTGCCGCTCCGCGACACGAGCCGCAACATACTGCTCACCGGACGCTGGATCGACGAACTGCCCCGCGGCGGCGGTGCCGCACGCGTGGAGGGCTACGACATCGTAACGCCGCGAGCCGCACTGAGCCGTCTGGGCCGCGTGACGGTAAGCCCCAAACCCTCCGACGAGGAGTTGCGGTCGGCTGACGTAGTCATAATAACAACAGGCACTTACGACACCGAAGGCGTTGAGCGGCCGTTCGCCATGCCCAAAGCCGACGAGCGTGCCGTGCGCCGTGCCGTGGAGCTTAATCCCAACACCATCGTCATAGTCAACAGCGGTTCGGGCATCGACATGACGGCGTGGAGCGACCGCTGTGCGGCACTCGTCTACGGCTGGTATCCCGGGCAAAACGGCTACGATGCCATAGCCGACATACTCGCCGGCCGCGTCAACCCCTCGGGCAAGCTGCCCATGACCATCGAATGCTCGTTCGCCGACTCGCCGGCCTGCGGAACCATGCCGCACGGAGCATCGTTCTACGACCGTGTGCGCAACGAGCACTTCATCATGCCCTACGACGTGGTGTACGAAGAGTCGGTTCTGGTCGGTTACCGATGGTACGAATACCGCAATATCGAACCGCTGTTTCCATTCGGCTACGGACTGTCGTACACGACATTCTCGATCGACAAGCCGCAGGCGGTCGGCGGCAGCAAACTATCTGGCAACGACACCGCAACCATACGCGTGCGTATCAGAAATACGGGAGATCGGCGCGGCAAGGAGGTAATACAGCTCTATATTGGAGAGGATTGCCCGACGGTGGTACGTCCGCCGAAAGAGCTGAAAGGCATACGCAAGATCGAACTCGACCCGCAGCAGAGCGCGTCGGTGGAGTTCACTCTCTCGAAGCGCGACTTCGCGTTCTGGGACGCTGACAGCCACTCGTGGCGCACCAATCCGGGAGATTACACGATATACATAGGCAGCTCCTCGGCCGACATAGCCTGCACATTGAAACTAACGATAAAATAGATTCGCCATGAGAAAGTCCCTGTCGTTCATCGTATCAGTCTGTGCATTACTGGCATGCGCGGTCGACATCTATGCCCAAGATGCCGAGGCCGAAGTGCGGCGCAATATCGCACGTGCGGCCGACATCTATCACAGCTACGAATACGAACCCTCCTCTCTGTCGCCCGTACCCGAGGGCTACACGCTGTTCTACCTCAGCCACTACGGCCGCCACGGATCGCGTTTCTTGGAGGGTGAAAGCCGTTATACGGCTCCTTTGGCCACACTGCAACAGGCTGCCGACAACGGGCGGCTGACCGATGAAGGCATACGCTGTCTCGGCATCGTGCGCGCCATGACCGACAATGCACACTCGCGCTGGGGTGAGCTGTCGCAGCGCGGCGTGGAGGAGCACCGCGCCATTGCCGAACGCATGTGGCAGCGCATGCCCGAGATATTCGCCGCCGAGGGCACCGAGATCCGCAGCCGCTCAACGCTTGTCCCGCGCTGCATCATCAGCATGGCAGCCAACAACGAACGTCTCAAAGAGCTCAATCCGTCGCTGCGTACCACGCGCGATGCAAGCGGACGCTGGCGCGACATATTCGACGACAACCGCCAGGCTCATGCCGGAGTAAACGAAAAGGCCGAAAGCATAGCTGCCGTGTATCGCCTAAGCCATCTCGATCCCACACGGCTGATGCGCCTGTTATTCAAACAGCCCGAGACTCTGACCCGCAACGCACAGGTCGAACTGATGCAGGAACTGTATACGCTGTGGGCCGACGAGCAGGACGTCGATTGGAGCGGCGAGAGTCTTGCCACGGTCCTCGACCAGGAGGAGATAATCGCATGCTGGAAGTGTTCCAACATGCGCTACTATATGCCATTCGGCCCGTCGGAGTTTTTCGCATGGCGGCGCAAGGATTCGCATCGCGCCATCTGCGACATGATCGAGTGCGCCGACCGCGCCATTGCCGCAGGTTCGGTCTCGGCCGATCTCCGTTTCATACACGACTCTGGCATCACCTCGATGATGTGCCTTATGGGCATCTGCGAGATGGACTACACCACCGACGACTACGACTCGCTGCACGAGCACTGGAACATTTACCGCGTCACGCCCATGGCCGTCAATCTGCAAATGATGTTCTATCGCAATGGCAACGATGTGATAGTCCGGCTTTTGCACTGCGAACACGAGGTCACCCTGCCCATAGGGGCATACGCCAACGGCTTCTATCGCTGGTGCGACATTAAGAGTCATCTGTTGCAGCGTATAGCAGAGTAACCGACAGATCCGACGAAAGGTACACCGCCCGACACGATACCGTGTCGGGCGGTGTCGTATGCGGGTCACGGCAGCAGGCATTAAAAAAATCAGATTTTTTTCGATCTATCGTTACAACATATCGAAAAAATATCTATATTTGCATGCTCTTACGGAAGAAACTTCCGCTGGGGCTACCGAGGAGAGATGCCGGAGTGGTCGATCGGGCCGCACTCGAAATGCGGTGTACGGGCAACTGTACCGGGGGTTCGAATCCCTCTCTCTCCGCAACAAACGCTGAAAATCAGCAGATTGCAAAACAAACACCCAGTTTTGCACCCAAGAATGTAAAGTCGGGTGTTTTTGTTTTATTTAAGATAATACAACCACTACATAATAAAAGAGTAGCGATATTA